>SCMT01000009.1 GCA_005502915.1 Lysobacteraceae bacterium 2PB | reverse complement strand
GCCGAAGCCAGCGGCGGTGTCGCCGCGCTGAAGGGCTTCGCCGGCCCGTTCCCGCAGGCGAAGTTCTGTCCCACCGGCGGCATCGACGCCGCGAAGGCGCCCGCCTATCGCGCGCTGCCCAACGTGCTCACCGTCGGCGGCTCGTGGATGGTGCCGGCGGATGCGCTGAAGGCGAAGGACTGGGCGAGGATCGGCGCGCTCGCTGCGGAAGCCGCGCGCTGACTCCTCAGCCCTTCATCCACAGCGCCACCGCGAGGCCGATGAAGACCGTCATGCCGACCCAGTGGTTGCCGAGGAAGGCGCGGAAGCAGGCCGCACGTTCGCGATGGCGGGCGATGACGAACTGGTGCGCGACCAGCGCCAGCGCGACGCCGAGTCCCGCCCAGTACGCGATGCCGAGATCGGCCTGGCGGCCGACGAAGGCCATGCCGAGGAAGAACAGGGCGTAGAGCACGCCGAGGGCGACGAGGTCCATGTCGCCGAACAGGATCGCCGTGGACTTCGAGCCCGCGCGCAGGTCGTCCTCGCGGTCGACCATCGCGTACCAGGTGTCGTAGCCGGTGGTCCAGCAGATGTTCGCGACGTACAGCATCCACGCGATCGGCGGGACCTCGCCGCGGATCGCCGCGAACGCCATCGGGATGCCCCAGCCGAACGCGAGGCCGAGATAGACCTGCGGCAGGTAGGTGTAGCGCTTGAGGTAGGGGTAGCTGGCGGCGAGCAGCACGCCGACCACGCTCATCAGCACGGTCAGCCGGTTCATGGTCAGCACCAGCGCGAACGCGACAAGCATCAGCACCGCGAACACCGCCAGCGCCTCGCGCCCGCGCACCGCGCCGGTGGCGAGCGGACGGCCCCGGGTGCGTTCGACCTGGGGATCGAGCCAGCGGTCGGCGTAGTCGTTGATCACGCAGCCCGCCGAGCGCGTCAGCCACACGCCCAGCGAGAACACCAGCAGCGTCCACCAGGGCGGCACGCCCTCCGCCGCGAGCCACAGGCCCCACCAGGTCGGCCACAGCAGGAGCAGCCAGCCGATCGGCCGGTCGCCGCGCACCAGCGCCCAGTAGAGGCGGGCACGCTCGCGCCAGGCGGGACTTTCCACGGGAATTTCGGGACTTTCGCTCATCGGAGGGCACTGCGGACGGGGGAGGCTCGCGTCGATCGCCCGAATCGGGGACAATGGGCATCACGCGCCTGTAGCTCAGCCGGATAGAGTAGCGGCTTCCGAAGCCGTTGGTCGGGGGTTCGAATCCCTCCAGGCGCGCCATCTTCCTTCGGACAATCCCCCAGTCGGGATTTCCGGCCATCGCGATACGCGATGGCGCTCCGGGCCGCGCGCGGCAGTGCCGCGCAAACGCGGACCCTCGCCCCTCCAGGCGCGCCATCTTCCTTCGGACAATCCACCAGTCGGGATTTCCGGCCATCGCGATACGCGATGGCGCTCCGGGCCGCGCGCGGCAGTGCCGCGCAAACGCGGACCCTCGCCCTTCCAGGCGCGCCATCTTCCTTCGGGCAATCCACCAGTCGGGATTTCCGGCCATCGCGATACGCGATGGCGCTCCACACCCGGCGAGCCTGCATCACTCCCGGCCGGTCATGCTCTCGAACACGCCGTCCCGCCTGACCCAGGCATGGTGCAGGGCGCCGGCGACGTGCGCGAGCACCAGCGCGAAGAAGGCGTAACCGAGGAGGCCGTGCGCGCTGCGCAATACGGTGTAGAGGGCGGGATCCTGTGGCGCGAGTGGCGGCAGCGTGAAGCCGAAGGGCAGCGTGACCAGTGAACCGCCAGCCGACGACATCGCCCAGCCCAGCAGCGGCATCGCGAACATCAGCGCATAGAGCGCCACGTGCGAAGCGCCGGCGATGCGGGCCTGCAGCGTGGGCAGCGAGGCCGGCAACGGCGGCGGTGGATTGCGACGGCGATGCCGCAGCCGGATCAGCGCCAGCAGGAGGATCAGCAGGCCCAGCGGACGGTGGAGGTCGATCAGCCATGGCCGCAGTTCGAGCGAGGCGACCATGGCCACGCCGATGAACAGCATCGCCAGGATCATCGCCGCCATCGACCAGTGCAGCCAGCGGGCGGTGCGGGTGAAGTGCGTGCGCGATTCGCTCACTGGTCGTCTCCCGTGGCCTGGCCGGCGCCACCGGCGACTTCGCGCTGGCGGCGGTTGAACGACACCGAGTACGCCGCGGCGCGCGCGGCCAGCACCGGGTCGCGCGAGGGCGCGATGCCGACCGGCAGCACGGTGGGATCGAAGTTGATGTCGCGGCAGTCGCCGGTAGCCTGATCGTAGGCGCGCTCGAGCACGAAGGTGCCGGCGGCCACACGCTGGCGCGTTTCGGGCCAGGGCCGGGAGGGGTTCTCGATCGGATCGCCGGGCTCGGCCAGGGTCAGCTCCAGCGTCCAGCGCAATGGACCGCTGGCCAGCCGTGCGGCCAGCTCGTCGGTGAGGTAGCTGGCCTCGGCGGCCTGGCGCCGCTCGGACGGCAGCGGTTCGAACGGCGCCTGCGGCACGAACGACCAGCGCACGTAGCGGCGCTCGCCCGACGCGTTGGTGAATTCGAAGGCATGCACGCCGTTGTAGGCGGTATTGGCGAAGCTGCTGGACCACGGCGCCGAGCTGGCCCAGGCCATGAAGTTGGCGGCCTCCGGATGACGGGCGAGGAACGCCTGCATCTTCGCCGGATCGGGCTTGCCGGTGGCCGGATCAGGTCGCGACGCCACGATCTGCTCGGCGAAGGCCTGCGGCGTGGACACCGCGAAGAAGGGGAAGCTGTTCATCGCCAACCGCCACTGCTGGCCGTCGTCGGTATCGAACTGCAGGGCCAGGCTGCGCACGCGCGCTTGCGCCTCTGCGCCCAGCGGGTCGGCGCCGCCGATCGACAGGCGGCCGATGGCCGGCGTGCGTGGCTGCGAGAACACACGCGCCCGCGACAGCGTCGCTGCCTCGGCGGCGGGCTCGAAGTAACCCGCCACGCACACGCCTCGGGCATGCGCGCGCCGGAAGCCCGCGAAGGGCTTGCCGTTCTCGATGGTGTCGACGAGGCGCGGCGCGGTGAGCCGCGCGGGCGTCAGCCAGCCTGCCGTCCAGGCGAACGCAGCGGCCAGGCCGCCCACCACGACGGCGATGCCGGCGAAAGGCAGCATGGGCCGCCA
The DNA here is from genome assembly GCA_005502915.1 of Lysobacteraceae bacterium 2PB. Classification (GTDB taxonomy): domain Bacteria; phylum Pseudomonadota; class Gammaproteobacteria; order Xanthomonadales; family Xanthomonadaceae; genus Lysobacter_I. The sequence goes on along the minus strand of SCMT01000009.1, from coordinate 137,782 downwards.
ACGCAGCGGAAAACGGAACCGGGGCGAGGTCACGGCGTACTACCTCCGATGATGGCCGTCTGCAGCAGGGCTGCGATGGCATGGTGCCCGAGGCGTCGGGCATGTTCGAGCGGCGTCACGCCGTCCTTGTCCGCCAGCGCTGGATCGGCACCGGCGTCCAGGAGAAGACGCACGATGGCCTGGTGACGCTCGCCGCCATCGCCGAGGATCACCGCTTCGAGCAGCGCCGTCCAGCCGAGGCGGTTCACGTGATCGACATCGACGCCGGCCTCGATGAGCCGGCGCACCGTCTCCACGTGGCCGCGCTCCGCCGCAGGGATCAGCGCGGTCCCGCCGTAGCGGTTGGTGCTGCGCAGGTCCGCGCCGTGGGCGAGCAGCAGTTCGAGGATCTCCAGATGTCCGCGCGCGCCTGCGTACAGGTAGGGACTGTCCCCGATCGCATCCTTCGCGTTCACGTCCGCGCCCGCCGCCACCAGCAGCCGTGCCGATGCGACGCGGTTGGCGTGCGTCGCAGCGAGGAGGGCCGTCCTGCCGCGCGGATCGCGATGGTCGACATCGGCGCCGTCCCGCAGCAGGCGCTCGACCGTGTGCGCATGGCCCGACTCCGCCGCCTCGACCAGGAGCGCGTCCTTCGAAACGCCCGGTCGTCGTGGAATGGAAGCGTCGATGGTCTGTTGCATGCTGCCTTCTCCCGAATGGATGGATGGGCCGCCGCGAATCCGGCGGACGACCAGCGCAGCCTAGGGAGAGCGGGTCCCAGTGTAAAATTAAATCGTCGAATCATTCCCAGTGGCTTCACGAATGACCCTGCACGACCCGACCCTGCTGCGTGCCTTCGTCGCCGTCGTCGAGCACGGTGGCTTCACCCGCGCCGCGCGCGCCCTGCACCTGACGCAATCCACGGTCAGCCAGCAGGTGCGGCGCCTCGAACAGGCGGCCGGGCACCTGCTGCTCGATCGCAGCGGCCCGCAGCCGGCGACGACCGAAGCGGGCGAGCGCCTGCTGGGCTATGCGCGCCGGCTGCTGGCGCTGGGGGAGGAAGCGCGTGCGGCGATGGGCAGGGTCGCGCAGCAGGAAGTGATCCGCCTCGGCGTGCCCGAGGACCTCGGCGGCCGTGCGCTGACGCCGGTGCTGTCGACATTCGCTCGGCGGATGGGCGCCGCGGTGAAACTCGAAGTCACCAGCGGCATGAGCCATGGCCTCGTGGCCGGCTATGCGCGCGGCGACTTCGAACTCATCCTCGCCAAGCAGCGACGGCCCGACGGCATGCACGCATGGCCGGAGACGCTCGCCTGGGTGGACAGCAGGCGACATCCCTGCCTCGGTCGCGAGCCGTTGCCGGTCGCGGTGTTCCCGGAGGGCGGCCTGTATCGCGAAGAGATCTTCGCCTGGCTCGATGCGCACCAGAAAAACTGGCACGTGGCCTACAGCAGCCCGAATCTCGCCAACCTGCAGGCGGCCGTCGCGGACGGCCTGGGCCTCAGCCTGCTGCCGCGACGGGCCATATCGGAAACCTCGCACCGGGTGCTCGGTCGTCGCGACGGTTTTACCGAAACGCCGCGCCTGTTCCTGACCATGCACTATCCTGCCGGCGCATCGGCCGCGACGCTCGAACTCGCAGCCTGCCTGGCACGACGATGCGGAGAGCTGGCCGCGCGAGCGAAGTGATCGCGACGATTCGACAGGCGATTGCCGCGACGTCATCCGCACTCCGAGCGCGTCTTCGATCGCCGGACGCGCATCGCCATGCAGCGAAACGCATCGACGCCAGCATCCGTCATTGATCGATCATCGCCAGGCGCGCATATCGATTGACACGGGATATCGCGCTGCATCCATCTCACCGGATCAGGGGATGACACCCGTCATCGCGCAGGCGTAGGCTGCAGACGCGGGTCGCAGGAAAGGAAGCATGGACAACGCTTCATTCGTGATCGCACAAACCGGCGTGACGCGATCCGCTCAACGGACTGGCCTGATGGACCGATCGGAAGGACCGATCGAGAGGACTGTTCAGTCCGCATCGTCACTCACACCATGGACAAGGAACGTACGATGAAACTTCGGATGCATCATCTCGCCTTCGCCGTCGGCGCTTCGCTGCTCTGCGCCGCTGCACCTGCGTTCGCAGGCCAGTTGCGCACGACCGCGAAGCCGATCAAGGGCCAGTACATCGTGGTACTCAAGCCGCAGGCCGCGAGCCTGGTCGGCGAATCCAGCCGCATCAGCCGCGTACCGGTCGCCGCGAAATCGATCGCCCTGCAACATCGCGCCAGCCTGATCCGCACCTACGACCGCGTGCTGCGCGGCTTCGTGGTCAGGGCCGACGACAAGGCGCTCGCCAGGCTGCTCGCGGATCCGCGCGTGGATTACGTGGAGCAGGACGGCATCGCCACGCTGGGCACCATCCAGACCGGTGCGACGTGGGGACTCGATCGTGTCGATCGACGCCTGCTGCCGCTGGATGGCTGGTACACCTACGACACCACCGGCGCGGGCGTGCACGCCTACGTCATCGACTCGGGCATCAACGCCGCGCACACCGAGTTCACCGGCAGCATCGGGCCTGGCGCCGACTTCGTCGGCGGCGGCGTCAACGACTGCAACGGCCATGGTACGCACGTCTCCGGCACCATCGGCGGCACCGTCTACGGCATCGCGAAGAACGTCACGATCCATCCGGTCCGCGTCTTCGGCTGCGGCAACACCACGGCCCTGTCGACGATCATCGCGGGCATGAACTGGGTCGCCGCCAACCGGGTCCTGCCGGCCGTGGTCAACATGAGCCTCGGCGGCGGCGCCAACACATCGCTCGACACCGCAGCCCTGAACCTGCAGACCGGCGGCGCCACGGTCGTGGTCGCGGCGGGCAACAGCAATGCCGACGCCTGCGGCTTCTCCCCGGCACGCGTGCCTGCGCTGATCACGGTCGGTTCGATCGACAGCACCGACACCCGCTCGGGCTTCTCGAACTGGGGCACCTGCCTCGACTGGTTCGCGCCCGGCAGCAACATCACCTCGGCATGGATCGGCAGCAGCACCGCGACGAACACGATCAGCGGCACGTCGATGGCCGCGCCGCACGTGGCCGGCGTGGCCGCGCGCTACCTGCAGACCTATCCGACGGCGTCGCCCGCGGCCGTGCGCGCCGCGATCCACTGGGCCAACAACATCTTCGGCGTGACGCCGTCGTGGCCGGGCGTCGCCAACCGCGGCACGGGGTCGCCGAACGAACAATTGCACTACGGTTCGCTCAACGACGGCTACAACGACGGCGATCCCCACATCAGGACCGTCAACGGCCTGTACTACGACTTCCAGACCGGCGGCGAATTCGTCGCGCTGCGCGGCCAGGGCATGGAATTCCAGACCCGGCAGCGTCCGGTGGACAGCCTGCCCTGGGTCAGCGTCAACACCGCCGTCGCCGCGCGCGTCGGCAAGCATCGCGTGACCTGGCAGCCCGGCACCGGCTTCACGCCCGATCCTTCCGGCCTGCAGCTGCGCATCGACGGCGCGCTCGCCTCGCTGCCTGCCGGCGGCGTCGCGCTCGACGGCGGCAGGGTCTCGCCGCAGGGCAGCACCGGCATCGTCGTCGATTTCCCGGACGGCACGAAGATGACCGCCAACGCGCATTTCTGGTCCTACGGCAACGTCTGGTACCTCAACGTCCGCGCCTACAACACGCAGGCGACCGACGGCATCATGGGCGTGCTCAAGCCCGGCGAATGGACGAGCCCGGGCTTCTCTGACAAGTGGCGCGTCAGCAAGCGCATCGGTACGCGCAGCCTGACCGGCACGCGGACGACCACGCGGGCCCTCGCCCTGGAAGAAGGGGTCAATGAAAGCCTGTTCGACTACGACCAGGACCTGGGGCCGGAGAAGTTCGTCAGCGAGCCCTACCCGGCGGACAAGATCCCGCCGATGGATCCGAGGAACGTGGAACTGGCCCGGGAGGTCTGCGCGCGGGTCAAGGACGAGAAGCTGCAGCGGGACTGCCTGTTCGACGTCGGCACCACCGGCGACCCGATATTCGCCGAGGGTGCGGCGGGCGAGGCGACCCTGAAACGCGCGATCAAGTCGCGCTGACGATCCGGTGCCGCCGGGGCCTGCCCGGCCCGGCGGCACCTGTCGGCGCGGAAGCGGCGGCAGCTTCGCGCCCCCTGCCGTCTTCTCCCCTTGAAACCCTGCCACCAGCGCCCAATCTCCGCGGTCTGTCCGTTCCAACGACTTTCCAGGAGCTTCCGGATGAGCACCGACGCCACCACCGAGACGGCCCCGCAGGCCGAGACCCATGCCTTCCAGGCGGATGTCCAGCAGGTCCTCAAGCTGGTCATCCATTCGCTGTACTCGAACAAGGACATCTTCCTGCGCGAGCTGGTGTCCAACGCCTCGGACGCCTGCGAGAAGTTGCGCTTCGAGGCCCTGGCCCAGCCCGGCCTGCTGGCCGACGGCGGCGAGCTGGCCATCGACATCGTCGCCGACCGCGACAGCAGGACCCTGAGCCTGCGCGACAACGGCATCGGCATGTCGCGCGAGGAGCTGATGCGCAACCTCGGCACGGTCGCGCACTCGGGCACCAAGCGTTTCCTCGAATCCATCGCCGCCGGCCAGCAGGTCGACGCGCAGCTGATCGGCCAGTTCGGCGTGGGCTTCTACTCGGCCTTCATCGTCGCCGACGAGATCGCGGTCACCAGCCGCCGCGCCGGCAGCGACGAAGCCTGGACCTGGCGCTCGAAGGGCGACGGCCAGTTCAGCATCGAGCCGGCGCCCGCCGACACGCCACGCGGCACCACGCTCTACCTGCACCTGCGCGAGGACGCCGACGACTACCTGCAGGACTGGAAGCTGCGCTCGCTCGTGCGCACCTACTCCGACCATGTCGGCTTCCCGATCCGCATGCTCAAGCCGGTCGCGAAGACCGAGGACGATGCGGAGGCTCCGGCGCCCGAGCTCGAAACCGTCAACCAGGCCTCGGCGCTGTGGACACGGGCGAAGACCGACCTGTCGGACGACGACTACAAGGCGTTCTACAAGCATATTTCCCACGACTTCGCCGATCCGCTGGCGTGGACGCACAACCGGGTCGAGGGCAACCAGAACTTCACCTCGCTGCTGTACCTGCCGTCGCACGCGCCCTTCGATTTCCAGGCCGGGCGCGACGAACGCAAGGGCCTGAAGCTGTACATCAAGCGCATCTTCATCATGGACGCGGCCGAGCAGATGCTGCCGGCCTACCTGCGCTTCGCGCGCGGCGTGGTCGATTCCGACGACCTGCCGCTGAACGTGAGCCGCGAACTGCTGCAGGAAAGCCGCCAGGTCGAGCGCATCAAGGGCGCACTGACCAAGCGCGTGCTCGACCTGCTGGAGAAGATCGCGCGCGACGAGCCCGAGAACTACGCGAAGTTCTGGGAAGCCTTCGGCGCGGTGCTGAAGGAAGGCGTGGTCGAGGACGCGTCCAACCGCGAGCGCGTGCTCAAGCTGCTGCGCTTCGCCACCACGCGCAGCGACAGCGCCGAGCAGCGCATCTCGCTGGACGACTACATCGGCCGCATGGCCGGGTTGCAGGAAGACATCTACTATCTCACCGCCGACGGCTGGAACGCGGCGCGCCACCACCCGAAGCTGGAGGCGCTGAAGGCGCGCGGCATCGAGGTGCTGCTGCTGCACGAGCGCATCGACGACTGGGTGTCGAGCTATTTCCACGAGTACGCCGGCAAGCGCCTGCGCAACGTGGCCAAGGGCGAGATCGACCTCGACAAGCTCGGCAGCGAGGAAGACAAGGCGAAGCAGGAAGAAGCCGCGCAGGCCGCCGCGCCGCTGGTCGACAAGCTCAAGACCGCGCTGGGCGAGCGGGTGAAGGACGTGCGCGTGTCCAGCCGCCTGGTCGACTCCGCCGCCTGCCTGGTCGTCGACGAATACGACATGTCGCTGCACATGCAGCGCCTGTTCGCCGCCGCCGGCCAGGCCGTGCCGCCGTCGCAGCCGATCCTGGAGATCAACCCGGCGCACGCGCTGGTCAAGCGCGTCGAAGCCGTGGACGGCGACGACGCCCTGGTCGCCGACTACGCAGCGCTGATCTTCGAGCAGGCCATGCTCGCCGAAGGCGGCACGCTGGACGACCCGGCCGCGTTCATCGCACGTATGAACCGGCTGCTGGTGGGCTGAGCCCGAACACGCCGCATCGCATCGCAAGTCCTCCGACGGCGCCGCACTGCGGCGCCGTCGCGTTTTGTTTCCCGGCTTTCGGCGCCCTCCCGGCTTTCGTTCCACCCCAGCTTCCGGCATATGCCCGGAACGCATCCGACTGCTTCAATGCAGGCACAGCGCACGAACCGCCCGCCGCGGTCCGTCCGATGCATCGCAATGGGGATCGCGACCGCAGGCCCGTCGGCGTGTCGCGGATGCATCGGTTCGCGTGCGCCGACATCGTCGTTCCTTCGCCGTCGTCCAGCGTCGGCGCGGGATCGGGCGCCCTTGTCCCCCGCCACGGAACATCCCCATGCCCTGCCTCCAGACCCGGGCCCTCGTCCACCGCTACGGCAGCGACCTCGTCCTCGACGGGATCGACCTGCAGGTGCCGACCGGCAGCATCTACGGTTTCCTCGGCCCCAACGGCGCCGGCAAGACCACCACCCTGCGCCTGCTGCTCGGCCTGCTGCGCAGGCAGCAGGGCGAGATCGCGATCTTCGGCCGTCGCCTCGACGAAGACCGCATCGGCCTGCTGCGCCGCATCGGCTCGATGATCGAAAGCCCGTCGTTCTACGACCATCTGTCCGCGCGCGAGAACCTCGCCCTGCTGCAGACCATCTACCGCTGCCCGCGCAACCGGATCGACGAGGTGCTGGCGCTGGTCGGCCTGGCGCAGACCGGACGCAAGCGCGCCGGGCAGTTCTCGCTGGGCATGAAGCAGCGCCTGGGCCTGGCGATCGCGCTGCTGCACGCGCCGGACCTGCTGATCCTCGACGAGCCGAGCAACGGCCTGGACCCGAACGGCATCGTCGAGATGCGCGAACTGCTGCAGCGCCTCAACCGCGAACTGGGCATCACGATCCTGGTGTCGAGCCACCTGCTGCCGGAAGTGGAGAAGCTGGCCACGCATGTCGGCATCCTGCATCGCGGCCGGCTGATGTTCCAGGGCACGATCGACGCGTTGCACGCGCGCCAGCACCAGCGCCGCGCGCTGCGCCTGCGCACCGGCGACGACGGCGCGGCGCGGGCGCTGCTCGCGCGCGAGGGACATGCGGTCCATCACGATGGCGACGCGCTGTCGCTGCCGGCGCTGGACGACGCCAGTGCCGCCGCGCTCAACCGCAGCCTCGTGGCCGCAGGCATCGACGTCTTCGAACTCGCGCCCGAGCGCGGTGACCTGGAACGCATCTTCATGGACATCGTCGAAGACCGCAGCAGCGCGCCGGTCGCACTGGGAGAAGCCGCATGAGCGCCGTCCCGTATCGCGCCACCGTCCTCGACGCCCTGCAGTGCGAATGGTTGAAGCAGCGGCGCAGCCTGTCGGCCTGGCTGGTGCTGGTCGGCGGCGTGTTCGTACCGGCGATGCTGCTGGCTGCGCGCCTGTGGAACCACGAGGACCTGCCCGCGCTGCACGCCTCGGCGAACTACTGGCCGGCGCTGTGGAAGAAGGCCTGGGAATTCACCGCGATGTTCCTGCTGCCGATGGGCACGATCCTCGCCACCAGCCTGATCGCGCAGATCGAGCATCGCAACAACGCCTGGAAGCAGGTGCACGCACTGCCGCTGTCGCTGCCCACGATCTATGTCGCGAAGCTCGCGATCGTGCTCGGCATGCTGCTGCAATACATGGCGCTGTTCCTCGTCGCACTGTGCGGCGTCGCGCTGCTGCCGGCGCTGCTGCCCGGCGTGGACCTGCCGGTCGCGCCGGTGCCCGTCGCGGTCTTCGCGCGCGACACCGGGCTGTTCCTGCTCGGCTGCCTGCCGATCGTCGCGCTGCAGTACCTGCTCAGCCTGCGCTACCGCAACTTCATGGTGCCGATCGGCATCGGCTTCGTGCTCTGGCTGGCGTCGCTGATGACGCTGCCCTGGAAATGGGGCTGGCTGCTGCCCTACCGCTACACGGCCGCGCACTACCTCGCCTCGATGTCCGGCGCGAAGCTGCCACCGGCGATGGTCGACATGCCGTGGATGGCGCTCGGCTGGTTCGGGGTGCTGGTGATCGCCGGTTACGTGCTGTTCGCGACCGCGAAGCAGAAAGGATGAGGCGCTGGGGTGGACATCCCTCGCAGGCACCGGGCGTGATCGCGGCATGAAGACTTTCGCGCACGGCGGTTTCTACGGGGCGTTCGAATGCCGCCGGCGCATCGACGGCGGCTGCACGACGGCCGACGCGGACGCGCGTGCCATCGAACTGGCCGAACTGCAGCCGACCGTGCCCGAGCACGAAGTCGAGACGCACACCCACGCCGATGCGCACTTCGTGCTGGTGCTGGCCGGAAAATACGTCAGCAGCGCGCGGGGCATGCCGGCGATCTGCCTGCATCCGGTGCTGGTCTACAACCCGCCGGGCACCACCCACCGCGACTGCTTCCGCGGGCTGGACGGCCGCTTCTTCACGCTGTCGATCCCGGCGGAAGCGCTCGCGTGCCGCGCATTGCCGACCACGGCCGTGCGCGCGGGCGCGATCGCCGAGCAGCACATCCGCCGGGTACGCGACGAACTGGCGCGCTGGGACGACGTGTCGCCGCTCACCGTGGAGGCCGGGATCGAGGACGTCCTCGACGGCCTGCAGCGACGCCTCCTCGACGATGGCGACGGCCCCGCATGGCTGTCGCGCGCGCACGAGCGACTGCGCGACGACTGCGCGCATCCACCGCGCATCGACGAACTGGCGACGCTCTCGGGCGTGCATCCGGTCGCGTTCGCGCGCGCATTTCGCCGTCGCTATGGCTGTTCGCCAGGCGAATACCTGCGCGAGTGCCGGCTGGATCGCGCCGTCGACCTGCTGCGCCGCCATCCACGCCTCGCCCTGGCCGAGGTCGCCGCGCGCGCCGGCTATGCCGACCAGGCGCATTTCAACCGTGCCTTCCGCGATGCCTTCGCATGCACGCCCGGCACGTTCCGGCGCGCGGGCTGAGTCGCGGGTTCAATGCGTTCAAATCCGGCGCGGGCCGTCTGCTAACGTGAACAGCATCGCCTGACTGGATCCCGACATGCACCTCGCGCCACGCGCCACCGTTCTGCCCGCGCTCGCCCTGCTGCTGTGCATCGCCTCCGCCAAGGCCGCGCAGCCCGCGCCTGCGCTCGATCCCTTCGCCGACACCGCGCGCGCGATCGAGGCCGGCGAGTTCAAGCAGATCACCAGCGTGATCGTCGCCCGCGACGGCAAGGTCGTGTACGAGCGCTATTTCGATGCAGGCGGCGCCGAGGCGCGGCGCAACACGCGCTCGGCGACCAAGACCGTCGCCGGGATGCTGCTCGGTCTCGCCATCGCCGATGGCAGGATCGCGAACGCGCAGGCGCCGATGCTGCCCCATCTCGGCGACCGGCCGCCGATGGCCCATCCCGATCCGCGCAAGGCGAAGATCAGCTTCGAGGACCTGGCGACGATGTCGTCGCTGCTCGAATGCAACGACGAAAACCAGTTCTCGCGCGGCAACGAGGAACGCATGTACCTGGTCGAGGACTGGGTCGGCTTCTACCTCGACCTGCCGATCCAGGGCTTCCCGGCGTGGATGCCGAAACCCGCCGATTCGCCCTACGGCCGCAACTTCCGCTACTGCACCGCCGGCGTGACCACGCTCGGCGCCGCGATCCAGGGCGCCGTCGGCGAACGCCTCGACGCCTACGCGCAGCGCCGGCTGTTCGCGCCGCTGGGCATCGAGAAGCCCGAATGGCAGTTCTCGCCGCTGGGCCTGCCGCAGGCCGGCGGCGGCCTGGGCCTGCGCAGCCGCGACCTGTTCGCGCTCGGCCAGCTCTATCTCGACGGCGGCCGCCGCAACGGCCGGCAGCTCGTGCCGGCGGACTGGGTGAGGACCTCGGTCGCCCCGCATGCGCGCGTCGACGACGGCGTCGAATACGGCTATCTGTGGTGGCGCATGCAGTTCCCCGCGAAGGGCGCGACCTGGCAGACCTTCGCGATGAACGGCGCCGGCGGCAACACCGTGCAGGTCTTCCCCGAACAGAAGCTCGTCGTCGTGATCACCACGACCAACTACGACGTGCCGCAGCCGCATCGCCTGACCGCGAAGCTGCTGATCGAGAAGCTGCTGCCGGCGCTGTGATCACGGGCGGCGCGGTGCGTCAGCGGCCGGCTTCGACCAAACCCAGCGTCCAGGCACGCACGCTGGCGTCGTCCCAGGCGCCGTCGTAGGCGATGTCGGCCTCGTAGTTCTCCAGCGCGGCGCGCGTCATGCCGCGATACACCTTCTGCGGGAACGTCAGCCGCACCAGGCCCGAGGGCAGTGCTTCGTCGCGGACTTCCATGTATGGGCCGTCGCCGCTGGTCGAAGAGCCGACCAGGCGCACGCCAGGCACCATCAGCACGCGATCGGCGAAATCGAGACAGGCCGAGACGCAAGAACCGTTCGACAGCATGTAGACGCGCGCCGGGAACGGCGATGGCTGGTCGCGTGGACGCAGTGCGGACCAGCCGCCCGCCGGGTCGACCTTGCGCGGGCCGCTGCGCCAGATCGGGGGCTGGCGCTTCGCCGCGCGCTCCAGGCCGCGCAGCATCGCCTCGAACTGCGCCCAGTCCGATGGCTTCAGCTGGCGCTGCAGCTCCGGCGCCCAGTTGCGCCAGTACGCGAGGTTGCCGGGCGAGCTGCGCCAGTCGACAGCCGTTCGCCGCTTCGGCAACCGTGCCTGCGCGCGCGCCAGCACCGGCGCGGTGAACACCGCTTCGGCCAGCCGGTCGGCCCAGGACGAACTGCCGCCACCGTTGCCGCGCGTGTCGATGACGATCGCCTTGGCCGTGCGCAGGGCATCGCCGCGCGAGGTCACCGCGTCGACCAGCGCCTGCAGCTTCGGGGCCGTCTCCTCGCCGGGATTGAAGCTGGGCACGCCGATCCAGAACACGCCCGGCGCCGGTTCGCTCAGTCCCCACGACGCGGCCGGGCCATTGCCGGCATCGGCGTATGCGGTCCAGAACGTCGTGTCGGGCGTCGGCAGCGGACGCCAGCGCAACGCGAAGTCGCGCACCGCATCGCCACTGCGCAGCGAACAGCGCAGCGGCGGCGGCGCGAACGGGATGCCGCGATCCAGGAACAGCCGGGTGATCGCGCTGCGCCGGTCGGCGGGCAAGGCGGGATTGAGCACGAACGGGAATACCCTGGCCTCGGCCAGTGCCATCAGCGGTTGTTCGTCGCAGCGTTCGATGGTCGCGCCCAGCGGCGGTGCGTCGGGATCGGCGGCGTCGCGATGCACGACCACGGCACGCTCGCCGCGCGCCGCGACGATGAAGCCCGGCCAGCGCGCCGGCGGCAGCTCGCCGACCGGGCTGGTGTCGATGTGCGGATCGCGGAAGCCATTGATGTACGCGGAGATGGCGTAGAAATGCCCGGCCGCGTCGGTCACGCCCGCCGCGCGCGATCGCGCTTCGGCCAGCCCGTCGTCGAGCCATCGCCGATAGGCCATGTTCTCGGTGTCGTAGGGAATCGGCGTGTGCTCGCGCAGCAGCGCATGCGCGGCATCGAGATCGCGCAGGGTCAGCGTGCGCCAGCCCTCGGCATCGACCGGACGCGTGACCGGCGGCGCGACGGCCTGCGTATCGGCGGCCGAGGCGACAGCGGCGACGGACAGGGACAGGGCAAGCAGCAGCGGGCGCAGGGCGAGGGTCATGGCGGCAGGCGACGGCGGAACGACCGGATCACGATAGCAAGGGTATCCGCGCCCCGGCAGGCCGCAGGCACACCCTACTTCTCCTTCCGCCAGTTCACCGAGCCACGGTTCTCGACCGTGCTCGACTCGATCTCGATGTCGAAGCCCTTGCGCAGCAGGTATTTCAGCGTGACCACCTGGCCGGTGCCGAGCAGCGACACGCCGTAGCTGACGTAGAGGCGCGGCGAGAGGTATTTGCCGATGCCGACCACGGTGCCGCCGAGCGCGCGGGATTCGCTGAGGCCGGCGTCGTCGAGGCCGATCTTCGTGCCCAGCTGCGAGGCGAGCAGGTTGCCGGCCGACAGCGCCGCCGCCGCGCCGCTGAGCCGGCGGTTCTCGTCGGACGTGATGCTCGACAGCGGGCGGCCGAGCGCGAGATAGGACAGCGCTTCGGATTCGCTGGTCGCCGGGTCGCTCCACACGCTGGCTTCGGGCGCCGAGGCTCGACCGCGCACGTCGATGCCGGCGGTGACGCTGCCGACCTCGCGTTGGGCGCGGATGTCGAGCACGGGGTCGCCGAACGCGTTGTTCGACCAGACGAGGCGGCCGCGTTCGATCTGCAGCTTCTGTCCGTAGGCGGTGTAGCGCCCTTCGACATCGAGCGAACCGGTCGCCACGGTCTCGCGGCCCGGGCGCGCGCGCATCCGCACGCTGCCGCCGAGCGTGCCTTCGAGGCCGAAGCCGTGCAGGCGCACGTCGTCGCCCATCACCAGGGCGAGATCGAGGTCCAGCGGCGACGCGCGTTCGCGCTCGGGATTGGCCGGATCGAGCACGACCACGTCCTCCGACGCCGACACGCCCGCGTCGAGGCGTTCGAGGTCGAGCTTCGCGCTGGGAATCCGCACGCTGCCGGACACCGCGATCGGCTGGCCGGCGGCGTAGCGCACGGTCAGGTCGGGATCGACCACCGCGCGCAGTTCGCGGGTGTCGGACACCAGCACGTTCTCGCCGCGCACCGCCAGCCGCAGCGGCGTGTCGTCGCTCATCCAGCCCAGCGTACCATCGACGCGCACCACGCCCTCGCCGCTGCGCACGCTGCCGACGATGCGCGCGCTGCCGTCGGGCTGCGCGTCCATGCGCACGTCGCCGTCGCGCAGGCTGATCGCCAGCGACGGCAGTTCGGCGGTGAAGGCTTCGAGTCGCGCCTGCCCGCCCAGCGTCGGCTGCGCGCGCGTGCCGCCCAGCGCGATACGCCCGGCCAGGCGACCGCGCGGCTCGACGATGTCCGGCGAGAACAGTTCGAGCCACACGAGGTTGCGGATGTCCGCATCGATCTCGCCGCGCAGCGGTGCGTACGCGTCCCAGCCGGTGGCGACGTTCGCGGAGACGCGGCCGTCGTCGCGCAGCGCGCTGGCCACCTCGACCTGCAGGTCGCGCGGATCGAAGCGCGCGTCGATGCGCAGGTTCGAATAGGCGAGTACGTCGCGACGGCTGCGCGCGTCGAGCGCCAGCCCGCCTTCGGCCGAACGCAGCTGCGCGGTGCCGGCCCAGCTGCCGCCGACCGGACGCACGCGGGCGTCGAGGTCGACCGTGCCGCGCAGGCGCCACTGATCGCGACGCTTGCGCTGCGCGTTCTCGCCCGCCGCGAGATACGGCGACAGCAATGCCAGCGGCAGCGACTCGCCCTTGACGTCGACGCGGGTGGGCCAGTCCACGTCGGCGCACAGCGATCCGGCGCCGTCGTCGGTGGCGAAGCAGCTCGATGCGATGCGCAGGCGCAGGCCGGCCGCACCCGGCGTCGCGCTGAACGCGGCCGGCGCGCGCAGCGCCCAGGCCGCGCCGGTGGTCGGTGCGACGCGCAGCGCGGCCAGCGTGCCCTGCCACTGCGCGCCGCGCTTCGCGACATCGCCGCGCAGCGCCAGCGTGCCGATGTCGGCCTGCGCATCGCCGTCGAGCTGCAGCGCCTCGACCGCACCGCGCGCGGCCAGGCGCAGGCGGGAGAACGCGAGCCCCGCGTCCACGCCTTCGCCTTCGACGTCCAGCGCGCCGGGTCGTCCCGCGCGCCACGGCAGGCGACCGCGCGCACTGATGCGCTCCGCCCGCCAGTCGTCCCAGCGCAAGGCGCGGCCGTCGAGGTCGACATCCACATCCGGCGTCGTGCGCGGCCCGCGCAGCGCGACGCGGCCACGCAGCACGCCTTCGCCGTTCGGCAGCAGGTCGGCCAGCTGCAGCGGCGCCAGTTCGGCATCGACCGCGATGTCCGCGGCGACCTTGCCCTTCGCATCGATGCGGCTGTCGCCCAGGCGCAGCGCGACCATGCCCTCGACATCGGTGCGACCGCCCTCGTTCGCGGGCAGGTGCGCGATGACGTCGGCGCGACCGCCGAGCGCGCGACCGCGCAGGCGACCGCCGAGGTCGCTCGCTTCGACGCGCGCGTCGAGGCCGCCATCGCGGCGGGTGTCGCCGCCCAGGCGCAGGCGGCCCTGCACCGCGCCGCGCCAGTCCGGCGCGAAATAACCCGGATCGAAGCCGGCCAGCGCGGCATCGAGTCGCCAGTGCAGCGTCGGCGCCCAGACGATGTCGCCGGCGGCATCGAGACGCCCGCCCGGCATCACCGCGCGCAGGGTCTCGACCTTCGCGGCCTCGCCGTCGCCGCGCGCCTTCAGCGCGACCTCGGCGCGATCGCGGCCACGCTGCAGGTTCGCGCTGCCGTCGGCGGTCCACGCACGCAGGCGACCCGCCACCTTGAAGTCGCCGTCGCCGACCACGGCCACCGCATCGGCGGCCTCGCCCTGCCAGCGCAGGCCACGCGCACGCACAGTGCCGTCGAAACCCGGGTCGGACGCCGTGGTGAAATCCGCGCGACCGGTCGCCGCGAGCGTGCCGCCGAGCAGCGACACCGACAGCGGCGAGAGCACCAGCACCTGCTCTTCCAGCGCCACCTTCGACGGCAGCACGGTCACGTCGAGATCGCCCTGCGCGACGCGTCCCTGCAGCGTGGCGCGGCCACCGGTGCCCTCGGCGCGCAGGTCGATCAGGTACGGCACCTCGTCCGCGTCCTCGCCGATCAACGTGCCGAGCACGAGCGCATCGGTCTTCGCCTCGAAGCCCCAGCGCGGCCTGTGCTCGCCTTCCAGTTGCAGGCGCGCCTTCAGCGGCGCCGGCGCATTGCCCGACACCGACACCGACAGCGCGTCCAGGTCGCCGCGCGCGACCGCGCCGATGCGCGCGGGTGTGCGTCCGGCCGGCGCCGGGAGCGTGGCGCGCACGATCATGTCGATGCGATGGCGGTCGCGCGGCGCGTACTCGCCGTGCGCACCGAATTCGCCGCGGTCGGTTTTGGCCAGCACGCGCTCCAGGCGCAGGAAACCGCGATCGACCTCGACGCAGCCGCGCAGGCTGGCGATCGCCACCAGCGACTCGACCGCCGCATCCGGCGTGGTCCGGGGTGGCGCGCGCACCACACGCAGGCGATCGATCACCACTTCGTGGGCCTCGATCGCCAGCGGCGTCTCGATCAGCGGCAGCGACTCCGGCCAGCGCGGCAGCTCGAACGGGCTGTCGTCGTGCGGCAGGGTCACGGTGGCATCGGCGATCGACAGCAGCTCCAGCTGCAGGCGTCGGCCGATCAGCGGGCGCAGCGTGGGATCGAGCGTGACGCGCTTCGCGACGAACACCGTCAACAGTTCATCCTTGCCGCAGTCGGGCCACGTCACCGGCTGGCCATCCCTGTCGGGACAACTGCGATGCACGTAGCGCACGTCGTGCAGGATCATCGGACCCGATGCCGGGCCTTCCGCGCGCGACCAGGTCAGCTCGCTGCCCGCGGGCAGGCGCGCGACGATCTGCCGCAGCAGCACGTCGCGTCCGCCGATGGTGTTGAGCAGCCAGTAGCCGAGCACCGCGACCACGACGGTCAGCGCCACCATCGCGAGCACGCTGCGGGTCGCCAGCCAGCGCATGCGCGCGATGCGGCGCGCGCGCAGCTCGGCGATGCGCGCTTCGCGGGCATCGTCGGGCTTCGGCAGCGGCGCGTCGTCGCGCATCGACTCGCTCATCGGTCAGAGATCCGCGCCGAGGTTGATGTGCAGGGTGAAGGACGAATCCGGATCGTCCAGGCCGCGGCCGATGTCCACGCGCAGCGGGCCGACCGGCGATTTCCAGCGCAGGCCGATGCCGACGCCGGTGCGCCAGCGGTCGACCTTGTCATCGAAGGCGCTGCCGCTGTCGACGAACGCGGCGAAGCCCCAGGTGTTGTTGAGGTACTGCTCGTATTCGAGGCTGGCGGTGGCCATGTGCTTCGCGCCCAGCGCGTAGGCCTTGCGCCCGGGGCGCGCGGCGATGCGCGGACCGATCTCGCGCCATTCGTAGCCGCGCACGCTGCGATCGCCACCGGCGTAGAAGCGCAGGGTCGGCGGGATCACGGTCAGCTCGTCCGTGAGGGTGGTGCCCAGTTCGCCGCGCGCGATCAGGCGACCGCGCGCACCGAGCCCGCGGAACCAGCTGCCGCGCGCCTGCAGCTGCGCGAAGTTCGCATCCGAGCCCAGCGCCTGCAGGCCGCCGCGCAGCGTGCCGCTCACGCCGAAGCCCCTGCGCGGCTGGAAGCGGTCGTCGACGTCGATGTACTCGGCCGACACCGACGGATAGAAGAACGTCACCTGCCGGTACAGCGTGACCGGGCGCAGCCGGTCGTCGATGGCGTACGCCCAGCGTTCGCGCAGGCCATGCACCGAGGCCGACAGCGACAGGTCGCGGCTGTACTGCGCGGTGCGCCCGAACACCGCTTCGTAGCGGCGCGTGTCGATGTAATCGGTCTGCTCGTCGTAGGCCTGCAGGCTGGTGGTGTACCAGCCGTCGCGCCAGGCGTAGGCGGGAATGCGATGCTGCAGCGTCAGGGTCTTGCGCTTCTGCGCGTAGTCCAGCTGCGCCTGGGCCTTGTGCCCGCGCGAATTGAGATAGCGGCGCTCCAGGCCCAGCGAGACGCCGAAGCCGCTGTCGGTGCCGAAGCTGGCGCCGACGCTGTACACGCTGCGCTTCGCCGGGGTCAGCGTGACCTTCACCGGCACGCGGCCGTCGATCGCGTTCTCCGGCTCGGGCGAAATATCGATGCGGCTGAAGTAGTCCAGCGCCGCGAGCGACTTGCGCAGGCGGTCGAGACGACCCTGGTGGTAGTACTCGCCTTCCTCCCAGTAGATCGATTCGCGCAGCAGCGATTCGCGGATGATGGGTTTCTCGCCCTGGTCGAAGGTGATCGTGCCCATGTCGTAGCGATCGCCGCTGTCCCAGCGCAGGTCGATGTCGGCGGCCCGCTCTGCGCGCGTCACCTCGACGCGTCGCGCCATGAAATCGGCGTCGAAATAGCCGCGCTCGGCCAGGCGCCGGGTGATGAAGGCCTTGCTGCGCTCGTACTGCGCGTGGTCGAACACATCGCCGGTCTTGGGCGAGAACGCGTCGAGCTCCTGCTTGAGGTAGCGATCGTCTTCGCCGTCGCCCTCGATCGCCAGCGCCGCGCTGCGCACCCGCACCGGCTCGCCCTTGTCCACGACGATGCGCACGTCGACGGTGGCGTCCTCGGCCAGGCCATCGAGGACCGCGGGCACGGTGGCGATGCGGATGGTCGGCGAATAGTGGCCGAAGGGCTCCAGCGCCTCGCGGGCTTCGTCCTCGGCGACCTGCAGCAGATAGTCGAGCCGGGCATCCGACACCCGCTTGCCGCGTGCGTCCTCCAGGGACAGCGCGGTGACGACATTGGTCGTCATCGCCTCGTCGAGGCCCTCCACGCGCACGTCGCCGATCTTCGCCGCGTGTGCGGCGCCGCAGAGCGTCAGCAGGACTGCGGCGATGGCGGATCGGGGGGGCAGGCGCATGGGGCACAGGATACCCGTGGCCCGCGCGGATGCCGACAGTGGGTCGGCAGTCGTTCATCGTGGCTTCGTCGTCGGCGACTGGCGAAATGCACGATGCACCGGGGCACCGGATCGAATCCGCGCCCCGGGCCTGGCGGGCCGGGGCGCGGATCGGGACGGATGCGGATCAGCGAGACGTCAGGGCAGCACGATGTCCTGCTGCGTGCACAGGCCGACCACGGGTTCGCTGGTCGCGAGCAGGTTGAAGTTGGCGTCGTAGACGCGCAGGCGCGCGACGATCGTGCCTTCATAGCGCCAGCAGTAGAAACGGCAGGAATTCTGGTTGGTGCAGTCCTGCGGGAAGATCGCGTCGGTACCGTTGGTGTCGAACTGCCAGATCAGGGTGACCGGACCGGAATCGCTGCCGCCTTCGCCGTAGCACATGTTGCTCTGCAGCGAGCAGTCGGCGTAGGCCCAGGACGCGGCAGAGGCGGTCACGGGCGCGGCGAGCGCGAACAGGCCGGCGAGGCCCAGGGCGGTGAGAAGACGCTTCATCGATGCACTCCTTGTCGAGACGGGATGAGCCCGCGGCCATGTCCATGGCGAGAACCCGGGCATCGCCCGCGGTGCGCGTCGCATCGGCGATGCGACCGGCCGATGCTAGCAAGCGCGTGCGTGAACGAGGACGACCGCAGTCACAGCGAAGCCGCACCGGGAGACCGCTTTTGGTGCCGTGTGCGGCGTTTGTTCGCCGTCATCCGGATCGATGATCCTGGACCGGATCATCGCCGCCGGAACGCCACCGGCTGCGGAGACAGCCCCCTCACCCTCGCGCGCTGCGCGCGCTCTGCCCTCTCCCCCGCGCTGCGGGGGAGAGGGTAAATCAAGGCGGCGTGGGACGAGCCCTCGCGCCCCGCACGACGGAAGAGGCGAAAAGCTCAACGCAGCTAGACAAGCGCCCTCTCCCCGCACGGCGGAGAGGCAAAGCTCAACGCGGCGGGACAAACGCCCTCTCCCCCGCAACGCGGGGGAGAGGGTTGGGTGAGGGGGGCCTTTCGCCTTGCGCTCGCGATCAGACCGAGAGATGCTCGATCGCGGCGACGCTGCCGAGGCGATCGGCGAGGCGCTGCAGCAGGGCGAGGCGGTTGGCGCGCACGGCCGGGTCTTCCGCGTTGACCATCACCTTGTCGAAGAAGGTGTCGACTTCGGGGCGCAGGCGCGCGAGGCGGGCGAGCACGGCCACGTAATCGCGATTCGCAAGCAGCGGATCGGTGTCGGCGATGGCCTGCTCGACCACCCCGTGCAATGCGCGCTCGGCGTCGTCCTGGAACTTCGACGCGTCGACCGCATCGGGAATCGCGATGTCCGCCTTCTTCAGGATGTTGCGGATGCGCTTGTTCGCCGCCGCCAATGCCTCGGCATCCGGCAGCTTCGCGAATTCGCCGATCGCCTTGAGGCGGCGGTCGAAGTCGAGGAGGGAGCCCACTTTTGGACCATCATCAGACACGGCAGCGCCAATGGCTTTCGCATAGGCGACTTGAGCAATTCCTATAAAGGATTCTGCTGAAGGCCTTACCTGATTGACGACGGATTCAAATTCTTGGGGCTTATATCCTTGCTCCGCGTAATAACTCCGCAATCTATCAAAAGTGAATTCAAACTCATCCAAAAAGTCGCTACCTACACTCATCAAGTTAGACGACACCGCGTTATACGATTCATCAACCTTAGCACCAAGTCGCTTAGCTTCTTCCCGAGCCGCTTGCATGCTCTTGAGATTCAATAGCAGTTCTGCATTTGTAATCTGCCATTTTGCAACCCAAATCTTTTCTAGGATGTTTACATCCACACCGCCCTCAATCACCGTCCTCGCCAACCCCAGCGCATTCCTGCGCAGCGAAAACGGATCCTTGTTGCCTGTCGGCTTCAGGCCTGCCGCGAACCCACCCGCCAGCGTATCCAGCCTTTCCGCGATCGCCAGCACCTGTCCCAGCTTGCTCGGCGCGATCGCATCGCCGGCGAAGCGCGGCATGTAGACCTCGTCGAGCGCGTCGGCGAGCTGCTTGCGTTCATCAGCCGACAGATCGTTCAACGAGGCATCGTGCATCGCGTAGTAGCGGCCAGCGATGCCCTGCAGTTCCGGGAATTCGTTGACCATGCGCGACTGCAGGTCGGCCTTGGCCAGTTCGGCGGCGCGGCGCGCGAGCTTCGGATCGACGCCCACTTCGCCTGCGATGCTCTCGGCCAGCGCGGCGACGCGCGCGACCTTGTCGGCGACGGTGCCGAGCTTGGCCTGGTAGGTGACGGTCTTCAGGCCCTCGTTCATCGAGGCGAGGCCCTGCTTGAGGTCTTCGTCGAAGAAGAACTTGGCGTCGGCGAAGCGCGGGCGGATCACGCGCTCGTAGCCCTTGCGGACTTCGCTCTCGTCCTTCGACTCGATGTTGGCGATGCCGATGAAGTGCTCGGTGAGCCTGCCCTGGGCATCCAGCACCGGGAAGAACTTCTGGTTCGCTTCCATCGTCGCGATCAGCGCTTCCTGCGGCACGGCGAGGAACTCGCGCTCGAACGCGCACAGCACGGCCTTCGGCCATTCGACCAGGCACTGCACCTGTTCGAGGTTGTCGTCGGTCCTGCGCGCAGTGCCGCCGGCACGCGCGGCGGCGGCATCGACCTCGGCGACGACGCGGTGGCGGCGTTCCTCGGGGTCGACCAGCACCTTCGCGGCGCGCAGGGCATCGATGTAGTCGCCCGGCGTGCTGATCCACACCGGACCTTCGTGGTGGAAGCGATGGCCGCGGCTCATCCGGTCGGCCTTCGCACCGAAGACCTCGGCGTCGACCACGGCGTCGCCGAGCAGCAGCACCAGCCAGTGCACCGGGCGGGCGAAGCCGCTGTCGCGCTCGCCCCAGCGCATCGGCTTGGGAATGGGCATGCCGGCCAGGGCCTCGGCCACGATCTCCGGCAGCAGGTCGGCGGTCTTCGCGCCGGGCTTGACGCTGCGCAGGACGAAGCGCTCGCCCTTGTTGTCGGTGGTCTTCTCCAGCGCGGTCCAGTCGATCCCGGCCTTCGCGGCGAAGCCTTCCAGCGCCTTGGTCGGCCTGCCTTCGGCGTCGAGCGCGATGTTCAGGTAGGGACCGAGCACCTCGCTGCGCTGCTCGGGCTGCTCCACGGCCACGCCGGGCAGGCACACGGCGAGGCGGCGCGGGGTGTAGAGGGGTTTCGCATCGCCGCGCTGGCAGGCGATGCCGCGCTTGTCGAGCGCGGCGAGCACGCCGTCGAAAAAGGCCTGGGCCAGGCCCGGCAGGGCCTTGACCGGGAGTTCCTCGGTACCGAGTTCGATCAGAAGGGGGCTGAAGCCGCTCACGCTGGAAATCCTTGAGGTGGAGATGCCCGGACAAGGCAAGGGCAGCGGCCGGCGGCACGCTGCCCCTGTAAGACGCGGGTTGGTTACTTTAACCGACGGGTCCGCCGGGACGAACCCGGCGGAGAGGGTCGCCGGTCAATAGACGACGAACACCGCCCGGCAGCCCTGGTCGGTCCAGACCTGGTTGCGGTCGATGCCCCAGGTGCGGCCGTAGATGCAGGGGGTGTTGCTGAGCTGGCGGCGGACCTCGACATGCTCGCTGCGCCCGACCCGCTGGCCGCACCAGGTCATCCGGCTGTCCTTCGATGAACAGGTGAACTCGCGGCCCCAGTTGGCGCCGCCGCCGTAGTAGCCATCGCCGTAGCCGTAGTCGTAGTCGTCGTAGCGGTGCCCGTAGTGGTCGTCGTCGTAGCGATGGTCGTCGTAGCGGTCGCGGCGGTCGTCGCGCTTGTCCTCGTTGTGCTTGGCGATGGCGATCGCGGCGATGGTGCCGAGCACGAGTGCGCCGGCGATCTTGGCGCCGGTGTTGTTGTCGGAACCGCGCGAGCCGACGCGGAACTCGGCGCGACAGCCGCGCGTGACCCAGACGCGGTTGCGGTCGTAGCCCCAGGTATCGCCCTGCCAGCAGCCCTGGCGGCTGAGCTGGCGCGAAAGGTAGACGCCGCCGGAGGTGTTCACCGGGCAGGACTGGTACTGCTCGTTCTGCGATTCGCAGACGATCGTGGTGTCGGCGGCGGCGGCCTGACCGGCGGCGAGCAGCAGGGCCGCCGCAGCGAGGACATGCACGCGGACGTCATGGATGCGATGGCGGATCATGATCAGTGACCTCCCTTGCGTGCATTGCGGCCGGCTTCGACTTCCTGCAGCGACAGGCAGCCGCTGCCGTCGGCATCGAAGTCGGCGAAGCGCGCGTGGTAGGCGTCCTGCCAGTCGGCGATGCTGATCGGCCGGCTGTTGCTGGTTTCCTCCGGGCCCGGCGGCGCCTCTTCGGCATCCAGCGATGCGTCATGGTTGCGGTCCAGCGCATGGAAGCGGCGGCTGGCGTAGTTGCGGCCTTCTTCAAGATCGACGCAGCCGTTGCCGTTGCGGTCGAGCGTGGAGAGGATCTCGGACAGCGGGATCGCACCGATCGCCGGCGGATCGTCCGCACGCGACGGCGACGTCCAGCCCAGCGCGACCGCCGCGATGGCCACGGCGGAAACAATGACGGCTTTCATCTGCGCCTCCTGTCGGAGCCGGCAGCCCGGGGGCGGGCCGCGCCTGCAGCCCCGTGGCTACGCTACACCCGGGCGGGGCGGCGTCGCCACCACCCCACCCTTACTCCGCGTCGACGCGGGCTCAGGCCGCGTCGCGGGCGCCCGCCGGCGCCAGGCCCAGCGCGGCGCGCCGGACCTCGTCCTTCACGCCCGGGAAGCCCAGCTTCTCGCGCTGGGCGAAGTAGGCCTCGGCCACCGAGCGGGCGAGGTTGCGCACGCGCAGGATGTAGCGCTGGCGCTCGGTGACGGAAATGGCGCGGCGCGCGTCGAGCAGGTTGAAGCTGTGGCTGGCCTTGCACACCTGGTCGTAGGCGGGCAGCGGCAGGCCGGCCTCGACCAGCTTCAGCGCCTCGGCCTCGCAGGCGTCGAAGCGGTGGAACAGCTCCTCGACGTTGGCATGCTCGAAGTTGTACGCGCTCTGCTCGCGCTCGTTCTGCAGGAACACGTCGCCGTAGGTGACCACGCCCTGCGGACCGACGGTCCACACCAGGTCGTAGACGTTGTCGCAGTTCTGCAGGTACATGCAGAGCCGCTCCAGGCCGTAGGTGATCTCGCCCAGCACCGGCTTGCACTCCAGGCCGCCGGCCTGCTGGAAATAGGTGAACTGGGTGACTTCCATGCCGTTGAGCCAGACTTCCCAGCCGAGGCCCCAGGCGCCGAGCGTCGGCGATTCCCAGTTGTCCTCGACCAGGCGCAGGTCGTGCACCTGCGGGTCGATGCCCAGCGCCTTCAGCGAGTCGAAGTAGAGCTCGACGATGTTGTCGGGATTTGGCTTCATCACCACCTGGTACTGGTAGTAATGCTGCAGGCGGTTCGGGTTCTCGCCGTAGCGGCCGTCGGTGGGGCGGCGCGAGGGCTGCACGTAGGCGGCGTTCCATGGCTCGGGGCCGAGGGCGCGCAGGAACGTGGCCGGGTGGAAGGTGCCGGCGCCGACCTCGAGGTCCAGCGGCTGGATCAGGACGCAGCCCTGGCCCGCCCAGTATTCGTTGAGGCGCTGTATGAGGTTTTGGAATGTCGGTCCCTGCATGTGGCAGCCGCGTCGGTATGGGGACCCGGTAGTATAAGCGGCACCTCATCCGCCCAATGCGGCCCGCGCCGCGCACCGTCGCCGTGAAGTCCCAGTCCGACGCGTCGTTCCTCATCATCGAAACCGGCCAGCCGGTGCCGAGCATGCGCCGGCACGGCCGCTTCCCCCACTGGATCCGCGTCGCCGCCGGCCTGCCCGCCGACCGGGCGCGCATGGTCAACGTCGAAGCCGGCGAGGCCCTGCCCGATCACCGCGATCTGGCCGGGGTGCTGGTCACCGGGTCGGGCGCGATGGTCACCGACCGCCACGACTGGAGCGAGCGCACCGCCGACTGGCTGCGCGATGCACTCGACGACGGCCTGCCGGTGTTCGGCATCTGCTACGGGCACCAGCTGCTGGCCCACGCCCTCGGCGGCGAGGTCGGCTACAACCCGGCGGGTCGCGAGATGGGCACGGTCCACGTCGACCTGCATCCCGACGCAGGCGCCGACGCCCTGTTCTCCCGGGTGCCGTCGCGCTTCGAGGTCCAGGTGACCCACCTGCAGACCGTGCTGCGCCCACCCGGCGACGCCGCCGTGCTGGCCCGCTCCGAACAGGACCAGTGCCAGGCCTTCCGCTGGCGCGACCATGCCTGGGGCGTGCAGTTCCACCCGGAATTCAGCGTCGGCCACATGCGCGGCTACGTCCACGCCCGCCGCGAGGCGCTGGCGAAGGAAGGCCAGTGCCACAAGCGCATGGCCCGCGACGTCCGCCCGACCCCGCACGCGCGCGGCCTGCTGCGGCGTTTCGTCCGCCACGCCGCTACACTGCGCGGTCACTGATCGCTGGTTTTCTCGAGGAAGACGATGGACGTTCGCAAGGTGCCGGCCACCGCCGGCGCGGAATGGCTGCTGGGCAGTTTCATGCTGTTGCGCCGCTCGCCCGGCGGCTTCGGCCTGCTGGCGCTGAGCTACGCGGCGCTCTGGCTGACCGTGAATGGCCTGGCCCAGGCCGTGCCCGCGCTGCTCGCGCCGCTGCAGCTGACCTTCTTCCTGATCGGCCCCCTGCTGCTGGCCGGCATGATCTTCGCCGCGCGCGAGGTCGACGAGGGCCGCAGCGCAGCGCCGGCCCACCTGCTCGCGGCCCTGCGCACCGGCAAGGCCGCGCGCCTGGTCAGCACCGTGCTGCCGCAGCTGGCGCTGATGGTGCTGTGCGCGATCCTGCTGTTCGTGGTGGTCGGCGCCGAGCACATCGAGAACCTCCTCAAGCTGTTCACCAAGCTGCAGGCGCAGGCCGAGTCGCAGATTCCGGTGGACCCGTCGGAATTCGCGAACATTCCCTTCGGCCGGCTGTTCGTGTGGATGCTGCTGGTATTCGGCGTGGGCCTGGCCGCCTTCCTGTTCACCTTCACCCTGGTGCCGGACATGTTGTTCACCGACACCCGCCTGGTGCAGGGCATGGCGCGCTGCTTCCGCGTCTGCAGCGCCAACCTCGGCGCGCTGGTGGTGTTCCTGGTGCTGGGCTTCGTGGTGGTGATGGCGATCGGCTTCGGCTTCGTGCTGGTGAGCCAGATCGCGATGCTGGTCGCCGGCCAGGCCGGCCTGCTGATCGCGAACGCCGCGTTCAACGGCCTGATGACGGTGTTCGCCTCGGGCGTGATGTATTTCGCGTGGAAGCAGTTGCTCGGCGACGGCAGCCCCGCGCCGCAGTCGCCCTCGGCTTCGACGGGGATCGAGGTCTGATCCAGCATCCTTGATCGGAACCTTCCGCATCGGCGCCCTCGGGCGCCGATGTCGTTTTGGCGATGCGAAAGAACATTTCGTACTCGCGCGAGGATGCTTCGCCGAAACGGATCGACTTCAAATCCCGCGCGGACGCTTCGCGACCGCCGCTCCCTTTGCAGAGGGAGTGTGAAGAGCGTGCATCAACGACGATGATCTCGCCGCATGTAAAGATACAGAGCCAGCGATAGGCTGTATCCACCGAGAAAGGCGAGGGAGAGCCATCCGCGGGTCGTGTCTGGGGCGACCACTGCAGGAATGATGGCCGCTGCCATCAGCAGCAGCGCGAAGCAGACTGGACATCGCACACCATTCTTCGAATCGGGTCCCAGATCGAAGAACAGTGCGCGGATGCTGATATTGCAGATACGCGCATTGACGCCCCAAAAACCCAAGAGTCCAATCACGAAGAGCAGACCGATCTGGTGTTCGAGCGGGAGCGGCGCGAGGCCTGGATCGTGGCTCATTGCGGCGGCGACGACAGCTCCTGCGCGTCCAGGAAGCCGTTGCGGTCACGGTCCTGGCGGCTGAAGCGTTCGGCGATGCGCAGGCGATGTTCGTCACGGGTCACGGTCCTGCCGCGTCCGCCGGGCTGTTCATCGGGCGTCAGCACGCCGTCGCGGTTGCGGTCCATGCCATCGAAGGCATAGCTGAGCCAGTCCTGGTACTCCTGCGGAGACACCCGGCGGTCGCGGTCGGTGTCCATCAGGCCGAGGTAGTCGCCGGTGCGCTGCGGCGGTGCGGCCTGGGCGGGAGGGGTCTCGGGCGCGGCGGCTGGTGCCGTGGCGCCGTTCCACTTCAGCGATTGCGCGAAGCCCGCCGACGGCAGCGCGGCGAGGCAGAGGACGGCGAGGAGGCGGACGGCGGTCGACATGGGCGCAGGGTGCGTCGCATAGCGCCCGGCCGCAAGTCCCGAGGCCCTGTCGCGGCCCGGACGCGACGACGGCCGCGCAAGGCGGCCGTCGTCGGTGCAGCGTGGGCAGGGATCAGACGCGCGCGGGCTGCAGGGCGTAGCCCTTCATGCGCAGCGAGAAGTCCTGCAGCGCCTGGATGCCGCTGGCCTCGGCCTCGCGGCACCACTGCTGCAGCGCCTGCAGCGTGTCGGACGCATTCTGGCTGCGGGTTTCGAGCACCGCGGCGAGGCGGGCGCGGTATTCGATCAGGGTGCCGATGCGCGGACGCTGGGCGACCCATTCGCGCAGCTGTTCGCGGGCATCCGGGTTGAGCCAGCGGCCGTCGTCGACGATGCCCTTGCGCAGCTGGCGCGGCAGCAGCGCGCGCAGCTTGGCGCCGGCGATCCGGGCTTCTTCCTGCAGCGCCGGCTTGACCACGTTGCGCTGGTAGTCGGTCATGGCCTGGAAGCGCAGCGCGAGCAGCGCCTTGAGGGTGTCGGTATCCGGCACCGGGATGTTCGGGCGCACGTCCAGTGCCGGCGCGACGCGCAGCACCTTCGCCATGCCCACGGCTTCGAACAGCTTGATCGCGGCCCAGCCGATGTCGAACTCCCAGCGGCGCAGCGCGAACTTGGCCGAGCTCGGGAACGCGTGGTGGTTGTTGTGCAGCTCCTCGCCGCCGATCCACACGCCCCACGGGGTGAGGTTGGTCGCGGTGTCGGTGGTCTCGAAGTTGCGGTAGCCCCACCAGTGGCCGAGGCCGTTGACCACACCGGCGGCCCAGAACGGGATCCACGCCATCTGGATGGCCCATACCGCGATGCCCTTGAAGCCGAACAGCGCGAAGCTGATGAACAGCAGCAGCGTCGGACCCCAGGTCGCGTGCGGGGTGTAGAGATGACGCTCGATCCAGTCGTTCGGCGCACCCTTGCCGTACTGCTCGATCGACGCGCGGTCGCGGCGCGCTTCGCGGTACAGCTCGACGCCGCGCCAGAACACGGTGCGGATGCCCTTGGTCATCGGGCTGTGCGGGTCTTCCTCGGTCTCGCACTTCGCGTGGTGCTTGCGATGGATCGCCACCCACTCGCGCGTGATCATGGACGTGGTCAGCCAGGTCCAGAAGCGGAAGAAGTGGTTGAGCAGCGGATGGAAATCGACGCCGCGATGCGCCTGGCTGCGGTGCAGGTAGAGGGTGACGGAGAAGATGGTCAGCTGGGTGGCGACCAGCAGGTAGACCAGCATCGCGCCCCAGCCGGCCTGGACCAGGCCGCCGGAGAGGAAGTCGAACAGGGACGGGAACATGCAGGAGACTCGTGGCAATCGGAAATGTACATCCGGAATGATGGGGGCACGATGGGGGGATTGCCATACATCCGCCCACGTATGGTGACGGCCGGCCGACGATGCGCGTCTCACTTCCGTGGACCGTCCGTCGGCGACAAGCTGCGCAGCGGTATGGAATGATGCGGCGATGTCGATCTATGCATTGAAACCGAAGTTCCAGGCCCTGCTCCGGCCGTTCGTCCGCCGCCTGCACGCACTGGGCGTCACCGCCAACCAGGTCACCGTGTTCGCCTGCGCGGTGTCGGTGGCGCTGGGCGTCTGGCTGTACGTCGCCGCGCCCGGCCCGGCCGCCTTCCTGCTGCTGCCGCTGTGGCTGTTCCTGCGCATGGCGCTGAACGCCGTCGACGGCATGCTGGCGCGCGAGTTCGGCCAGCAGTCGAAACTCGGCGCCTACCTGAACGAACTGACCGATGTGATCGCCGATGCCGCGCTGGCCCTGCCGTTCGCAGTGGTCGCGCCGTTCGCGCCGGTCTGGGTCGCGACCTTCGTGGTCCTGGCCGGGCTGAGCGAGTTCGCCGGCGCGCTTGGCCCCACGGTCGGCGGCACGCGCCGCTACGACGGGCCGATGGGCAAGAGCGACCGCGCCTTCGTGCTCGGTGCGGTGGCGCTGTGGCTGGGCATCGCCGGCCTGCTGCCAGCGTGGATGGCCTGGCTGTTCCCGCTGCTCAGCGCGCTGGTCGCGCTGACCATCGTCCGCCGCGTGCGCAACGGCCTGCGCGACGCAGGCTGATCGCGGCGCACGTGCCGGCGGTGGATGTCCGCACCGCCACCGGTATCGCGATGCGATACCTCGACCATCCCCCCTGCCCGACCGTCCGCCGCAGGCTGCAAGCTGCGTCCTGAAGATCGACACCCCCACTGCCGCGAGGATCGCGCCACCCCATGCCAAGCCTGTCGATGCACGACCAGCACGAACGCGAACAGCACGAACACGGTTTTTCCACCCACGACGGCGTCCGCCTGTTCTATCGCCACTGGCCGGCCCACGGCGACGCGCGCGGCGCGCTGGTGCTGATCCATCGCGGCCATGAGCACTCCGGGCGCATGGCGCACCTGGCCGACGAACTGGACCTGCCCGATTTCGATGTCTTCGCCTACGACATGCGCGGCCACGGCCGTTCGCCGGGCGCGCGCGGCGACAGCCCCAGCTTCGGCACCTCGGTGCGCGACCTGCAGACCTTCGTCGAGCATCTTGCGGCGACGCACGGCATCGACCCGGCGAACGTCGTGGTCGTCGCGCAGAGCGTGGGCGCGGTGGTCGCCAGCACGTGGGCGCACGACTACGCGCCGAAGATCCGCGGCCTAGTGCTGGCCTCGCCGGCCTTCAAGGTCAAGCTGTACGTGCCCTTCGCGCGCCCGGGCCTGGCGCTGATGCGCAAGCTGCGCGGCAACTTCTTCGTCAACAGCTACGTGAAGGCGAAGTTCCTCACCCACGATCCCGCGCGCATCGCCAGCTACGAGAGCGATCCGCTGATCACCCGGCCGATCTCGGTGAACATCCTGCTCGGCCTGTACGAGGCCGCCGAGCGCGTGGTCGCCGATGCCGCCGCGATCGCCCTGCCCACGCAGCTGCTGATCTCCGGCAGCGACTGGGTAGTGCACCACGCGCCGCAGAATCGCTTCTTCGAGCGCCTGGCGCATCCGCGCAAGGAGAAACACGTCCTGCCCGGCTTCTTCCACGACACCCTGGGCGAACGCGACCGCAAGCTTGCGGTCGATCACGCGCGCCGCTTCATCCTCGACCTGTTCGATCGACCGCCGGAAACGCTGTCGCTGCGCGATGCGCACCGCGTCGGTTTCACTGCGGACGAATCGCGCGCGCTGGCTGCGCCGCTGCCGTGGTACACGCCGCGCGGCGCGTACTGGACGCTGACCCGCATGAGTCTCAAGTTCGGCGGCCTGCTCTCGCGCGGCATCGCGCTGGGCCACGCCACCGGCTTCGATTCGGGGAGCACGCTCGACTACGTCTACCGCAACCAGGCGCAGGGCGCGCCGCTGATCGGGACCGCCATCGACCGCACCTACCTCGATTCGATCGGCTGGCGCGGCATCCGCGTGCGCAAGACCCACGTCGAAGCCCTGCTGCGCGACGCCTTCGATCGCGTGCGCCGGCGCGACCTGCCGCTGCGGGTGATGGACATCGCCGCCGGGCACGGCCGCTACGTGCTGGATGCGGTGGCGACCTCCGACGCCAGGCCTGAATCGATCCTGCTCCGCGACTACAGCGACATCAACGTGCGCGACGGCCGCGCGCTGATCGCCGAACGCAGGCTCGACGGCATCGCGCGCTTCGAGCAGGGCGACGCCTTCGATCGCGACGATCTTGCCAGGGTTTCGCCGCAGCCGACCGTGGCGGTGGTCTCGGGCCTGTACGAACTGTTCCCCGACAACGACCAGGTCGCGCGTTCGCTCGAAGGCATCGCCGCGGCCGTGCCGCCGGGCGGCTGCCTGGTCTACACCGGCCAGCCCTGGCATCCGCAGCTGGAGCTGATCGCGCGCGCGCTGACCAGCCATCGCGCCGGCCAGGCCTGGGTGATGCGCCGTCGCACGCAGGCGGAAATGGACCAGCTGGTCGAAGCCGCCGGCTTCCGCAAGGTGGCGCAGCGCATCGACGAGTTCGGCATCTTCACCGTGTCGCTGGCGGTGCGCGAGGCATGAGCGTGATGGCGGACACGACGAGATCGACACCGCGTCCGTGGAAACTGGCCGCGCTGTGGCTGGCCTGCCTGGCGCCATTCTTCTACCTGAGCTACGGCGTCGCGAACCATCTGGCGTCGCTGCGCACGGACGTGGGATCGGTGGTGTTCGACTGGGAGCGACAGGTGCCGTTCGTGGCCTGGACGATCGTGCCGTACTGGTCGATCAACCTGTTCTACGGCCTGTCGCTGTTCCTGTGCCGCACGCGCGACGAGCTGCACGCGCACGGACGCCGCCTGCTCACCGCGCAGCTGGTCGCGGTGAGCTGCTTCCTGCTGTTCCCGCTCGGCTTCACCTTCACCCGGCCACCGACCGACGGCATCCCGGGCCTGTTCTTCACCGCGCTGACCAGCTTCGACAAGCCCTTCAACCAGGCGCCGTCGCTGCACATCGCGCTGCTGATCGTGCTCTGGGACCTCTATCGACGCCTGCTGCCGACGCGATGGCACTGGTTCCTGCATGGCTGGTCGTGGCTGATCGCGATCTCGGTGCTCACGACCTACCAGCACCATTTCATCGACATCCCGACCGGTGCGCTGCTCGGCCTGCTCTGCCTGTGGCTGTGGCCGCTGGACGGCCCGTCGCCGCTCCGCGGCCTGCGGCTCACCGACGATCCGCGTCGGCGGCGCCTTGCCCTGTCCTACGCGCTGGGCGCGGCCGGCTGTTTCGCCCTGGCCGGAGGGCTGGCCGGCATCGCGCTGTGGCTGTGCTGGCCGGGCACGGCGCTGCTGCTGGTCGCGCTGAACTACCTGCTGTTCGGCGCAGCGGGCTTCCAGAAGGACGCGCGGGGCCGGCTGTCGTTCGCGGCGCGCTGGCTGCTGATGCCCTATCGCCTCGGCGCGTGGATCAACGCCCGGCTGTGGACCCGACGCGAACCGCCTGCGGTACGCGTGGCCAGCGGTCTGCTGCTCGGCCGCATGCCGACGACGGGCGAGGCGAAGCGACTCGGCATCACCCACGTCGTCGACCTCAGCGCGGAGCTGTCGTCGCCGGACGGCGTCGTGGTACGCGCGGTGCCGATGCTCGACCTGATCGTGCCCGACGCGGCGCAGCTGCGCGTCGCGGCGGAGGCGATCGAAGCGCAGCGCCTGGCAGCGGGCGACACCGGCACCGTGCTGGTGTGCTGCGCGCTGGGCTATTCGCGCAGCGCGGCCGCAGCGGCGGCGTGGCTGCTGCACACCGGCCGCTCCGAGCGCGTCGACGAGGCCATCGAACGCCTGCGCCGCGAGCGCCCGAACCTCGTCCTGTACGATGCGCACCGCCTCGCCCTCGCCTCGCTGGCCCTGCACGCATGACCGACCAGGACGCCTCCGCATCCCTCGACGACCGCGACCGCGCGCGCTGCGCCGTCGTCGCCCGGCGCATGGATGCCGCACAGGCCGCGGGCCTGCTGGGGCTGGCCTGCACGGGTCTGATACTGCTCGGCATGGCAGCCGGCGCGTGGCGCGATGAGGATCTGGTGCTCGCACTCGGCATCGCACTGCTCGGCCTGGTCGAACGCTACTTCGCGCTGCGCCTGCGCCTGGACGCCGGCCTGTTCGCGGATCTCGCCGCCGGTCGCATCGCGAACCTCTCGGCCCTGGACGACGGCCTGGCCGCGATCGGCGTTCAGCACGCCGCGCCGCGTTCGCTCGACGACCGCATCGCCGGCGGCCGCAGGCTGTGGCGCTGGCATCTGTCGGTGGTGGTCGCCCAGGCCGCGTTGACCCTGCTCGCGGTGGTATCGTCCTGAGCGGCGCCTCCCGCCGGCCACGCTTGTCCATGTCTCGATGCTCGAACGCCTGATCGCCCGCATCATCATCGGCTTCATCCGCCTGCTCACCGGCGCCCAGGCCTACTGGCGCGGCTGCACGCCGAACGCGGCGCAGCGCATCTATTTCGCCAACCACGCCAGCCATGGCGATTTCGTGCTGCTGTGGGCCTCGCTGCCGCCCTGGCTGCGCAGGCGCACGCGGCCGGTGGCCGGCGCGGACTACTGGAACAAGGACGCGCTGCGTCGCTTCATGGGCGGCAAGGTGTTCCGCGCGGTGCTGATCGACCGCGAGCGCCGCGAGGGCGCGCCGGACCCGGTGCAGCAGATGGTCGACGCCCTGGCGGGCGGCGATTCGCTGATCATCTTCCCGGAAGGCACGCGCAACACCACCGACGCGGTGCTGCTGCCGTTCAAGAGCGGCCTGTTCCATCTGGCCACGCAGTACCCGCGCGCCGAGCTGGTGCCGGTGTGGATGAACAACCTCGGCCGGGTCATGCCCAAGGGCGAGCTCATCCCGGTGCCGCTGCTGTGCACCGTGACCTTCGGCCCGCCGCTGGCACGCGTCGACGGCGAGGACAAGGCCGCCTTCCTCGCCCGCGCGCGCGACGCCATGCTGGCGCTGCGTCCGCGCGAAGACGAGGACGACACGCCCAGCGACGCGACCCCGTTCGATCCCCTCTGATGCTTCCCTGATCCATTCCCGACCGGACCGCCATGCAGAACCCCTTCCCGACCCTGTACGCGCTGCCGATCTTCGCCGGTGCCGTCGTCGTGCTCACCGTCGCCTCCATCGTCGGCTGGGTGCTCAAGCTGCGCCTCGCGCCGGACGGCCCGCACCCCACCATCGACAATCTCAACAGCCGCATCCGCGCATGGTGGTGGATGGTCGGCGTGCTCGCCGCCGCGTTCTGGTTCGGCAAAGGCGGGGTGATCGTGCTGTTCGCGCTGCTGTCGTTCTTCGCGCTGCGCGAGTACATCACCCTGTGCTACACGCGGCGCGGCGATCATCTGGTGCTGATGCTCGCCTTCTTCATCGCGCTGCCGGTGCAGTATGCGCTGGTGTGGATCGACTGGTACGGCCTGTACTCGATCTTCATCCCGGTCTACGCCTTCCTGCTGCTGCCGATCTTCGCCGCGCTGTCCGCCGACACCACGCGCTTCCTCGAACGCGCGTCGAAGGTGCAGTGGGGCCTGATGATCTGCGTGTTCTGCCTCTCCCACGTCCCGGCGCTGATGAGCCTGAACATCCCCGGCTACGAGAACCGCAACCTGCTGCTGATCGCCTTCCTGGTGATCGTGGTCCAGGGCAGCGACGTGCTGCAGTACGTCTGGGGCAAGCTGCTCGGCAAGCACAAGGTCGCGCCCTCGCTGTCCCCGTCGAAGACCTGGGAAGGCCTGATCGGCGGCGTCGCCAGCGCCACGGCCCTCGGCGCCGCGCTGCACGGCATCACCCCGTTCACGCCCGTCGAAGCCGCGCTCGTCGCCCTGGTCATCTGCATGATGGGTTTCTTCGGCGGCCTGGTGATGTCCGCGATCAAGCGCGACCGGGGCGTGAAGGACTGGGGCCACATGATCGAAGGCCACGGCGGCATCCTCGATCGCCTCGACTCCGTCGTCTTCGCCGCGCCGATCTTCTTCCATGTGGTGAGGTACGGGTGGGTGTGATGCCCGCGTAGGAGGCGATCGATCGCACCGGCTTTTCGTACCGCCGTGACCAAGGCGGCGCGTTGAGGCACTCTTCATCGCAACAATACATTTCGACCTTCGAGAACGACGAAGGACCGCCCATGCAACGCAACACCAAAATCATCCTCTCCGTCATCGTCGGCGTCTTCCTGCTGATGATGCTCGCCCTCGGCGGCGTGGTCTGGTACGTGGCACGGAACGCCGAGGGTTGGGTGGATCGCGGCGAGAAACTGATGGCGGAAGGCCGCGATGCCGGCGAATCGCTGGACAGCGTCGGCTGCGTGGAGCGCGCCGTCGCCGACTACCGCAAGGATCGCGGCACGTTCAGCGCGCTGGGCCGCCGGTTCTGGCTCAACGGTTGCCTGGAAACTGCGGAGCGCAACACCGCGATCTGCCCGACGATCAACGGCGAAGGCACGATCGATCAGATCCGCGAGATCATGGGCGCATCGTCCGCGTTCTGCGAGAAGCATGGCCTGCGCGCCGACCAGAACTGCCAGCAACTGGCGGAGGAAGTCATGGATTTCTGTTTCAAGCCCGGTCAAGGTTGAGCGCCCCATGCCCGAACTCCCCGAAGTCGAAACCACGCGGCGCGGACTCGCGCCGCACCTGGAAGGCCGGCGCATCGCGTCGGTGACGCTGCGTCGGCCGGACCTGCGCTGGCCCATCCCGCGCGAGATTTCCGACCTGCTGCCGACGAGTACCATCACCGCGGTACGGCGGCGCGCGAAGTACCTGCTGATGGACACGGAGATCGGTACGGCGATCTGGCATCTCGGCATGTCGGGCAGCATGCGCGTGCTGCCGGTCGACACGCCGGTGCGGGCGCACGATCACGTGGACATGGTCATCGAGGGCCTTGCCCCCACCCCACCCCTCCCCCGCGCGCGGGGGAGGGAGAAGAACGCGGCGCATGCATTGCACACATCAATGAATGCGCGCGTGCTGCGCTTCAACGATCCGCGCCGCTTCGGCTGCCTGCTGTGGCAGGCGCCGGGCGAGACGCACGAACTGCTGCGCGAGCTGGGGCCGGAGCCGCTGTCCGACGACTTCGACGGGGATTACCTGTTCGAACGCAGCCGGGGCCGCAATGTGGCGGTGAAGGCGTTCCTGATGGACCAGAAGATCGTGGTCGGCGTGGGCAACATCTACGTGGCCGAGGCGCTGTTCGCGGCGGGGGTGTCGCCGACGCGCGCGGCGGGCAAGGTGTCGCGCGAACGCTATGCGGCCATCGCGCGCGAGGTGCGGGCGATCCTCGATTACGCGATCCGCCGGGGCGGGACCACGCTGCGCGATTTCATCAGCCCCGACGGGGCGCCCGGTTATTTCGAACAGGAGCTGTCGGTCTACGGTCGCGGCGGCGAGCCCTGCCCCCGCTGCGGACGGGCGCTGAAGCAGTCGATGCTGGCGCAGCGGGCCACCACCTGGTGCGGGCACTGTCAAAAATAGTCACCACATCGCAAAAACAGACGCTCGCGCCCGGTTCGGGCACGCGGGCATTCGGGGTATAGTCGTTTCCGGATCTTGCCGATGCGTCCCCCGTTGATGAGCGATCACGCCGAACAAAGCGCCGAAATCACCCAGTGGCTGGATGCCGCCCGCGGCGGCGACCGCGGCGCCCTGGACCGCGTGCTGGGCACGCTCTACAACGAACTGCATTCGATGGCCCGGCGCCAGCTCGCAGGGCAGTACGGGCAGACGCTCGACGCCACGGCGCTGGTGCATGAGGCCTACCTCAAGCTGATCGGCCGTCGCGACGTGCAGTTCGACGACCGCGCGCATTTCTTCGCCTACGCCGCCTCGGCGATGCGCAGCGTGGTGGTGGACTACGCCCGCCAGCGCCTGGCGCAGAAGCGCGGCGGCGACCTGCACCGCGTGACCGAGCTGCCGGACGACGTCGAGGGCGGATTGCGCCTGGACGAGGACATGCTGGGCCTGGACACCGCGCTGACCAAGCTCGCCGCCGTGGATGCGAAGCTGGCACAGGTGGTCGAACTGCGCTATTTCGCGGGCCTGTCCGAGCAGGAAATCGCCGAGCTGATGAAGCGTTCCGAGCGCAGCATCCGCCGCGACTGGCAGAAGGCGCGGCTGTTCCTGCTCGCCTCGCTGGGCGGCGAGAACGGCGAACGCTGACTGTCGACGCGACACTTCGCGCGGGCCCGTGGCCCGTGCGAGGATGAGCCCACCCAGGCCCCGACGCCCCACCGATGGATGCCGAACGCTGGCAGCGCCTTTCGCCGCTGCTCGATGCGCTGATCGAACTCGATGGCGACGCCCGCCAGGCGCGGCTCGCCGCGCTGCGCGAGGAAGACCCGGCGCTGGCGGCCGAGGTCGAGGCCCTGCTGGCGCTGGAGGAGGAGAACGAGGATTTCCTCGCCGAGCCCCTCGTCACGCCGCCGCCGATGGCCAAGCCCGACAGCCTGATCGGTCCGTACAAGCTCGACCGCCTGCTCGGCGAGGGCGGCATGGGCCAGGTCTGGCTGGCGCGCCGCGCCGACGGCCTCTACCAGCGCCGCGTCGCGCTGAAGCTGCTGCGCCCGGGGCTGGCCGACCCCAACCTGCGCCAGCGCTTCACCCGCGAGCGGCAGATCCTCGCCCGGCTGGGCCATCCGCACATCGCGCGCCTGCTCGACGCCGGCATCAGCACAGACAACCAGCCCTATCTCGCGCTGGAATACGTCGAAGGCGAAGCGATCACCGACTGGTGCCGCGGCCGCGACCTCGGCATCGAGGCGCGGATCAAACTGTTCCTGCAGGTCTGCGAAGCGGTGAGCCACGCGCACGCCAACCTGATCGTGCATCGCGACCTCAAGCCGTCGAACATCCTGGTGACGCCGCTGGACGAAGTGCGCCTGCTCGATTTCGGCATCGCCAAGCTGCTCGACGGCTCCGAACCCGGCCGCGACCACACTCGTACAGAGGTGCGCGCCTTCACCCTGCACTACGCCGCGCCCGAGCAGATCCGCGGCGAACCGGTCACCACGATGACCGACGTGTATTCGCTGGGCGTGGTGCTGTACGAACTGCTCGCCGAGACCAAGCCCTACCGGCTCAAGCGCCAGACCGACGCGGAATGGGAAGAGGCGATCCTGGTCGCCGATCCGCTGAAGCCGTCGGCGACGCTGCTGCGCGAGGCCGACAGCGACCCCTCGCGGATGCCGGCGCTCAAGCGCCGCGCGAAGGAGATCGCCGGCGACCTGGACAACATCGTGCTCAAGGCGCTGTCCAAGCGCGCGGAGCATCGCTACGCCTCGGTCGAGGCGATGGCGCTCGACCTGCACCGCTACCTCGAAGGCAAGCCGGTGCTGGCGCGCCCGCAGAGCGTGGCCTACCGCACGCACAAGTTCGTGCACCGCCACCGCTGGGTGCTGGCGACGGCGGCGCTGGTGATGGTGGTGATGGCGTCCGCGATGGTGCTGGTGAGCTGGCAGGCGCGGCAGGCGCTGCGCGAGGCCAGCCGCGCGCAGGCGCTGCAGAAGTTCGTGACCGGGCTGTTCGAGCAGGCCGGCGGCGGCGCGCCCGGGCCGCTGGACGTGCGCAAGCTGCTGCAGGCGGGCGAACAGCGCGCCAACCGCGAGCTGCTGCCGCAGCCACTGGATCGCGCCGAACTGCTCGGCGTGATCGCGCGACTGCGCATCGGCCTGGGCGACTACCGCGAGGCGGAGGCGCTGCTGAAGACCCAGGACGCGATCCTGTCCGGCCTCGACGATGTGCCCGACAGCCTGCGCCTGTCGTCGGCATCGGATTACGGCAACACCCTGCGCCTGCTCGACCGGCCGGAGGAGTGCGCATCGCGGATGTCGCCGATGGAGGACACCGCGCGCAGGCTGCAACGCGCGCTGCCGATGCAGGCGACCGAGTTCTATTCGGTGCTCGGCCGCTGCCATCGCCACCTGCGCAATACGAAGGCGGCGCGCCTGCTGTTCCAGCGTTCGCTGGAAGTGCGGCGCAACAGCCTGGACGATGCGATCGGTGCGATCGGCGTGGTCGAGAACCGGATCGACCTCGGCGACCTGGAGCGCGATGGCGGCAATATCCAGGGCGCGCTGCAGGCGTACCGCGATGCGCTCGCGCAGATGCAGGCCGGCGGGGACGCGCGGCACCCGCTCGGCATCGAGCTGCAGAAGCGGCTGTGCGAACTGGAGCGCAGCGCCGGCCAGCTGGCGGTGGCCGAGCGTCACTGCCACGACGCGCTGGCGCTGGCGCTGGAGGTGCGCGGCCCGGCGCACCCGGCGACGGTCGATGCGCGCAGGCAGCTGGCGGCGATCCATGTCGACCAGGGCCGCTACGCCGAAGCCGACAAGGCCTTCCGCGACAGCCACGGCCTGCTCGTCGCGCGCCTCGGCCGCCAGCACCAGGACGTGGCGCGCAACGACAACAGCCTGGGCATCGTCGCCTGGGAGCGCGGCGACACCACGACCGCGCTGGCGCACATCGACCGCGCGCTGACGGTCCTGCGCAGGCAGCCGGAAGCGCCGCTTTATCAGAACGTGCTGTTCAACAAGGCGATGATCCTGCACGACGCCGGCCGCGACCGCGCGGCGCTGCCGCTGCTGCTCCAGGTGGACGGGCTGCGCGTGGCCGCGCTGGGCAAGAGCCATCCGCGCAACGGCGAGACTGCGCGCCTGCTCGGCGAAGTGCGCGCCGCGCTGGGCGAGGATGCGAGCGCACGCACGGACCTGGCCCTGGCGGTGCAGCTCACGCGCGGCGGCTACGGCCTCACCCATCCGCATACGCGCCGCGCCGAATTGTCGCTGGCGCAGTTCGATCTCGCCCGCGACGATCCACCGGCACCCGCCGTGCTCGACCAGCTGCGCCAGCTCGCCGAGCTGCCGAAGTCCGACCCGGAACTGCGCAAGATCGCCTGGCTGGCCGAAGCGGCGCTGGCGCTGCGGGCCTGCCGCGAGCAGGGGTCGGGGGACGGCCGGGCACGGCTGGACGCCCTGGCCGCCGAAATCGCCACGGCCATGCCCGAAGGCGGCGCGGTCGCCCGCGCCTTCGAACGCGAACGGCAGCGCTGCCGCTGACTGGAGTCCACCCATGACCATGCACGCCCGCTTCCACGCCCCCCTGTTGATCCCGCTGGCGGCAGCGCTCCTGCTGGCCGGATGCGCCACGGCCGCAGGCATCCCGCAGCCCGCCACGGGCAGCATCGAAGGCGTGATCCAGCATCCGGCGCACGTCGTGCCCGCCATGCGCATCTGCGCGCTGTCGACAGCACCGACGCGCGAGCCGCATCGCTGCACGAGCACCCGGGCCGGGGACGACACCTACGGCATCGACGGCCTGCCGCCGGGCGAGTACCAGGTGTTCGCGGAAGCCGCGAGGGGGATGTACCGCCACGGCGGCCACATGCAGGCGGTGCAATGCATCCGCGCGCCGTGCCCGGATCAGCCGAAGACGATCACGCTGGCCGCGGACGTCGCGCTGGGCGGGATCGACCTGACATTCTTCGACGAGACGCGCGCCGACTTCCCCGCGCTGCCGCCGGCACGTTGATCGATCCCTGTCGCGGGAATGGTTCCTCTAGGCGGGAGGGAAATAGACCTCGGCCGCAATCCCGATCAATTCAGGGCCGGAAAGCTTCGCGCCATCCAGGTCCCCGAGCGATTTGCCGCCGTTCATCGCGCGATTGATCGCATCCATCGCCGAACTTCGGTTCGCAATGCGAATCGCACGAGACCTCTCTGCGGAATGGAACAATCTCGATGCCATCTCCATCGCAATCCCTACGATCGGCTCGCGGGACATGGGAATCCGGATCCAATGGCCATCGGCTCGTCTTGCGCTGAACTCATCTGGCAAACAGACATTCGCGACGTGGCGGATCAACACCATGGCCGTCACTTCCGGTACCCAATCGATCAGTCGCGTTGCGACAACGGCGTCCTTCACCACTCCCAGGACGCCGCATTCGATCTGTTCTTCCGAGAAGGATTCGTCGCCGAGCAGGTCGAACGTCCGTCGTACCCACGCATCGGGAACCTGCAGGGATGGATTCGACCCGTCCAAGGCTGCTCACTCCAGCGGCAGCGGCTGCTGCAGCGGCTCGATCCGGCCTTCGCCGCGCATGACCTTCTTGAACTCGGCGCGGCTGACGGAGACATAGCGCTCGTTGCCGCCGATCTCCACCTGCGGGCCGTCCTGCACGGCCAGGCCCTGGTCGTCGACGCGCACGGTCATGGTCGCCTTCTTGCCACTGTGGCAGATGGTCTTGATCTCGGTCAGCTCGTCGGCCCAGGCCAGCAGGTACTGGCTGCCCTCGAACAGTTCACCGCGGAAATCGGTGCGCAGGCCGTAGCACAGCACCGGAATGCGCAGGCGGTCGACGACCTCGCTCAGCTGCCAGACCTGGGACCGGGTGAGGAACTGCGCTTCGTCGACCAGCACGCAGTCGAGCTTGCCGCGCGCGGCGATGTCGGCGTGGACGAGGGCATCGAGGTCGCTGTCGCGCTCGAAGGCCACGCCCTGCGCGCTCAGGCCGATCCGCGAGGCGACCGTACCCGACCCGCCGCGGAAATCCAGCTTCGGCGTGAGGATCAGCACGCGCATGCCGCGCTCGCGATAGTTGTGCGCCGACTGCAGCAGCGTGGTGGTCTTCCCGGCGTTCATCGCCGAGTAGTAGAAGTACAGTTTCGCCATCGCGGCAGTATAGCCGCCGGGCTGCGGCGTCGATCCGGGCAGGGTCGACCCGGGCAGATCGGCTCAGCGATGCGGTGGCGAATCGGGCGGCAGTTCGGGCACGGGTTCGGGGACCGGCTCCGGATCGGCGCGGCGCCTGCGCGAGGACTTGCGCTTCGGCGCGTCGACCTCCTCGATCTCGCCGATCGTGACGGTCGCGTTCTTCGGCGGCACCCAGGGGGCGTCGACCTTGCGCCAGTAGTCCTCGAAATCGACGACGGCCAGGCGTTCGCGGCGCAGCAGGCTGGCGGCCTGGCCCAGCAGCCACTGGTACTTCTGGCGCTGCTTCGCGGCCGGATCGCCATAGTGTTCGTACAGCGCGGGACCGCGTTCGACGGCGGCGGCGCGCTCGGCTTCGTCGAGCTGGCGCCACATGCGCTCGCGCACCGCGAGGAATTCGGTATAGCCGCGCTCGGCGGCGAGGTCGGCCCACAGGTAGGCCTGGACGCGATCCTTCTCGACGCCCACGCCGTGCCAGTAGAGCAGGCTCAGGCGATGCTGCGAGTACTTGTCCGCGTAGCTGGCGGCGATGCGGAAATCGTTGGCGGCATCGGGCCAGCGGCGCTCGGCGGCAGCGAGGTGACCGTACAGCCGGTAGCGGTAGTTGAGGATGTTCGCGCTGCCGGGATAGAGGTCTTCGAAGCGCTTGCGGATGTCGGCGTCGACATCGGACGACACCGCCGCCTCGGCGGCATCGATCTTCACCCTCTGCTTGCGCGCGGCGGCGTCGGCAGCGAACAGCGCGAGGCAGGCGACCAGCGCCAGAGACAGGATCCTGGTGTTCGATTGCATGTGCGCCCCTGGGAGCCCCGTGGATGCCGATCGGCAGCGCCTCCCGCGCGCGATCCGCGCCTCCGTGCCGGGGCAGTATCCACCCGCCACGGGGCGCCAACAAGCCATCGGGACCGGCGGGAAGGGACGGTACCGCCGCGCCCGGTCCGAGGCCGTCCCGGAACGCGGCGGTACCTTCACCACACCATCGATTCCTCTCGCGGTGTGGCGGGCAAAGCGGACACGCTCCCGCGGTCAGGGCCGGGTCGGTGCCGCCGGCTTCGGCGGATCGGGCGCTTCAGGCACTTCGGGCGCCTGGGCAGCGGTGTCCGGCGCGGTCTCGGGGATGCGCGAGTTCGGCTTGCCCTGTCCCTGACCGGGGATCTGCTCGATCTCGCCGATGGTGATGCGCACGCCGTTGGGGTTGCGCCAGACGCGGTCCTGCCAGGCCCAGTATTTCTTCGCGTCCCAGTACCGGTCGTCGTAGAACTTCGAACCTTCGATCATCTGCATGCCCGCGGGGCCGGGCACCTGGATCTGCACGTTGCCGCGGAAACCGGTACGGCTGCCGGTCATCTCGCGCCTGCCGGTGCGCAGCTGGAACTCGTATCGCGGCTTGGCGGCGGCGTCGCCGAACCTGGCGTAGATCGCCTGGCCCTCCTGGACAGCGCGCTCGCGCTCGGCGGGCGTCAGCTCCTTCCAGTAACGCTCGCGGAGCTTGATGAACCACACATAGCCGCGTTCTGCAGCGAGGTCCATCCAGGCATAGGCCATCGCGGGATCACGGGCCACGCCCTGACCGTTCCAGTACATCTCGGCCACCATGCCCTGCGACGGTTTGTCGGCGAAGAAACTGGCGCGGCGGAAGTACTTCATCGCGTCTTCGTAGCGCTTTTCGCCCAGGGCTTCGATGCCCAGCAGTCGGTACTTCATGTCCGGATGGTGGTCCAGGAAGCCGGCGGTGATCAGCAGCGGGTCCTCGATCGGCTCCGGCGGCACCACGTTCTCCGCGGCGAAAGCCGGGACGGCAAGACAGAGGAGCAGCGGAAGGGTCAGCTGGGTGATGCGGAAGCGCGGTCGGATGTCCATGGTGCTCGCGTGCAGAAGTGGGGGGATCGCCCCAATGGATGCATACGGTAGCCGATCGGTCGCGGGCGAACGGGTAAACTGACGACCTACATGACTTCCGTCATGCCATCGGTTCACCCACGACTCGTTCCTCCACGGTTTGT
Source organism: Lysobacteraceae bacterium 2PB (assembly GCA_005502915.1). Lineage (GTDB taxonomy): Bacteria > Pseudomonadota > Gammaproteobacteria > Xanthomonadales > Xanthomonadaceae > Lysobacter_I. Next base: position 95,685 of record SCMT01000009.1, on the reverse strand, counting down.
CCATGCACGGTCTGAATCCCCCACAACGCGAAGCGGTCCTCCACACCGAGGGCCCGCTGCTGGTGCTGGCCGGCGCCGGCAGCGGCAAGACCCGGGTGATCGTCGAGAAGATCGCGCACCTGATCCAGACCAACCGCTACCCGGCCAAGCGCATCGCCGCGATCACCTTCACCAACAAGTCGGCGAAGGAAATGCGCGAGCGCGTGGCCAAGCGCATCAAGGGCGGCGCGGCCGAGGGCCTGACCGTCTGCACCTTCCACGCGCTGGGCCTGCGCCTGCTGCAGATCGAGCACGCCCGCGTCGGCCTCAAGCGGGGCTTCTCGGTGTTCGACACCGACGACGTGGCCGCGCAGATGAAGGACCTGCTGGCCGGCGCGAAACCCGACGTGGTGCAGGCGATGCAGGGCCTGGTGTCGCGCGCGAAGAACGCGGGGCTGTCGCCCGAGGAAGCGATCGCGCTGGCGCAGAGCCCGCGCGAACTGCAGGCGGCGCAGCTGTACGTGAAGTACCAGCAGCGCCTGAACACCTTCAACGCCGTGGACTTCGACGACCTGATCCGCCTGCCAGTGGAGCTGCTCGAACGCGACGAGGAATGCCGGCTGGGCTGGCGCGAGCGCATCGGCTACCTGCTGGTGGACGAATGCCAGGACACCAACGACGCGCAGTACCGGCTGCTCAAGGCGCTGGCCGGCGAGAAGGGCCACTTCACCTGCGTGGGCGACGACGACCAGAGCATCTACGCTTGGCGCGGCGCGAACCCCGAGAACCTGTCGCAGCTGGGCAAGGACTACCCGTCGCTGCGCATCGTCAAGCTGGAACAGAACTATCGCTGCAGCAACCGCGTGCTGCGCACCGCCAACGCGCTCATCGCCAACAATCCGCACGAGCACCTGAAGACGCTGTGGAGCCAGCAGGCCGACGGCGAGCGGATCCGCATCCTCGAATGCCGCGACGGCGAACATGAAGCCGAACGCATCGCGTCGGAAATCCATTTCATCGCCCAGTCGCGCAAGGCCGAATGGGGCGAGTTCTGCATCCTGTTCCGCGGCAACCACCAGTCGCGCCCGCTGGAAAAGGCGATGCAGCTGCTGCGCGTGCCCTACCACCTCAGCGGCGGCACCGCGTTCCTCGATCGCGGCGAAGTGAAGGACGCGCTGGCCTGGCTGCGTTTGATCGCCAATCCCGACGACGATGCGGCCTTCCTGCGCGCCGTGCAGTCGCCCAAGCGCGAGGTCGGCGCGACCACGCTGGCCAAGCTCGCCGAGCTGGCCCAGCACGCCGGCATGCCGATGGCGCGCGCCGCCGAATCGATGGGCGTGCTCAAGCAGCTGCAGCCCCGCGCGGCGAATGCGCTGAGCGGTTTCGTCGACATCGTGCGCGGCCTGCGCGCGCAGTCGCACCAGCTCACGCCGGCCGAACTGGTCAAGCAGCTCAACGAGCGCTCGGGCCTGCTCGCCGCGGTGCGCGCGCAGTGCAAGAACGAGGAGATGTACGCGCTGCGCCGGCGCAACCTCGACGAACTGGCCGACTGGTTCGACGGCGCGCGCGGCGGCGCGGGACCGGGCGAACTGGCCGCGTCGCTGGCGCTGTTGAGCCATGCCGACAAGGGCGAACCGGGCAACCAGGTGCGGCTGATGAGCCTGCACGCCGCGAAGGGCCTGGAATTCCGCTACGTGTTCATCGTCGGCATGGAGGACGGGATGCTGCCGCACGAGGCAAGCATCGAGGAGGGCCGCCTCGACGAGGAACGCCGCCTGCTCTACGTCGGCATCACCCGCGCCAAGGAACAGCTGTGGCTGTCGTATTCGCGCGAAGCGCAGCGCTGGGGCACGCGGCTGCGCCTGTCGCCCAGCCGCTTCCTCGACGAACTGCCGGAGGCCGAACTGCAGCGGGACGGCGCCGATCCGCAGGCCGACGCAGTGCGCAAGCAGGAACGCGCCAGCGCCGGCTTCGCCGCGATCAAGGCCCTGCTGGGGGAGTGACGTGGAGATCCTGGTCGTCTGCCTGGTCGCGCTGCTCGCCTCGACGCTGACCTTCTTCTCCGGCTTCGGCCTCGGCACCCTGCTGCTGCCGGCGTTCGCGCTGTTCATGCCGTTGGAGCAGGCGGTCGCAGCGACGGCGGTGGTCCACCTGCTCAACGGCCTGTTCAAGCTGGCGCTGCTCCACCGGCACATCGACCGCGCGGTGCTGCTGCGCTTCGGCCTGCCCGCGCTGCTCGCCGCCGCGCTCGGCGCCTGGGTGCTGTCGCTGCTCGGCACGCTGCCCGTGCTGCATGCGTACACCGCGTTCGGCCACGATTTCGCGATCACCCCGATCAAGCTGGTCATCGGCCTGGTGCTGATGGTGTTCGCGCTGTTCGAGATCGTGCCGGCACTGCGCGACCTGGAATTCGAGGACCGCTGGCAGCCGCTCGGCGGCGCGCTCAGCGGTTTCTTCGGCGGCCTCGCCGGCATGCAGGGCGCGCTGCGCAGCGCGTTCCTGTCGCGCAGCGGCCTGGAGAAGCAGGCCTTCGTCGCCACCGGTTCGGCCATCGCCTGCCTGATCGACGTGTCGCGGCTGACGGTCTACGGTGGCACGCTGGCGCGGGTGTTCGGCACGCTGGACCATGTCCTGCTCGCCTGCGCCGTGCTGGCTGCGTTCGCCGGCGCCTGGCTGGGCAACCGCCTGCTGAAGAAGACCACCCTGCGCGGCCTGCAGCGCGTGGTCGCGGCGATGCTGTTCATGTTCGCGATCGGGCTGATCGCGGGGGCGCTGTAACGAACGGCGCACCTGCGCTTCGCTACACTCGTCGTCCCCGTTTTTTCGCGCCCCCGGAGTCCGCATGCGCCGTCCGCCCGCCTTCACCGCCCCGTTCCTGGCAACGCTCGTTGCGACCTTCGCGCTCGGCGCCTGCAGTTCGACCCCGGTCGCCCGGGACGCCCCACCGGCCACGGCGCCGAAGACGGTGGCCGCTGCGGCGACGCCCGCCGACGACAACCTCAACGCGGTGCTGTGGGTGCAGCGTTCGGCCGAGTACCAGGCCGCTGCCGAGACCGTCTATCGCGCCGCGACCGCGCGCCTGGACGCGGCGCTGAAGGACCCGACCTGGGACGCGCTGGTGCCGGAGGAACGCGCCAACCCTGCGCGCGGCCTGCCGCCGGCGGTGGTGATGGACATCGACGAGACCGTGCTCGACAACTCGCCCTACCAGGCGCGCCTGGTCCGCGACGGCAGCGAGTACAACGAGGTGACCTGGGATGCCTGGGTGCGCGAGCAACGCGCCAAGCCGGTGCCGGGCGTGGTCGAGTTCGCCCGCGCCGCGCAGGCGAAGGGGATCACCGTCATCTACATCTCCAACCGCGCCGAGCACCTCATCGAGCCGACCTTGGCGAACCTGCGCGCGGTCGGCCTGCCCGTGAAGGACGACAGCGTCTTCCTCGGCCTGGGTGCGCACGTGCCGGACTGCGAGCAGGAAGGGTCCGAGAAGCTCTGCCGCCGCCAGTTCGCGGGCCGCAGCTACCGCGTGCTGATGCAGTTCGGCGACCAGCTCGGCGACTTCGCCCAGATCCTCGCCAACACCCCGGAAGCCCGCGCCGAGCTGCAGGCCCGGCATCGGGGCTGGTTCGGCGAGCGCTGGTGGATGCTGCCCAACCCGACCTACGGCAGCTGGGAGCCGGCGCTGTTCAACAACAACTGGCGGGAGCCGCGCGAGGTGCGTCGCGACACCAAGCGCAAGGCGATGGACGTGGCGAGCCCCTGAGCGGGGCCGGTCGCCGGCGGCAGGACCGCCGGCATCCAATTGCATCAAGGCCTTGCATGCGTATACCTGATGGATTGCATGCACTCCGGGACGCAGGTAGCCTGATCCGCATCCGGTTCGCCGGACCAGACCACCACCCCAGACCACAACCGATGTCCTCCGGCCCCGTGCCGGATCTTTCACGAGGAGACCGACGCCGGTCTCCTTTTTCTTGCCGGTCGCTTGTGGCGGCCCGCCGCCCCGGCCAAGATGCCCGCTCATGCCTGTCGTCCGTACCCGCCGCCGTCCCCTTGCCCTGCCCGCCCTGATGGCCGGCGTCCTCGTCGCGGGACTGCTGGGGCTGGCCGGCTGCAGCGAAGAGGCACCGCCGCCGGGCGCGGCCAGCGCCCCGGAGCAGTCGGTGCTGGTCCTGGCCGGCCGCCTCCGCGACAACGACCTGGTCGGCTTCGCCCGCGACGCCATCCCGCCGGGCCTGCATCCAGCCATGGCCGAGGCCTGGCGCGACGGGCGCACGCGCTGGCCGCTGGAGGAACTGCCCTTCGACCACCGCATCCCCGGCATGCTGGCCACGCTGTCCGAACCCGGGGCCGAGAAACGCCTGCAGCGCGACTTCGACCGCCAGTTCGCCAACGCCCACGGCGAGATCCGTTCGGCGGCACGCTCGCTGGGCCTGTTCGGCGTGAAGTACCTCGAAAGCGATCGCAGCCTGACTCCCGACGAACGCCACCATGCCGTGCAGCTGGTCACCGCGTTCAGCGCCTGGGGGGAACGGGCGCGGCTGGGCGACCCCAAGCGCGCGCGCGCGACGATCGCGCGGCTGGGCTTGGCGGCACGGCGCACCCACCTGACCTCCGAGGCCGCCTTCCGCGAGGCGGGCATGGACGAGAGCCTGCACCGGCTGGGGCCGATGTGGGCGGCACTGAAGGACACCCTGCGCAGCTACGACCTGGACCTGGACGAGAGCTTCGGCGGGATGCAGGCGACCCTGGTCGAACGCGACGGCGACCGGGCCCGGGTGCGGATGCGCTACCCCCTGGCCGGCAAGACCATCGACACCACCGTCGCCGTGGAGCGCATCGACGGCCACTGGTACCTCAGCGATTTCGTCCGCCACGCACGCGCGGCCGCTGCGGCACAGCGACCGCCCGCCGTCGTCCCCGGGCCCGCCACCGGTCCGCAGACCCCGACGCCCCCGGCCGCCACCGCGCCCGCGCCACCGCCGGCCTGAGCCCGGCATGACCTCCGGCCGCACCCGGCACCAGCCCCCTTCGTCATAATGACGGCGATCATGCCGACATCACCCGACCAGCCCACCCCTTTCGAATCCACCCCGTCCAGGGCCGACCCGGCCGACGGCGGGCCCGCGCGCGCGCCGGACCCGATCGCCACCGAGGACACGCCGCCCGCGCCGGACGAGGCGCCCGCCGCGCCGGTCCACGGCAGCGGCCGCCGCCCCTGGTGGGCCGCGCTGATGGGCCGCCTGATCGATCCGTGGATCGAACTGCGCATCGAGGCCCTGCCCGACGACCTGCGCAGCGACCCGCGCCCGGTCTGCTACGTGCTGGAGGACTACGGGCTGTCCAACGCCCTGATCCTGGAACGCACCTGCCGCGAACTGGGCCTGCCCTCGGCCCTGCGCCCGCTGCCCGGCGATCCGCTCAAGCGCAAGCGCGCCTACGTCGCCCTGTCGCGCCGCAATGCCGGCAGTGCGCTCGGCCTGGCCGCCGATTTCGCGGCCGACCTGGCCACAGGCAAGCCGCCGCGCCGGGCTCGTCGCCATTCCGAAGCGCTGGCGCACCTGCTCGACGCCCACCGCGCCGACGCCGGCATGGACGTGCGCCTGGTGCCGGTGTCGATCTTCGTCGGCCGCGCGCCGGCACGGAACAACGGCTGGTTCTCGGTGCTGTTCTCGGAGAACTGGACCATCGTCGGCCGCTTCCGCCGGCTGCTGTCGATCCTGCTCAACGGCCGCGACACCGTGGTGCAGTTCGCGCCGTCGGTGTCGGTGCGCGAGGTGGTGTCCGAGGACCTGCCGCCCGAGCGCATCGTGCGCAAGCTGTCGCGGGTGCTGCGCACCCACTTCAACCGCATCCGCGAGGCGGTGATCGGGCCGGACCTGTCGACGCGCCGCCTGCTGATCGACAAGGTGCTGGCCGCCGAACAGGTGAAGCAGGCCATCGCCGACACCGCGCGCCGCGAGAACAGCAAGCAGGAAGACGCCTGGAAGAAGGCGCAGGCCTACGCCTACGAGATCGCCGCCGACTATTCGCACCCGGTGGTGCGCTCGGCGTCGTTCCTGCTCACCACGGTGTGGAACCGCATCTACCGCGGCGTGCTGGTGCACCATCTGGACAAGCTCAAGCAGGACGCACCGGGTCACGAAGTGATCTACGTGCCCAGCCACCGCAGCCACATGGACTACCTGCTGCTGAGCTACCTGCTGTACACCCACGGCGTGGTGCCGCCGCACATCTTCGCCGGCATCAACCTCAACCTGCCGGTGATCGGCACCCTGCTGCGCAAGGGCGGCGCGTTCTTCGCGCGGCGCAGCTTCCGCGGCAACGCGCTGTATTCGGCGGTGTTCCGCGAGTACATGGCGCAGCTGGTCGCGGGCGGCTATTCGATCGAGTACTTCATCGAAGGCGGGCGCTCGCGCACCGGCCGCCTGCTGCCGCCCAAGGGCGGGTCGCTGGCGATGACCATCCGCGCCTACCTGCGCCAGCCCACGCGCCCGGTGCTGTTCCAGCCGGTGTACATCGGCTACGAGAAGATCATGGAAGGGCGCAGCTACCTGGACGAGCTCAGCGGCAAGCCGAAGGAGAAGGAATCGATCTGGCAGGTGCTCACCGGCATTCCCAGGGTGCTGAGCGAGAACTACGGCCAGGTGGTGGTGAACTTCGGCGAGCCGATCCGCCTGGGCGACGTGCTCGGCGAACTGGCCGCGGAGTGGGACGGCAAGCCGGTCGGCGACGAGGAGAAGCCGGTGTGGCTCAACAACACCGTCGACACCCTGGCCGACCGCATCCAGGTCAACGTCAACCGCGCCGCCGACGTCAACCCGATCAACCTGCTCGCGCTGGCGCTGCTGTCCACGCCCAAGCACTCGATGGGCGAGGCCGACCTGCTCGCGCAGATCGCGCTGTCCAAGACGCTGCTGGCCGAAGTGCCCTACTCCGACCGCGTCACCGTCACCCCGCATCCGCCCGAGCAGATCGTCGCCCACGGCGAGGAGATCGGCGTGCTCGCGCGCACCGCGCATCCGCTGGGCGACGTGCTGCACGTCGACGGCGACACCGCGGTGCTGCTGAGCTACTTCCGCAACAACGTGCTGCACCTGTTCACCGCGACCGCGTGGATCGCCTGCTGCTTCCAGCACAACCGCCGGATGAGCCGCAACACGCTGCTGCGCATCGGCCGCTCGCTGTATCCGTTCGTGCAGGCCGAACTGTTCCTGCCCTGGGACGAGGACAGCTTCGCCGAACAGGTCGAACGCACCATCGCCGTCTTCATCCGCGAAGGCCTGCTGCAGCAGGTCGGCGACGACGACGGCGGCATCCTCGCGCGCAACGCCGGGCAGTCCGACGAAGTGTTCCGCCTGCGCGCGCTCGGCCATCCGCTGCAGCAGGCGTTCGAGCGCTACTACATCGCCATCTCGGTGCTGGCCAAGAACGGCCCCGGCACGCTCGGCGCCGGCGAGCTGGAAAGCCTCTGCCACCTCGCTGCGCAGCGCCTCAGCCTGCTCTACGCCCCCGCAGCGCCCGAGTTCTTCGACAAGACCCTGTTCCGCGGCTTCATCCAGAAGCTGCGCGAACTCAAGCTGGTCTGGCCCGATGAGAACAGCAAGCTGCTGTTCGACCAGCGCCTGGACAACTGGGCGAAGGACGCCAAGACCATCCTCGGCCGCGAGCTGCGCCACACCATCGAGAAGGTCAGCCCCGAAGCGGTGAAGCGCGAGGCGCCGGCGGACGAAGCCGAATGAGAACCCGGGCGACGGCATCGTCGTCCGCGCCCCAGGACACTCCCCCATGACGCGATGCCTGTTCGCGGCAGCCCTGTCCATGGCTGCCGTCTGCGCCAGCCAAGCAGCCCTCGCCACCCCGCCGGCCTGCGGCCGCTACGTCGATGCCGACAGCGGCGCGCGGCTGGAGATCGACGACGCGGTGCGCGCGCGGTTGCTGCGCGAGGGATCTGCGCCCGCGTCGCAGCATTACCGCGTGACCGGTACGAAGCTGCGTCTGTTCGACACCGACCAGGGTTACGCCTCGGACTTCACGGTGAGCGCGGACGGCAGGACGCTGACCGAAGTCGATGACACGTTCCGCAAGACCTTCGTGCTCGCCGAGGCGCGCAGCTGCGATGCGGGGCCAGCGCCGGCCGCGCTGGGCAGCTGCCGCGCCGATCTCGATGCCTGCTTCGCCGACATTGGGCATGCCTCGGCCGACAGGCTGCGCGCGGCCTGCGACGATGGCGTGGCGATCGCCTGCGTGCGCTGGATCGATTCGCTGCGCGAGGCACAGGATCTCGAACCGTTCGAACGGCCCGCTGCGTGCCGCGAAGACGATCCGTCGTTCTCGAAGGACGCCTGCGATCACGCCGCATCGGCCCTGCTCGCCCGCGCACTCACCGAGGCCGTCGGTTCGATGTATGCCGACGACAAGCCACTGCCTGCGCAGGCGCTCGCGCCCCTGCCCGCGCTGTGCGCGAAACACGGCTCGGCGAAGGTGTGCAACGAAGTCGCGGAGCAGCTGTGGATCGGCGGACGCCATGCGGACGCCCGCACCGCGCTGGACATCGCCTGCAAGCGCGGCGGCGATCCGGAGGCCTGCCGCCACGCCACCGCACTGGCCGGCGCGGCCTCGCTGCAGCCGCAGCGCGCGGAGCACCTGCCCTGCGGCCGCTACGTCGCGAGCACCGGCCTGATGAGCGAACTCGACTTCGGCGATCGCGGCCTCGTCCCCAGCCTCGGCGGCCAGCTGCGCGCGCGCATCGAGCACGGCCAGGTGCGCATCCGCCACGACAAGGGCGGGGACTTCGTGTTCGCACCTGTGGCAGGCGACATGCTGATCGGGATCGACAGCTGGAACCGCTACGCGGTGTACGCCCGCGATGGCGGCGCCGCGACCTGCGCCGCGCCGGCGGTCTACATCGAGAAACCGCTGGTCGAGGACTGCCCGCAGCCCGGCCGGGAGAGCATCGCTGCCTGCTGCGCGCGCGGCAGCCTGCACGGCTGCAACACGCTGGGCCACCAGCGCGCGCTGTCCGGCGACTGGGCCGGCGCGAAGCCCGAATACCTGAAAGTCTGCACGGCGGGCGTGCGCGTCGGCTGCGAGAACCTGGCGCGGGCGTTCGCCCATGGCGACGAGAGCATTCCCGACCTGCTCGACGCGCTCTGCGCGAAGGACGCGACGCACGTCGCCTGCGACGTCCGCGACACCACGCCCTGGGCCACGCTGGCGCTGTCGCAGGCCGCCGACGAACTGCTCAGGGATCTGGAGCGGGAAGAGGAAACGGCCAAGGACACGGATCCCGGTCGGGCCGACTGACGCGCACGGCGGCGATGCCGCCGCAGGGCAGGTTCAGGGCGCGCCGCCGGACGCCCTGAACGCCCGCAACGCCAGAGCATGCGGCAGCGCGACCAGCAGCACCGCATAGCCCAGCACCGAGAGCGCATACGGCCAGTCGCGCGCGAACGCGAACGCGACCGCCGACAGCAGCAGCGGCGCCAGCGAGAACGGCGTGCGCCGCAGCGCGAGCATCAGGCCCACGCTCGCCAGCAGCCATCCCAGCCACTCCGCCGTCAGCATCCACGCCGGCACCGTGATCCCCTTGCGCGCGAGCAGCGTGCCGATCACGAACGGATACAGCCCAGTCCAGAGCAGCGAGATCGCACAGGCCGGCCAGGCGAGGAGGTCGGCGACGGTGAAGAGGGTGCGGGCGGGGCGGGAGTGCATGGGCGGGGCTTCCTCGTGGCATGGCCCGGTGGCTCAGAGGCCACCGGGCTGCGCATTATCGCGCCCTCGCCGCGTTCTTCACCGGGACTGCCTGGGCTTCGCCGGCCGCAGCGCACCGGGCACCGGACGGCCCGAGACCGGTCGCTGGACGGGAGTCGGCCGCTGCTCGGGCAAGGATGGCCCGCCCGTGATGCGGCGCTTTTCCACCGAATACGTCGACGAACGGCTGGTCATGTTCCCGGCTCGGTCGACCGCCGTGCAGGTCACGGTCCGCGTGCCGATGGTGGCCGTGCTGAAGCCGGCACAGGACTGGCTGGCGACACCCGACAGCGCATCGCTCGCGCTCAGCGCGAAATCGTGGCTGGCGTTGAGGAACAGCTTCGCCGGCGGCATGGTCACCGACAGCGTCGGCGGCGTCTTGTCGATTTTCACCGTCACGATGTTGCTCGGCGCGCTGCTGTTGCCGGCGAGGTCCTGGACGACATGGCTTGCCGAAGACACCGCACTGCCTTCCTGCGACAGGACCTGTGTGGTGGGACATGCGCCGGCCACGCCGGACAGGCCGTCCATGCAGTTGAAAACGACGTAGAGATCGGTCGCGTACCAGCCGTTCGCATTCGGTGTCGCCGCCGTCGATGCGCGGATCGTCGGCGGGGTTCGATCGAGGTTGACCTGAAGCGACGCAGTCGATGCGTTGTCGGCACGATCGGACACCGTCGCCGCGATCGTCTGTGCGCGGCCCTCCTGGGTGACCAGGCGCGTGGCCGGGCAGGCATCCTGCAATCCCGACAACGCGTCCGAACAGACGAACGACACCGTGGCATCGCTACGATGCCAGCCGGCCGCGTTGGGCGCAGGCGAGACCGATGCCACGAGCTGCGGCGCGGTCCGATCGATGGCGACGGTAACGACGTCCGACTGCGCCGTCAGGCCGGCGAAATCACGGATGCTCTGCGCCGTGCTCGCGATGCTCGCGCCCTCTGCGGACAGCGTCTGCGTCGCCGGACACGCCACGGCCACGCCGGACGTGGCGTCCTGACACGAGAAGGTCACGTTCACCGGCGTGCGATACCAGCCGCGTGCGTTCGGCGCGGTGGTCGCGGCGACCGTGATGACCGGCGGCACCGTGTCGCGACGCAGCTGGATCCGCTGCTCGGCAGACCCGGCCCAGCTCCAGGCCTTGCAGGACGAACCCCTGATGCCATCGGTGGTGACGGTCATCGGTGCGCAGCCTTCGGTCTCGCGGATCGCCGTCTCCGGATCGCGCACCGACCAGGTCAGGTCGATCGTGCTGGTATACCAGCCGTTGTCGCCCTCGGTGCCGACGATGACCGGCACGATCACGGGCTGCGTCGTGTCGCGCAGTACTTCCCAGGTGACGACGATCGGCGTCGGGTCGACGTTGCCGGCCCGGTCACGCGCACGGATGCGGAAGGTCTTCGGGCCAGGACTGCCCGGAAACGTCATCGGCGAGGCCAGGATCGGAGATGCGCAGTCGTAGTAGCCATATTCCGATTCGTAGAAGCTCGAATCGCACTGGAAACCGTTCAATCCCGACAGTTCGGGCTCAGTGGAGCGCGCCTCGAAGACGAACTGGAATGGGGTCTGCCCGTAGTAGGGCCCGGTCGGAGGACCTTCGAGCAGGATGGTCTCGGGGGCCTGGGTATCTCGACGGATGAAGACCGTGTCCTCGGCGGTACCGGACACGTTCGTCGCGGTGCACACGAAGGTCATGCCTTCCGTGTCGGTATCCACGGTCACCGGGTCGCACCCGGAGGTCGTGACATCGGCCCCCGGGCTGGACACCGTCCAGGTGATCCGCACGTCGCTGGAATACCAGCCGCTGCCGTTCCTCATGATGCCGTTCACCTGGTAGGTGATCACCGGCGCGGGCGGCATGACCTGCAGCGTGAAGTCCCGCTCGACCTGCAGGCCGTTCTCGTCCATGCCGCGCAGCCGGAAGACGTGCGGCCCCGTTGCGTAGGTCTGGCCGGACAGGACGCCGAATTCGTCGATCGAGATGCCGGAAGGCAGTTGGCCGCTGACCATCTGGAATCGCTGCGACAGCGGCACGTAGCCGCCGCTGCCGGCCAGGGACAGTTGGGCGTGATAAGCCTCGTTCGCATTCAGTCGCGGCAATTCCAGTGGCAGGATCGACAGCGTCGGCGCCTGCCCGCTGCTGTCGTCGCCCCAGCACACGCGCGCGCCATCGCTGCGGATCGCGCACGAATGCGCATAGCCGGCCGTCACCGACACGTAGGCGCCACCGGAAGGCGGCGTGGCCTGGCCGCGGTCGTTGCGCCCCCAGCAGACCAGTGGCCCGTTCGACAGGATGCCGCAGGCATGGAAGGCGCCGACCGCGAGCGTGCGATACGTGGCGCCAGGCAGCGCGGGCGTCGTGGTCTGGCCCTCGCTGCCGAGTCCCCAGCAGACGGGCGTGCCGTTGCTCGCGATCGCGCAGCTGTGCCGTTCGCCGACATCCACTTCGCGGAACGTGCCGGCGGGCGGCGTTGCCTGGCCGTCAGCGTTGTATCCCCAGCAGGCCAGCGTGCCGTCGTCGCGCAGGCCGCAGCTGTGGTTCAGCCCGGTGGCGACCATGCGCAGCCGATCGGCCGGCGCATCGGCCTGGCCATTGGCGTTCCAGCCCCAGCACTGCGCCGCGCCATCGGTGCCGACGGCGCAACCGTTGAATTGCCCGACGCTGAAATTGCGCACCGGATCGGCGATCGGTGACGAGCCGCCGTGCGTCTGGTCGCCCCAGCAACCGAGCCCCCCTGCGCCGTTGTCGACGCAGGCGTGGTCGCCGTAGGCATCCAGCGCGCGGTATCGCGACGTCGGCGCCGCACGCTGGCCCTGGCTGGCATCGCCCCAGCAGGACACCCCGCCGAACGGCTGCAGCGTGCAGGTGTGCTGGTCGCCGGCGGCGATGGTGCCCATGCCCGTGCGCAACGAGGGCGGCCGCTCATCCAGCACGCGACTGCCCCAGCAGCGCATGCGGATGTCACTGCTGGCGAATGAGAAACTGACCGCGCAGGTCATCGCACCATGGGCATCGATGCGGTAATAGTCCCCGCCCGCAGGGGCCAGCAACTGCCCCTGGCTGTTGTCGCCCCAGCAGCGCAGGGTGCGGCTGGGATAGGCCACGACACCGCAGATGTGCTGCGCGCCCACGGCGACGAACTCGAAGCTGATGCCGCCGGGCTGCACCAATCCGCCGAGATTGCCCCAGCATCGCAGCGTGTAGCCGTAAGTGATCACGCAGGCCTTGTCGCCATGCACCGAAAGCTCGCGGAACCCGCCCTGGGGCGCATCGGCGACGACGGCACCCTGCCCCCAGCAGCTCAGGCCGCGCCCTTCGCCCATCGCACACGACACCCCATCGCCCACGGCCAGCTTCTCGAAACCGCCGCCTGCCGGCACATTCGTCTGGCCACGATCGTTGTCGCCCCAGCAGGCCACGCTGCCATCCGGACGCAGACCGCAGGCATGCGTCGTACCGACCTTGATCAGGGTCATCCGCTCCTGCGGAGGCGTCGGTGCGCCGCTTCCCCAGCAGATCGGCTTGTGATCGAAGCCCAGGCCACAGGCCCAGGTCTCGCCGAGTGCGATGTCCAGGTACTTCCTGACGACGGGCAACAGCGGTGAAGCGTCGTCTCCCGTGCAACTGAAATCGCCTTCGTGGATCGTGCTGCACACCAATCCATTGCCCACCGAAATCCGGTTGTAGCCGTAAGTCGGCAACCTGTAGCCCGTCGGTCCGAATGCGCCGCCCCAGCAGCGCAGCGTGCCATCGACGGCGCGCGCGCAGGTATGGTCCTCCGCGCTGGCGATGCGGGTGAAGCGCCCTGTCGGGGCGCTGTGCTGGCTTGAAGTGTTGTCGCCCCAGCACGTGACCGTACCGTCGCCGAGGAGGCCACAGGCGTGCGTGTTGCCGACAGACACTTCGACGAAGCGCTGCCCGGACGGCGCGGTCGACTGGCCGCTGCCATTGGCGCCCCAGCACGACGCGACACCGTCGCTGCCCACGGCGCAGGCATGGCTTCGACCCACCGCCACCGACAGGAACCTGCCTGCGGGCACGGCGCCGAGGGTCGGCGTGCCGATCGCCCGCCAGCACGAGAGCGTGCCCTCCGCGCGGATCGCGCAGGCGTGGTTCACGCCGACGTCGACGGCGATGTAGCCCGCATCGGTCGGCGCCGCGTCCGACAGGCTGCCGCCCCAGCACGCGATCCGGCCATCCGGGCGCAGGGCGCAGGCATCCTCACCACCGGAAGACAACGCGATGAACGGTCCCGCCGGCGGCGCGACGTCGACGCGACCCCAGCATGTGGCGAAGCCGTTGCTGCGGAGCGCGCAAGTCCTCTGGTCGCCGGTCGCAACCGCGAACGCGGTCAGCTGCGGCACGGTCGTCTGGCCGACGCCGTTGTTGCCCCAGCACGCCACTTGGCCGTCGCGTCTGATCGCGCATGCATGGTCGTTCCCTGCATCGAGACCTGCGGCCTGCTGGGTCGACTGCGCGGACTGGTCGTTCGGACCGGCCATGCCCTGGAGCGGCAGGACGGCGAGAAGAAGGCCCAGGCACCCGCCTGCCATCCGTCCCATGATCTGTGTCATCGTCAATCCCGGTTCTTCGATTTTCATGATTCACATCGCAACCCGGTCTGTCCCGGGCTGCGACAGAGGGTCAGCGCGTCTGCGTCCTCGGCTTCGCCGGCCGCAATGCACCAGGCACGGGACGTCCCTGAATGGGGCGCTGCACCGGAGCCGGCCGCTGTTCGGGACGCTGCGGGCCACCGGTGATGCGACGCTTTTCCACGGTGTACGTCGACCAGCGGTTCGTCATGTTCCCCGCGCGATCCACTGCGGTGCAGGTCACGGTGCGTGTCCCGACCGTGGCCGTGCTGAACCCGGTGCAGGACTGGCTGGACACACCCGACACCGCATCGCTGGCGCTCAGGGCGAAGTCGTGGGTGGCGTTGAGGAAGACCTTCTCCGGCGGCATCGTCACCGTCAGCGTCGGCGCAGTCTTGTCGATCTTCACCGTCAGGACATTGGCCTGTCCGGCGTTGCCCGCGTTGTCCTGGACCGTGAACCCCGTGGAGGACACCGCGCTGCCTTCCTGCGCCAGGATCTGCGTCGCAGGGCAAGTCGACGCGAGGCCGGACAGGGTATCCCAGCAACTGAAGATCACCGGAACATCCGTCCGATACCACCCGTTGGAGTACGGCGCCACGTAGGTCGATGCGCTGATCGTCGGCGGGGTGCGATCGATGTTGATCGACAGGCTGGCGGTGGACGTGTTGTCTGCCCGATCGGAAATCGTGCCGGTGGCCGCCTGTGCACGACCTTCCTGGGTGAGGACGCGCGGGCCGGGGCAGCTGCCGGCCAGGCCCGAGAGCGCATCGTTGCAGGCGAAACTCACGGTCACGTCGTCGCGATGCCAGCCGGCGGCGTTCGCGGACGGCGTGACCGTTGCCTGGATGGCGGGTGGGGTCTTGTCGAGGTTGATGACGACGGGCGCTGCGTTGGTCGTGTGTCCCGCCCGGTCAACTGCCTGCCTGGCCGGCGCAGCGACGGCGAGGCCTTCCTGCGTCACCACATCGGGGGGCCCGCAGTAGGGCACGCCCGATGTCGCGTCCTGGCATTGATAGGCCACGGTCACGTTGCTGCGATGCCAGCCGGCGGCATTCGGCGCCGGTTGCACCAGTGGCGTGATCGTCGGCGGTGTTGCGTCGCGCTTCACGTAGGCCACGACGTAGGTCTCTCCACCGAAACTCCGTGCCTTGCAGCTCGACGCCGTCTCCACGATGTCCTGCAGGAAGTCGCGATCGATGCAGCCTTCGATGACGGCGAGCGTGGCGGCGGACTCGGGATCGCTGATCGACCATTCCAGGCTCACGTCGCCGATGTACCAGTTGTCGGCGCCCAGGGTGCCGGTCACCCGCGGCGATATCGTCGGCGGGGTGAAGTCGCTGCGGATGATCCACGTGAAGTCGAGTGGCGTCTCGTCGCGATTGCCGGCGGCATCGATGGCGCGCGCATACAGCTTCAACGTCTCGTTCCTGTTCGTGGTCTCGAATCGGAAGGGATTCCCGCATGGGAAGTAGTCCCGGCCTTCGAAACGGCACTCGAAGCCGCTCAGGCCGGAGCGGTCGTCATCGGAACCATCGAAGCGGAACGCGATCGGCGTGTAGACGTTGTTGCTGTAGACGACCGCCGCCGGCGCTTCCGTGTATCGGGTCACCGGCGGTACCGAGTCGCGACCGATGCGCACGCTGACCTGCGTGGTGCCACCTTCGCTGGTCGCGCTGCACGCGTATGACACGAGCGGGCCATCGACGGTCACCGACGCCGGCGCGCAACCCACGGTCGCGGTGACCGAGGTTTCGGGTTCGACGATGCGCCAGGTCAGCTGCAGGTTGCCGCTGTACCACTCGCGCGTCGCAGGCTCCCCGTTGACCAGCAATTGCACGAAGGGCGGCGTCACGTCGGGCGCACGCTCCAGGACAATCGTGTCGCTGCGCACGACGCCGAACGCGTTCTCGTCGATCGCGCTCAGGGTGATCGGGTAGTTGCCTTCGGGCGCGGTCGGCGTACCGGCGATGAGGCCGGTCGTCTCGAGGTAGAGGCCATAGGCGAGCGTGCCGCCGGCGACCTTGTAGCGGATGCCTTCGGGCACGTAGCCGCCGGTCGCGGCCAATCCGAGCGGGATCGAGGCCGGCACGGTCCTGGGAAGACGGGGCAACACGGCCGGGGTCATCGTGACCGAGGGCGCCTGGCCATCGGTGTTGTCGCCCCAGCAGGTGCGCAGGCCATCGCTGCGCAGCGCGCAGGTGTGCGATGTCCCCGCCGCGATCTCGACGAAGGCGCCGGTCTGCGGCGGCGTGGCCTGTCCGCGATCGTTGCGACCCCAGCAGGCGATCCCGCCTTCGCTGCGGATCGCGCAGGCGTGGAACGCGCCGACCGCGAGCGTGCGATAGGTCGCGCCGGGTTCGTCCGGGACCGTCGCCTGGCCTTCGCTGTCCAGGCCCCAGCAGCGCAGGCTGCCGTCGACCGCGAGGGCGCAGCTGTGCCGCTCGCCCACGGCCACGACCCGGTACTCGCCGACAGGCGCGGTCGTCTGGCCGTCGGCGGCGTATCCCCAGCAGGCGAGCGTGCCGTCGTCCTTCACTCCGCAGCTGTGGTTGAGCCCGGTCGAGATGCTGCGGTACTTGCCGGCCGCAGGGGTGCCCTGCCCGTTCTCGTTCCAGCCCCAGCATGCGGGATCGCCATTCGAGGCGACCGCGCAGCCATTGTGTTCACCGATGTCGAGCGCACGCATCGGCCCCGCCGGCGGCTGCGAGCCGGCATGGCTGTCGTCGCCCCAGCACTTGAGGCGGTTGTCGCCGAGGATCGCGCAGGTGTGGTCGCCTTCGGCAGCGACGCTGCGCGCACGCAGCGACGTGACCACGCGCTGGCCTGCCGCATCGTCGCCCCAGCATCCGATGCCGCCGTTGTCGCGCAGCGCGCAGGTGTGGGCGCGACCGGCGGCGGCGCCACGCAGCAGCACGGCGGAGTAGAAATCCGTAGGCAGCTGGTCGCGCACGATGTTGCGCGCACCCCAGCAGGTGATTCTGGCGCTATAGTCCAATGCGCAGGTGGTGTCGCCGAAGGCGGCGAGCGTGGGGTAACCCACGCCGACCGGCGGTTTCAGTTGCCCCTGGCTGTTGTCGCCCCAGCAGCGGATGCCGCTGGCGCTCATCCCGCAGGCATGGCGTGCGCCGACCACGATCGTGCCCACGCTCACCCCGTCGGGGATCTGCGTGATCGCCGCATTCTCGCCCCAGCAGCCCCCCGGACTGCTGTTGAACGTCACGCAGAGCGTATTGCCTTCCAGATCGAGTCGTTCGTAGTACTGGTTCATCGGCAGGGCGAAAGTGGCCGCGTCGCCCCAGCAGACAGGACGGGCCGATCGTATCGCGCAACTCATGCGGTCACCGGCGACCACTTGCGTATGGACGCCGGTCACCGGCGCACCGGACACCTGGCCGGCCGCATCATCGCCCCAGCAGGCGATCCCGCCGTCGGCGCGAAGCGCGCAGGCATGGCGTTCGCCGACGGACACATCGACGAAGGTGCCGGTGGGGATGCCGGGTGGAATGCCGCCCCAGCAGTCGAGGCGACCATCGATGGTCACGCCGCACGCCGCCTGCCTGCCGAAGCTCAATGTCCTGTACTGCCGGGCCGGCGGGAATATCGCCGATGCCTCGCCGAAGCATTCGATGTTGTCTTCGTTCTTGAAGCGACAGACCTGGTCGGGGCCCATGGCCATGGTCCGCGAGTAGCGGCCACCGGGGACGGCGTGGACATTGCCCCAGCAGGTCACGTCGCCATCCTCGACACGCGCGCATGTGAAGGTATCGCCTGCGGACACCTCGACGAAGATGCCGGTCGGCGGTTGCGATTCGCCGGATGCATTGCGGCCCCAGCATGCGAGTCGGCCATCGTCGCGGATGCCGCAGGCATGTTGCTGACCTGCCGACAGGGCGACAAAGTTCGCATCGCCGGGCGCATCCAGCTGGCCCTGCGCATTCGATCCCCAGCATATGGCCTTGCCGTCGCTGCGCAGCGCGCACGCATGGCTCGTACCCATGCCGATCGATACGAAGCGGCCGGGCGGTACGGCACCCAGGCTGGCGTAGCCGGGCGCCTGCCAGCATTGCAGGCTGCCATCCCCGCGGATCGCGCAACCGCGGGTCGATGAAATCGACACAGCGGTGAACACGCCCGAGGTCGGTGCGTTCGCGGACACCGCGCCCGCTGAACCCCAGCAACGCAAGGCTCCGTTGGCGGCGATCGCGCAGTTCTCGGAATTGCCCGCGCTGATCGCGACGTACGTGCCCGTGGGTGGCGGCTGCGAAATCGCGCTGGCGATGCCCCAGCAGGCGAGCCGACCGTTCGCGCGGATGCCACAGGTATGGTCCGCACCGGCGCTGAGCGCAAGGAACGGTCCCGGCGCCTTCGGCGGAATGTCGACGACCCTGTAGTCGCCCCGGCACAGCGCTTCGCCATTGCGCTGCAGCGCGCAGACATGGCGGTCGCCCGCTTCGATGGACGGCATGCCGGTGCCGGGCACGGGTTCGGATGCGATCGCGCTGGAGGACACAGCCGCCGAACCCGCCAGACCTAGCACCGCCCACAGCGTCGCACCGAACAGACGCTTCCACTCACGCTTCATCATTCTTCCCCTGTTGGACAACCACACCACGACACGCTGTCGACGCAGGCGCGTGCCAAGCGTTCACTGCACCACGCTCATCGCACCCTTGGCCTGGACGGTGCCGGCCGCAACGCGCCCGGCATCGGACGACCCTGGATCGGACGCTGCACCGGCGCCGGACGCTGTTCGGGAAGCGATGGCCCCCCGGTGATACGCCGTTTTTCCACCGAGTAGACCGATGATCGACTGGTCGTGTTGCCTGCACGGTCCGTCGCACTGCAGGTCACGGTGCGGGTCCCGAGGGTCGCGGTGCTGAAGCCGGTACAGGACTGGCTGGCAACGCCCGACAGCGCATCGCTCGCGCTGAGCGCGAAGTCGTGGCTGGCGTTGAGGACCAGCTTCGCCGGCGGCATCGTGACCGTCAGCGTCGGTGCGGTCTTGTCGATCCGGACCGTCACGACATTGCTCTCGGTGCTGTTGCCCGCGACGTCCGCGATGACGCGCGCGACGGACGAGACTGCACTGCTTTCCTGCGAGAGCACCTGGGTGGCGGGACAGGGCGCCGCCAGGCCGGACAGCGTATCCGCGCACTCGAACAGCACCGACACGTCTTCGCGGTACCAGCCATTGGCATTGGGCGGCATTCCGGCACGCGCCCGGATCGTCGGTGGCGTGCGATCGAGGCTGATCCACACATTCACGCCGACCGAATTGCCCGCCAGATCGGCGATGTTCGCGGTCACCACCTGCGAGCGTCCTTCCTGGAACACCGTCTGGTCGGACGGGCAGGACTGCGCCAGGCCCGACAGGGCATCCTGGCACGCGTAGGACACCGTCGCATTCGCGCGATGCCAACCGGCTGCATTGGGCAGCGGCGAGACCGTCGCCTGGATCTGCGGCGCGGTCTTGTCGAGGTTGACCGTGATCACGCCCGAGGTCGCCGATAGACCGGCGTTGTCGCGGATCGTCCGCGGGTCGCTGGAGACGTCGCGGCCTTCCTGCGTGATCGTCTGCACGCCCGGGCATGCGCCGGCGACACCCGAGGTCATGTCCGAGCAGGTATAGGCCACCCGCACGTCCTGGCGATGCCAGCCGGCCGCATTGGGCACCGCATCGGTCAAGGCGTAGATGGTGGGCGGGAGGGTGTCGCGCTTGAAGCCCGCGAATTTCAGCGTCTCGCCTGGCAGGCTGCTCGCGCGGCAACGCCTGGATGCGCTGGCGGTATCGACAGCGATCACTTCGTCGACGCAACCATCGAGGATGGTGACGGGCGTCTCCGGATCCTCGATCTGCCAGCGCAGGTGCACGTCGCTGATGTACCAGGCGTTGTCGCCGATCGTTCCCGTGAGCAGCGGCGTCACCACCGGACTGGTCGAATCGACGCGGATGTAGAAATCGTGGAAGGCCGGCGTCGGATCGACGTTGCCGGCCTGGTCCTTTGCGCGCACGTTGAAACGGTAGCGGCCATCCACGGGGAACGGCGACGTGTTGCCGACACCGAGAGGCCAGACCGGTGATGGACATTGCCTGTAGGCAAGGGTCGCGGGCGAGTCACCCTGCGCACACTCGAATCCCGCCACACCCGAGCCTGCATCGGGCGATGCGACGAACCCGAACAGGATCGGCTGCACGCGGATGCCCCATTGATCCTTGTAATACACCGAGGGATACGTCTGGTCGAAAGCGGTGTCCGGCGGCACGGTATCGCGGCGGATGACGACCGAGCGACGACTGGTGCCGCCTGCGGAGGTCGCGACGCATTCGTAGGTGGTCCCGTTCGTGTCCTGGTTGATGAGGACGGTGTCGCAACCGGTCCTGGCGGTGACCGGCGACTCGGCATCGGTCACCTGCCAGGACAGGGTGACGTTGGCGGTGTACCACTCGCGTTCGCCGCCGGTCCATCCGTCGTACAGCGGCTGGATGACCGGCGGGGTGACGTCCAGGACGGTCATTTGATAGGTGCGGGTCGCGACGAATCCGTTGTCGTCGATGGCCGAGACCGCGAACGTGTAGTTGCCGGGCGCACCCTGGATCGTGCCCATGAGACGACCGTCCTGCTCCAGCGCCAGACCGTAGGGAAC
Organism: Lysobacteraceae bacterium 2PB; assembly: GCA_005502915.1. Taxonomy (GTDB): domain Bacteria; phylum Pseudomonadota; class Gammaproteobacteria; order Xanthomonadales; family Xanthomonadaceae; genus Lysobacter_I. Next base: position 74,715 of record SCMT01000009.1, on the reverse strand, counting down.
CGAGCCGGAGATGAAGCGGAAACGCGGTGCGATCGCGGCATAGGCCGGTGCGGTCACGCCGAGATCGACCCGATACGGCACGCCCTTGCTGGCTTGGGGCAGCGTTGCGGGCGTGATGGCGAGAACGGGCACCTGGCCTTCCGTACTGCGTCCCCAGCACTGGCGGACACCGTCGTCGCGAATGGCGCACGAGTGCGCGAAGCCTGTGGCCACGGACAGGAACACGCCTTCCAGCGGCGGCGAGGCCTGGCCCTGGTCGTTGCGTCCCCAGCAGGCCAGGCTGCCGATCGCGGTGATGCCGCAGTTATGGAAAGCGCCGGTGGCAAGCGAACGATAGGTGCCGCCCGACAGGTCGGGCGGTGTCGCCTGTCCTTCGCTGTCCAGGCCCCAGCATTGGACGGTGCCGTCGATGGCGATGGCGCAGGAATGGCGCTCGCCCACCTCGACAGCGGTGAACTGACCGGCCGGCGGCGTCGACTGGCCGTCGGCATCGTAGCCCCAGCAGGCCAGCGTGCCATCGTCGCGAATGCCGCAGCTGTGGTTGAGGCCGGTCGCCACGGAGCGGAACGCACCCGCAGGCGGCACGCCCTGGCCGTTGGCGTTCCAGCCCCAGCAGCCCGCGTCGCCGTTGCCGGCGACGGCACAACCGCTGAACTGCCCGGCATCCAGTGTGCGGGCGGGGCCTGCGGGCGTCGTGCTGCCGCCGTGGGTGTCGTCGCCCCAGCAGCGCAGGGCGCCGTCGCCGGCGATCGCGCAACCGTGGTCGCCGGACAGATCGAAAGCGCGCACGTACGTACGGATCGGCGTGGCCTGGCCGAAGCTGTCGTCGCCCCAGCAGCTGACAGCGCCATTGGCGCGGGACTGGCAGGTGTGCGCGGTGCCGGCCCGGATGCTGGCGGCGCCGAGGATCGAAGTCGACACCGTCTTGGAGCCCCTGGTTTCGCCCCAGCAGATGGCGCCAGTCGAGGTATTCAGTGCGCAGCTGCTGTTGCCGGAGGACGCCACCACGCTGTGTGAAATGCCCACAGGGGCGGACAGCTGCCCCTGGGTGTTGTCGCCCCAGCAGGTCACGCTGCCGTTGTTGCCATAGCGCGCGCAGGCGTGCCGGGCACCGAGCGAGATGCTGTGATAGGTCTCTGCCTGTACAGGCAGCGAGAGGAATGCGGCGTCCTCGCCCCAGCAGCGAACGAGATTTACGGTGCTGATCGCGCAGACGTTGCCATCGTGCGCCGCGATGGAACGGTAGCCATCATTAAGCGACGGCATCTGGGTGACGGCGGGACCGGATCCCCAGCAGAAGGCGTAGTAGTCGCTGCGGATGCCGCAGCTGAATCCGTTGCCGCTGGCCAGGTGATAGAAATTTCCGGCAGGTGCCGCCGTCTGGCCGCGGGCGTTGCTGCCCCAGCAGATCAGGCCCTGCCCCTGCGTGCGCTTGGCGCAGGCATGGTCATGACCGACGCTGACGTCGGAGACCGCATCGGTCGGCGTCGCACCCAGCGACGCACCCCAGCAGACCAGCCGATCGTCGATGCCGACGCCGCAGGCGCTGGTCGGCCCGAAGCTCAGGGCCTTGTAGCGGCGCATCGGCGGCCGCAACGAGGTTTCGACCGTCAGGCAGGCCGGATAGCCCTGCCCGTCGAGGGCGCAGCTCTCGCCGCCGCCCATGGCCATCGACTGGTAGGGCTGCACCGGCACGCTGCGCTCACGGTTCTCGTTCGGCCCGCCCCAGCATTGGGTATAGCCCTCGATGGTCCGCGCGCACGTGTGCGAACGACCTGCGGTGATCGTGATGAACTGACCGCTCGGCGACGTGGTCTGGCCCGTATCGTTCCGGCCCCAGCAGCGGATCGTGCCGTCCTCCCGCAAGCCGCAGGAATGCTGCTGCCCGACGGTCACCGTCGTGAAACGGTCGGTGGCGGGCGGCGTGGACTGGCCGTTGTCGTTCGCACCCCAGCAGATCGCCCGGCCATCCACCGCAACGGCACAGGCGTGCTGGCTGCCCGTGTCGACCATCAGGTAACGGCCCGCGGGATCCTCGCCGAGGGATGCGGTTCCCGGCGCGACCCAGCATTCGATGCTGCCATCGCCACGGATCGCGCATCCGCGGCCATCGGCGACGCTCACCGCACGGTAGCCCGGGCCGGTCGGGGCTGAGGCGGCCATCATGCCGCCCCAGCATGCGATCCGGCCGTTCGGGCGCAGGGCACAGGCTTCGCCCTTGCCCGTGCTGATCGCGACGAAGGGGCCCGGTGCAGGTGGTGTCGCGATGGCATCGGCGGCGCCCCAGCAGGTCGGGGCACCATTGCTGCGCAGGGCACAGACGTGGTCGTAGCCGACACTGACGGCGATGTACCGCCCGGTCGTCGGTGCCGGCCCCATCGTGCTGTAGGGCCAGCACAGCAGCGTGGCATCCTCATAGATGCCGCAGTTATGGCTGTCGCCGGAATCGAGGAACCTCTGGCCCGGCCCACCGGGCATATCGCCGGCGCGGGCCGGCTGCGGCGCCACGCACGACAGGCCCAGGCAGGCCCAGGCAAGCAACCACCCGCAGATGCGGGCACTGGAATTCGAAAACACTGGAAACACCCCTGTCAGGTTCGATTCGCCTGCGCGGCGCTCATGCGGACTTTCCGGGGAAGTCCCGGCAAGCCAGCATCACCCATGGACTTCGCCCGTTCCCGGGCAAGGCCCCACGCGCGAACGTTCCCCAACGCTCGCCACGTCGCTTGGCATCGACGCGGTGGAAGGCCATTGTAAGTGGGAACGACGCAGATTCGATGACCTCTCGTCGAGCGGCCGGTCCCGCCTCAATCCACGGCCTCGCCGAACATCATCCGGTGCCCGTCGATCGTTCGGATGCCGAATTCGCGCATGCCCCAGGGTTCGTCGCGCAGCGGCTTGAGGATGTCGACGCCGCGCGCGACGAGCTCGGCGTGGAAGGCATCGATGCCGTCGACCTCGATGTAGGCGAAGTAGGCGTGGTCGCCGGTGGCAGCGGGCGGCGGCGCGTCGGGGCATTCGCCGGCGAGGATCACGCAGGCGTCGCGCTGGAGCCAGCGCCAGCCGGGGTCGCCGACGTCGTGGATCCCGAAGCCGAGGATATCGCGATACCACGCGGCGGAGCGGGCGAGGTCCGGCACGGCGATGACGTAGCGTGGCCGCGCCAGCGCGACCGGCCCGGGCGCCGGGTTCACGCCGGCTCGTCCGGGATCAGCGCCGATTCCAGCCGGTGGATGGTGTCCTTGAGCTGCAGCTTGCGCTTCTTCAGGCGCTTGATGGCCAGTTCGTCCGCCGCGATGTTGTCGTGCAGGCGGTCGATGGCCACGTCGAGGTCGCGGTGCTCCAGGCGCAGCTCGGCGAGGCGCTGGGCGATCCGTGCGAGTTCGGTCGGGTCGGTGGGCGGATTCATCGCCCCCGAGCTTAGAGCGTGTCGACGACTTTTTCATGCCTCGCGGCGCAGCCCCGGCCCGATCCGCGATCAGGCCGGCAGCGCGCCTCAGCGACCCGCGATGTAGAGCGCGGCCTCTTCCTCGGGCGACGGTTCGCGCAGGGTGTCGCGGGGGGATTCGTCCGAAGGCGCCTGCCAGGACTCCGCGGATTCCTGCGGCCACGCCGAGGCGCGTTCCAGATCCACGGGCGGCAGGGCGGGCCCGCCCTGGACAGCCACCTCGGGCAAGGGCATGGCGCCCGCCTCGCCGGGGACCTGCAGCGAAGCGCCGAGGCTCCAGACCAGCAGGGCGGCCCAGAGCGCCATCAGGCCGATCCGTGCGCGCATCCGCCGCCAGTGGCGGCTCCTGCGGGTGGCGGGAAGGACAGCGGGGCGTGCCAGGGGGGCGTGGCGCATGTCGGGTCTCCGCGGGAGGACATGGAAAGAACACATCCAAGTTCCGTGCCATGTCCGGACATCCCGCCGGCAGGCCGATCCTGCTCCATTGACGGCCGCGGAAGGCGTGCAGGATGCACGGCGTCGTGCGCAAACAGGGACGGCCGTTCGCCATCAGGACAACGCAGCGCCCCGGGCGGGACGGCCAAGCCATTGATATCGCAGTCGTTGCCGGGGATTCATGCGCGAAGGCAGGCTGGCACGGGGTTTGAAGGGAACACGGCGAGCCCGCGAGACGGGTCATCCCCCGAAGGAGAGTTCCCATGCTGCGTTATGCCCTCATTTTCCTCGTCGTCGCCCTGATCGCCGCCGTGCTCGGTTTCACCGGCATCGCCGGCGCCGCCGCAGGCATCGCCAAGATCCTGTTCGTCGTGTTCCTGGTGCTGTTCGTGCTGTCGCTGCTGCTGGGCAGGCGCAAGGTGGTCTGACGCCGGCCGTTCGCGATCAGGCGAGCGGCAGTTCGAAGACGAAGCTCGCCCCGCCACCGGGGCGATCTTCGTACCAGAGGTCCCCGCCCATGGCCCGGGCCCGCTGCTTGGCCAGCGCCAGGCCCAACCCGGTCGAGGTTTCGCCGCCGGTGGGCGTGGCGCCGAGGCGCACGAAACGGCGGAACAGGCGCTCGCGGTCCTGCAGCGGGATGCCGGGTCCGCGGTCGTGTACCGCGAGCGCGGCGACGTCGCCACGACGCGTCACCGACAACACGACCTCCCCGTCCGGCGGGCCGTACTTGATGGCGTTCGAGAGCAGGTTCTGCAGCACGTGACCGGCGCCGACGCGTTCGGCGAGCACGCGCAGCGTGGGGTCCTCGATCGCCAGCGACAGCGTCGCGCCCTTGCGGGCGGCCTGCGGCGTCATCAGTTCGATGGCGCCGCGCGCCAGCGATGCCGCGTCGGTCTCGGCGACCGGCACGCCCTGGGAGACATCCTGTTGCTGGTCGAGGAAGGCGCTGACGAACAGCAGACCGGCATCGGCCGAGGCGCGGATCGAATCCAGCAGCCGCGCGCGCTGGTCCGCGGAGACGACGTCCTCCATGCCCGGTTCGCGCAGCATGTCCAGCGAGAACAGGATGTTGCCGAAGTGGTTGCGCAGGTCGTGGCTGACGATCTCGGCCATGCGCTGGCGTTCTTCGGCGACGCGCGCCAGGCGTTCCCGCGAGCGCTTGAGGTCGAGATGGGTGCGCACGCGCGCCAGCAGTTCCTCGGCGATGAACGGCTTGGTGATGTAGTCGACCGCACCGGCCGAGAACGCCCGCACCAGGCTGTCGCGTTCGTGGTCGGCGGTGAGGAAGACCACCGGCACGTGGCGGGTCTGCGCCATGGCCTGCAGGCCTTCGAGCACGGCGAAGCCGTCGAGGCCGGGCATGCGCATGTCCAGCAGCACCAGGTCGGGCGGGGAATGCTCGGCCAGCGCCAGCGCTTCGGCGCCGTCGAGCACCGGGACCACGTCGTAGTCGGCGTGGGTGAGCAGCTGGCCAAGTACCTGCACGTTCGCGGCCTGGTCGTCCACGACCATGATCACCGGCATGGTCACGGCGGCGGAAAGGAATCTATTGGGCATCGTCTTCTTCTGCGTCTTCGCGGCTGCGCGCGGGCGTGTCGTCGGTGTGGAGGGCGAGGGAATGGCCGGCGAGGCGGTCGAGCACGGCCTTCATGCGGTTGACATCGAAACGCTGCACGGCGCGTCGCAGCTGTCGTGCTTCATCGAGCAGGCGCGGGTCGCCGATCGCATCGGCGAGTGCATCCAGGCGCCGCGAGAATTCGCCGATCTCGCGCATGCGCATGCGCGTGCGCAGCGCCTCCAGCGGGGCGCCACGCACCGCGGCCCATTCGGCCAGCGCTTCCGCTCGCCGGTCTTCGGCGGGGGTCGGCGGCGCGGCGACCGTGCGCGCGTCGCTCCTTCCGGCGTCCTGCGCGCCGTGGTCCTGCACACCGTCGCCGGGTGCGCTGCCGCCCTGCCCGCTGCTGCGCTCGCCGAACAGCGCGACCAGGCTGGAGAGCAGTTCGGCCGGCGCGTAGGGCTTGCGCACGTAGCCATCGAAGCGGACCTCGGTCGTCCCCTGGTCGTCGGTCATGCTGGAGGCGGTCACCGCGATGATCCGCGCACCGCGCGCGGCGATGTCGGCGCGAATGGCCTCGGTCGCGCGGTAGCCGTTCATGCGCGGCATGCGCAGGTCCATCAGCACCACGTCCGGGCGGAACGCGCGCGCGACCGCCAGCGCCTCTTCGCCGTCGCGGGCGATCGCAAGCGAATGGTGGCTGCCGCGCAGGTAGCCGCGCGCGACCTCGATGTTCCAGTCCACGTCGTCCACGATCAGGATGCGCAGCGGCGGCAGGCGATCGAAGTCGACCGTTTCGGCGAAGCCGTCGGCCAGGTTGGGCGCCACCACTTCGGCCTCGGGCAACGCCGGGATGTCGACCTGGAACAAGGCGCCCTCGCCGGGCGCGCTGACCACCTGGATGCGCCCCTGCATCAGCTGCACCAGCAGACGGGTGACGCTCAGGCCCAGGCCGGTGCCCTGGCGGTTCCTGCCGTCGGGACTGTCGGCCTGGTAGAAGGGTTCGAAGATCCTCGCCTGTTCATCGGGATGGATGCCGGTGCCGGTGTCCTGCACGCGGATGCGCAGGTCGTGTCCGCCCAGCGGCGATGGCGCCATGTCGACGGACACGGTCACCGAGCCGTGTTCGGTGTATTTCACCGCGTTGCTGATCAGGTTCATGAGCACCTGGCGCAGGCGCGGCGCATCCACCGCCACCGGGACCAGCCCGTCGCGCGCGATCTCCAGTCGCAGCGCGATGTCGCGGGCTTCGGCCAGGGCGCCGAACAGCGACAGGGTTTCCTCGACCAGCTCGCCGATGTCGGCACCCTGCGGATTGAGCTGCAGCTTGCCGGCTTCGATCTTCGACAGGTCCAGCACGTCGTTGATCAGGGTCAGCAGCACCTGGCCGCTCTTGCGGATCGAAGTCACCCACTCGCGCTGCAGGGGTTCGTCGACATGGTCGGCGAGCAGCTGCGCGAAGCCGAAGATCGCGTTCATCGGCGTGCGGATCTCGTGGCTCATGTTCGCCAGGAACACGCTCTTCTCCTCGCTGGCGCGACGCGCCTGCGCGGCGCGCAGCTGCAGCAGCAGGGTGTTCTCGGCCTCGCGCTGGGCGCGGCGCAGGGCGAGGAACCCGATCAGGCCGGCGAACAGGGCCAGGCCGTTGGCGACCAGCAGGGTCGCATTGGTCTGCTTCATCAGCACGTCGCGCTCGGCCTGGCGCTCGCGCAGCAGGCCATCCTCGATGACGATCATGCGCTGGATCCGGGCGCGCATGCGATCGACGATGCGTTCGCCGCGCGCGTCGCGCAGGCGCTTCAGCGCGGCGCGGTCGTCGCCGCGGGCCAGGGCCGCGTCCTTGATGGCGATGGACGTGCGCACGCGCTCCACCACGATCTCGTGGTCTCGGGCCAGGGCATCGATCAGGACGCGCTGGTCGAGGTTGTCCGACGTGGCCACGCGCAGCATGCCGATGCCCTTGCCCACGGCGTCCACGTTGCGCAGCAACTCTTCGCGGTGGTCCGCACGCCCGTCGATCATGAAGCGCAGCCCGGCGATTTCCAGGTCGTGCAGCGCGGACTGCAGACGCGCCAGATCGTCCTTCACCGTCATGGTATGGGTGATCCAGCCGATCGCCTCGCGCAGCGCGTTGATCGAGCGCACCGAGATGAAGGACGTGGCGAGGATCACCAGGAACGCGAGCGCCAGCAGGCCGACGTTCGCGCGGTTGCGGAATTGGCTGGCCTGGCTCTGCGGCATGGTCGGTCCAACGGGGGGGATGTGGCGGCGCGATCCGGCGCCGCGGTGCGGAGTGAGGCCGCGGGACGGGTCAGGCGTTCATCAGCCAGATCGTGCCATTGAGCACCAGCGCGAACGAGACCCACAACAGGTAGGGCAGCAGCAGGTAGCCCGCCAGCGGGCGCAGGCGGCCGAACGACAACAGGGTCCACAGCAGCACGATCCACAGCGCGCAGATGTCGACGAAGGCCAGCCCCGGGCTGCGCAGGCCGAAGAACAGCGGGGTCCAGGCCAGGTTCAGCACGAACTGCACGAAGAACAGCACGAAGGCACGGCGACGCAGCGCCATGTCCACCCCGGTCGTGCGCTGCACCAGCCATGCCGCGACCGCCATGGCGATGTACAGCACCGTCCACACCGGACCGAACAGCCAGTCCGGCGGCTGGAAGGTGGGCTTGGCCAGGGCGGCGAACCATTCGCCGGGCGGAAAGAGGACACCGGACAGCGCCCCGAGGCCGCCGATCAGCAGGACCCAGGCCAGCAGCAACGCCCAGCTCCACAGCGGCGATCTGGCGAAATCTTCGGAGACGGGTTCGTGGCGTGGATCGGACATGCGGACAACCTGCAGCGTGGGACGTGATGTCGTGGTGGCGTTGCGCCTGGAACGCGACGGACGTACCCGGCACCTGGAGAGGATCAGAAACCGTAGAGCTTGCGCTTCCGGTACAGGGTGGAGGCGTCGATGCCCAGGGTCTTCGCGGCCGCGTCCAGGCTGTCGCTCTGCGCGAGCACGCGCTCGATGTGCAGCCGCTCCAGCGCCTCCAGCGACATCAGCGCGCCGGGCATCGCTTCGGCGCGGCGCGTGGCGTCCAGGGTCAGCAGGTCCGCCGCGATCTCCTCGTCGCGGCCGAGGATCACCGCGCGTTCCATCATGTTCTGCAATTCGCGCACGTTGCCCGGCCAGGCATAGGTGCGCAGCTTCGAAAGCGCCATCGCCGACAGCCTGCGCGCCGGACGGCCGTAATCGGCGGCATAGCGGCGGATGAAGCCGTTGGCGAGGTCTTCCAGGTCTTCCTGGCGCTCGCGCAGCGGCGGCAGGGTGATGCTGATGACGTTGAGACGGTAGAGCAGGTCGAGGCGGAACGTGCCCTCGGCCACCATCGCGTCGAGGTCGCGGTTGGTCGCGGCGACGATGCGCACGTCGGCCTTGCGCGTCGCCGGATCGCCGACGCGCTCGTATTCCTTGTCCTGGATGAAGCGCAGCAGCTTCGGCTGCAGGGCCAGCGGGAAGTCGCCGACCTCGTCCATGAACAGCGTGCCGCCATCGGCATGGCTGACCCGGCCGACCGCGTTCTGCACCGCGCCGGTGAACGAGCCCTTGGCGTGGCCGAACAGTTCGCTTTCCAGCAGTTCGGCGGTGAGCGCGGGACAGTTCACCGTGGCGAACTCGGCCGAGGCGCGCGGACTGGCGCGGTGCACGGCGCGCGCCACCACGCCCTTGCCGGTGCCGCTCTCGCCGAGGATCAGCAGGTTGGCGTCGGTGGCGGCGACCTGCAACGCCATGTCGATCGCGGCCTGCATCGCCGGATTGCGGCTGCTCAGCTCGGGCGTGCCGCGCGAGACCTCGCGCTCGAGGGTATCGACGCGGTCGCGCAGGCGCCGCGCCTCGATCTGGCGTGCGACCGCGATGCGCAGCTGGTCCGGCGAACAGGGCTTGACCAGGTAGTCGGCGGCGCCCAGCGAGATCGCGCGCACCGCCTGTTCGACCTGGGCGTTGGCGGTGACCATGATCACGCGCATACGCGGCGCCAGCTCGGCCAGCCGGGGTAGCGCGTCGATGCCGGCATCGCTGCCGATGTCGTGGTCCAGCAGGCACACGTCGAAGGGCCAGGTCGCGGCCAGGCGCAGGCCGTCGGCCAGGGTGTCGGCGGTCTCGACCTTGTGGCCGTCGCGGGCGAGGGCCATGGCGAAGTTCTGCAGAAGGCGGCCATCGTCGTCGATCGCAAGCACGCGGCCGGGAGGCGGTGTCGCAGGGGTGGGCACGTCCGGTGTCTCCATCGTGGTCGTCGGCAGGGCGCTCGACACTATATCCACGCCCCGCGGCCGGGCCGTACCGAGGCTGGCCTGCGGGCTGGAAGGACGGCGCAGGGGCACGGCTGTGGTCATGGGAGCGTCCTGAACAGAGTGGGTGCGCCGGGGGAAAGGCGCGGCGACGAGACTTCCGCAAGAGACATGCCACGCCTGCAGGCCCCGTGGTGCCGTGCGCACGGCACCCGCGGCCGTGCATCGTGCACGATCCGCAGCTTGCGATCGTGCGTAATGCACGGAACAGCGCCCAAAAAAAAAAGCCGCCCCGGCGCACCGGGACGGCGAGCACACACACACGGAGGAACACACGGGGGGTTGCACACACGGGGGGAGGAGCGGGGGACCTGCAGGTACCGGGGAACGATTGCCTGCTCTGGAAGGACGTAACGGGGCCACCGTCGGATGCAGTTCCGCATCACGCGGAACCGCGGCACGCTCGCCCCCTCGTCCGGAGATCGGGGCCATGACGCTCCGGGAGGGGAAGGGACCGAGGGGGCGAGCGCGCTTCGGAGAAGAGGGAGGCAGAGCTGGGATCCTGCCTCCCGGTCGTGGAGCGCAGCGCGATCAGTGGTCGATGCGCTTCTCGAAATCGCGGACCTGGTCCATCGCGGCGTCGCGGGCGATGCCGTAGCGCTCCTGGATCTTGCCGGCGAGGTACTCGCGGCTGCCCTCGGCGGCGGTCAGGTCGTTGTCCGTGAGCTCGCCCCACTGCTGCTTGATGCGGCCGGTGAGCTGCTTCCAGTTGCCCTTGATGATGTCGGTGTTCATGGATCGGATCTCCTTGGGGGATGCGGCACGTCCGCGGTGGGGAGGGACGGACGTTGCCGGGGTGGCCGCGCTGCCGCTGCGGCAGCGCGATCGTGCGGTGCAGCGCGACGTCAGCCGCGCGGCTTCACCGTGAGCGTGGTGGCGTCGACCGACTTCACGCCCTTGATGCCGCGGGCGATCGACACGGCCTTGTCGACCTGCACGGCGCTGTCGAGGCGACCGGCCAGAGTGACGACGCCGTTGGTCGTGCTGACGTTGATGTCCAGACCCTTGGTCTGCTCGTCGGCCAGCAGGTCGGCCTTCACCTTCGTGGTGATCCAGCTGTCCTCGACCGGCTGCTGCGACGATTCGTGCGCCTTCGTCTGCGTGGCGGCGCCGTCGGCGGCAATGGCCAGCGGCGCGGCCAGGGACACCGCGAGCGCGGCGCCGATGACGAGCATGCGCGACGAGGACCGGGGGTTCGTGAAACGCTGGGACATGTCTGCGACTCCTGTTGCGAAACCATTGCGGGGGATCGCCGGCGGTGGGGGTGCGCCGGCCCTGAGTCCTCCGCAGAGCGCGTGCCAACCCGCGCACTCCTTGCGAATCAATGGCTTGGCCGCGGCCCGCACCCATCACGCCCATGCAGGCTGCAGATTGGCCTTGCAGCCTGCACGAGACGCCAGGCCGCACACGGCGGCACGGCGCGGCGATGCGGATAAAATGCGCGGCTCATGAATGCCACGCCCCTGCCCCTGTCCGAACCGCTGCCGCCGCCCTCGCGGCGTGCCGCCCACGAAGCCAACCGGCTCGCCAAGCGCCTGCGCCACCAGGTCGGCCGCGCCATCGCCGACTTCGGGATGATCGAGGACGGCGACAGGGTCATGGTCTGCCTGTCCGGCGGCAAGGACAGCTACACGATGCTGGACATCCTGCTGCAGCTGCAGAAGAAGGCGCCGGTGTCGTTCTCGATCACCGCGGTCAACCTCGACCAGAAGCAGCCGGGCTTTCCCGAACACGTGCTGCCCGAATACCTGAAGTCGATCGGCGTCGACTATCACATCCTCGAACAGGACACGTATTCGGTGGTGACGCGCGTGGTGCCGGAAGGCAAGACCATGTGCTCGCTGTGCTCGCGCATGCGCCGCGGCGCGCTGTACACCTACGCCGAGGAACAGGGCTTCACCAAGATCGCGCTGGGCCACCACCGCGACGACCTCGTCGCCACCTTCTTCCTCAACCTGTTCTTTCATTCGAAGATCAGCGGTATGCCGCCGAAGCTGCTGAGCGACGACGGCAAGCACGTGGTGATCCGTCCCCTCGCCTACGCCCGCGAGGAAGACATCGCCGCCTACGCCGACGCCAAGGGTTTCCCGATCATTCCCTGCAACCTCTGCGGCTCGCAGGAGAACCTGCAGCGCAAGCAGGTCAAGAAGATGATGGACGCCTGGGAACGCGAGACGCCCGGCCGCGTCGAGCAGATCGCGCGCGCGCTCGGCGACATCCGTCCTTCGCAGCTCAGCGATCCGAAGCTGTTCGACTTCCTGTCGCTGGGCAAGCGCGGCGACGCCGAGCTGCCAGATGCGCACGCCTGGCTGGGCGGCGATGGCGCGAAAGCGGATCAGGACGAATCCGCGACAGGCTGAGCCTGTCGTCCCGAGCGAAGCGAGGGACCTGCTTCCGGCCTTGCCTGCGGTACGACAACCGGTCCCTCGGCCCCAGGCCCCGGGATGACACCCCTTCCCTTCTTCCGGATTCCCGATGTTCTTCCGCAACCTGACGTTCTTCCGCTTCCCCGCCTCGCTCGACTTCAGCGAACTCGACACCGGCCTGTCCGAGTGCATCCTCAAGCCGGTCGGCGCGCTGGAACTGTCCTCGCGCGGCTTCGTCTCGCCGTTCGGACGCGGCGACCAGGAGGTGCTGTCGCACCGCATCGGCGAAGCGATCTGGATCACCGCCGGTACCGAAGACAAGATCCTGCCCGGCTCGGTGGTCAACGACCTGCTGCAGAAGAAGCTGCAGGAGATCGAGGACAAGGAAGGCCGCAAGCTCGGCGGCCGCGCGCGCAAGCGCCTGAAGGAAGACCTGGTCCACGAGCTGCTGCCGCGCGCGTTCGTGAAGCCGGGCCGCACCGACGCCTTCATCGACTGCGCGGACGGCTTCATCGCGGTCGACACCTCCTCGCGCAAGAGCGCCGAAGCGGTGGTGTCCGACGTGCGCCACGCGCTGGGCAGCTTCCCCGCGCTGCCACTGAACGCCGAAGTGGCGCCGCGTTCGGTGCTGACCGGCTGGATCGCCGGCGATCCGCTGCCGCAGGGCCTGTCGCTCGGCGACGAATGCGAACTGCGCGATCCCACCGACAACGGCGCGATCGTGAAGTGCCAGCACCAGGAACTGGACAGCGACGAGATCGCCAAGCACCTCGAAGCGGGCAAGCAGGTGACGCGCCTCGCACTCACGCTCGACGACCGTCTCAGTTTCGTGCTCGGCGACGACCTGATCATCCGCAAGCTGAAGTTCCTCGACGGCGCGGTCGAGCAGCTCGAATCCGGCGACCGCGACGATTTCCGCGCCGAGCTCGACGCGCGCTTCGCCCTGTTCAGCGCGGAAACGCGACGCCTGTTCCGCACGCTGGAGCCGGCGCTGAAGCTGTCGAAGGCCGAATGACCGGCGCGTGATGACGGCGCGCGGTTCGCGCGCCCGGCCTTCGCCGACGCCGGTTTCCGCACCGATCCGAACCGCCACGTCAAGTTTTGTATTGTTCCGCCGACAACGGTTAGCATTTCGCATGCCTTTCCGTTTCCGACTGCGCGAGTCCTCCGCTCCGCGCCATGCCGACAGCCGTGCGCAGCAACGCGACCTCGTGGCGCTGCTGCTCGACGACGGCCGCAACATCGATGTGCTGCGCGTGCGCGATCCGCGCGCGCGTCGCATCAAGCTCTCGGTCAGCGAGCGCGGCGTGCGCCTGACCCTGCCCGAACGCGCCAGCCTCGTCGCCGGCGACCGCTTCCTCGCCGAACACCGCGACTGGCTCGGCGCGCAGCTCGATCGTCTGGTCGAAACCGAGGTCGCGCCGCTCGTGCGCGGCGAGAGCGACCGCCTGCCGCTGCGCGGCCGGATGCTGCCGCTGCGCTGGGAGCCCGGCCGCTTCACCGCCGTGCAGATCGAGGGCGATGGCGCCGATGCATGCGCGGTCTTCCAGGCCACCTCGCGCGCCGGCGATGCCGCCCTGCACCGCGCGCTGCGCGATTTCTACGAAGCGCAGGCGCGCGCCGACATCGGCCGCTGGATGCCGCGCTACCTGCCCGAGCTGCCGCGCGCGCCGCGTCGCGTGCAGCTGAAGATCATGAGTTCGCAGTGGGGCTCGCTGGCGCCGGACGGCACCATGGCGCTGGACCTGTCGCTGGTGCTCGCGCCACCGGACGCGTTCGAATACGTGCTGGTGCACGAGCTGTGCCATCTCATCCACCACGACCACTCGCCCGCCTACTGGCGCGAGGTGGAGCATCGCTTCCCGCACTGGCGCGACCAGCGCGAGTGGTTCCGCGAACACGGCCGCCAGCTCAAGGCGCAGATGGTCGCGCTGGTGCGCTGAGGCGCACGGCGCGACGGCGGAACGCGAAGGCGGCGGCGTGCGGATCCACCGCCGCCGCGAGACTCACTTGCTGCTGACGTACTTCTCGCGGCGGATCGCCGGGATCGGCAGGCCGTGGCCCTTCAGGGTCTCGAAGCAGGCGTCGACCATGTTCGGATTGCCGCAAAGGTAGGCGATGTCGCCTTCGGCATCCGGCGCGAACTCGGCCAGCTGGTCCTGGACGTAGCCCTTGCGCACGTCGGCGTGGGCGTGCGGCGAACCCTCGGCGGGCAGTTCGCGCGAGAAGCACGGAACGAAGCGGAAGTTCGGATGCGCGTCCGCGAAGGCGCGGAACTCGTCGCCGTACAGCAGTTCCTCGGGCGTGCGCGCGCCGAACAGCAGCACGACCTCGATGCCGCGCCCGGCGATCTGCTGCGCCAGCTGCGGCAGCATCGCGCGGTACGGGGTCACGCCGGTGCCGGTGCCGATCAGCAGGTAGCGGCGGTTGGTGTCGGCGGGCATCAGGCAGAAGCGGCCGTAGGGGCCGCTGGCGGTCACCGTGCCGCCGGTCTCCAGGTTTTCGAACAACGCGGTGGCCGCGCCGCCGGGCACGTAGCTGACCGCGATCTCCACCGATTCGCCCGGCCCCATGGCGTGATCGTGCTGGGTGGCGAGCGAATAGCTGCGCTTGGTCGCAGTGCCGTCCGCGTATTCGAAGTGCACCTGCAGGAACTGGCCGGGGATGTAATCCAGCGGTTGTCCGTCGTCGCGGACGAAGCTGAGATGGGCCACGGTGGGGGCCAGCATGCGGCGGCCGACGAGCTTGAGCGGGAAGTGGGCGGGCACGGGTGTGTCCTGGAATGGAGTGTTGCCGGAGGCACCCGGCATGGCCGCCTATACTACCGGTTCGCGCCACGCCGAACCGCCAGAATCGCCGCCCTTCGTCCGGACGCACCGTTGCGCAGGGCCGGCAAGGACCCCCCTGATGAGTACCGCCCCAGCCTCCGACGCGCCCGGCCAGCCGGCCCTGTCCATCCGTGACCTCCGCAAGACCTACGACAACGGCGTCGAAGCCCTCAAGGGTGTGTCGCTGGACGTCGCCCCGGGCGATTTCTACGCCCTGCTCGGCCCCAACGGCGCCGGCAAGTCGACCCTGATCGGCGTCACCAGCTCGCTGGTGAACAAGACCTCCGGCGAGGTCCGCATCTTCGGCGTCGACATCGCCGCGCGGCGCGACGAAGCCATGCGCCTGATCGGCCTGGTGCCCCAGGAGATCAACTTCAACATGTTCGAGAAGCCGTTCGACATCTGCGTGAACTACGCGGGTTTCTACGGCGTTCCCCGCGAACAGGCCCGCGCGCGCGCCGAGCAGGTGCTGAAGGACGCGCAGCTGTGGGACAAGGCGGACAAGATGAGCCGCACGCTCTCCGGCGGCATGAAACGCAGGCTGATGATCGCCCGGGCGATGATGACCGAACCCAGGCTGCTGATCCTCGACGAACCCACCGCGGGCGTGGACATCGAGATCCGCCGCGGCATGTGGAAGACGCTGAAGGAGATCAACGCCGCCGGCACCACCATCATCCTGACCACGCATTACCTCGAGGAAGCCGAGAGTCTCTGCCGCAACCTCGCGATCATCGACAAGGGCCGGATCGTCGAGCAGGGGCCGATGAAGGCGCTGCTCGCCAAGCTCGATGTCGAAGGCTTCCTGCTCGACATCGACGGCGGCCTGCCGGCGACGCTGCCGGCGATCGACGGCGCCACACTGCTCGCCGCGGACGACCACACCATCGATCTCGAAATGCCGCGCTCGATGGACCTCAACGGCGTGTTCGCCGCGCTCGACGCCGCCGGCGTGCGCGTGCGCTCGATGCGCACCAAGACCAACCGCCTGGAGGAACTGTTCGTGCGCCTCACCGGCAACCAGGAGGCCGCCGCATGAGCGCGACCGAAGCGACCACGACGCAGATGACCACCGGCCAGCGCAACCGCACGGCCTTCATGACGATCGTGCGCCGCGAGGTGAACCGGATCCTGCGCATCTGGGGCCAGACCCTGGTGCCGCCGGCGATCACGATGACCCTCTACTTCCTGATCTTCGGCGGCCTGATCGGTTCGCGGGTCGGCGAGATGGACGGCATCCGCTACATGGACTTCATCGTCCCCGGCCTGGTGATGATGAGCGTGATCCAGAACAGCTACGGCAACATCTCGTCGAGCTTCTTCGGCGCGAAGTTCGGCCGCCACGTCGAGGAACTGCTGGTCAGCCCGATGCCCGCCTGGGTCATCCTCGGCGGCTACGTCGCCGGCGCGGTGCTGCGCGGCCTGATGGTCGGCGCGATCGTGCTGGCGATCGCGATGCTGTTCACCACGGTGCGCATCCCGCATCCGCTGGTGACGCTGACCACGGTCATCCTCGGCGCGACGATCTTCTCGCTGGCCGGCTTCGTCAACGCCGTCTACGCCAAGAAGTTCGACGACATCGCCATCGTCCCGACCTTCATCCTGACCCCGCTGACCTACCTCGGCGGCGTGTTCTACTCGGTGAAGCTGCTGCCCGGCTGGGCCGAGACCGCGACCCACCTCAACCCGATCTTCTACATGGTCAACGCCTTCCGCTACGGCCTGCTCGGCGTGAGCGACGTGCCGCTGTGGCTCGCCTACGCGCTGATGCTCGGCTTCGTGGTCGCGCTCGGCGCGGTCGGGCTGTGGCTGCTGAAGCGCGGCGTGGGCCTGCGAAGCTGAAGCGAGACGCGACTCACGCCACCCATCCCCTGCGGAGGAACATGCGATGCGCACACACGCCCTGGTTCTCGGCCTGATCGTCGCCGGCGCCGCCCTTGCCGCGTGCACCGCGCCGCCATCGCCACCCGAGCAATCCCCTGCTCCGCCGCTGCCCGCCGCGGCGGAAGCACCGCCCGCGCCGTCGCCGAAGGTCTCGGCGGACATGGCGGCGCACGTCAGTCCGGTGCCGGCGTTCATGGGCCTGGGCGAGCACTTCAACATCCGCATCCGATCCGTCGGCGACATGCGCCACGACGTCGAGCTGACCTGGGCGATGGGCCAGAAGTCCGGGCAGGGCGTCCTGATGTATCGCGGCGCCCCCGGGGTGCCGCATCGCGGGCCGATCGCGCTCGACGGCACACTCGATACTGCGGAAGGCGCGAAGCCCATCCGGGTGGAGATCGTCACCGAGCCGTGCACCGACGAGGCGGACCGTCCGCATCCGCAGCGGGTCACGGTCACGCTCGAAGGCGAGACCACGCTGCACGGCTGCGGCGACCTGGCGGTGTACTGAGGACGACGGCCGTCGCAGATCGCGAGACCTGCACGGCGTAGATTCGTGGGACAGGCCATGGACCCGGCCTGCGCCCGAACGGGTCCGCAGACGAAGACAAGGAGTCGACCATGAAGTTCAAGAACGTCGCTTACGCTTGCGCGCTGGCCCTGATGGCAGGTCTGGGCACGGGTTATTCCGCTACCACCAGCGCCGATCCCGGCTGCACCGGCGATTGCTTCGCCGCCCGCTACGAATGCTTCGCGCAGTGCGGGAATTCGTCGCAGTGCAAGGCGTACTGCCAAATCGCCTACGAGGAATGCCGGGCAGCCTGCCAGTAATCCTCCGGTCAGGACGGGGCGGGACCCGGTGACGGGTTCCGCTTTCGCGCACCTCCCATCGACGGTGGACTGGAATGCCTGCCGGGAATTCCAGCACGGAACTCCGCGCGCGATTCCACCTTGGCTCCCCGGCGGGAACGTCCACCGATGTCGCCACGCAAGGACCCCAGATGCCCAAGATGCTCAAGATCCTCTCGATGCTCCTTCTGCTGCCCGCGTGCTTCGTGCTCGGTCTCCATGCCGGTCCAAAGGTTGCGACGACCTACCGCACTTGGTTCCCGCCGCCGCAGTACACCACCGGCGACCACGCCGCCCTCTATCGCAAGGCTGGGCAGCCCGTGGTGATGTACGCCACGACGACCTGCCCCTACTGTGCGAAGGCGCGTGCCCTGTTCGCCGCGCGTGGCGTGGCGTACATCGAATACCAGATCGACGCCTCGAAGGCGGCGAACGACGATTTCATCGCGCGCGGAGGGCGCGGCGTGCCGCTGCTGTACATCGGCGACCGCCGCATCCAGGGCTTCCGCGAAGCCGCCATCGTGGACGCACTCGCGGCGATGCGCAGAGCGGAATAAGCCTGCAGCGTACTCACCCGTCCGCGTGCGCCGCAGCTGAAGATTCCGCACCACGCCGGAACTTCCGCGCGATCCACAGCCCGAGGTCGTGCAGCACCGAGTACGCGGCGGGAATCACGATCAGGCTGAGCGCGGTCGAGGTGATCAGGCCGCCGATCACCGCCCAGGCCATCGGCGCGCGGAAGCTGGAATCGCCGGACAGGCCCAGCGCCAGCGGCAGCATGCCCGCGCCCATCGCCAGCGTGGTCATGATCACCGGGCGCGCGCGCTTGCGGCAGGCGTCGATCAGCGCGTCGTGCACGGACAGGCCGTGCTGGTCCTCGGCGACGACCGCGTAGTCGACCAGCAGGATCGAGTTCTTCGTCGCGATGCCGATCAGCATCAGCAGGCCGATCAGCGCCGGCAGCGACAGCATGTTGCCGGTCAGCAGCAGCGCGCCGAATGCGCCGCCGGCGCACAGCGGCACGGCGGTGAGGATGGTCAGCGGCTGGATCGCGTGGTTGAACAGCAGCAGCAGGACCATGTAGATGCAGACCAGGCCGGCCAGCATCGCCATCGCGAAGCCGAAGAACAGTTCGATGAAGATCTCGGCGTCGCCGGCGTTGAGCAGCTCCACGCCGGAGGGCAGGCGCTTGACCGACGGCAGCGCCTGCACCTCGGCCATGACTTCGCCCAGCGGGCGGCCGTTGAGCTCGGCGGTCAGCACGATGTTGCGCTCGCGCTGGTAGCGCGACAGCATCGACGGCCCACTGCCGTCGCGGATCTCGGCCACCGCCGACAGCGGCACCGGGCCCTGCGCGCCGCGCACGCGGAGCTGGCCGATCAGCGCCGGATCGGCCAGCGCCTCCTGCGAGAAGCCGACGCGGATCGGGATCTGCCGGTCCGGCAGGTTGAGCTTGGCCAGGCGCTGCGTGTAGTCGCCGCTGGTCGCGATGCGGGTCGCTTCCGCGATGTCCGCGGTGGCGACGCCCAGGTCCGCCGCGCGCGCCGGGTCGGGGACGATCTGCAGCTCCGGACGCAGCAGCGAGGCCGACGATGAGATGCTGCCCAGTCCCTTCAGCGTGCGCAGGTCGCGTTCGACCGCGGAGGCCGCCGCCGACAGCGTGTCCGGATCGTCGCCGGACAGCACCAGCTGCATCGCCTTGCCCGGTTCGCTGCTGATGAAGCTGATCTTCGCGCCCGGCAGGTCGGCGAGTCGTTCGCGCACCTCGCGTTCGAGCTGCCTCTGGTCGCGATCCCGATCGCCTTCCGGACCCCAGTCCAGCACCAGCGTCGCCTTGCGTGCCTCGGCGATGCCGGTCTTCGCCGGATCGCCGACGTCCAGCACGCTGCCGACCATGGTGAACACCTGTTTCAGCTCCGGCACCGTCTCCAGGCGCGCGCGGGCCTGCTCGGACACGGCCAGCGTCTCCTCGATGCGCGTGCCGGGCGGCAACTCGATGCTGAGGTTGCTGCGGCCGAGGTCGCTGAACGGAATGAAGGTGGTCGGGATCAGCGGCACCAGCGCCAGCGATGCGACGAACAAGCCGAGCGAGATCCACAGCGTCCGCCCGCGATGGCGCAGCGACGCCTCCACCCAGCCGAGGTAGCGGCGCATCATCGGCGTATCGGTCTCGTCCTGCTGGGGATGCGGCTTGAGCTGGTAGGCCGCCATCATCGGCGTGAGCAGGCGCGCCACCAGCAGCGAGAACAGCACGGCGGTCGCGGCGGTCCAGCCGAACTCGCGGAAGAACTTGCCGGCGATGCCGGGCATGAAGGCGACCGGCACGAATACCGCGGCCAGGGTCATCGAGGTCGCGATCACCGCCGTGCCGATCTCCTCGGCGGCATCGCGCGCGGCCTCCAGCGGCGACTTGCCCATGCCGAGGTGGCGGACGATGTTCTCGATCTCGACGATGGCGTCGTCGACGAGGATGCCCACCACCACCGACAGCGCCAGCAGGGTGACCATGTTGAGGCTGAATCCCAGCAGCGACATCACCGCGAAGGTCGGGATGATCGACAGCGGCAGGGCCACCGCCGACACCCACGTCGCGCGCCAGTCGCGCAGGAACCACCACACCACCAGCAGCGCGAGCAGCGCGCCTTCCCAGAGCATGATCATCGACGACCGGTAGGACCGCTCGGTTTCATCGACGAGGTTGGTGACCAGGCGGAAGGTCACGCCGGGATGCTCGGCCTGCAGGCGGTCCAGCGCCTCGCGCACCTCCGCCGACACCGACAGTTCGTTCGACTTGCGCGTACGCGACAGCGAGAAGCCGACCGTGGGCTGGCCGTCGAGCAGGGCGGCCTGGGTTTTGTCGGCTGCCCCGTCCTCGACGCGGGCGATGTCCGACAGGCGCACCGATCGCCCGTCGGGCAATGCGATCGAGTAGTCGCGCAGCTGCTGCGCGCTCGCGACGGTGGCGAGGGTGCGGATGGTCTGCTGTTCGCCGCCCAGCTCGGCCTTGCCGCCCGGGCGGTCCACCTGGATGCGCGCCAGCTGCTGCGAGACTTCGCCGGCGGTGATGCCCCAGGCGAGCAGCGCCTGCGGATCGAGGTCCACGCGCACCTGGCGGTCGATGCCGCCGATGCGGTTCACGCGGGCGACGCCGGCCACGCCGTAGAGCGTGCGCGACACCTCGCGATCCACGAACCACGACAGTTCGTCTGGACGCATGTGCGGTGCGTCCACCGCGTAGGTCTGCAGCGAGCCGCCGATGTCGATCTTGCCGACCACCGGTTCGAGGATGTCCTGCGGCAGGTCGCTGCGGATGCGCGTCACCGCGTCGCGGGTGTCGTCCAGCGCGTCGGCGAGGTCGGTGTCGAGGTTGAACTCGACGATCGTGGTGCTGACGCCCTCGGTCACCAGCGAGGACATGCGCTTGACGTTCGGCACGGTGGCGACCGAATCCTCGATCCGCCGCGTGACCTCGGTCTCCAGCTGCGACGGCGATGCGCCGGGCTGGTTCACGGTGACCGTGGTCATCGGGAAGGCGATGTCGGGGTAGCGCGCCACCGGCAGCGAATGGAAGCCCCACAGGCCCGCCACGCACAGCACGAAGAACACCATGATCGCCGGCAGCGGCCGGCGGATGGCCCAGGACGACAGACTGCCGCCGCCGCTCATCGCGCGACGCCCGCCGCCGGTGCGGCTTGCGTTGCCGGGACCACGCGCACGGCATCGCCATCGGCGAGGAAACCGGCGCCCTTCACCACCACCTGTTGCCCGGGCTTCGGTCCATCGAGCAGTTCGAGGTGCCCGCCCTCGCGCGCACCAGTGCGCACGCGTCGTGCCTCGGCGACGGTCGCGCCTGCCTTCGTCGCGATCGTGTACAGGGTGGCGAAGCCGTCGCGCAGGACCACCGCAGCCGCGGGCACCGTGGCGACGCGCGCGCGGCCCGTGTCGATGCGGCCTTCGAGATAGGCGCCTGCGGCGAGCCCTTTCGGGTCGGGCAGGTCGGCATAGACCGTGCCGGTGCGGGTGGCGGCGTCGACGCCCGGGCTGACCGCGCGCACGCGTCCTTCGATGACGGTGCCCGCAGTGCCGCGCAGTGCGATGCGATCGCCGGGCTTCACGGCCGGCAGCTGCGCCACCGGCAGCTCGGCGCGCCATTCCAGGCGGCCGTCGCGGATCAGGCGCAGCAGTTCGCCGCCGGCCGCAACCACCTGGCCGGGCTGCACCAGCCGCTTCGAGACGATGCCGTCGGCCGGTGCGCGCAGTTCCGCGAAGCTGCGGCGCAGCGCGGCGGCATCACGCGCGGCGCGGGCGGTGCCGACGCGGGCCTCGCCCTGGGTGCGGGCCGCGCGCAGTTCGTCGAGCTGGCCGGCGCTGATGTAACGCTCGCGGGCGAGGTTCTCGCCGCGCGCTAGGTTCGCGCGCGCCAGTGCGGCCCCGGCTTCGGCCTCGCGCAACGCGGCCTCGGCCTGCTGCAGCTCGCTGTCGAGCACGCGGCTGTCGAGGCGGAGCAGCACCTGGCCGCGACGCACCGGCTGGCCGACATCGACCAGCAGCTCGGTCACGCGCAGGCCGCTGACTTCCACCCCCAGCTGCATCTCCTCGACCGGCGCGACCGCACCGGACACCAGCACGCTGCGGGCGAGCTCGCGCATCTCCACCGGCGCGGTGGTCACCGCCATCGCCGACGACGCTGCGGCGGCCTGCGATGCCTCGGGCGCGCCGTCCGAACAGCCGGCGAGCAGTAGCGCAGCGACCAGCACCAGCGGGGGCAGGCGCACGACCGGGACGGACACAGGGAGGGGACGCGACGGCACCGGCATTGCACGGGCTCCGGAGGGACTTCGGGACGCGCAGTGTACCGATGGGTTCAGTAATTTCGTCCCTGCCGGAAGGCAGGGACGGGAGGCGGTTCAGCTCGCCGCCGGCGCACCGGGCAGGCGGAAGAACGCGGTCGCCGTGGCGGTGGTCGACGCAACCACCGCCTGGACGCTTTCGCCGCGATCCCGGGCCAGCTCCTCGACGATGTGCGCGAGGTACATCGGCTCGTTGCGGCGATGCGAGGGCTGCGGGCGCACGGTGCGCGGCAGCAGGTACGGCGCATCGGTCTCGATCATCAGCCGGTTCGCCGGGATGTGCTTCACCAGCGCGCGCAGGTGCGTGCCGCGGCGCTCGTCGCACAGCCAGCCGGTGATGCCGATGTGCCAGTCCTGGTCGAGATACGCGAACAGCTCCTCGCGCGTGCCGGTGAAGCAGTGCACCACCGCCGGGCCGAGCCGGCCGTCGAAGTTCTTCATCATCGCCATGAAGTCCTCGTGCGCATCGCGCTGGTGCAGGAACAAGGGCTTGCCGGTGTCGGCACCGATCTGCAGCTGGCGCTCGAAGGCCTTGCGCTGCGCCGGGCGCGGCGAGAAGTCGCGGTTGTAGTCGAGCCCGCATTCGCCGACCGCGACCACTTCCGGATGCGCCTGCAGCGCGCGCATCTCGGCGTCGCATTCGTCGGTGTATTCGATCGCGTGGTGCGGATGCACGCCTGCAGTGGCGAACAGTTCGCCCGGATACGTCTGCGCCAGGATCAGCGCACGCGGCGAGTGCGCGCGGCAGGCGCCGGTGACGATCATCCGCCCCACGCCCGCCGCACGGGCGCGCTGCAGCACCGCCTCGCGATCGTGGTCGAAGCTGTCGTGGGTCAGGTTGGCGCCGATGTCGATGAGATTCATTCGCGCATTTTAACCCACAGCAGATCGATGCCTGCTTCAACGGCGCCGATCACGCAACTCACGTAAGCCCAGGATGACGAGCATGATCGGCATGACGACGACCGCCCGGTTTGCCTGCCCGATACCGTGCAGGACGACATCCACACAGAACAGAACGAAGATGGTCGCACCCGATACGATCATGACCAGGCCGGCCATATGGCGTGCACGCCGCGACGGGATGCGCGCATTTCCGAAGAAAACCTGCCTCGCCATCAGGATGAAACACAATGCAAACAGCGCAAGGAAGCCACCGGCCATGGGATTGTGCGGTTCGACTACGAGAAACGACACGGCGAACCACCCGCTCGTCAAGGCAATGGCAGCGAGGATGCCCGCCAGAACCGCGCGCTCGCTTCGCGTGGGCAACCTGCGCAGTGACATCCGGACTCCAATCGACTTCGTGATGCCAGATCATAGCCGCCGATGGAATCTTCGAAGCGGTCCTGCCAGATTTTCCCCGCATCCGGCGTCAACGGGCCGCCTCCCGCAGCGTTCACATCCGTAGCCCCCACGGATCACCCGCCATGCTGCGCATCCTCGTCGCCTCCTTCGGACTCACCGCCCTGCTCGGCGCGGCCGTCGCCCAGGCCGTACCCCGCTACGACTTCTCGCCGGTCACGGCGGAGATGCAGTCCTTCGTGCAGGCCTATGCGCTCGACGGCGCCTCGCTGCGGGTCAACAAGGCCGGTAACGTGGTCTACCGGCAGGCCTTCGGCCAGTACACGCTGGGCACCCGGGTGCGCATCGCCTCGGCCAGCAAGTGGCTGTCGGCGCTGACCCTGGCGCGGCTGGTCGAGAAGGGCCAGATGCGCTGGACCGACACGGTCGGCCAGTATTTCCCGACCGTGGAACCGGCCAAGCGATCGATCACCCTCGAACAGCTGTTCTCGCACACCAGCGGCCTGCCCGGCGGCGACGACAGCTGCATGTCGAACCCGCTGTTCACCCTCGCCACCTGCGCGAACCGCATCCTGCAGCAGTCGACGATGATCGGCGAACCGGGAAAGGTGTTTTCCTACGGCGGCAATTCGATGCAGGTCGCCGGGCGCATGGCCGAACTGGCCACGGGCAGGTCGTGGGACGACCTCTTCATCGACGAGATGGTCGTGCCGCTGGGCCTGGACGCCACCGATTTCGCCACGTCGTCGACCGCGCCGGGCTACGTGCGCAACACGAACCCGCGCATCGCCGGCGGGGTGCGCAGCACGCTGGAGGATTACGGCAAGGTCGTCGACATGGTGCTGGCCAATGGCTGCCTCGACAACACCCTGCTGCTGCCGTGCCGGCCGTCGCACAGGTTCCTGTCGCAGGCCACGATCGAGGCGATGGCGCGCGACTACACCGTCGGCACCGTCGACGTGTCGCGACCGCCCACCAGCACCGGTTACGGCTACGGCCTCGGGCAGTGGATCGACCCGAGCTCGCCGCTGATCGTCTCCAGCCCCGGTGCGTTCGGCTTCACGCCCTGGGTCGATCGCGTCAACGGCATCGCCGGCGTGTTCCTCGTCGACGACCTCAACACGCGCGTGGTCGACGACATCGAGGACATCCGCGCGATGGTCAACGCCGTGACCTCGGCCGGCGGCCGGCGTCTGGCACCTGTCCTGCCAGCGAACCCGACTGCGGCGAAGCTGCAGGCATCGCGACCGGTCCGCGTGGATCTCGCACCACGCAGATGAGGTGGGCGTGCCTCAGAGCACGATCACCGCGACGACGAACGCCACCACCAGCACCGCGACGGTCGCCAGCAGCGCAAGGAAATTCTGCCCGCCGGCACAATCGCGGCACAGGTCGCGTACCTGCGGCAGAACTCCGAACAGAAGAAACCAGGGCACCGCGTACCAGGCCAGCGATCCCGCCGTCTCCGCCTCTGTCCCGCATCGGCTGCATTTCATCGCGATGTCCTCATGGGGTCCGTGCTCATGGCTTGCGTGGCGCCGTGCGCATGACGAACGCCGGCCATGGGCACTGCCCCCTGGCTTGGGACGACGCGCGGGAAGCTCAAGGCTGGCACGCCACGTCGATCGACGCCACGCGCTTGCCCCGGGCCCGGATCTGCAGCCAGCAGCCGGCATCGCCGCCGACGTACTCGTAGAAACGACCGGTCTCGCGATCCGCCACGAGCGGAGCGCCGTACAGCGTGCGCATCCTGTCCAGGCGATCCCCCGGGCACAGCCCCTTCGGCGTGCAGGCGCCGCGCTTGTCGGCCTGCAAGCCAGCGACGATGCCGCCGTTGAACGAGACCCGCAGGCTCGCGTATTCGTAGTGAAGATCGAGGAAATCCTGCGCGGCCACCTTGCGCTTCGGCTCGCCGAGGCGCGATACGACCTGGGCGGCGGTATCGCCGATGGCGACGCCGCCGAGCGAGAGTTCACGGTCGGACACCGTGCCTTCGCCCGCCAGGGCCAGCAGCGGAAACAGGAGGAGCAGGATGCCGGAAGTCTTCATGTCTTCCCGATGCGATGGAAAGGGGCCTGGATGGTTTGCTCGCGACGATGCGCACACTGACGATATCGCACTTCCGCCAGGCATGCAGGAATCTTCGATGGCACGCACGGTGGCTGTCTGGCGCCAACGAAAACGCCGGCGGTTTCCCGCCGGCGCTCTCGCATCGCACACACTCAGGCGTTCATCAATTCAGCTGGCAGCTCGCCGGCTTCGTCGACGTGAACAGCGCGCTGGTGCCCCACTCCGGATGGTCGATGAACGGGTTGCGGTTGCCCTGGAAGCTGTAGATGACTTCGTTGCGGGCGCGTTCGGCGGCATCCGGCGGATCGGCCTGGTGCCAGGCGACCAGCGTGGACAGCAGGCCCATGTAGGCCGGCGAGCTGGAGGTGATCTGGATCAGGCTGCGGTTGTCGGTGAGCTCGAGGTCGGGCTCGGACTGGCCGGTGGTCGGGTGCGTGCCGCCTTCGTAGCGGATGGCCATGTACATGATCGCGCGCGCCATGTCGCCCTTGCGCTTGCCCCAGACTTCGAACGAGCCGCCGTTGCCGTCCGGTCCCTTCACCCAGTTGGAATTGCCCGGATACACCCCGCTGCCGCCGCCCTGGCCGTTGTTCACTTCGGTGACGCGTTCAGCGCAGCCGGAGGCCAGCGTGCAGTCGGCGTAGGGCTTGTTGCCGCGATCGGCGTTGTAGACCGACTCGGTGAGATACAGCATGTGCGTGTCGGTGTAGGGCGAATGCGGCAGGCCGAGGTTGCCGGTGGCGGAACTGAAGCCCAGCGAATTCGGCCAGGTGTGTTCGCGGTTGTAGACGATGCCGCTGCCGGTGCCCGCGCGCTCGGTGACCTTGGCGAAGCTGCGGTTGCGGTAGGCGTCGAGGATGCGGCCGCTGTTGTTCGGATCTTCGTCGGCGATCTCGAGGATCGTCCACGCATTGGTGGTGCCGCCGCTGTACGGATACGCGGTGTGGCCGCGGATCGTCGCGTGCAGCGAGCAGCGCAGCTGCGAGGCGCTGCTCGTGTTGACGCGCGAGTAGTAGCCGGTGCCGCCACCGCCGCCGGACGCGACGCTGAAGTTCACCACCGTGTTACCGGACGGCTTCGCGCCGCCGGCATCGGTGATGGCGTTGGCGACGATGGTGAAGGTGCAGGCTTCGCCGCCGACCAGCGCGGTGTTGGTGGAGATGCTGAAGCTGGTGCCGCTGGACGGATACGTCAGCGCGACGTTGCCCGAATTCGCGCACGACAGCGTGAAGGCACCGGCACCGGCGGTGACGCTTTCGCTGAAGCTCGCTCCGAGGTTGCCGGCGGCCGGGAAGTTGGTCGCGCCGTTGCTCGGCGTGGTGCCGGTGACGGTCGGCGGCGGGTTCGGCGACGAGAACGTCTGCCCGTTGTTGCAGGCACCGAAGGTGGCGGTGGCCGGGCTGCGCCAGGTGAAATCCGCGTAGCTGCTGCCGGTGCCGCCGAGCTGCAGCGAGCGGCCGGCCGGGTCGGAACCGGTTTCGGAGACCGGCAGGTTGGTGCTGGTAAGGCCGGCGGCCGGGCCGTTGCTGGCCTTGATCTGGCCTTCGTAGCTGATGAACTGCACGACCTGGCCGCTCGGGTTCACGAGGGCGATGCCGTCGCTGGGACCGTTCTGGATGCCGTTGGTGGGGTAGCTCAGCGTGGCGATGCGCACCTGGCCGCCGCAGGAGACGAGGCTGCCGGCCGGCACGAGGTCGTTGTCGTAGGTCACGGCGGCCGACGGCGTGGAACCGTTGTAGAGATAGATCCGGTAGCTGCTCAGCGTTTCGCCGGCAGTGGCGACGATCTCGATCCGTTCGCCGGTATCGCCCGACGACGTCGCGTCGTCGTAATGGAATTCGTTGATGAAGACCTCGGCCTGAGCTGCGCCTGACGCCAGCAGCAATGCACAGGCCACGGGGGACCACTTCGACAGCATGCTCCGCATAACAACATTCCCTCCGGTATGGAGGCGGCACGATAGCCCGGCACCATGACAGCCGCCATCGGTCATGCGGCCAATGCCGGGGCCCGCCGACGGACGGTCGGTCCGGGGCGGGCCGCTTGCACCGGCTGCTAGCCTATTCCGATGACGCAACACGCCTTTCCCATCGCCGACCTGCTGCCGGAGATCCTCCGGTCGCTGGCCGACCACCCCCGGCTGGTGCTGGAAGCGCCGCCCGGCGCCGGCAAGACCACACAGGTGCCGCTCGCCCTGCTCCACGCCCCGTGGCGGGGAGACCGCAGGATCGTGATGCTGGAACCGCGCCGCGTCGCCGCGCGCGCCGCTGCCGGATTCATGGCGAAGCAGCTGGGCGAAACCGTCGGCGAGACGGTCGGCTACCGCATCCGCTTCGAGAACAAGATCTCGGCGAAGACACGCATCGAAGTGGTCACCGAAGGCATCCTCACCCGGATGCTGCAGGACGACCCGATGCTGGAGGACGTGGCCGCGATCCTGTTCGACGAATTCCACGAACGGCATCTCGCCGGCGACCTCGGCCTGGCGCTCGCGCTCGACGTGCAGGCCGGCCTGCGCGAGGACCTGCGCATCGTGGCGATGTCGGCGACGCTGGACGGCGAGAAGCTCGCGCAGTGCCTCGACGCGCCGCGACTGAGCAGCGCCGGCCGCAGTTATCCGGTGAAGATCGCGCACTTCCCCGCGCGCCGCGACGAGGCGATGGAACACCAGGTGAAGCGCGCGGTGATCCATGCGCTGGCCGAGCATCCCGGCGATGTGCTGGTATTCCTGCCGGGACAGCGCGAGATCGGCAAGGTGCAGGCGCTGCTGGCGGATGCGATCGAACCGGCATCGACCGACATCCTCGCCCTGCACGGCGAACTCCCCGTCGAGCAGCAGTCGCGCGTGCTGCAGCCGGCGCAGGACGGCCGTCGCCGCGTGGTGCTGGCGACCAACGTCGCCGAATCCAGCGTCACCCTGCCCGGCGTGCGCGTGGTGATCGACAGCGGACTCGCCCGCGAACCGCGCTACGACCCGAACAGCGGTTTCTCGCGACTGGACGTGGTGAACATCGCCCAGGCCTCGGCCGACCAGCGCGCGGGCCGCGCCGGGCGCGTCGCCGAAGGCTGGGCATATCGCCTCTGGCCCGAATCGCAGCGCCTGGAGCCGCAGCGCCGCCCGGAAATCGCGCAGGTGGAACTCGCCTCGCTGGTGCTCGAACTCGCCGCCTGGGGGAGCGACTCCCTGCGCTTCGTCGATGCGCCGCCGCTGGGCGCGCTGTCTGCCGCCCGCGACCTGCTGCGCCGGCTCGGCGCGCTGGACGACGGCCTCGTGATCACCGCGCTGGGCCGGAAGATGCTCGCGATCGGCACGCACCCGCGCCTCGCCGCGATGCTGCTGTCCACGCGCGACGATGCCGAAACCGCGCTCGCCTGCGATCTGGCCGCGCTGCTCGAAGCCCGCGACCCCATCCGTGCCATGCCCGGCGGCGGGCGCAGCGATGCCCTGGCCGCACGCTGGCAGGCGCTCGCGGCCTTCCGCAACGGACGCACGCCGGCCGAAGCCTCGCGCTCCTCGCTGCAGGCCATCGATGCCGCCGCCGCGCAGTGGCGCCGCCGCCTGCGCTGCGACGCGAAGCCTGCGCAGAGCGCGCCGGCGCATCGGCTCGGCGACCTGCTCGCGCATGCCTTTCCCGATCGCATCGCGCATCGCCACGCCAGCGACCTGCGCCGCTACCAGCTGGCCAACGGCCGCATGGCGCAGCTGTTCGACGACAGCGCGCTGATCGGCGAGCCCTGGCTGGTCGTCAGCGAACTGCGCCACGAGGCGCGCGGCGACGCGAAGCTGCTGCGCGCCGCGCCGGTCGACGACGCACGCTTGCGCCGCGATTTCCCCGGTCGTTTCTCGGATCGCGACGAAGTCCGCTGGGACGATGCGAAGCGCGCGCTGGTCGCCGAACGCGTGCAGCGCTTCGACGGCATCGTCCTGGATGCACGCCCGACCGGGAAGGTCGATGCGACGCAGGCCGCACAGGCGCTGACCGATGCCGTGCGCGCGCTCGGCCTGGAGGCCCTGCCCTGGCGCGAGTCGCTGGTGCAGTGGCGCGCGCGGGTGCGCTGCCTGCGCGCGTGGATGCCCGATCTCGGATTGCCCGATCTGTCCGATGCCGCGCTGCTCGACACGCTCGACAGCTGGCTGAAACCCGCATTCGCCGGCAAGACGCGACTCGACGCGCTCGGCGAAGACGAACTCGGCGAGGCGCTGAAATCGCGCTTCGACTGGGCCCTGCGCCAGCGCATCGACGCGCTGGCGCCGACCCGGATCTTCGTGCCATCCGGCATGGAGCGCAGGATCGAATACGCATGGGACGATGCCGTCGACGCGCCGGTGCCGCCGGTCCTCGCGGTGAAGCTGCAGGAACTGTTCGGCCTTGCCGATACGCCGCGCGTCGCCGACGGGCGCATTCCGGTCACGCTGCACCTGCTCTCGCCCGGCGGCCGCCCGCTGCAGGTCACCCAGGACCTGCGCAGCTTCTGGGAGCGCACGTATCCGGAGGTGAGGAAGGAGATGAAGGGGCGGTATCCCAAGCATCCGTGGCCCGATGATCCGTGGTCAGCCACAGCGACACACCGCGCGAAGCCGAGGGGCACATGAAAAGCTTGGCGAGTCATTTTTGCAACGCGTGGCGACGCGCTTTGCATCGTCGCAACGGCATTGTCCGCCTTGCGCGGTCTGCAACCGCCACGCATCGCGCGAAACCGAGGGGCACATGACCACCGCCACCGACATCCTCCAGGATCCGCATTACCTGCCGTTCCAGCTCGACCTCACGAACAGGCGCGTACTGTTCGTGCGCCTCGACGCGCAGCAGCGCCGCGAGGCCGCGTTTCTCGACCCACGCGCGCTGCCGCCGCAGCCGCAGGGCGCGTGGGTGCCGCTGTCGATGCTGGAAGCACCAGCCACCGGCGACGTGATCGCCGACGGCATCTTCCACATCGGCCATTGCGGCTCGACCCTGCTCTCGCGCCTGCTCGACAGCTGGCCTGAGGTCGAAGGCCTGCGCGAACCGCTGCCGCTGCGCGATCTCGCCACCGCATGGCACGCGACGGCGCCGCCGCATGTTCTGCTCGCGACGCTGATGGCCTACTGGCGACGCCCGCTGCCGCCCGCCTCGCGGATCGCGATCAAGCTGACCAGCAGCTGCAACGTGCTGGCCGAACCGCTGCTGCGCGACGGTGCCCTGCAGCGCGCGATCCTGCTCGACATGCCGCTCGCGTCCTGGCTGGCGACGCTGCTGAAGTCAGAGGACTCGGTGCGCGATGCGCTGGCCGCCTTCGACGAACGCGCGGACGTGCTGCGCGGGCATGGCATCACGATCGACGGCGAACATGCACCGCGCGATGCCATCGAAGCCTGCGCGATGGGCTGGCTGGCCGAACGCCTGCGTTTCGAGGCGCTGGCGTCCGGTGAATTCGCCTCACGCGTGCTGCGCGTGGATTTCGAGGACCTGCTCGCCGCTCCCGAGGCGACACTGGCGCGCATCGCCGCACATCTCGCGCTCGATCCCGACGGCATCGCGGGCGCGCTGGCCTCGCCCGCCTGGGGCCGCTATTCGAAGGCGCAGCAGCATGGGTACGGCCGCGACGACCGCGCCCACGACATCGCACTCGCGCAGCAACGCTTCGGCGCGGAGATCGCGCGGGGCGTGGCATGGGTGGATCGTGCGATGGCGCAGCGCAATACGCACGTCCTCGCCATTGCGCCTCCGCGTTGATACCTCATCGCAGGCACAAGCACTGAGCCCACGGTGATTTGCCCCCTTTGCAAAAGGGGGCGGCGGGCGCGAAGCGTCCGCGGGGGATTTCTGGGCCGCCAGAGCAAATCCCCCCGTCGCGCTTTGCGCGCCGGCCCCCTTTTGCAAAGGGGGCGCAAATGACTTGCGCTTCAATCCAGCCGGAAGACTTTCAGCGTATGACGTGCGCACAGCGCAGCAGCATCGGCATGCGCCGTCACGTATCCGCCCACATCCGGAACAGGTTCGTGCGCAGCGAGTCGAGCAGCACCGCCAGGCGTTCGTCGCCGATGCCGGCGCGGGCGCGCGCTTCCTCCAGCTGCACCATCAGCTCGCGGCGCTCGCTGCTGGAGATCCAGCTCTGCATCCAGGTGATCACCGCCAGGCGCACGCCGCGCGTGACCGGCGCGACCTGGTGGATGGTGGTCGAGGGATAGAGGATGGCGTCGCCCGGCGCCAGCTTGTACTTCAGCTGCTCCTGGCCGAGCTGCATGGTCAGTTCACCGCCGTCGTAGGCATCCGGCGGATTGAGGAATACCGTGCACGACAGGTCGCTGCGCAGCGGCGGCGTGGACGGGAACAGCGCTTCGTCGACGTGCCAGCCGTAGGTCATGCCCGGCTCGTAGCGCACCACGGTCGGCCGCGCCATCGTGCGCGGCATCGCCCAGCCGCGGATGTCGGCATGGCGGAACAGCGCATCACGGACGATCTGCGAGATCCGCGCGCTGGCCGGGTCTTCCTGCGGCGCCTGCAGGTTCTGCTTGCTCGTGTTGTCGGGATTGGTCGCGCGCCCGTCGACGAAGCGGACCTGCGGCAGCAGCGCATGGATCACCGCCAGCTCGTCTTCGTTCAACACCTGGTGCAACTGGCGGATCATGCGCGGCTCCGGTCGAGGATGCCGCGATCATCCGGCAGGGCACCGCGCACCGCAAGGTTCGCGCGCGTGCTCAGCGCAGTTCGCGCCACTGCCCGGGCATCAGCTCGCCGAGGGTCCAGTCGCCGATCGCCACGCGCACCAGGCGCAGGGTCGGCAGGCCGACCGCGGCCGTCATCCGCCGCACCTGGCGGTTGCGGCCCTCGCGGATCGCGATCTCCAGCCAGGCGTCGGGCACGGTCTTGCGGAAGCGCACCGGCGGGTCGCGCGGCCACAGCGCGGGCGCATCGATGCGCTGCACGCGCGCCGGGCGCGTCGGCCCGTCGTTGAGGGTCACGCCGCGACGCAGGGCATCGAGCTGTTCCGGCGTCGGATCGCCTTCCACCTGCACCCGGTAGGTCTTCTCCAGCTTGTGCCGGGGATCGGTGATCCGGTGCGCCAACCCGCCGTCGTCGGTGAGCAGCAGCAGGCCTTCGCTGTCGTGGTCCAGCCGTCCCGCCGGGTAGACATCCGCCGGCAGCCCGAACCCGGCCAGCGTCCGACGCGGCGGATCGCTGCGGTCGGTGAACTGGCACAGCACGTCGTAGGGCTTGTTGAAGGCGATCAGCATCGGTCGGTGCGGGCTGCGGATGGGCAAGGGTAATGCCTCGCGCACGGGTTTGCCGCCTATGCTGTGGCGACTCCCGACCGGAACGACGCCATGAACCTGCACGACCCGACCGGACTCTCGCAACGCCTGCTCGGCAAGGCCTGGGAACACGCCACCGCCGTGGAGCGCGCGGTCCTGACCCAGCTGCATCGGCGCGAACGCACCAACGTCTCGCCCGCAGACCGCAGCGGCGACGACCGCAGCTTCGGCGAGCGCGTCGCCGACGGCGTCGCGCGCTTCGGCGGCTCGTGGACCTTCATCGCCAGCTTCGGGCTGTTCCTCGCCCTGTGGGTGGTGTCGAACGTGTGGTTGCTGCGCACGCACCCGTTCGACCCGTATCCCTTCATCTTCCTCAACCTGCTGCTGTCGATGCTGGCCGCGCTGCAGGCGCCGGTGATCATGATGAGCCAGAACCGCCAGGCCGCCCGCGACCGTGCCGCAGCCGAGCACGACTACGCGGTGAACCTGAAGGCGGAACTGGAAATCATGGCGCTGCACGACAAGCTGGACCAGCTGCGCGACGCGCAGCTGGCGCGGATCGTGGCCGAGCAGGGCGAACAGATCGCCCTGCTGCGCCAGCTGCTGGAAGCGCGCCGCGATTGAGGCAGCGCCGCGATTGAATCAGCGCCGCAATTCAAGCAGCGCCGCGACTGAGGCCGCGGCGCGACTGCGCCGGAAGCCTCAGCGTTCCGCCGGATACTGGTCCGGCGTCTTCGCCGCGGGCTTCACGAAGCGCAGGGTCATGCGGTCGCTTTCGCCGATGGCGCGGTACTTCTGTGCTTCCTCGGCATCGTGGCGGTTGGTCGGCGGCAGGGTCCACACGCCGTTGGGATGATCGGCGGTGTCCTTCGGATTGGCATTGACCTCGCTGCGCGCATCCAGCACGAAGCCGGCCTTCGTCGCCAGCTCGATCACCAGCGCCTCGGTCATGTAGCCCGACTTCCGCATCGTTTCCATGTCGGTACCCGGCTTCGCGCGGTGTTCGACCACGCCCAGCACGCCGCCGGGCTTCAGCGCATCGAAGAACGCCTTGAAGTAACCATCGGCGGTGCCGGCCGACACCCAGTTGTGCACGTTGCGGAAGGTCAGCACCGTATCGGCGCTGCCGGCGTCGCCGAAACGCGGCTGCCTGGGATCGAACAGGATGAAGGCGGCCTTGTCGAAGCGCGAGGGGTGCGCGGCCAGGCGTGCCTTGAGGTCGTCGAGCGATTTCTGTTGGTAGTCGCGACCGCGGCCTTCGGGCAGCACGGAGGCATCGACCATCGCCGCGCTGTAGCGGCCCTTGTCGCGGAGGTAGGGCGCGAGGATCTCGGCATACCAGCCGCCGCCGCCCGGGGTGATCTCGACGACCTTCTGGTCGGCGCGCACGCCGAAGAAGGTCAGGGTCTGGCCCGGATTGCGGAACGCATCGCGCGCGCTGTTCTTCGGATCGCGCCAGTCGCCGGCGATGGCTTTCGCAAGGTTGGCGTCGACGGCCTCGGCACGGGCCGGCTTGGCAGAGGTGTCGGCGGCCGACACGGCACCCGAGGCGAACAGGAGGGCGGTCGTCAGCAATGCGATCCGGAGCATGGTCGTTCCTGGGGAGAGGGGAGCCGGGATTCTCCGCCATGCCCCGGGTCGCTGCCAGTGCGGTCCTTGGGGCATTGCAGGCTGGGCGCGAAGCCTTAACCGGTGACAACGGTGACGGTTCTGCAATCGCCTCACGGTTGTGCATTGCAACAAAGGTCGCCATCCTATGTTGCGTTGCAGCATGGAGCCGCAACACCGTCGTACCCCCGAAGCTTCACGGTCGTACACCACCCCAAGGACCCGACCGGCGCCGTTCGCGCCGATCACCACACAGGAAGATTGACCATGTTCAACTGTCTCTGGCTCCGCGCCGAGCGCGCCCAGCCCCTGCCCCCGCGTCTCTACCAGCGCACCTACGGCCGCACCTACGGCCGCCGTCCGTCTCCGGTCGACCAGCCGGTCGCCATGCCCGACTCGCTCCGGGTGTCCGAGATGCTGACCCTGGTGTCCTCGCCGAAGGCCGAACGCAACCTCGATCCCGTCATCGCCGGCACGGTCCACCGCGCCGCGTGACGTCGCCTACCCCGTCGGCAATTCCACGGGCAGCCGTGTAGCGGCGGGGTAAGGCGACACATCGAAATGCTCGCCGGCCGCCAGCCGTGATTGCACGTCCCGCCACCAGGCCGGGTCGAAGATCTCGCCGTGCACGGCCCGCAGCCGCTCACGCAACTCGGGCCTGATCCCGAGGAACTGCGGGAACAGCTCCGGGAACACATCGTCGGCGCCGGCATACAGCCACTCGTCCAGCGGACGGGTCTCGTCCTCGTCGCGCATCGGCGGCACCGCGCGGAACCGGCAGTCCTCGACCAGGCACAGCTCGTCGTAGTCGTAGAACAGCACGCGGCCGTGACGGGTCACGCCGAAGTTCTTCAGCAGCAGGTCGCCCGGGAAAATGTTGCTGCGCGCCAGGTCCTTGATGGCTTGCCCGTAGTCCAGCACCGCGCGCTCCGCGACCGGCGGCTGCGACTCGCGCACATGCAGGTCCAGCGGCCGCAGCCGGCGCTCGACGTAGCAGTGGCGGATCAGCACCTCGTCGCCCTCGACCTGCACGGTCTGCGCGCATTCGCGCAGCAGTTCGTCCAGCGCCTCGACCGAGAACTGGCGTTTCGGGAAGCGCAATCGCCGGAACTCCTGCGCATCGACCAGGCGCCCGACGCGATCGCGACGGAACACCAGCCGGTATTTCTCCTCGACTTCCGCGCGCACCGTGTCCTTCGGATACGCGAAGCGATCGCGGATCAGTTTGAATACGACCGGATAGCCGCGCGGCGTGAACACGGCCATGACCATGCCGCGTTCGCCGTCGGCGATCACCAGTTCCTCGTGCGGATGTTCGGCGAGGTGCCGGAAGATCTGCCGGTAGCGCTCGGTCTTGCCCTGCTTGATGCGGCCGATCACGGTGAACAGTTCGTCGACCGGCTTGCGCGGCAGCAGCGCGTGCAGGAAGGCGACGACGTCGCCGACGCAGGCGATGTCTGCATGGAAGGAGCTGCGCGAGAAACCGAACAGGATCGACAGCTGCTGGTCATCGACGATCACCGCGTCCGCACGCACGCCATCGGCCTCGCTGACCAGCGCGACGACGACCGGGTAGGTGGCGCCGGAGGCGCCATGCGCGCGACCGACGAGGTAGGCCCTGCGTTCCCGGTAGAACGGCGTGCGCAGCATCGACACCGCGACCACGCCGCGTCCGCGCAGGCGCTCGGCCACGGCGCGCGCGCAGCGCGGCAGGTCGGCCCAGCCGTTGGCGAAGCCCAGTGCCTCGAACCGGCTGCGCCAGACCTCGACGGCATCGTCGCTGTCGCCGCCAAGGGCGTGGTGCGAGGCTTCGCCGGGGCAGGTCGCGTCGCCTGTGGGCACGATGTCGAAGGCGAGGAATTCCAGGTCGGCGGCGACGCCGTCGATGCGGAAGAAACGACGCACCAGCGAGTTGTAGAAGGTCTTGTACAGCTCGCGATCCGGCATGCGTTCGATGCGCGACGCGTACGCGGCCCGGGTCTCGCGCCACAGTGCGCGCGATCGCAGGCGCTCGTCGAGCTGCGCTTCGAGCCGCGCCAGGGTTTCGTCGATGCACTGGTCGTAGAGGTCGATGCGCGCGGCGTTGTCGGCCTGCGACTTGCGCCAGTCGCGTCGTTCGAAACGGCGGCGCGCGCGGCGCGTGATGTCGGAGAAGCGCGCGTTGTAGTCCTCGAAGCCGTCGGCGATGCGCGCGGCGGCCTGCTGCGCGGCATCGGAAGGGCGCGGGTCCGGTGCATTCGACATGCCTGCAGTGTAGCGCGGCCGGGTCCGTGCAATCGCAGTCCGTGAGACCCCCTGGACGTATCATTTCCTCCATGTCGGGAACGGCAGGAAACTCTGGAAAACAAGACGTTTCTCGGAATTTCAGAGAGTTTCCGCCACCGCCATCGCAGCCCGTGAGACCTCCGGTTGCGATGATGGACGCTCGGCCCGCAGGGAGGCGGTCAGGACAGGGGCACCGGTACGCAGCCACGAGCGATGGCGCGGATGGACAGTCGTCCCCCGGCACAAGGATGTGCCGCCGGCACCCCTGGCCGCCTCGCGGTCGTCCACCCCACGCCACCCCCACCGCGTCGCCCTCCCGGCGATGCACACGCTCGCACGACACCGTCGCGCATCCGTGCGGCGGGCGCGCGCGGGCGTCCATCCGTACGAGCCGACATGGCTCGATTCCACCCATGAACAAGGAGAGATCCATGCAGTTCTTCACCACCGAAATGATCTTCACCCACCCGCCGCGACCCTTCGCGGGCCACTACGCGTCGCCGCGTCGCCGTCGCTACGGCTGCCGCACGATGTCGCGCATCGCCGCCCCGGCGACCGAGGCGCGCATCGAGGCGCAGACCACGCAGGCGGCCGACACGTCGACGCAGGCTGCGGCCCGCGCGACGGTCGCCGACGAGGCGCCGGGTCTGATCATCGACGAAGCGGCCTGATCGGGGCCGCATCCAGGCACGACGCACCGGTCGATCG
The DNA here is from genome assembly GCA_005502915.1 of Lysobacteraceae bacterium 2PB. Classification (GTDB taxonomy): domain Bacteria; phylum Pseudomonadota; class Gammaproteobacteria; order Xanthomonadales; family Xanthomonadaceae; genus Lysobacter_I. The sequence goes on along the minus strand of SCMT01000009.1, from coordinate 36,969 downwards.
GACGACCCCGTCCGCATCCATGTCGCGCTACCCATCGGGCCGCCCTCCGGGGCGGCTTTTTCATGCACGGTCGTTTTCCGGGCAAGAAAAAGCCCGGCGTTTCCGCCGGGCTTTCGCATGCGACGCGAGGCGCGCGCGGATCAGAGATGCTTGATGATCTCGTCCGCGAACTCGCTGCACTTCACTTCGGTGGCGCCGTCCATCAGGCGGGCGAAGTCGTAGGTGACGCGCTTGCTGCCGATCGCGCCGTCCATCGCCTTGATGATGGCGTCGGCGGCTTCGGTCCAGCCCATGTAGCGCAGCATCATCTCGCCGGAGAGGATGACCGAGCCGGGGTTGACCTTGTCGAGGTCGGCGTACTTCGGCGCGGTGCCGTGGGTCGCCTCGAACACGGCGTGGCCGGTGACGTAGTTGATGTTCGCGCCCGGGGCGATGCCGATGCCGCCGACCTGCGCGGCGAGCGCGTCGGACAGGTAGTCGCCGTTGAGGTTGAGCGTGGCGACGACGTCGTATTCCTTCGGACGCAGCAGGATCTGCTGCAGGAAGGCGTCGGCGATGGCGTCCTTGATGACGATGCCGGCGCCAGGCCTGCCTTCCGGAATCACGTGCCACGGACCGCCGTCGAGCTCGACCGCGCCGAAGAAGTCGCGGGCCACCTTGTAGCCGAAGTCGCGGAACGCGCCTTCGGAGAACTTCATGATGTTGCCCTTGTGGACCAGGGTCACCGACTTCTGGTTGGTGTCGATCGCGTACTGGATCGCGCTGTGCACCAGGCGCTCGGTGCCGAGGTAGGACACCGGCTTGATGCCGATGCCGACCTGCACCGGCAGGCTGCGCGCCGGGGCGCCGATGCCTTCGAGCGCCTTGTTCCAGTCGTCGGTCTTGCCCTGGGTGCCGAAGCGGATCTTGTCGAAGCCCTTCGGGAATTCCTTCTGCAGGAAGTCCAGGACCTTCTGCGCGTCGGCCGAGCCCGGCTCGAACTCGATGCCGGCGTAGATGTCCTCGGTGTTCTCGCGGAAGATGGTCATCTCGACGTCACCGGGCTTCTTCACCGGCGAGGGCACGCCTTCGAACCAGCGCACCGGGCGCAGGCAGACGTAGAGGTCGAGCATCTGACGCAGCGCGACGTTGAGCGAGCGGATGCCGCCGCCGACCGGTGTGGTCAGCGGGCCCTTGATGCTGACGAGGTAGTCGCGGCAGGCGTCGACGGTGCTGTCGGGCAGCCAGTTGCCGGTGGCGTTGAACGCCTTCTCGCCGGCCAGGACTTCCATCCATTCGATCTTGCGCTGGCCGCCGTAAGCCTTGGCGACCGCGGCGTCGAGGACGCGGACGCTGGCGCGCCAGATGTCCGGGCCGGTGCCATCGCCTTCGATGAAGGGAATGATCGGATGGTCGGGAACGACCAGACCCGTGGGGGTCTTGGTGATCTTGGCGCCGCCGGCGGGCACCTGGGGGGTGAAATCAGCCATTCACTGGTCTCCATGAAGGCCGGCAGGCCGCCGGCCAAGACCGCTATTGTCGCGGGTCGCGGGGGGTGGGGGGAAGGGCGAGCCCTCTGCGACCGGCGCGGCATCGGCCAAGATCTGCATGCCGGACTTGGATGTTCTGCGAGCAGCCGCACGGATGGCGTGCGCCGGGGGCGCTACGGTCTGTGCGTTCCGCGGTCGATGAGGCCGGCACGTGTCTTCGGTCCGGTTGTCCGGCCCGCCGCAGGAACGGCGTTGAGGTTGTCCGGGATCCGACGGGTATCGGCAAGACCTGCGGAAGACCCAGCGGATGCCCGGGGCAACGCCCCAAGACGTGGTTTCCATCAATTCAAGGAGCGAATTCACATGTCTCATCGCAATTCCCGCCGCACCGTCATCGCCCTCTCGCTGGCCGCCGCCGTGTTCGCCATCGGCAACGCCTCGGCCGCCGACCGCCCCGTGCTGAGCAAGGTCGTCGCCGACAGCATGAAGCGCGACCTGCGCCTGAACGATGCGCAGCTGGCACAGTACTTCACCGCTGAACGCACCGCCTTCCTCAACGAAGCGCGCCTGGCGCGCCAGCTGGGCGACCGCTATGCCGGCGGCTGGCTCGAGCGCGGCAGCGACGGCAACTATCGCTACGTCGTGGCCAGCACCGGCGCCGTGCGCGGCGCGAAGATCGCCGGCGTCGACCTGCGCAACGCCCGCTATTCGCTGCGCCAGCTCGACGGCGCGGTCGAACGCCTGAACCGCGTGCATGCGCTGTCGAACAAGACCGCGCTGCAGGGCGTGCACGCCTGGGGCGTGGACCTGCCGAGCAACAGCGTGGTGGTGACGGTGGCGCCGGGCTATGCCCTGAACGCCATCGACTTCATCGCGGTCAGCGGCGTCGACGCCGGCATGATCCGCTTCGAAGCCTCGCAGCTGGAAGCACCGACGCCGTTCGTCAGCGTGATCGGCGGCATCGCCTACACCTCGGGCGGCGGCCGCTGCTCGATCGGCTTCTCGGCCACGCGCGGCGGTGCGAAGGGCTTCGCCACGGCCGGTCACTGCGGCGGCATCGGCACGACGGTGGGCATTTCGGGCACGACCGTGGGCTCGGTGCAGGCGCACTACTACCCGGGCGGCGACATGGCATGGGCCAGCGTGCGCAGCACCGACACCCTGCTCGGCCAGGTCAGCAGGTACGACGGCACCGTGCAGCGCGTGCTCGGCCGCACCCAGGCGGCGATTGGCGCGGCGGTCTGCCGTTCGGGCAGCACCACCGGCTGGCGCTGCGGCACGATCGTGTCCTACAACAACACGGTGAATTATGGCCAGGGCAACGTAACCGGGCTGACCCGTTCCACCGCGTGCGCCGGTCGCGGCGACTCCGGCGGTTCGTGGATCACCGGTTCGGGCCAGGCCCAGGGCGTGACCTCGGGCGGCCAGCTGCCGGCCGGCCAGAACACCAACTGCAGCGTCGCGACCCCGGTCACCTGGTTCCAGCCGATCAACCCGCTGATCAGCCGTTTCGGCCTGACCCTGACGCTGGGCTGATTTTCGACGGAATGATCGTCCGTATCCATGCAGCCCCTCGATGCCCCGGGTTCGCCCGGGGCATCGTCTTTCTGCGAGCGTCCTTCCGGCCCATGCGGCCAAGGCAGGCAAGCCCGCGCTGACTTCCGGCACGGGAGCCCCGGGCGCCAAGGGGCGCAGGATCGAATCCTCGCCAACGGAGCCTGGACCATGCCGATCGATCGCCGCGAACTGTTGAAGCTGGCTGCCCTGGGCATGTCACCCCTGGGCATGGCGGCGCTGTCCGCCGGCGCAGCGGTACAAGCCTCGCCCGCAACGCCGCCGCCCGCACCGGCACGGGCGTCGAAGCCCCTCGACATCCTGATCCTCGGCGGCACCGGCCTGACCGGACCGCACCAGGTGCGCTACGCGCTGGCGCGCGGCCACCGGATCACGATCTTCAATCGCGGCCGCAAGCAGCCGGAATGGTCGTCGCAGGTCGAACAGCTGCTCGGCGACCGCGACAGGAACGACTACGCCTCGCTGGCCGAGGCCGTGGCCAAGGGTCGGCGCTGGGACGTGTGCATCGACAACCCGAGCAGCGTGCCGGCATGGATCCGCGACGCGGCGCAGGTGCTGAAGGGTCGCGTCGGCAGCTACATGATGATCTCCAGCCTCTCGGCCTATGCCGAGAACGCGACGCGCGGCCAGGACGAAACCGCAGCGCTGGCCACCTTCGAGGGCGATCCGCTGAAGGAAACGATGGCCTCGCTGCGCGCGGACATGGGCAAGTATTCCGGGCTGAAGGCGGCGACCGAAGCCGAGACCCGGAAGCACTTCGGCGAACGCAGCACGATCCTGCGTCCGGGCCTGATCGTCGGCCCCGGCGACGAGACCGACCGCTTCACCTACTGGCCACTGCGCCTGCGACGCGGCGGCGAAGTACTGTGCCCGGGCGACGGCCGCGACCCGGTGCGGATCATCGATGCCCGCGACCTCGGCGAATGGATGATCCGCCTCGCCGAACAGGACACGCAGGGCGTGTTCAATGCGTTCGGCCCCGACTACGACCTCGACATGGCCGCGCTGCTGTACGGCGTGCGCGCCTCGACCACGCAGGGCGCGACCCTGACCTTCGTGCCGGCGGACTTCCTCGCCGCGCAGAACGTGACGCCCTGGGGCGACATGCCCGCCTGGGTGCCGAACGCCGGCGACAGCGCAGGCTTCCACACCCGCAGCAACCGCAAGGCCGTCGAGGCGGGACTGACGTTCCGCAGCATCGCCGACACCGTCGCCGCGACGCTGGCCTGGTACGACGCCCTGCCCGAGGAACGCCGGAAGGCCGGCCCGCGCGCCGGCATCAAGCCCGAGCGCGAGGCGGAAGTGCTGGCGGCGTGGAAGAAGCGGTCATAGGGTGCGCCCCGGCGCACCGCTCGCCGGACAAAGAGAGATGTGCATGGCGGCCATCCATGGCGCGGCATCATCGGATCGCAAGCACCGGCCCGCACATCCGTGTGCGGGCGTTCGCAGCCGCGCGGGCCAGTGGCCCGCAAACGCGACGGCTCACGCGCCACAGCACTTCTTGTATTTCTTCCCGCTGCCACAGGGGCAGGGATCGTTGCGATCGGGCTTCGCTTCGCGCTTCAGCGGCGTGCGCGGGGTCAGGGCGTCGATGCGGTGATGGTGCAGGTCGGCGAGCATCGACGGCAGTTCGATGACGATGCCCAGGCGCTCGCGGTACTCCAGTGGGGTCGGTTCGGCGGTCGGGTCCTCGCCGATGACTTCGCCGCTGGCGAGGCGGTCGAGCATGCCGAAGATCTCGTCGATCCAGTCGTGTTCGTCGAGCCAGGCTTCCCACTGGGCTTCGCGCAGTTCGACGCCACGGAAGAAGCCGTAGGCCCAGTCGCGGCCGACGTCGAGTTCGTCGTCCTCGTGTTCGGACGGGTCTTCCGGCAGCCACAGCAGCGGCGCGAGGGCATCGGGCAGTTCGTCGCTGCCGTGGCGCACGCGCTGGGTGACCAGGTTCCAGTGCGCCTGCAGCAGGCCGTCGACCTCGGCGGCTTCCCCGGCGTTGTCCCAGCGCGGCGGCTTGCCGCCCCAGACCACCGGCTGCCATTCCTCCGGCGGCACGGCCTCGGGGCCGACCGCCAGGGCGGAGAGGAAGCCGTCCAGCGCTTCGAGGTTGAATCCCTTGAACGGCACCGCACGGGTGTCGAGCAGGTCGGACAGGCGCTCCAGCTGGGCGTCGTCGAGGATGGCGTTGGCGGACATGGCGGGGCTCCTGCAGCGGGCGCATAGGGTAATCCACGCGCCGCGCTGCCGCCGGCCGCTTGCTGCCCGAAATGCGAAGGGCGCGACCGGAGTCGCGCCCTTCGGGACATCACCGGGTCGCAGGGCTCACTTGGTGACTTCGATTTCCTTGGTCTGCACGACGTTGCCGTTCATCGAGACGTAGACCTTGTACTTGCCGGCCGGCCAGCCGCCGGGCTTGGCGAACTGGAAGTTGGTCGAGCCGGCGCCGGTGAGGTTCATGTCGCGGCTCTCGTCGTTGACGACCATTTCCTCGGTGCCGTCCATGTAGACGAGCTTGACGCTGACCTTGCCGGCGACGGTCGCGGCCGGGTCGCTGGTGGCGGTGCCGATGGCGACGTGGAAGGTCTCGTTCGGCTTGAAGGTGGCGGTGGGCGAGGACACCTTCATGTCCGCGCCGACGGCATTGCCGATGTCGACCGTGGACACCGAAGCGGTGGCGGGCGCCGCAGGCGCGGGGGCGGCAGCGGGTTCGGTGGCGGCCGGCGGCGCGGCGGGCGCGGCCTCTTCCTTCTTGCAGCCGACGATGGTGGCGGCGCCGATCACGGCGACGAGCAGGGCCTGCGACAGCGGGGTCTTGAGGGTGCGGGTCATGGGCATGGTGCTCCGTTCGAAATGCGGACAGGGAACAAGGGATCGGGGGGACGGGGCGCGATCAGGCGGACGGATCGTCGAGGTCGCCGTCGCCATCGATATCGATGGCCGGCAGGCGGATCACCTGGCCGGGAAAGATGCGATCGGGATCCTCGATCGTGTCGCGATTGGCTTCGTGGATCTTCGGCCAGAACTTCGCCTTGCCATAGAAGCGCTTGGCGATGGCGGAGAGGGTGTCGCCCTTCTCGATCGTGTAGGTCTGCTCGCCGGTGCCGCCGCCACCGCCTTCGCCGCCGACGATCTCCTCGGTGGAGGTGACCGTGGTCTGGACGTTGCTGAAGTCCGGGCGGATCTGCTCGGTGCTCGTCACCGTGGTCTGGACGTTCGAAAAGTCGGGTTTCTTGTCGGGCGTGGTCATGTCTGGAGGGCTCCTGCCGGAAAGGCGCGGACACAGTGACACGCGAAAGTGTTAAGAATCCATGGCATTCCGGTCTTTTTTCCTCCGTCGGACGCGACAGCGCGCGTTCATGCGGAAGCCGACGACGCGCGCGCTCACTGGCGCAGGTCGCGCCCCGCATGCGGCGCGGGCGTGCCCGGCAGCGCCCGCCACGGATTGATGTCCAGCCCGCCGCGGCGGGTGTAGCGCGCTTCGACCGACAGGGCTTCGCAGCGGCCATGCGCGAGCAGGTCGACGAAGATGCGTTCCACGCACTGTTCGTGGAACTCGGCGTGGTCGCGGAACGACACCAGGTAGCGCAGCAGGCCGGCGCGGTCGATGCGCGGGCCGCGATAGGCGATGCGCACCGTCGCCCAGTCGGGCTGGCCGGTGACCGGGCAGTTCGACTTCAGCAGGTCCGAGCGCAGGGTCTCCTCGACGACATCGTCGTGCACGGCGAGCAGCGACGCATCCGGCGGGCCGTAGCGGTCGATGTCCACGTCGAGATCGTCGATCGACGTCGCGCCGTCGTCGGCCTCGAAGGGCGGCAGGCCGAACTCGACCGACACCGGCGCGCCGGCCGCGCGCGACAGGTCGGCGGCGATGGTCTCGCGCACGCGCTCCGGGGACGCGAAGCGCGCGGCGTTCAGCGAGTTCAGATAGAGCTTGAGCGACTTGGATTCGACCAGGTGCGGCGATGCCGCCGGTACCGCCAGCGTGGCGGTGGCGACGACCGGTTTGCCGCGCGCATCCAGCCAGCTCAGCTCGTAGGCATGCCAGCGGTCGTGGCCGGCGAAGGGCAGCGCGTCGTCGCGCAGGCCGATCTCGCCGCGACCCAGGGCGCGCGGGATCGGGAACAGCAGGCCGGCATCGTAGCGGTCGGGATAGGCGACCTCGCGACCGAGCGGGAGGTCGGGATGGGTCATGGCGGAATCGGGGGCGGGTGGCTGGCTCATGGCGGGATTATCGCGCGCTTGCCCGGGAATCCCGCAGGCCCGGCGACAGGCCAGGTACTGGCCTGTCTACAGGTGCAGTGCCGCCGCGACCTCGCGGGGATGGGTCATGTGCAGGTGGTGGCTGCCGGGCAGCACGGTGCAGGCGATGTCGCGGACGCAGGCGATGCGACCGTCGCGCATCGAGGTCGGGATGTACGGCGGCGCGGGATCGGCCATCACCATCCGCACCGGGCAGGCGATCGCGCGCAGGCAGTCGGCGACCTGCGTCTCGGACATGCGCACCGCCGTCGGCAGGGTGAGGCGGGTATCGCTGCTCCATTCGTAGCCATCGGGCAGGACGTTCAGGCCGCGGCCGACCAGCAGCCGCGCCGAGTCCTCGTCCAGCGTGGTGATGTTGGTCTGCATGCGCGCGCGCACCGCCAGCTCCGGGTCGTCGAACACGCGCTTGCGCTTGCCGTCCAGCGCGCGGCGCTTGGCGACCGCGTCGCGCAGGCGTTCGGCGGTGGTGTCTTCCGGCGCGGCCAGCGGGCCGATCGCCTCGATGAGATGCAGGCGATCGATGCGTTCCGGCGCGGCGGGGGCGAGCAGGCTGGCGATCGCGCCGCCCATCGAATGCCCGAGCAGGGTGAAGCGCGTCCAGCCCAGCGCATCGGCGGCGGCGAGCACGTCCAGCAGGGTGCTGAACAGGCTGTACTCCGCATCGGCCGGGTAATGGAAGCTCTGCCCGTGACCGGGCAGGTCCAGCGCGACCAGGTCGTAGTGTGCGAGGAAGGGCGCCATCGGCACGAAGCTCGCGGCGTTGTCGAGCCAGCCGTGCAGGGCCAGCAGCGGCGCGGCCCCGGCGTTGCCGTTGCGCAGGCCGGCGAAACGGCCGCGCGCGGTCGGCAGATCGAGTTCGCGCAGCAGCGCGGGGTGCGGCGTCGGGCTCATGCGGCGCCTCCCGGCAAGGCACGGACGACGCCGGCCAGGGCCGCGGCGTGCGCATCGGACGCGTTCAGGCAGGGGATGTAGCGCAGGGCCTGTCCGCCGGCCTCCCGGAACAGCGCGTCGTTCTCCACCGAGATCTCCTCCAGCGTCTCCAGGCAGTCCACGGCGAAGCCCGGGCAGACCACGTCGATCGTCTTCACGCCCTGCCCGGCCAGCGCCTTCAGGGTCTCGTCGGTGTAGGGCTGCAACCAGGGCTCGCGACCGAAGCGCGACTGGAAGGTCAGCAGGGCCTCGTCGGGCGCCAGGCCCAGCGCGGCCACGATCGCATCGACGCTGGCCCGGCTCTGCGTCGCATAGGGATCGCCGGCGTTCACCAGACGCTGCGGGATGCCATGGAACGAAAACAGCAGGCGATCGGCGCGGCCGTGCGTGGCCCAGTGGGCGCGGATCGAATCGGCGACCGCCGCGACCCAGCCGGCGTCGACGTGGTAGTCCTGCACGACCCGGAACCGGGTGTCGGCATGGGCGCGGGCCACGCGATCGATCGCGTCCTGCACCGAGGCCGTGGTGGTCGTCGAGTACTGCGGGTACAGCGGCAGCACGGCGATGTCGCGCACGCCCTCGGCGCGCAGCGCGTCGACGACCGAGGCGATCGACGGATTGCCGTAGCGCATCGCCCAGGCCACGCGCACGTCGGGCAGGCGCGCCTGCATGGCCTCGGCCAGGCCGCGCGTATGCACCGCCAGCGGCGAGCCGCCGTCCATCCAGATCGACGCGTACTTGTGCGCCACCTTCGGCCCGCGCAGCGGCAGGATGATGAAGTGCAGGATCGGGCACCACAGCCAGCGGGTCAGCGAGACCACGCGGTGGTCGTGGAGGAACTCGGCCAGGTAGCGGCGCACCGCAGGCGCGGTCGGCGCATCGGGCGTACCGAGGTTGACGAGGAGGACGGCGGAACGGGGCGAGGAGGGGGCATCGGGCGTCATGCGCATAGCATGACAGCCGGCCGCCGCCAGGCATAAGGTGCGACCGGCGGATCGCACCGTGCCGCCACCCGGAGGCCAGTGCGTCTCGTCGCCGACGTGGACTGGCGCGGTTCATCGCGCGGGCGGTAGGCTCCGGCCATCCCGCAGGCCATCGATGTCCGCCCATGTCCCTCCCCCGTCGCTCCGCACTCTCCCTCGCCCTCCCGCTGGTCCTAGCCGCTGCCCTCGCCGCGCCCGCCGCCCACGCCGGCCCCACCGAGGACGCGCGCGCCGGCAACGCCCTGCGCGTGCTGACCGAGATCCAGGCGATCCCGGAGTCATCGATTCCCGAGAAGCTGCTCGACGAAGCCAAGGCGATCGTCATCATCCCCGACACCATCAAGGCCGGCCTGGTGGTCGGCGGCCGTCGCGGCCGCGGCGTGCTGTCGGTGCGCACGGCCGACGGCGGCTGGTCCAACCCCAGCTTCGTCACCCTTACCGGCGGCAGCATCGGCCTGCAGGTCGGCGTGCAGTCGGCCGACATCGTGCTGGTGTTCCGCAGCGAGCGCGGCCTGGACTCGATCGTCAACGGCAAGTTCACCCTCGGTGCCGATGCAGGCGTGGCCGCCGGCCCGATGGGTCGCAATGCCGCCGCCGCCACCGATGGCCAGATGAAGGCCGAGATCTGGTCCTGGTCGCGGGCGCGCGGCCTGTTCGCCGGGGTGTCGCTCGATGGCGCGGTGCTGTCGATCGACGACGAGGCGAACGCCGCTGTCTACGGCCGGGACACCACGCCGCGGATGATCTTCGAGGACCGCGCCCCGGAGCTGCCGTCGCAGGCGATCGTCGATTTCCGCCAGCGCCTGGCCGACGCCAGCGCCACCGCGCGCGCCGCGCGCCAGGACACCGCGCCGACCGACGTGGTCGCCACGCCGGCGTCGGCCACCCCGACGCCGGGCAACGTCCCGACCACGCAGCCGCAGGCCCAGCCCCAGGCCTTCGAGACGGTCGAGAACCCGGCGAAGGTCGAACCGCTGCCGGACACGCCGTGACCAGGCGCGGCGTCGCCGGCGCCCCCTGCGGCCAGCGTGACGCCCGCGGCAGAAGCGCCGCTCGCCCGCCGGCGCAAACACGCCCGTCATGGCGACTGCGGTATCCTGAGCGCTCCTCTTCTCTCTGCAGTGGTAACCGCCATGGGTAGCTTCAGCATCTGGCACTGGATCATCGTGCTGATCATCGTGGTGCTGGTGTTCGGCACCAAGCGCCTGACCAGCGGAGCCAAGGACCTCGGCAAGGCCGTCAACGAATTCAAGAAGGGCGTGAGCGGCGACGACGACAAGCCCGCGCAGCTCAGCGACCAGTCCAAGCGCGAGGGTTCGAGCGAATCCCAGCGCAACGACGACAACGTCGCCCGCTGATCCGACCGCTCCGGCCGGACGCAAGCCCGGCCAGCACGCATGTTCGACGTCGGAATCTCCGAACTGTTGCTGATCGGGCTCGTCGCCCTGATCGTGCTCGGCCCCGAGCGCCTGCCCAAGGCCGCGCGCTTCGCCGGGCTGTGGGTACGCCGCGCGCGCGCGCAGTGGTATTCGGTGAAGGGCGAGCTGGAGCGCGAACTGGCCGCCGAGGAGCTGCAGCGCAGCCTGCGCGAGACCCGCGAGGCGGCGAAGGACATCGAAAGCCAGGTCCGCGACACCGAAGCCCTAGCGCGCCGCGAATTCGAGCGCATGCAGGCGCAGATGGCCGGGCACGATCCGGACATCGCAGCGGATGTCGCCAATGCCGACACCGACGCGGGCGCGCGCGCAGGTCTGCCCGGACCGGCTGCCGAAACGACCGACGAGCACACCCCGCAGGGAGACCGCGATGGCCGAGGCTGACCTGGACGGCGACGGCAGCAGCCTCATGAGCCACCTGATCGAACTGCGCGCCCGCCTCATCCGTGGCGTCGCGGTGCTGATCGTGATGTTCCTCGCGCTCATTCCCTTCTCCGACACGCTGTTCACCTGGCTGGTCGCGCCGCTGCTGGCGGTGCTGCCCAAGGGCAGCGAACTGATCGCGCGCGACGTGATGTCCGGCTTCATGGCGCCGGTGAAGCTGGCGTTCTTCGTGGCGCTGTTCGCCTCGATGCCGTGGCTGCTCTACCAGGCCTGGGCCTTCGTCGCGCCGGGCCTCTACCGGCGCGAGAAGCGCCTCGCCCTGCCGATCCTGGTCTCCGCGCTGCTGCTGTTCTACGGCGGCTGCGCCTTCGCGTATTTCCTCGTGCTCAAGGGCGTGTTCGGCTTCCTGGTGCATTTCGCGCCGGACGTGGTGAAGCTGGCGCCGGACCCGGCGAGCTACCTCGACTTCGTGGTGGTGCTGTTCCTCGCCTTTGGCCTGAGCTTCGAGCTGCCGGTGGCGCTGGTGATCCTGGTGCTGCTGGGCTGGGTGTCGCCGAAACAGCTGGCCGAATGGCGCGGCTACGCCATCGTCGGCATCTTCGTGATCGCCGCGATCGTCACCCCGCCCGATGTGATCTCGCAGCTGATGCTCGCGATCCCGATGTGCCTGCTCTACGAGGTCGGGATCATCGCGGCGAAGCTGGTCGGGCGGACGCCGGCGGAAGAGTAACCCGGCGCACAAAAAGCAAATCCCCCGCGAACCGCTTCGCGGCTCGCCGCCCCCTTTTTGCAAAGGGGGCTTGCGGAGATGCCGGCATGATGGGCGGTGATCGTCCACCCTGTCCTGCACGAACCTGGATACAGCACGTGCAGACGTGCAGACGTGCAGACGTGCAGACGTGCAGACGTGCAGACAGCACATCGTGCTTGCCCCCTTTGAAAAAGGGGGGCGACATCGCGCAGCGATGGCGGGGGGATTTGCCCTCCTCTCAAGAACGCACACGAAAACGCCGGCTTGCGCCGGCGTCGTCGTTGCACGGGTGACGCGGGGTCTCGGCTACTGCGTGATGTCGACGTCCTTCGTCTCGCGCAGGAACAGCGAGCCGATGATGGCCGTGAGCACCGCGACGATGATCGGGTACCACAGGCCGCTGTAGATGTTGCCGGTGGCTGCGACGATCGTGAAGGCGATGAAAGGCAGGAAGCCGCCGAACCAGCCGTTGCCGATGTGGTAGGGCAGCGACATCGAGGTGTAGCGGATGCGGGTGGGGAACAGTTCCACCAGCCACGCCGCGATCGGGCCGTAGACCATCGCCACCAGCGTGACCAGATAGGTGAGCAGCAGGATCACCATCGGCTTGTTCATGCGCGCGTCGTCGGCCTTCGCCGGGTAGCCGGCGGCGGTGAGCGCCTCGCCGAGCGCCTTGCCGAAGGCCTCCTGCTTCGCCTTGAACGCATCCTTGTCGAGCGCTTCGCCCTCGAAGCTCTCCAGCGATGCGCCGCCGAGGCTGAGGCGCGCGAGCGAACCGGCGGGCGCGTCCTGGATGGTGTACGGGATGCCCTTCTTCGCCAGCGCCGAAGTGATGATGTCGCACGACTGCTTGAAGGTCTTCTTGCCCACCGGGTCGAACTGCAGCGCGCAGCGCGAACGGTCGGCGTGGACCACGGCCGGGGCCGTCTTCACCGCGTCCTCAAGGGCGGGGTTGGCGTAGTGCGTGAGCGCCTTGAACACGGGGAAGTAGGTCAGCGCGGCGAGCAGGCAGCCGACCATGATGATCTTCTTGCGGCCGATCTTGTCGGACAGCCAGCCGAACACCACGAAGCCGATGGTGGCGATGGCCAGCGCGATCGCGATCATCAGGTCGGCGGTGTTGGGGTCGACCGACAATGTCTTGGTCAGGAAGAACAGCGCGTAGAACTGGCCGGTGTACCAGACCACGGCCTGGCCGGCGGTCGCGCCGAGCAGCGCGAGCAGCACGATCTTGCCGTTCTTGCTGAAGAAGCTCTCGGTGATGGGCGCCTTCGACTGCTTGCCCTCTTCCTTCATCTGCTTGAACAACGGCGACTCGTGCAGCTGCATGCGGATCCACACCGACACGCCGAGCAGCAGCACCGAGACGATGAAGGGAATGCGCCAGCCCCACTCCTCGAACGCTTCCTTGCCCAGGTAGTTGCGGCAGGCCCAGATCACCAGCAGCGACAGGAACAGGCCCAGCGTCGCGGTGGTCTGGATGAAGCTGGTGTAGAGGCCGCGCTTGCCGTTGGGCGCATGCTCGGCGACGTAGGTCGCCGCACCGCCGTACTCGCCGCCGAGCGCGAGACCCTGGGCGAGGCGCAACGTGATGAGGATGATCGGTGCCGCGATGCCGATGGTCTCGTACCCCGGCAGCACGCCGACGAGGAACGTCGAGAAACCCATCAGCACGATGGTGACGAGGAAGGTGTACTTGCGTCCGACCATGTCGCCGAGACGGCCGAACACCAGCGCGCCGAACGGACGCACGGCGAAGCCGGCGGCGAAGGCGAGCAGGGCGAAGATGAACTGGCTGGTCTCGTTGAGGCCGCTGAAGAAGTGCTTGCCGATCAGCGCGGCGAGCGAGCCGTACAGATAGAAGTCGTACCACTCGAAGACCGTGCCGAGGCTCGACGCGAAGATGACCTTCTTGTGGCCCTTGGTGAGCGCGCCCTGGGCGGGAGCGGCGGGTGATGCGGTGACACTGGACATGGTCCGTTCCCTCCGGGTCAGAAACTGTATTTGACGTGCGTGTGCAGGCGGCGCAGGTCGCCTTCCGCGTCGTTTTCGAGCGAGCGCCGGCCCCAGATCAGTTCGGCGCCGATGTCGAGCTTGGGCAGCGGCGAATAGATCATGTTGGCGTGGAAGGACTGCACGCGTTCTGTCGCTGTCCAGCCGGTCAGCGCCGGGTCGTTGTCGTAGTGCGCCATCGAGTAGAACAGGTTCGTGCGCAGCTTCGGCGAGAACGCATGGCGCCAGGCAGCGAAGGCGCCGTAGCCGTCGATCGGTTCGAGCTCCCCGCGCGCATCGAGCACCGTGTCGCTGGCGACACCCAGGCCGAGGTAGCGACCGATGCCGCGACCGTAGCTGGCCATGTAGCGGATATCGTCCTGCGTGCCGAGGTTGAACTTGCCGGACACGCTGAGCGCACCGCCGATGCGGTTGTCGTCGATGCCGGAGGCCGGATTCTCGTAGCTGAACTGGCGGACCATGCCCGCGACCGAGACGTGGCCCCAGTCACCCTTCTTCTGCCAGCGCGCAGTGATGTCGGGCATCAGGTTGTCGTCGCTGCTGATGCGCGCGGCGGTGCCGCGATAGGGCGTGACCGTGGTTTCGGGATTCTCGACCGAGAACGACCAGGGTCCCTTGCTGTAACGCAGCTGCGCCTGGCGCACGAAGATCGAGCCTTCGGTCGGGCCGATGAAGTCGACCGAATCGGGCAGCGACGCGACATCCTGGAAGTTCGACCAGGTTTCGCCGGCCAGCCACTGCGCGCCGCTCGGTTGGGTCCAGCTGACGTAGGCATGGCGCACGGTCACGCCGTACGTATTCGTGGAGACTTCGTTGCCGGTGATGCTGCCGCCACCGAACAGGTCGAATTCGAGGTAGGCCTTGAGCTTCGCGCCACTCTCCAGGTCGCTGTCGGCGCCGAACCAGAAGCGCGAGAACTGCGCGCCCATGTCGGTGTCCTGGCCTTCGTTCGCCCCGCCGACCGGGATGGCCGAGGGCACGTAGAACATGCGGCCGACGCTGCCGTCGGGAATCTCGCCGTCGGTGGTGTCGGTGACCATCGCATCGAGCTTGACGAAGCCGCCGTAGCTGAAGCGCGTGCCCGGATTGGCGCCGGGCAGGATGGGCGTCGACTGGATGGTCGGCTTGCCGGCAGTGGGTGCAGGCGAGGCCTGCACGCTCTGCATCTGTACGTTCTGCACCTGCGCGACCGTCTGCTGGGTCTGCTGCTGTTGCGCGACGAGCTGCTGCACCATCCTTTCGAGTTCGGCGACGCGGGCTTCGAGCTGCGCCTCCTTCTCCGTCGCGGACTGCGCCAGCGCCGCGCCGGGCGCGAGCACCGCCAGCGCCAGCGACAGGGCCAGCAGTCGTCGCGGTTGCGTGCTGTGGTTCATGGGGCCCCTCCCGAGGGCACGTGCGGATGCACCGTGCCTGCAGCCTGCGCGCGCCTTCGCCCGGCGGCCATTCGCCGATGGTCGAATCCGGGGCCACCAGCGGCGCCGATTCGACCATGGTCTAAGCACGGGGTCGCGCAGGATGTGCTGCATTGCGGCACACTGTGGCCATCCTGTTCGCCTTCGTCGCGGAGCCCGCCATGTCGCAGTCCGAACCCGCCGCCGCCGCGGTGTATCCCGTTCCCGAAGCCTTCGCCGCCACCGCGCGCATTCGCCGCGAAGATTACGCGCGCGACTACGCCGCTGCGGTCGCCGACCCCGATGCGTACTGGGCCCGGGTCGCGCAGCGTCTGGACTGGTTCGTGGCGCCGACGAAGATCAAGGACGTCAGCTACGCGCTCGAGGATTTCCACATCCGCTGGTTCGAGGACGGCGTGCTCAACGTCAGCGTGAACTGCCTGGATCGCCACCTCGCCGCGCGCGGCGACAAGACCGCGCTGATCTTCGAGCCGGACGATCCGGCCAAGCCCGCGCAGCGCATCAGCTATCGCGAACTGCATGCGCGCGTGTGCAAGCTCGCCAACGCGCTGCGCAACCTCGGCGTGAAGAAGGGCGACCGCGTCACCATCTACCTGCCGATGACCCCGGACGCGGTGGTCGCGATGCAGGCCTGCGCGCGCATCGGTGCGATCCATTCCGTGGTCTTCGGTGGTTTCTCGCCGAACTCGATCGCCGACCGCATCGCCGACTGCACCAGCAAGCTGGTCATCACCGCGGACGAAGGCCTGCGCGGCGGCAAGACCGTACCGCTGAAGGCGAACGTCGACGCCGCGCTGAAGATGCCGGGCACCAACTCGGTCGAGACCGTGCTGGTGGTGCGCCACACCGGCGGGGCGGTCGACATGCAGATGCCGCGCGACCGCTGGTACGACGCGGTCGTCGACGACCAGCCGGCCGAATGCGAGCCGGAACGCATGAACGCCGAAGATCCGCTGTTCATCCTCTACACCTCCGGCAGCACCGGCAAGCCCAAGGGCGTGCTGCACACCACCGCCGGCTACCTGGTCTGGGCGAGCTACACGCACGAGAGCGTGTTCGACCTGCGCGAGGACGACGTGTTCTGGTGCACCGCCGACGTCGGCTGGGTGACCGGCCACAGCTACGTCGCCTACGGCCCGCTCGCCAATGGCGCCACCGGCGTGGTGTTCGAAGGCGTGCCGAATTATCCGAACGTCTCGCGTTTCTGGGAGGTGATCGACAAGCACCAGGTCACGATCTTCTACACCGCGCCGACCGCGATCCGCGCGCTGATGCGCGAAGGCGAGGCGCCGGTGAAGAAGACCTCGCGCGCGTCGCTGCGCCTGCTCGGCAGCGTCGGCGAGCCGATCAATCCCGAAGCCTGGCGCTGGTACCACGATGTGGTCGGCGACCGCCGCTGCCCGATCGTCGACACCTGGTGGCAGACCGAGACCGGCGGCATCCTGATCTCGCCGCTGCCCGGCGCGACCGACCTCAAGCCAGGTTCGGCGACCCTGCCCTTCTTCGGCGTGCAGCCCGCACTGGTCGATGCCAACGGCGCGCTGCTCGAAGGCGCGACCGAGGGCAACCTCGTCCTGCTCGATTCCTGGCCGGGCCAGATGCGCACCGTCTACGGCGACCATGCGCGCTTCATCGACACCTATTTCAGGACCTACCCCGGTATGTACTTCACCGGCGACGGCTGCCGCCGCGACGAGGACGGCTACTACTGGATCACCGGCCGCGTCGACGACGTGATCAACGTCAGCGGCCACCGCATCGGCACCGCCGAGGTGGAAAGCGCGCTCGTGTCGCACCCGCTGGTCGCCGAAGCGGCCGTGGTCGGCTTCAACCACGACATCAAGGGCCAGGGCATCTACGCCTACGTCACCCTGGTCGCCGACGAAGCGCCGACCGAGGACCTGCGCAAGGCCCTGGTCGCGCACGTGCGCAAGGAGATCGGCCCGATCGCCACGCCCGACTTCGTGCAATGGGCACCGGGCCTGCCCAAGACCCGCTCCGGCAAGATCATGCGCCGCATCCTGCGCAAGATCGCCGAGAACGCCCCCGACCAGCTCGGCGACACCTCGACCCTGGCCGATCCTTCCGTGGTGAAGTCGCTGGTGGACGAGCGGCTGGTGAAGTAAGACGATCAGTCACATGCCCACGATCCTCGTCGCCGATGACCATCCCCTGTTCCGCGAGGCCCTGCGCAGCGCGGTGATGCGGGCGGTGCCGGGGGCGACGCTGCGCGAGGCCGATGGGGTGGATGCGCTGTATGCGCTGGTCGAACGCGAGTCGCAGGCGGACCTGCTGCTGCTCGACCTGAACATGCCCGGCGCGCACGGTTTCAGCGCGCTGGTGCATTTGCGCGCGCACCATCCGCAGCTGCCGGTGATGGTGGTGTCCGCGCGCGAGGAACCTGCGGTGATGCGTCGCGCGCTGGACCACGGCGCGGTCGGCTTCCTGCCCAAGTCGGCGGATGCCGGCACGCTGGGCGAAGCCATCGATGCGGTGCTCGCCGGCGACCGCTGGGCACCCGCAGCCGCGCTCAAGGCGCCGGCCGCCGCGGCCGACGAACACGACGCCGCGCAGCGCGTGCGCGAGCTGACCCCACAGCAGTTCCGCGTGCTGCAGATGCTCGGCGACGGCCTGCTCAACAAGCAGATCGCCTACGAACTGGGCGTGTCCGAAGCCACGATCAAGGCGCACATGACCGCGATCCTGCGCAAGCTCGGCGCCAGCAACCGCACCCAGGCCGTGCTCATCGCCGGCAAGCTGGCGATCGATCCCGAAGCGGTGATGCCGCCGCCGGAAGACGACTGAACCTCAGTCGTTCTCGCCGCGCGCATCCACGCCCGTCACCTCGCCGTCCTCGGCGGTCACCGTCAGCACGATCGGCCGGCAGCACACGCTGCAGTCCTCGACGTATTGCTGGTGCTCGACCGAACCGTCGACGACGACCTCGATCTCCTCCCCGCAGTACGGGCATTGCACGAAGGCGGTGTCGGTGTGGGGCATGTCGTCAGCTCGTCGTGGGTTCGTCGCGCTGAGCATGCGGCACCGACGCTTCGCGATACAAGCGCAGGAACCTGAACATCTTCGGCCACGCCTCGCGCGGCTTGAACACCAGCGCCACCTCGCGCCCATCCAGCGCGGACTCGGTCAGCACCAGATGATCCTCGACCTGCCGCGCCTGCTCGAATTCCCTCGCATCGACCTTGCATACGGCGTTGCGGAAAGGTCCATCCAGCCAGGCGGCGACTTCCGGCGTCTCGCGGAACTTCAGGTAACCGGCGAGCGACGCATGCGCAGCCGCGACCATGGCATGGCCCAGCGGCACATCGTCGCGGATCAGGATGTACATCTTCACCGCACGTTCTCCTCTCGTTGCTGGTGCCCGGGGTGGGAGTCGAACCCACACCCTCCGATGTTTGAGACCGGCACGTCTACCGATTGCGTCACCCGGGCGAATGATGGCTGTCGCGTTCGCATGCGCGTGAAGCGAAGCATGCGGTTGCGACCTGACTGGTGCCCGGAGCGGGACTCGAACCCGCAACCACCGGAATCTCGATCCGGCGCGTCTGCCAATTGCGCCATCCGGGCTTTTTCTCGACACGCACACACGGACAACGCTTCGCGAGTACGACGTCGACAACACTGGTGCCCAGGGTGGGATTCGAACCCACAACCACCGGCTTCTGAGACCGGCACGTCTTCCAGTTGCGTCACCTGGGCATGAAACTTCGACGCACGCGCACGCACAACCCTTCGCGTGTGCGACGTCGACAACATTGGTGCCCAGGGTGGGACTCGAACCCACAACCACCGGCTTCTGAGACCGGCACGTCTTCCAGTTGCGTCACCTGGGCGCGGAAAAAGAAAAACCCCCTGCGGCAGGACCGAGGGGGTTTCGAAGACGGGCGAACAACGCCTCGTTCTCTACACGCACGCCACCGGTCCCGCGCGAAGCAGGGTCAGCAAGGTGGCTAGTCGAGTGCGGCGAATGTTCATGGCGAGGGATGCTAGAGAGCGGGTTCCAGCGTGTCAAGCTGTTTTTCAAGACATTTTCGCGATGCACGCATGATCGTTGTCGCTCGCATCGCGATGCATCATGCCTGCTGCAGCAGGGGCGGCACGACGGCTTCGAGCAGTTCCACCAGCTCCGGATCCATCTCCCGGTATTCATCCGGAATGTCGAGCACATGGATGGGGAGGTGTTCGACCAGTCGCGGAAACGTCGCGACGATGCGCTGGCGATGCTTGTGCTCCATCACCATCACCACATCCGCCCAGCGCAGGTCGCTCTCATTGATCGTGCGGCGCGCATTCGGACTCGTGCCGGCCGAGCGCGTCGACATCAACGGATGCCGCTTGAATACACGCTCCGCAGTCGGGCTTCGCCATTGGTTTCGGCTGCAGACGAACAGGACGTTGATGCGTTCACTCTCTGCCATGTCGTTGCCATCCACGATCGGGTACGTCATGCCGAGTTGCTGCGCACGGCGCTGCTTCTCGGAACGCGTGTACATCTCCTTCCAGCGTTTCGGCTTCGACCAGTGATCCTTGTTCGACATGGCTTCATTGTAGTGCTGCTTGCGCACAGCCGGAACGGAATGCGCTCACCCCCGCGCCGCCAGCCACGCCCGCAGCGATGCGGGCTTGATCGGCTTGGTCAGCACGACGCAGCCGTAGTCGCGGGCGGCATGCTTGAGGGCATCGCTGCCGTCGCCGGTGAGCAGCGCGGCGGGGAGGTCGCGCTTCGCGCGGCGGCGCAGTTCGGCGATGACGCCGAGGCCATCCAGTCTGTCGTGCAGGTGGTAGTCGACGAGCAGCACGTCGGGCGCGTCGTCGAGACGGGCGATGGCGTCGTCGACGGTGGTGGCGGTGAGCGGGATCGCGCGCCAGCGATCGAGCAGCGCGCGCATGCCGTCAAGAATCTCGGGATCGTTGTCGACGCAGAGCACGCGCAGGTCGGCGAGGTCGTCGGCGGCGAAGGTCGTGGCGGGCGGAGACGTTGCAGACGATGCAGTGCCTGCGGCGACGGCTTCGGCGCGCGGCACGCGGATCGAGAACAGGCTGCCGCGACCGACGCGCGAGTGCACGCGCAGCGGATGACCGAGGATGCGCGCGATGCGCTGGCAGATCGACAGGCCCAGACCCAGGCCGCGCTCGCCGCCGACGCCCGGCTGGTCGAAGCGGCGGAACTCTTCGAAGATCTGCGTGAGGTGGTGCTCGGGAATGCCCGGGCCCGTATCCCAGACCTGCAGCTCGATGTCGTCGCCGCGCTCGCGCAACGCGAGCAGCACGCCGCCCTCGCGGGTATAGCGCAGTGCGTTGGCGAGGAAGTTCTGCAGCGCGCGACGCAGCAGGCGGCGGTCGCTGCGCACGATCGCGTCGCCGCGCGCATGCACCCGCAGCGCGAGCTTGCGGCCCTCGGCACTGGGCGCGTACTGCGCGGCGAGTTCGCGCAGCAGCTCGCCGGCGTCGAAGCGGCTGTATTCGGGCTGCAGCGCACCCGCGTCGAGGCGCGACACGTCGAGCAGGCCGTCGAGCAGGTCTTCCGCCGCGCGCAGCGCGGTGTCGACGCGCTCGGCCAGGCGCGTGCGTTCGTCGGCATCCGTCGTCTCGCGCAGCGCGGATGCGAACAGGCGTGCGGCGTTGAGCGGCTGCAGCACATCGTGGCTCACGGCAGCGAGGAAGCGCGTCTTCGACTGTTGCGCCGCTTCGGCTTCGCGCGTGCGCAGCTCGACGCGCTGTTCGAGGGTTTCGTTGATCTCGCGCAGCTGCTGCTCGGCGCGCTTGTAGTCGGTGATGTCGCTGAAGCTGGTGACGTAGCCGCCGCCGGGCAACGGCTGGCCACGCATCTCGATCACCTGGCCGTTCGGGCGCATCCGCTGGAACACGTAGGGGTGGCCCGCGCGCAGGTGCGCGAGGCGACGCGCGACCTGCTCCTCCACGGGCTGCGCATTCGACCCGTGTTCGCTGCGTTCCGCATGCTCTGCGCTGTAGCGGATGAGATCGGCGATCGGCCGGCCGACGTAGAGCATGCCGTCGGGATAGCCGAGCATCTCCTGGTAGCGGCCGTTCCAGGCGATCAGGCGCAGGTCGGGATCGACCACGCTCACGCCCTGGCTGATGTTCTCCAGCGTGGTCGACAGTACCTGCCGGTTGAAGCGCAGCTCCTGGCTGGCTTCGTCCAGCAGCGACACGACTTCGCCCAGCTCCATGCCCGAACCGCGCAACGCGCTGGTCAGCGTAAGTCGCGCGGAAGCTGCGCCGATCGCCGACGCGAGCAGGCGTTCGGTGAATTGCACGAGTGCGCGATCGGCGAGCTGCTGCGGCTGCAGTTCGCGACGTTCGGTGGATTCGGCGAACTCGGCGAAGGCGCGGCGCGCATGGCGCTCGCCGACGATGCGCTCGGCCAGCGCGAGCAGCTCGCCGCTGCGCACCGTGCCGGCCCAGCCGCCGGGCGCCAGCGGCGAGCGCTGCGCGTAGGGGTCGAGATAGCTCGCGGCCAGCAGTTGCTCCTGCAGGCGCGGACGCCAGCGCGCGGACACGAAGAACAGCGCACCGATGTTGAACAGCAGCGACCAGAACACGCCATGCGTGAGCGGATCCCAGCCGCTGAGGCCGAACAGCTGCTGCGGACGCAGCCAGCCGATGCCGAAAGGGCCGTGCGCGATCCAGTGCGCGCCCCAGTCCGCACCGTAGCCGCTGCCCTGCGCCAGGGCCGGGAGCAGCAGCGTGTACGCCCACAGCAACGCACCGAGTACCAGGCCGGTGAACGCACCGGCGCGGCTCGCGCCGCGCCAGTACAGGCCGCCGAGCAGGGCCGGCGCGAACTGCGCGACGGCGGCGAACGCGAGCAGCCCGTGCTGCGCCAGGCTGTCGCTGCCTTCGGCGGCGCGATGGTAGGCATAGGCCATCAGCGCCAGCGCGAGGATGGTGGCGCGACGCACCCAGAGCACGAGGCGATCGATGCCGCCGCGATCCTTCAGCACGTGCCCTGCCAGCGCGCCGTTGCGCAGCAGCAGCGGCATGATCAGGTCGTTGCCGACCATGGTCGCCAGCGCGACGCTGGCCACGATCACCATGCCGGTCGCGGCGGAGAAGCCGCCGATGTAGGCCATCAGCGCGAGCGCATCGTGGTCCAGCGCCAGCGGCAATGCGAGCACGTAGGTGTCGGGCGATGCACCGCCCGCGCCCAGCACCGATTGCCCGGCGATGGTAATCGGCACCACGAACGCGCTGAACAGCACGAGGTAGCCGCCGAACAGCCAGCGGGCCTGGCGGATGTCGGCGGCGTCCTGGCATTCGACCACGGCGACATGGAACTGGCGCGGCAGGCAGACGATCGCGGCGAAGGCGATCAGCGTCTGCGCGAGCATGCCCTGCGGCAGGCCCGGCGCAGTGACCACGCGCGCCGCGTCGAGCATGCGATCGCCGAGCCCGCCGGCACCCGGCAGGTGCAGCAGCGCGAACACGCCGATCGCGATGAACGCGACCAGCTTGATCAGCGATTCCAGCGCGACGGCCATGACCATGCCGCGATGGTGCTCGGTGGCGTCGATCTGCCGCGTGCCGAACAGGATCGCGAATACGGCGAGCAGCAGGGCGACGTACAGGGCGGGATCGCCGATCAGCTGCTGGTCGCTGCCCGGCGCCAGCACCTCGACGCTCATCGCAACGGCCTTGAACTGCAGCGCGACGTAGGGCACGGCGGCGATCAGCGCGACGAAGGCGACCAGCGCGGCGAGGCCCGGGGCGCGACCGTAGCGCGACGAGAGGAAATCCGCGATCGAGACGATGCGCTGCTCGCCCGAGATCAGGACCAGTCGTTCGAGGATGCGCCACGCGAACAACAGCAGCAGCAGCGGACCGAGGTAGATCGGCAGGAAGCCCAGGCCCGTCCGCGCGGCGGTGCCGACCGCACCGTAGAACGTCCACGACGAGCAGTACACCGCGAGCGCCAGCGAATAGATCAGCGGACGCAGCCAGCGCCAGCGCGGGATCGCACCGCGCAGGTCGCCGGCGTAGGCGACCGCGAACAGCACGCCGACATAGCCCAGCGACACCAGCAGCAGGATCCAGCCTGGAATCACGCGCGCCCCGTCATCGCCCGGCAGTCCGGGCATCCGGATCCGAGTGTAAGCGCTCGCCCCCCCGCGTGGTCCGCCGGTGTTCGACCAAAGTCGACGACGCATGGCGCAGTGCAGCATGGCCCCCCTGCGTCCATGCGCGCACGCACGTTGTGATGCCCGGCAAATCCCTGCCCTGCCTGGCGTGTGTAGGCTTGCGGGCGGCCGCTCGGCCATTCCGCGTCCGCAGCCCCATCGGCGAACCCCCGTGCGCCCACGGACGCTTTCGCGTTGTTCCGACAATACAAAAGGACCGTCAGATGAAACGCCACGCCTCCGCCGCACGACGCGGCGCGCACGCCCTGTTCGCCATCGCCGCCATCACCTGCGCGCTGCCGCTGCTCGCACAGGCCGCACCGCCCGCTCCCTCCGCCAAGCCCGCGCCGCTGCGCGTGGCCGAACAGCGCAAGGCCGACCTGCGCCTGGGCGCCACCGCGCTGGGTCGCACCCATGCCGTGCGCACCACCGATGCGACCTTCGTGAAGCTGCATTTCGATCATTTCTCGCTGCCCGACGGCGTGACGCTGGAAGTGTTCAACCCCGCGCGCACCGAGGTCTATCGCTACAGCAACCAGGGCCTGGATGGCCACACCGTCGACCGCGAGATGGGCCAGGACGGCCGCACCAGCTTCTCGGCAATGTCGATCCACGGCCCGGTCGCGCTGATGCGCCTGGTCGGCACGCCCACCAGCGCCTGGAAGAGCAGCGACGGCGTGCGCGTCAGCCGCTACCTGCAGGGCTATTCCGAGCGCAAGCTGCGCGAGCTGCAGATCGACGGCCTGCTCGACGGCTCGCTCGGCACGCGCTCGATCCTCGGCACCGACGACAAGCGTCCGGCCGCGTGCTACGCGTCGAGCGACCCGATCGCGTTCGATCGGTCGCGCCCGGTCGCGCGCCTGGTGATGAGCAGCGGCGGCCTGTGCACCACCTGGCGCGTCGGTCCCGACAACCGCATGTTCACCAACAACCACTGCACCGCCACCGCCAGCGGCGTCGCGGCCTCGGAAGTGTGGTTCAACTACCAGCTGAGCACCTGCGGCGGCACCTCGGCCACGCCGACCAAGGTCGCCGGCGACCAGATGCTGGCCACCAACACCACGCTGGACTACACCCTGTACACGGTGAAGAACTTCAGCACGATCGCCAGCTTCGGCTACCTCGGCCTGGAAACGCGCGCGGCCACGCTGAACGAGGAGATCATGATCGCCGGCCATCCGGGCGGTCGCCAGAAGGAACTGAGCGTGGTCAGCGACCGCGACGGCGGCGGCCGCTGCCGGGTCAACAACGCCAGCACCAGCGGCAACGGCACCAACACCGACATCGGCTACTACTGCGACACCGAAGGCGGCAGCTCCGGCTCGCCGGTGATCGCGCGCGCCAGCCACAAGGCGATCGCGCTGCACCACCTCGGCGGCAGCATCAACAAGGGCGCGAAGATGTCGCTGATCTGGCCGCAGGTCTCGACCCACTTCGGCGGCGTTGTCCCCGACGGCGACAACGGTACGACCCCGACCACCTACAGCATCTCGGGCACCATCACCACCAGCGCCGGCGCGGGCATCGCGAATGTCGTCGTCAGCACCGGTTCGGCCAGCGCCACGACCAGCAGCAGCGGCGCCTACACGCTGGGCGGCCTGTCGAACGGTACGTACACGCTGACCCCGTCGCTGAGCGGCTACACCTTCTCGCCGACCAGCCGCAGCGTCACCGTGAACAGCGCCAACGTCACGGGCCAGGACTTCACCGGCGCCGGTTCGGGTGGCGGCGGCGTGCAGACCTACAGCAACGGCACCGACTACGCGATCAACGACAACAGCACGGTCAGCAGCCCGATCGCGGTGAGCGGTCGCACGGGCAATGGCCAGGCCAGCACGCCGGTCGCGGTGAACATCGTCCACACCTATCGCGGCGACCTCGTGGTCGACCTCGTGGCGCCGGATGGTTCGGTGTACAACCTGCTGAACCGTTCGGGCGGCAGCGCGGACAACGTCAACCAGACGTTCAACGTGAACCTGTCGGGCGAAGCCCTGAACGGCACGTGGAACCTGCGCGTGCGCGACGCAGCGACGGCGGACACCGGCCGCATCGACAGCTGGAGCATCACGTTCTGATCGACATCCCGATCAGCGATGCCGCGCAGACAGAAACCGCCTCGCGGCGGGTCTGTCTGGCGCGGGATCACCCGCATCCGACTGTCGAAGGACGCTTCCCGCCTGCGCGGGGTTGCCATCGGGATGCGCCTGAAACGACAGACCCGCCTTTCGGCGGGTCTGTCTGGAGGCTGGATGACCATCGCTATGCGATGATCACTTGATCTTGCCTTCCTTGTACATCACGTGCTTGCGAACGACGGGGTCGTACTTCTTGACCTCCATCTTGTTCGGCGTGTTCTTCTTGTTCTTGTCGGTGGTGTAGAAGTGGCCGGTGCCGGCCGAGGAGATCAGGCGGATCTTGTCGCGCTTGGAAGCCATGATTCAGTTCTCCTCAGACCTTTTCGCCACGGGCACGCAGCTCGGCGAGCACGGCGTCGATGCCGTTCTTGTCGATGGTGCGCAGGGCCTTGGTGGAAACGCGCAGCTTGACCCAACGGTTTTCCGAAGCGACCCAGAAGCGGCGCTCGTGGAGATTGGGCATGAAACGGCGGCGGGTCTTGTTGTTCGCGTGCGACACGTTGTTGCCGGTCGCGACGCGCTTGCCGGTGACTTGGCATTCGCGGGACATACGTACCTCTCGATAAGAACGCTCGGCGTGCTCGGGGAGCCAGGCGATGCGTCCGTGGGTGCCCCCCGTAGCCCGGGAGGCGGCGGCCCCGACGTCGACCCGGGCCTGTACTGCCGGCCGGGCGTTCACCACGCGAAAGGGGATTCAAGGTGTCGTTGCGGCTTGCGGGCGGGATCGCGTCCCCGTCCTCCGGGCACCCTGTCGGGCGTGCCGGGCGCAGCGAGCCGGCAATTATGCCGGGGACGGGGACGCCAGGCAAACCCGCCGGTCGGGTTCGCGCGGAGCGGGAACCGGTGGTCGCTGCAATCCCCGGGCCTCGACACCCGAGGCGACTCCCGGCCGGGGTACGGACGCAAGCGCCCCCATGGCGGCGGCGGATGGCCCCGACCGGGCCCACGGATCGCTGCCGCCCGGAGCCTGACCGGCGCGTATGGAGGCAATGTGCGGGACAATGCGTGCTTCGCCCGCCGCCTCCCGCACGCCATGACCTCCGCCAGCCCAGCCTCCGGCTCCCCCGTTTCCCTCACCCGTTACCTGCTTGAAGAGCAGCGCCAGGACCGCATCAGTGCCGACCTGCGCCTGCTGATCGAGGTCGTCGCCCGGGCCTGCAAGAGCATCTCGGTCGCGGTCGGCAAGGGTGCGCTCGGCGGTGTGCTCGGCGACGCCGGGACCGGCAACGTCCAGGGCGAGGCGCAGAAGAAGCTGGACGTGCTGAGCAACGAGATCCTGCTCGAAGCCAACGCCTGGGGCGGCCATCTCGCTGCCTGCGCATCGGAAGAGATGGACCACTGCCAGCCGATCCCCGATGCCTATCCGCGCGGCAACTACCTGCTGCTGTTCGATCCCCTCGACGGCAGCAGCAACATCGACGTGAACGTCAGCGTCGGCACGATCTTCTCGGTGCTGCGCTGCCCGGACGACGTGCCGCAGGTCGGCGACGAGCACTTCCTGCAGCCGGGCACGGCGCAGGTCGCCGCCGGGTACTGCATCTACGGGCCCAGCACGATGATGGTGCTGACCATCGGCCACGGCACGCACGCCTTCACGCTGGATCGCGAACAGGGCTCGTTCGTGCTCACCCAGAAGCACATGCGCGTACCGGAGCAGACGAAGGAATTCGCGATCAACATGTCCAACCAGCGCCACTGGGAAGCGCCGATGCAGGCCTACGTCAGCGACCTGCTGGCCGGCAGGGAAGGCCCGCGCGGCAAGGACTTCAACATGCGCTGGATCGCCTCGATGGTCGCCGACGTGCATCGCATCCTCACCCGCGGCGGCATCTTCATCTATCCGTGGGACCGCAAGGATCCGTCCAAGGCCGGCAAGCTGCGCCTGATGTACGAAGCGAACCCGATGAGCTTCCTGATCGAACAGGCCGGCGGTGCCTCCAGCAACGGCCGCCAGCGGATGATGGAGATCGCGCCGACCCAGCTGCACCAGCGCGTGCCGGTGTTCCTCGGATCGAAGGAAGAAGTCGAGACCGCCACCCGCTACCATCTCGAGCACGACCGGCAGGCCGGCTGATCACCGGCCTGTCTTCCTCCTTTCCTCCACCCCGTTCGACAGGCGACGCGCAGCATGAGCACAAAGGATTTCATCTCGGTCACGCCCAACGCGATCCCGCGCGAGGTCTGCGCGCAGATCGTCGAACGCATGCGGCGCAGCAACCAGCTGCAGGAAGGAAAGATCGGCGGCGGCCTGTTCCCCGACCTGAAGAAGAGCCGCGACCTGGGGATTTCCAACGTCGCGGAATGGCGCGACGTCGAGATCGCGCTGAACACGGCGGTGCTCGAAGCGACCAAGCGCTACATCCGCGAGTATCCGCAGGCGCTGATCGCGCCGCTGATGCTGCAGCACCAGCCCCCCGGCGGCCAGATGCGCCGGCTGGTGGCCGAGGATTTCGCGACCATGGACGAGGAGCAGCTGCAGCAGCTCACCCTCACCTGCCTGCGCCCCGGCCACACCAACCTGCAGTGGTACACCGCCGGCGAAGGCGGCTATCCGTACTGGCACTGCGAGCTGTACCCGCGCGACACCACCTGCGAGACCCTGCATCGCCACCTGCTCTGGACGATCTACCTCAACGACGAATTCGAGGAAGGCGAGACCGAGTTCATGTTCCAGCAGCGCAAGGTCAAGCCGGAAACCGGTTCACTGCTGATCGCCCCCACCGCATTCACGCACACCCACCGCGGCAACCGGCCGCAGGGCGGCGACAAGTTCATCGCCACCAGCTGGATCCTGTTCCAGCGCGCGGAGACGCTGTTCGGGGCGCAGTAGGGCGGCAGATCAGTCGGTGTATCTGGGCGGCTTCCCATCGCATCAGCAACGCGCCCGCAACCGCGTCCGGAAGAACTCCAGAATCTCATCCCGCGCCTGCGCCGTCGGCTGCCCCGCCTCGTCGATCAGGTGCACGGTGACCACGCTGTGCGGGCCGCCGACCACGTCGCGGAAGAACGGTGGCAGGTCCGCGCGGTTGGCGGACTCATCGGGCAGCACGCGTTCGAGGAAGCGATCGCCGAGGGCGCGGCGGTAGGCGTCGAAGCGTTCGGCGCGGCAGAAGCGGTCGCCGGCGAAACGGTAGGCGAGCACGGTGAGGTCTTCGCGTTCGAGTCGGTCGCGCACGGCCGCCAGTTCTTCGGGCGGACTTTCCAGCGCGGCGGGGTCGTCCAGCGGCAGGGTCGGCTGCGACAGCACCGGGGCGAGCATCGCCGGTTCCAGCATCATGCTCAGCGCGAAATTGCCGGTGAAGCACATGCCGATCGCGCCCACGCCCGGGCCGCCGCATTCGCCGTGGGCGTGGCGGGCCAGCGCCCGCAGCCACTGCGTGACCGGGCTGGCGCCCTGGCCGGCGAAGGCGCGGAATTCGGCGCTGACGCAGGCACGCTTGAAGATCGCCGTGCCTTCCCCGGCATCCGGCACCGCGCCGTCCCGGCCGAACAGCGAGGGCATCCACACCGTGAAGCCGGCGTCGCGCACCCAGCGGGCGAAGCGCGCCACGTGCGGGCTGATCCCGGGCATCTCGGTCATCACGGTCACCGCCGGGCCGCTGCCGGCGACATGGACGCGCTTGCCGATGCCCTCCAGGACGAGGTCGCGGGGATCGAAGTCGTCGAGCGGGTCGAAGGCAGGCAGGACGGTCATGGCGACGGCTCGTCGGACGGGTGCGGACATTGCACCCGGGCCGCCGCTACACTCCCAGCGTCCGATTCGACATGTTCAAGGCGGTTTCGGCCATGCCCGGCGCACTTCCCGAGCTCCAGCTCATCGTCCTGCCCGGCGCGCATGCGGCCGGGGTGGCGGTCAGCCTCGACATCCTGCGCGCGGCGGCGACGCTGGCGCCCGGCCTGACCCTGCCCGCGCCGCGCTGGCGCGTGCTGTCGCCCGAAGGCGGCGACGTCGAACTCGCCGGAAGCCTGCGCTGCCCCACCGAGCCACTGTCCCGGGTGGACGAAGCCGGCATTCGCGTGGTGCCGGGTCTGGCCAGCGAGTCGCCGGAGGCCCTCGAACACCGTCTGGCCCAGGCCGATGCCCGGCGCGTCGCCGATGACCTGGCCCGTCGCCTCGCCGATGGACAGCCGGTCGCGGCGACCTGCAGCAGCGTCTTCCTGCTGCGCGACACCGGCGCGCTGGCCGGCCGCTGCGTCACCACGACCTGGTGGCTGGCCCAGCACCTGCGTCGCACCGCGCCGGACTGCCGGGTCGAGGCCGACCGGATCGTCTGCGTGGACGGCACGCTGGTCACTGCCGGTGCGGCGATGGCACAGGTCGACCTGATGCTGCACCTGCTGCGCGGTCATGGCGCCGCGCTGGCTGACGCGGTCGCCCGCGTGCTGCTGCTCGATGCGCGCACCGCGCAGTCGGCCTACACCCTGCCGGCGCTGCTCGCCAATGGCGATGCGCTGGTCCGCCGGCTGGTGCAGCGGATCGAGGAAACGCTGCCACGACCGCCGGCCGTATCCGCATTGGCCGACGCCTTCGCGATGTCGCCGCGCACCCTGTCGCGCCGGGTGCGCGACGCCACCGGACAGGGGCCGTCGGCGCTGATCCAGGCCGTGCGCCTGGCGCGGGCGCGGCGGCTGATCGAAACCACGCGGATGTCGATCGACCAGGTGGCGGCGGCGGTCGGCTACGAGGATGCGACCGCGCTGCGCCGGCTCATGCGCAGGCGCACCGGCGCCACGCCGACGCGCTTCCGCGCGCATGCGGAGCCGCGCTGAGCACGACGGGCACTGCTCAGAACAGCTCGCCCTGCGGCGAGGGGGCCCTGGGCGGTTCCGGCGGCACGAAGCGCGAGGTGTCCAGCGGCGGCAAGCGACCGAACCCGATGCGCTTGTACGCCTTGGCGAAGCGCATCGCGATCAGGTCCGCGAACGGGCCTTCGCCGCGCATGCGCGTGCCGAAGCGGCTGTCGTAGTCCTTGCCGCCGCGCATCTGCTGCACCAGGCTCATCACGTGCGCGGCACGATCGGGGTAATGCAGGGACAGCCACTCGCGCCATACCTCTTTCAATTCATGCGGCAGGCGCAGCAGCACGTAGCCGGCGGCCCGCGCGCCGTGCGCGTACGCGGCTTCGAGGATGTGTTCCAGCTCGCGGTCGCTGATCATCGGGATGACCGGCGCCACCATCACGCCGACCGGCACGCCCGCGTCGTGCAGCGCCTGCAATGTCTTCAGCCGCGTGTGCGGCGCGGCGGCGCGGGGTTCGAGGATCGCGGACAGGCGGTTGTCGAGCGAGGTGATCGACACGTACACATGTACCAGGCCCTGTTGTGCCATCGGCGCCAGCAGGTCCAGGTCGCGGCGGATCAGGCCGCTCTTGGTGATCAGGCCGACCGGATGCCGGCACTCGGCCAGCACTTCGAGCACCTGCCGGGTGATGCGATGGCGCTTTTCGATCGGCTGGTAGGCGTCGGTGTTGATGCCCAGCGAAATCGAGGAACAGCGATAACCGCGCTTGCCCAGTTCCGCGCGCAGCAGGTCCGCGGCGTTGGTCTTGGCGTACAGCCTGGTCTCGAAATCCAGGCCCGGTGACAGATCGAGATAGGCATGCGACGGCCGTGCGAAGCAGTACACGCAGCCGTGCTCGCAGCCGCGATAGGGATTCACCGACTGGCTGAACGGGATGTCGGGCGACTGGTTGCGGCTGATGATGCTGCGCGCGCGCTCCTCGGTGACCTGGGTGCGGATCGGCGGCGGACGCCAGTCGCTGCCGGCCTCGTCGCCCGCGTAGACCGAACCCCAGCCGTCGTCCTCGGCCTCGGTCACCGTCTTCTCGAAGCGCCCGCGCACGAACGAGGCCGCACCGCGCCCCTTGATCGGACCGTCGCGCAGCAGGTCGTGCGTTGCCGCATCTGTTTTGCCGCCCATCGCCATCCGGGTAGGCTACGCCCTTCGGGTCGCAGCGGCTGCGACGGAGGTCCTGACGATGTTCGGCATGCTCGATTGGTTCTGGGACTGGCTGCATGCGATTCCCGTCGTCGGGCCCTACATCGAACCGGTCCTGATCGGCGGCTGGCTGCTGCACCTGCTGCTGCTCGGCGGCTGGATCGTGCTGCAGAAGCGCGAACCGGTGGCCACGCTCAGCTGGATCCTCGGCCTGGCCCTGCTGCCTTACGTCGGCATCCTGATCTACCACCTGTTCGGGCCGCAGAAGATCCAGCGACAGCGACTGCGCCGCGCGCACAGCCGCATCGCCGGCGACGCCCTCGCTTCACCCGCCTTCGCGCCCGGCGAAGCGCCGGATGCGCTGGAACTGGCGCGGCTGGCGGAAGCCTCGACCGGGCTCGCGCCGATGCGCGCCTCCGACGTGCGCCTGCTCGTCGATGGCGCATCGAAGTACGACGCACTCATCGCCGATCTCGCCCAGGCACGCGCGCACGTCCACCTGGAGTACTACATCTTCATGCCCGACCGCAGCGGCACCGCATTGCGCGATGCGCTGGTCGAATGCGCAAAGCGCGGCGTGAAGGTGCGACTGCTGCTGGACGCGATCGGCGCCGGCAAATGCAAGGTCGCGTTCTTCGCGCCCCTGGTCGCGGCGGGCGGCGAACTGGCCTGGTTCCATCCCACGCGTTTCTGGCGGTTCTGGTCGCGTCCCTGGCTGAACCTTCGCACCCATCGCAAGATCGTGGTCATCGACGGACGCGTCGCATTCACCGGCGGCATCAACATCACAGACGAACAGAACGAACGCCTGCGCAGGGACGCCTACCGCGACCTGCACCTGCGCATCGAAGGCGACGTGGTCCGCGCGCTGCAGCGGGTGTTCGTCGAGGACTGGATCTACGCCACCGGCGACCGCGATTTCCTCTCGCAACTCGCCCGGGACGCAGCGCCGCCCGTGCCGGGCACGACACCAGGCAGGATCTCCGCACAGGTGCTGACCTCCGGGCCGGACTCATCGTGGGAAGCGATCCATCGCATGCATGTCGCGCTGATCCACGCCGCACGCAGCCGGGTCTGGCTGGTCACGCCCTACTTCGTGCCCGGCGAGGCCGCGATGATGGCGCTGACCTCCGCCGCGCTGGGCGGGTTGGACGTGCGCCTGCTGGTGCCGCGCTTGAGCGATTCGAAGCTGGTCACGCTCGCCGCACGCTCGTACTACGACGACCTGATCGCTGCCGGCGTGAAGATCTACGAATACGGGCCGCGCATGCTGCACACCAAGGCGCTGCTAGTCGACGAGACCACCTGCCTCGTGGGCAGCGCCAATTTCGATCACCGCAGCTTCCGCCTCAACTTCGAGGTGTCGATCCTGTTCCAGGACACCGATCTGGCCGTGCAACTCGCCCGGCACGTCGAGGGCGAATTCGCCTCCGCCCCGCGCGTACGCCTGGACCGCAGGCGACCGCTGTTCCGCAGCCGCCTGCCCGAAGCGCTCGCGCGGCTGATGTCGCCCCTGCTGTAGGCGGCCGTGCACCGTCCGCCCCTTTGCTGGTGGCGACGGACGGCAGGTGCCCCCCGGCCGGCGGCCTGTCGTGACGGGCGCCCGCCGGAGTAGACTGGCGCCCGCCCCTCTTCTGTCCCCCGGGAAGGACGCGCCTCATGCCCTGGCTTTTCTTCGCGATCGCCGCCGCCCTGCTCGCGGTGGCCCTGACCTCGACCTCCATGGCGATCATGGTGATCTGCATGCTGGTCTCGCTCGGCCTGACCGTGTTCGCGGTCATGATCCTCATCGCCGACCGCGTCGGCAGTGCCTCGCGCAGCGAGACCCTGCTGATCGATCCGCTGGAGCTGCGCCGCATGCGCGAGCAGGCGGAGGCCCGTCGCAATGGCGCCGCCGCCGAGGCGCCTGCCGCCCCTGCGGTCGCCCAGCCCGAACCGCCCCAGGCCTGAGGCAGCACCGGTTTGACTGTCCTCAGCGTCAACGTCAACAAGATCGCGGTACTGCGCAATTCCCGGGGCGGTCGCGATCCGGACGTGGTCACCGCAGCACGCGCCTGCCTCGATGCCGGCGCGCATGGCATCACCGTGCATCCGCGTCCCGACGCACGCCACATCCGCGCCGATGACGTGTATGCGCTGGCCGAGCTGACCCGCGCCTACGGCGTCGAGTTCAACATCGAAGGCAACCCGTTCGCGCCGCCACGCGAGGGATATCCCGGTTTCCACGCACTCTGTGCCGAGACGCGGCCTGCGCAGGCCACCCTGGTGCCCGACGGCGACGGCCAGCTCACCTCGGATCACGGCTTCGATTTCGCCCGCGACCTCGTCGGGCTTCGCGAACACGTCAGCGCCCTCAAGGCCATCGGTTGCCGCGTCAGCGTGTTCGCCGATGCCGGTGCCGATATGGACGCAGCAGCGGCCAGCGGCGCCGATCGCATCGAGCTCTACACCGGGCCCTATGCCGAAGCGTTCGCGGCAGGGCATCCGCTACAGCAGCTGCCGGCCTTTGCCGATACCGCCCGCGCCGCCCAGTCGCGCGGCATGGGCGTCAATGCCGGCCACGATCTCAGCCAGGCCAACCTCGGCACCTTCATCGCCGGCGTGCCCGATGTGCTCGAAGTGTCGATCGGTCACGCGCTCATCGGCGAAGCGTTGTACGACGGCCTCGCGTTCACCGTGAAACGTTATCTCGCGATCCTCGACCGTCGCTGAGCAGACGAATACCAGTACACGAACGAACACGGGCGGCTCTGGGCCGCCCGTGCTGTTTCTGGTGCAGTGTGTCTGCTCGCATCGCTTCAACGCATGCGGATATTCGACATCCCCGCGTTCTGTGCGGTGGCGAGCACCTTGGCCACCACCTCGTAGTCGACGTCGTAGCTCGCTTCCACGCTCAGGATCACCTTCTGCCCCGCGAGCCGCTCGCGTTCCGTGCGCAGCACCGAAGTCAGTTCGGAGAGGGCCACCGGCGCACCCGCTACCGTCACCTCGCCGACGGCATCGATGCGCAGCTCGATCGGGGGCGGTGGAACGACGACAGGCTTGGGGTTCGGATCTGTTTGAGGCAACGTCAGCGGGATGTCCCTGGTCAACACCGGCGCCGCGATCATGAAGATCACCAGCAACACCAGCATCACGTCGATCAGCGGGGTGATGTTGATTTCGGCCAAGGTCCGGTCACGCGTCTGGGATTGTGCGAAAGCCATGGCGCCGCTCCTCTGCTTGGGGTGACGCTTCCAACGTTACGCCCGGCGGAACGGGGTCGACAAGCGTTTGCACCCGAAAATCCGGGCGATCGCGCATAAAAAACGCCGCCCCGGAGGGCGGCGTCGAATTGGTTCAAGTCGTTCTGGGCGGGCGGCAGGCTGCAGGTCCGGCGCCGGCCTTTTCTTGCGATTGTTTCAGGATCAGGGTTTCTTGACGAAACCGATCTTCTTCATCTGCGCGTCCTTGGCCTGGGCCAGGACCTTCGCAAGCGTTTCGTACTGCGCTTCCTCGTTGACATCGATCTCGAGGGTCGGCTGGTTGGTCGGATCGCGCTCGACTTCGGCCTGCATCATGTTGAGCAATGCGGACACCGGGGTCGGGCTGTCGTTCCAGTAGACCGTGCCGGCCTGGTCGATGCGCAGCTTGACCGGCGGCGGCGGTTCCTTCGGGTTCTCCGGAGGATTGCTCGTGCGCTGGGGCAGGTCGATGTCGATCGGATAGGACAGGATCGGCGCGGTCACCATGAAGATGATCAGCAGCACCAGCATCACGTCCACAAGGGGCGTGACGTTGATGTCGGCCATCGGGCCGCCACCGGAGTTGGATGCGAATGCCATGCGTCTGTCTCCGAATCAGTTGCGTTCGCGGGTGGCGACGAAGCCGACCTGACGCATGCCCTGGGCCTGGGCGATGTTGACCACGTCGTTGATGAAGCGATAACGAACGGTCTTGTCGCCACGGATGTTGACCGAGGGCTGCGGCACTTTCTGCGCTTCCACGGACAGTCGGCTTTCCAGCAGCTCGCGGGTCACCGGCTCGTCATTGAAGAAGTAACGACCTTCCTCGGTGACGGCGATGGTGATCGGCGGCGTCGGTGGCGTCTTTTCCGTATCGCGCGTCTCGTAGTTCGCCTGTGGCAGCTCGACCTTCGTCTTGTGCGACATCAGCGGTGCCGTGATCATGAAGATGATGAGCAGCACCAACATCACGTCCACGAGGGGCGTGACGTTGATTTCGGACATCGGCGTGCCGCTGTCGTTGCCGGTACTGAAGGCCATGACTGTGCTCCGTCAGGTGGTTCGATCGTCGCTACGTGCGGATCAGCGCTTGTTGGCCGCTTCGCCGACGCGCGAGCCGGTGGCGAAGAAGTCGTGCAGGTCGTGCGCGAACGTGTCGAACTGGCTGTTGGTGATGCGGTTGGCGCGCATGAAGAAGTTGTACGCGAGCACCGCCGGGATGGCGACGAACAGACCGACGGCGGTCATGATCAGCGCTTCACCCACCGGGCCGGCAACGGCGTCGATGGAGGCCTGGCCGGTCGCACCGATCTTGATCAGCGCGCCGTAGATGCCCCACACGGTGCCGAGCAGACCAATGAACGGCGCGGTCGAACCGACGGTGGCGAGCACGGTCATGCCGCTCTCGAGGTTCATCGATTCGCGGGTGACGGCCTGGCGCAGGGCGCGGTCGACGAATTCCGAGCGGTTCAGCGACTCGACCAGACGCGAGCCTTCGTGGCGCTGGTGGTGCGCGGCGGCCTGGGCGGCGTCGAGGGCGATCTTCGAGAAGGGCTCGCTCTTGGGCTGCTCTTCCATGAAGCGGATGGCGTCCTGCGCATTCGGGGTTTCCCAGAACGTGCTGGTGACCGAGTCGCCGCGGCGACGCAGGGCGCTGTTCTTGATGAAGTTGACCACGATCCAGTACCAGGACATGGCCGACTGGATGATGAGGGTCAGGGCCACGGCGATCTGCACCGGATACTCGCCGGGCTTCGTCGTGAATTCGGTGATCAGATGGTCGACGCCCATCTGCTTCAGCGCGGAGGCAGCATTACCGCCCCCGGCGGCGCCGGCGGATGCGATGGTGAGGATTTCCTGCAGCATGACGCTTACCTTTTCTTGTGTAGTGGAAAGGAACGGGGTTGGATCTGTCTGGAGCGAATCTGTGTGGAGCGGATCTGGTCTGGCGATACCCTGACCGGATCGGATTCCCGGATGGGGATTCCGATCAGTCGAGGTCGAACGAGAACGGCAGGCGGCCCGAACCGGCGGCGCCCGGACACAGCTTGGCGCGTCGTGCCCAGGTCACCGCTGCGCGATCGAGATCGCGGTTGCGGCTGCTCTTGGAGACGGAGACGTCGGTGATGGTGCCGTCGGCCTGGTAGACGATCGTCAGGGTCAGGTCAGCGGCGGCGCCGGCGCGCGAGACGGCCTGCTGCAGCGGGGCCATCGAAGGCCGGACGCAGAGCGAGGCGCGCAGGTCGTTGTCGTTGCGGGCCGGAGCGGTCGGCGCCGGGGGCGACGGCGGGGCCGGCGGGGCCGGCGGC
>SCMT01000008.1 GCA_005502915.1 Lysobacteraceae bacterium 2PB | reverse complement strand
TCCTTGAGGATACGGACGATCTGTTCTTCCGTGAATCGCGACTTCTTCATGTGGAGCTCCTTGGGTGGGAACTCTACTTCCAAGTGGATCGAATTAGCGAGGACGCTTCACGAGTAGCAGGCTTGACCCGGGCGCAGACGATGCCTGCGCCCGGAAGTGAGCCTGTCCCTGTGCTTCCCCGCGCCTTCGACAGCGTCCGCGATGTCGGCGAAGGCCTTGCCCTGCAGAGGCATGGCGGGCGGCGGTGTACCACCCGCCATGCGAGGGCGAATCACCAGGAGCGCTGGCAGAACGGCCAGGCATCCGCGCTGGTCGAGCCCACGCTGTTGGTGACGGTGACCGTCACCTTGATCGTGAAGCTGCCGAGCGTGCCGCACACATTCGAGCATGTGGGCCCGGTGCAGCTGCTGCTGAAGCCGCCGGACCACGCGTAGGTCATCGGTGTCGAAGACGTGGCGCTCACGCTGCAGTACCCGCCGCCCGTGCCGGAGCAGGTGAAGCTGTTGATCACCGGTGGCGCTGGTGGCGGCACGGCTGCAGTGACGGCTGCGTCCGCATTGACGATCCCTGTGCCGATCGGCTGGTCCGGCGTGGCGGGAAATGGACGGACGTTGTTGCGCAGGTGCGTTTCCAGCTGCGCCGGCGTGAACAGGGGCAGGCCTGAGGCAAGTCGCCGGCTCTGCACCAGCGCAGCGACGCCGGCGACGTGCGGAGTGGCCATCGAAGTGCCGTCATAGGACGCGTAGGCTTCGGTGCCCTGTCCCTGCGTGCCGCTGTTGAGCGTCGACCAGATGTTGGAACCCGGCGCCGACAGGTCGACATTGCTGCCGTAGTTCGATTGCTGCGTGGACGACCAGACCGAGCGGGCACCGTTGATGTCGGTCGCACCCACGACCACCACGTTCGCACAGCTGGCCGGCTGGAAGTTCGCTGCGTTGCCGTTGTCGTTGCCGGCGGCCACGATGACCGTAGTGCCGCGACCGACCGCGCTGTTGATCGCGTTCTGGAATGTGGTCGAGCAACTGCCGCCGCCGCCGAGGCTCATGTTGATGATCCTCGCCGGGGTCTGGTTGGCCGGGATGCCGCTGACCGCGCCACCCGACGCCCAGATCACGCCATCGGCGATGTCGGAGAGCGAGCCACCACAGCGACCCAGCACGCGGACATGCTGGATCCTGGCACCGTAGGCGACACCGGCCACGCCGATACCGTTGTTGGTGAGGGCGCCGATGGTGCCGGCGACGTGGGTGCCGTGCCAACTCGAATCGCTGCGTTCGAATCGGGGGTCCGGAGCGCCACCGCATGCCCAGTTGGTGAACCAGTCGCCCGGGTCGTTCGGGTTGTTGTCGCGACCGTTGCCATCCTGTGCCGTCGTGGTATTGCTGATGAAATCGTAGCCCGCCACCGTATTCGAATTGAGGTCGCTGTGCGGCGTGCTGCCGGTGTCGAGTACGGCGACGACGATGCCCGAACCCGTGCTCTTGTCCCAGGCATTCGGCAGGTTGATGCCGGTCGCGGGATTGAAGTAATGCCATTGGTCGGGATAGCGCGGGTCGTTCGGCGTCAGCGTCGGACGCATCCGCACGTCGACCTCGACGTATTCGACATCCGGGTCCGATGCGATCTGGCGCATCAGGGTTTCCGCGTCGACGCGATCGAGCTTGCGGTCGGTGCGGATCACATCGGCGCCGAGCGACATCCGGCGGAAATGCGTCACGCGGAGCGCGCGGTTGCCGGCGACTGCCCGCGACGCGCGTACGAGGCCACGGTCGATCGCGGCGGTGTCAGCGCGCTGCTCGCTGCCATTGCGGTACTTGACGATGAATTGGTCGAACGCGGTGTCGCTGCGGAGGCCGTCGAGGTGGGCCTTGCCCGCGAACGATGGGCTTGCTGCCGCCATCAGCAAGGCGGCGACGGATAGCGCAAGAGCACGATGCTTCATGTTCACTTCTCTCCTTGTGGTCGCGACGACCCATGCGCCGCGTGGGGCGCTTGCAGGCACGACGCGAGAGAAGCCAATGAATGCGTCCGATGGCCTGTCCCTGGCCGGGCACCGCGCGCGCGATGCGATATCTCCCTGTGCGATGGCGATCGATTTTCGTTATCGGGATGATCGAGCGATGATCGCTCGCAGGAATTCACTGTACCGGAACCGTGCCAACTCATGAATTCGTGGTCTTTTCCCAGTTTGGCGGAAGAGCGAGACCCCGAGGCAAGGCGTTGTCCCGCCAGCCAGGCAGGGTGGGTTCCACTGAGCGGAACCCGTCGCAAAGGACAGGGCCCGTCGCGGTGCAAACCTTGATGCACCTGCGCGCGATGCGGGCGGAACGGCGTCCCGTCATGTCCAGGTCCACGCAGTCGACGGTGCTGCGCCGTTCAATCCCTGGCTGTCTCAGTGATCACTGGTATGCGGAGTGGGGCAGGTCAAGCCCGCTCTGATGCCTGTAGTACCATCGTCTCCGGACGTTTTCGGAGTCGCGGAATGGATTCGGCAGGCAGGAAGCTGGTGGTCGGCTGGGTGCCGATCCTCTTGTGGTTGTTCGGCGGGATCGTGGTGTTTTCGGGAATCATGCGATTCGCGGTGACCGGGCATGCACTGGTCACCGGGCAGCCGGTCGCCGATCCGGTCTTCATGGTCTATGTACATGAGCCGTGGTGGCCGGCGATCCACATCCTGTCCGGCACCGTGTTCATGCTGGTGGGACCGCTCCAGTTCATTCCGTCGATCCGTCGCCACTGGCCGAAGCTCCATCGGGTTTCGGGGCGCATCTTCATCGTCTGCGGGCTCGTCGCTGCGGTGACTGCGCTGGGCGTCGAGTTCGGCTTTCCGCTGCGCGGCGGCCATTTCAAGCGCGCAGCGATGGTCCTGTTTTCGCTGACCCTGCTGGTTGCCCTGGTGATCGCGTGGCGGGCGGCGATACGGCGGAAAATCGATGTGCACCGCGCATGGGTGATCCGTGCCTACGCGATCGGCCTGTCGCTGTCGACGACGCGCCTGTATTTCATTCCCGCCTACCTGATACATGGCAATCCCACCGAGTTCGAGGCGGCGACGGTGACCTGGATCGGATTCTGTCTCAACTGCCTTGTGGCCGAGTGGATCGTACGGCGGTCGCGCCGGATGCCGGGATGAAAGCGGGCATGTCCCTGCCCGATGCGAACTGCCGGGAGGTTCCCCGATATTGATGATTCGCCACGCGGTTTTCCCGGTTCAACGATGGCGGATGCGCCGGGCGATGCGGCGATCCCTGATGGATATCCTTATTTCTGTGTATGCATCGCCTGTCGGATTGACGCGCTGCTCCGTACGAACGAAACCTGATTGAGAAATTCAATCTCCGAAATTTGACGCGCGTTGCGATGGGTCGGAAAAGCAACGGAATACCATGCGCGGGCCACATGATGCGCCCCGGTCGGCTCGAACCTTTTCCGATCCTGTGCGAGTGCTCGATTGGACAGGCGGCCAGCCCGGCGTGACAGGTGGTTTCGCCACGGGGCGCGATCGCGCCCGGCGCGGCGAATCTCGATCCGATCGTTCATTTCCGAACCTACAAGGAGTCGTAGATCATGAACACGTCACGTTTGCAGCATCGCCTGCATGGCCGCTGCTTTGTCGGTGCCATGGCGGTTGCGTTCCTGTTCGCGCCGCTGGGGGCGATCGCGCAGACCGCGGAGGTCAAACATGTCGAAGCGCCCGCGAACGAGGGGCCTGATCCGTTCGAGAAACCCGAACAGCGCGAGCGCGTGCTGCCGCTGAACTGGGTCGAGGACGACGGAAGCACCACGCTCAAGAGTTCCGGCGGCAAGGCCGCGGAGAGGAAAGCGACGCCCGGGATCGCGAAGGGCGGCGCGGCGGCTGCGGATGCCAGCGCAAGGGCCAAGGCGGCATTCCCCGAGGCCTGGGCGGAACTCGAAGCGATGGACCGTATGATCGAAAAAGGAGAGGTCAGCCTCGATTCGCTTGCCGAGAACCGGCAGCGCAACACCCGTCAATTCACGACGCTGGGAACCGCTGGTGTGTTCACGCGCTACTCCGGGAACGTCAATACGCAGATGTGGCAGTTCGCGCCGTGGAACAAGATCGGCAAGCTGTATTTCGTCACGCCGAGCGGTGCCAGCAGCTACTGCACCGCCAATGTCATCAGCCAGCGCAACATCATCGTCACCGCAGCGCATTGCCTGTACACCCGTGGACAGGGCTGGCATCGCAATTTCCGCTTCGTGCCCGCCGATCGTTTCGGCGTGGCGCCGTACGGCGTCTATGGCTGGCAGTCCGCGGGCATCATGACCAACTGGATCACGATCGGTGGACGTCGCTGGGACGTGGGCATGATCCGGCTCGGCAACAACCTCAGCACCGGTCTTCCGGTGACCAACTATGTCGGTTGGCTGGGCCGCGCCTGGGACCAGCCCTACATCATGAACCTGCACTCGGTGGGCTACGCCAGCAACCTGAGCACGCAGTACACCCACATCTGCACGGCGGAGAGCTTCAACGGCGGGTTGGATGTGCTGGCCAAGGGCTGCGACATGACCTTCGGCAGCAGCGGCGGTGGCTGGTTGCTGCGCTATCACCCCTATTCGAATGCGCAGAACATCGTTACCGGCGTGACCAGTGGCCCGTATCCGGGCGGATTCGGCACGACCTTCGTCGGGCCCCGCTTCAGCTCGGCGAATTTCGTTCCGCTCTGCAACTTCTACGGTTGCTGATCGCCGCCGGGACGACGTCCGCGGGTGCTTTCGATGCATCCGCAATCAACCGCAGGGCGGGCTTGTGCCCGCCCTGCATTCGCGCCATGTGCATTGCCGGCCCGGGATGACTCATCCAGTGAATCATCGGCCCGCCCACTCGCTTTCGATGCGGAGCCAGACCTGGAGCTCCGATGGCTTGTGGTTGCGGGCGTAGCGCCTGATCGTTTCATCGCACAGTGCTTCGAAGTCGTCTGCATCCCACGATGTCCGGAGTTCGCCCAGATCCAGGGTGTAGGCCCGGTCGCCGATGGCGTGATGATGGTCGCCGTCGTACCAGTGCACGCAGATCTCGAACCGCGTGGTGAGAACGCTGAACATCAGGGCGTCCGCGGCCTGGGCGTTGTCCGCCACGCGTCGGCGCTGCATGCGCTCGACGACATGGGCGATGTCGTCGATGAGGTCGCTCTCGGTGCTCGATCCTGTCGTGCAGCGAAGCGGCGGTTCGCCGGGTTCGGCGCGCCAGCCGGCCAGCGAGATCCCGGCGCTTGCTGCTTGCCGCTTGCTGCGATGGGGCAAGATGGGAAATGGATCGTGCAGGGCACCGTTCCGGCGTACGGCTGCGCTCACGACGGTCTGCAGGCCGGCCATGGCGTGATCCGCCTGTGCGATGACATCGATCGCCCAGGCGCAGTCGGCGTTTTCCAGGCGCTGTTGCCAGCCCTCGACGCTGCGCAGCGTCTGCGGCATGAAGGTTTCGACGCGCGTACCCGCTTCATCGATGTCGTACAGCACCAAGGGCTCGGCAGCGAAAGCCTGCAGCCCGAGGCCGGTTTCGCGATGTCCTGCATGCCATCGGCAGCCGAGCAGCCATGTGTGCCGGGTGTCGGCGATTGGCTCGCTGGCGTCATGCAGGCCGACGACATCGAGACCGCTGCGTGCATCCCAGGCGATGCCGAGCGGGCCGGCAGCGAAACGATGCAGGTCTGTGGCGAGCATGGCGTGGGTCAATGCCCATGTGCCGTCCTGGAAACGCAGCAGCAGACGGCCGCTGGCGAGCGGCATGACCAGTGAGAGCAGGGGGAGCGTTTGCGTGGACTCGACGGGGTGCGGCGCAAGCAGGGCGATGCCGTGCAAGCGCGCCTGGTAACGCGCGGGCTGGATCTCGCCGAAACTCAGGTAGACCAGATGGGTGCGGGCGCAGGCGCTGCAATCCACGAGTCCGAAGCAGGGCGATGTTTCGTCATGGGATCGCACCACGAGCTTGCCCAGTGATTCGCCAAGTGGATTGCGGAAGAGGCGGACGACCTGCAGGCGGCTG
Source organism: Lysobacteraceae bacterium 2PB (assembly GCA_005502915.1). GTDB lineage: Bacteria > Pseudomonadota > Gammaproteobacteria > Xanthomonadales > Xanthomonadaceae > Lysobacter_I. The sequence continues at coordinate 138,566 of SCMT01000008.1, read as the reverse complement.
CCGTCGTCGAGTACATCGAACCAGCGTTCTGCCCGGGACACGAACGACAACAGCGACATGCTGTTCTCGGCACCGCAGCCCGCGCAGGTGAACGCCAGCCGTGCCTGATCCTCGTCCATGCCATCGAAGAACGCCGGACGCCTCGCATCCGGCGACACGACTGGAGATTCAAAACGCATCGACCCGGCCCTGACGCGGGAGCTGCCCGCGTTGCGGTGAAGATTGTGTCATTTCGCGCTGCGCACTGTTGCGCCGGGCCCAGCTCGCTGCAGCCCGCGTCAGGACGCCTGCGCCATCACCGCGACCGCCAGCAACACGTAGCGCAGTGTCTTGGCGAACGCCACCAGCGCGATGAAGACGGAGAAGCGTTCGCGCATCATGCCGGCGACGAGGGTCAGCGGATCGCCGATCACCGGTACCCAGCTCAGCAGCAGCGTCCACCGGCCCCAGCGGCCATAGCTCCGGCGTGCGCGTTCCAGGGCGGCGGGCTTCACCGGAAACCAGCGGCGGTCGCCGAAGCGCGCGATCTCGCGGCCCAGCCACCAGTTGACGGTGGATCCCAGGACATTGCCGATGCTGGCGACCGCCACCAGTCGCCATGGCGAATGGCCTTCCAGCAGCAGGGCCACCAGCACGGCCTCGGACTGCGCGGGCAGCAGGGTCGCGGCGAGGAATGCCGCCATGAACAGGCCGAAGTCGGGCATGCGGATAGTCTATGGGCTTCGGTCGGATTTGCCGCACGGGACAGGCATCGCCACGCGTCGCGGCCGCAGATACCATGCCGGCACCCTGGAGGCATCTGCCATGAACGAACGACTTCCCGAGCTCTACATCGCCACCGATGTCGAGGCGGATGGCCCGATCCCCGGCCCCTACAGCATGCTCTCGATGGGCATGTCGGTCGCGGGGATGCCGGAGCATACCTTCTACACCGAGCTGAAGCCGATTTCGGACGACTTCGTTCCGGAAGCGCTCGCGGTGTCGGGGCTGGACCGCGAGCGCCTGATCCGCGAAGCGCCGCATCCGAAGGAGGCGATGGAGGCCGCGGCGCGCTGGATCAACGGATTGCGCAGGATCGGCAGGCCGGTCTTCCTCGCCGCGCCTGCGGTCTGGGACGGCATGTACGTGCACTGGTACTTCATGCGCTACCTGGGCAAGAGCCCGTTCGGCAGCACCGGTTCGGGCATCGACCTGCGCAGCTACTGGATGGGCATGCACGGCACCGAATGGGTCGACACCCACAAGGGCAGGATCAAGTACGCGCTGGACGTGACCGGTGTCCCGCACACGCACCACGCGGGCGACGACGCCCTCGAACTGGCCACGGTGTTCGACGCGGTGCTGAAATCGCGGAAGTGAGGCCGGACCCTCGCATGGTTTGATGTTCTGTCGGGGCGGACGGGCCAGGGCGCCATGGCTTGATCGTGCACCGCGTCGCCTTAGAATCGATCCACTTCCGACCCGCGAAGGAATTCCCATGCCTCGATGCCATCGCCGACATGCCGCGTCGATCCTCGTCGCCACGCTGCTGCTGTGCGCCGCGGCTGGTGTTCCGGCGAAAACGCCATCGGTGAAAGCCTGCCTCGCGAATGCGGCGAAAGGAGGCGAACCACTGCCTGTCGTCGTCTACAGCGATGCGCACGGCCTGTGGGGTGGAACGACGATTTCCCTCGGTGCCGACGGTGCCTATCGTCGCGACCGCGTCGATCCGCGCGGTCCGTCGGAGCGGACCGAGGCTGTCGTCGACGCGTCGCGCCATCGTGCGCTGGCCGCGCTGCTGGTCGAGCTGAAGGCGTGGAAGCAGCAGGTCAGGGAGCGCCGCGCGATTCCCGACGAAAGCCGCGCCGGCCTCACCCTGCGCTGCGGCGATGCCGAGGCGCGGATCTGGGAGTGGTACAACGACCTAGGCCGGAACCAGCGCATCGCCCGGGTGCGCGATGCGCTGCAGGCGCTGGAGGCGCCGGAAGGACCATGACCGCAGCGTTTCGATGCCGCGAGGGTCTGCGTTCGATCTTCGCGATGCGCGTGTCGCCGGGCCGCCGTTCCGATGCAGGTGCGGTCTGCCTGATGCTGATGCTGGCGTTCGCCTGCCTGCCCGCACAGGCGGACGACGCGAGTCTCGGCGTGCCGGAGCAGGTGAAGGCGCGCAAGGCCTGGATGTCGGCGCTTTCGCAATGTCCCGCCGATGCGATGACGTGGCGACGTCCGGTGCCGGTGGGTCGCGATCTCTGTCCCTCGATCGGCGACGACGCCTGCCTGCGCAGGTGCGTGTCCGGGGATGCCGGGGCCTGCTACTGGCTCGCGCAGTCGGTGCAGGAGAAGACCGACAAGCCCGTCTCCGAGGCGCTCTTCCAGCGCGCCTGCACGTTGGGTATCGCGTCGGGCTGCACCAACCGCGCGGCAGGCATGTTCGTGGCTGCTCGGGAGGATCCATCGGTGCTGGCCTGCACATACCGCTCCTTCGAACGCAGCTGCGCGTTCGGGGATGCCTGGGGATGCACCATGCAGGCACTCCAGCTCAGTCGAGGGCTGGGTGTCGAGCCCGACAGCGACGAAGCCCTGCGCGTGCTGCAGGGAGCCTGCAGGAATGGCGAGGACGATCCCGCATGCCAGAGCGGTCAGGCGCTGCGCCAGGGGATCAAGGCGAGCAAGCGATAGAGGCCGTCCGGTGATGCGGATCTGATACGGAGGCGGCGGTACGCGGATGCCAACATGGCTTCCGGGCGGACCGCCCGTGAACCGGCCTCGTGCCGAAGCTTGTTCCGCAAGACGGAACGTCTTCTCCCCATCCGCAAAGGAATGCCGCACCATGCTGCTGACCAATCCGAAAATCGACGGCACCCGGACGTCCGTGCCCACGATCCTCAACGCCATCCCGCGCACCAATCCGACGCGATACACCGTCAACGGCACGATCCCGATTCCGCCCTGGTCCTCGATCAATCCGGTGGACAGCGTCGAATGGCACTACCAGGGCATCGCGCCCTACAACGGCAATGGCGCCACCGTCGCCAACGGCTGCATCTCGGCCAGCAGCACCTCGGGCTATTTCTCCGGGTTTTCGCAGGCGCAGGGCAGCAATCCTTCCGTGAAATCGGTGGTGGTGCCCAATTCGAGCTACTTCCATGCCGCCGGGATCCAGATGATGGGCGACCTGCTGGCCGTGCCGCTGGAAACATCGGGGACGGGCAACGGTCTGGTGAAGTTCTACAACGTCGGCAACCTGTCCTCGCCGGTCTATCTCTCCACGCTGACCATGACCGGCAAGAAGGCGTCCGCCGTCGGCATCACTGCGTATCGCGATGCCAGCGGCGTGGACCAGTGCCTGCTCGTGGTCTACGAATACGATCACTACCAGATGTATGTCTACCAGGCGCCGATCAGCACCGTGGGCACCGCGAACCCCGGCTGGGTGCTGAAGACGACGTACACCGGCAGCGCGCTGAACACCGGCGACCAGTTCCAGAGTTTCGCGCTGGTCACGCAGACCACGACCAGCGGCGACGTGGTCTACCTGCTGGGATTCCGCGAGGACGAGGAGCTGTGGCTTTACACGGTGAACACCACGCCGGGGACCTCGTTCGGGCAGATCGCCTACAGCGCGAAGTACACGGGCTGGAACGGTTCGGACTGGCGCAACGGCATGGGCCTGCAGATCGCGAGCAGCACGCAGATGCGACTGTTCGGCACCGCGAAGGATCCGTCCGGCAGTTCGAAGTATCCCGGCGGTCCGGCGAACTACAGTTTCCAGATCTACGTCTACGGCGCCTGATCCATGAGACTGTGGGGCATGCGGGGGCGGGGCGACTGATCGGGCGCCCCCTTGGCTGGGCCGCATCACGCCCGTCGTACAGCCGGCGTTCGGCCCGGCTTGCAGGATCTGGCGACATCCGCCTCTACGGTGCGATGTCGTTTTCCCCCGGCGTCCATGCGCCGGGACGCGTGCTAGCTTCCCGCGTCCACTGCGAAGCCCGATGCCCATGTCCGAAGCCACCCCGATCCCGGCCACGTCCCTGCCGCCCGGCACGCCTCCGGCGCGCCGTCGCTCGTTCCTCGACTGGATCGAGTTCATCGGCAACAAGCTGCCCGAGCCCGCGCTGCTGTTCGCGCTGCTCGCCGCCGTGGTCGTCGCGCTGTCGGCGATCGGTGCGGCGCTCGACTGGCAGGTGCAGCCGGTCAAGCCGACGGTGGTGATGGAGACGGTGGTGGCCGCCGACGGCACCACGACGCAGGTGCCGAGGCTGGACGCGCGCGGGGCGCCGGTGGTGGACCTGGTGGAGAGCGGCGCGCCGATCCGGCCGCAATCGCTGCTGACCGTCGACGGCATCTACTGGATGCTGTCGTCGGCGTTGCGCAACTTCGCGCAGATGCCCGCGCTGCCGCTGATCTTCACCGCGATGCTGGGCATCGGCCTGGCCGAGAAGTTCGGCTTCTTCAGCGCGCTGATGCGCGCGCTCGCGCTGCTCACGCCGCGTCGCCTGCTCACTCCGGCGGTGGTGCTGGTCGGCGCGACCTCGTCGATCGCCTCCGATGCGGGCTACATCATCCTGCCGCCGCTGGCGGCCGCGCTGTACCTGGCGATGGGTCGGCATCCGGTGGCGGGCATGGCGGCGGCGTTCTGCGGTGTCGCGGGCGGATTCGGCGGTGGCTTCTTTCCCAACGGCAGCGACGGCGTGCTGACCGGGTTCGCGCAGGACGCGGCCCGGGTGATCGATCCGAACTACACGGTGTCGATCCTGCACAACTATTTCTTCAAGGTCGCTTCGGCATTCACGGTGATGTGCGTGGGCTGGTTCGTGACCGACCGGATCGTCGAGCCCCGTCTGCGCCGGCAGCATCCCGAGGACATGCAGGCCGGCGCGGACGGCACCGCGCAGCAGATGGCGCTGACGCCGCGCGAACGTCGGGCGCTGGGCGGCGCGCTGGTCGCGATGCTTGCCGGTGCGGCGGTGCTGGCGGCGCTGATCCTGGTGCCGGGCATGCCGCTGCACGGCGACGGCCAGCCGACCCTGCCCAACGGCCGCGTGCTGGTGCAGCAGGCGGTGACCCTGGTCCCGGCGGGCACGGAGCTGGAGGAGGGCAGCACGGTGCTGGCCAGCGATCCGCTGCAGGTGGTCGCCGAAGGCGCGCCGCGCCTGGCCGAATCGCCGGGGCCGCGCTGGTCGCACGTGATCGTGCCGATGATCTTCCTGCTGTTCCTGCTGCCGGGCCTCGCGTTCGGCGTGATCAACGGCGCGCTGCGCAACCAGGAGGACCTCGCCGATGCCCTCAACCACGGCATCCGCAGCATCGTGCCGGTGCTGGTCATGCTGTTCTTCCTCGCCCAGTTCGTCGCCTACATGGGCTACAGCGGGCTGGACCGCATGCTCGCCTATGCCGGCGGCAGCGTACTGTTCGACGCCGACCTGCCGATCCCGCTGCTGGTCGTCGCCTTCGTGGCGGTGGTGGTGTTCGGCGATTTCGCGATGAGCGGCATGCTCAGCAAGTTCGGCGTGCTCGCGCCGATCTTCATCCCGATGTTCATGATCGTGGGCATCAGCCCGGAGCTGACGACGGCGGCCTACCGCATCGGCGACTCGGTGGTGAACATCGTCACGCCGCTCAATTCCTATCTGCTGATCATCCTCGCGGTGTTCCAGAAATACCGGCAGAGCGCGGGCCTGGGCACGCTGATCGCGCTGATGGTGCCGTATTCCATCGTGCTCGGCCTGGTCTGGACCGCGATGCTGGTGCTCTGGTACTTCACCGGCGCGCCGCTCGGCCCCGACAGCCCGCTGCTGTACCTGCCGCGCGGTTGAGTCCGCAGCGGCCGGTCGGCAGACGGCGCGATCCGGGTGAGAATGGCGGCATCCCATCGCCGTCGATCCCCTGATGCACCACGCCGAGCACTACCGCGCCATCTTCGATTTCATCGCCGGCATCGGCCTGCCGATCCGCGAGGCGACGCTGCCCGAGGACACCTTCCTGCCGGGTCTGGAACTGCGCGAGGGCGGGATCCTGGTCGATCCTGCGCGCCTGCAGTGGCCGGGCGACCTGCTGCACGAGGCCGGGCACCTGGCGGTGCTGCCGTCACGGGTGCGGCACATCGCCGAAGAGGACCAGCCCAACGCCGCCGATGCGGCGCATGCCGGCGAGACCGAGGCGATGGCCTGGGCCTACGCGGCCGCGCTCGAGATCGGCATCCCGGTCGAGGTGCTCATCCACGACGGCGGCTACCACGGCCGCGCGCGCGACCTGCTGCAGATGTACGCGTTCGGCGTGTATCCGGGTCTGCGCGGGCTCTGCGAAGCGGGGCTGGCGGCCGCGCCCGGGTTCACGCCCGACTGCGGCGAGGTGCGCTACCCGCGCATGCTGAAGTGGCTGCGGGATTGAGCGGACGGCGTCCGTTCAATCGGCATCGCAGTTCGCAAGGAATTCGCTGATCGAGGTGTCGTCCAGGCCGGGCAGGGCCTCCCAGCACGGCTGGCCGGCGCGGCACTGGGTCATGCGCGCCCAGTGCGTGACCTGCAGGCGGTCGCTGCCGGTGGCCATCTGCATCTGGAACACGGGGCCCGTCCGATCCTCGATCACCTCGCCGATGCCGGTGGTCAGCGTCGGCGAACCACTGCCGCCGATGGTGTTGAAGGTGAGATAGACGCGTCCATCGGGGGTGATCGAGCCGACGAGGTACTGGCATTGCGGCGCCTGGTCGTCGAGCTGGGCGACCACCGGGCCGAAGACGTAGCCGTTCTCGAAGCGTTCGATGTGCCAGACCGTCTGGTCGCTGACCTCGGTGGCACCGGCAGGGTCACTCGTTTGCCAGCGATAGGCGGGCAGGCCGGCTTGCGGCACGTACCAGTAGGTGCCGCCGTCGGCGGCGAGCCAGGCCCAGCGCTGGGAGGGCGAGGGCGGATCGCTGGCTGCGCTGGGGCCGGCCACCCCGGCGCAGAGGCAGACGGCCAGTGCGAGGCCGATCGAACGCGTGCGTGCCATGTCGCGACTCCCTGCGAGCGATGCGTTGCGGAGTTGCCAGTCTGGCGCAGCGCGCGGCGCCGCGCACCTCGCCGATCAGACAGCATGGTCGGCGAGGTGGCGCATCCGGCGTCGCGTGGTTACTTGACGCGCTCGACCTTGGCCTTGGTGTTGTAGCCCTTCACGCCCATGTACCAGACATTACCGACCATCGAGGGCTTGAGCGTCACTTCCGGATTCTGCACGCGGACGCCGCCCAATTCGGCGTCGTCGACCTGGCGCCAGACATGGCCATTCTCCAGCGTGTACTCGCGGCCGCGGCGGAAACCGCGGAATTCGCCCTGCAGACGGCCGGTGATCGGCTCCAGCGAGCCGAAATGGAAGAAGCCGCGATTGTCGTTTTCCACCTTCTTCTTCGCTTCGGTCGCGGCCTCGGTGGCGGCGGTGTCGATCTTGCGGCCGAGCCAGGTGTTGAGCTTCGCCAGTTCCTCGGCGGACAGCTTGTCCAGGCCGGCGGCCTTGAATTCCTCGGGCGTCATGTCCTGTTCGATGGGCTTGCGCGCCAGCGCATCGGGCGAGAACGCGAAAGCGGCGAGCAGGGCGAGCGGCAGCAGCGGGCGAAGCATGGACATCGGTCTGTTCCTCGGGGCGGGTCCTCGCTAGTGTAGGCATTCCCCCCGACGATTGAACACGCGTGTCCGCTCCCGTTCCGCCCCTGCCGGAAGTCTCGCTGGCCGCGTTGATGGCCCTGCCGGCCGTGGCGGCGATGGCGCCGGCCTGGCGCGAGGCGCTGGCCGAGGCCGCGCCGCCGGGCGGTGTCGCGGCCGACGCCCTGCCGGCCGCGCTGCCCGACACCCTGGACGCCCTCGCGCGCCTGAACGCCGAAGGCGATGTCGTGCTGGCAGCACTGCTGCACGACCTGCCGGATTGGCGGGCGCGGATCGAGCCGCAGCTGGCGAAGCGCTGGCCCACCGTGGCCACGCTGCTGGAAGGGCAGCGCGCCGCCGCGCAGGTCTGGACCCTGCATGCCGAAGCCGCCGGCGGCCGCAACGCCGAGGGCCTGCGCCGGCTGCTGCTGGTGATGGTGAAGGACCTGCGCGTGGTGCCGGTGCTGCTGGCGCGCCAGCTCGCGCTGATGCGCGATGCCGGCAGCCGCCCCGAGGCCGAGCGTCGCGCGCTGGCCCGGCTGACCCGCGACATCCACGCGCCGCTGGCGAACCGGCTGGGCATCTGGCAGCTCAAGTGGGAGCTGGAAGACCTGGCGCTGCGCCACCTTGAACCCGACACCTACAAGCGCATCGCGCGCTGGCTGGACGAGAAGCGTGGCGACCGCGAGCGCTACATCGAGCAGGTCAAGCGCGACCTGGGAGAGGCGATGCGGGCGCAGGGCATCGAGGCCGAGATCGCCGGGCGGCCCAAGCACATCAACAGCATCTGGAAGAAGATGCAGAAGAAGGGCGTGCCGATCGGCGAGCTGTACGACCTGCGCGCGGTGCGGGTGATGGTGAAGGATATCCCGTCCTGCTACGCCGCGCTGGGCGCGGTGCACGCGCTGTGGACGCCGATTCCCAGCGAGTTCGACGACTACATCGCGCGGCCCAAGAGCAACGACTACCGCTCGCTGCACACCGCCGTGGTCGGGCCCGAGGGCAAGACCCTGGAAGTGCAGATCCGCACCCACGAGATGCATGCGCAGGCCGAACTGGGCGTCGCTGCGCACTGGCGCTACAAGGAGGGACGCAGCGCGCCCGCCGATGCCGGCCTGGACCGCAAGATCGAGTGGATGCGCCGCCTGCTCGAAGGCCCGCGCGAAGACGCTGCCGAACCCGGGAGCGAAGTCGCGGGTCGCGACGAGGGCCTGCATGCCGCGTTCGACAGCGAACTGGTCGAGGACCGCATCTACACGCTGACGCCGCAGGGCGACGTGATCGATCTGCCGGTCGGCGCGACGCCGCTGGATTTCGCCTACCACGTGCACACGATGGTCGGCCATCGCTGCCGCGGCGCGAAGGTCGACGGCCGCATCGTGCCGCTGGATTACCGGCTGCAGAGCGGGCAGCGCGTCGAGATCCTCACTGCGAAGACCGCCGAGCCGCGCCGCGACTGGCTGGTGGCGGCGAACGGTTTCCTCGCCAGCGGGCGCTCGCGCGACAAGGTCCGCGCCTGGTTCCACAAGCTGGACCGCGCGCGCAACGTGCAGGCCGGCAAGGAACTGCTCGACAAGGAATTGCGTCGGCTGTCGCTGCTGCATGCCGATCTCGCGCCGGTACTGGCGAAGTTCAATGCGCCGAGCGTGGACGACCTGTACGTCATGGTCGCGCTGGGCGATGCCGGGCCGCACCAGGTCGGTCGCGCGCTGCTCGACCACGAACGCAGTCGCCAGGAAGCCGCAGCGGCCCCGGCGGACGCCGCGCGCGGCGAGCTGGCACGGCCGCCGAAGGCGCTGGCGGCGCGCCCGCCGCCCAGCTCCGCGTTCACCGTGGTGGGCGTGGGCAACCTGCTCGTGCAGATCGCGCGCTGCTGCCAGCCGCTGCCGGGCGAGCCCATCGCCGGCTACCTGACCAAGGGGCGCGGGGTGAGCGTGCATCGCGCCGATTGCGCCTCGTTCCAGCGCCTGTCGACCCAGCAGCCCGACCGCGTGCTGCCGGTGGAGTGGGGGCGCAGCGGCGGCGGGTATGCGGTCGACGTGGCCGTGGATGCCGTCGACCGGCGCTGGCTGCTCAAGGACCTGACCAACCTGATCGCGCAGGACGACGCCCACGTGCTGTCGATGCACAGCGATGGCCTGGCAGGCAACCGGGTGCGCCTGCGCCTGCGGCTGCGCGTGCGCGACCACGAACAGCTCGCGCGCCTGCTGGGACGCATCGACAGCCTGCCCGGCGTGGAGGAGGTGCGGCGGGCGTGACGAAAACATGGCAATCGTCATTCGATTGTCATGTTCCGGCGCGATGCTGGGATCAGTCCAAAAAGAGAGAGAAGCGCCTTCAAGCAAACCCTCCAGACAGTCCACGTCGAACCCGCGTCCCGCAAGCATGTCGGACCGGACTTCGGCATCTTCCTCGCCTTCTTCCTGTGTCTGCTCTTCGTGGGTCTGCTCGGACGCTGGCGACGACGCAGCATCTTCCTCGCGAAGCGACAGCGCTTCATCGAGACCTACGCCTTCCCGCCCGAGGTCCTCGACGCCCTGCGCCGGACCTGGCCCGACTTCCGGGACTGGCAGATCGCCATGGCGCAGCGCGCCCTGCGCAGTTTCTTCATCGCCCATCTCTACACGGGACCAGACAAGGTCCTGGCGATGCCGTCCAAGGCAACAGACGCGCTCTGGCACGCCTTCATCCTCGACACCCGCGCCTACCACGCCTTCTGCGACAGCGCCTTCGGTCGATACTTCCACCATCTTCCCGACTACCGTATGGCCGACGGTCCCGCATCGTGGTCCGTGTCCGCCATGGATGCGCTGTGGCGATCCACCTGCGAGCAGGCGGGCATCGATCCGCGTCGCGCCACGCGGCTGCCGATCCTCTTCGAGGTGGATCGCCTGCTGCGCCTGCCCGACGCGCCACGACTCGACCCCGTCGCACTGAGCCGCGGATACGACACGCGACGCGGCCGCTTCGACTTCGTGCTGGAGATCGACCTGTCGGGCTGCGGGGGCGACGGCGGCGGGGACGGCGGAGGAGACGGATGCGGCGGTGGCTGCGGGGGCGGCGATTGAATGCGGTGTGCAGCAACAGCGGCTTCACGACACGACACCATGAGAAAAGGGGAGTGACGCATGGACAAGATGCAGATGTTGCTTTCGGGCACGACCGCCCTGGGCCTGCTCTCGCTGGTGGGCGGCTGGCGCATCAAGCAGAAGCGCCAGCGCCTGCGCTGGAACCGCGAGTGGTTCATCCGTGAATACAGCTTTCCGTCGCATCTGGACGACAGCCTGCTCCGGGAGTATCCGATGCTCGGGCGCGGGCAGCTGCCGCTGGTCCATCGCGCGATGCGCAGCTATTTCGCATGCTGGTTGCAGGCCGGCTTCCGTCCGGTGGCCATGCCCTCGCGCCTGGTCGATGCGTACTGGCACGCGTTCATCCTCGACACGCGCGCCTATGCCGGGTTCTGCCAGATCGCATTCGGCCGATTCTTCCATCACGTGCCCGCATTGGCGGTCCTGGAGGCGGGCGACATGGGCGAGGCGATGCAGCGCACCTGGCGACTGTGCTGCGCGCAGGAACTGATTCCGCTCGACGCACCGGCCGGCGTGCCGCTGTTGTTCATGATCGACGAACGCATCGGCATTCCCGACGCGATGCGCCACGACATCGAATCGCTGCGCAAGGCCTCCACGGCGGGCAACGCCTGTTCGAGCGGTTGCGGTGGTGCGGGCGGTTGCAGCGGTGGTCGCAGCGACAACGACCATGGCGACAGCGACGGTGGAGACGGCGGCGGAGGCGGCTGCGGCGGCGACTGACACGTTCTATGCTGCCGGGGTGAATCGCGACCTCCGCACCACGATCGCAGCGCGCCTCCGCCGGGCCCGATGGCCCTGGCTGCTGGCGGGCACCGCGCTGCTGCTGGCGGTCGTGTTCGCCCTGACCGCACGCGGCCCGTGGAGCGAACATCTCTGGCCCGAGGCCGAAGCCGAAACCCTGCGCCGGCAGGCGGATGCCGCACTGGCACGCGGGCGCCTGACCGCCGCCGACGGCAGCGGCGCCCGCGAACTCTATGAAGCCGCGATGGCGATGGACCCGGATCGCGCCGAATCGCGCGCGGGCCTGGCGCGGGTGGCGGCAGCGGCCCTGCAGCATGCGGATCGCGCACTGGCGCAGGGCGATCTCGACGCTGCGGCACGCTTCCTTGCCCTCGCGCGCTCGCTGTCCGCCCCGCGCGCCGGCACCGATGCGCTGGCCGATCGCCTGCGTCGCCGCGAACTGGCGATCGCCGGCATCGACGGGATGCTGCGCGATGCCGCAGAAGCCAGCGCGCAAGGCCGGCTCGACGGCGACCCGCGCGCCGCGTTGCCGCTGTACCGGCGCATCCTCGAACTCCAGCCCGGTCACCTGCAGGCGCTGGAAGGACGCGAGGACGCGCTCTCGACGTTGCTGGCCCAGGCCGGTGACGCCCTGCGCCGCGAAGACACTGCGCGCGCCGCCGCCCTGATCGCGACCGCGCGCGGCTACGACGCCGGCCATGCCGATGTGCCGGAACTGCAGGAACGGCTGGTGCGCGTCGCCGAAAGCCTGCGTCGTCGCGGCGACCGCGCCCTGCGCGATGGCCGCACCGACCGCGCCACCGAGGCGTATCGACGCTGGCTCGAGAGCGGCGTGGATGTCGACGCCGCGGACCGGGCGCTCGCCGAAGTCGCCGCGCTTCACCTGGCGCGGATGCGCGCGGCGCTGTCCGCCGGCCGCCTCGATCGCGCCCGCAGCGAATTCGCGGCAGCGGCCGAATTGCCGGTCGAGGCCCATGTCCTGCGCGAGGCCCGGCTGCAGCTGCGTCGCGCCGAGCGCATGCCCGCGCTCGCGGACACGCTGTCGCCGGCGCAGCGCGCCCGCCGCCTGCGCACGCTGCTCGACGACGCACAGCGCGCCGAGGACGCAGGCGACTGGCTCACGCCACCGGGCGAGAGCGCCTTCGACCGGCTCCGCGCCGCACGCGCGCTGGCGCCGGACGATCCCGCCGTGCGCACCGCCACGACCCGGCTGCAGCGCCACGCCCGCGCCTGCTTCGCGAACGAACTGCGCGACAACCGCCTGCAGCGCGCCCGCGTCTGCCTCGACGCCTGGGCCGCGCTCGACGGCGACCGCCGCGCCATCGCCCAGGCGCGCACCGACCTCGCGCAACGCTGGATCGCCGTCGGCGAGGAGCGCCTCGGCCGCGGCGAACTCCCCGACGCCCGCGCCGCCCACGACACCGCCCGCGCCCTCGACGCCTCCCTCGACGGCCTCCACGACTTCGACGCCCGCCTGCGCGCAGCGGAGGCGGTGGTGCGCTGAGCCGGGCAACATCGGGCGTCTTCGCGCATCTGCAGGCTGCGCACGCGATCGCGCGGGCATTGTGGCTTCTGCCGTGACCCGGCGGGCCATGCGCTTTCGCTTTGTAGGAGGGCCTTTAGGCCCGAGCTCTTCAGGCCTTTGCCGAGAATCAAACGCTCGGGCCTAAAGGCCCTCCTACAAAAGCGATCGCCGCTTGTCTTCCTCCGCTGCGTGCGGCGGAGGGTGAACGCGGCGCTTCAGGCGTGTCTCAGAAACACCCGCCGCACCGTGTCCCGCGCGGCATCCAGCGAGAAATGCGCGGCGACGCTGTGCAGGCCGTTGCGCGAGAGCGTGGTCCACAGGGATTCGTCGCGGTACAGGCGTGCCACGGCGTCGGCGAAGGCGTCGGGGGTGTCGCCGACGAGGACGTCATCGCCGTCGCGCAGGTGCATGCCTTCGACCGCGCAAGCGGTGGCGACGACGGGCTGGCCGTGGGCCATGCTCAGGTTGACCTTGCCCTTGACGCCGGCGCCGTAGCGCAGCGGGGCGACGGCGATGCGGCAGCCGTCCATGTACGGGTCGATGTCGGCGACGTGGCCGTGGACGGTCACGCCGGGCACGGCGGCGAGTGCCTGGATGTCCGGCGGCGTGTGGCTGCCGATGCAGTGGAAGCGCACCTCGGGCAGGTGTTCGCGGATGCGCGGGAAGGCCTCGCGGACGAACCAGAGCACCGCGTCGACGTTCGGCGGATGGCGGAAGCCGCCGACGAACACCAGGTCGTGGCGATCGGCGAAGGGTTCGCCCGTGCCGGCGACCCGATGCAGGTTCGAGAGGATTTCGACCTGTGCCGATGGCGCATCGCTGCGCAGCAGTTCGCGTTCGACCTCGCTGACCACCAGGGTCGCATCGCACTTCGCGATGACGCCGAGTTCCAGCGCGCGCGTGCGTTCGGCCGCGCGTGCCAGCGCGGCGTCGCCCGACACCTCGGCGCCCCTGCGTTCGCGGAGGTAGTGCAGGTCGACGGTGTCGAAGATCAGCCGGGCCTGCGGCGCGTGCGCGCGGACCAAGGGGATGAATTCGCTGGCGACATAGTGCCGGCTGACCATCACGGCATCGAAGCGGTGGCCATGTTCGCGCAGCCAGGCCGGTGCGCGGGCGGCGAACGGCGCATGCCAGGCTTCGACGCCCATCCGCTGCAGTTGCGAGGCGTAGGGTTCGACCCGGTGGCGGTCGGCGGGCAGGAAGACCACGTGCGCGCCTTCCTCGCGCAGCAGGCGCATCAGGTTGACCAGGCGCAGCGAGCCGGAGTCGTGATCGGGGCGCGGCGTCTGCGCGTCGATGATCAGGATCTGTCTCTGGCGTCGGTGCAGCAGGGCCGGCGTCGGCACGGTGTTCGCGGGCAGGTGCGAGGCCAGCGCCGTGGCGCGATGGGCGGCGAAGGTGTCGCGGTTGAGCACCTGGTAGGCCTTCATGCCGACCTGGGTGTCGGTGCCGGCGGTGCCGCCTTCGACGTGGATCACCCGCGATGCGGGCTGGTAGACGACCCGATGCCCGGCGGCGCGCACGGCGAAGGCCAGGTCGGTGTCCTCGTAGTAGGCGGGCGCATAGCGCGTGTCGAAGCCGCCGAGCGCGGCGAACAGCGCGCGCGGGATCGCGATCGCGGCGCCGCTGGCGTAGTCGCAGTCGCGCAGGTAGGCGAAGCGTGGGTCCTCGGGCGATTCGAACTTGCCGTAATTCCAGCCGCTGCCGTCGGCGAAGACCACGCCGCCGGCTTCCTGCAGGCGGCCGTCGGGATAGAGCAGCTGCGCGCCGACGAGGCCGGTGCCCGGTTCCTCGTCGAAGGTGCCCAGCAGTGCTTCCAGCCAGCCGGGTTGAGGGACGGTGTCGTTGTTCAGGAAGACGAGATGCTCGCCGCGCGCCAGCGAGGCCCCGTCGTTGCAGGCGGCGATGAAGCCGCCGTTCGCGGTGCGGCGGTGGTAGCGCACGCCGCCGATGCGGGGCAGGGCATCGACGGTCTCGTCGCGGCTGCCGTCGTCGACCACGATGACCTCGAACGCGGTGGCCGGCGGATGCGCCGCCAGTGCGCGCAGGCAGGCGAGGGTATGCGCGAACTGGTCGTAGACCGGGATCACCAGGCTCGCGACCGGGGCCTCGGATGTGGGCACGGCGAAGGGCGCGAACGGCGTGGCCTCGGGCAGATAGAGCTGCGAGGGCGGCAGGGGCGTGGCCCGGCGGAACTGCGCCCGGGTGCGGTCCCATGTCGCCCGCCAGCCGCGGGCGCGGAGGCTGGTCCAGCCGCGCCTGATCAGTCCGAGGCCGCGCAGGAACATGAACCGCAGGTCGGCGGGCGAAACGGACATCCTTGAACGACTCCTGCAGTGCGGTGGCGTGGGTGACGATGGGCCCGGGTGGCGATCGTCGGCACCCTGCTAGACTCGGCCGGCATTTTCGCATCATTGCCCCGCACGCAGCCGACTCCCGACCGAATGGCCCGAAAAGACGATTCAGACGACCTCGACGACGATCTCGACGACGACCTCCCCGAAGAGGACGACGACGCGGGCGCCGCACCCGGCTGGCGGCGCAGGCTCCTGCGCTGGACGGCGGTGGTCGTCGCGGTGGGCCTGGGCTTCCTGATTCCCTACACCCTGTACCTGAACCACCAGGTCACGGTGCGTTTCGGCGAGCTGCGCTGGCAGCTGCCGACCCGCGTCTACGCCCGCCCGCTGGTACTCGCACCGGGTGTCGCGATGGACGCGCGCACGCTGAAGACCGAACTCGACGCCGCGTCCTACCGCGACGATGGCAAGGGCGAGAAGCCCGGCACCTACGGCAAGGACGGCAACCGCTGGCGCATCTCCAGCCGTGGCTATCTGGACGTGGATGGCCGCATCGGCCCCAGCCGCATCGAAGCCGTCATCGCCGGCGGCCGCGTGCAGTCCGTGCGCGACCTGCAGCGCGGGCGGACGGTCAAATCGGTCCGCCTCGACCCCGCGCGCATCGCGACGCTGTACGGCCAGAAGCAGGAAGAACGCCGGCTGGTGCGGATCAGCGAAGTCCCGCCGATCCTCACCGACACCCTGCAGGCCGTGGAGGACCGCGATTTCGCGCGCCACCACGGCATCGACCCCAGCGGCATGGTCCGCGCCCTGTATGTCACGCTCAAGACCGGTGGCGAGGTGAAGCAGGGGGCGAGCACGCTGACCCAGCAGCTGGCGCGCTCGGGTCTGCTCGGCATCGGCAAGGAGCAGACGCCCAGCCGCAAGTTCAACGAGATCCTGTACGCGCTGCTGATCGACGCCCGCTACGACAAGGGCGTGATCCTCGAGACGTACATGAACCAGGTCGACATCGGCCAGCGCGGTTCGCAGGCGATCCACGGTTTCGCGTCCGGCGCGGAGTTCTATTTCGGCCGGCAGCTCGACGACCTCACCACCGAGCAGGTCGCGCTTCTGGTCGGTCTGGTCAAGGGCCCGTCCTGGTACAACCCGCGCCGCAACCCCGAGCGCGCGCTGGATCGCCGCAACCTCGTGCTGAAGAAGATGCTGGAGACCGGCATCATCGACCAGAAGGAATACGACCGCGCGGTGAAGACGCCGCTGGGCGTGACCGAAGTGCCGGGCAGCATGGTCGCGAACCGCTTCCCGGCCTACGTTGACCTGGTCCGCCGCCAGCTGGCGCGCGACTACTCCGAGGAGGAGCTGTCCGGCGCCGGGCTGACCGTGATGACCGGCATGTCGCCGTCCGCGCAGGCCTACGCCGAGGGCGCGGTGACGCGCACGATGAAGGCGCTGGGCACGAATTCGAAGCGCCCCCCGCTGCAGGCAGGCGTGGTGGTCACCGACGTGCACACCGGCCAGGTGGTCGCGGTGATCGGCAGCCGCAGCTTCGAGGAACACGGCTTCAACCGCGCGGTGCAGGCGCAGCGTCCGGTGGGTTCGCTGCTCAAGCCATTCGTCTATCTGCTTGCGCTGGCCCAGCCGGACAAGTATTCGCTGGCGACGGTGATCGACGATTCGCCGGTGAGCGTGACCCTGGACAATGGCCGCCGCTGGAACCCCGGCAATTCCGATGGTCGCAGCCATGGCAGCGTGCGGATGATCGATGCGCTGGCGATGTCCTACAACCAGTCCACGGTGCGCGTGGGCATGGACGTGGGCACCGAGCGCCTGCGCGAACTGCTGCGCACCGTGGCCGGCATCGAGGCCGGCACCAATCCCTCGGTCATCCTCGGCTCGCTCGACCAGAGCCCGTACGCGATGGCGCAGCTCTACCAGTTCCTGGCCTCCGGCGGCGAGATCCAGCCCCTGCATGCGGTGCGCGGCGTGCTCGACGGCAACGGCAAGGCGCTGAACCGCTACGACGTGGCGCCCAAGCCCGCGCAGCCCGGCGATGCCGTGGCCGCGCGCCTGGTGACCTCGGCGCTGCAGCATGCGGTGACTTCGGGTACCGCGCGTCCCCTGCTCAGCGACGGCCTGGGCCGCCTGCAGCCGGCCGGCAAGACCGGCACCAGCAACGACAGCCGCGACAGCTGGTTCGCCGGCTGGACCGGCGACCACCTGGCGGTGGTCTGGGTCGGCAACGACCAGAACGCGCCGACCGGCCTGTACGGCGCCACCGGCGCGATGCGCGTGTGGTCCGGGCTGTTCTCGCGCCTGCCCACCGCGCCGCTGCAGGTCGGCGGCAAGGGCGTCGACTGGGTGTGGGTCCGCAGCGACGGCCACGCCACCGACCCCGGATGCCCCGATGCCCGCCGCATCGGCTTCGTGAGCGGCTTCGCGCCTGAGTACCAACCCTGTCTGCTCGCCGAGGAAGGCGAGGTCGAGCCGGGCACGGAAGGCGAGGAGCGCGGCTTCTGGAGCAAGCTGTTCGGCATCGGCGGCGACAAGGACGACAGCCCGCCGCCGCCCGACAACGCACCGAGCACTCCGCCCGCACCATGAGCCTTTCCTTGCGTCATCTCACTGTCTTCCTCCTCGTCGCGCTGGCCGCGAGCGCCTGCGGTACCGCGCCTCCGCCCGCGCCGCAGCGCTGGGTCGGGCCGGCACCCGAAACGGTGGTCGCCGAGATCCGCGCAGTCGGCAAGGCCGCGCCGGACGAACTCGACGTGCAGCCGCTGCGCGACCCGATGGTCGAAGACCTGCGCGTGCAGGCCGTCGCTGCCGAGCGCGCGCGTCGTCCTGCCGATGCCGCCGCCGCGCTCGACAAGGCGCTGTCGATCTCGCCCGACGATCCCGCGCTGCTCCAGGAGCGCGCCGAAGTCGCTGTGCTGCAGCAGGACCTCGCACGTGCCGAGACGCTGGCCCGGCGCGCGTTCGACATCGGCGCGAAGGTCGGCCCGCTGTGCCGTCGCCATTGGGCGACCATCCGCCAGCGCATCGCCTTCGACCTGCGCGTGCTCGACGAGCAGGTCGCGGACAAGCCGCTGAAGGGCGAGAAGCTCGACGCGTGGACGCAGGCGAAGGTGCGACTGGCCCAGGAAGGCGCCGAGGCCGAGCAGGCGCAGGCCGCCTGCACGCTCACCGGCCCGCCGCGGTACTGATCGATGCATGACCTCGCTGACGACGACGTCCGCAGCGGCGACGATGCGGACGACCGCGACGCCGCATCCCCGCGTTCGGTGTTCGCGCGCGCCGCGCGCGATGCGCTGCGCGAGGGCGGCGCATTGGCGGTCGCGATCCCGGGCTTCGCCCCGCGCGCGCCGCAGCAGCAGTTGTCGATGGCCATCGCCGAGACCGTCGAGGACCGTGCGGTGCTGCTCGCCGAGGCCGGCACCGGCACCGGCAAGACCTTCGCCTACCTCGTGCCGGCGCTGCTCTCGGGCCTGAAGACCATCGTCTCGACCGGTACGCGCGCGCTGCAGGACCAGCTCTACCACCGCGACCTGCCGCGCGTCCGCGACGCGCTGGGCAAGGGCGTGAAGACCGCGCTGCTCAAGGGCCGCGCGAACTACCTGTGCCGCTACCGGCTGGAAAAGAGCAAGGGCGAGCCTCGCTTCACGACGAAGGAGCAGGTCACCCAGTTCCAGCGCATCGTGCAGTGGAGCGGGCGCACGCGTCTCGGCGATCTCGCCGAACTCGATGCGCTGCCCGAGGATTCGCCGCTGATCCCGATGGTCACCTCGACCACCGACAACTGCCTCGGCAGCGAATGCCCGTTCTGGGAAGACTGCTTCGTCGTTCAGGCGCGCCAGCGCGCGCAGGCGGCGGACGTCGTGGTCGTGAACCATCACCTGCTGCTCGCCGACCTGGCGCTGAAGCAGGAAGGTTTCGGCGAGATCCTGCCGGGCGCGCAGGTGTTCGTGGTCGACGAGGCCCACCAGTTGCCCGAGCTCGCCGCGCAGTTCTTCGGCGAGGGCCTGAGCGCGCGTCCGCTGGTCGAACTGGCCCGCGACGCCCAGGGCGAAGCCAAGTCCGTGACCGGTGCGCTCGCTGTGGTGCAGGCGCCCTCGCGCAACCTCGAAGAGGCGACGCGCGCGATGCGTGCGGCCATGGAGGGGCTGCCGACGCGCGGCACGCGCGGGCGCGCATTGCATGAGCCTGGCGTGTTCGAGGCCCTGTCCGCGCTCGACGACGCGCTGTGCGCCTTCATCGATGCGGTGGCGCCGCTGTGCGAGGCCTCGCCGGGCTTCGACGCCTGCCACGCGCGTGCGATCGAGCAGCGCGCGCGCCTGCTGCGCTGGGCGCCGCCGGATTTCGCGCGTCGTCATCTCGACGCGCAGGGCGACGAGGATGCGGCGGGATCGACCGTCGCGCTCGCGCTGCCGTCGACGCAGGTCGATCAGCCACTCGAATCCGTCGTCGACGATGTCGCGCAGGACCTGGAGACTGCCATCGACGAAAAGAAACTCTGGGACGTGCGCTGGTATGAACTCTCGCCGCGCGGCTTCCGCTTCCAGCGCACGCCGCTGGACGTGTCCGGGCCGCTGCGCGCGCATCGCGAGCAGTCGCGCGCGGCCTGGGTGTTCACCTCGGCGACGCTGGCGGTGGCCGGCGGTTTCGACCACCTCAGCGAACGCCTCGGCCTGGACGCGCCGCGCACGCTGATCGCGCCCAGTCCGTTCGACTGGCCGCACCAGGCCCTGTGCTACCTGCCGCCGCGCATGCCCGAGCCGAATTCGCGCGACTACACAATGGCCGTGATCGATGCGGTGCGCCCCGTGCTGGAAGCCTCGAACGGCCGCGCCTTCGTGCTGTTCGCCTCGCATCGCGCGCTGCGCGAAGCCGCCGACCTGCTGCGCGCGGACAGCCCATGGCCGCTGTTCGTCCAGGGCGACGCGCCGCGCTCGGTGCTGCTGCAGCGCTTTCGCGATTCCGGCAACGGCGTGCTGCTCGGCGCCGCCAGCTTCCGCGAGGGCGTGGACGTGGCCGGCGACGCGTTGAGCGTGGTCGTGATCGACAAGCTGCCGTTCGCCGCGCCCGACGACCCGGTGTTCGAGGCCCGCCTCGATGCGATCCGCCGCGACGGCGGCAATCCCTTCCGCGACGAGCAGCTGCCGCAGGCGGTGATCGCGCTGAAGCAGGGCGTCGGCCGCCTGATCCGCACAGAGACCGATCGCGGCGTGCTGGTGCTCTGCGACCCGCGCCTGATCGGCAAGTCCTACGGCCGCACCTTCCTCGACTCGCTGCCACCGTTCGCGCGCACGCGCTCGCTGGACGAGGTGCGGGCGTTCTTCTCGTCCCCTGTCGATGCGGACGCCGTGCAGGCCGCGACCCCGTCCGACCTACAATGACGCCATGAAGCTCCTCGCCTTCGAACTCTCCACCGAAGCCTGCTCCGTCGCTCTCTGGGTCGACGGCGACGTGCGTGAGCGCCACGAGATCGCGCCGCGCCGGCACGCCGAACTGGCCCTGCCGTGGGCGGATGCGCTGCTCGCCGAGGCCGGCCTTGCGAAGTCGCAGCTCGACGCCATCGCCGTCGGCCGCGGCCCCGGCGCCTTCACCGGCGTGCGCCTGGGCATCTCGATCGCGCAGGGCATCGCCCTGGCGCTGGATCGACCGGCCCTGCCGGTGTCCACGCTCGCCGCGCTGACGATGCGAGCAATCACGCTCCCTCCCCCGCTTGCGGGGGGAGAGGAGGCGCGTTTGCGAGGCACTGCCTCGCGTGCCGACGAGCGCACGAGCGCATTGCGCGAGGGCCGGGCGGGGTGGGGTGGGGGCATGAAAGGCCAGCGCGTCCTCGCCGCGATCGACGCGCGCATGCAGGAGGTCTACGCCGCCTCGTACGTGTTCGAAGCCGCTGATGACGGCGTGCTCGTGCCGCGCGCGCTCGACGCCGAGCGCGTCCAGCCGCCGGATGCCGTGACTCTTCCGGACGATGGCGACGGCTGGCTGGGCGTAGGCACCGGCTTCGCCGCACAGGGCGGTGCGCTGTGCGAGCGCCTCGGCGCAGACCTGCGCGCGGTCGACGCCGAAGCCCTGCCGCAGGCCGGCGACGTGGCGCGTCTGGCCCACGTGGCCTGGCTTCGCGGCGAAGCGATCGCCCCGGACCTGCTGGAACCGGCCTACCTGCGCAACAACGTGGCCCTGACCATCGCCGAGCAGCAGGCTCTGCGCGCCTCGCGGGCCTGAGTCGTGCGCCGTGGCATAGGCCATCGGTCACAGGAACTCGGGGATGCACACGGTGGTCGATTCCCTCATCACCTTCCGAGGGCATTCCCGATGACCGAAACCCCTTCCGCTGCCAAGGCGACGCCCTGGTGGCGCGGCGAATGGACCTCCCTGGCCCTGATGCTCCTGCTCCTGACCCTGGCGCGCACCTCGTTCGCGAACCACTACCAGGTGCCCAGCGGCTCGATGGAGCCGAACCTGATGCCCGGCGATCGCGTCGTCGTGAACATGATGGCCTACGGCCTGCGCGTGCCCTTCACCGACATCGAGCTCTACGATCGCGGCGAACCCGTGCCCGGCGATGTCGTGGTGTTCAAGTCGCCCGAAGATGGCACGCGCCTGATCAAGCGGGTGGTCGCGGTCGGCGGCCAGGCCGTCGCGCTCCACGATGGCCGCCTGTGGGTCGACGGCCAGCCGCTGTTCGACGCCGACGCGACCGAAGTGGAACATTTCGGCGAGCGCGCGGTGACGCTGAACCTCGCGCACGGCGGTGGCCCGGACATCGACGGCCTCGTCATCCCCGCAGGCATGGCCCTGGTGCTCGGAGATCATCGCGGCAACAGCCAGGACGGTCGCTTCTTCGGCCTGGTGCCGACGAAGTCGCTGTACGCACGCGCCGAAGCCGTCTACTACCGCAGCGGTGAAGGCTTCGGCTGGACCCGGCTGTAATCCCGCTTTTTCGTAGAGCGGAGCGAAGCTCCGCTGCACCTCGTCTGCAACCGATGCCCTCTCCGGACACGGGAGAGCGGAGCTTCGCTCCGCCCTACAGGACGGTAGTCGCTGCGCGCATGCGGATCACTCGTCGATCAGTTCGCCGCCCGGCAGGAACTGCCAGGTGCGCACGACGTTGAGGATGTCCGGATCTTCCTTGGTCTTCGGCAGGGGCGGGTAGGGCTCGGCCAGTTTCGCGATGCGCAGCGCCGATTCGTCGAGCAGCGGGATGCCGCTGGACTGCACGATGTCCGCGCGCTCCACCGAGCCGTTGCGGCGGATGCCGACGTTGATGACCACGGTGCCGGCGAGCTTCCGGCGCCGGGCTTCGTCGGGATAGTTGAGGTTGCCCACGCGCTCCGCGCGGTCGACCCAGGCACGCAGGTAGTTCGCCCAGGCGTATTCCTGGGTACTGGCCGAGACGAACTTGCGGGTCGGCCGCTTCGCGTAGCGCGAGGAGCGCAGGTGGATCTCGGCCGCCAGCCGAGCCATGGCCATGTCGTGCTCGATCTTCTGCTCGCCGTCGCGCTGCGTGGTGGGCGTCGAACGGCGGTCGCGGCTGGGAGTGGGCAGGCGGACCTCACTGGTCGGGCTGCTGATCACCCTCGCCTCCGGTGGCGGCTGCGGCGTCGGCGACTGGGCGCGCACGGTCTGTGGCGCCACCCCGGCCTCGATCTGCGGCACGGTGCCCGGCTGCGGGTCGCGGGGGCGGCTGGCCTTGTCGTGGTCGCCGCCACCCTGGTTGCTGGCCTGGGCGAGGAAGTCCGCCTGTTTGGGTGTCAGCGGGCTGCGGGTCTGGGTCAGCATCACGTCCAGCATCGGTACCACCGGGGCCGCGCGCTCCAGCGCGAAGCCCAAGCCCAGGATCAGCAGGCCGTGGACCAGCACCGACAGGACCAGGGTGGCCCCCAGGCGTTCGTTCTCGCCGATGACCGGCGCGGCGGGGAGGGGGACGGCGCTCATCGCGTCAGGCGTCCGCCTCCAGGGCGTCGAACAGCTGGCCGGCGATGTTCAGGCCGAACTGCTTGTCCAGCTCGCGGATGCAGGTCGGGCTGGTGACGTTGACCTCGGTCAGGTAGTCGCCGATCACGTCCAGGCCGACGAAGCGCATGCCGCGCCGCTTCATCTCCGGGCCGACCTGGGCGGCGATCCAGCGGTCGCGCTCGGTCAGCGGGCGGCCCTCGCCGCGTCCGCCGGCGGCCAGGTTGCCGCGGAACTCGTCGCCCTGCGGGATCCGCGCCAGGCAGTAGTCCACGGGCACGCCGTCGATCAGCAGGATGCGCTTGTCGCCGGAGACGATCTCCGGAATGTAGCGCTGGGCCATGGCCAGGTGCTGGTCCCCGGCGGTCAGGGTCTCCAGGATCACGTTCAGGTTCGGGTCTCCGGCGCGGGCGCGGAAGATGGAGCGCCCGCCCATGCCGTCCAGCGTCTTCAGCACGGCGTCCCCGTGATCCGCGACGAACTTCTTGATTTCACTGGAGTTCCTGCTGACGATCGTGGGTGGGCAGCACTGCGGGAACTCCAGCGCGGTCAGCTTCTCATTGTGGTCTCGCAGGCCGCGCGGGTCGTTCACGACCAGGGCGCCGGCCTGCTGGGCGAAGCTGAGGATGTGGGTGTCGTGCAGGAAGTCGGCGTCGACCGGCGGATCCTTGCGCATCAGGATCAGGTCGCCCGGTCCCAGCGCACGTTGTGACTTGGGTCCGATTTCGAACCAGCCCGCAGGGTCGTCGCGGACCGTCAGCGGCGCGACCTCGGCGACCGCGGCACCGCCACTCATCGCCAGCCCGCCCGGTGTGACGTAAAAGAGTCGATACTGACGCTGCTGGGCTTCCAGCAACATTGCAAATGTGGAGTCCTTCGCAATTTTGATCGATGCGATCGGATCCATGACCACGACCACATCGCGCGCAAGCTTCGCCATTCCGCCTTCTCTCCGCCCTTCGAACGGGTGGATGGTAACAAGTCGATGCCACCTGCCGTGCGATTGGCCGGGAAATTGCTAACAAACCTTGACAGTCCAGCTTCAGACTGGGATATAGGTGGCTGAAAATGATGGCAAACCAGCTGCTACGACACCCGGTGTCGGACGCATGGGGAAACGCGATGACGCAAGACGAGAATTCCGCCGGAGGCCTGCAGGGTTTGCGGGTGATGGTGATCGACGACTCGAAGACCATCCGGCGCACCGCCGAGACCCTGCTCAAGCGCGAGGGGGCCGAAGTGGTGACCGCGACCGACGGTTTCGAGGCACTGGCCAAGATCGCCGACCAGCGACCGCAGATCATCTTCGTCGACATCATGATGCCGCGCCTCGACGGCTATCAGACCTGCGCGCTGATCAAGAACAACCAGATCTTCAAGCACACGCCCGTCATCATGCTGTCCTCCAAGGACGGCCTGTTCGACAAGGCGCGTGGCCGCATCGTCGGCTCCGAGCAGTACCTCACCAAGCCATTCACCCGTGAAGAACTGCTCGAAGCCATCCGCACGCACGTCAACGCCTGACCGGGGGGTAAGGCAACCATGGCTCGTATCCTGCTGATTGAAGATTCGCCGACCGACACCGCGGTGCTCACCCGCCTGCTGGAGAAGCACGGTCACCAGGTCCTGGCATCCACCAGCGCCGAGGACGGCATCGAAGTCTGCAAAAGGGAATTGCCGGACGTGGTGCTCATGGACGTGGTGCTGCCGGGGATGAACGGCTTCCAGGCGACGCGCGCGATCACCCGCGAATCGTCGACCAAGCACATCCCGGTGCTGATCGTCAGCACCAAGGGCATGGACACCGACCGCGCCTGGGGCATGCGCCAGGGCGCGCGGGACTACATCGTCAAGCCGCCGAACGAGGACGCCCTGATCGCGCGGATCGACCAACTCCTGGGGAACGGGACATGAGCGCAGAGGATCTGGACATCGACGGCCCGCCGTCCGAGGGCGACATCGCCCCGCCGGCCATGCCGACGGTGGATGCCTTCGACACGCTCGCCGAATACGAGCGGCGCAGCCTGGCGCACGTCGCGGGCCTGCCCGAGCAGCTGCAGGCCGCCGGCCTGTGGCGCGGCATCGGCTACCGCATCGGTCGCCATCGCCTGGTCTCGAACTACGAGGCCGTGGCCGAAATCATCACCGTCCCGCAGATCACCCCGGTGCCCGGCGCGCAGCCGTGGATGCTCGGCGTCGCCAACGTGCGCAGCAACCTGCTGCCGGTGGTCGACCTCAAGCAGTTCCTCGAAGGCGCGCGCTCGGTCATCCACGAAGGCCACCAGAAGGTCATGGTGCTGCGCCAGCCGGGCGGCGACGTCGCCGTGACCATCGACGAACTCTACGGCCAGCGTTCCTTCATGGAGGAGCAGCTGGTCGACGCCGAAGGCGTGGCCGAAGGCCGCTACTCCGGACTGATCGAACGCGCCTACCGGGTGGCGGAGGATGTCTGGGGCGTGTTCAGCCTCGACCGTCTCGTCCGCACCCCAGAATTCCGTCATGCCGCCGTCTGACGGCACGCCCATTCACAGCATCAGTTAAAACAACGTAGATCGAGGCTAGAACCATGAGCACTCCGATGGACACCGCCGGCAAAGGCCGCGCCCAGAGCACTTCCCTGTGGTTGTGGGTCCTGGTCGTCTCGCTGCTCGTCTTCGCGGGCAACACCGGTTACGCGCTGTACAAGACGGCGCGGTTCGGCGGGGCGAACACCGCGGCCTCGAACCTGCAGGTGAATTCGCAGAAGCTTGCGAACCAGAGCCGAGAGGCGGTCAACGGCGACGCGGCGGCCTTCAAGGCGGTCCGTGCCACCAAGGCGCAGATCGAAGCCGACGTGAAGCTGCTCAACGATCGCTTCGGCAGCGCGATGGACGTGTCCGGTCCGATCGGCGCGGCGACCGCGACCTGGGTGCCGATGGGCAAGAGCGCCGACCAGATCCTCGCCTCGGAGAGCGCGGTCCTCGCGCTGGCCGGCAACGCGAAGAACTTCACCGACCGCGTCCCGCAGCTGCAGGCGCAGCTCGACGAAATGGGCCGCGCGATGTCGTCCACCGGTTCGGCGCCGTCGCAGGTGTTCATGGCGGTGCGCCAGTCGGTGCTCGCGGCGTCGATGGCCAAGAGCGTCGCGGAAATGCGCGCAGGCGGCACCGGCGCATCGGTGGCCGGCGAGCGGCTCGTCCGCGACGCCGGCGTGTTCGCCCAGGTGCTCAATGGCCTGCGCGAAGGCGACCAGGCGATGGGCGTGCAGAAGCTCACCAACGCCACCGCGCTGGCGACGCTGAACCAGGCCACCACGCTGTGGGTGGAGATGAAGAAGGACCTCGACGCCATCGTCGAATCGTCCGACAAGCTGTTCCGCGCGCAGACCGCAGCGACCGACCTGACCACCGGTTCGAACCGCCTGCTCGACGACAGCGTGAAGCTCTTCAGCGCGTTCACCGCGTTCAGCTCGTCCGGTGAAGGCAGCAACATGTTCGGCATCGGCAGCCTGCCGATCAGCGTGATCTCCGGCCTGCTGGCGGCGATCTCGATCCTCTTCCTGGTGGTCTCGCTGAACCGCGCGCAGCGCCGCCGGTACGAGAGCTCGATGGAACTCAACAATCGTAACCAGGAGGCGATCATGCGCCTGCTGGACGAAATGGGTTCGCTCGCGGAAGGCGACCTCACCGTGAAGGCGACCGTGACCGAGGACATGACCGGCGCGATCGCGGACTCGATCAACTTCGCGGTCGAACAGCTGCGCAGCCTGGTGCAGACGATCAACGACACCTCGGTGCAGGTGGCGTCGAGCGCCCAGGAAACGCAGGCGACCGCCATGCATCTGGCCGAGGCCGCGGAACACCAGGCCCAGCAGATCGACACCGCCACCAACCGCATCAACGAAATCGCGACCTCGATCAACCAGGTGTCGCGCAACTCCGCCGAATCGGCGGACGTGGCGCAGCGCTCCGTGGAAATCGCGACCAAGGGCGCCGGCGTCGTGCGCCAGACGATCGTGGGCATGGACTCGATCCGCGGCCAGATCCAGGAAACCTCGAAGCGAATCAAGCGACTGGGCGAAAGCTCCCAGGAAATCGGTTCGATCGTGGAACTCATCAACGACATTTCGGAACAGACGAACATCCTCGCGCTGAACGCGGCCATCCAGGCGGCCTCGGCGGGTGAAGCGGGCCGCGGCTTCGCGGTGGTGGCGGACGAAGTGCAGCGACTCGCGGAACGCACCTCGAACGCGACCAAGCGAATCGAAGCGCTGGTGCAGACCATTCAGGCCGACACCAACGAAGCGGTGAGCTCGATGGAACAGACGACCTCCGAAGTGGTCGCGGGTGCGCGACTGGCCGAGGACGCGGGTACCGCGCTGGGCGAGATCGAAACGGTGTCGAACACGCTCGCGGGCCTGATTCGCGGCATCTCCAGCGCGGCGCAGCAGCAGTCCGCAGCGGCGACCGACATCACCCAGACGATGACCACCATTCAGTCGATTACCGCGCAGACCTCGCAGGGTGCGAACCAGACCGCCGCGTCGATCGGAAACCTGGCGCAACTGGCGGCGGATCTGCGCCGTTCGGTCGCCGACTTCAAGCTGCCGGCCTGACGGCCCGACTCCAAAGGTGCGGAGCACTGGCGACATGATCCGAAACCCCTGCCACCTTGAACCCCGGCGCGTGCGTGCCGGTGGAGGCGCCCGATGAGCGCACTCCATCAGGCCATCGAACACAGCGTCCTGGGCTGGGTCAAACCGGAACTCGACGAGACCTTGCGTCAGGTCGGCGTCGAGATCGAAGGCTTCGCCGACGATCCGGCGGACACCGGCCGCATGCGCGTCTGCGCCGACCTGCTGCACCAGGTGCAAGGCACCCTGCGCATGGTCGAGCTCTACGCGCCGGCGATGGTCGCCGAGGAAATGGAACACCTGTCCAATGCCCTGCGCGAAGGCGGGGTCTCGGATCGCGATGCCGCCTGCTCCGCGCTGATGCGCGGCGCGGTGCTGCTGCCCGACTACCTGGAACGCCTGCAGAGCGGCCACAAGGAAATCTCGATCGTCCTGCTGCCGATGCTCAACGAGCTGCGCGCCGCGCGCGGCGAGTCGGGCCTCAGCGAGAGCGTGCTGTTCAATCCCGACCTCGATCGCGCCCTGCCGGAATCGCTGCCGCGCGCGCCCGCTGCGGCGCCAGCCAGTCGTGGCCAGGAGGCATCGCCCTTCCTGCTGCGCCTGCGTGACGCCATGCAGGGCTGGCCGGAGCAGGGCAGTCCCGTCGACGCCCAAGGCCTGCAGTTCGCTGCCGACGCGCTGCTCGCGCGCACCGCCGACGAGCCGCAGCGCCGCATGTTCTGGGTGGCCGCGATGGTCGCCGAGGCGCTGCGCGACAACGCCATCGCCGCCACTCCGGGCCTGCGCCAGGCCTTCGCCAGCGTCGAACGCGAGGCGCGCGGGATCTTCGCGCCGTCCGGCTACGACACGCCGCGCGCCGATGCCGCGCTGGAACCGACCCGCCAGCTGCTGTTCCACGTCGCCAACAGCGACTCGGCGCATGCCTCGCTGGCCAAGCTGCGCGAGGTCTTCGACCTCGAGGCGCTGAAGCCGACCGAATCCGAACTCGACCACGCGCGCGGCAGCGTCGCCGGCCGCAACCGTTCGCTGCTCGACACGGTCGCCGGTGCGGTGAAGGAAGACCTGCTGCGCGTGAAGGACGAGCTGGACCTCTACCTGCGTACCGGCCAGCGCGATCCGCTCGCCCTCCAGCCGCAGGCCGAAGCCCTGCAGCGCGTGTCCGACACCCTCGGCATGCTCGGCCTGGGTCTCGCGCGCAGCCTCGTGCAGCAGCAGCGCGACGCCGTGCAGGAGATCGTCGACGGCAAGCGCAAGGCCGACGAGTCCGTGCTGCTGGAAGTCGCCGGAGCGCTGCTTTATGTCGATGCCTCGCTGGACGACCAGGTCGCGCGCCTGGCCAGCGGCGACGGCGCCGACACCGAGGAAGACCTCGCCAACGCCGAAGCCCGCAAGGTGCTGGACGTGCTGGTGCGCGAGGCGATCGCGAACTTCGCGGCGGCCCGCCAGGCCTTCGTCGCCTTCGTCGAAACCAGCTGGAGCCACGCCGAGCTCGAACAGGTGCCCAAGCTCCTGAGCGATGTCTCCGGCGCGCTGAACATCCTCGAACTGCCGGTGCCGGCGCAGTACCTCGACGGCGTGCGCTTGTACACCGAGATCGAACTGCTCGATCGCCATCGCATCCCGAACAGCCGCCAGCTCGATACCTTCGCGGACGCGCTGGCCAGCGTCGAGTACTACCTCGAAGCGCTGCGCGAACAGCGCTCGAACCGCGACGACATCCTCGACATCACCCGCAACAGCCTCGAAACGCTGGGCTACTGGCCCCTTCCGGCCGAGCGCCCGCGCGCCGAGGTTGCGCCGTCTGCGGCGGCGCCCGCCGAGGTGCCGGTCCAGGCGCCTGCGCCGGAGCCGGTCGCGGCCGTGCCCGAGCCTGCCGTGCCCGAACCTGTCGCGAAGGATGTCGACGTTCCGCCGGCCGTCGAGCCGCCGATGGCCGCGCCACCGCCGGTCGCGCCACCGCCGGTCGCGCCGCCGCCGCGTCCGCTGCTCTGGGCGTCGCAGTTCGCAACGCCGCCGGCCGAATCGCGTCCTGCCGCCGAGCAGGCGGTCGAACCGGCTGCCGAAGAGGCCCCGACGGCATCGAGCCCGCTCGAATCCGGGTCGGTCGAATCCATTTCCCTCGAATCCATCGCGCTCGAATCCCTCGAGCTGGACGCCGTCGCCGAAACGCCGGTCTCGCCGGAGCCCGAAGCGCCTGCGATGGACGCGTCCTACGCGGACAGCCTGGTTCTCGAAGCCATCTCTCTCGAAGCCGCAACGCTCGAGACCCCGTCGGTCGAAGCTGCGCCCGCCGAGGCAACGCATGTCGAAGCCGCGCCGCCCGTGGCCGCTCCGGCGCCTGCCGCCGCCGAGGTGCCGATGGTCGCGGTCGCGCCGGTCTCCGCCGGCTTCGATACCACCAGCGACGACATCGACGATGAAATCCGCGAGATCTTCCTCGAGGAATTCGAAGAAGAGATCGCCAACCTCGGCCAGCTGCTGCCGGCCTGGAAGGCCGATCCGAACAACGTCGAGCGCCTGCAGCCGGTCCGCCGCGTCTTCCACACCCTCAAGGGCAGCGGTCGCCTCGTCGGCGCCAAGACCCTGGGCGAGTTCAGCTGGAAGATCGAGAACATGCTGAACAAGGTGCGTGATGGCCTGCGTCCGGCCACGCCGCCGGTGATCGCGATGGTCGATCACGCCTGCAACACGTTGCCGCAGCTGCACGCCGCGCTGGCCGGCGACGGCCTGGTCAACGTCAACCTCGCCGCGATGGAGGCCATGGCCGATCGCATCGCCGGGGGCGAAGAGGTGATGCCGTCCGCCGCCGCGTTCGCGCTGGCTGCCGCGCCTGCTGCCGTCGCCGTCGATGCCATCGATGCCGCGCCCGAAGCGGATAGCCCGGTGGAAGCGCCGGTCGAGTCGGTCGTCGCGGATGCGATCCAGCCGGAAGCGGTCGACGACGGCATTCCGGTCAGCGTCGACGCCGTCCTGTTCGAGATCCTGCAGGCCGAAGTCGGTGGCCATCTCGGCACGATCGAGCGCTGGCTGGAGCGCGCGCGCGTCATGCCGACCGCCGCCGACGAGCCGCTGGTCCGCGCGATCCACACCATGAACGGCGCCTTCGCGATGACCGAAGTGCCGGCGATCACCGATGCGCTGACGCCCGCCGAGGGCTATGTGCGTCGCCTGCTCGCGTCCGGCGGCCTGGCCGAGCCGGAAGCCGTCGATGCGATCGGCGAGTTGGCCGGCCGCGTGCGCAGCACCATCGATGCGCTGTCCAGCGCCGGTGGCCGCGTGCCGCGCTGCGACAGCCTGGCCGCACGATTCGTGGCGCTGCGCGATGCCTTGCCGGAGTCCCGTCCGCTGGCGCCGGTCGACGAGCCGCTGCCGTTCGACGCCGAAACCGCACCGACCGATGTCGGCATCGAACTGACCGAGCTGGATCTCAGCGCATACGGTCATTTCGACGCCCCGTCTGCCGCGCTGGAAGTGCCGGCCGAAGCGCCGGCGGCCCCGTCGCCGTCCGTGTCCTTCCCGGATCTCGCCCTCGACGCCTCGGCGGAAGCCGAGCTCGCCCGCCTGCTGGGCGAGATGAGCAACCCGTCGAGCGCGATGCCCGTCGCGCCGCCGGCGCCCGAGCCGGTGGCGACCACCAGCGATGTCGACGACACCGCGCGCCTGCTGGCGATGATGGAATCCTTCGAGGCCGAGCGTGCTGCGGCCGAACAGGCCGAAGCGGTGGGTGGCGACACCGAACGCCTCGAAGCCGAACGCCTCGAAGCCGAACGCCTCGAAGCCGAACGCCTCGAAGCCGAACGCCTCGAAGCCGAACGCCTCGAAGCCGAACGCCTCGAAGCCGAACGCCTCGAAGCCGAACGTCTCGAAGCCGAACGTCTCGAAGCCGAACGTCTCGAAGCCGAACGTCTCGAAGCCGAACGCCTCGAAGCCGAACGCCTCGAAGCCGAACGCCTCGAAGCCGAACGCCTCGAAGCCGAACGCCTCGAAGCCGAGCGCCTCGAAGCCGAGCGCCTCGAAGCCGAGCGCCTCGAAGCCGAGCGCCTCGAAGCCGAGCTGCTCGATGCCGAGCGCCGTCTGGCTGAAGCGCCGGAAACGGTCGGTCACGTCGACACGCCGTTCGTGCCGGAGGAAGCCGCGCTCATCGAGGAAGCGGCTGCTTCGCCTGCCGTCGAGGTGCCCGCGATCGCGGTCGGCGGCACCGCCGCTGCCGCAGCGGTCGCCGCGATGCTCGGCAAGGCATCGGTCGATCCCGACGAAGCCCTCGACATGGACGATCTCGACGAAGACCTCGTCGACATCTTCGTCGAGGAAGGCCGCGACCTGCTCGACCATTCCGACCAGCTGCTGGTCCGCCTGCGCGAAAGCCCGGACGAGCGCGAAGTCATCGGTGGCCTGCAGCGCGACCTGCACACGCTCAAGGGCGGTGCGCGCATGGCCGGCATCATGCCGATCGGCGAGCTCGGCCATGCGATGGAGTCCCTGCTCGAAGCGGCGGCCGAACATCGCACCCAGCTCGGTCGCCAGGACATCCCGCTGCTGGAGCGCGGTTTCGACCGCCTGCACACGATGGTCACCCGCGTCGGCGACCGCCGCGCGATCTCGATGCCGGATGCGTTGATCGAAGCCTTCGATGCGCGCGCCAAGGGTCGTGAATACACGCTGCCGGTCGATGCCCCGGCCGCAGTGCCGCCGGTCGTGGACAGCGTGGTCGAAGAGGCCGTGGCCGTGCCGGTTCAGGAGGCGATCGAAGCTGTCGCAGACACCCGCACCGAGGCGCCTGTCGAGGCCAGGGTCGAGGCTGCACCGGTCTTCGCCGACGATGCCTCGGCGACCGCGCCGGTCGCCGATGCCGTCGCCGCCGAGCCCGCGCCGCTGCAGACCGTCGCGCCGCGTCCCGCCACCGGCCTGCGTCCGTTGTCCACGCCACTCGAAGCGTCGACCGGCGCCGACGAGGACGCCGCGCTGCGCGGCACGCAGGAACAGGTCCGCGTCCGCGCCGAACTGCTCGATCGCCTGGTGAACTACGCGGGCGAAGTCGCGATCTACCGTTCGCGCCTGGAACAGCAGCTCGGTGCGTTCCGCGCCGCCACCGCGGAAATGGAGCAGACCAACACCCGTCTGCGCGACCAGCTGCGCCGCCTGGAAATCGAAACCGAAGCGCAGATCATCGCGCGCTACCAGCGTGCTGGCGAGGAAGTCGAAAGCAACTTCGACCCGCTCGAGCTCGACCGCTTCTCCAACCTGCAGCAGCTGTCCCGCGCGCTGGTCGAAACCTCGGCCGACCTGGGCAGCCTGCAGACCACGCTGGACGACCTGACCCAGCAGTACGAAACCCTGCTCCTGCAGCAGTCGCGCGTGAGCTCGGAACTGCAGGAAGGTCTGATGCGCACCCGCATGGTGCCGTTCGACACCGTGGTGCCGCGCCTGCGTCGCGTGCTGCGCCAGGCCGCGAGCGACACCGGCAAGCAGGTCCAGCTGCGGCTCGACGGCGCCCAGGGCGAACTCGACCGCAACGTGCTGGAGCGCATGACCGCGCCGCTGGAGCACATGCTCCGCAACTCGGTCGCGCATGGCCTCGAAATGCCCGACGTGCGTACCGCGAACGGCAAGGCCAGCGAAGGCGTCGTGCAGATCGCGGTGCGCAAGGAAGGTTCGGAAGTCGTGCTGCAGGTCAGCGACGACGGCCGCGGCCTCGATCGCGCCGCGATCCGCGCCCGCGGCGAAGCCCGTGGCCTGGTGCGCAAGGACGTCCCGCTGTCCAACGCCCAGCTCGATGCGCTGATCTTCGAACCGGGCTTCTCGACCGCCGAGGAAGTCACCCGTCTCGCCGGCCGTGGCGTCGGCATGGATGTGGTGGCCAGCGAAGTGCGCCAGCTCGGCGGCACGATCGACATCCACTCCGAGCCGGGCAGGGGCACCGTCTTCACCCTGCGCCTGCCGCAGACCCTCGCGGTCACGCAGGCGGCGTTCGTGCTCATCGGCGAGACCACCTTCGCCGTGCCGATCGCCTCGGTGCGCGGCGTCGGCCGCATCCCGCGCGAAGAACTGGCGAAGGGCGTCACCAACTACCGCTACGGCAACGAAGAGTACGTGCTGCACGACCTCGGCAAGCTGCTCGGCCACGCGCCGGCGAAGGCCGAAGGCCAGCTGCAGATGCCGCTGCTGCTCACCCGTTCGGGCGACCTGCATGTCGCCGTGACCGTGGACCAGATCATCGGCAACCGCGAAATCGTGGTGAAGCCGATCGGCCCGCAGGTGGCGTCGATCCCGGGCATCTTCGGCGCCACGATCATGGGCGACGGCTCCGTCGTGGTGATCCTGGACGTCGCGCCGCTGGTGCGCCGCCAGGCCGCGCTGGCTGCCGAGGAAGTCATCGAGGTCGCGCCCGTCGAGGAGCGTCCGGTGCCGCTGGTCATGGTGGTCGACGATTCGATCACCATGCGCAAGGTCACCGGCCGCGTGCTGGAGCGCAACAACTTCGAGGTCATCACCGCGAAGGACGGTCTGGATGCGCTGGAGCGCATGGCCGAACGCGTGCCCGACCTGATGCTGCTCGACATCGAAATGCCGCGCATGGACGGCTACGAGCTGGCGACCGCGATGAAGGCCGAACCCCGCCTCGCGAAGGTGCCGATCATCATGATCACCTCGCGTACCGGCGACAAGCATCGCCAGCGCGCGATGGATATCGGCGTCGACCGCTACCTCGGCAAGCCGTACCAGGAGAACGAGCTCATGCGCAACGTGTTCTCGCTGCTCGAACTCGAATCGGTGAGGCCGAATGGCTGACGTGCCCAACATCGGTGCAGGGACCCGCGTCGCGCTGCTCGCGCGACCGGGCAAGGCCGCCGACAACCTCGCCGATGCGGTGCGCCAGGCCGGCGCCGAGCTGATCGTGGCGGTCGATCCCGCCGCGACGGACGAGGCCGCATTGCGCGCGCTCCGTCCGCAGGCCCTGCTGATCGCGCTCGAGCCCAGCATCGAGGCCTCGCTCGACAACTTCGACGACATCCTGGTCGATCCGTCGATGATCGTGATCTTCGACGAAGCGGATGTCGCCGCGCACCGCAGCGGCTGGGATGCCCAGCGCTGGGTTCGCCACCTGTCGGCTAAGCTGCGCCGCGATTCCAACGTGCTGCCGCCCGGTGCCGAGAACGAGGCCGACTGGCAACCTTCGCCCGGCAAGGTGCCGGCGCCGTCGGCAGCCTATGCGAATGTCGACATGGCGCGCTTCACCCAGGAAGCCGTGGCCCACGCCGACAGCGTGCCCGCCGATGGCATGCCTGCCGACGCGCGGACGCCCGCGCCCGGACTGGATCCGGCCGTGCTCGATGCCGCACTGCTCGACGCCATTCCGGTCGCGCCCGCGCCGACCGCGCAACCAGCGCCTGCGCCTGCGGCCACTCCTGCGCCGCCCGCCCCTGCGGAAGCCCCGCGCGTGTCCTTCGGCGCGCTCGAGATCGAATCCCTCGAAATGGAGGCCGCCGACGGCGAGGCCTTCAATATCGAAGCGTTCAACATCGAGGCCGTCGACTTCGGCGCCCCCGACGTCTCGCACGCGCCGATCGAATCGATTTCGATCGACGCCATGGATGAGGCAAGCTTCGACGACACGCCGGACGCCGATGCGCCGCTGTCGCTGGAGGCGTTCGATTTCGATGCGCCGGCCGCTGCCGCGCCCGCCGAATCCGCCCCTGTGGCCACCGGTCTGCAGCTCGACGATGACGCGTTCTTCCTCGAAACGCTGTCCAACGACCGCGCCGCGCCGACCGAACCGCTGCCCGAGATCCGTTTCGACGATTTCGATGCCGCCGCGATGGATTTCGAGTCGGTGCAGGCACCCGCGCCCAAGCGCGATCCGGAGACGGTGCTGTCGTTCGAAGAACTGATCGCCAGGAGCATGGCGGCCGCCGATGACGTGCCGGCGTCCGAGGCCGTCGGTTCCGCGCCCGCTGCGCCGATGTCGTCTCCGAACCTGCCGCCGCCGCTGCCTGCATCCGCCGCCGAGCCGGTGGATGCCGCGCCTGCGCCGGCCGCTGCCCCGACCTTTTCGCTGGGCGAGCTGTCGCTCGCGCCGGTGGAGGATGCGCCGATCGCCGTGCCGGCGGCCGCGGACAAGCCGAAACCCGCCAGCCACGACCTCAGCGCGCTCGAAGCGCGGATCTCCAGCCTGTCGCTGGTCGAGATCGAGGACGACGTGAA
Source organism: Lysobacteraceae bacterium 2PB (assembly GCA_005502915.1). Lineage (GTDB taxonomy): Bacteria > Pseudomonadota > Gammaproteobacteria > Xanthomonadales > Xanthomonadaceae > Lysobacter_I. Next base: position 102,537 of record SCMT01000008.1, on the reverse strand, counting down.
GCGCGGCTCCGGCGACAACCCCTTCCTGCTCGATGACGATCCGCTGCCGCCGGCCCTCGACATGGTGACGCCGGCCGCGCCGGTGGTGCCGTCGATCGCGCCGCCGCCGCTCGCCGCCTCCGGCCCGCCGCCGCTGCCGCCGCTGTCGGGTGCCGAGACGGCCGGTGTCGTGCTGATCGAAGCCGGGCTCGGTGGTCCGGATCCTGCCCGCCAGCTGCTGTCGTCGATTCCCGCCGACTTCCCGGCCGCCGTGCTGGTCCGCCTGCACCTGCAGGGCGGGCGCTACGACCGCCTGGTCGCGCAGATGGAGCGCGCGTCGGCGCTGCCCGTGGCCCTCGCTGCCAGCGGTGCGAGTGCGAACCCCGGCACCATCTATTTCATGCCCGACAGCGTCGGTGTCGAACCTGCCGGCGGCGGACGCCTGCGCTTCGTGCCGGAAGCGGGTGGCGCCACTGCCATCTTCGCGGCCCTGCCGCCGGGCGACAGCGCCATCGTCTTCCTCAGCGGCAGCGATCCGGCGCTGATCGACGCGGCGATGGCCGCCACCGCCACCGGCACCCTGGTCGCCGCGCAGACGCCGGAAGACTGCTACGACGGTGCCGCCTGCGCCGTGCTGCGCTCGCGTGGCGTGCCCTCCGGCCTGCCGGTGGAGCTGGCAGGCAGGCTCGCCGCGCGCTGGCCGAGCTGACCGTCGTCCCCGCCACGAGATTCGAAGCGAGTACACCGTGAACACCCAAGCCAACGACATCCGAGGCGTGCTGATCCAGATCGCGGGTTCGCAGCTGCTGCTGCCGAACGCTGCGACCGTCGAAGTGCTGTCGTACGCCGATCCGGAGCCGATCGAGAACGCGCCGGACTGGCTGCTCGGCCAGATCCGCTGGCGCGGCTGGCGCCTGCCGCTGGTGTCCTACGCGCGCATTGCCGGCACGCACACCGAAGGTGCGGCCATCGGCACCAAGGTCATCGTGATCAAGGCGCTCGGCGGCGACCCGAAGATGCCTTACTTCGCGCTGGTGGCGCAGGGCTTCCCGCGCCTGGTCACGATCACCCGTGAGAACATGATCTTCGACAGCGAGCACCTCGAAAGCCTGCCCGACGGCATCAAGCTGCGCGTGCTGTTCAACGACGACACCGCGCTGGTGCCCGACCTCGACGCCACCGAGCGCCTGCTGATCGACGTGCTGCGTCCGGCGCCCAAGCCCGAGGCCGAGGCGGCGAACGAGGACACTGCCGAGACCGACGGCGTGCAGGAAAGCGCCTGACCGATCCGGTCGCGGCCTGCAGCGTGCCGCTCGACCCCGTCCGCCGGCCGCACGGGACGTCGCGATCGAGGACGTGATCGAAGACCCAGCATCGCGTCCGAGCCCTTGCACGGACCTCCGATGAGCGCGCGGCCACGCTATCCTCGCCCCGACCCGTCCACACCCGCCCGGGACGACATGCCCTCTCCGTGCAGGCCATCGCGATGCTGAGCGTCGGCGGCGTCATCGTCGCCGGATTGGCGTGGCTGGGCCTGATGTTCGCCGTCGCCGTGATCGGCGAGCGCCGGCCGCAGGCCTTCGCGCGAGGCTGGGCCGTGGTCTACACGCTGTCGCTGGCGGTGTACTGCACCTCATGGACCTTCTTCGGCACGGTCACCCAGGCCGCGCGCTCGGGCTGGCCGCTGCCGCCCACCTTCATCGGCACGATCCTCCTGTACGTCTTCGGCATCGGCCTGCTGATGCGCCTGGTGCGCCTGGTCCGCGAGAGCAACAGCACCTCGATCGCGGACTTCGTCGCCAGCCGGCTCGGCCAGGACGGCTGGCTCGCGGCGGGCGTCACCTTCGTCGCCGTGCTCGGCATCGTCCCGTACATCGCGCTGCAGCTGAAAGCGGTGGCGATGAGCTTCGCGCTGCTCGTACGCGACGATGCCGCGCAGGTGCCGGCGTGGCAGGACAGCGCGCTGTACGTGGCGCTGGCGATGGCGGCGTTCGCGATGCTGTTCGGCACGCGCAGCGCCAGCGCGGCCGAGCACAACCGCGGGCTGATCCTTGCGATGGCCTTCGAGGCGCTGCTCAAGCTCGGCGCGATGCTGGCGATCGGCCTGTTCGCGATCTCGCTGCCGACCGATCTCGCCAACGCGCCCGTCCAGCCCGTCGCACAGACCGACCTGTCCGGTTTCGGCCCACTGGTGCTGCTCGGCGTGCTGGCGATGTTCACCCTGCCGCACCAGTTCCACGTCGGCGCGGTGGAATGCCGCGACGAACGCGACGTGCTGCGCGCGCGCTGGCTGTTCCCGCTGTACCTCGTGCTGATCGCGCTGCCGATCCTGCCGCTGGCGCGCGCCGGCGATGCGCTGCTCGGTGCGCAGGGCGTGCCCTCCGACCTGTACGTGCTGGCGCTGCCGCTGTCGCAGGGGCACGAAGGACTCGCGTTGCTCGGTTTCCTCGGTGGGCTCAGCGCAGGCACCGGCATGGTGATCGTCAGCACCGTCACGCTCAGTCTGATGATCGGCAACCACTGGCTCACGCCGCTCTGGCTGCGCGGGCCCTGGGCGCCGAACCGCACGACCGCGACCGCATCGGCGGACCTGCGCGGTGCGGTGCTGGTGCAGAGGCGCGTCGGCATCCTCGCCATCGTCCTGCTCGCCTGGGGCTACGGCCGCCTGATCGCCGGCAGCGACGCGCTGGCCGATGTCGGCGCGCTGTCGTTCTCCGCGCTGGCCGCGCTGGCCCCGGCGCTGGGCTTCGCGCTGTGGCGCCCGCAGACGCCGCCGCGCGCGGTGCTGCTCGGCATCGTCGTGGCGGTCGCGCTGTGGATGTGGCTGCTGCTGGTGCCGGTGATGGTGGAGTCGCTGGTGCAGTCGCGCGGCGTGCATGCCGAATGGCTGCGCACAGGGCCCTGGGGCTGGTCGCTGGTCGCGCCGGATGCGTTCTTCGGCCTGACCGGGTGGAGCCGCCTCGGTCGCGCGGTCGTGATGAGCCTGTTCGCGGGCGTGGTCGTCACCTGGATCGCGTCGACGCGCGGCAGCGCGTGGTGGCAGGCGGGGCCGCGCCGCGCCGGTGCGCGCGGGTTGTCGCTCGACCTGCTGCGCGACGTGGGCCGGCGTTTCCTCGCCCGCGAAGTCGTCGACGCCGCCCTGTCCGGCGCGCGGGCCGATGCGGCGGTGCCGGCGCTGCAGGAGGCGCGGCTCGAGCGCGAACTGGCAGCCGTGCTCGGCGCCGCATCGGCGCGGCTGCTGCTGGACGCTGCGCGACGCGAGGCCGGCCGCGACCTCGACACCGTCGCCGCGATCGTCGGCGAAGCTTCGCAGGACCTGCGCTTCAACCAGCGCCTGCTCGAAGCCGCGTTGGAGAACATGAGCCAGGGCATTAGCGTCGTCGACCGAGAACTGCGCCTGGTTGCGTGGAACCGGCGCTACGCCGAACTGTTCGGCTATCCCGACACGCTGCTGCGCGTGGGCGTGCCGATCGCCGACCTGCTGCGCCACAACCTGCGCCATGGCTGGAACGTGGATGCGATCGAGGACGAAGTCGACAAGCGCCTGCGCCACATGCGCGCCGGCACGCCCTACGTCAGCGAGCGGGTGTTCCCCGGCGGCATGGTCATCGAAATCCGCGGCAACCCGATGCCCGGCGGCGGTTTCGTCGCGACCTTCACCGACGTCACCGCGTTTCGCCAGACCGAGGCCGCGCTGATCCGCAGCAACGAAACCCTGGAGCAGCGCGTCGCCGATCGTACCGCGCGGCTCGACCAGGCGCGGGCCGACGCCGAGCGCGCGAACGATGCCAAGAGCCGCTTCCTCGCCGCGATCGGCCACGACCTGCTGCAGCCGCTGCATGCCGCGCAGCTGTTCACCGATGCGCTGGCCGAACAGCTGCCCGACGACGCGCGCCGCGGCACCGCGCGGCAGATCCGCGGCGCGCTCGATTCCACCGGCGACCTGCTCGCCGGGCTCCTGGACATGTCGCGGCTCGAAGCTGGCGGTCTGGTGCCGCAGCCGCGTGCGTTCCCGCTGGCCGAGGTGCTGGATCCGCTGGCCTCCGAATTCCGCGCACTCGCCGCCGAGCGCGGCCTGGCGTTCCGCGTCCGCCCGACGCGCGCGTGGGTGCGCACCGATCCGCAACTGCTGCGCCGCGTGCTGCAGAACTTCCTCGCCAATGCCGTGCGCTACACCGCGCAGGGCGGCGTGCTGCTGGGCGTGCGCCGCGACGGCGGGCGCCTGCGCATCGAGGTGCACGACACCGGCCCGGGCATTCCCGAGGCCGAGCAGCTCGCGATCTTCGAGGAATTCCGTCGCGGCGACGGTGCGGCCGGGCAGGGCCTGGGCCTGGGGCTGGCGATCGCCGACCGCATCGCGCGCCTGCTCGACGCACCGCTGGGCCTGCGCAGTCGCACCGGGCACGGGACCGTGTTCTCGCTCACGCTCGATGCGGTCGCGCCGGTGCATCCCGAAGCGACGATCGGGGGCCTGTCGCAGGACGGCGAGACGGGCCTGCGCGTGCTGGTCGTCGACAACGATCCGCAGGCGCTGGCCGCGCTGTGCGCGGTGCTCGCCGGCTGGCAGTACCGCGTGGTCGCGGTCGCCGACGGTGCCGCGGCCGAAGCCGCGTTGGCCGAGTCCCTGGCGGACCTGTGGCTGTTCGACTACCACCTCGACGACGGCGATACCGGCGTCGCCCTGCACGCGCGCCTGAGTGCGCGCTTCGGCGCGTGTCCGTGCCTGATCCTCAGCGCCGACGACAGCGGCGAGGTGCGCCGTGTCGCGCTGGAGCATGGCCTGGGCCTGCTGCCCAAGCCGGTGAAGGCGCTGGCGCTGCGGTCGATGCTGAGGCGGCTGCTGGCGGCACGCAGCCTATGAATGTCATCCCGAGCGCAGCGAGGGACCTGCTGTTGTTCGGCATTTCGCAGAAATCAAAAACAGGTCCCTCGCCGCGCTCGCGATGACAGGGCACCGCTTGCCCCGCGGCTTACAATGCGCCTCCCGTACCGGAGGCCGTAACATGCCCTACACGCCGATCGTCGCCACCTTGGGCTACGTGCTGTCGCCGGATCGTTCGCAGGCGCTGCTGATCCATCGCAACGCGCGTCCCGGCGACCAGCACCTGGGCAAGTACAACGGCCTGGGCGGCAAGATCGAACCGGACGAGGACGTGGTCGCCGGGATGCGGCGCGAGATCCGCGAGGAAGCCGGCATCGAATGCGAGGACCTCGCGCTGCGCGGCACGATCAGCTGGCCCGGCTTCGGCAAGCAGGGCGAGGACTGGCTGGGCTTCATCTTCGTCGTCACCCGTTTCAGCGGCACGCCGTTCACGAGCAATCCCGAAGGCACGCTGGAATGGGTGCCGGTCGACCGCATTCTCGACCTGCCGCTGTGGGACGGCGACCGCCATTTCCTGCCGCTGGTGTTCGACGACGATCCGCGCGCCTTCCACGGCGTGATGCCGTATCGGGACGGGCGGATGGTGTCTTGGACCTATTCGCGGATCTGAGTCGACCGATTCGCCTGCGCTTTTCTCCTTCCCCCGCGCGCGGGGGAAGGTCGGGATGGGGGCTGCACGCTCGCATGACGCGTGCCCCCACCTCGATCCTCCCCCGCATGCGGGGGAGGAAGACAAGCGGCTGCGCTCGGGATGACAGGGAACGCGCTCAGGGCCGCGATTCGCCCGACTCTTCCAGGATGCGCCACGTGCCATCGGTGTCCGGGCCGACCAGCAGCGTGTGCGGCGCCGAGTAATCCTTCATCACCGAATAGCGCTTCGCGGTGATCCGCACCTTGTCGCCTTCGACGGTGTAGCGCACCTCGCTGTAACGGTCGAGGTCGTTCTGTTCCTTCGCCACCGGCAGCACCTGGCGCAGCAGCGTCTTGTAGCTGGGCGCGGGCATCGACATTTCGCGCGAGGTGCCATCGGGGAAGATGCGGCGGTTGCTGATCTTCGCGGTCTCGGCGTAGAGGTCGATGACGGCCGGGTCGAAGGCTTCGGTCAATCGCACGAACTGCTCGAACAGCGCGCGGGCGTTCGCTTCCTGCGGCGACACCTGCGCCTTCGCAGGCTCGCCCGCATGTGCGTGCAGTGCAGGAACGGTGCTGGCGAACAGGGCGATCAGAAGCGCGAGCAGGAGGCGAGTCGGGTGGATGCGCATCGCGATGGCGTTCCAGGCAGGGATGCCGGATTGTGTCCACGAGGCGCCGCATACGGAAGGGCACGGGCCGGCGGGCGCTTCAATTCCGTGATGGCGATTGCGCGATCTGGTCCTGAAGATGCCGGTACCAGTCGCGTTCGATGCGGTCGGCCGGGCCGATCAGGCGCTCGAAGTTCTCCAGCGTGCCGCCTTCGGCGATCAGCCGCCGATAGGCCTCCGCATGGCGTCCGCCATCGCCGTGGAACAGGAAATGGGTGAGGCTCCAGTACTGCACGTAGTAGCGGTTCACGTTGCTGTGGATGCTCGGCGCATCGCGACCGGTGATGATCGCGCGGATCGGGATCCAGTGGCCGGCGGCGATGTCGGCATCGAGATCGCGGCTCAGGCCGATGCCGTCCAGCCACCAGATCGGATACGCATTCCCGTCGATCTCGCCGGGCCGCAGGCGGCCGTCCACGATCCTGCTCGCGCCGAAATACGTACCGAGGCCTTCCTCGATCCATTTCGTCTTCGGGAAACGAGCGACCTCGTTGTTCAGCTGGTGCGTGGCCTCGTGCAGCATCCAGTGGTAGGGATTCGCGCCATCCTTCGCGTAGTACGCATAGGAGACCGGCGCGAGATAGTAGGCCTCCGCCCAGGGGCTGCTGCGGTTGTTCGCGCTGAACTGGCCCTTGTGTGCGTACAGCGTGAGCCGCAGTTTCGTGGCGTTCGCCGGCCGCTGCGCGACATCCGGAAACCACGCCAGGTAGGCGGCGTGCAGCGCCTCCACGGCCTCGCCGACGCGCCGTGTCTGTTCCTCGTCGGCGGTGCTGGTGATCGCGTAGTGCGTGGTTTCGACGACACGCGCGCCCGGCAGCGGTGCGGGATGCGCGGACGGGCGCGGTCGTGCGGCGGCGGGCTTCGCGGCCTGCATGGACTGCGCCTCGCGATGCGCGGCTGACCGCCAGACGACGTAGCCACCGATGCCGAGCAGGAACAGCGCGGTCAGCAGCCAGGGGAGCAGGCGTTCGACGCGCTCGCGTGCCGTGCGCGTCACGCGTCGCCCGTCTGCCGCGCGGGGTCGCTGATCTCCAGGCCGCGCAGGATCACGCTGGCCTGCGTGCGATTGCGTGCGCCGAGCTTTTCGAAGATCGCGCTGAGGTGGGCCTTGACCGTGCGTTCCTGCACGTCGAGGCGATCGGCGATCTGCTTGTTGAGCAGGCCCTCGGCGACCAGCGCGAGCACGCGGAACTGCTGCGGCGTCAGGCTGGCGAGGCGCGCGGCGAGGTCGGCGTCGTCGGGCGTCGAGCGGGCCCGGGCGACGGCCGGGCGCAGCGCCGGCGGCAGCCATTCCTCGCAGGCGAGCACGGCGCGGATCGCGTCGCGCAGATCGTCGAGGCCGGCGCTCTTGGGGATGTAGCCGGCGGCGCCGTGGTCGAGCGCGCGGCGGATGATCTGCGGGTCCTCGTTCGCGGAGACCAGCGCCACCGCCACCGCCGGATACTGCGCGCGGATCGCGGCGAGCCCGGCCAGTCCGTGGTTGCCGGGCATGTGCAGGTCGAGCAGCACCAGGTCGACGTCGGGGCGCGCGTCCAGGGTCGCCAGCACCTCGTCCAGCGAGGCCGCCTCGCAGGTCTGCACGTCGTCCGCCGCGTCCACCGCCGCGCCGCGCAGCGCGGCCCTGAACAGTGGATGGTCGTCGGCGATCAGCAGCAGGGGCATCGGCAATGCGGAAGCGGGCAGGGTGCCGGCAAGCCTAGCAGGGCCGGGGCAGGCGATGATGGCCGCAGCCTGGTACCAAAGTACGATGTCGCGCTCGTGCGGCGCTGGTACGGTGGCCGGTCATGATGCCCATCGCCCGCTCCGCATGCCGTCCGGTCGTCGTCCTCGCGCTTGCGCTGGGTCTCGCCGCCTGCGCCTCCGCGCCCCGCCCAGCCACGTCCTCGATGACCGAACGCGACGCCTCCGCCTTCCGCGCCCATCGCACCACCGCGCATCGCGATGGCGACGACCTGCTGAGCGCAGGTCTCGGCCTCTCCGGTCTGCGCGCATTCGCGCCGCCGGCCTTCGCTGACGCCGCGGCGCCGACGCCCGCCGAACTGCGCCGGCGCGCGATCTGGAGCAACTGGCGCGGGATCGCCGATCTCGCCCCCGGCGGCGGCTATGGCGAGGTCTACGGCAGCGTGGCGACCGTGCCGGGCCGCGAGTTCTCCGCGCTGGCCACCGTGCCCGGCGCGCGCCAGCCGCACCGCGTGCTGGTGCAGGTGCCCGACGCCTTCGACCGCACGCGCCGCTGCGTGCTGGTCGCGCCCTCGTCGGGATCGCGTGGCGTGTACGGCGCGATCGCAGTCGCCGGCGCCTGGGGCCTGCCGAAGGGCTGCGCCGTGGCCTACACCGACAAGGGCACCGGCAGCGATTACGTCGATCTCGATGCGCGCACCGGCGTGCAGGCCGACGGCAGTGTCGCGGCCCTCGGCACCGATGCGCTGGCCTTCGCGCCGGACGTGCCCGAAGGCGCGACCGGCGTCGCGTTCAAGCACGCGCACTCGCAGGACAATCCCGAGGCCGACTGGGGCCGCCACGTGCGCCAGGCCGCCGAGTTCGCGCTGGTCGCGCTCGACGAGGCCTTCCCGGCCGAGGCGCCGTTCACCCTCGCGAACACGCGGGTCATCGCGGTCGGCATCTCCAACGGCGGTGGCGCGGTGCTGCGCGCCGCCGAACAGGACGGCGACTGGCTGGACGCGGTGGTCGCGGGCGAACCCAGCGTGCTCGTCGACGGGCACGACAGCCGCGCGCTGTACGACTACACGACCGAAGCCCTGTTGCTGATGCCCTGCGCGCTGCTGGCGATGGAGGATCTGCCGCAGCCCCCGCTGCAGGCGCAGGCGCGCGGGCAGTGGACCGAGCGTTGCCGTGCGTTGCGCGAGGCCGGGCTGGTCGACGGCAACGATACCGAGGCGCAGGCCCGCGATGCGCTCGCGCGGATGCGCGCCTCCGGCTGGACGGAAGAGGCGCTGCGCGCCGGTGCCCTGAGCGTGGGTTTCGATCTCTGGCGTGCGGTCGCGGTGACCTATGCCTCGGCCTACGGCCGCTTCAGCATCGGCGAGCACCCCTGCGGCCATGCCTGGTCCGCGCAGAACGCCGATGGCAGCCGTCGCGCCGCCACGGCCCAGGAGCGCGCGGCCTGGTGGAGCGACGCCAGCGGCATCCCACCCGGTGCGGGCGTCGGCATCGTCGACGACAGCGTCCGCGTCGACCCCTCGCTGTCGCGCCTGCAGTGCCTGCGCGGACTCTGGGGCGGCGCGTCGGTCGAGGCCGGGCGTGTGCGTCGCGGCATCGCCGAGACCCGCGCCGGCCTGCCGCGCAGGGGCCTGCCGGTGACCGTGATCCACGGCGCCGACGACGGCCTGATCCCGATGGCCTTCAGCAGTGCGCCGTACGTGGCGAAGGCCCGCGCCGCCGGTCGCGACGTGCGCTTCTGGCAGGTGCGCCACGCCCAGCACTTCGACGCCTTCCTCGGCCTGCCCGACTACGGCGCGCGCTACCTGCCGATGCTGCCCTACGTCTACCGCGCGCTGGATCGCACGCTGGCCGCGCTGGAGCAGGGCGCGCCGATACCCGGCGACGCGGTGATCCAGACCGTGCCCCGCGCCGGCAAGCCGCTGACGGAAGCGCATCTGGCGCTGCCCTGAGCTGCGTTGCCTCGGTCGTGGCCCTACGAACCGCGGGCCTGCTGCAGACGGCGCGCAACCGTCGCGAGTACGATCAGCGCACGAGGGCCCGGGACGCGGGCGAGGATCGCCGATGACACAACGCCACTTCTCCATGCTGCGCGACTTCCACCTGGCCGACTGGCTGACCCTGGCCAACGCCTTCTGCGGCGTCAGCGCGGTGTTCCTGGCCATGCTCTACGCCACCTCGCAGGATGTCCGCCTGCTGCTGCTGGGCTGCGCGCTGGTGCCGCTGGCCTTCGTGTTCGATGCGCTGGACGGGCGCGTGGCGCGCTGGCGGCAGTCCTCGTCGACGCTGGGCCGGGAACTCGATTCGCTGGCCGACGTGATCTCCTTCGGCGTGGCCCCGGCCGCGCTGGGCTTCGCCGCCGGCCTGCAGGGCGGCTGGGACTGGCTGGTGCTGGGCTACTTCGTCTGCTGCGGCGTCAGCCGCCTGGCGCGCTTCAACGTCACCGCCGAGCAGCTGTCCGGCGACGGCGACAAGGTCAAGCACTTCGAGGGCACGCCGATCCCCACCAGCCTGGCGCTCGTGGTGGTGCTGGTCATCGCGGCGGATGCGGGCCGTATCGGCGGCAACTTCTGGTTCGGTGCCCATCGGCTCGGCCCCTGGGTCCTGCATCCGATGGTGCTGATGTACGCCCTGTCCGGCTCGCTGATGATCAGCAAGACCCTGCGCATCCCGAAGTGGTGAGGGGGCAAGACTCAGTCAAACCCATCCCCACCCAACCCTCCCCTTGAAGGGGAGGGCTTGAAAGCACGGCGCTTTGCTCCCTCCCCTTCAAGGGGGCGAAGCGGCGCGCCTGCGAGGCATTGCCTCGCGCGCCGATGAGCGCCCGAGTGCAAGGCGCGAGGGCCGGACGGGCTGGGGTGGGGATGGGTTTCGTTGCGTATGCCTGGCTGGCTTTGCCTCCGCAGGTTGCATGCAATCGGCCGGCGACGAAGACCGTCATCCGCCGTTGCTATCATGTCCGCTCCTGATCTGGAGCGATGCGATGCGGACTGCAGGTGGTGCGGGTTTCGGGATGCCGGGCGACGCGGATGCGATGGCCAGGCAATGGATGAACGCCTTCGGTGAAGCCATGCGCGCCTTCTCGGGCCAGCCGCAGGCGCCGCAGGACCCCTGGCAGGCCGCCTTCGATACCTGGAGCCGGATGGCCGGGGTCGGTCGTCGCGACGCCGCCGCCGACATGGTCGATCACTTCTCCGCCCAGGCCCGGCAGTGGCTGGGCATGATGCAGCAGGTCGCCGGCCAGTTCGCCGGCCGCGACGCCTCGCCGGCCGACATCGCCAGCGCCTGGAAGCAGGCCATGGGCGGGCAGGGCGGCAACCCCTTCGCCGCGCTGTTCGAGGGCATGGCCGGTCGTGGCCAGGCCGGCTTCGACCAGTGGCATGCGCAGGCCGCACCGATCCTTAACGCGATGCTCGGCGGCATGCTGATGGGCGGACTGCGCCAGGAAGGCCTGGGCCTGCTGCGCATGCCGGCCTTCGGCATGAACCGCGAACACCAGGAGCGCCTGCAGGCGCTGGCCGCCGCGCAGATCGAGCTGCAGGAAAAGAACGACGCCTACAACCAGCGCATGCTCGCCATCGGCCAGGATGCGTTCGTGCGCTTCGAGCGCAAGCTCGCCGAGCGCAGCGAACCCGGCCGCCAGCTGAAGTCGGCGCGCGCACTGTTCGACCTCTGGATCGATGCGGCCGAGGAGGCCTACGCCGAGGTCGCGCTGTCGCATGAATTCCGTCGCCTCTACGGCGAACTGGTGAACGCGCAGATGAAGGTCCGCGCCGGCATCCAGCGCGAAGTCGAACTGTTCTGCGATCTGTTCGGCATGCCCGGCCGCACCGAGGTGGATGCCGCGCATCGCCGGATCGCCGAACTCGAACGCCAGGTGCGCCGCCTGCGTGCCGCTGCACCGCAGGCACAGTCGAAGCACGCACCTTCTAAGCCCGCGCTGCAGAAGCCTGCCGTCGACAAGCCCGTCGCGGTGCCGCCGCCCGCGCAGGCCAATGCAGCCGCAAAGCCGGCCGTGAAACCGAAGGCAAGCCCTCCGTCAGCATCCAGGCCGGCAGCCAAGGCCACGAAGTCCGCACCAGGCAAGGCGAAGCCGGTCCGCGCCGCCGCCAAGCGCGCGCCGAAGCCGGCGATCGCCTCGATTCCGCTGCCGGAACCGCTGAAGCCGATCGCACCTGCGAAGAGCTCGGCCAAGATCGCGAAGAGGGCACGCTGACATGTACAACACGCCATTCGACGTGACCCCCGACAAGCTGGCCGAGGAAGCGGCCAACGTGCAGCAGAAGCTCGGCGCGGGCCTTGCCACGCTGCGCGAACTGGACGAGGTGCATTACGGCGTCACCGCCAAGGAAGAAGTCTGGCGCGACGGCAAGGTCGTGCTGTACCGCTTCCGGGGCGAAAAGACGCCGACTTCGAAAGTCCCGCTGCTGATCTGCTACGCCCTGGTCAACCGCCCCTACATGGTCGACCTGCAGGACGACCGCTCGCTGGTGAAGAACCTGCTGGCCCTGGGCCAGGACGTGTACCTCATCGACTGGGGTTACACCGACCGCTCCGATCGCTTCCTCACCCTGGAGGACTACATCGAGCGCTTCATCGACGGTGCGGTGGACCACCTCCGCGAAGCCTCGGGCCAGGATCGCATCAACCTGCTCGGCATCTGCCAGGGCGGCGCGTTCTCGCTGACCTACAGCGCCCTGCACCCGGACAAGGTCCGCAACCTGATCACCATGGTCACGCCGGTGGATTTCCATACCGACGACAACATGCTGTCGAACTGGATCCAGGACCTCGACATCGACCGGTTCGTCGACACCCTCGGCAACGTGCCGGCCGATCTGATGAACCTGTGCTACCTCACGCTCAAGCCGTACCGGCTGTTCGTGCAGAAGTACGTGGGCATGATCGACATCCTCGACGACAGGAAGGCGATGGAGGATTTCCTGCGCATGGAGAAGTGGATCTTCGACTCGCCCGACCAGGCCGGCGAAGCCTTCCGCCAGTTCATCAAGCAGTACTACCAGGGCAACGGTTTCGTGAACGGCGGCATCGTCATCGGCGAGCGCGAAGTGGATCTCGGCTTCGTCGACATGCCGGTGCTGAACATCTACGCCGAACAGGACCACCTGGTCCCGCCGTCGGCGTCCAAACCGATGAAGGGGCTGGTCGGCAGCCAGGACTATTCCGAGATTTCCTTCCGCGGCGGCCATATCGGCATCTACGTCTCCGGCCGCGCGCAGAAGGAAGTGCCGGCGGCGATCCACGACTGGCTAACGAAGCGTTCGGCATGATGCGTCGCCTGCTGGCCGGCCTGTTCGCCTGCACCGTCGCGCTGTCGGTGCAGGCCGCCGGGCCCGTCGCGCCCCCTGGTGCGAAGCCGGGCGCGAAGCCCGCCGACGCCGCCACGGCGCAGCGCGAGATCCGGGGCCTGATCGACGCGCTCGGCCGCTCCGGCTGCGCGTTCGAGCGCAACGGCGAGTGGTACGACGGCGCGCGTGCGCGCACGCACCTCGGTCGCAAATACGACTACCTGCGCCGCCGCGACCCGAACGGCAGTGCCGAGTCCTTCATCGAACGCGCCGCCAGCCGCAGCAGCACCAGCGGCCGCGCGTACCACGTGCGTTGCCCGGGCAAACAGGTGGAGTCCGCCTCCACCTGGTTCCATCGGCAGCTGCGGGACTTGCGGGCCGCGCGCTGATCGACTGGAATGCAGGCATCGCCCCCGCGATCACACTTGAGGTGCGCATGTCCGGAACCCCCACGCTCGCCCGCAGCCGCAACGACCGCGTCCTCGTCGGCGTGGTCGGCGGCATCGCCGCCCGCTTCGGCTGGAATTCGACCCTGCTGCGCGTCGTCTATGTCCTGGGTTCCGCACTGTCGGCGGCATTTCCCGGCATTCTCGTCTACCTCATCCTCTGGCTGCTGATGCCGGAAGAGCCGTGACCCGGGACGGACAATGAACCGCGTCGCCCTGCTCGCGCTGCGCACGCTGGGCGTGCTGTGGACCCTGCCGAACACGGTGGTTGGCCTGGCCGGCGGCCTGGTTGCGATGTGTTTCGGCGCGAAACCGCGCTTCGATTCTGATCAGTACGCGCTGGTGTTCAACCATCTGCCCTGGGGGCCTGGCGGCGCGATCACCTTCGGCAACGTGATCCTCAACACCCACGCCGATCTCGACGGCCGCTGCCGCACCTATGCCGCGCGCGCCGGCCTCTGCGAAGACCCGATGACGCGCATCGGCGACCACGAGCGCGCCCACGTCTTCCAGTACATGGCCCTCGGCCCGTTCTTCCTGCCGCTGTATCTCGCCTTCGGCGGGGTAAGCGTGCGCAACCCGTTCGAACGCGCCGCCGACCGTTATGCGATGACCGGGCGCGACTGGTGGCCTTGGCTCAGGGTGAATTCGATGCAGGCCTTGCGTGCGCAACAAGCGCACGCAGGCAAGGCGCCGCAGTAACGGCAGTAACGGGGTCAGGTTCACTTCGACGAAGTGAGCCTGATCCCGTTACCGCGTGCGGACTAGCGCCAGATCGAGACCCGTTCGCCGTCGGCGACGAACAGTGCATTGCCGGCCTTGCAGCTGAAGGCCTTGGCGAAGGCGGGCAACTGCATCGCCGGTGCGTTCGCGCGCCACTGGCCCGGGGCGTAGGGCGAGGCCTGCGCGTGGGTCGCGGTGGCGTCGGCGGACAGCTGCTGCGCCCACAGGCGCGCCCAGCCGCGGAAGAACGCCTGCTGCGCGCTGTCGGCGGCCTGCGGCTCCTGTCGCGCATAGGCGGTCCATGCCAGTTCGAGGCCGGCCAGGTCGGCGGCGTTCTCGCCGAGCGTACGCGCACCGTCGATCTTCAGCTCCGGCTTGCCCGGATAGGTGAAGCGCGCGTACACGCCCTGCAGCGGTGCGATGCGGCCTTGCCAGGCTGCGGCCGTCGCCGGCGACCACCAGTCGCGCAGGTTGCCGCCGGCGTCGACGTAGCGTCCCTTGGCGTCGGCGACGCGCGACAGCTCGTGCCCGACCAGCGCGCCGAGGCTGCCGTACTGCGCCGCCAGTGGCTGCTTGAGGTCCAGGACCGGCGCCTGCAGCACGGCGGCGGTGATGAAGAGCCGGTTGTGCGCGAGGTCGTAGCTCAGCGCCGGATACTGCGGCAGCACGTCCCAGCGGCGGTCCGCGTTCGGACGTCCGATGCGTTTCATTTCCTCGCGATGGTGCCAGGTCGACGCGATCAGGATGTTGCTGCCGAAACTGCCGCGACCCATCGGCTGGATCGAGAAATCCAGGTCCGAGCGCGGCTTGCCGATCTCGATCTTCAGCTTCTGCAGCTTGGCCACGGCTTCCGCGCGCGTCGCGTCGTCCATCCAGGTGTTCGAGGCGATCGAGGCTTCCAGCGCTTCGCGCACGTGGCGGCTGATCGTCGCCGCGCGATCGGCGGCATCCTGCGTCAGGTAACGCTCGGTGTAGGCGTGCGCCATCATGCCGCCGGCCGAGGCATTGATCGCATCCAGCACCAGCTGCGCGCGCGGCGCCGGATCCATCTCGCCGCGCAGCAGCCGGCCGCGGAATTCGTGGTCGGCGTCGCGCCAGCTTTTGCTCAGGTAGGGGGCCATCGCGTTGCCGACCTGGAAACGCAGGTAGGCCTTCCATTGCGCCGGCTTGAGGCTGGTCGTCAGCTTGTCGAGCTGGGCGAAGAGCGCCGGATCGGCCATCGACACCTGTTCGGGCGTCACGCCCTGCGCCTTGAGGAAGGCCGCGAGCTGCAGGTTGCGATACTTCTTCGCGAAATCCCTGGTCGGCACCGGGTTGTAGTTGCTGCGCAGGCGCACCAGGTCGGCGCGCGCCTTGGAGGCGCGGGCGATGCGGGTTTCCAGATCGATCACCAGCGCGGCGTCGGCGGCGGCGTTCGCTGCGGGGGTGCCGGTGAGCACCATGATCTTCTGCACGTAGCCGTTGTAGCGGCCCAGCAGGTTGCGCGCATCCGCATCGCTGCGCGTGTAGAAACTCGCGTCCGGCAGACCGAGGCCGCCCTGGGCGAAATAGCCCATGTAGGTATCGAGGTTCTTCAGGTCGATGTCGGCGGTGAAATTGAAGGCCACGGGAATGCCGACCTGGTGCAGCGCGGCGATCGCCGGCGCGATCTCCTGCGGCTTCCTGATCGCATCGATGCGCGCGAGCAGCGGTGCGATCGGCGCGGCGCCGTCGCGTTCCACCGCCGCCTCGTCCATGCCGCTCGCCCAGAAATCGCCGAGCAGCTTCTGCACCTGTCCCTGCGGCGACTTCGCGGCGGCCTCCAGCAGCGCGCGCTGCTGGTCGCGCGCCTGCGCGGCCAGCTCGCCCAGCGCGCTGGCGCTGCCGCTGGCCGGCACCGGGTTGGCCTTCAGCCAGTCCGCGTTCGTGGCGCCGTAGAGATCGACGCAGGCGCTGAGCGCTGCGACCGGTTTCGGCGCGGGCTTGGCGGGTTTGCGCTTCTTCGCGGCGTCCGCGTGCGGTGCGGCGATGGCGGCAACGAGGCAGAGGGCGAGGGCGGCGGGGCGCAGGGCGTGCGGTTTCGACATCGCGGCGTCGGATCCATGGGAAAAGGCCGGGGCAGTGTAGCAACTCGGTTCCGCCGCCGAACGGTAGCCGCGTGATGCCGATCACGTCCGTTTGCGACGCGCGCAGCGGTTCGGCGCCTCAGCGCAGTTCGCTGGCGGACTGCGACAGCCGGAACAGGCGTTCCGCATTGGCCGTGGTCGCATGCGCGAGCGCATCGGGCTCGATCCCGCGCAGCGCGGCGATGCAGTCGCGCACTACCGGCAGGCGCGCCGGTTCGTTGCGCTGGCCGCGAATGCCCGCGTCGGGCTGGTCCGGAGCGTCGGTTTCGAGCAGCAGGCATTCCAGCGGCAGCTCGCGCGCGAGCGTGCGCAGCCGGTTCGCGCGTTCGTAGGTCACCGGTCCGCCGAGTCCGATCAGGAAACCGTGGTCGAACAGGCGCTTCGCCTGGTCCGCGCTGCCGGAGAAGCTGTGGACCACGCCGCGCAGCGGGCCGAAGCGGCGGATCGCGGCGAGCACGGCGTCGACGGCGCGACGCGCATGCACGATCACCGGCAGGTCGAAGTCGCGCGCCAGGCGCAGCTGCCCGTCGAAGAAGAACGCCTGCCGCTGTGGATCGAGGCCCTCGACGAAGAAATCCAGGCCGCATTCGCCCACTGCCACGGGCCGCTCGCGTTCGATCCACGTGCGCAGCAGCGGCAGGTGTTCGTCGCGGTGTGCGTCGAGATACATCGGGTGCAGGCCGTAGGCCGGATGCAGGCCGGAACCGGGCGTGCAGAGCGCGCGCAGCTTGTCCCAGCCTGCTGCGGCGATTGCCGGGACGATCTGTCGTGTCACACCGACGGCGCGTGCACGCGCGAGCGCCGCGTCGCGATCGGCATCGAATTCCGGCGCGTCGAAATGCGAGTGGCTGTCGATCAGCATGCGTGGCGCGCGATCACGGCGAACCGGTCAATCCGTTCGATCAACCGATCCGCGGTACGTCACTGGGTCGCGGCGCGTCCTTCGCGTCTTTCGCATCCGGCACCTTGCGCTTGCGGAAACTGGCCAGCAGCAGGGTGCCGATGCCGAGCAGCAGTTCGTCGATGAACGGAATGAAATCCGGGATCACCATGTCCAGGGCCCACAGCGAGGCGGCGAGCAGGAACAGGCGCGGAAAGCTGAGTCGGCTGAGGAAGCCGAGGATCGGTGCGACGAGCGGGTTGGCCATGGCGACGATTCCGGAACACGGGGCTGTGCGAACGCTATCACGGGGATGGAGGCGCCGGGGGCGCGTTGCAAGCGTTTTTCGATCCGTGTTGCTGGCGTTGCCAGCCTGAACGGCAACGAGGCGTTCAGGTCCCGGGGCGGGTTTCGTTCAGTCGCGCGGTGCTGCAATCCCCAGCGTCCCGGCGGGCAGCATGCCCACGCCGCAAGCGGAGGAAACAACGCATGAACACGCCTGCATCCAAGACGCCTGCACTGAACAGGCAACTCCTTGCCGTGGCCATCGGTTCGCTGCTGGTCGGCGGCATCGCGGTTGCGGCCTACATGGGCAATCGCGACACCGACGCGTCGACGAGGACCGTCTCCGATGCCACCGACGCCGCGCAGCACTACGCCGAGACGCCCGACGGCCGCCGAGCGGCCAGCGATATTCCCGAGCCGCGCCTGGAATACGCCGAAGTCACCTCCGTGGTCCCGGTCACCCGCAGCGAACAGCGTTACGCGACCGTGATCGGCACGGCGCCGATCACCGAGACCGTCTCGTCCACCGCGAGCCGTGAAGTCTGCGAGGACGTGGTCGTGCAGGAACGCCTGCCCGAACGCGACCGCAACGTCGGCGGCACCGTGGCCGGCGCGCTGATCGGCGGCCTGGTCGGCAACCAGGTCGGCGACGGCAACGGCCGCAAGGCCGCGACCGCCGCCGGTGCCGTCGCCGGTGGCTACATCGGCAACCGCATCGATCGCCGCCACGAGGGCGGCCAGGTCGTGGACCGCACCGAGCGCCAGTGCCGCACGGTGTCCGAGCCGACCAGCCGGACGAAGACCGTCGCCTGGGAAGTGACCTACCGCACGCCCGAGGGCGCCACCGAGCGCATGCGCACCGAGCGCAAGCCGGGCGAACGCATCCCGGTCGGCACGGACAAGGTCGTCGTCGGCTACGACGTGACCTACCGCTACCAGGGCGAGGAAGGCCGCGTGCGCCTCGACGAACGGCCGGGCCAGCGCCTGCCGGTGGTCGACGGCATGGTCATGACCCGCGCGGCGGGCGAGGCCGACTCCCGCTCCTGACCCACCCGGATGCCCCGCTGACGGGGCCGACGAATCCACCCCGACGGGGCCGGCGCGAGCCGGCCCCGTCCTGCGTTTCGGGCCAGGTCGGCACGCGGTTCCGGGGGCTGGCGGGCAGGCTGGCGGAATCGCTGGCTTTGGGCTCGAAATCGGCGTTTTGCCGGATTGGCTTTGTCGCTTCGCAGGTATCGTCTGTGCAGGATGCGACCTTACAATGACGCTTTGCCCGAAACGACCACGAAGCCATGGCCCTGCATCCCTACGATCTGTACGACGTCCGTTCCATGCTCAGCGAAGAAGAGCGCGCGGTGCAGGACACCGTCGCCAGGTTCACCGACGAGCGCGTGTTGCCGATCATCGGCAAGGCCTTCGACGAAGGCCGTTTCCCGCGCGAACTGGTCCCCGAAATCGCCGAGATGGGCCTGCTCGGCTCCTCGCTGCCCGAGAAGTACGGCTGCGCCGGCCTCAACGCGGTCAGCTACGGCCTGATCTGCCAGGAACTGGAACGCGGCGACTCGGGCATCCGCAGCTTCGTCAGCGTGCAGAGCTCGCTGTGCATGTACCCGATCTACGCCTACGGTTCGGAAGAACAGCGCATGCGCTGGCTGCCGGGCATGGCCAAGGGCGAGCTCATCGGCTGCTTCGGCCTGACCGAGCCGCACGGCGGTTCCGACCCGGCGAACATGAAGACGAATGCCAAGCGCGATGGCGGCGACTGGGTCATCAACGGTTCGAAGATGTGGATCACCAACGGCAACCTCGCCGACGTCGCGATCGTGTGGGCGATGACCGACGAGGGCATCCAGGGTTTCCTCGTCGAGAAGGGCATGCCGGGCTTCACCGCCCAGGAAATCAAGCACAAGATGAGCCTGCGCGCGTCGGTCACCAGCGCGCTGTTCTTCGACAACGTGCGCGTGCCGGAGGCGAACCGCCTGCCGAACGTGAAGGGCCTGAAGGGTCCGCTGGGCTGCCTGACGCAGGCGCGCTACGGCATCACCTGGGGCCCGATCGGCGCCGCCATCGCCTGCCTCGACGAAGCCCTGAAGTACAGCGGCGAGCGCATCCTGTTCGGCCGCCCGGTGTCCGCCAACCAGGCCGCACAGCTGAAGCTGGCCGACATGGCCCGCCGCATCACCCTGGCGCAGCTGCTGTCGCTGCAGCTGGGCCGCCTGAAGGACGCCGGCACGATGCAGCCCGCGCAGGTGTCGCTCGCCAAGTGGAACAACGTGCGCATGGCGATCGACATCGCCCGCGAAGCACGCGACCTGCTGGGTGGCGCGGGCATCACCACCGAGCATTCGCCGATCCGCCACGCGCTGAACCTCGAATCGGTCATCACCTACGAAGGCACGGAAACCGTGCACCAGCTGGTGATCGGGCGCGAGCTGACGGGCATCAACGCGTTCTGATCCGGGCCGCGCCATGAGCTTCGGCCCCCGTCTCGACACCCGGATCGACACCGGACGACTGATCCTGCGCCCCCCGGGGCGCGAGGACTTCGGGGCGTGGGCCGACATGATGTCCGACGCCGAACACGTCAGGCACATCGGCGGCGCGCAGCCGCCATCGGTAGTCTGGCGCGGCCTGATGTCGATGATCGGCATGTGGGCCTCGGAGGGCTTCGCGATGTTCTCGGTGATCGAGAAGTCCAGCGGACGCTGGATCGGTCGCGTCGGTCCCTGGTCGCCGCACGGCTGGCCCGGCAACGAAGTGGGCTGGAGCCTCGTCCGCGATGCCTGCGGTCGCGGCTATGCCGTCGAAGCCGCCGCGGCCGCGATGGACTGGGCCATCGACGTGCTGGGCTGGGACACGATCATCCACACCATCGCGCCCGAGAACGAAGCCTCGAAGGCCGTCGCGCGGCGACTCGGCTCGCGCTTCCTGCACATGGGGCGGCTGCCGGAACCCTTCCACGAGCTGCCGGTGGAAGTCTGGGGCCAGACGCGCGACGAGTGGCGCGCACGGTCGCACACGTCCGGCGAACGGGAGATCGCATGAGCACCGTGCTCTGGGCCAATCGGCTGGAAGACGGCCAGGTCACGTCCGACGAGTCCGACAAAGACGCGTTGCACCGGCATCTGCCGCAGCTGGACAGGCTCTCAACGGCTGCAGGTCTGGCGCCGCTGTCGTCCTGGTGCGATTCCACCGACCTGCGCTTCAACGTCGAGGATCTCGAACTGCCGGCGGGCATGTCCTCCACGAACGAATGGATGGCGCGCGATGGCGTGTGGGTCGAGGCCGGCGCGGCCGTGCGCGGCCTGTCCGCGCTGATCGCGACGATCGAAAGCAAACGTCCCCGTTTCGGCCTGCTGCGCAACGACTGCGACGCGGTGCTCGCCGAACTGCGCGAAGCCCTCGCGTTTGCGGAAGACGCCGCCGCGCGCGGCGCCCGATTCAATTTCTCGGTCGTGATGTGATGCCAGACGCGACGCCCCGCATCGAAACCGAACGCCTGGTCCTGCGCGTGCCGCGGATCGAGGACTTCGAGCGCTACGCCGAACTGCTCGCCGACGAGGTGGCCTGCCGGTTCATCGGCGGGCACATGCCGCGTCCGGCGGCGTGGCGCCGCTTCCTGCAGATGCCCGGCGCCTGGGCGGTGCAGGGTTTCGCGATGTTTTCGGTGATCGAGAAGTCTTCGGGCCTGTGGCTGGGCCAGCTGGGCCCGTGGCAGCCGGACGGCTGGCCGGGCACCGAGGTCGGCTGGGCGCTGCACCGCGACGCCTGGGGCAGGGGCTATGCGTACGAAGGCGCGGTCGCGGCCATCGACTGGGCCTTCGCGCACCTCGGCTGGACCGAGGTCATCCATTGCATCGATGCCGACAACGCTGCGTCGCAGGCGCTCGCGCGCCGGCTCGGTTCGCGGGTGCTGCGCCGGAGCGGCATGCCGGCGCCGTACGAACACGTGATGGTCGATGTGTGGGGGCAATCCCGCGAGGACTGGCAGGCCAGGAGGAGCACGCGCGCATGATCACGCTGTACGGCATGTCCAATTCGGGCAACTGCTACAAACTGCAGCTGCTGATGTCGAACCTTGGCCGCGATTACGCCTGGGAGGAGATCGACGTCCTGCGCGGCGAGAACCTCTCGCCGGAATTCCTGGCGATGAACGATCGCGGCAAGGTGCCGGTGATGAAGCTCGACGACGGCCGCACGATGTCGGAATCGAACGCGATCCTGCATTACCTCGCCGAAGGCAGCGAACTGCTGCCGGCCGATCCCTGGGATCGCGCCAAGACCCTGCAGTGGATGTTCTTCGAGCAGTACAGCCACGAACCCTACATCGCGGTCGCGCGCTTCATCCGCAGATTCCTGCCGCCGGACCATCCGCGCCGTGCGTCGCTCGATGCGCTGACCGCTTCCGGCAACGAGGCGCTGGCGGCGATGGAGCGGCACCTGACGCGCCTGCCGTGGTTCGGTGGCGAACGCTACACCATCGCCGACATCGCGCTGTTCGCGTACACGCATGTCGCCGACGACGGCGGTTTCGACCTCGGCGGCTATCCGCACGTCGAACGCTGGCTCAAGCGCGTGCAGGCGCAGCCGGGCTTCGTGCCGATGCGCGAGGCCGACCGCCCGGACTGAACGCTCCCGCATCACTCCCGTAGAGCGGAGCTTGCTCCGCTCCATTGACATCCTTCGATCACGCACGAGCGGAGCAAGCTCCGCTCTGCACACACACCGCAGAGCCACAGACCATGTTCGCCACCGTTCCCAATCCCATCCCGGCCCGCATGAAGGGCCTCAATCGCGCCGAGATCTGCGACGTCAACTTCCAGGAGTTCGTGAAGGGTTGGGACGGCGCCGCGCAGCCGAAGCCGGCGGCGCATGAAGCCATCCTCGACGGCAGCGCGCTGGATGCCCGGGGATTCCGCGAGCTGTTCGAATCGCAGCTGATCAGCCGCCACCTCGACCTGATGGCCCGCGTGCTGCGCGTGCAGAACAAGGTCTTCTACACCATCGGCTCGTCCGGCCACGAAGGCAATGCGATGGTCGCGCGCGCCGCGCGACACACCGATCCGGCCTTCCTGCACTACCGTTCCGGCGGTTTCATGGCCGAGCGCTTCCGCAAGCTGCCGGGGATGGATCCGATCATGGATTCGGCGCTGTCGTTCGCGGCCAGTGCGGAAGATCCGGCCAGCGGCGGTCGCCACAAGGTGTGGGGCAGCAAGCCGTTGTGGGTGCTGCCGCAGACCTCGACCATCGCCTCGCACCTGCCGAAGGCGCTGGGCACCGCGATCGCGATCGAGCACGCGCGCCGCATCGGCCATGCGCTGCCGATCCCCGACGACAGCATCGCGATCTGCTCCTTCGGCGATGCGTCGAGCAACCACGCCACGGCGCAGACCGCCTTCAACGCCGCCGCCTGGACCGCGTACCAGAAGCTGCCCGCGCCGGTGCTGTACGTCTGCGAAGACAACGGCATCGGCATCTCGGTGAAGACCCCGGACGGCTGGGTCGCGCGCAACTACCGCGATCGCGCCGATCTGGACTACTTCTACGCTGATGGCCTCGACCTGGCGAATGGCTACGGCCAGGTGCAGGCGGCGGTCGAGCATTGCCGCCGCACGCGTCGTCCGACCTTCCTGCACCTGCGCACCACGCGCATCATGGGCCACGCCGGCACCGACTTCGAGATCGAATGGCGCAGCATCGACGAGCTGTGCCGCGTGGAGGCCAGCGATCCGCTGCTGCGCAGCGCGCAGATCGCGCTGGAGTCCGGCCTGATGTCGAAGGACGAGATCCTCGGCCTGTACGAGGCGACGCGGAAGAAGTGCTTCGACGCCGCCGAGGACGCCGACAAGCGCCCGCGCATCACCACGCTGGAAGAAGTGATGCGTCCGCTGGCGCCATACACGCCGGACAAGGTCAAGGCCGAGGCCGAGCGCTACGACTACGCCGACAAGCGCGCCGAGGTCTTCGGCGGCGAAGCGAAGCTGCCGGAGAACCAGCCGGCGAAGCATCTGGCGATCCAGATCGGCATGGCGCTGCACGACCTGTTCATCAAGTATCCGGAGTCGATGCTGTTCGGCGAGGACGTCGCGCAGAAGGGCGGCGTGTACACGGTGACCAAGGGCCTGCACAAGGCGTTCGGACCGAAGCGCATCTTCAACACGCTGCTCGACGAGACCGTGATCCTGGGCCTGGCCCAGGGCTACGCCAACATGGGCATGCTGCCGCTGCCGGAAATCCAGTACCTGGCCTATTTCCACAACGCCTGCGACCAGATCCGCGGCGAAGCGGCGAGCCTGCAGTTCTTCAGCAACGGCCAGTACCGCAACCCGATGGTGATGCGCGTGGCCTCGCTGGGCTACCAGCGTGGCTTCGGCGGCCATTTCCACAACGACAACTCGATCACCGCGCTGCGCGACATCCCGGGCCTGGTGGTCGGTTGTCCGTCGCGCGGCGACGACGCGGCGATGATGCTGCGCACGATGATGGCGCTGGCCAAGGTCGACGGCCGCGTCTGCGCCTATCTCGAACCGATCGCGCTGTACATGACCAAGGACCTGTACGAAGCCGGCGACGGCCTCTGGCTCACCGAGTACCCGTCGCCGGAGAAGGCGATGACGCTGGGCGAGGGCCGCGTCTATGGCGAAGGCGATGATCTCGTGATCTTCACCTTCGGCAACGGCGTGCCGATGAGCCTCCGTGCAGCACGCGCGATCGAGGCGAAGCACGGCTGGAAGGTGCGCGTGGTCGACCTGCGCTGGCTGGTGCCGCTCAACGATGCCTTCATCCGCGAACAGGCCGCGAGCGCGAAGCGCATCCTGGTCGTCGACGAAGGCCGCCGCAGCGCCGGCGTGGGCGAGGGCGTCATCACCGCTGTCGTGGAGGGCGGCTTCGGCGCGACGCCGCTGCGCCGCGTGGTCGGCGCCGACACCTTCACCCCGCTCGCGGGCGCCGCGTTCCTGGTGATCCCGGCAGACGAGGACATCGTCGCCGCGGCCGACGCACTGGCGGGCTGAACGGACACGCCGCCGGGCGATGACCCGTGCGGCGATGCCGGTGTAGCATCGGACGGCACGCGATCCACGCGCCGTCCGCGCCTCCGGCAGGACGAAGAGACAGGGAGCCAGCCATGACACACGAACCGAGATACGCCTCCGACCCCGGACACCCGGATTACGACCAGTACATGAGCCTGAGGGGCATGGTCGACCGCATGCACGGCGAGAACGGCGTCGATGTCGCCTCGGGCGACATCAGCCATCGCGCCACCGCTGCGATGCTGCGCGCGATCAAGCAGGATGCCATCGAAGACCGCAGCCGGCTCGGCCCGGGCGAGATCGATGGCGTCGTGCTCAGCCGGGGCAACGGCCGCGTGCAGGGCGGGGAATACGCGATCGCCTACCAGGGCGACCCGACCCAGCCGACCGTCCGTACCCTCGGTGTGCCGACCCAGCAGCTGCTCGCGCCCGCGGAGCAGAGCCTGCAGGAGATCAACCGGCTCAACGAGCAGACGCAGCAGCGCACGCAGTCGCTGGAGCGCCAGCAGGTCCAGGCCCAGGCCCGCGAGGCCGAGGCTCGGGATGCCGAACAGCCGGGGATCGGCAGTCGAAGCCTGTTCTGAGTCATTCCGAGACACAGTCGGCATCGCGCCCTCGCATCCGATCTCCCGCGACCCCGCTTCTTGCGGGGTCGTCTCGTTTCCGGGCCTGCGTCACAGTCTCCGTGCCGGTCCGTATGGTTTGGCCAGGGAATCGCGGTGTACCATCGGTCCACCGCATTGCGCCATTGAAGGCCGGCATGGAACGAAGTCTGTCCCGGGGGCGTCCGCACGACGGCCCCACGCGATCGCGA
Source organism: Lysobacteraceae bacterium 2PB (assembly GCA_005502915.1). GTDB lineage: Bacteria > Pseudomonadota > Gammaproteobacteria > Xanthomonadales > Xanthomonadaceae > Lysobacter_I. The sequence continues at coordinate 77,099 of SCMT01000008.1, read as the reverse complement.
CGATGCGATCGACGCCATGGAACCCGGGCGACGCGGCTGGTCGCGCTGCTCGGCGCCGTTTTCGCGATCAACCTGATGGGATGCCAGTCCGCCATGTCCACGCCCGCTCCATTCCCCGCCGACGCCGCCCGTACCGCAGGCGCCGCGGACCTGCGCTTCGACGCGCACAACTTCGAGGCGCACTGCTACGCCACGACCGGCTGCAAGGTCCTCTACAACGACCACTACCACGTGCGCGACGGCGACGACGTGACGCGTCCGCCGGCCGGCGCCGACCATCGCAAGCGCTGGAGCGGGGCCTCGTACATCGGCGTGAAGAACTTCCCGGCGCCGGCCGTGGTGACCTGGCGCTCGAAGGACGGCGAGGCGCATCGCGCCGAGATCGACATCGGCGCGATCTTCGCCGACCAGAAGATCCTGTTCCAGGTGCCGCCGGGCGACATCCCGGAGAACGCCTACATCGCCGATCCGGACATCTTCCTGGAAGTCGACGACCGCACGATCAACGTCTTCATGAAGGCGCACATCCCGCTGAAGGCGCCGAGGGTCCCGGGCAACCGGTTCACCAATTTCGCCGAGGATTTCGTCCTCGCGTTCACGCGTACCTACTGACGCAGGGAGACGGGCCATGGGCGGCGGAAAGAACGACGGCGAACCCCACAAGCGCGACAAGGACGGCCGCCTGCAGGACGGCGTGGCGACCTATCCGGCCGACGCGCACGACATGCAGACCTTCGTCGATGCGCGCGACGCGCTGAGCCAGCTGCCGGCGCCGACGCTGTATCGCAGCAGCAACCCGCACGAACGCCTGTTCGTCGCGGCCTTCGACGGCACCGGCAACGATGCCAACCGCGATCCGGCGCACATGACGAACGTCGGCCGTTTCCGCGACCAGATCGAGGCACTGGAAGGGCCGGACGCGGACCGCATCAAGGTGGGTTACGTCGAAGGCCCGGGCACGCAGCGCAATGCGATCGCACGCGCGATCGACGGCGCGCGCGGCCACACCTACGAGCAGCGACTGGAGGAGATGTACGACCAGCTCGCGATCCAGACCAAGCGCTGGCTCGCCGAGGACCCGGACGCGCAGGTCCGCGTGGTCAGCGTCGGCTTCAGTCGCGGCGCCGAGCAGGCCGCCGGCTTCACCCGCCTGGTCCACGAGCGCGGGATCCAGGACATCGACGGCGCGCGCGTCGTCCGCGACGAGCACGGCCAGAAGCGCATCGACTACACCGCGCCGGCGCTGGCCGCGCCCGGCCAGACTCCGCAGGCCGTCGGCCTGTTCGATCCGGTCGGCACCGGCGTGCCGCGCGACCACGACCGCCGGCTGCCGCCCTCCGTCATCTCCGGCTTCCAGATCACCGCCGAGGACGAGCGCCGCAGCCTCTTCAAGTCGACCAGCATCATCGATCCCGGGCAGACCCCCGACGGCCGTTTCCTCAACGTGATGGTGGCCGGCGCGCATTCCGACGTGGGCGGCAGCTATCACCTGGATGGTCTGTCCTCGCGCAGCGGCAATCTGATGACCGACTACATGAACGCGCTGAGCGACCGGCCATTCCTGAACAAGGTGCAGGAGCCGAGCGATCCGGCGATGAACGTGGTGCACCGTTCCGAGCAGGGCATGTTCCTGTACCGGATCACGCCCAAGGTCGATCGCCGCGAGGACGAAGGCACCGTGGAGCGACTCGCGCCGGACCGGCTGGTCGGCAAGGGCGGGGATGCGTTCAACGCCGAGCCGCGCGACGAGCGCATGGCGGCGGCCTTCGATTGGCGCCGGGTGACGATCGGCGTCGTGCCGCCGGAGACGCCGGCCAAGCCCATCGCAGTGCAGGCGCCTTCGGTGGACGCCCCGGTGAGACAGCAGGACCCGTCCGTGGCCGGGCATCCCGACCATGGCACCTATCGCAACCTGCACGGCATGGTCCAGGGCATGCATGCCCAGAACGGCATCGCCGCCGACGATGCGATGAATCGCCAGGCCTCGCTGGCCCTGCTGGCGGCCTACAAGCGCGATGGTGCAGCCGGCGGCGCGCTCAGGGCGGATGCCGGTATCGACGGTGTCGTGCTCAGCCAGGCAAGCGCGCAGAACCCGGATGTCGGCGGCAAGTTCGCGATCCTCTACCAGGGGGATCCGAACAGCCCGGCCGTACGCAACCTCGCGGTGCCGACCCGGGACCTCATGCAGGCGCCGGAGCAGAGCCTCCAGCAGATCGACGCGGCCAACCAGCAACTGCAGCAGGCACAGCAGCGCAGCCAGACCCAGGCGCCGCCGCAGCCGACGCAGCAGCAGGCGGTGGACCCGAACGCGCAGCAACCCGGGATGGGCCCGCGTTCGTTGTTCTGAGCAGGGTCGATGCGGGTCCCGGCCTGCGGGCCGGGATTCGGGACCGGGAATCGAAAGTCAGCGGGCCAGGCCGCCGTGCAACGGCTCGAATCGCCACGAAGCCCCGGCCATGCCGGGGTTTTCGGCATTGAGGTCCAGCGGCAGCACTGCCAGGCCCAGGTCGCCGCAGGCCGAGACGACCGTGCCCACGGTCTGGTCCCCCAGCGGCAGTTCCGTGCCCGGAACCAGCGGTGCGTCGCTGCGCACCAGCGCCAGGCCGCGCTTGGCCTGGCCGAGGAAATGGGTGCGTGCCACGATTTCCTGCCCGGGGTAGCAGCCCTTCTTCACGCTGAAGGCATTCAGGCGCTCCAGCGACAGCTGCTGCGGCGTCCACTGTTCGGACTGCGACGGATCCAGGCGGGGCAAACCATGCGCCAGGTCCATGCAGCGCCAGCGCGCCACCAGGGCGGCATTCGCGCCGGGGTGCAATTCGGGCCCGATCCTGATGCTGCGCCCGGGCATGCCACCGTCCATCCGGCCGCTCAGATCGAGCTCGACGCCCTCATCGAGGCTGCCGACCCAGTGATTGCCCGAGGCTAGGCTGGACGCGGACAGTCTGCCGGCGATGCGCAGGTCGTCGCGGACCTCGATCGCGAGCTTGCTGCGGAACTGGAAGCGGCGCAGGCGGGCCGCCAGGTCGTCGGCATCTGCATCCGGAACCACCAGCCACACCGTATGTGCATCCATCCGGATCAGCGCGAAGAGGGCGATCAAGCGTCCCTTCGCGGTGAGCCAACCGTTCCAGTGCCACTGGTCATCGGCCAGCGCACCCACGTCGTTCATGGTCTGGGCCTGCGCGAACGCCAGCGCGTCGCGGCCGGAAAGCGCCACCAGACGATGGTCGTAGAGCGGAAACCACGGGGTTTGCGACGCGTGTGGGTTGTCCGACATGGGGGCGGGACTTAAACTTGACAGTTCAGGATTGCAGACATGATAGGCGAAACCGTTCCGACCCCAGAAAGCCTTCCGGAAGCCACCGCTTCCGGCAACGAGTCCAGGCAGGGACAACGCACCGATGTCAAGGAGATCGGCGGCCGTGAAGGCCCCGATCCGACGCGTTACGGGGATTGGGAGAAGAACGGGCGCTGCATCGATTTCTGAGCCTGCGGGGCCTCGCAGGCCCGGTCTCCCGCCGACCCGGTCATCGCCGATGCGCAATGCGCGCCCGGCATGCCCGCGAAGGCGCTGGATCGCCGGGCGTTGCGGGTCTCCACCGGCGTTTCGTCATTCTTCCTTCTCCGACCTGGGCGCATCGAACATGCCTAACCGCGCACGACCCCTGTCGCCGCATCTGCAGATATACCGTCCGCAGATCACGACGACGATGTCGATCATGCATCGCATCACCGGCATCATTCTTTCCTTCGGCGCTTTCGTCCTCGCCTGGTGGCTGCTGGCCGTGGCGCAGGGCGGCGAGGCCTACGAACTCGCTTCGGCCTGCCTAGCCTCGCCGTTCGGCAAGCTGGCGCTGTTCGGTTTCTCGCTGGCGCTGGTCTACCACCTGCTCAACGGCATCCGCCACCTGCTGTGGGACGCGGGCTGGGGCTTCCAGATCCCGCAGGTCTACAAGTCCGGCTATACCGTGCTGGCGCTGACGGTCGTCTTCACGGCCGCGATCTGGTTCTTCGCGCTGCGAGGTGCGGCATGAGTTCCTCGTCCCGCAACAACGCTTCCCGCGACTTCCGCACGCCTGTCGGCCGTGCGCGCGGCCTGGGTTCCGCCAAATCCGGTACCGGCCACTTCTGGTGGCAGCGCGTCACCGCCATCGCCCTGGCCCTGCTCGTGCCGTGGATGATCGGCCTGGCGCTGGCCCTGGTCGGCGCCGACATCTACGACGTCCAGGCCACGCTGGCCAAGCCCTTCAACGCCATCGCGCTGGCGCTGTTCGCGATCTGCCTGTTCTGGCACGCCCGCCTGGGCCTGCAGGTGGTGGTCGAGGACTACATCCACCACCGCGCGACGGAGATCGCCCTGCAACTGCTGATCACGTTCGCCTGCGCGGCCGGCGCGCTCGCTTCCCTCTACGCGATCGGTCGCATCGCCCTGCTGGCCTGAGCCCATGACCTCCGCATACAAGATCACCGAACACAAGTACGACATGGTCGTCGTCGGCGCCGGCGGCGCCGGTCTCCGCGCGACCTTCGGCCTCGCCCACAAGGGCCTGCAGACGGCGTGCATCACCAAGGTCTTCCCGACCCGCTCGCACACGGTCGCGGCGCAGGGCGGCATCTCCGCCGCGCTGGGCAACATGGGCGAGGACGACTGGCGCTTCCACTTCTACGACACCATCAAGGGCTCGGACTGGCTGGGCGACCAGGACGCCATCGAGTACATGTGCCGCGAGGCCATCCCCGCGATCATCGAACTTGAACACCAGGGCGTGCCGTTCTCGCGCACCGAGGACGGCAAGATCTACCAGCGTCCGTTCGGCGGCATGACCACGCATTACGGCAAGGGCACCGCGCAGCGCACCTGCGCCGCCGCCGACCGCACCGGCCACGCGATCCTGCACACGCTCTACCAGCAGTCGCTGGCGCACGATGCGCGCTTCTTCATCGAATACTTCGCGCTCGACCTGATCATGGACGAGGAGGGCGTCTGCCGCGGCGTGCTCGCGCTGGACATGGCGGAAGGCACGCTGCACCTGTTCCGCGCCCAGGGCGTGGTGCTGGCCACCGGCGGCTACGGTCGCGCCTACTTCTCCGCGACCTCGGCGCACACCTGCACCGGCGACGGCGGCGGCATGGCCCTGCGTGCCGGCCTCGGCCTGCAGGACATGGAATTCGTGCAGTTCCATCCGACCGGCATCTACGGCGCCGGCTGCCTCATCACCGAAGGCGTGCGCGGCGAAGGCGGCATCCTGCGCAACAGCAAGGGCGAGCGCTTCATGGAGCGCTACGCGCCGAACGCGAAGGACCTCGCCTCGCGCGACGTCGTGTCGCGCTCGATGACCCTGGAAATCCGCGAAGGCCGCGGCGTGGGCGAGCATGGCGACCACATCCACCTCGACCTGACCCACCTCGATCCGAACGACATCCACGAGAAGCTGCCGGGCATCGCCGAGAGCGCGCGCATCTTCGCGAACGTCGACGTGACCAAGCAGCCGATCCCGGTGATCCCGACCGTCCACTACAACATGGGCGGCATCCCGACCAACTACCACGGCGAAGTCGTGCAGTTGAAGGACGGCAACCCGGATGCGGTGGTCCCGGGTCTGTACGCCATCGGCGAAGCGGCCTGCGTGTCGGTGCACGGCGCCAACCGCCTGGGCTCGAACTCGCTGCTCGACCTCGTGGTGTTCGGGCGCGCGGTCGCCAACCGCTGCGCCGAGACCATCCGGCCCGGCATGCCGCACAAGAGCCTGCCGTCGGACGCCTGCGACAAGTCGCTGGCCAACCTCGACAAGCTGCGCAACGCCAACGGCGGGACGGCCACCGCCGACCTGCGCCTGCGCATGCAGCGCACGATGCAGGAAGACGCGGCGGTGTTCCGCACCCCGGACGGCCTGGCGCGCGGCGTCGGCCGCATCCGCGACTGCGTGAAGGCCTTCGAGGACATCCGCGTCAGCGACCGTTCGCTGATCTGGAACTCCGATCTCATCGAGACCCTGGAACTGCAGAACCTGCTGGGCCAGGCGCTGACCACGATCGTCTCGGCCGAGAACCGCATGGAGTCGCGCGGCGCCCAGGCCCGCGAGGACTTCTGGGAGAAGGACGAGCACGGCAACCTCGCCGAGAACGGCATCCGCGACGACGAAAACTGGCTCAAGCACACGCTGTGCTGGGCGGACGAGGCGGGCAACACGCGCCTCGACTACCGCCCCGTGCACCTGTACACCCTGAGCAACGACGTCGAAGCCGTCCCGCCGAAGAAGCGCACCTACTAACCGCGCGCGGGGCATCCGCCCCGTCCGCGCATTCCGGATCAGATCATGGCCGAGTTTTCCCTTCCCAAGAATTCCAAGGTCCACAAGGGCAAGCGCTTCTCCGCGCCTGCCGGCGCCAAGCGCGTGCGCGAGTTCAAGGTGTATCGCTGGAGCCCGGACGACGACGAGAATCCGCGCACCGACACCTACGAAGTCGATCTCGACACCTGCGGCCCGATGGTCCTGGACGCGTTGATCAAGATCAAGAACGAGATCGACCCGACGCTGACCTTCCGCCGCTCCTGCCGCGAAGGCATCTGCGGTTCGTGCGCGATGAACATCGACGGCACCAACACGCTGGCCTGCACCAAGGCCATCGAGGACTGCACGAAGCAGGAAGTGCCGATCTACCCGTTGCCGCACATGCCGGTGATCAAGGACCTGGTGCCGGACCTCACGCATTTCTACGCGCAGTACGCGTCGATCAAGCCGTGGATCCGCACCCAGAGCGCGCCGCCGCCGGACAAGGAGCGCCTGCAGTCGAAGGAAGACCGCGCCAAGCTCGACGGCCTGTACGAGTGCATCCTCTGCGCCTGCTGCAGCACCAGCTGCCCGAGCTACTGGTGGAACGGCGACCGCTACCTCGGCCCGGCGATCCTGCTCCAGGCCTACCGCTGGATCATCGACAGCCGCGACGAGGACACCGGCGCGCGCCTGGACGACCTGGAAGACCCGTTCAAGCTCTATCGCTGCCACACGATCATGAACTGCGCGCGGACCTGCCCGAAGGGGCTGAACCCGGCGCAGGCGATCGGCGAGATCAAGAAGCTGATGCTGGCACGACAGGTCTGATCCGCGCGATCACCCCTCGACGGGCGCCTCGTGCGCCCGTCTTCACGAGGCGTCCTCGACAGGGGTGTTGCAACGGATGCGCGGCAATGGCGGGATGAAAGCCCGCCCTACGAGGTGAAGAATGACGAATCACACGATCTTGCTGCCGGGCGTCGCGATGGTCGCGCTCACCTTCGTCGTGCTGATGACCATGTACCGCCGCCGCGTCGCGCAGATGAAGCGCGAGCGCATCCATCCGCAGGCGGTGGCGACCTCCGCCCAGTCGGCCGCGATGCTGACCGACAGCGGTCCCGCGGACAATTTCCGCAACCTGTTCGAACTGCCGGTGCTCTTCTATTTCGGGCTGGCGGTCTGCGCGATCACCGGCCTGCACGACACCGCGACGCTGGCGCTGGCCTGGGCCTTCGTCGCCGCGCGCGCGCTGCACAGCGCGATCCAGTGCAGCTACAACAAGGTCATGCACCGCTTCCGCGCCTACCTGCTCGGCGCCGCGATCCTGCTGGCGCTGTGGGTGCGGCTGGCGATCCACCTGGCCGGCTGACATGCGCGAACCCACCGATGCCGAACGCCTCGAACTGCAGAAGCTGCGCTGGCGCAGCCGTCGCGGCATGCGCGAGCTCGACCAGCTGATGGAACGCTACCTGGCCGGGCGCTGGCTGGAAGCCGATGCCGCCGAGCGCGCGGTCTTCGATCGCCTGCTGGCCTGCGAGGACGACCGCCTGTGGCGCTGGTTCCTGGGCTACGAAACGGCAGAGGACGCCGACCTGCATGCGATCGTCGAACGCATCCGCGCCCTGCCGGTTTGAGTGGCGGCCCTCGCGCTGGGTGACGGCCGCGCTGTGCGCACTGGCCGTCCTGGCGCCGCTGTCGATCTGGGCTTCGAACCTGCCCGCCATCGTTGCCTGGCCGCTGGCGGCCGTCGTGGCCGGCTGGGCCGCAGGGTCCGCCTGGCATCATGCCCGCATCCCACCGCTGCCGATCGTGGTGCCGGCCGAGGGCGACGTCACCGTGGCGGGGCAGGCCGTGGACGGCTTCGATGTCCGCTGGCGCGGCGCGCTGGCCTTCCTGTCCTGGCGCGACGGGGCAGGGCGCGGGCATCGCCTTGCGCTGTGGCCGGACGTCCTCGACCCCGCAACGCGGCGTGAACTGCGCCTGGTGGTGGCCGCACGCGCTGCTGTGCGAATCGGCGGGCCGGTGGCACCATAGCTGGCCCCTTCGACGCCCGCACATGCTCAGACCCCTGTCCGTCGCCATCGGCCTGCGCTATCTCCGCGCCAAGCGCCGCAACGGTTTCATCTCCTTCATCTCGTTCGCATCGATGCTGGGCATCGCGCTGGGCGTGGCTGCGCTGATCACAACGCTGGCGGTGATGAGCGGCTTCCAGCGCGAGATCCGCGACCGCATGCTGCAGATGGCCGCGCACGCCACCATCACCGCCGACGGCGAGCCCATGCTGGACTGGGCCCGCGCGGTGGCCGAAGCGAAGAAGGATCCGCGCGTCGCCGGTGCGGCGCCGTATGTCGAGCGCCCGGTGATGCTCCAGGGCCCACGTGAGGAAGGCGCGCTGCTGCGCGGCATCGATCCCGTGCAGGAAGCCACGGTTTCGGTGATCGCCTCGAAGATGGTCGATGGTGCCTCGCTGAAGACCCTGAAGCCGGGTGCATACAACATCGTGCTCGGCCGCGAGCTCGCGCTCTGGCTCGGCGTCGGCGTCGGCGACTCGGTGATGGTCTACACGCCCGAGTTCCAGAGCACGCCGGTGGGCGCCGTGCCACGCATCAAGCGCTTCACCGTGACCGGACTGTTCGAGGTCGGCCACCAGGAATTCGACCGCAACCTCGCCGTGATCCATGTCGGCGACGCGCAGCGCCTGCTGCGCATGGGCGAGGGCGTCACCGGCGTGCGCCTGAAGCTGCACGACATGAACCTGGCCTTCGATGTCGCCCACGACCTCGCCTGGCGCCTGAAGGGCGTGTACCGGGTCAGCGACTGGACGCGCGAGAACGCGAACATGTTCCGCGCGCTCAAGCTGGAGAAGACGATGATGGCGATCCTGCTGTCGCTGATCATCCTGATGGGCGCCTTCACCCTGGTGAATTCGCTGGTGATGCTGGTCACCGACAAGCAGGCCGACATCGCGATCCTGCGCACGCTGGGCCTGACCCCGTTCGGCGTGATGCAGGTCTTCATCGTCCAGGGGTCGCTGATCGGCATCATCGGCACGGTCTCGGGCGTGGTCGGCGGCATCCTGCTCACCCTCAACCTCGAGAACATCCTGCGCGCCATCGAACGCCTGTTCCGCGTCGAGCTGATGCCGGCGGACGTGTACTACATCACCGGCCTGCCGACCGAACTGAACGCGTCGGATGTGGGCCTGATCGCGCTGGTCGCGCTGGTCATGTCCTTCCTCGCCACCCTCTATCCCGCGCGCCGCGCCGCGCGCACGGCCCCGGCGGAGGCGCTGCGCTATGAATGAGCGGACGATCGCGACGACGACCTCCGCCGATGGTTGCGTGCTGCGCGCCGAATCGCTGTCGATGACCTACGCAGAGGGCAAGCTGCGCACGCCGGTGTTCGAAGGCCTCGACCTCGCGGTCCGCGCCGGCGAGACCGTGGCGATCGTCGGTGCCTCCGGTGCGGGCAAGAGCACGCTGCTGCACCTGCTCGGCGGCCTGGATACGCCGACCGCCGGCGAAGTGCATGTCGCCGGCCATCGCATGAGCGCGCTCTCGGACGCCGAGCGCGGGCGCCTGCGCAACCGCGCCCTCGGCTTCGTGTACCAGTTCCACCACCTGCTGCCGGAGTTCACCGCGCTGGAGAACGTGATGCTGCCCGTGCTGCTGGCTGGCGGCGCGAACGCCGAGGCGGACCGGCGCGCGCGCGACCTGCTGACCGCGGTCGGGCTGGGCCACCGGCTCGAACACAAGCCCGGCGAGCTCTCGGGCGGCGAGCGCCAGCGCGCGGCGGTCGCCCGGGCCCTGGTCAACCGCCCGGCCTGCGTGCTCGGCGACGAGCCCACCGGCAACCTCGACGAGAAGACCGCCGCGTCGGTGTTCGAACTGATGCTGTCGCTCAATCGCGAGCAGGGCACCAGCCTGGTGCTGGTGACCCATGACCGCGAACTGGCGCATCGCCTCGATCGCGTCCTCGAATTGCACGAAGGCCGCCTGCGCCAGGTGGGCTGAGCGCGCCCGGCCAGGCCCGTGCCCACAGCGCGCATTACACGCAGATCGTTTCAACTGCAACCTCGTCGCTCCGGGTTGCGGCCCCGCGACCGCGGCGTCGGGCGATACGCATGCGTCCGGTTCCTTGACCCGTCGCATCGGATCGGGATATGTTCCATTCACGCAGCCATGGATGCGATCTCCTGGCGTGTCGCCGGCTTTCGGATGCGGCGGATCGCACGGCATCAGGGGAGCGCAATCGGGTGAAGTCAACAAGGACGCCGTCGGTTCCGGATCACGGACCGGGCTGGCGGAGATCGGTGCAGAAAGGGGGCCTGATCCAACGTGACAACAGGGATTCCGTGGAGACCCTCCGGGCCGTATCGGCACTGGTGCCATTCCTTCCAGACGTTTCCACCGGGCGCGCCGAGCGCTGCCCGGGGCCTGCGCGTCCGCGCGCGGTCGCAGCCATTCTCCGCCTTGTCCGGCCCGTGCCGTGGCAGGGCGGTCGTCGCACTCAATCTTCCAGAACTCCATCCGGGTGGCGTGTGAAACCTACGATCTCGATCCTCACCAAGTTCCTGCTCGTCCTCGCGGCCGTGGTCGCGCTGTCCAGCTGCGCGACGCGTCCTGCGCCCGACTTCGGCGGCCGCTGGAAGAACATCAACCGCTTCGCCGAGGAAACCCAGGCGATCCCGCTGCAGGACACCTACCTGTTCTACGCATCGCCGATGGACGGCACGCTCAAGGCGATGCTCGAGCGCTGGGCCAAGGACTCGAACATGGTCCTGACCTATCGCCATCCGATGGACTACACCCTGCACAGCGCGGTGGCCGAGATCCGCACGCCGAGCCTGCAGGAAGCCGTGTCCCAGCTCAACGCGGCCTTCGCCGCGCAGCAGGTCTCGGTGGGCGTGAGCGGCGACGAGATCGTCGTCCGCGTGTCGTCCGGCGGCGCCACGACGCCCTGACCGGGCGCCGCGCCGGTCCGTCCGGCGCAACGGCGACAGCACGCATTCCCCCAACCCAACCGGTCCACAGGCTCCGCTCATGTTCGGCAAGCAGAAAAACACGGCCCAGGTGGAAAACACCGCCGCCAAGGGCATCAACTTCGAAGTGACCATCGCGGACATCGCCCGGCGAAGCGAGAAACGCGCATGGACGGTGGCGACGGTCGCCGTCGTGATCGTCCTCATCATGCTCGGCGGCTTCATCTACATCCTGCCGCTGAAGAAGGAAGTCCCGTACCTGATCCTCGCCGATGCCTACACCGGCCAGGCCACGGTCGCCACCCTGCGCGGCGACTTCACCAGCAAGAACAGCATCACCGCCAGCGAAGCGGTCAACCGCGCGAACATCGCCCAGTACATCACCGCCCGCGAGTCCTTCGACGTGGCCATGATGACCCTGCGCGACTGGGAACTGGTGCACGTGATGTCCTCGCCCGACGTCCGCGCCGGGTACAGCGCCACCCATGCGCGCACCAACCCGGAAAGCCCGTTCAAGCTCTACGGCAAGGACAAGGCGGTGCGCGTGAAGATCCTCAGCATGCAGTTGGATCGCCGTGGACAGGGCGATCGTGCGCGTACCAGCGCGACCGTGCGCTTCCAGCGCGTGCTGTACGACAAGCGCAGCGGCGACACCAAGCCGCTCGACAGCAAGATCGCGCGCCTAGAGTTCACCTACAAGCCGAATCTCGAGATGAACGAGAAGCAGCGCTACAACAATCCGCTGGGCTTCCAGGTCGTCGAGTACACGGTCGACAACGATTACGCCGCTTCGCCGCCGGTCGAGAACCCGGTGACCGCCGCTCCGCAGGCCCCGGCCGCCGGCTATCCGGTCCAGGGCGCCATGCCGGGCCAGCCGTATCCTGGTCAGCCCGTTCCCGGCCAGCCTGTCCCGGGCCAGCCGATGCCGGGCCAGCCCTATCCGGGCCAGCCGGTCCAGGGTCAGCCGATGCCTGGCCAACCGATGCCGGGCCAGCAACAGATTCCGGCCGCGCCCGACTTCGGCCTCCCGGGCGGCGCCGCGCCGCAGCAGTATCCCGCCGCGCCCGCCGGCACCGTTCCGGCCGGTCAGCCGCAAGCCCCCAATCAAGTCAATGGAGTAGGCACCCGATGAGTCGCTTGCATCGCTCTTGCTATGCGGTCCTGCTGTGCGTGCTGGCGTCGATGACGCTGGCGATGCCGGCGTTCGCACAGGTCATCGTCGAGTACGAATACGAACCCGACCGCATCTACGAGGTGCGCACCGGCCTGGGCATCACCACCCAGATCGAACTGAGCCCGAGCGAGGAGATCCTCGACTACAGCACCGGCTTCAATTCGGGCTGGGAGCTCAACCGTCGCGACAACGTCTTCTATCTCAAGCCCAAGAACGTCGACGTCGATACCAACATGATGGTGCGCACCGCGACGCACTCGTACCTGTTCGAGCTCAAGGTCGTCGCCACCGACTGGACCGCGCTGGAGCAGGCCAAGCGTGCCGGCGTGCACTACAAGATCACCTTCAGCTATCCGAACAACACGTCCTTCTCTGCGGCGGAGGCCGAGGCCAAGGACGGCGCGCCCAAGCCGCGCGAGAGCGAACTGGACATCCGCCTCGACAAGACGCGTCCGTACTACTTCGACTATTCGTATTCGACCCGCACCAAGAACAAGTGGCTGATCCCGGTCAACGTCTATGACGACGGCCAGTTCACCTACATCCGCCTGGCCAACATCAACCGGTTCCCCTCGGGCGATTTCCCGGCCGTGTTCGGCCGCGAGCGCGAGGGCGGCGAGGATTTCCTCGTGAACACCACGGTCGATAACGGGGTGCTCGTCGTCCACGGTACTTATCCCTTCCTGGTCCTCCGTCACGGGAAGAACGTCGTCGGTCTGCGTAGGAACAAGCACAAGTGAACCAGAATCTGCCGCCGAACAGCCCCGGGCAGGCCGGGGAATACTCCTCCGACGATCAGCAGGGCAGCAATCCGTACTACGCGGCCCAGCAGCAGGCACCGCAGAACCAGCCGAACCTGGATGCTGGTGCGCCGCAGCTGAAGACGGTGGAATCCCAGAGCGTCAACCGCAAGGCGCTGATGTTCCTCGCGGGCATCGTGGTCCTGCTGATCCTCATGACCCTGGTCGTGATGAAGGGCTTCATGTCCGACAAGGAAGAGGAAGTCGCCAAGCCGAAGAAGGAAGAGGTCGTCATTCCCGACCTGCCCAAGAGCCCTGGTGGCGCCGGCCCCGATTTCGCCGATGTCCAGGAGCCCCAGCCGGTGCCGGTGCAGGAACTGCCGCCGCTGCCGCCGCAGGAGCCGATCCAGGAGCGCGAGCCGCGCCGCGACGAGGCCGCCGATGCCGGTCCGCCGGAACCCCGTGGTCCCACGCTGGCCGAGCGCCGCATGGGCATGGTCGACAGCGGCGGTCGCGGCGGTAGTGGTCCGGGCGGCATGCCGCAGACCTCGCCCTACCTGCAGGCCGTGCTCGATGCCCAGGCCGCGCAGCAGAACGCCAATGCGCCGGCGCAGGCGATGCCGGCCAGCGAGACCAAGCAGCTCGTGGCCCAGTACCTGCGCAATCCCGACACGCTGATGGTGCGCGGCACCTACATCCGCTGCGTGCTGGAGACCCGCATCGTCACCGATTACGCGGGCTACACCTCCTGCATCATCACGGAGCCGGTGTATTCCATCAACGGACGCCACCTGCTGCTGCCGAAGGGCTCCAAGGCCCTCGGCCGCTACGAAGGCGAGCCGAACGGCCCGCGCGTCGCGGTGGTCTGGGATCGCGTCACCACGCCGAACGGCCTGGACGTGATCCTCGAAGGTCCGGGCGTGGACAACCTGGGTGGCGCCGGCCATCCGGGCGACTACAACGGCCACTGGTTCAGCAAGATGAGCTCGGCCCTGTTCATCAGCATGATCAGCGACGCCTTCAAGTACGCCGCCGCCAAGAACGGCCCGACGACGACCAGCATCAGCAACGGCACGATCGTCGAGACTCCGTTCGAGAGCAACACCGCGCGTACCGTCGAGCGCCTCGCCAACCAGGCGCTGAGCAAGGCGGCCCAGCGTCCGGCCACGGTCACCATCAACCAGGGCACCGTGCTGAACATCTACGTCGCCAAGGACGTCGATTTCTCGGGCGTGGTCCGGAGCCGCTGATCCCGCTTCGATCCCGCGGCAGCGGGCCCCGCCAGGGCCCGCCTGCTTCACCGGGATCGGCACACCTCGAAAAGCGATCGCGCAAGCGGTCGTTTTTCGTTCCGGGGCATGCCATCCCCGGCAGCCCGCCACCCCCACGCTTGCCAGCTGCACGGCCTGCGTCGACGACAGGTTCCGCATGGACATCGACAATTCACCCATCGCCAACGTCTCCAACGACTTCCTCGAATACCAGTACAGCGTGCTGGGCATCCTGGAGTACATGTCGTCGCCGGAAGTGACGGAAATCTGCATCAACAAGCCCGGCGAGCTGTACCTGGAAACGAACGCCGGCTGGAAGCGGATCGAAGTGCCGTCGCTCACCTTCGAACGCGCGCGGCAGTTCTGCACCGCGGTGGTGAACGAGAGCAACACCGGCCAGCGCATCACCGACGTCGATCCGGTCGTCTCGCTGACCTTCCCGACCGGGCAGCGCGCCCAGTTCGTGATCCCGCCGGCCTGCGACGCGGGCAAGGTCTCGATCACCATCCGTCTGCCGGCCAAGCGCAACTTCACCCTGCAGAGCTACGAGGAAAGCGGCTTCTTCAAGCAGATCCTCGAAGGCGTGCCGGAAGTCAGCGACCACGACAAGGAGCTGCTGGAGCTGCGCGCGGAGCGCAACTACGCCGAGTTCTTCAAGAAGTCGGTGGCGTACAAGAAGAACATCGTCGTCGCCGGCGCGACCGGCAGCGGCAAGACCACCTTCATGAAATCGCTGGTCGGCCACATCCCGCACGAAGAGCGGCTGGTGACCATCGAGGACGCGCGCGAGCTGTTCATCGAACAGCCGAACATCGTCCACCTGTTGTATTCCAAGGGCGGGCAGAGCGCGGCGAACGTGACCGCGAAGAGCTGCATGGAGGCCTGCCTGCGCATGAAGCCGGACCGCATCATCCTGGCCGAGTTGCGTGGCGACGAAGCCTTCTACTTCATCCGAAACTGCGCCTCGGGCCATCCGGGTTCGATCACCAGCTGCCACGCCGGCAGCACCGCGCAGACCTGGGACCAGCTGGCGCTGATGGTCAAGGCCTCGAATGAAGGCTCGGGCCTGGAGTTCTCTGTCATCAAGCGGCTGCTGATGCTGACCATCGACATCGTGGTCCACATCAAGGCGCATGCGGGACGCCGCTACATCACCGGCATCGACTTCGACCCGCGCCGTTCGCTGGGACTGGCCGGCGGCGAGTAAGCCGCCGGCAGCTTGGCGCGCGCCGCTTCAGTAACGGCGCAGCGCCAGCGCGGCGCGGTCGTTCTCGTCGAGTCTGATTTCCATCCAGCGGTCGAATTCATCTTCGGGCATCTTCCCGACCGGGCAGGCGCACAGCGCTGCGGCGAGGTCGGGGATCGTGTTGCTGTGGCCGACCACCAGTACCGTGCCCGTGCGGTGCGACGCGCGCAGCTGCCGCGCGAAATCGGTTGCGGGCAGCGCCGCGTCGTAGGTACGCACGTCGAGCCGATGCGATCGGGCGGTCGGCGTGGCGGTGAGCTGCGTGCGTCGATAGGCCGTCGCGTAGGTGGCCATCACGCGGGCGTCCGCGAGCGAGGCCGCGATGCGCTCCGCGCGCGCGATGCCGGCCTCGCTGAGCGTCGGATCCTTCGGGTCGTCCTTCGCCTTCTCGGCGTGGCGCACGAGCACGAACACCACGCCGTCTGCCTCCGTGCGCGCGGTGCGGTCGTCCCGCGTCGCGCAACCCGCCGCGGCGAGTGCCAGCTGCAGGGTCAGCAGGGCGGCGAGGCAGGCGGGGAAGCGGCTCACGCGCTCGGCCTCAGCGCGGTGAACAGGCCGCGCGCGGCCTGCAGGCGGGTGGCGGCATCGGGCAGGTCGAGTGTGATCTTCAGCTTGTCCGGGCCG
The DNA here is from genome assembly GCA_005502915.1 of Lysobacteraceae bacterium 2PB. Taxonomy (GTDB): domain Bacteria; phylum Pseudomonadota; class Gammaproteobacteria; order Xanthomonadales; family Xanthomonadaceae; genus Lysobacter_I. Next base: position 60,788 of record SCMT01000008.1, on the reverse strand, counting down.
TCCATGCGGTAGTGCTTCGGCTGGCCCTGGATCAGGCGGATCACCGACATCGGATCGACATGGGGCTTCTCGACGAACTGGATGCGGCCGCCGGCCGCGCCGAGGTCGAGCTTGCGCACGCCCAGCGCGGTGGCGTCGAGCTTGAGTTCGGACACCGCGAACAGATGCTTCGCGCCCTCGGGCAGCAGGCCGAAGCGGTCGATCATCTCCACCTGCAGCTCGCGCAGCCTGTCCGCATCGCGCGCGCTGCTGATCCGCTTGTACAGGGTCAGGCGCGTGTGCACGTCGGGCAGGTAATCCTCGGGGATCAGGGTCGGGATGTTCAGTTCGACGACGGCACCGCGCTGTTCCTCCAGGTCCAGGCCCAGCTGGTCCACGCCGGGCAGCTTGCCCTGCCTGATGCTGCGCACCGCGCGTTCCAGCAGCTCGGTGTACAGCGAGAAGCCGACCTCGGACATCTGGCCGCTCTGGTCCTCGCCGAGCAGCTCGCCCGCGCCGCGGATTTCCAGGTCGTGGGTGGACAGCGTGAAGCCCGCGCCCAGTTCGTCCATCGAGGCGATCGCCTCCAGTCGCTTCTTCGCGTCGGCGGTGATGCTGCGGCCGTCGGGCACGACCAGGTAGGCGTAGGCGCGGTGGTGCGAGCGACCGACGCGGCCGCGCAGCTGGTGCAACTGCGCGAGGCCGAACTTGTCGGCGCGGTTGATGATGATGGTGTTGGCGTTGGGGATGTCGATGCCCGATTCCACGATCGTCGAGCACAGCAGCACGTTGAACCGCTGCTTGTGGAAGTCGAGCATCACCTTTTCCAGTTCGCGCTCGGGCATCTGGCCATGGGCGATGCCGATGCGCGCGTCCGGCACCAGCGCTTCCAGCTCGCGCTGCATGCGGCCGATGCTCTCCACGTCGTTGTGCAGGAAGTAGACCTGGCCGCCGCGCGCGATTTCGCGCTGGAAGGCTTCGCGCAGCTGCTCGTCGTCCCACGGCACCACGAAGGTCTGCACCGCGAGGCGATGCGCGGGCGGCGTGGCGATGATCGACAGGTCGCGCAGGCCTGTCATCGCCATGTTCAGCGTGCGCGGGATGGGCGTCGCGGTCAGGGTGAGCAGGTGCACGTCGGCGCGCAGCGCCTTCAGCGCCTCCTTCTGCCGAACGCCGAAGCGCTGCTCCTCGTCGACGATGACCAGGCCCAGGTCCTTGAACTTCACGTCCGGCTGCAGCAGGCGGTGGGTTCCGACGATCACGTCGATGCGCCCGTCGGCGACCTTCTCCAGCTCGGCCTTGATCTCCTTGGTCGACTTGAAGCGCGACAGCACTTCGACCTTCAGCGGCCAGTCGGCGAAGCGGTCGCGCATCGTGCGGTAGTGCTGTTCGGCGAGCAGGGTGGTCGGCACCAGCACCGCGACCTGCTTGCCGCTGATCGCCGCCGCGAAGGCCGCGCGCACCGCGACTTCGGTCTTGCCGAAGCCCACGTCGCCGCAGACCACGCGGTCCATCGGTCGCGACGAGGACAGGTCGCGCAGCACTGCTTCGATCGCGGCCAGCTGATCGGGCGTCTCCTCGAACGGGAAGGTCGCCGCGAACGGTTCGTACACGGTGCGGTCGATGTCCAGCGCGAGGCCGGCGCGTGCGTGGCGCTTGGCCTGGATCTCCAGCAGCTCGGCGGCGACGTCGCGGACCTTCTCGGCGGCCTTCTTCTTCGCTTTCGCCCAGGCTTCGCCGCCCAGCGAATGCAGCGGCGCGGTGTCCGGGTTGGCGCCGGAGTAGCGGCTGACCAGGTGCAGTTGCGTCACCGGCACGTACAGCCGGTCGCCCTTGGCGTATTCGATGTCGAGGTATTCGCCGGTCTGGCCGCCGGCCTCCAGCGTCACCAGGCCGCGATAGCGCCCGACGCCGTGATCCTCGTGCACCACCGGCGCGCCTTCGCTCAGCTCGCCGAGGTCGCGGATGATCGCTTCCGGCTCGCGGCCGGCGCGCTTGCGGCGGCGCGGCTGCGCGGCGCGTTCGGGGAACAGCTGGCGTTCGGTCAGCACCGTCCACGGCGCGGTGTCGTCGACGGCGAAACCGTTGTCCAGCGGCGCGACCACGATGGACAGGCGCTCGGCCGACGCCGCGAACTCCTCGAACCGCGTCAGCACCTGCGCGCGCAGGTCGGCGGACTGGAGGATGTCGATCAGCGCCTCGCGACGACCCGCGGAGTCGGCTGCGATCAGCACGCGGCCGGGATAGGCGCCGAGGAAGGATTTCAGCGCGGCAGCCGGCTCGGCGTCCTTCGCCATCAGCGGCAGGTCGGGCGCGGGCTGCACGCCCAGAGGCAGGGCGTCGTCGCGGCGCGGATGCGCCTCGCCGCACAGCTCGATGCGCCGGCCTTCGTTCAGGCGTTCGCGCAGCGCGTCCGGCGGCAGGTACAGCTCGCTCGGCGGCAGCAGCGGGCGTTCGATGTCGTGTCGCCGCTGTTCGTAGCGCTCGCCGGTACCGCGCCAGAACTGGTCCGCAGCCTCCATCGCGCCGTCGCCGAGCACCGGCATCGCGTTCGCGGGCAGGTAGTCGAACAGCGTCGCGGTCTTCTCGAAGAACAGCGGCAGGTAGTACTCGATGCCCGAGGTCGCGATGCCCGCCTTCAGGTCCTGGTAGAGACCACTGCGACGGGTGTCGATGTCGAAGCGATCGCGCAGCGTCGACAGCGCGCGCTCCAGCGCACTGCCTTCCAGCGGCATTTCGCGTCCGGGCAGCATCTGCACCGACTGGTACTTCTCGAGCGAACGCTGGCTTTCCGGATCGAAGGCGCGGATCGATTCGATCTCGTCGTCGAGCAGCTCGATGCGGTAGGGCTCCTCGGCGCCCATCGGATAGATGTCGAGCAGGCCGCCGCGCACCGCGAAGTCGCCCGGGTCGAACACCTGCGGCACGTTGCGGTAGCCCGCGCCTTCCAGCCGACGCTTCTCGGCATCCATGTCGAGCCGGCGGCCGACCGCGACGTCGAAACTGCCGCCGACGATGTGCGACAGCGGCGCCAGGCGCTGCATCAGCGTCTGCACCGGCACCACCACAACACCCTGCTTGAGGGTCGGCAGCCGGTGCAGCGCGGCCAGGCGCTGCGAGACGATGTCCGGGTGCGGGCTGAACTGGTCGTAGGGCAGGGTTTCCCAGTCGGGAAAGGGCACCACGGGCACGGCGGCGAGGTCGCCGATCAGCGTGCGCAGGTCGTGTTCGAGCTGGTGGGCGGCGTGGTTGTCGCGGGCGACGACCAGCAGCGGGCCGTCGTGCGCGCGGGCGACGCCGGCGAGGGTCCAGGCGAGGGCGCTGGGGCTGGCGGGCAGGCGCCACCAGGCGCGCGACTGGCCGGCCTTGGGCAGCAGCCGGAGTGAAGAGGCGTTGTCGTTCATGAACCGCCGATTTTACCGCCTGCCGTCCGGCTGGCGTGTCAGGAGGCGTCTTCGGTCGACGCGGCAGGTGCTTTCCGCAGGTCCAGGCTCACTCGGACCAGGCCGGGGTCCTCGGCGTGTTCGCGGTGGAAGCCCAGCGACAGCGCCAGCGCGATCATCGCGGTGTTGTGCTCCAGCACGTCGCCGTACAGCCGGTCCAGGCCCTTGCGCCGGGCCCAGCGCACCAGCCGGCGCATCAGGTGCCGGCCCAGGCCCATGCCGCTGATGAAATGGCTGACCAGGATGGCGAATTCCGCCTCGCGCGTGCCGGGCGTGATCGCGACCCGCGCGACCGCGCCGATCAGCGCCTCCCCGGGCGGGTAGGGTTCGGCGGCGACGAGGGCGAATTCGGTGTCAGGGTCGGGCTTCGCCAGCCGCGCCGCGGTCTCCGGCGTGAGCTCCTTGATCGCGTACAGGAAGCGCTGGCGGATTTCCTCGGGATGCAGCAGCGCGAACCCGGCGCGCAGTACCTCCGCGTCCTCGGGCCGGATCGGACGGATCAGGACCTCGCGGCCGTTGGGCAGCCGCTTGTGTTCGTGCCAGGGCGGGAGGCGGTCGCTGGTCTTCACCCGGGCATCTTCGCACAGTCGATCCAGCGGTATGCTCGGCGCATGAACAGCGGACAAACCTGATCGCATGAACACCAAGCAACTGCGGGCGTGGGTCGGCGCCTGGCCCGGCGTCACCGAAGACATCAAGTGGGAAAGCAATCGCGTGTTTTCGGTCGGCGGAAAGATGTTCTGCGTCATCGACGCGACACCGACAGCCGAAAACGCCAGCGGCGGATTGAGCTTCAAGGTCGACGACGAGCGTTTCCTCGAACTCACCGATCGACCCGGCATCATCCCCGCGCCGTATCTGGCGCGCGCGAAATGGATCAGCCTCGTGCAGTCCGACGCGATGAAGGATGCGGAACTGAAGCCGCTGCTCCGCCGCAGCTACGAACTGGTGCGCGCGAAGCTGACCAGGGCGAAGCAACGCGAACTCGGCGAGGAATAATTCGCAAGACACGCGCATCGCCCCGCTTTTTGTAGAGCGGAGCTTGCTCCGCTCATGCCTTCCTGGGAAAGCTCGAGCGGAGCAAGCTCCGCTCTACAAGGGCACAGCGGAGCAAGCTCCGCGCTACAGGCGCGAGAAGATCACGCCGGTGTTTTCAACCACTGCATCCGCGCGCTTGCGCCGGCTTCGCCGAGCATGTCCTTCAGCGTATCCAGGACGCTGCGCATGGTCGCATCGAACTGCCACGGCGCGTTCAGGATCAGCAGGCCGCTGCCGTTCATGCGCAGCGGCGAGTCGTCCGGTCGCACCAGCAGCTCGCAGGCGAGCACCGACTTCGCTTCGAGCGTGGCGGCGGACCGGTAGAAGGGATTCAGCGCGCTGCGGCGCTTGATCGGGTACCACAGCGCATAGGTCGCCTGCGGCCAGAGGACGAGGGCATCGCGCATCGCGGCGCGCGCGGTGTCGAACTCGGCCAGCTGGGCCTCGTAGGGCGGGTCGATCAGCACCAGCCCGCGCGCGTAGCGCACCGCGCCGATCTTCGGCGGCAGCAATGCGCGCATCGCGGCGTAGCCGTCGCGGGCATGCACCGCCACGCGCGGATCGCCGCCGACATGGCGCTTCAGCAGCGCCGCTTCCTCCTCGCGCAGCTCGCAGCAGGCGATGCGGTCCTGCTCGCGCAGCGCGTGGGCCAGCAACCAGGGCGAGCCCGGATACGCATCCTCGCCATGCGCGGCGCGGCAGGCGGCCACGGCGTCGAGGTACCGGCGGATCGCAGGCTGTGCCGGTGCGCGGGCCGGCGACGCGGCGAGCAGGCGGCCGATGCCCTCGGCGGCCTCGCCGGTGCGCCCCGCCTCCGCGCCGGCCAGCGCGTACAGGCCGGCGCCGGCATGGGTGTCCAGCGCGAACAGCGGCGCGGGCTTGGCGGTCAGGGCGTCGCAGAGCGCCAGCAGGGCGACGTGCTTGAGGACATCGGCATGGTTGCCGGCATGGAAGGCGTGGCGGTAGTTCATCTCAGGCATGGTACCAACCGGGCGCGGGATGCGGCCTACAATGCCGACGGAATCCGCTTCCTGTCCTGACTCCGTCCCCGCCCATGGCCGCACCGCACGCCCCGACCATCCTCGTCGCCGAAGACGAGACCGCCATCGCCGACACCGTGCTCTACGCGCTGCGCAGCGAGGGCTTCGCGGCCGAGCATGTGCTGCTGGGCGGCGAGGTCGCGGCGAAGGTGCGGGCGGGCAGGGTCGACCTGGTCGTGCTCGACGTGGGCCTGCCCGATATCACCGGCTTCGAGGTCTGCCGCCAGCTGCGCACCTTCAGCGACCTGCCGGTGATCTTCCTGACCGCGCGCGACGGCGAGATCGACCGCGTCGTCGGCCTGGAGCTGGGTGCTGACGATTACGTGGTCAAGCCTTTCTCGCCGCGCGAGCTGGTCGCCCGCGTGCGCGCGCGCCTGCGCCGCCGCGCGCAGCCGGCCAGCGCCGAGTGGCAGGCGCTCGGCCGCTTCGAGATCGACCGCGAAGGCCGCCGCATCCGCTTCGCCGGCCAGTCGCTGGACCTGACCCGCTACGAATACGGCCTGCTCGAAGCCCTGCTGCAGCGCCCCGGCGCGGTGCTGTCGCGCGCGCAGCTGATGGACCGGGTCTGGTCCGATGCCCTGGACAGCGGCGACCGCACCGTCGACACCCACATCAAGACCCTGCGCGCCAAGCTGCGCGAGATCGAGGCCGCGACCGAGGACACGATCCGCACCCATCGCGGCCTGGGCTATTCGATCGATGTCGGCGCCGCCTGAGCCCCGCGCGACATGAAGATCGGCCTGCGCATCCTGCTCGGCTATTTCGTGATCGTCGCGATCGCGGCCCTGCTGCTGGGCAAGGTGTTCCTGCAGCAGGTCAAGCCGGGCGTGCGCCAGGCGATGGAAGACACCCTGGTCGACACCGCCAACCTGCTGGCGGCACAGGCGCGCGACGACCTGCTGGCCGGGCGCATCGCCGATGGCGCCTTCGCGGCCAACGTGCGCGAGCTGACCGACCGCGACATCGGCGCCGAGATCTGGGGCTTCAGCAAACGCAAGCTCAGCACGCGCATCTACGTCACCGACGCGAAGGGCATCGTCGTCTTCGATTCAGACGGTCGCGATGTCGGCAGGGACTACTCGCGCTGGAACGATGTCTACCTGACCTTGCGGGGTCGCTACGGTGCGCGCTCCAGTCGTGCCGACCCGAACGACGAGAGCAGTTCTGTCATGCACGTGGCCGCGCCGATCGTGGTCCGCGACGGCGGCGGCTCGCGGATCGTCGGCGTGCTGACCGTGGCCAAGCCGAACCAGACCATCGCGCCGTTCATCGCACAGAGCCAGGCGGTGATCCTGCGCTGGGGCGGGGTGCTGCTCGGCGCCGCGCTGCTGATCGGTCTGATTGCGGCCTGGTGGCTCTCGCGCCAGCTCGGTGCGCTGCGTCGCTACGCCGATGCGGTGACCGCCGGCGAGCGCGCCACGCCGCCGGCCAGCGCCGGCGAATTCGGCGATCTCGGCCGCGCGCTGGAAACCATGCGCGCGAAGCTGGAAGGCAAGCAGTACGTCGAGCAGTACGTGCACGCGCTGACCCACGAGCTGAAGAGTCCGCTGGCGGCGATCCGCGGCAGCGCCGAACTCCTCGATGGCGAATCCGGCGCAGCCCCGATGCCGGAAGCCGATCGCGCGCGTTTCGTCGCGACCATCCGCGCGCAGAGCGGACGCATGGCGGAAATGATCGACAAGCTGCTCGCGCTGGCCTCGGTGGAACACCGCCAGCGCATCGAGCAGCCGCAGCGCATCGTGTTGCGCGAAGTGGCCGAGGACGCGGCCGAACGCGTCGCCACCCGCTTCGAACAGCGCGGGCTGCGTCTGGACATCGTCGAGGACGGCGCGCCGGTGGTCGTGTCCGGCGATGCCTTCCTGCTGCGCCAGTCGATCGTCAACCTGCTGGAGAACGCGGCGGACTTCGCGCCGGCCGGCAGCGAGGTCGTGCTGCGCGTGGCGCGCGACGGCGACGAGGCGCTGCTCGAAGTCCGCGACTGCGGGCCGGGCGTGCCCGATTACGCGCTCGACCGCGTCTTCGAGCGCTTCTACTCGCTCGCCCGTCCCGAAGGCGCCAGCCGCAGCAGTGGCCTGGGCCTGTGCTTCGTCGCCGAGGCGCTGGAACTGCATGGTGGGCGCGCATCGCTGACCAACCATGCACAGGGTGGTGCCGTCGCGAGCCTGAGGTTGCCGCAGGCCCGGTCATAGCGCCTGCCCGGGCGATGGCCGGCGAACCTACTCCTGCTGCGCCGTTCCTGCGACGTCCTTCGTCTTCATGTTTCCCCTTTCGCCGGTCCCCGGTCGCTGTTCGTAGCGCCTCATCGCGTCGAACTTCGGGTCGTAGACCAGTGCATAAGGCGTCCCCTCCTGTGGTGTCACGAGCAGAGGGTCTTGGGGCGGCGATAACTTTTCGGTACCGCCCATGTAGATCTCGCGCTCCCACCGTTCCTCCGGGTCCGGGTAGAGGGCCTTCAGCAGCGCGCGAGCCTCGATGCGTTCCTGGTACAGCAGGTAGTCCGGTTTGTCCTTGCGGCTCGCGAACAGCAGCAGGCGATGCTCCTCGCAGGCTTCGCAATGCATCACCACGGCGACGTCGTCGATGCCGTCCAGGTTGAAGTCATGCTGGCTGTACAGTCCTTGCGGGTCGATGTTGCCCTGGTCGGCGAATCGCCAGTTCTCTTCCTGGGCATCGTTCCAATCGAGGATCGCGCGCTTGGCATGCCACGGGATTGTGCGCAGGACATTGTTGTCGAACATCACACCGTAGGTTTCCATGAATCGCTCGCGCGTCAGCAGGGTTTCGTCCGTGGTGCCTGCGAGCCGGGGAAAGCCGACCTTGCCAGCACTGGCTAAGGTCGTGTAGCGCACGAAGGCGGGCTCGGATTGCCCGCGCTGCCTGGCGAAGTCGGCCAGCATCTCCGGGCGATGGTCGTGCAGAGGCGAGAACTCGCTCTCCGCGCCGAGCGGCTTGCGCGAGCAGTCGACACAGAAGATGCGTGTGTCGTAGCCGATCGATCCGAGTCGCTCGGGCAGAGCCTCCCATTCCGCCTTCGCCGATGGATCGAGGAGTGTGCCCTTGACGAACCAGGCCTCGTCGCCGGCGAAGATCGAATCCGCGTACTCGGGTTGAAGGGCTGCCGCGGGGGCATCCGCTTCGGGCACGGCGTCAGGATCGGCAGTAGGGGGCGCTGCGACAGCAGCTTCTGCTTCCATCAGGGCTTCGGCTGCGGACTTGTTCTTCACGTACCAGTAGCCTGCCATCCCGCCCGCGAGAGCCAGCACGGCGAACGCTGCGCCGGACAGGAACAGCAGCATGGTGGGGATGCGACGGGACGAGGGCGGGGGTGTCATTGCGAGCGAGGCATCGAGGAAGGGGTGACGCTATCTTCGCGGAATCGCTCCCGATGCGGAAACGCTTCGCGGGCTTCACACCGGCTTCACGCACGCGCCATCGCCGCCCCTCCGCTGCTGCCGACACTGCCGGCGTCCAACAACACCGGAGACGGCCATGCGCCTGATGCTGAAGATACTGATGGTGGTCGGCATGACCATCCTGCTGCTTGTACCGCTGCTGATGATCCGGGGCGTGATCCAGGAGCGGCAGTTCTACCGCGACGAGGCCGTGCGTTCGGTCGCGCGTGGGACCGCTGGCCCGCAGGCGCTGTCCGGCCCGGTGCTGATCGTGCCTTACACCAATACCGTCGAGGTCGAGGAAAAGAACGCGAACGGTGAGGTCATCCGCAGGGTCAAGCAGGACGGCGAGTCCGGCCAGTGGGTGGTCTTCCCGACCACGATGACCGTGGACGGCGCGATCGAGCCGCGCATCAAGTCGCTCGGCCTGCATGACGTGCGCAGCTACGAGGTCAAGGGCAAGGTCGTGGCCCGCTTCGACGTGAACATTCCCGCCGATGCGAACCCGGAACTGCCCCGCAAGATCGGTCAGCCGGTGCTGAACTTCGGCATCGCCGACGTGCGCGGCGTCGCGGGCGTGCCGAAGCTGCTGGTCGACGGCCGCGAGGTCAAGCTCGAGCGCGGCATCGTGGGACGCGAGGGCACCGGCCTGCACGCCGTGCTGGCGATGCCGAAGGCCGGCGACACGCTGCGCTTCGGCACCGACTTCCGCTTCGCGCTGGAGGGCACCGAGCACCTGGCCGTCGTGCCGCTGGCGCAGACCAACCAGGTCACGCTGTCCTCGCCCTGGCGGCATCCGCAGTTCAGCGGCTCCTTCACCGCGCGCAGCAAGGACATCGGCGACAAGGGCTTCAAGGCCGACTGGGAAGTCTCCTCGCTGGCCAGCAATGCGCAGTCGCAGTACCTGGGCGGTCGCACCGTGCCCAATGCCGGTGCGATCGGCCTGAGCGGCGAAGCGGATCTGGGCATGGATGCCGTGGCGGTGTCGCTGGTCGACCCGGTGAACATCTATTCGCAGGCCGACCGCGCCAGCAAGTACGGGATCCTGTTCGTGGTGCTGACCTTCGTCGGTTTCTTCATGTTCGAGCTGATCAAGCAGCTGCGCATCCACCCGATCCAGTACGGCCTGGTCGGCCTGGCCCTGGCGATCTTCTTCCTGCTGCTGGTCGCGCTGTCCGAGCACATCGACTTCGGTATCGCCTACCTCATCGCCAGCGCCGCCTGCATCGGCCTGCTGGGCTACTACGTCAGCCACGTCCTGCGCTCGTGGATGCGCGGCCTGGGCTTCGCGGTGATGATCTCGCTGCTGTACGCGGTGCTCTACGGCCTGCTGATTTCCGAGGACAACGCGATGGTGATGGGTGCGGGCCTGCTGTTCCTGATCCTTGCCGCGATCATGGTCGTGACCCGCCGGATCGACTGGTACAGCCTCGGCGCGAACAGCCCGCCGCCGCTGCCGAAGGAAGGATGACGGACTGATCCTGCTGTCCCGGGCGCCTGATCCCCAGCGCCCGGGTGGAGGCCGCGGCTCGCGAGAGCCGCGGCTTTTTCGTCGGCCGGGTGCTGGCGATAGAATCCGGGGCATGACCCATGACCTCCGCATCGAACGTGTCGTCGGCGCCGACGTGCGCCGCCACCTGGACGCCGTCGCCGCGCTGCGCATCGCCGTGTTCCGCGACTGGCCCTATCTCTACGACGGCGATGCCGCCTACGAGCGCGAGTATCTCGACGCCTATGCCGCTTCCGCCGACAGCGTGTTCGTCCTCGCCTTCGACGGCGACGCCATCGTCGGCGCGTCCACCGGCCTGCCGCTGGCCGACGACAGCGCTGAGTTCCGCGCGCCTTTCGACGCCGCCGGCATCGATGCGACGCGCGTGTTTTATTGCGGCGAGTCCGTGCTGTTGCCGGCGTATCGCGGGCAGGGCCTGGGCCATGCCTTCTTCGATCATCGCGAGGCGCATGCGCGATCGCTTGGCCGTTTCGACCTCAGCGCGTTCTGCGCGGTGGATCGCGATCCCGCCGACCCGCGCCGCGCCGCCGGGCATCGCGACAACGATGCCTTCTGGATCAAGCGCGGCTACGTGCGCCAGCCGGGCATGACCATGCGCCTGCGCTGGAACGAGATCGATCGCGGCGACATCGAACATGCGCTCACCTTCTGGACGCGCCGGCTCGAAGGCGGTGCCGCATGAAGATCGCGGTCGCGAAGTATCCGATCGACCGCGTCGCGCATTTCGACGATTTCGCTCTGAAGCAGTGGCGCTGGCTGCAGGAGGCGGCGTCCCTCGACGCGCAGGTCGCGGTGTTGCCGGAGTACCTGTCGCTGGAGCTGGCCTCGATCCTGCCCGCGCACCTGCAGCCCGATCTGCCGCCAACGTTGGCCGCGCTGCAGCCGTATCGCGAGGATTGGCTGCGCCTGTTCGAGGAGCTCGCGCGGCAGACCGGTCTGCATCTCGTCGCGGGCACCTTCCTGCTCGATATCGGCGGCGGGCGCTACCGCAATCGCGCCGACCTGTTCTCGCCCGATGGCGGGTATCGCTGGCAGGACAAGCTGCAGCTCACCGGCTTCGAAAAGAAGACCGGCGTCATCGAAGGCGGCGATGTGCTGAAAGTGTTCGAGATCGAGGGCCTGCGCGCGGGCATTTCGATCTGCTACGACATCGAATTCCCGCTGCCGGTGCGCGCGCAGTGCGAAGCCGGCGCGCAGCTGCTGCTGGTCCCCAGTTGCACCGATACCGCCGCCGGCGCCACCCGCGTCCGCGTGGGTTGCCTGGCACGCGCGCTCGAGAACCGCTGTTTCGTCGCCCAGGCGGTGACGGCGGGCGAGGCGCCGTGGAACCCGGCGCTGGACGTCAACACCGGCGAGGCCACGCTGTACGCGCCGATGGACGTCGGTTTCCCGGCCGATGGCATCGTGTCGGTGACGCAGTCGCCTTACGGCTGGACCTGCGCGGACATCGACATCGCGGCGTTGGCCGCCAGCCGCGCCGATGCGCAGGTCGCGAACGATCGCGACTGGCTCGGGCAGCTCGCGCCGAACCTGCTGCGCGCGAAGCTCGACCCGTCGTTGTAGAGCGGATCGGAGCGCAGCCGCCCTTGTAGAGCGGAGCTTGCTCCGCTCATGCCTTTGCGAGAACCATGAGCGGAGCAAGCTCCGCTCTACAAAACGCGCAGCGGAGCAAGCTCCGCTCTACAAAAAGCGCAGCGGAGCCTCGCTCCGCTCTACAAGAACGCCATCCAGTCCCGCACCCAGAACGAGCCCTGCGCCAGCGCGCTGCCGATGCCGGTGGCGGCGAGCACGTCGCTCGGATAGTGCAGGCCGAGCACGACGCGCGAGGCGGCGACGCTGGCGGCGAAGGGGATCAGCAGCCAGGCCAGCGCGGGCACGTAGGCGAGGGCGACGATGGTGAAGCCGACCGCGTGCAGGGTGTGGCCGGAGGGAAAGCTGAATTCATCCAGTGGCGCGACCCAGGCGCGGATGCGCAGGTCGGACGCGCAGGGACGCGGGCGGCGGGTCCAGCGCTTCAGGCCCTTGTACAGCAGCAGCGAGACCAGGCTGATCGCTGCCATGTGCAGCGCTGCCGACAGGCCGATGCGACCGCCGAACAGCGCCAGCGCGCCCATCAATGCATACCAGAACACGCCGTCGCCGAGCCGGCTGACCACGGCGAAAAAACCGCGGATCAGACCGTGGTCGCACAGCGCGTTGGCGCGCAGGCACCAGCGTGCCTCATTGGTGCGCAGCCGTTGACGCAGCAGGGGCGTGTTCATGCGCATTCCTCGAGTGGGCGAGACCTTGCAGGATCGTGTCGAAATCGGCGGCCACCTGGCCCGGACGCAGCGAGGCCACGGCCTCCCGCGCGGCCACGCGCATCGCCGCCAGCAGGCGTGCATCGCGGGTGATGTGCAGCGCGGCGCGCACGAAGGCATCGTCGCCTTCACGACCGTCGCGCACCGCGGCGCCGTGCTGGCCGTCGCGCAGGTATTCGCGCGCGGCGCCGGAATCGAAGGCGATCGTCGGCACGCCGCTGGCGAGCGCTTCCAGGGTCACGTTGCCGTAGGTTTCGGTACGGCTGGGGAACAGGAACAGGTCGGCGCTGGCGAAGTGCCGCGCCAGCGCGTCGCCGCGCTGGATGCCGCAGAACACGAAGTCGGGGTTCTCGCGCGCGAGCTGTTCGCGCGACGGACCATCGCCGACCCAGACGAAGCGTGCATCGGGCTGCTGCTTCTGCAGCTCGCGGAATGCGCGCACCGCCAGGGCGAGGTTCTTTTCCGGTGCGATCCGGCCGAGGTGGATCACCGCCAGCGCCTCCGGGCGCAGGCCCCACTGTGCGCGCAACGCATCGTCGCGTCGATCGGGATGGAACAGCGTGGTGTCCACCGCGCGCGGCAGGCGCACCACGTCGTGGAAGCCCATGGCGTCGAGCGAGGCGCGCAGCTCTTCGGTCGGTACCAGCGTGGCCTGCGCGCTGTTGTGGAAGTGCCGCATCCAGCGCAGGGCGACCGGCTGCAGCACCGGGACGCCATAGTCGCGCATGTAGTGGTCGAAGCGGGTATGGAAGCCCGTGGCCGCCGGTACGCGCAGCGTCCTTGCCGCGCGCAGTGCCGACCAGCCCAATGGCCCTTCCGTGGCCACGTAGATCGCATCCGGGCGATGTGCCTTCCATTGGCGAACCAGCGTGCCTGTCGCCGGCAGGCCGAAGCGCAATCCCGGGTAGCGGGGGATCGGCAGGCCGGGCAGCAGGTGTTCGTGAGGGGCGGGCACGCTGTCGCGGGACTGTCGCGGCCGGTACAGCGTCACCTCGTGACCGCGCTCGCGGAGCCCCTGTTCCAGGCTCTGCACGGTGAGGGCGACGCCGTTGACTTCCGGCGGGTAGGTCTCTGTGATGATCGCGTAGCGCATCCGCTTCCTCTCGTTTGGGAGAGTCTGGATGCACGCGATGAAGCGGCGATTGCCGGGCAGTGACAGCGGGATGACGCGGTGCCGGGCGATTCGAAGCCCGGTGGAAGCCTCAGAGCCTGTTCAAGATCTCTCCATACCTCTCGTTGTGTCGCAGCGGCCTGCTGGGCGTCGGGCGTCGCGCAGCGCTTGCCTGCTGGTCAAGTCAAGCGGCGCACGGCGCCCAACGGGCCGCTGCGGCACAACCCGGAAGGCCGGTCCTGTCGGGGCGCGGTGCCGCGTCATCGTTCGGTCGTGGATCGACATCCACTCCCTCTCTCTTCCTTGCACCGCGCCCCGACAGGGCCGGCGAGAGGCATGGAGAGATCTTGAACAGGCTCTCAGGGATCCAGGCGCAGTTCGATCGCCAGGCCCTGGATGTCCTCGCGTTCGTGCTCCAGGTCCGAGCACAGCAGCGGCCGGTCCTCCAGCCACGGGCGCGACAGCGACAGGGTCAGGCTGTTGCCGCCTGCGCGCGCTTCCAGCGTCGGGATCGCACCGGCTTCGTGCGAGCGATGCAGCAGCACCGACAGGCGGAGCAGGGCGGCGCAGCGTCGCGCCGGCGCGAGCAGGCGGTCGGGCAGCACTTCCAGCGACTTGTTGGAGATGTTGCGGCGATGGTTGCGCACCAGCGCGGCGAGGAACAGCTGTTCCTGGCGCGAGAAGCCGGCGATGTCCGAGTGTTCGAGCAGGTAGGCGCCGTGCACGTGGTACTGGCTGTGCGCGATCGCCAGGCCCAGTTCGTGCACGCGCGCGGCCCAGACCAGCATGCGCCGGTCGTCGTCGTTGAGGTTCCAGCGTTCGGCGACCTGGTCGAACAGGCGCATCGCGGTCACCTCCACGCGCGCGGCCTGGGCGTGATCGACGCCGTAGCGGTGCATCAACGCGTCGATCGACGTGTCGCGGGGGTCGTCGACGCCGCCGCGACCGAGCATGTCGTACAGCACGCCTTCGCGCATCGCGGCCTTGCTGACCAGCATGCGCTTGAGGCCGAGCGTCTCGAACGCCGCCTCCAGCACGAGGATGCCGCCGGCGATGATCGGCTTGCGGTCGTCGGACAGGCCGGGCAGGTCGATGTCCTCGATGCGGTCGGCGGCGAGCAGGCGGTCGCGGACGACCGGCAGCGCCTCGGCGGTGACCGCGCCCTTGGTGAGCTTCATCGCCGCGCAGATCTCGCCGATCGCCTTGTTGGTGCCGGACGAACCGATCGCTTCCTGCCAGCCCAGCGTGCGATACAGGCCGGCGAACTGCTGGAATTCGGCCTCGACCTCGGTCAGCGCTTCCTTCCAGCGCTTCTTCGAGAGCTTGCCGTTGGCGAAGAAGCGGCGCGTGCTGGCGACGCAGCCGACCTGCAGGCTCTCGCGTTCGATCGTGTCGAAGCCGGAGCCGATGATGCATTCGGTCGAGCCGCCGCCGATGTCGATGACCAGCCGGCGCTGTTCGGGTTTCGGCGGCTGCGCATGGGCGACGCCGAGGTAGATGAGGCGCGCTTCCTCGCGGCCGGACACGACTTCGATGCCGTGTCCCAGCGCGTCTTCCGCATCCGACAGGAACACCTGCGGTTCGCGCAGCGCGCGGACGGTGTTGGTCGCGATCGCGCGGACGCGGTAGGAGGGCAGGTCGCGGATGCGCTGGCCGAAGCGCGACAGGCAGTCCAGCGCGCGCTGGCGCGCATCCTGGGTCAGCCCGCCCTTGCCGTCCAGGCCATCGGCCAGACGCACGGTCTCGCGCAGGCGGTCGATGATGCGCAGCTGGCCCAGCACGGTGCGAGCCACGACCATGTGGAAGCTGTTCGATCCGAGGTCAATGGCGGCGAGCGAATCGCCGTCCTGCAGGGGAGCGGCGGGCGCGCGACCGGGGGAAGCGGATCGGTTCAAGCGGCTGACCTGCGGGGCGAAGGGGGGAGTGCCGGTGTCGCATGCCGACATGCGCCGGCGAATGTCGCGAAGCCTACCAACACGGCAGGCTGAACGGAACGGCTTGCAACGGCGCGCGGGATGCGCTTGGACCAAAGTCCGATGGTGCCGGGAGGATTCTTCCGCGAACGGCGGGCCTCGCCGGTCGATCAGCCGCAGATCCGCGCCAGCAGCATCGCCTGTGCCGAGTGGGGCATCGCATCGCCCTCGGGATGGAGGTGGCGGTAGGTGCCGTCGGCCTGCAATTCCCAGGCATTGAGGTTGTCGAGCAGGTAGTTGTCCAGCGACTCCTCGCGCACGCGCGCGGCCAGGTCGGGCGCCACGATCGGGAAACCGACTTCCACGCGTCGCAGCAGGTTGCGCTCCAGCCAGTCGGCGCTGGAGCAGTACAGCTCGGGCTCGCCGTCGTTGCCGAACCACCAGACGCGGCTGTGTTCGAGGAAGCGGCCGACGATGGAGCGCACGCGGATGTTCTCCGACACGCCGGGCATGCCCGGGCGCAGCGTGCAGGCGCCGCGCACGATCAGGTCGATGCTCGCGCCGGCCTGGGATGCGCGATACAGCGCGCGGATCACCTGCGGTTCGTTGAGCGCGTTCATCTTGGCGACGATGCGGCCGGGACGACCGGACTGCGCCAGCTTCGCTTCGCGGTCGATGCGCTTGAGCACGCCCGCGTGCAGCGTGAAGGGCGACTGCAGGATGCGCTTGAGCTTGATCGCCGGAGCCAGGCCGGAAATCTGCTGGAAGATCTGGTGCACGTCGCTGCCGATGTCCGGATCGGCGGTGATCAGACCGAAGTCGGTGTACGCGCGCGAGGTGCCGGCGTGGTAGTTTCCGGTGCCCAGGTGCGTGTAGCGCACGAGTTTCTTGCCCTCGCGGCGCACGATCAACAGCATCTTGGCGTGGGTCTTGTAGCCGACCACGCCGTAGACCACCTGCACGCCGGCTTCCTGCAGGCGATCGGCCAGGCGCAGGTTCGCTTCCTCGTCGAAGCGTGCGCGCAGCTCGATCACCACGGTCACGTCCTTGCCGTTGCGCGCGGCCTGGATGAGATGCTCGACGATCGGCGAATCCTTGCCGGCGCGATACAGCGTCTGCTTGATCGCAAGCACATTCGGGTCTTCGGCGGCCTGCTTGATCAGCTCCAGCACCGGCGTGAACGCGTCGAAGGGATGGTGCATCAGGATGTCGCCGCTCGCGGCGCGCTCGAAGATGCTGTCCATGTCCTTCAGCAGGCGCGGCTGGTAAGGCGGGAACTTCAGTTCGGGCCGCTGCACCATGTCGTAGATCTGCGCTGCGCGGTTCAGATTGACCGGGCCGTTGATGCGGTAGACCGCGTTCTCGGTGAGGTCGAAGTTCTGCAGCAGCGTGTGCACGATCGGCTTGGGGCAGTCGGAGGCGATCTCCAGGCGCATCGCGCGCAGGTAGCCGCGCCCGGCCAGTTCGTCGCGCAGCGCCAGCGCGAGGTTCTCGACTTCCTCTTCGTCGACGATCAGTTCGGAGTTGCGGGTCACGCGGAACTGGTACGCACCCTTGACCTCCATGCCCGGGAACAGTTCGTCGACGAAGGCCGACAGCACCGCCGAGAGGAACACGAAATCGTGTTCGCCGCCGGAGACCTTCTCGGGCAGCTGGATGATGCGCGGCAGCGAGCGCGGCGCGCGCACCACGGCCAGATGCCCTGCGCGTCCGAACGCGTCCTTGCCCTTGAGCACGACGACGATGTTCAGAGACTTGTTGAGGATCTTCGGAAACGGATGCGCCGGATCCAGCCCCAGCGGCGACAGCACCGGCAGGATCTCGTCGCGGAAGTAGGCGCGCAGCCAGCGCGTCTGCCGCGCGGTCCAGTGCTGGCGATGCAGCACGCGGACGCCGGCGTCGCTGAGGGCCGGGCGCAGCACTTCGTTCCAGCAGCGGTACTGCGCGTCGACCAGGTCCGCGGCGCGCTCGTGGATGCGCTTGAGCAGGGTGGTGTGCGGAATGCCGTCGGCGGCCGGCGGCATGCCGAAATCCAGGGACTGGCGCACGGTCGCGGCGCGGATCTCGAAGAATTCGTCGAGGTTGGTGCAGGAGATGCACAGGTAGCGCAGGCGCTCCAGCAGCGGCACGGTCGCGTCCTGGGCCCGCTCCAGCACGCGGAAGTTGAAGTCCAGCTGCGACAGTTCACGGTTGAGGTACAGCGACGGGTCGCGCAGCGGATCGTCGTCCTGCGGGAATTCGGCGGCCGGGGCGGTGCGTGCGGAAGGGCGTGGACTCATGCGTGGTGGTCTTCTGCGTGGTCGTCTGCACGATCGCCGTCGGGGCGTTCGTCGTCGAAGAGGAAGTGGTCGCGCGCACGGACGCGCTCGCGGCCGAAACGGCAGGCGAAGCGGCTGCCGCGACCGACTTCGCTTTCGATCTCCAGTCGCGCCTGGTGCAGGTTCAGCACGTGCTTGACGATCGACAGGCCCAGGCCCGTGCCGCCGCTCTCGCGCGAGCGGCTGGTCGAGACCCGGTAGAAGCGCTCGGTGATGCGCGGCAGGTGCGCGGCGGGGATGCCGTAGCCGGTGTCCTCCACCGCCAGGCTCACGCCGCCGTCGCGTTCGGGCAGGAAGCGGATGCGGATGCGGCCGCCGGCCGGCGTGTAGCGGATGGCGTTGCTGACCAGATTGGAGAACGCACTGTGCAGTTCCTTGGTCGAGCCCATCAGGTCGACGCCGGCCGCATCCTCCACGCTGATCTCGTGGCGCTGCTGGCTCAGGGCATCGGCTTCGCGCTTGAGCGTGGTCAGCATCGAAGCCATCGATACCGTCTCTTCCGGCAACTGCTCCTGCGCTTCGAGCCGCGACAGCGTGAGCAGGTCCTCGACCAGCTGGGTCATGCGCTGCGACTGGCGCTGCATCTCGGTGAGCATCGGCGCCCAGTCGGGCTGCTCGGCCGGATCGAGCATGTCCAGGTAGCCATGCACCACCGTCAGCGGCGTGCGCAGCTCGTGCGAGACGTTGGCCACGAAGTCGCGGCGCATCTGCTCCAGGCGCATCAGCTTGCTGACGTCGCGCGCCACCAGCAGCCACAGCTCGTCGGAATAGGGGATCAGGCGCAGGCTCAGGTGCATGTCCGGCTGGACCGGCGAGGGCACGTCCAGCAGGGGCTCGGCGTGCCTGCCGGCGGCCAGCCACTGCGCGACCGGCAGCGGCTGCAGGCGGTCGCTGAGCGCGGCGCCGATGTCGCGGGGATACTGCAGGCCGAGCAGGCGCTGTCCGGCTTCGTTGAACCACTGGATGCGCTGGCTGTTGCGCTCGACCACGACGATGGCATCCGGCAGCGCGGCGGTGGCGGCGCGGTAGGCGCGCAGCATGTCGACCAGGCGGCGCTTGCGCGTGCGCATCTCCGACTGGCTGCGATGCAGCAGACGGTCCAGTTCGTTCCAGACCCCGTCGCCCTCGGGCGGCGTGGCGCGCTGGCGCGCGGTCAGGCGCAGCAGCACGTTGCGCAGCTTCCAGTAGTGCCAGGCGACCACGCCGAGCGCGGCGACGGTGACCACCAGCCAGACATGGCCCAGGGCGAAGCCCAGCGCGACCGCGCCTGCCAGGATCAGCACCAGCTGTCCGAGCGTCTTGAACCATGCCGAGCGCGCGATGGAGGTCATCGGTCCAGTCTATGTCAATCGGATGACAGGCGGCGCCCGCCCGGGCAACGCGCGGCTACAGCGTCGCGGAGAAGCGGTAGCCGGCGCCGCGGACGGTCTGCACCATGCCTTCGAGCTGCACCGGCTCCAGCGCGCGACGCAGGCGGCGGATGTGCACGTCGACCGTGCGTTCCTCGACATAGGTATTGCCGCCCCAGACATGGTCGAGCAGTTGGTTGCGGGTATAGACGCGCTCGGCGTGGGTCATGAAGAAGTGCAGCAGGCGGTATTCGGTCGGGCCGATCTGCACCTGGGCGTCGCCGGCGAACACGCGATGCGACGCGCCGTCGATCCGCAGGCCGCCGATCTGCACGCTGCCGTCCTCGTCGTCCTCGCGCGAACGGCGCAGTACGGCGCGGATCCGGGCGAGCAGTTCGCGCGCGGAAAAGGGCTTGACCACGTAGTCGTCGACGCCGGCCTCGAGCCCGCCGACGCGGTCGTTCTCCTCGCCACGGGCGGTGAGCATGATGATCGGGATGTCGCGGGTCAGCGCGTCGCGGCGCCAGCGCCGGGCCAGTTCCAGGCCGCTGGTGCCGGGCAGCATCCAGTCGAGCAGGATCATGTCCGGCACGCGCTCGGCGATGGCGGCCTGGGCTTCGCGGGAGTCGCCCGCATGGACGGGTTCGTACTCGCCCTTGCGCAGGGCGAAGGCGACCATGTCGCGGATCGCGGGTTCGTCGTCGACGATCAGGATGCGCTTCTGCATGGGGCTGTCGGTCCGGTGTGCCGGCGGTCGCTGGGGGGGAAGGTCCACAGTAGACGACATTTTTGTGACCGATCCGTGACGGCGACGCAAGCCC
The DNA here is from genome assembly GCA_005502915.1 of Lysobacteraceae bacterium 2PB. Taxonomy (GTDB): domain Bacteria; phylum Pseudomonadota; class Gammaproteobacteria; order Xanthomonadales; family Xanthomonadaceae; genus Lysobacter_I. The sequence goes on along the minus strand of SCMT01000008.1, from coordinate 40,574 downwards.
TTTCGCGACGGATGGCGACGCGGCGCGCGGGGTCTTCCCCGGGCCGCCGCTCAGCGCCGCCGCAGTTCGTCGTCGCGCACGCCCTGGCGCCGCAGTTCCAGCACGCGCGGTGTGATCGAGGCGATCCGCGCTTCGATGCGGGCGCGGGCGTAGTAATCGACGTCCTCGCGCTTGAGGAGGGTGTTGAGCTGGACCAGGGCGCGCTCGGGACGACCGTTGATGTACTCGGCCTCGGCGTGGGCCTCGCCGGCCCGGATCGGGTCGCCGGCGACTTCGCTGGCGCGCGCGAAGGTCTTCTGGAAGATCGGATCGTCCTTGGCGCTGACCGCCAGCGGGCGCAGCACGGCCTGGGCGCGGCGACCGGCTTCGGGATCGTTGCGCTCGGCCAGCAGGCGGGCGTAGCTCAGCGCGACCGCGCGATGCCCGGGCATCCGCGCCAGCATCGCTTCGAGGCGCTTGTCGGCGGCCGCGATCTGGCCGTTGCGGGCCTCTGCTTCGGCCATGCCGATGGCGATCCAGGCATCGTCCGGATGCGACTCGAGCAGCGGGGCCAGCTCGTGCGCGGAGGCCGCGTACTCGCCGTTGCGCGCGCGGGCCATGGCCAGGCCGTAGCGCTGCGCATCGGTCAGTGGCCGAGCCTGGCGCATGCGCTCGTACTCGCGGATGGCCTCGGCCGGGGTGTTCGCGCTCAGCACGCGGATGCGCTCGCGCGCCCAGCCGAAATGCGGATTCTCTGCCTTGCGCTGGCCGCCCTGCACGCGCAGCGAGGCGGGAATCAGCGGGTTTTCGCTGGTGATCGCACTGCCGGGCACCAGTGCCGGAGCGCGCCTGGACAGTTCGACGGCGCGGCTGCGCGCTTCGCTGACCCGGGTGGTGGTCACCGGGTGGGTGCGCAGGTAGTCGGGCGTGCGCTCGCGCTCGCCGCCCTGGTTGACGCGCGACAGGGTCTGCATGCGTCCGAACATGCTGGTCATCGCGTTCGGGTCGTAGCCGGCGCGCGCCAGGGTCTGGATGCCGAGGCGGTCGGCTTCCGATTCGTTGGAGCGGGTGTAGTCGATCTGGCGCTGGAGCATCAGGCCCTGCAGCGAGGACACCGCCGCGATCGAGGCGTCGTCCGCGGAGTTGCCGCCCGCCGCCTGTGCGACCGCGATCGCCCCCAGCATCGCCAGCAGGATCGGCACGCTGTCCTTCTGCGCGCGTTCGACGCTGCGCAGCACATGGGTCTGGGTGACGTGCGCGACTTCGTGGGCGAGCACGCCGGCCACCTCGTCCTCGCTCTCGGCCGCGAGGACCAGGCCGGCATTGGTGCCGATGTAGCCACCGATGGTCGCGAAGGCGTTGAACTGGCGATCCTTCAGCATGAAGAACACGAAGGGGTGGTCCGGACGGTCGCTGGCGGCAGCGAGGCGGTGGCCCACGGACTGCAGCCAGCCATCGATCAGCGGATCGTCCAGGACGTAGTCGTAATGCCGCAGCTGGCTGAGCATCATGCTGCCGTACTCGGCCTGCTTGGCCGGGTTGAGCACCTCGTTGGCGGAGGAACCGATGTCGGGGAGGCGGGCCTCCTGGGCCGGGCTGACCGCGGTCGCGAGCAGGCAGGTGAGGGCGGCGATGGCGGCCGTCAGGCGCATGGGCGGTATCCGGGAAGGTCGAGGTGCGATGTGCGACAGGATGCCGCCTGCGGAGGAGGGCGGCGTGAATGCGTTGTTAAGACGCCTTGGACCACCCGGCGCCCGCCGCGTTCCCTGCATTGCAGTGTTGCGCGCCACGCGCCCAATCCCGTCTGGAAAAGCCCGCCGCCGGCCCCCATCATCCCGGTCCCGACAGCAGATGCCGCGCCCACGCGGACAGGAGACGGCCTTGAACGACCCCCGGAACGACGCCCCCGGCGACGCGGCGCATGCGCCGATCACGATGTACACCACACTGGTCTGCCCCTATTGCGTGGCCGCCAAGAACTTCCTCAAGAGCAAGGGCCTGAGCTGGACCGAGGTCCGCGTCGACACCGATCCGGCCGAGCGCGAGCGCATGGTCGCCCGCGCCAACCGCACCAGCGTGCCGCAGATCTTCGTCGGCGACGTCCACGTGGGCGGCTTCGACGACATGATGGCCCTGCATCGGGAAGGCAAGTTCGAGCCCCTGCTCTCGGGAGCGGGCGCATGAGCGGCGGACAGGACGAGAAGGACCGCGTCGCCGAGTTCACCGCGTTCCGCAAGCGGATGAACGAACGCATCCTCGCCGAGCCCAACCAGGTCGTCCGCCGTTTCTTCGCCCTGGACACCCAGACCTACCAGGCCGGCGCGCTCGACGTGAAGACCAAGGAACTGCTGGGCCTGGTGGCCTCGCTGGTCCTGCGCTGCGACGACTGCATCAGCTACCACGTCGCCCAGTGCAAGGAAGCCGGGGTCACCCGCGACGAGATGTTCGAGACCTTCTCGGTCGGGCTCGTGGTCGGCGGCTCCATCGTCATCCCCCACCTGCGCCGCGCCGTCGACTTCCTCGACCGCCTGGAGCAGGGCGAGGCCGGGGCGGTTCCGGCGCACGATCACGGCTGACGTGCCGGCCGCCGGGCCGACTGACGGGGTGCCTGCGACCATCGTCGCAGATGCATATGGGTATGCCGATCACGCATGATCGGCGCCATTGAGGCATAATTCGCGGGTTGTAGGCGCCGGTTCCGTCACCCGCGCCTGCGTCCGAACCGCAATCCCGCGACATCCCCGCAACCTCCGCAAACCCGAACGACCGCGGCCCCGCGCGCAGCGCCGGGCCCGCCTGGCGGAACCGTCCGCGCAGGCCTGACTGGAACCGACAATGACCCAAACGATTACCGTCATCCGTGGCGATGGCATCGGCCCCGAGATCATGGAGGCCGCCCTGTTCGTGCTCGACGCCATGAACGCCGGCCTGCAGTACGAAGAAGCCGATGCCGGCATGGTCGCCCTGGAGAAGCACGGCGAGCTGCTGCCGCAGTCGACCCTGGACTCGATCCGCCGCAACCGCATCGCGCTCAAGAGCCCGCTGACCACGCCGGTGGGCGAGGGCTTCAGCTCGATCAACGTCGAGCTGCGCAAGCGCTTCGACCTCTACGCGAACGTGCGCCCGGCCAAGTCGTTTCCGAACACCAAGTCGCGGTTCCCTTCGGGCGTGGATCTCATCACCGTCCGCGAGAACACCGAAGGCGCCTACATCGGCGAAGGCCAGTCGCTGTCGGAAGACGGCGAAACCGCGATGCTGACCCAGAAGATCACCCGTCGCGGCTCCGAGCGCATCGTCCGCTACGCCTTCGAGCTGGCCCGCAAGACCGGCCGGAAGAAGGTCACCGTGGTCCACAAGGCCAACATCCTGAAGTCGACCTCGGGCCTGTTCCTGCGTACCGCCCGCGTCGTCGCCGCGGAATACCCGGACATCCAGTGCAACGAGATGATCGTGGACAACACCTGCATGCAGCTGGTGATGCGCCCCGAGCAGTTCGACATCATCGTCACCACCAACCTGTTCGGCGACATCATCTCCGACCTCTGCGCCGGCCTCGTCGGCGGCCTGGGCCTCGCCCCGGGCGCCAACATCGGCACCGAGGCGGCGATCTTCGAAGCCGTGCACGGCTCGGCCCCGGACATCGCCGGCAAGGGCCTCGCGAATCCCTGCGCGCTGCTGCTCGCGGTCGGCCAGATGCTCGACCACATCGGCCAGCCGGAGAACGCCACGCGCCTGCGCAACGCGATCGTCGCCACGCTGGAAGCGAAGGACTCGGTGACCCCGGACCTGGGCGGCGAGGGCAACACGATGTCGTTCGCCAGGGCGATCGCCAGCCGGCTCTGAGCCGCGGACCTCGGTCCGCAGGCAAGTCGGCCTGCAGGAAATCGATTTGCAGGCAATGAAAAAGGGCGCCGATGGCGCCCTTTTTCGTGGATGAAGCGAAGGTCCGGTCAGTCGCGCAGCTTGGCCAGCAGGCGCAGGAACTCCACGTACAGCCACACCAGCGTGACCATCAGGCCGAAGGCGCCGAACCATTCCATGTACTTCGGCGCACCGGCTTCGACGCCGCTTTCGATGAAGTCGAAATCCAGCACCAGGTTCAGCGCGGCGATGACCACGACGAACAGGCTGAAGCCGATGCCGATGATGCCCGACTCGTGGATGTAGGGCACCTTGATGTCGAACAGGCCGAGCACGAACGAGGCCAGGTAGATCAGGAAGATGCCGCCGGTGGCCGCCGCCACGCCGAGCTTGAAGTTCTCGGTCGCCTTGATCAGGCCGGAACGGTAGGCGAACAGCAGCGAGAACAGCGTGCCGAAGGTCAGCATCACCGCCTGCAGCACGATGCCGGGATAGCGGGCTTCGAAGAACGCCGAAATCGCGCCGAGGAACAGGCCTTCGACCAGCGCATAGGCCGGAGCGAGGACGGGGGACCATTCCTTCTTGAACACGGTGATGAGCGCCAGCACGAAGCCGCCGATGCCGCCGCCGAGGATGTAGAGCATCGCGCCCGGCGCGAGCTGCGGGCCGTCCGGCGTCTGCACGACGGCCTGCGACCACGAAAAAGCCGCGGTGAGGGTGAGCATCAGCAGCATCAACCCGGTCTTGTTGACCGTGCCGTTGAGCGTCATCGCATTCGCACTGCCGGGATAGACGGTGCCGCTGCTGAGGTCGAGGAACGTCGAATCCTTCAGAACCGGATTGCCGCTGCGCATGGGAACTCCTGAGTTGTGTGTCGTACGGTCGAGGCGCCAAGCATACCCATTCGCGATGTCGTCCGCCGCGTTGACATCCCGCGCCGACATTCGCAGAATAGCGGGCCGGCTGGATTGCGGGCACCCGCATCAGTCGCCGCTCGACGGCGGGGTATAGCGCAGTCTGGTAGCGCGCCTGCTTTGGGAGCAGGATGTCGGGGGTTCGAATCCCTCTACCCCGACCACTTCCGGTTCTGGCCGGCAAGGCTCCCGTCGGCGCGCTTCCGTCAGCCAGGCACGCCAGCAGCGTGCCCCGTTCGTCCGATCGGCTATCCAGCGCATTGCGCCCGTAGCTCAACCGGATAGAGCACCGGCCTTCTAAGCCGGCGGTTGCAGGTTCGAGTCCTGCCGGGCGCGCCAATGCGGCATGTGGTTCGCGGCACAGGATTTCAGCGCATGGCAGGAGGCCGTGCGGCGGATTGCCCGGGATGGGCCGCTTCGCAGGAAGCGTTCCGCAAGGTGATGACAGGTTTCAATGGTGGCTGTAGCTCAGTTGGTTAGAGTACCGGATTGTGATTCCGGTTGTCGGGGGTTCGAGTCCCCTCAGCCACCCCACATCGAGAATGTCGTTCTTGTTCGTCGAACGCCTCGCATCTCCCCATGAATCACGGGGCGCTTGTCGAAGACACGAAGAATGCGGTATTCTTTCCAGATCGGGCCGTTAGCTCAGTTGGTAGAGCAGTTGACTCTTAATCAATAGGTCCAAGGTTCGAATCCTTGACGGCCCACCAGATCAGCAACGCCCGGCTTCGGCCGGGCGTTTTGCTTTGAGCGCCCCGCTGGCCGGGGCCGATGCGAGAGTGGCGAAATTGGTAGACGCAACAGATTTAGGTTCTGTCGCCGCAAGGTGTGGGGGTTCGAGTCCCCCCTCTCGCACCACCCCCGGGGTGGACCCGCACTGAGACCCGCGTCGCCGGATCGTGCCTCCGGCCGGCGGCGTGCCCCGAAACTGGCGGCCGGCCGCGTAATCCGCCAAACTATCCCGTTCCACCGGGGCCCTGGCTCCGATTTCGCCCGAGGGCCCTCCGAGGCCCGGGTGTCCAATCCACTCTCACCAATTTTCGGGCCGCGGACACGCACGCGGCTGCAGGAGTCGCCAGCATGCAAGTTTCAGTCGAATCCGTGGGCAATCTCGAGCGTCGCATGACCCTGCGCGTGCCGGCCGAGAGCGTCGAAGGCCAGGTCGGTGGTCGTCTGCGCGAGATCGCGCGTACCGCCCGCATCAAGGGCTTCCGCCCCGGCAAGGTGCCCGCCACCGTGATCGAGCAGCGCTACGGCGCCCAGGTCCGCGGCGAGATCCTCGACGACCTGCTGCAGCAAGGCTTCGAGCGCGGCGTGCGCGAGAACGAACTGCGCGTCGCCGGTGCCCCGCGCATCGAGCCGTCGGCCGAGGCGGGCGAGGGCGAGATGGCTTTCGTGGCCTCCTTCGAGATCGTCCCGGACTTCGGCGACATCGACGTCACCAAGCTGCAGGTGGTGCGCCACACCGCGGACGTGACCGAAGACGACATCGATCGCATGATCGAGAACCTGCGCCTGCAGCGCCGCAGCTGGACCCTGGTCAACCGCCCGGCCCAGACCGGCGATGCGGTCGACCTGGAAACCTGGTCGGTCGTCGACGGCGAGCGTCTGCCGCCGGAAGGCGCCGAGCGCGGCGTCACCGTGATCGGCACCGGCGGCATGTACCCCGAGATCGAAAATGCCCTGGTCGGCATGAGCGCTGGCGACGAGAAGACCGTCGCCGTCGATTTCCCCGCCGACTGGCGCGTGCCGCAGCTGGCCGGCAAGAAGGCCGAGGTGTCGGTCAAGATCGAACAGATCTCCGAAGCCCACCTGCCCGATGCCGACGCCGACTTCATCAAGAGCTTCGGCGTGAAGTCCGGCGACATGGCCCAGTTCCGCGTCGAAATCCGCAACAATCTGGAGCGCGAGCTCAAGGGCGCGCTGATGAACCGCCTGCGTCGCGAGGTCGGCGAGCAGCTGATCGCCGCCTATGCACACGTCGAAATGCCGCCGCGCCTGGTCGAGAACGAGGCCCGTGCCATCGTTGCCCAGAGCGTCGAGCAGTCCCGTCGCCAGGGCCGTCAGGTCGAAGCCCCGGCGGATGCCTGGCGCGAAGTGCTCGAACCGGCCCGCAAGCGCATCACCGTCGCCCTGCTGGTCGGCGAGATCGCCCGCCGCAACAGCCTGACCCTGGACCCGAAGCGCGTGAACGAAACGCTGCGTCTCATCGCGTCGACCTACGAAGAACCCCAGCAGGTCATTGATTTGTACCGCAACGACCGCCAGCTCATGGCAGGCCTGCAGAATCGCGTGATGGAAGAGCAGGTGATCGACTGGATCGCCGAGCGCGCCACCCATACCGACCAGCCGCTCAGCTTCCAGGAAGCCATCGCCCCGCTGTAAGGTTCCGTCACCCCGGCGGGATCGTCCTAGAGGGTTCCGCCCCGGTCCGCGCGCATCGCGCGGACCTCCCCCACAACGACAGGTGTCACGTGAGCATGGAAACCAAAGCCCTGAACCTCGTGCCGATGGTGGTCGAACAGACCAGCCGCGGCGAGCGCGCCTACGACATCTACTCCCGGCTGCTCAAGGAGCGCGTGATCTTCCTGGTGGGCGGGATCGACGACTACATGGCGAACGTCATCGTCGCCCAGCTGCTGTTCCTCGAGGCCGAGAACCCCGAGAAGGACATCAGCCTCTACATCAACTCGCCGGGTGGCATCGTCACGGCGGGCATGGCGATCTACGACACCATGCAGTTCATCAAGCCGGACGTGAGCACCATCTGCGTCGGCCAGGCCGCCTCGATGGGCGCCCTGCTGCTGTCGGCCGGCGCCAAGGGCAAGCGTTACGCCCTGCCGAACTCCCGCGTGATGATCCACCAGCCGCTGGGCGGCTTCCAGGGCCAGGCCACGGACATCGACATCCATGCCCGCGAGATCCTGGGCATGAAGCAGCGCCTGAACGAGATCCTGTCCAGCCACACCGGCCAGGCGATCGACACCATCGCCCGCGACACCGAGCGCGACAATTTCAAGAGCGCCGAGGCCGCCCGCGACTACGGTCTGGTCGACCATGTCCTGGAACGCCGGCCGGAAGAATCGATTCAGCCAGCCTAAGTGATTGATTCATAAAAGCATGGAATTCCGCCCCGGATCGCGCTTGCGGCCCGGGGCGTGGATGCTATCCTCCCGATACCAGCGAAAGAAATCGACAGCAGCATGAGCGAAGACCGGCAAGGCCGCAGCGGCGACAGCAACAAAATCCTGTATTGCTCGTTCTGTGGCAAAAGTCAGCACGAAGTCCGCAAGCTCATCGCGGGCCCGAGCGTGTTCATCTGCGACGAATGCGTCGAGCTGTGCAACGACATCATCCGCGAGGAGCTCGAGGAGAAGGCGCAGGCGACCCGCAGCCACCTGCCCAAGCCCCGCGAGATCCTGGAGGTGCTCGACCAGTACGTGATCGGGCAGTCGCGCGCCAAGAAGACCCTGGCCGTCGCGGTCTACAACCACTACAAGCGCATCGAGAGCCGTCAGAAGAACGACGACATCGAGCTGGCCAAGTCCAACATCCTGCTGATCGGTCCGACCGGCTCGGGCAAGACCCTGCTGGCCGAGACGCTGGCGCGGCTGTTGAACGTGCCCTTCACCATCGCCGATGCGACCACGCTGACCGAAGCCGGCTACGTGGGCGAGGATGTCGAGAACATCATCCAGAAGCTGCTGCAGAAGTGCGACTACGACGTCGAGAAGGCGCAGCAGGGCATCGTCTACATCGACGAGATCGACAAGATCTCGCGCAAGAGCGAGAACCCGTCGATCACCCGCGACGTGTCCGGCGAAGGCGTGCAGCAGGCGCTGCTGAAGCTGATCGAAGGCACCGTCGCCAGCGTGCCGCCGCAGGGCGGGCGCAAGCATCCGCAGCAGGAATTCCTGCAGGTCGACACCCGCAATATCCTGTTCATCGTCGGTGGCGCGTTCGCCGGCCTGGACAAGATCATCCAGCAGCGCAGCACCGAAGCCGGCGGCATCGGTTTCGGCGCCAAGCTCAAGAGCGCCGAGCGCAAGGCCGACGTCAGCAAGGTCCTGTTCGACGTGGAGCCGGAAGACCTGATCAAGTTCGGTCTGATCCCCGAGTTCGTCGGTCGCCTGCCGGTGGTCGCGACCCTGGAGGAGCTGGACGAGACCGCGCTGATCAAGATCCTGACCGAGCCCAAGAACGCGATCAGCAAGCAGTTCCGCAAGCTGTTCGAGATGGAGGGCGTCGAGCTGGAATTCCGCCAGGACGCGCTGATGGCCATCGCCCGGAAGGCGCTCAAGCGCAAGACCGGTGCGCGCGGCCTGCGCACGATCGTGGAATCGGTCCTGCTCGACACGATGTACGACCTGCCGTCGCTGGAGAACGTCAGCAAGGTGGTGGTCGACGAGTCGGTGATCGAGCACAAGTCCGAGCCCTATCTGATCTACCAGACGCCGCCGAACAAGGTCGCGTCCGCCGAGTAGGCCGGCGCATCCGCGAGGCTTTCCCCAGTGCGGCTCGCCTTCCGGCGGGCCGCGCTTGCATCCAGACCCGCAGACCCCCATAAGGTGGCTATCGGCCGCGCCGTTGCGCTGCGCCACCCCACAGGAGACGTCCCATGTCCGACCCCGTCGCCACCGCCCTGCCCGAACTGCCCGTGCTGCCGCTGCGCGACGTGGTGGTGTTCCCGAGCATGGTCATCCCGCTGTTCGTCGGTCGCGAGAAGTCGATCAAGGCGCTCGACATCGCGATGGACCTCGACAAGCGCATCCTGCTGGTCGCGCAGAAGTCGCCCGAGACCGACGATCCCGCCGCCGCCGACCTGTACGAAGTCGGCACGCTGGCCCAGGTGCTGCAACTGTTGAAGCTGCCCGACGGCACGATCAAGGTGCTGGTCGAAGGCGTCTCGCGCGTGAGCGTGAAGCAGGTGCGCGAGTTCGAAGGCGCGCTCGCCGGCCGGCCCGAGCTGCTGGAATCCGACGTCCCGTCCGACCCGCGCGAGGTCGAGGCCATCGTGCGCTCGCTGATGGGCCTGTTCGAGCAGTACATCAAGACCAACCGCAAGCTGCCGCCGGAGCTGATGCAGACGCTGTCGGGCATCGACGAACCCAACCGCCTGGCCGACACCATCGCCGCGCACCTGAGCGTGCGCCTGGCCGAGAAGCAGCGCCTGCTCGAAGCGGTGGACGTGTCGCAGCGCCTCGAACTGCTGGTCGGCCTGGTCGACGGCGAGATCGACGTGCAGCAGCTGGAAAAGCGCATCCGCGGCCGCGTGAAGTCGCAGATGGAGAAGAGCCAGCGCGAGTACTACCTCAACGAGCAGATGAAGGCCATCCAGAAGGAACTGGGTGACCTGGACGATGCGCCGAACGACATCGAGGACCTGACCCGGCGCATCGCCGAGGCCGGCATGCCCAAGGCGGTCGAAACCAAGGCGAAGTCCGAACTCAACAAGCTCAAGCAGATGTCGCCGATGTCGGCGGAAGCCGCCGTCGTGCGCAACTACCTCGACTGGATCCTCGGCGTGCCGTGGAACAAGCGCACCAAGGTCCGCAAGGACCTGAAGCTGGCGCAGGACACCCTCGACGCCGACCACTACGGCCTGGAGAAGGTGAAGGAACGCATCCTCGAATACCTCGCGGTGCAGACGCGCGTGAAGCAGATGAAGGGCGCGATCCTCTGCCTCGTCGGTCCGCCGGGCGTGGGCAAGACCTCGCTGGGCCAGAGCATCGCCAAGGCGACGAACCGCAAGTTCGTGCGCATGTCGCTCGGCGGCGTGCGCGACGAGGCCGAGATCCGTGGCCACCGCCGTACCTACGTCGGCTCGATGCCCGGCCGCATCGTGCAGAACCTCAACAAGGCGGCGAGCAAGAACCCGCTGTTCGTGCTCGACGAGATCGACAAGATGTCGATGGACTTCCGTGGCGACCCGTCGGCGGCGCTGCTGGAAGTGCTCGATCCCGAGCAGAACACCGCGTTCAACGACCACTACCTCGAAGTCGATCTCGATCTGTCGGAAGTGATGTTCATCGCGACCTCGAATTCGCTGAACATCCCGGGCCCGCTGCTCGACCGCATGGAAGTGATCCGCATCCCGGGTTACACCGAGGAAGAGAAGCTCAACATCGCGCAGCGCTACCTGCTGCCGAAGCAGCTCAAGGCGAATGGCCTGAAGCCGGCAGAACTGAGCATCGCCGAAGAGGCCGTGCGCGACATCGTGCGCTACTACACGCGCGAGTCCGGCGTGCGCAACCTCGAACGCGAGATCTCCAAGATCTGCCGCAAGGTGGTGAAGGAGATCGCGCTCGCCGGTGCGCAGCCGGCGGAGAAGGGCAAGCGTTCTGGCAAGGCGGCCGCGAAGACTGTGACCAAGGGCGTCAAGCGCGTCGCCGTCACTTCGAAGAATCTCGACAAATACCTCGGCGTGCAGAAGTACGATTTCGGTCGCGCCGAGCAGGACAACGAAGTCGGCATGGTCACTGGCCTGGCCTGGACCGAAGTCGGCGGCGACCTGCTGCAGATCGAATCGACGCTGATGCCGGGCAAGGGGCAGTTGCTGCTCACCGGCCAGCTCGGCGACGTGATGAAGGAATCCGCATCGGCGGCGCTGTCGGTCGTGCGCGCGCGCACCGAGCGCCTCGGCATCGATCCCGATTTCCTGCAGAAGCAGGACGTCCACCTGCACGTCCCTGATGGCGCGACGCCGAAGGATGGCCCGAGTGCGGGCATCGCGATGACGACCGCACTGGTGTCGGCCCTGACGAAGGTGCCGGTGCGCGCCGATGTCGCGATGACCGGCGAAATCACGCTGCGCGGCAAGGTCACGGCGATCGGCGGGCTGAAGGAAAAACTGCTCGCCGCGCTGCGCGGCGGCATCCGCACCGTGCTGATCCCGGAAGAGAACCGCAAGGATCTCGCCGATATCCCGAAGACCGTGACCGATCGCATCAAGATCGTGCCGGTGCGCTGGATCGATGAAGTACTCGATCTGGCCCTGGTGCATCCGATCGCGCCGCAGGCCGCGAAGAAGGAGCGTGCCGCCCCGCGCAAGGCGGTCAAGCCGAAGGCCACGAGCCGCCGCGAGGTACGCAGGCACTGATCGGCAGACGGACGGATGGCCGCAGTCGGCCTTCCGCTCCGTTCGTGCGTTTTTCCCCGGTTTTTCCGGGGTTTTTTCTTGCGCGGGGTCACCCCCGCTGGTATAACGGACGCCTGTTGACGCAGGAAAAGTCCGCGTCTATTCGACGCCGAATGCAGGGAGTCGCGTTCCCGCCGACAGCAATCGCGTGGCATCCACGCCTCATTCTTCCTTCCTCACACCACATCAACGGGAGTTTCCAACATGAACAAAGCCGAGCTTATCGACGCGATCGCCGCCGGTGCCGAGCTGTCCAAGGCCGATGCCGGGCGCGCGCTCGATGCCACGGTTGCCGCCATCACCCAGGCGCTGAAGAAGGGCGAGACCGTGACCGTGATCGGCTTCGGTTCCTTCGTTGTCCGCGAGCGCGCCGCCCGCACCGGCCGCAACCCGAAGACCGGCGGCGAGCTGCAGATCCCGGCGTCGAAGAATCCGGTCTTCAAGGCTGGCAAAGCGCTCAAGGATGCCGTAAACTAATCAGCTCTTCCCGTTGGGGTGCTTAGCTCAGCGGTAGAGCGTCTCCTTTACACGGAGAGGGTCGGGGGTTCGAAACCCTCAGCACCCACCAGAAAGAGTTCGAAGTGATTGAAAAGAATTTCTGCAAAGAGCTTCCCATCAGTCACGAAAAGGCGCTAAAATGCGCGCCGTCGCAGGGTCAAATGCGGAGTGGTAGTTCAGTCGGTTAGAATGCTGGCCTGTCACGCCGGAGGTCGCGGGTTCGAGTCCCGTCCACTCCGCCAATCCCTGGGAATTTTCCGCGCAAGCGGACGCAAAGGCACCGGAAACGGTGCCTTTTTCGTGTCCGGCGTCCGGAAATCGAGACATGCCGGTCGCCTGCCGGTCCTTCTTCCCGCCCCGAAGGCATGCCGGGGGTGTTGCAGGCGCCCGCTCAGGCTACACTTGGCGGCTCCTCTCACGGCTCCGTTCGCCAATGCTGCAAGCCTTACGCGACAAATCCTCCGGCTGGATCGCCACGGTCATCCTGGGCCTGCTGACCATTCCCTTCGCGTTCTTCGGGATGGAGCAGTATCTGTTCCAGCGCACCGAAACCTTCGCCGCCAAGATCGAAACGCCCCCGGCCTGGTGGTCTGATGCGCCGGATTGGTGGGTGGTTCGCAAGGCGTTCTGGGACAAGGACGAAATCAGTGCGGACGAGTTCCGCAGTGCATTCGAGGACGAGCGCCAGCGTCGTCGTCAGCAGGACGGCGAGAATTTCGATGCGCGCGAATTCGAGAGCATCGACAACAAGCGCAAGATCCTCGAGCAGCTGGTCGACCAGCGCGTGATGCGCCTGGCCAGCGAGCGCGACGGCTTCGTGGTCGGCAACGCCCAGGTCATCGACGCCATCCAGTCGATCCCGGCATTCCAGGTCGACGGCAAGTTCAGCGAGCAGCGCTACCGCCTCGCGCTGGCGTCGCTGGCGCCGCCGAAGACCCCGACGCAGTTCGACCAGGAAGTACGCGACAGCCTCAAGCAGAGCTTCGTGGCCACACGCCTGCAGGAATCTGCGTTCGTCACGCCGTCCGAAGGCCAGCGCCTGCTGCGCATGCTCAACGAAAAGCGCGACGTGGCCTACGTCGCGCTGCCTGCGCCCGCGCCGGACACCGCGCCGGTGACGCCTGCGGAGATCGCGAGCTGGTACAAGGCGCATCCGAACGATTTCCGCGCGCCGGAGATGGTCACGCTCGAATACATCGAGATCAACGCCGCGACCCTGCCGCCGCCCGTCGCGCCGGACGAGCGCGCGCTGCAGGCGCGCTACGAGCAGGAAAAGGCGCGTTTCGTCGAACCCGAGCAGCGCCTGACCTCGCATATCCTGGTCAAGGTCGATGCCGGCGCGGATGCCGCGGCGCAGAAGGCGGCCGAAGCCAAGGCGCGCGATCTGCTGGCCAAGGCCAAGGCCCCGGGTGCCGATTTCGCGGCCCTGGCGCGGCAGAACTCCGATGACGCCGGTTCCAAGGACGGCGGCGGCGACCTGGGCTGGGTCGCCAAGAACGGCCAGATGGTCAAGCCGTTCGAGGACGCGGTCTTCACGACCGCACCGGGCACGATCTCCGGGCCGGTCAAGTCCGAGTTCGGCTGGCACATCATCCAGGTGCGCGAATTGAAGGCCGGGCGCGAGATGCCCTTCGAGCAGGCGCGTCCCGAGCTGGAACGCATGCTCGTCGAGACAGACCGCGAACGCGCCTACAACGACCTGACCGGCGCCCTCGTCGACCAGGCGCTGAAGACGCCGTCGTCGATGAAGCAGGTGGCCGACGTGGCCAAGCTGCAGGTCCAGCGGGTCGGTCCGATCTCGCGCAACCAGGCGCAGGGCGTGCTCGCCAACCAGGCGGTGCTGCGCGCGGCCTTCTCCGAAGACGCGAAGACGCGCCGCAACGTCTCCGATCCGATCGAAGTCGCGCCGAATCACAGCGTGATGATCCGCGTGGTCGACCACACCCCCGAACGCGTCCGTCCGCTGGCCGAACTGGGCCCGCAGATCGTCGCGGCGGTGCGTGCGGATCGTACGCGCAAAGCCGCCGAGGCCCAGGCCGAGGCCATCGTCGCGCGCCTGAAGAAGGGCGAGACCCTGGCTGCGGTCGCCGGCGAGCAGCAGCTGACCGTGGAAACCGCCGCTGCCGTGCAGCGTGGCGCCCCGAGCCCGGATCCCGCTGTCAGCGAGGCCTATTTCCAGGTCGATGCGCCGGCTGCCGGCAAGGTGTCGCCGGGCAAGGCGCAGCTGCCGAACGGCCAGATGGTCGTGTTCGAGGTCACGAAGGTGATCGCTGGCCAGGACAGCGACATGCCGCCTGAAATCCGTGCAGCATTCCTCGGTCAGCTGGCTCCGCGCCTGGGCGACCAGGATGCGCTTTCGGTCAGCAAGGACCAGCGCAAGCGGATGAAGGTCACCATCGCCGAAGATCGACTCTGATCCGGTGAGGTTGGCAAGACACGAAAAAGCCCGGCTGCGAAGCCGGGCTTTTTCTTTGCGCTGCGATTGTCCCCTCGCGAGCATCCGCCAGGCGCATGCTCGCGGACAGGGATCAGTCGTAGTGGATGCCGGTCATGCCGAGGATGTTGTAGCCGGCGTCGACGTAGGTCACTTCGCCGGTCACGCCCGAAGCGAGGTCCGAGCTGAGGAAGGCGGCGACGTTGCCGACGTCCTCGATCGTCACGGTGCGACGCAGCGGCGCGTTTTCCTCGACGTGGCCGAGGATCTTGCGGAAGCCCGCGATGCCGGCCGCGGCGAGCGTCTTGATCGGGCCGGCGGAGATCGCGTTGACGCGGATGCCTTCCGGGCCGAGGTTGCAGGCGAGGTAGCGCACGCTGGATTCCAGGCTGGCCTTGGCCACGCCCATCAGGTTGTAGCCGACCAGCGCACGTTCCGCGCCGAGGTAGCTGAGGGTGAGGATCGAGGCCTTGCGGTTCTGCATCATCGGTCGGGCGGCCTTGGCCAGCGCCGAGAGCGAGTAGGCCGAGATGTCGTGGGCGATGGCGAAATTCTCGCGGGTCAGGCCGTCGAGGAACTGGCCGGCGATCGCTTCGCGCGGCGCGAAGGCGATGGCGTGGATCAGGATGTCGAAACCATCGGTCCAGTGCTTGCCCAGTTCGGAGAAACAGGCTTCGATCTGGGCGTCATCGGCAACGTCCAGCGGCAGCACGATGTTCGAACCGTACTCCTGCGCGGCGCTTTCGACGCGCGGGCGGAGCTTCTCGGTCTGGTAGGTGAAGGCCAGCTCGGCACCTTCGCGGTGCATGGCCTCGGCGATGCCGGTGGCGATGGAGCGCTCGCTGGCGATGCCGGTGATGAGCGCGCGTTTGCCTTGCAGAAAACCCATGGTGGTCTCGTGACGTGTGTCGAATCGGGAGCCTTAGTGTGCCATGCGCCCCCGACCATCGGATGCCGTATGGATTCGCCTCGGCTCAGGCCCTGAACACGTTCTTCCATTCGCGCAGGACGGCGAAGGTCTCGATGCGATCGGCGGGCGGGCGGCCCAGTCGCATGGTCACGGCCGCGCGGACCGCCGGGTCGTCGCAGCGCAGGAAGGGGTTGGTCGCGCATTCCTCGGCCAGCGTCACCGGAAGGGTGGGCTGCAGGCGTGCGCGCAGGTCGCGGACAGCCTCGGCGCGCGCCTGCAGGGCGCGATTGTGCGGATCCACGGCGAGCGCGAAGGCGGCGTTCGACAGTGTGTATTCGTGCGTGCAGCAGACCCGGGTGTCGCCGGGCAGGGCGGCGAGGCGGTCCAGCGAGGCCAGCATCTGCGCGGGCGAGCCCTCGAACAGGCGGCCGCAGCCGAGGCTGAAGAGGGTGTCGCCGCAGAACAGCAGTGGCGCCTCGCCGACCTTGCCAGCATGGAACGCGATGTGGCTGCGGGTGTGGCCGGGCACCGTCAGGGTCTCGAAATCGATGCCGGCGACCTGCACGCGCGCGCCGTCGTCCACGCGCTGGGTCGCCTGCGGGATCCGCTCGTCGTGCGGCGCGATGATCTCGATGCCCGGCACGGCGGCGGCCAGCGCGGCGAGCCCGCCGATGTGGTCGTTGTGGTGGTGGGTCACCAGGATGCCGACAAGTCGCAGGCCCTCGGCCATCGCCGCCAGCACCGGCGCGGGGTCGCCGGGATCGACCACGAGCGCGTCGCCGCCGTCGCCGGCCAGCGTCCAGATGTAGTTGTCCTCGAAGGCGGGCAGGGGTACGGGGACGCAGGGCGGTGCGAAGGGCGGCATGGTGGCGTGTCGGGTCCGGGGGCGGGCTGGGTACAATGGCGCGATGCCTGCATTGTCCCACTCCCAGACCCCCGAGGCCGTGACGCAGCAGTGGTACCAGCTGCCGGCGGGTCTCCCGGTGCTGGAGAGCGAGCAGACGGCGGTCGCCGATGCGCTGGCCGCCCACCCCGTGGTCGGCCTGCCGTGGCTGTGGCTGTCGCCGGTCGCCGATGGCGACGCGCCGGCCGGGCGCGGCCTGCGCCTGACCGGGCGCGACGCGCACTGGCTGGGACCGATCGTCTGCAGGCTGCCCTTGCCGCTGGCGAGCGAATCCCTCGGCGCGATCGTGCTGCAGCACCTGCCGCTGGCGACCGATGACGCGCGTTCGCGCCTGCTCGACGAATGCGCGCGATTGCTGGTGCCGGGCGGCCGCCTGGCCGTCTTCGCGCTCAATCCGCTGTCGCCCTACCGAGTGCGCCTGCGTCGTGGTCGCCCTTGCGTGGAAGATCCCGCGACCTGGCGCCGCCACATGGCCGATGCCGGGCTGAGTCCAGAATCCTCGGCGCAGGGGATCGGCCCGCAATGGTCGCCGGTCGCATCGCCCAGCCTGCAGTCCGGCCCCGGCCTGCGCGTCGCCTACCTGCAGCGTGCGGAGAAGCGCGCGCTCCCCCTCACGCCGGTTCGCCAGCGCAAGCCCCTCGGGCTGGCCGACGGCGTGCCGGTCACCTGATCCACGCCGAAGCGCTCCCGATGACGAATTCCCCGATCGACCCGACGATGAAACACGTCGAAATCCATACCGACGGCGCCTGCCTCGGCAATCCCGGCCCGGGCGGCTGGGCGGCCTTGCTGCGCTACCGCGAGCGCGAGCGCGAACTGGCCGGCGGCGAGGCGCAGACCACCAACAACCGCATGGAACTGATGGCGGCGATCGTCGGCCTGGAGACCCTGAGCGAGCCGTGCCGGGTGACCCTGTTCACCGATTCCCAGTACGTGCGCCAGGGGATCACCGAATGGCTGCCCAACTGGGTGCGCCGGCACTGGAAGACCGCCGCCGGCGACCCGGTGAAGAACCGCGACCTCTGGGAACGGCTGCATGCCGCCTCCCAGCGCCATACCATCGACTGGCGCTGGGTGAAGGGCCATTCCGGCGATCCCGACAACGAGCGCGTCGACACCCTGGCCCGCGACCAGGCCACGTTGCTGAAGGACGCCAACCGGGAGGCCCGGCGCGCATGAGACAGATCGTCCTCGATACCGAAACCACCGGCCTGGAATGGAAGAAGGGCAACCGCGTCGTCGAAATCGGCTGCGTGGAGCTGATCGAGCGCCGGCCGACCGGGCGCACCTGGCAGCAGTACATCCATCCGGAACGCGAGTTCGAGCCCGGCGCGCAGGAAGTGACCGGGCTGACCCTGGAGTTCCTGGCCGACAAGCCGAAGTTCGCCGAGATCGCCGACACCTTCCTCGATTTCGTCCGCGACGCCGAGCTGATCATCCACAACGCCGCGTTCGACGTCGGTTTCCTCGACTACGAGCTCTCGTTGCTCGGGCCGCAGTACGGCCGATTGCGCGACCACGTCGCGGGCGTGGAGGATTCGCTCGACATGGCCCGGCAGCGTTTTCCCGGGCAGCGCAATTCGCTGGACGCGCTGTGCAGGCGGCTGGGCGTCGACAACACCCATCGCCAGCTGCATGGCGCGCTGCTGGACTCGCAGCTGCTGGCCGAGGTCTACCTCGCGCTGACCTCGGGGCAGAGCGAGATCGGTTTCGGTGCGCCCGCGACCGACGAAGAGAGCGGCGGCGGGGCCGTGGCGGCGTTCGCGGCCACGGTACTCGATCCCGCCCTGCGTCCCCGCGTCCGGGTGGCCGATGACGAGCTGGCCGCGCATGCTGCCCGCGTCGAGGCGATCCGCAAGAAGGCCGGGCGTTGCCTCTGGGACCCGGCCTGACCCGGCGATCCCTCCCCGACCATCCCCGACAAGGATGCCATCCGTCCGCCGCGCCTTGAATCGGACCGTACGTTGCGGTACATAGCTGAACCGAAGACGAGGCGCGTCACGGGCGCGCAGGATGTCCCCGGTCTGGCCAGGTGGTCGCACCGGCGCAAGGAAATCGCATCACGCGGACCCATCCGGTGATCCGCCATCTGGTTACCCCCATGGAAACGCAAAAGGAGTAGGGCGTGAAGAAGACATTACTCGCCGCTGCGGTCGTGATCGCCGCATCGATCATCGGTTCGGCGCAGGCCGGCACCTACAAGGTCGTGCCGTACGGCAACAATCCCTTCCTGTTCTGCAAGTACGGCATGCCCAGCGATGGCTGGGTGTCGCAGGGCGACGGCAAGTGGCGCAAGATCGTGAAGCGCCCGAACAAGCGCTGGATCTCGACCTTCGAGGACGTGTGCAGCACCCGCAACGGTCGCGACATCACCCCGGATCCGGCCAACCAGCAGGCGGCCAACGGCCGGGATCCCGCACTGGTTCCCTGATCGACGCCCGGGATGTCCCGTACCGGTCGGTCCGGCGGGCGTTCCATCGAAACCGTCACACGAAACCCGGATGCCTACCGCGCATCCGGGTTTTTTTCGTTCATGGCCGGTCGGGAGCGGTTCCGGGGTGGCCTGTACAATGCGCAATCCCCTTCCCCCCGAAGACAGGAGTTCACGTGTCGACATGGTTGGTGACCGGCGGCGCCGGTTTCATCGGTGGCAATTTCGTGCTGGATGCGGTGTCGCGCGGTGTTCGCGTGGTGAACCTCGACCTCCTGACCTATGCCGGCAATCCCGACACCCTCGGGGCGATCGCGGCTCATGACGGTCATCGCTTCGTCCAGGGCGACATCGGTGACCGTGCCCTCGTCGCAGGCCTGCTGGCCGAGCACCGGCCGGACGCGATCATCAATTTCGCCGCCGAGAGCCACGTCGACCGTTCGATCGACGGCCCGGCCGCCTTCGTCCAGACCAATGTCGTCAGTACGCTCGGCCTGCTCGAATGCGCCCGCGATTACTGGAAGTCGCTCGACGGCACAGCGCGGGACGACTTCCGCTTCCTGCACGTCTCGACCGACGAGGTCTATGGCTCGCTGGGCGATACCGGCAAGTTCACCGAGACCACACCGTATGCGCCGAATTCGCCGTATTCCGCTTCGAAGGCCGCGTCCGATCACCTGGTCCGCGCCTTCCACCACACCTACGGTCTGCCGACGCTCACCACGAACTGCTCGAACAACTACGGGCCGTTCCAGTTTCCCGAGAAGCTCATCCCGCTGATCATCGCCAAGGCGCTGGCCGGCGACGCCCTGCCGGTCTATGGCGACGGCCGCAACGTCCGCGACTGGCTGTACGTGGGCGACCACTGCAGCGCCATCCGCGCCGTGCTCGAGCGCGGTCGCGTCGGGGAGGTGTACAACGTCGGCGGCGATGCCGAGCGCGAGAACATCGTCGTGGTGAAGACGATCTGCGCGCTCCTCGACGCCCGCCGCCCGCTGGCCGATGGCCGCGCACGCGAATCGCTGATCACCTTCGTCAAGGATCGCCCCGGCCACGACCGCCGCTATGCCATCGATGCCACCAAGCTCAAGTCCGAACTGGGCTGGGCGCCGTCGGTGACCTTCGAGGAAGGTATCGCGCGTACCGTCGACTGGTATCTCGATCATCAGGACTGGGTGCGCCGCGTGCTCGGCGGCAGCTATCGCCTGGAACGCATCGGGAGCGCCGCATGACCGCGCGCAAGGGCATCATTCTCGCCGGCGGTTCAGGCACGCGCTTGTATCCGATCACGCAGGCCGTCAGCAAGCAGCTGCTGCCGGTCTACGACAAGCCGATGATCTACTACCCGCTGAGCGTGCTGATGCTTGCGGGGATCCGCGAAGTTCTGGTCATCAACACGCCGCACGAGCAGGCGCTGTTCAAGACCCTGCTCGGCGACGGCTCGCAGTGGGGCATGCGCATCGAATACGCAGTACAGCCGAGCCCGGACGGTCTGGCGCAGGCCTACCTCATCGGCCGCGATTTCGTCGACGGCCAGCCCAGCTGCCTCGTGCTCGGCGACAACATCTTCCACGGCCCGGGGCTCACCGCGATGCTGCGCGAAGCCGACACCCTGCAGCACGGTGCGACCGTGTTCGGTTACTGGGTACACGATCCGGAACGTTACGGCGTGGCCGAGTTCGACGACACGGGCAAGGTCGTGGGGCTCGAGGAAAAACCCGCGAAGCCGAAGTCGCATTATGCGGTCACAGGCCTGTACTTCTACGACGGTCGTGCCAGCGATTTCGCCGCGGACCTGAAGCCGTCGCCGCGCGGCGAGCTGGAAATCACCGACCTCAACCGACGCTACCTCGAAGACGGCTCGCTGCACCTGCAGCGTCTCGGCCGCGGCTATGCCTGGCTCGACACCGGCACGCACCAGTCGCTGCTCGAAGCCTCCAACTACATCGAGACCATCGAGGCCCGCCAGGGCCTGCGCGTGTGCTGCCCGGAGGAAATCGCCTGGAACAACGGGTGGATCGATGCCGCGCAGCTCGAACGCCTCGCGAAGCCGCTGGCGAAGAACGGCTACGGCCAATACCTGCTCGGCCTGGCCGAGCGCGGTTTCGTTCCCTGACATTCCGCCCTCCATGAAGATCATCGAAACCGACCTGCCTGGTTGCATCGTCATCGAACCACAGGTGTTCGGCGACAACCGCGGCTTCTTCTACGAATCGTTCAACCGCGACAAGCTGATCGCCGCCGGCCTGCACCTGCCGGAATTCGTGCAGGGCAACGTCTCGTCCTCGGTGCGTGGCGTGCTGCGCGGCCTGCATTACCAGTGGCCGAAGCCGCAGGGCAAGTTGGTTTCGGTGATCGAAGGTGAGGCTTGGGATGTGGCCGTTGATATCAGAAGAGGATCGCCGAGCTTTGGCCGCTGGATCGCCGTACTGCTCAGTGCGGAGAACAAGCGCCATGTATGGATTCCGGAAGGGTTCGCACACGGTTTCGCCACGCTGAGCGAACGCGCCGTGTTCTCGTACCTGTGCACGGCGACCTACGACCGCGAGGCCGACGCGGCGATTCGCTGGAACGACGGCGATCTCGCCATCGACTGGCCGATCTCCGAACCGTCGTTGTCCGACAAGGATGCGAAGGCGCCGTTCCTCGCCAACGTGTCCGAGGCACGGCTGCCCGTTTTCGCAGGCTGAGGTCGCAATGCGGATCCTGTTGTTCGGCGCCAATGGACAGATCGGCCACGAGCTGCGGCGCAGCCTGGCCCGCCAGGGTGAGATCGTCGCGACCACGCGCAGTGGCCGGCTCGAGGATGGTCTTGCGTGCGAGGTCGCCGACTTCGATGCGCCCGACGCCTTGCCCGGGCTGGTCGAGCGCATCGCGCCTTCCGTTGTCGTGAACGCCGCTGCCTACACGGCGGTCGACAAGGCCGAGTCCGACCGTGAGGCCGCATTCCGCGCGAATGCAGAATCGCCGTCGCGCATTGCCGAGACCTGTGCGCGCTTGGGCATCCCGCTGGTGCATTACTCGACCGACTACGTGTTCGACGGCACCGCCACGCGCCCCTATCGCGAAGACGATCCGACCGCGCCGCTCGGCGTCTATGGCGAGAGCAAGCTTGCGGGCGAGCAGGGCATCCGCGCCAGTGGCGCATCGCACATCATCCTGCGCACCGCCTGGGTATATGCGGCGCACGGGAAGAATTTCCTGCGCACGATGCTGCGCCTGGGCGCCGAGCGCGACACGCTCGGCGTCGTCGCCGACCAGGTCGGAACGCCGACCTCCGCCGGCC
The DNA here is from genome assembly GCA_005502915.1 of Lysobacteraceae bacterium 2PB. Lineage (GTDB taxonomy): Bacteria > Pseudomonadota > Gammaproteobacteria > Xanthomonadales > Xanthomonadaceae > Lysobacter_I. The sequence continues at coordinate 18,219 of SCMT01000008.1, read as the reverse complement.
TCATTGCCGATGTCACTGCCGAAGTCACCGCGCGCCTGCTGTCGCAGACCGGCACGCTGTCCGGCACCTGGCACCTCACCGCGAGCGGGGAGACCTCCTGGCACGGCTTCGCCGAGGCGATCTTCGCCGACGCAGTCGCACGCGGGCTCCTGCCCCGGGCGCCGCAGGTCAACGCGATCGCCACCGCCGACTACCCGACCCCCGCGCGGCGCCCGGCCTATTCCAGGCTGGATACATCGCGCCTGCAGGCGGACTTCGGGCTGGAATTGCCGGATTGGCGGCAGGTCTGTGCCTGTGTCCTGGGCCAGATCGAACGCGCGTCCGCCGGGTGATCCTGTTCGACCTTGATGTCCGCTTCAATCGAAAGACCGTCTTGTCAGCCAGAACCACTGATCCATGGGGGATCCATGAAGAAAGCAGTTGCCTCGTCCATCGCCTCGCTCATGCTCGCGTTCGCCTCGTTCGCGGCCACCGCGCAGGCGCCCAAGCCGCACGACGTCGAGGACTTCATCCGCAAGCAGAAGTTCATCGACATCAAGATCTCCCCGACAGGCGAGTATTACGCCGCGACTGTCGCGACCGAGCGGAAGACGATCCTGGTCGTCCTGCGCAGGTCCGACAACAAGTTGACGGCGCAGATCCATATTCCGGGGGATCGTACGCACGTCGACGATTTCTGGTGGGTCAGCGACACGCGCATCGTGGCCAGCGGCGCCCAGAAGATGGGGGCCCACGAGAGGCCCCGGCCGACGGGCGATCTCTACGCCATCAACGCCGATGGCAGCAAGGGTGAATTGCTCGTTGGTCAGACGCTTCAGGTCGACACGGTTGGTTCCAACATCCGCGGCAAACGCCAGGAGGAGATCGCGGCCTTTCTGCTCGACGATCTCCCCGCTGACGACAAGAACGTCCTCATCAAGGTGATGCCGTTCTCGGCGGATCCTTTCACCCGCGTGGAGCGGCTCGATACCTTCACCGGGCGTCGCGTCGCCGTGACCCGGGCGCCTGTGAGAAACGCCAGTTTCCTGACGGACAACGCGGGCGTCGTGCGCTTCGCCTGGGGTCAGAAGACGGATCTCGTCATCGAAACGTATTACCGAGCCGGCGAAGGCGACGAATGGAAGCTGGTCCGCACGAGCGACGTGGACGGGCTGGCGGAGTATCCGCTCGGATTCGCTCCGGACAACAAGACGGCCTACATGCTTGTGCAGCACAAGCAAGGACCGGATTCGGTCGTCGCCTGGAATATCGATTCGAACGAGCGGAAGGAGGTGCTGCGCGACGACAACACCGACCCGTATCCTGTCGAGATCAATAATGTGCTGCTGGGCGTCGGTTTGATGGACGGCCTGCCGCGTATGGCGTTCTTCGATGAGCAGTCCGCGATCGCCAAGCTTTACAGGAAACTGGAGAAGGCATTCCCGGGCCAGGCGGTCACCATCACATCGTCGACGGCCGATGGCAAGCTGGTGATGGTGAAGGTCTGGGGCGACAGGAATCCGGGGGACCTTTACATCTTCGATACCGTCGCGAACAAGGCCAATTATCTCGACAGTTTCAGCAACTGGATCGACCCCGCGGCTCTGGCTGGCGTCAAACCGATCAGCTTCAAGGCGCGTGATGGATTGGAGATCCACGGTTACCTCACTTCGCCTGTCGGCGGGGAAGCAAGGAATGCTCCGCTGGTTTTGCTGGTGCATGGCGGTCCGTTCGGCATCAGCGACACCTGGGGCTTCGATCGCGAGGCGCAGATGCTGGCCGCGCACGGCTATGCCGTATTGCAGGTGAATTTTCGCGGATCCGGCAACCATGGGCATGCGTTCCACGAAGCCGGCAGGCGAGAGTGGGGCGGTAAAATGCAGGACGACATCACCGACGCAACCAGGTGGGCGATCCAGCAGGGGATCGCCGATCCGGCGCGCATCTGCCTTTACGGTGCGAGCTATGGGGGTTATGCGTCACTCATGGGCGTTGCGAAGGAGCCCGACCTGTACCGTTGTGCCGCAGGCAGCATAGGTGTTTACGACCTGCCGACCTTCTACACTGACGACATAACCCAGGAGAGCAAGTCAGGCAAGGCCTTCGTGGCCGAATGGGTCGGGCCGAAGGATACATTGGCTGCGGTGTCGCCGAATCGCCTGGCGAGCCGGATCAAAGCGCCTGTTTTCCTGGCGGCTGGAGGCGAGGACGAGATCGCCCCAATCCAGCATACGCAGATGATGGAAAAGGCCCTGCGTGCTGCGAACGTGCCGGTCGAGGCTGTCTACTATCCCACCGAAGGCCACGGGTTCTACAAGACCGAAAACGAACGCGACTACTACGGCAAGCTCCTGACCTTCTTCCAGCGTCATCTGGGCGGCCGTGCGCCGGTGATCAAGGCGTCCGAGAAGAAGTGATGCCCCGATCCTGACTTCCTGAAACGACGAAGCCCGCGTGTGCGGGCTTCCTTCGTGGCATCGGACAGGAAAACGCCCGGCATCGCTGCCGGGCGTTTCTCTTTGCGGCGTTCAGTGATTCGGCGTGACCAGCGTGCCGATGTCTGCGCCGCGCAGGATCTTCAGCAGCACGCCGGGCTGGCCCATGTCGAAGATGCGCAGCGGCAGATCGCTGTCGCGACAGAGCGCGAACGCGGCGGTGTCCATCACCTGCAGGTTGCGGGCGATGACCTCGTCGTAGGTCAGCGTCTCGTAGCGCACCGCGTCTGCGTGCTTCTTCGGGTCCTTGTCGTACACGCCGTCGACCTTGGTCGCCTTCAGCAGCAGGTCGGCACCGATCTCGATCGCGCGCAGCGCAGCGCCGGAATCGGTGGTGAAGAAGGGGTTGCCGGTGCCGGCGGCGAAGATCGTGATCCGACCCTTTTCCAGGTGGCGCACGGCGCGACGACGGATGTAGTCCTCGCAGACGTCGTTGATCTTGATCGCGCTCATCACCCGGCACTTCGCGCCGAGCTTTTCCAGGGCGTCCTGCATGGCCAGCGCGTTGATGACCGTGGCGAGCATGCCCATCTGGTCGCCGGTGACCCGGTCCATGCCGCCTGCGGCCAGGCCCGCGCCGCGGAAGATGTTGCCGCCGCCGATCACCAGCGCGATCTCGGCCCCGGCCTCGCGCACTTCGATGACCTCGCGGGCGAGGCGGCCGATGACCTTCGGGTCGATCCCGTAATCCTCGTCGCCCATCAGGGCCTCGCCGGAAAGTTTGAGCAGGACGCGGCGGTAGGCGAGGGGGGACGACATGGCGGACTCCGGAGGTGGTGACAAAACTGCGGAATTCTAACCTGCCGGCGCGCGAGCCCGGGCTCGATTCCCGCATCTTCCCGGCGTTTTCAGGGCTCGTAGACCGCGTACAGCTTCCGCGCCGGCTCCATCACTTCCCAGATGCCGCGGAACCCGGCGGGAATGACGAAGCTGTCGCCGGCGGCGAACACGGCTTCGCTGCCATCGTCGCCGGTCAGGCGCACCCGGCCGGCCAGCATGTGGCACAGCTCGTGCTCGGTGTAGCGCACCCGCCAGGCGCCGACCTCGCCCTCCCATACCCCGCACTGGAAGGCCTGGTCGGCCGAGGCGTAGACATTGTCGATGGCCTGCCGCGGCGTTCCCGCGACGAGTCGGTCGCCGTCGACCGGTTGGCGGGGGGCATGGTCGATGTGGCCGGGCAGGCGGACGATGGGGGGCATGGCGGGCGGTCCCAAGGGTGACTTCCCGGCATGGTGCCGGAGCGGTGCGGGGCTCACAATGCCGGTCATCTTCCTTACAACGAGATCCGCATGGCCGCCAAGACCCTCCAGGAATTCCTCGCTTCGTCCAGGGAAAAGGACCTCTCCGGGGACGCTTTCGAGCTGGAAAGCCCGCACATGCTCGAAGCCCGCATCGATGGCCTGATCTGGGCCAAGGCCGGCGCGATGATCGCCCGCAAGGGCAACGTGAAGTTCACCCGCCAGGGCATGCTGGAGCAGGGCCTGGGCAACCTGCTGAAGAAGGCGGTCAGCGGCGAGGGCATGACCCTCATGAAGGTCGAAGGGCAGGGCCGGGTCTACCTGGCCGATGTCGGCAAGAAGATTACCGTGCTGCGCCTGCAGGGCGAGTCGATCTTCGTCAACGGCAACGACGTGCTCGCCACCGAATCCACGATCACCAACGAAATCAAGATGATGCGCAAGGCGGCCGGTATGATGACGGGCGGCCTGTTCAACGTGAAGCTCAGCGGCAGCGGCCTCGTCGCGATCACCTCGCACTACGAACCGCTGACCCTGCCGGTCAACGCCAGCACCGGCCCTGTGTTCACCGATCCGAATGCGACCGTCGCCTGGTCCGGCGGCCTGTCGCCGGAAATCGTCACCGACATCAGCTTCAAGACCCTGATCGGGCGCGGCTCGGGCGAAAGCATCCAGCTGCGCTTCGCCGGCGAAGGCTGGGTCGTGGTCCAGCCCTACGAGGAAGTGTATTTCCAGCAGGGCGGGTCGTCGTCCGGCGGCGGTCTGCTGGGGGCGCTGGTCGACTGATCGGCTTGCCCCGATTCCCGCGCAACAAAAAACCCGCGGTTGCCCGCGGGTTTTTCGTGGTCATCCGGAAGGGATGATCGGATCGGCGATCAGACCTGCATCGCCTTCGCCACTTCTGCGGCGTAGTCCTCGACCACCTTCTCGATGCCTTCGCCCACGACGAGGCGCTGGAAGCCGACGACGTCGGCGCCGGCGGCCTTGACCGTGGCTTCCACGGTCTGGTCGCTGTTGAGCACGTAGGCCTGACCGTAGAGGGTGTTCTCGTTGATGATCTTGGCGATCTTGCCGCCGATGATCTTCTCGAGGATGTCGGCCGGCTTGGCCTTGTCCTTGTCGGTCATCTTCGCCAGTTCGATTTCCTTTTCCTTGGCGATGAAGTCGGCCGGGACGTCCGAGGCCTTGTTGTGCGGCGGGTTCATCGCGGCGACATGCATCGCGATGCCGCGGGCCAGGTCGGCGTCGCCGCCGGCCAGCTCGACCAGCACGCCGATCTTGCCGCCGTGCACGTAGGCCGCGACGTTGTTCGCGGTCTCGATGCGGGCGAGGCGACGGACCTGGATGTTCTCGCCGAGCTTCGACACGGCGGCGGCGCGGGCTTCCTCGACGGTCTCGCCGGAGGCGGTCTTGGCCGACTTCAGGGCCTCGATGTCGGCGGCGCCGGAGGCCAGGGCGGCCTGGGCGACGGCGTTGCTGAAGGCAATGAAGTTCTCGTCCTTGGCGACGAAGTCGGTCTCGGAGTTGATCTCGACCAGCACGGCCTTGCCGCCGTCCTGGGCGACCGCGATGCGGCCTTCGGCGGTCACGCGATCGGCCTTCTTGCCGACCTTGATGATGCCCTGCTTGCGCAGCCACTCGGCCGACGCTTCGAGGTCGCCGTTGTTTTCGGTGAGCGCCTTCTTGCACTCCATCATGCCGGCGCCGGTGCGCTCGCGCAGTTCCTTGACCAGGGAGGCGGTGATTTCAGCCATGGGATACCTCTTCGATGAATGTGTGTGGCAGGAGCGGCTTCAGCCGCGAAGCGAAAGCTGCGTGCGTGCGGTCGCCTGCATGGCGATTCCGGCGGCCGATCGCGTCGGCGCGCGGGAGATCGCGGCTCAAGCCGCTCCTGCGTGAAAATCGGTGCGGCCGCGCATGCTCGCGCGGCCGCGTGACACGGGGATGAACCCGTGGAATTACTCGGCGGCGGGCGCGTCGGACTTCTTGGCGCCGCGCGGCGGACGCGGGCCACGCTTGTCGGCCTTGGCCTCGCCTTCGCCGGCGTCGGCGAAGTCTTCCTCGCGGACCGAAGCGGCAGACGGCGCGGCGGCCTTGCCTTCGAGCACGGCGTCGGCGGCGGCGCGGGCGTACAGCTGCACGGCGCGGATGGCGTCGTCGTTGCCCGGGATGGCGTAGTCGACCAGGGCCGGGTCGTAGTTGGTGTCGACGACGGCGACGACCGGGATGCCGAGCTTCTTGGCTTCCTTGATCGCGATGTCTTCATGGCCGATGTCGATCACGAACAGCGCGTCGGGCAGGCGGTTCATGTCCTTGATGCCGCCCAGCGATGCCTGCAGCTTGTCGCGCTCGCGGCGCAGGTTCAGCACTTCGTGCTTGACCAGCTTGGCGAAGGTGCCGTCGGTTTCGCCGGCTTCCAGTTCCTTCAGGCGCTGGACCGACTGCTTCACGGTGCGGAAGTTTGTCAGGGTGCCGCCCAGCCAGCGCTGGGTCATGTACGGCATGCCGCAACGCTCGGCCTCTTCCTTCACGGTGTCGCGCGCGCTGCGCTTGGTGCCGAGGAACAGGATGGTGCCGCGCTTCTGGGCGATCGCCGAGATGAAGTTCATCGCGTCGTTGAAGAGCGGAACGGTCTTCTCGAGGTTGATGATGTGGATCTTGCCGCGGGCGCCGAAGATGTACGGACCCATCTTGGGGTTCCAGTAGCGGGTCTGGTGGCCGAAATGGACGCCGGCTTCCAGCATCTGGCGCATGGTGATCTGGGGCATTGCAGTGACTCCGGATAAGGGAACCGGCCGCCGGGCCGCATTGCGGCATGTGAGGGCGGTGCGGCCGCCGGGCGGCGGTCGCGGGGTTCCGGGGTTGGGCCTCCCCGTCGCGCCGTGTCCAGATTCCTCGCTTGATCCGTACTGGCGCCTTGGCGCCAGACTGCGAGAAACACCCCGGAACGGTGGTGTGCGACGGGTGTGGATTCGGCGATGACGTCCGCCGTGGACGGTGTCCGACAGGGCTGGTGCCCTGCCAAGCCGCGGAATTCTAGCCGCGACAGGGCCTTGCGGGCAAGTCGGGCACACCGATATGCCCCGGCCGGGGCTGCTGCGGGCGCGAACGGGGGCGCGAATGGGCGATAATGCCGCCATGCCGATCACCATCAAGACCCCCGAAGACATCGAACGCATGCGCGTCGCCGGCCGGCTGGCCGCCGAGGTGCTGCAGATCATCGCCCCGCACGTGAAGCCGGGCGTCACCACCGGCGAACTGGACCGCATCTGCCACGACCACATCGTGAACACGCAGGGTGCGATCCCCGCCAACGTCGGCTACCGGGGCTTCCCGGCGACCATCTGCACCTCGGTCAACAACGTGATCTGCCACGGCATCCCCGGGCCGACCAAGGTCCTGAAGGACGGCGACATCATCAACATCGACGTCACCGTCATCAAGGACGGCTGGCATGGCGACACCAGCCGCATGTACTACGTCGGCACGCCTTCGGTCATGGCCAGGCGCCTGGTCGAGACCACCCGCGAGGCCATGTTCCGCGGCATCCGCATGGTCAAGCCCGGTGCGACCCTCGGCGATATCGGCCATGCCATCCAGACCTACGCCGAGTCGCAGCGGTTCACGGTGGTGCGCGAGTACTGCGGCCACGGCATCGGCAAGGTCTACCACGAAGACCCGCAGGTGCTGCACTACGGTCGTCCGGGCGACGGCCTGGTGCTCAAGCCGGGCATGACCTTCACCATCGAGCCGATGATCAACGAAGGCACGCACCACACCCGCCTGATGCCGGACGGCTGGACCGTGGTCACCAAGGACCGCAAGCTTTCGGCGCAGTGGGAGCACACCGTGGCGGTGACCGAGGACGGCGTCGAGATCCTGACCCGCCTGCCCGGCGACGACAACGATCTCTGATCGCATGGTCGACGCCGCCTCCACGCTTGCGGACGGCGGTCCGGCGTCCGTGTCCTCCGATGGCGATGCCGTCTGGGCCACCGGTGCCCGCGCGGCGCTGGCGCGTACCGACGCCGCGCTCGCGACCGCGTTCGACCGGGGCGACGATGTCGATCGCCTGGTCGCGATGCGCGCGGCGGCGGTCGACGACCTGATCCGCCAGGCCTGGGCCCGCTGCCTGCCCGCCGATGCCGGCGCCAGCCTGCATGCCGTCGGCGGCTACGGCCGCGGTGAACTTTTTCCCCAGTCCGACATCGACCTGCTGGTGCTGGCCGACGACGAGGCTCAGGCCCGCCATGCCGAGGCGCTGTCGCGCTTCCTCGCCGTGCTCTGGGACGCCGGTCTGCAGGCCAGCCAGGCGGTGCGCTCGGTCGCGCAGTGCATCGAGGCCGCCGACGACCAGACCGTGCTGACCGCGCTCATGGAATCGCGGGCACTGGTCGCCGACGCAGATGCGACCGAAGCGCTGCGCGCCGCGATCTCGCCCGGGCGGATCTGGTCGGCGCGCGACTACTTCAATGCCAAGCGCGAGGAGCAGGCGCGGCGCCACGCGCGCTACGGCGACACCTCCGACAACCTCGAACCGAACATCAAGGACGGCCCGGGCGGCCTGCGCGACATCCAGACCCTGCGCTGGATGGCGCAGCGCATGCTGGGCAGCGGCAACCTCGAATCCATGCTCGCCTTCGGCCAGATCGGCGCGGTCGAGTTCGACACCCTCGAACGCGAGCGCAAGGCGCTGTCGCGGCTGCGCTTCGGCCTGCACCTGGTCGCCGGCCGGCGCGAGGAGCGCCTGCGCTTCGACTACCAGAAGCTGCTCGCCGCGCGCCTGGGCCATACCGACGACGCCGACAACCTCGCCGTCGAGCAGATGATGCAGGGCTTCTATCGCAGCGCCGGGCGCGTGCTGCGCATCAACGACCGCCTGCTGCAGCGCTTCGAGGAACAGCTGGAAGGCGAGGGTGAAACCGAAGTCCTCGACGATCATTTCGAACTGCGGCGCGGCTACCTGGCCGCACGTGACCGCGCGCGCCTGCTCGACGGCACCGCGCAGGTCTTCGAGCTGTTCGCGGCCTGGGCCGCGCATGCGCAGAGCCGGGGCCTGCATTCGATGACGGCCTGGACCCTGGCCGAGACCTTGCCGTCGATTCCCGCCTATCCAGACGCTCCGCCCGAACTGCGCGAGCAGTTCATGCAGTTGCTGCGCGGGCCGCAGCCGGTGAAGACGCTGGAGCGCATGGCGCGGCTGGGCGTGCTGGGGCGCTGGATTCCGGCCTTCGCGCAGGTCTCCGGGCGCATGCAGTTCGACCTGTTCCACGTCTACACGGTGGACCAGCACACGCTGGCGGTGCTGCGCAACCTCGCGCTGTTCGCCTCCGGGCAGACCGACGACCGTTTCTCGATCGCACACACGATCTGGCCTTCGCTGCGCAAGCCGGAACTGATGCTGCTGGCCGGACTGTTCCACGACATCGGCAAGGGGCGCGGCGGCGACCATTCCGAACTGGGCGCGGTCGATGCGCGCGAGTTCTGCATCGCGCACGGTGTGTCCGAGGCCGACACCGCGCTGATCGAATGGCTGGTGCGCAAGCACCTGCTGATGTCGGTGACCGCGCAGAAACAGGACATCACCGATCCGGACGTGATCCATCGCTTCGCCAGCGAGGTGGCCGATCGCGAGCGCCTCGACCATCTCTACCTGCTGACCTGCGCCGACATCGCCGGTACATCGCCGAAATTGTGGAACGCGTGGAAGGACCGGCTGCTGGCCGACCTGCACACGGCGACGCGCTTCGCGCTGCGTCGCGGCCTGGAGAATCCTGTCGCGGCCGACGAACGCATCGTCGAGAACCGCAGCGTCGCGCATGGCCTGCTGTTCGCCGAAGGGCTGGACAGCGCGACCGTCGATGCCCTGTTCGCGCGCATGCCGCGCGAGAACTTCCTGCGCAGCCGTCCCGACCAGATCGCGTGGCAGGCCCTCGCCCTGCGCGATGCCGGCGATGCGTCCACGGTGATCGCCGCGCGCCTGCTCAGCCGTCATGGCGGCGGCTGCGAGGTCTTCGTCTGCACGCCCGATCGCGATGGCCTGTTCGCCGCGATCGTGATCACCCTCGACCGCCTCGGCCTGGCGATCCAGCAGGCGCGCGCGCTGGATGGTCCCGCACTGGACGGACACGGCGGCACCATCTTCGACACCTTCCACGTGCTGCCGGTGGACCCGCTCAATCCGCCGTCGACCGGGCAGATCGAAGCCGACCTGCGTCGCGCACTGGCCGGCGATCTGGATCGCCTGCTGCCTTCGCGGCGCACCCAGCCGCGTCATCTCAAGCATTTCCGCATCTCGCCGAGGATCGGCCTGGAAAGCACGGCCGACGCGCGGCATACGCGACTGAGTCTGATCTGCACCGACCGCCCTGGCCTGCTCGCCGACGTGGCGCACGTGCTGCGCCGCCAGCGCGTGCGCGTGCAGGATGCGCGCATCGCGACCTTCGGCGAGCGCGCGGAAGACCTGTTCCTCATCGCCAGTGCCGGCGACACCGCACTGGATGACGCACAATGCGCGACCCTGCGCGATGCCCTGCATGCCGCGCTCGACGGCCCGGCCAAGGGCTGATGCCTCCACTTTCCCCCGAATCTTCCAGACCACCCGAATGAACATCGCCATCGCAGAACTGCAGTCCATCATCGACTCCGCCTGGGAACGTCGCGCCGAGCTCGGCGCCGACGAGATCGCCCAGCGCGTTCGCCCGGCCGTCGACCAGGCCATCGCCGGCCTCGAAGCGGGCGAACTGCGCGTCGCCGCGCCGAACGCAGAGGGCGGCTGGACCGTCAACGAGTGGCTGAAGAAAGCCGTGCTGCTGTTCTTCCGCACGCAGGACATGCAGGTGGTCGATGCGCAGCCTGCGCCGTTCTGGGACAAGGTTCCGGCGCGCTTCGAAGGCTTCACCGAAGCCGATTTCCGCGCGCTCGGCGCGCGCGTGGTGCCGGGCGCGATCGCCCGTCGCGGCGCGCACATCGGCAAGGACGTGGTGCTGATGCCGAGCTTCGTCAACATCGGCGCCTACGTCGGCGAGGGCACCATGGTCGACACCTGGGCCACGGTCGGCAGCTGCGCGCAGATCGGCAGGCATTGCCACCTGTCCGGCGGCGCCGGCATCGGCGGCGTGCTCGAACCGCTGCAGGCCTCGCCGACGATCATCGAGGACCACTGCTTCATCGGCGCGCGTTCGGAGGTCGTGGAAGGCTTCGTCGTCGGCCAGCACAGCGTGATCGGCATGGGCGTGTTTCTCGGCCAGAGCACCCGCGTCTACAACCGCATGACCGGCGAGATCTCCTACGGCTCGGTGCCGCCGGGCAGCGTCGTCGTCTCCGGCCAGCTGCCTGCCGCCGACGGCTCGCATTCGCTGTACTGCGCGGTGATCGTCAAGCAGGTCGACGAGAAGACGCGCAGCAAGACATCGATCAACGACCTGCTGCGCGGCCTGGCGGATTGACCTGCCCCTGTAGAGCGGAGCTTGCTCCGCTCCTCCTGGCACGAAGCAGAGTTGCCCCGGTTTCGAGTAGCGGAAAGACGTAGCGGAGCAAGCTCCGCTCTACAGAGAAGCGATTGCGCCATGACCACCCTCTACGGCCTCAACAACTGCGACACCTGCAAGAAAGCCCGCAACTGGCTGAAGCGATTCGAGATCGCGCACGACTTCGTCGACTACCGCGACAACCGCCAGTCGCCGGAGACCCTGGTCGAATGGAAGGACAAGCTCGGCGGCTGGGAGGCGATGATCAACAAGTCCTCGACGACCTGGCGCCAGTTGCCCGACACCCGCAAGTCGCCGGGTTCCGACGCCGAATGGAAGCTGCTGCTCAAGGAATATCCGCAGCTGATCCGTCGGCCCGTGGTCGTCACCGACGATGGCGTCGTGAGCCAGGGCTTCAGCGACAACGGCTTCAAGAAGCGGTTCGGAGTCGGCGCATGAGCGCGGCGCTCGACGCAGGCGTCTTCGACCTGACCTGCGAGCTGATCGCACGTCGCTCGATCACGACCGAGGATGCCGGCTGCCAGGCGCTGATCGCCGAAAGGTTGGAGCGTGCGGGCTTCCGCTGCGAGCACCTGCGTTTCGGGCAGACCGACAACCTCTGGGCCACGCACGGCACGGGCGGTCCCGTCCTGATCCTCCTCGGCCACACCGACGTCGTGCCGCCGGGGCCGATCGAGCAGTGGGCCAGCGATCCCTTCGTGCCGACGGTACGAGAGGGCCATCTCTACGGTCGCGGTGCCGCCGACATGAAAGGCAGCGTGGCTGCGTTCGTGATCGCGCTGGAGCGGTTCGTCGCCGAGCACCCGGATCATCCGGGCACCGTCGGCCTGCTGCTGACCTCGGACGAGGAAGGCGATGCGATCGATGGCGTGCCGAAGGTCGCGAACCTGTTCCGCGAGCGCGGGCAGCGGATCGACTGGTGCATTACCGGCGAACCGTCCTCGAAGGCCAGGCTCGGCGACCTGCTGCGCGTCGGGCGTCGCGGCACGCTGTCGGCGACGCTCACCTTGAAAGGCATCCAGGGCCACGTCGCCTACCCGGAGAAGGCGCGCAACCCGATCCACCAGGCGATGCCTGCGCTGGCCGAGCTCGCCGCGCGGCGCTGGGACGAAGGCTACGAGAATTTCCCGGCGACCAGCCTGCAGATCAGCAACATCCACGCCGGTACCGGCGCGAACAACGTGATTCCCGGCGAACTGCAGGCGATGTTCAACCTGCGCTTCAATCCGAACTGGCGCGCGGAACAGCTCGAAGCCGAGTGTGCGGCGATCCTCGATCTCCATGGGCTGGACTACGAGATCCGCTGGCATCGCGGCGGCGAACCGTTCTACACGCCGGAAGGCCCGCTGCGCGCGGCTGCACGCGAAGTGCTGACCGCCTTCGCGGGCGCGCCGCCGGAAGAGAACACCGCCGGCGGCACGTCCGATGCCCGCTTCATCGCACCGCTCGGCGCGCAGTGCATCGAAATCGGTCCCGTGAACGCGAGCATCCACAAGGTCGACGAACATGTCGCGGTGGCGGATCTCGAGCGACTGCCGGATCTGTACCGGACGTTGATCGGGAAGATGCTGCTGGCACGCTGACCGCCTGTTTCTGTAGAGCGGAGCTTGCTCCGCTCGTTGCTCTCGCAAAAAGCATGAGCGGAGCAAGCTCCGCTCTACGCGGCACGGCTGCCCTGCCGATCCTGGTTGCCCGAGGGCCTCATGACGATTCCCCATGAGCCCATCCGGGGACTTGCCAGCCTCGGCTGGCCGGGTTACGGTGGCTTCATGACCTGCCGTCTCGCCAACCTCAATCGCCCGAATAATTTCAACGGCAACCGCAATAACAATTGCGGCGAATCCGTGCGCGCGAGGCGAAACGGCGACCAGGCATAAGATCCAGCAACACCGCCCAGTCCCCGAAACCCGCGCCGAAAGCGCGGGTTTCGCGCTTTCGGCTCCCGCAAAACCCAAGGAGCCTTCGTCATGTGTTCGATTCTCGGTGTGTTCGACCTGCGCCCCGGCGCCGATCTCGGTCCCCTCCGACCGCTTGCCCTGTCCCTCTCCGCGCGACAACGCCATCGTGGCCCCGACTGGTCCGGCGTGCATGTCGATCCCCAGGCATTGCTGGTCCACGAGCGCCTGGCCATCGTCGATCCCAACGGCGGCGCGCAGCCGCTGCATTCCGAGGACGGCGATCTCACCCTTGCCGTGAACGGCGAGATCTACAACCACCGCCTGCTCGAAGGCGCGCTGCGCAAGCCTTATGCCTTCCAGACCGGTTCCGACTGCGAGGTGATCAACGCGCTCTACCGTGATGGTGGCGATGTCGGCACCTGGCTCGACCGCCTCAACGGTATCTTCGCCTTCGCCCTGTGGGATCGCGCCGCAGGTCGTTTCATCATCGCCCGCGACCACATGGGCATCTGTCCGCTGTACTGGGGCCACGACGCCGATGGTCGCGTCTGGGTGGCGTCGGAAATGAAGGCGCTGGTCCGCGTCTGCGACGATGTCGCGCAGTTCCCCCCGGGTCATTACTTCGACAGCGCCGACGGCCAGCTGCATCGTTATTACGAGCGGGCCTGGCGCGACTACGAGGCCACCGAAGGCGTGCAGGTGTCCGGACGCGAGCTGCGCGCGGCCTTCGAGGCGGCGGTGCATCGCCAGCTGATGAGCGACGTGCCCTACGGCGTGCTGCTCTCCGGTGGCCTGGATTCCTCGCTGGTCGCGGCCTGCGCCGAACGCTTCGCGCGCAGGCGCATCGAGGACGGCGGCGAATCCGAAGCCTGGTGGCCGCGCCTGCATTCCTTCGCGATCGGCCTGAAGGGCTCGCCCGACCTCGCCGCCGCCGAGATCGCCGCGAAGGCGCTCGGTACCGTGCACCACGGCTTCACCTACACCTTCGAGGAAGGCCTGGATGCGCTGCCCGAGGTGATCCGCCACATCGAGACCTACGACGTCACCACGATCCGTGCGTCGACGCCGATGTACCTGCTGGCCCGGCGCATCAAGGCGATGGGCGTGAAGATGGTGCTGTCGGGCGAGGGCAGCGACGAGGTGTTCGGCGGCTATCTCTACTTCCACAAGGCGCCGAACGCGCGCGAATTCCATGCCGAGACCATCCGCAAGCTCGACGCGCTGTACAACTACGACTGCCTGCGCGCGAACAAGTCGATGATGGCCTGGGGCGTGGAAGCGCGCGTGCCGTTCCTCGACACCGAATTCCTCGACGTGGCGATGCGCATGGACGCGAAGGCGAAGATGGCCGGCGGCGGCAGGATCGAGAAGGCGGTGCTGCGCGAGGCTTTCGAGGGCGTGCTGCCGGACGAGATCCTGTGGCGGCAGAAGGAACAGTTCAGCGACGGCGTCGGCTACGGCTGGATCGACGGGCTCAAGGCGCACGCGGAAGCGAACGTCAGCGACGAGGAGTTCGCGCAGGCCGAGCAGCGCTTCCCGATCAACCCGCCGCAGACCAAGGAAGCCTATTTCTACCGTCGGATCTTCGAGCAGCATTTCCCGGGCGACGGCTGCGCGAAGACCGTGCCGGGCGGCAAATCGATCGCGTGTTCGTCGCCGGCGGCGATCGCCTGGGACGAAGCCTTCGCCAAGGCCGCCGATCCCTCCGGTCGCGCGGTCGCGGGCGTGCACCAGGCGGCGTTGACGGCGTGAAATTTTCGCCACGGATTGGCGCGGATCACGCGGATCAAAAGCGAGAACGAACTTGCGTTCTCTTCGATCTGTTTTATCCGCGCCCTCCGCGTCGATCCGTGGCCAAACTTCTTCCCCGCCAGGTCTGCGCGGCGCCTTCAGCGTGAGGTTGGCTTGAAGGTCAGCGTGTACTTCGTTTCGCCCGGCAGGAACGGGGTCGGCCGGCCATGCACCCAGTCGTCGTGGCCAGCGCCCCAGAACGGCGAGAGCGGGTGGCCGCTGTGGCCGCCGGGCATGTGGGTGATGCCGTCGGCTTCGCGACCGGGCGAGACCACCATGCGCTCGGAGGCGCCGAAGTTCGGGCCGACCACGCGCGGCATGCCGCCGTCGCCGGGCACCTGGTCGGGCGGCATGCACAGCGCGCGCTTGCCGATCAGCGGGATCGCGCCGGCCAGCGGGTGGCAGATCGCCATCGTGTTGCGCTCGCCCCAGGTGCGCTGGTGCAGCGGACCGCTCTTTTCCAGTTCGCCGGCCACTTCCTTCGCGGCATCCTCGAACAGCGCATCCCAGCTGTCGAAGCGACGCGAGAGCAGGTGCATCGGGCGCTGCGTCACCAGCGGCCAGGCCACGCCTTCCAGCTGGGTGAAGCCGGGCATCTCGAAGTCCTTGCCGAGCTTCGCGCGCGCCGGGGCGGTCAGGCCGTCGGCGATGCGCGCGAGCACGGCCAGGCGCCAGGCGCGGACGATGCGGTAGCTCACCGACTCCACGCTGGCGCGGCCTTCCCACTGCTTCGAAGCCTCGGCGAGCTTCGTCAGCGATGGCGTCTTCGCCGAAGCAGCGGTGTCGCGGAGCAGCGACTGCCATGGCGCGAGGAACAGCGCGCGGTCGTCGAGCTGGATCGCCAGCAGGTCGCGTTCGTCGATCTTGTCGCGCGCCAGCAGCCCGTCGCGGATCTGCTGCGCGCGCGCGCCGAGCGCATAGCCGCCGTCGCCGACCATCGCCAGCGCCTCGCCGTCGGTGGTGCGGTTGTTCGCGCTCCACAGCCGGCCGTTCGCTGGATCGACGACGCGCGGCGAGCGGTCGGTGGCGATGGTCCACGGCGCGCAGGCGACGTCCGCCGCCATCGGCACGGGGCCGGTGCAGGTGGCATCGCGCTGCGCCAGCGGGCCGATCAGGCGCCAGGCGATGCGGCCCTTCGCGTCGCCGATCAGCAGGTTCTGCGTCGGCACGGCGGCCTGGTCGGCGAGCGCGAGCGCGTGGTCGAGATCGCGCGCCAGCGGAAACTGGCTCAGTCCGTAGCCCAGCGCGCCGCGCACATGACCGTTCCAGCGCAGCGAGAACATCCGGTCGCCGTCGCGATGCAGCACCGGGCCCCACGCGGTTTCCTCGATCTCGTGCACGACCGGTGCGCCGCCGGCGACGCGGATCGTCTCGCGATGCACGGTCGGCTTCGTGCAGCCGGCGGCCGTTGACAAGCTGGATGCGCCACCGGCCGGGCAGGCGGTCTCGATGCGCCAGTCCGCCGTGTCGGCGTAGCTGTTGGTGAACCCCCAGGCGACATGCGTGTTGCTGCCGACCACCACCACCGGCAGGCCGGGCAGGGTGAAGCCGGTGACATCGACCTTGCCGCCGGGCGCGCGCGGGTCGGGATAGCGCAGGCGCGCGCGGAACCAGATGCCCGGCGCACGCAGGCCCAGGTGCATGTCGTCGGCGACGATCGCGCGGCCGTCCTTCGTCACCAAGCCGGCGACGGCGAAGTTGTTGCTGCCGGGGACGATGTCGTCGGGCGCGAACGTGCCGTGGTCGCCGGTGGGCGCAGGCAGGGTGCGCAGGTTCACTTCATCGGGGCCGGGCAGGCGCGCATCGCCGCGCGCCTCGCCCATCAGCGGCGCGTCCCAGCGGCTGCCGTCGGTGCGCAGCAGCGCGTACAGCGCGGGGGGCAGGTGCGGCTGCATCCGCCACATCGCCAGTTCGTTGCGATTGCTGGCGTCCTGCAGGTCGAAGTACATCGCATAGCCGGTGACCGCCGAATCCGGCAGGGTCCAGGGGCGCGGCTGTTGGCGCAGCAGCAGGTAGGGCCAGGGACGGACGCTCAGCGCGGACAGGCCGGCGTTGACGCCATCGACGTAGGCCTGCGCCTGCGGTCGCGTGCCGTCGAGGATGCCGTCGAGGTTCGCCTCGACGCGCGCGCGGATGCGATGCGCGCGCTGGCGCTTGTCGGTGTCGAGCGCGATGGCGCCGAACAGCTCCGACAGTTCGCCTGCGGACATGCGCCGCATCAGGTCCATCTCGAAATAGCGTTCCTGCGCATGCACGTAGCCGAGCGCGCGCAGGGCGTCGGTCTCGTTCGCGGCGTCGATGGTCACGGTGCCGTTGGCGTCGCGCTGCACGGTCACCGGCGCGGACAGACCCGCCAGCGCGAGTTCGCCGTCCAGTTCGGGCAGGCTGCCGCGCATCAGCCACCAGCCGGTGCCGAGGGCGAGAAGAAGCAGCGCCAGGAGTCCGAGTGCGATCCGCTTGAGCCACTTCTTCATCGACGACATCCTGTGGAGGGTTGGGGTGCGGTCAGGCCGGCGTGCGGACCAGACGATACGCGCAGGTCTCCAGCGCGGTCACGCCTTCGGCCTGGAAGCCCGGCTGGTCGGCGAGGATGTCCTGGCGTTGCAGCAGGTCGACGTGCCAGCGCGGCGCGAAGCGCGTGCGCACTTCGGCTTCTGTCACCGGGAAGGGCGGGCCTTCCTTCTCGTGCGCGGGATATTCGAGCGTGACCAGCAGCCCCCGGCAGTGCGCGGGCAGGTGGCCGTAGAGGTCATCGACGTAGCGGGCGCGCAGGTCTTCCGGCAGGGCGATCATCGCCGCGCGGTCGAACACGGCAGCGCAGCCGGCCAATGCCTCGGCATCCAGCGCGAAGGCATCGCCGCAGATCAGCTCGATGCCACCGGCCCGATGGTGACGGCCATAGCGGGTCTCGAACACCTCGGCTTCGAGCCCGTGTTCGGCGAAGAACTGTTCGACGGCGAGTGGCGACAGCTCCACGCCGAGCACGCGATGGTCGCGAGACGCCAGCCAGACCATGTCCAGCGACTTGCCCGCGAGCGGCACGAACACCATGCAGCCTGCGGGCGCGTCGATCGCATCCCAGTGCGCCTGCAGCAGCGGCGTGACCTCGGCCTGGTGGAAGCCGATGCGGTTGTCGTGCCAGCGCTGGTGCCAGAAGTCGGGGTGCATGGGTGTCTTATGTGATGCCGGGAGTAGAACGTTCGACCTACACGGTGCTGTTCATGGGGCAAACCCATCCCCACCCAAACCCTCCCCTTGAAGGGGAGGGCTTCAAAGCGCCGCGCTTGTCTCCCTCCCCTTCAAGGGGAGGGCCGGGGTGGGGATGGGT
>SCMT01000007.1 GCA_005502915.1 Lysobacteraceae bacterium 2PB | reverse complement strand
CGCGTCGAGCTCGTGCACATCCAGCCCGGCAAGCCTACGCAGAACGCGCTGATCGAACGCTTCAACCGGACGTTCCGTACAGAGGTACTCGACCGCTACGTGTTCACCAGCCTACACGAAGTCCGGCGTATGACCGAGGACTGGCGCCACCGTTACAACCACCATCGCCCGCATCGATCGCTGGCCGGCCTGTCGCCGGTCGCCTTCGCTCGGGCACAATCCCCGTCAACCTCTACTTCTGCATGACTCGAAGAAACGAGGACGCTTCAGTCGTACTGCAGGCCGCAGAGCATGGCGGCCATGCCGCGCAGCGCGGCCTGCGGGCTGGCGCCGCTGGCTTCGCACAGGGCGATGAACTGGGGCGGGACTTCGACGAGCAGGACATTCGAAGCCGGGACGTTGTACGGCTGGAACTGGGACTCGGACATGACGGCACTCCGTTTCGCCCGACGCCCGGAGTGGGCGCCGTTGGCGATCACGGATCGCATCGCGCGCAGGCGCGTCAAGGTTTGCGCAGCAATTCACCTCGACCTTGACGCGCCGAGCACGGTGCGAGGATGGGGCGGCAACGGGGAACATCTCTCGACCACTATCTGCGCAGGCTTTTGCTTTCGCGGGGCGAAACCACCGAAAGCGATGACCGACTTCGCTGTTGCCCCCATGAGCCTCGCGTCAGCTTAACGTTGGAATCCGCTTCGCGGGTTCCGCCCTACCAATTGCGCCTTACAGCCTTAATTCTCCGTCACTTCGACAAGAAAGGTCCGCCCGGCGCCTACTGCGTCGCCGACGAAATAGACCAATTTTTTTGGCTTAGTCTGCGACGATGCAATGATCTCGAAATAATACGCGCCGTTCTCACCCAGCTTCGCTAGAGCACTGACTCCATCGGCATCCGCTGTCATCGCGGCGATGCTATAGGGCGGAATACCTCCGGTGATCGCGATGCGCAAGACCTCACCCTTCTTCAATTTCTGCTCACCCGCCTGCGCAAGCTGAATGCCAAAAGGGGTAAGCGCGTTGGTCTGCGCGAGGGTGCATCGGCTCAGATTGCTTTCATTGGACTGGACCTGCCGGCTGGAGAAGTCGCGATGCATGCCATCGAGCTCAAGCAACAAAGCATCCATCTTGGCGTAAGAATCGACATATTTACCTGTCCTTATTTTGCACTCAGCCCCTGGAGCGAGATCAGCTGGAGCCGGGGCCATCACGGCATGAATTATCACGCCTTTTTGAGACTCGATTTCAGCAGATGGCGATGCTCCTTCAGGCTCGGCACTCCTTTTGAGCGCAGCACCTGAATCTCTAACTGAAGCAAGCAATCTCCCCAACTCCGCGGGGTCTGGCTGCTGCATCGCGACTTGACGATTGACCGCGTCTCGAATTAGGGCGGAAACACCCAAAAGACGAGTCGCAGGAAGATCAATTTGCGATTTATATTCACCAATCCACATCTCCATTTTTCCGTACGATCCGGCCATCGCATCAAATTTTTTTCGATATTCCGCTATATTCTTTCCCTGCGCCAAATCACAGTCCGCCGGAGGGTCAGATATCATTTCTCTGTGTACCTGCTGTGCCACCCTATATTGAGCACTCACCTCTCCCCATTTTTCCAACAAAGCATTACCTGCCGGGACGAACTGGCTGTAACTAATATCAATCGCGCAACTCAACGCTTGGGCTCCCGCCCAATACGTGGCCTCGCGGGGTTTCTGATATAGGTACTGCTGCGCACCATAGAGACTTGCGCCCCCGGTAGTCAGCGCGGCCACTTGCGCCTGATTGCCGCCACGAACCCCTCGATATCCGGCCAGGCCGGCGATCTGCAGCAGAATGGTGGAACCACCGCTGCTCAGCCACGCATAATGACCCGCTTTTTTCTCCATTGTTAATCGCGTGCACTCCGCGTAGTGCAATGCCTGACGTTGACGCAAGGTGAGTCCATTGACCATATTCATGCCAGAATCGGCAGGCCAACGATCGCAATCCAGCTCTTTAATTTTATTATTCTGATCCGCAATCACAGTATCTGGCAGCGGCTGCGAGCGCACATAAGGATTAAAAACGCAGCCCGATGTTGCAACAGCCAGGGCAGTGACAACGGCAATCCTTTTGCACGCCGCAGGACCCACGATAGACCTTGCTACTGTGAAATTCTCCATAATCGGCCCCCTTGGCCTCTACAGGCGCCGATCTGCGCCCTTATTGATTATGCCACCGCTATCAGCCACACGCCGGCCGGCAGCCGTGGCGGCAAGTCGCATCACCGTGACGGACTCTGCCCACAAAACTAACACTGCACCAGCCGATTGCAGTCGTCGTACTGCAGGCCGCAGAGCATGGCGGCCATGCCGCGCAGCGCGGCTTGCGGGCTGGCGCCGCTGGCTTTGCAGAGGGCGATGAACTGGGGCGGGACTTCGACGAGCAGGACATTCGAAGCCGGGACGTTGTACGACTGGAACTGGGACTCGGACATGACGGCACTCCGTTTCGCCCGACGCCCGGAGTGGGCGCCGTTGGCGAGTCCAAATCGCATCGCGCGCAGGCGCGTCAAGGTTTGCGCAGCAATTCACCTCGACCTTGACGCGCCGAGCACGGTGCGAGGATGGGACGGCAACGGGGAACACCTTACGAGAGTCCAAACACAACCATGTATCTCAGAAAAAGCGCCGGGGCCCATTCTATGAGCCATCGAAACATAGGGCGCGACCCGACGCGCCGTCATGTGCGGGTTATCGCCTTATCTCACGGGCATGCTTGGCATCCCTGATCCGCATCGACATCCACAGCAGATCGCACCCATAGGTTATTTGCATACTTGGCATGCACATTGGGATAGAACCGTCTGCAGTAGTTCTCATCAAACAATGCCATAAAGAGACGGACAGGGAATGCATCCGTACGATAATCCATGTTCTCCCCCGCATCTCTGCGCTCTTGGATCACTTCGGCAGTGACGCCGCGCGTAAGAGCCAACAAAGCATGGACGGAGCGGATCTCATAATGTCCAACACTGCGGAGATCAAGCACAAGTTTTGTGACCTCAACTAAACCACAATGAGTTAGAGAGCCGTACATTAAACGCAGGTATGCCGCCAAAGAAACTTCATCAATCTGCGCATTATGAAGATTATCTGGAAGGATTTCTTCCACATTCTTACGAACACCAGAAGATGACGACAACTCTCGAATCTCAGAAGCTCGTGCAACTATGTTTTCAAGGTCTGACTTGGTCGGGAGCTGTCGAAGCATGGCTTGGAGCTCATCGATCCGACTTGCATCTGTCGCGTAGCGTGTGTCGCATATTTCGAACCAAAAATCTCGTGCCTCGCGGATGAACTTTCTCTTAGTAGGATTGGCGCCATATGTCTCATGACAGCTAGGGCACAAGGGGGCGGCATTTTCTTGAGTATCTGCTCCACCCTCAGACTGAGGAACAATGTGATGCAACTCAACTCCGACCGCACGGCATAAGCAGCACGCAAAATGAGCTTTTCGCTTTACAGCTAGCTTTGTAGACTCTGTGAATACCATGCGATCAATCTCTCAGGTTAGCCTGCAACGCAAGATGACGCCAACGCGAATGCCAAGACATTCGTTACTGAACTTGCGGCGCACAGCATTAAGCATGATTCATTTACCCGCCTTGCTAATCCGCCTTAAATAATATCGCCCCTCGTCATTTCCCGTTTCGCTTGAATCTCCTGTCATATCGTGCTTTCGCGACGGATTTTTCTGTATTCTCTTTCTCAATTTCACGAAGCTTTTTTTCCAACGCGGCAATCTTCACTGCAGCTTCTGCGCGTGCCCTATCTTCTGCAACTTTTACAGGACTCTGTCTGGCAGCAGATACCGCACGCCGACTTAGATCAACTTCTTGTGCAGCACGCCCCTTTTCAATGAAGGTGACAGAGTTGTAATACTCGTTAAGGTCAACAAACACTCCATTAGCTACCGCCCACTCGCGGAGAGCACGACGACAGTGATTGCGCCAACTCACAACTTCGATCCCCCACCCAGCGCGATACATTCTTTCCATGTCCGCGTGAAATCCAACTCCATCGTCGTAACCTGCGCCGTCTCCAGTCATCAGGACAATCACTTGTGGATCATCCGCGTGATCACCCATTGCTCGTAGCATATGGACTTGCAGGCATTGATCTAATCCTTGCTCGCCCCGACTTACACCGCCACGCTCATAGAGTTCAGGCTTCACGCCGGTAGCTTGTTCTAGACGATCCCAAACAGATCGCTGCTCCGGAGGAATTGAACCGACAACAAAAACGCCTCCGACTTCGCGGTTAGCTAAAGCAAGCTCCAAGAGGTGCTGGAAGTGGATCCTGATCGCATAACGAGCGCCCGAGCCCTCCCTCTTTTCGGCTTCGTCCTTTGCCGAGATGTATATATTTGAGTTATCGATGAAAAGATGGACTTTCACAGCCATTAGCTCCCCCTTAGTGAGACCTAGCATCCGAAGCAGCACGAGCAAGCAACGTCGACTTGAATTGGTCGTTAAACATCATCCCCGAACTCGGAATCTGCCTGTTTAGGGAGGATGTATACATCCTTAAGCAGGTGTTCCACGATGTTCATCGCAAGTCCAAGCTGTCTGTCACTGTGCGGTTTTACTTCGTGTGCCGCAGAATTTCCCAATGTGCGAATCTTATGCAGGATTGCCGCACTCGCTGGCGTCAATACGGAGGCGGCAACCAAACTGTCAATCTTCTTGAGCAGATCGTTCCCAGTGGCATTCTTCTCTTTGCACACTGTCTCAAGTAATGCCCTGAGGCCTATCCCAGCCAATACAGGGGACTGACTTGAAAGTGCTTGCAACGTCTCGTCGTAAATGCGCCTCACCTTCGTAGGCAGATAGTGCCTGTCCTCACCAAGCCCCTTAATCCCTTCTACTCTAGAGGGATAGACGCTCTCCTCAACAACATACTCACCGTCGCCGTCATAGCTTGTTTGCACCCAGTCCTCTGAGTTTGAACTGGCTTTTCGAAAGGAAACAGTCTTACAGCCTTGGCACTGAACGATCTGGTGGTCTGTTGCCCAATGAAAACTGTGGTCAGCTTCTTCGTAGCTTCCTCTAAGGTCGTAGGATGAAACAACCTTATGGGATGTTTTACCAGCACACTTGATGCAGGAGATATCGATTTCTTTATCTATCGTTTTATCGCGAATGTATTCGATTGATTCGCCCATATTTTCCCTCAATGGAATTTGACTACGACAGTTCCCAAACCGGGTCATGACACCGAGGCTGCCACAGCCTCTTCGGGGTGGTCAATTGCACCATCAAGGGAAACAAGAAAATGGAAAGTGACCTGTCAGAGATGACAGGATCACCACACGCCCCGCTCTTCTGACATCACCCGCTCCACCATCGGCGGGTCCAAGCCCCGCCCTACGAAACACCCGGATCGACTTGCTGTGCAATGCACGCCATCAAGTGATGCCGAACTGATCCCGATCTGATTCCACCGAGCTGATCCCGGCTTCCGAAAGCAGGTCCCTCCCTACGCTCGGGATGACATCCTGCCCTCAACACCCCCGTCCGAAAACGGCCAGTCACCTCGGGCTCGCTGGTCTACGCTATCCCCATGACCACGGCCCACGACCACCATCCTGCCCTGCCGCCGCGCGAGGTCTGCCTGCGGGCGATGGCGGCGAAGGACCATCGTTTCGACGGGGTGTTCTTCATCGCGGTGCGCAGCACGGGGATCTATTGCCGGCCGGTGTGCCCGGCGCCGCCGCCGAGGCGGGAGAACATCACGTTCCATCCGAATGCGGCGTCGGCGACGGCGGCGGGGTATCGGCCGTGCCTGCGCTGCCGGCCGGAGCTGTCGCCGGATGCGTTCGCGCAGGTGCGCGAGGACAGCGTGCGGCGGGCGCTGGCGCTGATCGCGGAGGGCGCGCTGCAGGACGAGCGCGTGGATGCGCTGGCGGCGCGGGTGGGCCTGAGCGCGCGGCAGCTGCAGCGGGTGTTCGTGGCCCAGGTGGGCGCGACGCCGCATGCGGTGCATGCGACGCGGCGCCTGCTGCTGGCGAAGCAACTGCTGACGGAAACCGCGCTGCCGGTGACCGACGTGGCGCTGGCCTCGGGCTACAACAGCATCCGCCGCTTCAACGCGGCGTTCCGCGAGGGCTGCGGCATGGCGCCGGGGGCGATCCGTCGGCAGAAATCCGCCGAGGCCCTGCCGCTGGGCACGCTGCGGCTGCGCCTGGGCTATCGGCCGCCGCTGGACTTCCCGCTGCTGCTCGCGTTCATCGCGAAGCGCGCGATCCCGGGCATCGAGCATGTGGGCGCGGATCGCTACGAGCGTGCGATTCCCAATCCCAGTACAGGCGCGGATGGCAGCGCGGGCTGGATCCGCGTGCGCGCGATCGAGGGCAAGCCGGAACTGTCGCTGGAGATCGGTGGCGTGGCGCCGCAGGCCATTCCCGATGTGGTGCGGCGCGTGCGTCGGCTCTTCGATCTCGATGCCGATCCGCGCGCGATCCACGACACGCTGGCGCAGGATCCGCTGCTCGCACGTGCGCTCGACCTGCATCCCGGCCTGCGCGTGCCCTGCGGCTGGGAGGGTTTCGAGCTGGCGGTGCGCGCGGTGCTGGGCCAGCAGATCAGCGTGGCCGGTGCGACCACGTACGCGCGGCGCATCGTCGAGCGCTGGGGCACGCCGCTGCGCATGCCGGCCGACGCGCCGGCGGGGCTGGATCGCGCGTTCCCGTCGCCGGACACGCTGCGCGATGCGGCGCTGGAAGACGTGGGCCTGCCGAAGGCGCGCGCGGCGACGATCCGCACGGTGTCCGCCGCCGTGGCCGAGGGGCGGCTGTCGTTCGCGGGCGGGCAGCGGCTGGAGGATTTCGTCGAACGCGCGGTCGCGCTGCCCGGCATCGGCCCGTGGACGGCGCAGTACATCGCGATGCGCGGCATGGCGATGCCCGATGCCTTTCCCGCCGGCGACCTGGTGCTGCAGCAGCGTCTCGGCGTGGCGCAGGGCGTGACGCGCCTGACCGAGCGCGCGACCGAGGCGCGCTCGCAGGCGTGGCGGCCGTGGCGCGCGTACGCGGTGCTGCACCTGTGGCATCTTCCCGCCGACGCTGCCGCGAGTGACGCTGCATGAGCACCTTGTACATGGACACGCTGGACACGCCGATCGGCACGCTGGTGCTGGCCGCCGATGCCGAGGGCCTGCGCCACATCGAATTCCCGAGCAACCGGCATCCGGTGAGTCGTGAAAGCTGGGTGCCGGGCGCGGAAGGCGCGGCGGCGGACATCCTCGCGACGGCATCGCGACAACTCCGCGAATACTTCGACGGCGCGCGCCGCGATTTCGAGCTGCCGCTGGCGCCGCGCGGCACGGCGTTCCAGATCGAGGTGTGGCGGACGCTGGCGACCATTCCGTTCGGAGCGACCTGGAGCTATGGCGAACTGGCGCGCGCCATCGGCAAACCCGATGCGATGCGCGCGGTGGGCGCGGCGAATGGCCGCAACCCGCTGCCGATCGTGCTGCCCTGCCATCGCGTGATCGGCGCGGACGGCAGCCTCACGGGTTTCGGCGGCGGCTTGCCGATCAAGGAGGCGCTGCTGCGGCTGGAAGGGGCGTTGCCGGTGTCGAAGCGGACCTTGGGCTTGTTCGATTGAGCGGGTGTTTTGCAGCTTTCGTTCACAGCTGCGCCATCCCCACTCAAACCCTGATCCTGTCGGAAAAAGCCACTGCGCGGACATGGGCGACATCGTGGTGTTGTCTTCCTCCCCCGCGCGCGGGGGAGGATTGAGGTGGGGGCGACGTTCGCGATGCCGGTGCCCTGCCCCCATCCCGACCTTCCCCCGCACGCGGGGGAAGGAGAACTCCACGGTCACAGTCGACAAATCGCACGATCTGAAGGGCATCACGGATTGCACAGGCCCAGGCCCTGCCTGTGGTTCTCTCGAAAACAAAACGCCCGGCGCGAGGCCGGGCGTCGGGTGCAGCGGATCGCGATGGCTCAGCGGATCGAGGTATCGAGCATCCGCAGGGCATCGACGATGTTGCCATGGCCGGTGTTTTCCAGATCGCTGCGCGTGTAGACGCGTCCCGTGCCTGCGCAGCGCAGCGGCTTGCCGGTCTTCTGGGCACGCGCGTTGCGGGTTGCGACGAGGAACGAACCGGTGCTACGCAGGCAGGTGCGTGAGCGGACATCGCGGTCGTCCTGGTCGGCCTGGCCGCTGACGACCATGTCGGGCTGGGCCTGCGCGGTGGCCTCGGCCGGTGCGGTCTGGGCGGACGCGGTGGCGGAGGCAAGCAGGAGGGCGAGGGATGCGGACGCGATGGCGAGGGAACGGATCATGACGGCGGCTCCTGGCAGGCAGTACCAACACGATAGCGCGGCGCAAGCCGGCCTGCATGAACACGCGCGGCGAGGCTCAGCCCGCATGGCGGGCCGCTCGGGGTGGGGGTGTCGCGGTCGTTCCGTGGAGACGGGGTGCGCGCCATGGCGGCTTGGCGCCGGCAGGACGCCCTGCGCATGAACGCGCAACCGGCGGACGCTATGATCGAAGCATGCTCATCGATCCCACTTCGCGCCCCCTGGCGGCGACCCTCGCCCGTGGCGGCGTCCTGCTCGTCCTGCTTCTCCTGCTGCTCCCCGGCTGCGCGACGCCGACGCGCCCATCCGTTGCCGACGAGCCCCCGGCGACACGGCAGGTCATCCTGGTCTCGATCGACGGCCTGCCGGCCTCGATGCTCGGCGACGGCACCCTGCCGACCCTCGACGCCCTGGCCGGCGAAGGCGCGCGCGCGGAGTGGCTGACGCCTAGCTACCCCACCCTGACCTTCCCGAACCACTACACCCTGGTGACCGGCCTGCGGCCCGATCGCCACGGCATCGTCCACAACAACATGCGCGACCCGGCGCTGGGCACCTTCATCTCCAAGGAGGCGGGCGCGAAGGACGGGCGCTGGTGGGGCGGCGAGCCGATCTGGGCCACGCTGCAGCGCCAGGGCGGGATCGCCGCAACGATGTTCTGGCCGGGCTCGGAGGCGGAGATCGTCGGGCAGCGGCCGACGCACTACGTACCGTTCGACAAGAGCCTGTCGCCGGACGCGCGCGTGGACCGGGTGCTGGCCTGGCTCGACCTACCGGCACGAACCCGGCCGCAGCTGCTTACCCTGTATTTCGATCAGTACGACGTGGCCGCGCACGAACACGGCACTGCGGCGCCGTCATCGCTGCGTGCGCTGCACAGGATCGACCACGCACTGATGCGCCTGCGCGACGGCCTGCGCGCGCGCGGCGTGGAGAACACCACCGACCTGATCGTGCTGTCGGACCATGGCATGGCCGACGTGCCGCGCTCGCATGTGCGATTCCTCGACGACCGGCTCGATGCTGCCGCCTACGACGTGGTCTGGTGGGGGCTGTTCACCGGCCTGCAGCCGAAACCGGGCCGCGAGAGCGAAGTGGAGCGCGCCTTCGTCGGCCGCCACGATGTCTACACCTGCTGGCGCAAGGGCGAGCTGCCGGCGCAGTGGCGCTACGGCACGCACCCGCGCATCCCGGCGATCCTCTGCCAGTCCGATACGGGTTGGCGCGTGCAGGCGCGCGCGAATCCGATCTGGCCGAATCCGGTGAAGGGCGAACACGGGTTCGCACCGGAAGCGCCGGAGATGCGCGCGGTGTTCGTCGCCGCGGGTCCGTCGTTCAAGCGCGGCGTGGTGCTGCCCGCGTTCGACAACGTCGATGTGTATCCGCTGCTGGCCCGGCTGCTGGGCATTCAACCTGCGCCGAACGATGGCACGCTGGCGTCGACGCAACCGGCGTTGCGCTGAGGGTGTCACGAAATCGCTCTTGCCGCTTTTGCAGGAGCAAGGCAAGGCAGAAGCAAAGCCATTCGTCGATCTGCGATCACATGCCCTTGAAGCGGTGCAGGAACGCGGCGCTGACCGGCAGGGCATCGCTGCGACCCCGCAAGCTGAGCACGCTCTTGCCCAGCTCGTCCTTGCGCACGCGGTCGATTGCGGACACGCGGACGACGGTGCCGCGATGCACCTGCCAGAAGATGTCCGGGTCGAGGCCGGCGAGGATGTCCTTGATCGGCGTGCGGATGATCGCCTCGCCGTCGGCGGCGACCACGCGGACGTACTTGTCCTGCGCCTGGAAATACAGCACTTCGTCGATGCCGAGCATGCGCACGCTGTCGCCGACGGCGGCACTGATCCAGCGGATCAGGCGCGTGCCGGAGGGCTTGAGACGCGTTTCGAGCGCGTCGAGATCGGTATCGCCCTCGCCGCCGTTGCGCGTGGCCAGGCGCTCGCGCAGGCGTTCGACCGCGCGGCCGAGGCGCTCGGGCTGGATGGGTTTCAGCAGGTAGTCGACCGCGCCGGCCTCGAACGCGCGCACCGCGAATTCGTCGTAGGCCGTGGTGAACACCACCTGCGACTTCGCCGCGATGGCCGCGCGCGCCACATCGAGTCCGGTGACGCCGGGCATGCGGATGTCGAGGAAACAGACGTCGGGACGATGCCCGGCGATCGCTTCCATCGCGGCGATGCCATCCTCGCATTCGGCGACGATCTCCAGTTCGGGCCAGACGATGCCGAGCATCGCGCGCAGTGCGTCGCGCAGCGGGGTTTCGTCTTCGGCGATGATCGCCCGGATCGTGTCGTTCATGCGGCCACCTCGTCCAGCGGCCTGCCGTCCGACAGACCGTCGTCCAGAGGGACCTCGATCTGCGCGCGGGCGCCGCCGGTCGGCGCACTGCGCAGGTCGAACGAAGCGCGGTGCGCATACAGCGCATCCAGCTGCGAACGCACGTTGTCCAGGCCCAGGCCGCCGCCCAGCCCCGGCTGCAGGCCGACGCCATCGTCGATCACCGCGACGCGCAGGCGGGCGCCGTCGCGTTCGGCAGCGATGGTGACCTTGCCGGCGCCGCGCTTGGGTTCGAGGCCGTGCTTGATCGCGTTCTCCACCAGCGTGATCAGCAGCATCGGCGGAAACGGCAGCGCGCGCAGCGCGGGATCGACGTCGAGCGCATGCGTCATGCGCCCGTCGCTGCGCAGGCGCATCAGTTCGAGGTAGCTCGCGCACAGGTCGATCTGCTGGCCGAGCGTGGAATGCAGCTGCCGCTCGCCGTCGCGCAGCTTCGGAATGGTCGCGCGCAGGTAGTCGACCAGGGCATCCAGGGTCGCTTCCGCCCGCGTCGCATCGGTACGCACCAGCGCGCGTACCACCGCCAGCGTGTTGAACAGGAAGTGCGGCTCCACCTGGGCCTGCAACAGACCGAGGCGCAATTCGGATTCCTGCTTCTGCGCCTGCAGGGCTTCGAGTTCCTGCTGGCGCTGGTATTCCTTCCAGCGACGCTGGTAGCGGAAATAGGACCACAACGCATGACCGCCCCCCATCAGGTAGAAGATCGCCAGGAACATGCCGTACTTGAACGTCATGTTGAACGCGACGACCCAGCCCGTCGCCTCGCGATGCGCCTTGGTGACCCAGGCCAGGGACGTGGACTTCAGGAGCAGCTCTTTCTGGTAGTAGGCGACTTCATGGATGGCCATCGCCGCAAGGAAGCCCACCAGGACAGCGGCCACGACGTATCGATTCACGTACGGCGAGGACTGCCAGCGCGTCCGCACCAGCGTCGCGAGCAGCGGCGCGATGGAGTGCGCGGCCATCAGCGACACGAAGCTGAGCACGATCGCATCGCGCGCCACCTCGACCTTGCGGCTGAGCAGGATGTAGCTCATGCCGGTGAACAGGGCCCAGCCGACGAGCACAAGGCCCCACAGGATCGAGCGGCGCCACATCCAGGACCACGAGAACACCGGGTAGCGCCGATAGCGCAGCGGCCAGATGTCGGCGACCCAGGGCAGCTCGCTCATCGAGGGCGGCGTCGCGGCCCGGGCGGTTGCGGAAGCGTGCGGCGCGGGGCTTGCGGTCATCGGGAATCCTGGAGGAAAGCGCGTGCAGTGAAACGGGAAGATGGGGGATGCGCGACGCCCGGCATGCAGGCGGGCGTTGGCGAACGGTCAACGCGGCATCAGGCTGCGGGCGAGCGAGGCGACCAGGCCGTTGGCATCGAAGTCCGCGCGAAGACCTGAGCCGTCGTGGGCGACCCCGGCGCGGAGGCCCAGCACCGCGACATCGGCCTGCCAGGTGGCAAACGGCCGGGCCGCACGCAGGGCGATGTTGCCGGACGCGCGCCCCCAGCGTCCATCGAGGCTGGCATCGGCATCGACCAGGGCGGTCGCTTCGGAGGCCTGCGCTGGTGCGGCAGAGCCGGCGACGGGAGAGGAGACGGACAGCAGCGCGAACAGGGCGGTGCAGAGCACGGCGGGATAGGCGGCGACGGCCATGGGGATCTTCTCGACTTCCGGTTTCGACAGGATGCCAGCCTGCCCTCCACCGTCCCGCCCTGCCGGGGTTTGCGACGAAACCGGGATTTCCGGCGATGAACCTGTGGAATCGCGGCGCCGCGACGCGCGTCCACGCCGGGACGGCCCGCAGATGGCGCCCGCTCGCTGCAATCAGGAAAGAGGCGTCCGGCTGCGGATCAACCCGCCAACAGCGCCTTCAGCGCGACGGCATACCGCGCCGCGATCGCCTCGCGGTCGACATGACGGCCGCCGCGCACGACCTCGCGGCCGGCGACTTCGACGCGGTCGACGAGGTTGCGGTTGCCGCTGAACAGCCAGCGGTCGGCGATGTCGGCCGGCGTCGCGCCGACGAGGTGCGGGGCGTCGCCGTCGAGGGTGATGCGGTCGGTCGCCAGCACCGCGTCGGCGAAGCCGCAGCTGCGCTCGGCGCTGGCGCGGACGCCGGCGAGCAGCACGTCGCCGACGCTGGGCATGACCTCGGTGGCGACGATGTTGCGGTGCTTCGTGATCAGGCGCTGGCCGTATTCGAGCCAGCGCAGTTCCTCGACCGGCGACACCGAGATGTGCGAGTCGGAGCCGACGCCCCAGGCACCGCCGGCGTCGAAATAGTCGCGCACCGGGAACAGGCCGTCGCCGAGGTTGGCTTCGGTGGTCGTGCAGATCGCGACGTTGGCGCCGCTGTCGGCGACGCGGACCACTTCGTCGGTGTCGAGGTGGGTGGCGTGGACCAGGGTCCAGCGGGCGTCCACGTCGACATGGTTCAGCAGCCAGCGCACCGGGCGGTCGCCGCGGATGGCCAGGCAGTCCTGCACTTCGCCGATCTGCTCGGCGATGTGGATATGGATGCGCGCATCACGGGGCAACGCGGCGAGCACGGCCGCCATCGCGTCCGGCTGCACAGCGCGCAGGCTGTGCAGAGCGCAGCCGACGCGGAGGGTGTCGTCCTGCTCGCGATGCAGGGTGTCGAACAGCTTCAGATAGGCATCGACGGTGTGGCCGAAGCGGCGCTGGCGTTCGTTGAGCGGGCGGGCGTCGAAGCCGCCGGTCATGTACAGCACCGGCAGCAGGGTCAGGCGGATGCCGGTGTCGCGCGCGGCGGCGATCAGCGCGCGGGACATCGTCGCCGGATCGTCGTAGGGCCGGCCGTCCGGCGCGTGGTGCAGGTAGTGGAACTCGCAGACCGTGGTGTAGCCGGCTTCCAGCATCTCGGCATATAGCTGCGAGGCGACGGCGTGGAGCTGGTCGGGATCGAAACGCGCGGCCATGCGGTACATGGTCTCGCGCCAGGTCCAGAAGGAATCCGTGGGGTTCGTCATGCGCTCGGCCAGGCCGGCCATGGCGCGCTGGAAGGCATGCGAATGCTGGTTGACGATGCCCGGCAGCTGCCAGCGGCCGTCGACGGGGGTGATCTGCGAAGTCATCGGCGGATTGTCGCATCGGGCTGCCCACACCCCAACCCTCCCTCGCCACAGCCACGTCCGCCATCTCCGCCCGCTACACTCACCACCTCCCCCGCACGCCTGCCGCCATGTCCGCTCTCTCCGGCCTCAAGGTCCTCGAACTCGCCCGCGTGCTCGCCGGGCCCTGGTGCGGGATGACCCTGGCCGACCTCGGCGCCGAGGTGATCAAGATCGAGCCGCTGGAAGGCGACGACACGCGGGGGTACGGTCCACCCTTCCTCGGCGAGGGCGAGGCCCGGCTGTCGGCCTATTTCGCCAGTTGCAACCGCGGCAAGCGTTCGATCGCGATGGACCTGCGCCACCCCGATGCGCGTCCGCTGCTGGAGGCGCTGATCCGCGACGCCGACGTACTGATCGAGAACTTCCGCACCGGCGTCGCCGAGTCGCTGGGGCTGGACGAGGCCAAGCTGCGCGCGCTGAACCCGCGCCTGATCCTCTGCGCGATCTCGGGCTATGGCCGCAGCGGCCCCGGCGCGCTCCGGCCCGGCTACGACTTCGCGGTGCAGGCCGAATCCGGGCTGATGTCGATCACCGGTCCCGCCGAGGGCCCGGCGAGCAAGGTCGGCGTGGCCTCGGTGGACATCACGACCGGCCTGAACGCGACCATCGCGATCCTCGCCGCCCTGCACCAGCGCAGCGTCACCGGCGAAGGTCAGCGCATCGAACTGAGCCTGTTCGACGTGCAGGTGCAGGCGCTGGCGAACGTGGCGAGCAGCGTGCTGTTCACCGGTCAGGATGCGCAGCGCTACGGCAACGCGCACGCCAGCATCGTGCCCTACCAGACCTTCGACGCCGCCGACGGCGCGTTCGCACTGGCCTGCGGCAGCGACGCGCTGTGGCAGCGGCTGTGCCTGCTGCTGGCGCGACCGCGCTGGGTCGACGATCCGCGCTGCGCCACGAACGCGGCGCGCGTGCAGCATCGCGACTGGCTGATTCCGGAACTCGAACGCCTGTTCGCCGCCGACAGCGTCGCCGCCTGGCTGGCGCGCTTCGAGGCCGCCGGCATTCCCGCCGCGCCGGTGAATTCGGTCCGCGACGCCCTGCACGGCGAGCTCGCCACCGCGCGCGGCCTGCGCATCGAAGCCGAGGGCGTGCCGATGGTCGCCAGCCCGCTGCGCATGAGCGCCTCACCGATGACCGATCCCCAGCGCCCGCCGCACCTCGGCGAGCACACCGACGCGATCTGCGCGGCGCAGGGGTTCGATGCGCATGCATTGCGCGCGAACGGTGCGGTGCGGTGAACGACACCGACTCCGCCTGCTCTCACCTCTCCCCCGCACGCGGGGGAGAGGTCGCGCCGCAGGCGCGGGTGAGGGGGGCTTTGCTGATGACCGCCTGCATCCCCCTCACCCCAACCCTCTCCCCCGCCTGCGGGGGAGAGGGAGCTATAGCGCGCACGCTGCCTGACGGCACCACACCGGATACAACACCTCACCCATGAACATCTCCACATCCTTCGACGGCCTCCTCCTCGGCGCCCACCTCGCCACGCTCGACGGGGCGGATTACGGCGTCATCGAGGATGGCGCGCTTGGCTGGCGCGACGGCGTGCTGACCTACGTCGGTCCGCGTTCCGCATTGCCCGCCGATGCCGAAGCCATGGCCGGCGAGGTGATCGAGACCGACGGCGGCTGGGTCACGCCTGCGCTGGTCGACTGCCACACGCATGTCGTCTTCGCCGGCGATCGCGCCCACGAATTCGAGCTGCGCCTGCAGGGCGCGAGCTACGAGGAGATCGCGCGTGCCGGCGGCGGCATCCTCTCGACCGTGCGTGCGGTGCGCGCCGCGAGCGAGGACGAACTGCTCGCGCAATCACTGCCGCGCGCGGCGGCACTGCTCCGCGACGGCGTGTCCACGCTGGAGATCAAGTCCGGCTACGGCCTGGACGCCGAGAACGAGCGCAAGATGCTGCGCGTCGCGCGCCGCATCGGCGAGACGCTCGGCATCACGGTGCGTACCACCTATCTGGGCGCGCATGCATTGCCGCCGGAATTCTCCGGCCGCGCCGACGACTACATCGAGGCCGTGGTCGACTGGCTGCCGCAACTGCACGGCGAAGGCCTGGTCGATGCCGTCGACGCGTTCTGCGAAGGGATCGGCTTCACGCCCGCGCAGACGCGTCGCGTGTTCGAGGCCGCACGCGCGCTGGGCCTGCCGGTCAAGCTGCACGCCGACCAGCTCAGCGACCTCGGCGGCGCCGCGCTCACGGCGGAATTCGGCGGGCTGTCCGCCGACCATGTCGAATACACGAACGAGGACGCGGTGCGCGCGATGGCCGCATCCGGCACGGTCGCGGTGCTGCTGCCCGGCGCCTTCCACTGCCTGCGCGAAACGAAGCTGCCGCCGCTGGCTGCGTTCCGCGAGCACGGCGTACCCATGGCCGTGGCCACCGACTGCAATCCGGGCACCGCGCCGGTGCTGTCGCTGCGCGAAGCGATGTCGCTGGCCTGCACGCATTTCCGGCTCACGCCCGAAGAGGCGCTGCGCGGCGCGACCGAACACGCCGCGCGCGCGCTGGGCCTGCACGATCGCGGCGTGCTGCGCGTCGGCCTGCGCGCGGACTTCGCGCTGTGGAACATCCGTCGCCCCGCCGAGCTGTGCTACTGGCTCGGCGGCGACCTCGCGCGCGGCACCTTCGTCGGCGGCCGCGCCGTTTCCTCCTCGAACTGATCCCGCACGGAGCCCACGCGATGCGCACGATCCTGCTGTCCACCACCCTCGTCCTGGCGTTCCTTCCCGTCGCCCACGCCGGCGAGGCCACACCCGCCGCGCGCAGGCTCGCGCAGGACGCGGTGATCGTCGATACCCACATCGATTCGCCGACCGAGCTGATGAAGCAGTGGAAGGATCTCGGCGAAGCGCAGTCCGGCGAGTTCGATTATCCGAAGGCGCGCGCCGGCGGCCTCGACGTGGCCTTCATGTCGATCTACACCTCGCCCGGTCAGGACGACGACGGCAGCGCCTGGAACGTCGCGAACCGGATGATCGACGCCGTGGACTCGCTGGCGCTGCGCCATCCGGACAAGTTCGCGATCCTGCACTCGCCGCGCGACGTCGACCGCCTGCGTGCCGGGGACCGCGTGCTGCTGCCGATGGGCATGGAGAACGGCGCGCCGATCGGCGACGATCTGAAGAACCTCGATTTCTTCTTCAAGCGCGGCGTGCGCTACATCACCCTCGCGCACAGCGCGAACAATCGCATCGCCGATTCGTCCTACGCGGCCGAGAAGCGCTGGAAGGGCCTCAGCCCGTTCGGCCGCGAGGTCGTCGCCGAGATGAACCGGCTCGGCATGATGATCGACGTCTCGCATCTGTCCGACGCCGCCGCGCGGCAGGCCATCGACCTCAGCCGTGCGCCGGTGATCGCCAGCCACTCCGCGCTGCGCCACTTCACGCCCGGCTTCGAGCGCAACCTGAGCGACGAACTGGCCAAGGCCATCGCTGCGAAGGGCGGCGTGATCCAGATCCCGTTCGGCAACGCCTTCGTCGACCCGGCCTCCGCC
Organism: Lysobacteraceae bacterium 2PB; assembly: GCA_005502915.1. Classification (GTDB taxonomy): domain Bacteria; phylum Pseudomonadota; class Gammaproteobacteria; order Xanthomonadales; family Xanthomonadaceae; genus Lysobacter_I. Next base: position 166,293 of record SCMT01000007.1, on the reverse strand, counting down.
GCGCAGACCCAGGCCTACTTCGTCGCCTACGCCGAGTTCGAACGCGAACGCGCCGCCGGCCGCACGACGAAGACGGTTGCCGAATTCGATACCGAATGGGACGAGTCGCATCCACCGCTGGCGGTCGGCATCGACGCGGTACTCGACCAGATCGACTACGGCGTCAAGCTCGTCGGCATCGACCACATCGGGATCGGCTCGGATTTCGACGGCGTCGGCGGCGCACTGCCGCAGGGCCTGAAGACCGTCGCCGACTTCCCCAACCTCGTCGCCGGCCTGCAGGCGCGGACGTATTCCGATGCCGACATCCGCAAGATCCTCGGCGGCAACCTGCTGCGCGCGTGGACGGCCATCGAGGCCGCTGCGTCACGCTGATTCCGAACCCGACACCGTCAAGGAGACATGTGATGAAGATCCTCGGCATTTCCGGCAGCCTGCGCGCCGGCTCGTTCAACACCGCGCTGCTGCGCGCGGCCCAGGCGGAGGCGGGCGATGGCGTCGCGCTCGAGGTCGCGACCCTGCACGGCATTCCGCTGTACGACGGCGACCTGGAACAGCGCGAAGGCATTCCCGATGCGGTGACGACGCTGAAACAGCGCATCGTCGACAGCGACGCGGTGCTGCTGTGCACGCCCGAGTACAACAACGGCATCCCCGGTGTGTTCAAGAACGCGATCGACTGGCTGTCGCGCCCGTCGGACGACATCGGCCGCGTGTTCGGCGACCGGCCGTTCGCGGTGATCGGCGCCTCGCCCGGCGGCTTCGGCACGCTCCTCGCGCAGAACGCCTGGCTACCGGTGCTGCGCACGCTGAAGGTGCGTTACTGGACCGGCGGACGCCTGCAGGTGTCGCGCGCCGGCGGCCTGTTCGATGCGCAGGGCCAGCTCACCGACGACGCCACGCGGCGTGCGCTGGCCGACTTCATCGCCGGCTTCGCCGCATTCGCTGCACGCTGACATCTTCTCGCGTGCGTCTCGCGACCCGAGACGCGGGCACCCGACAATTCCTTCCTTCACCCGACCTGACGCAAGACAAGGATCCCGCATGACCGTCAACGACACCCAGGCGCAGCACCAAGGCAAGCCCGTCGTCGAATTCCGCATGGGCGACACCATCGCCGACCCGGCCTCGGTGCGCACCACCGCCTACCGGCTGACGCAGGACTACGATTCCGAGGAAAGCCAGCGCGACCTGCTCGACGCCTTCCTTGCGCAGGTCGATACCGCCGCGCTCGACACCCTGGTCATCGGCGCCTGGAGCGAGGCACACGACGAAAGCCCGAAAGGCTTCCTCGACGGCCTGATCGAGCGTCGCGCCGAACTGCCGGCGCTGCGCCATCTGTTCGTCGGCGACATGACCTACGAAGACTGCGAGATCTCGTGGATCATCCAGGCCGACTACAACCCGCTGCTCGACGCCTTCCCGCAGCTGCAGTCGCTGCGCGTCCGCGGCAGCACCAGCCTGGCCCTGGCGCCGTTCTCGCATGACGCACTGCAGCTGCTGGCGATCGAATGCGGCGGCTTGCCCAGCGGGATCGCAAGGGCCATCGCTGCCTCGCGCATGCCCGCGCTCACGCACCTCGAACTGTGGCTCGGCGACGACAACTACGGTTTCGACGGTGAGCTCGCGCTGTACGCGCAACTGCTCGTCGGCATCGACGCTTCGCGCCTGCAGTATCTCGGCCTGCGCAACGCGCAGATCAGCGACGCGCTCGCGCTGCACCTGGCCGCCCAGCCATGGCTGGGCAAGCTCGATACCCTGGACCTCTCGATGGGCACGATCGGCGATGAGGGCGCACAGGCGCTCTGCGACAGCCCGCACATCGCCGGTCTCGGCACGCTCGACCTGAGCCACCACTACATCAGCGACGAGGTGCAGGCCCGGCTCAAGGCCCTGCCCTGCAAGGTCGTGCTCGACGACCCGCAGGATGCCGACGACACCGACGGCGACCGCTACGTCGAGGTGGGCGAGTAAACAATGCCATCGCGCATGGTGCTGGTCGGCCAGCCGGGACAGCAGCCATCGGGGCATCGCCGCATGCAAGGCCTGCATGCGGCGCTCGCCCGGCATGGATTGCCGCCGCCGTGCGTCTTCGACTACGCCTCCGTACTGGCATCGCCTGATGAATTCCTCGATGCCGCAGCGGATGCCATCGCCGTGAAACTCGACTCGCCCGGCGGTGGCGACGTGGCGCATGAGACCTTCGTGCGCCGCGGCCTGTCGTTCTTCGAGGGTGCGCAGGCCATGCCGCGCATGCACGGCGAGCTGGCCGACACGCACCTGCGCTTCGCAGGATTCGCGGATCTGCTCCGGCAGTTGGCAGAGGCAATGCCCGACGCGCGCTGGCTCAACGCGCCGGACGACATCCTGCGCATGTGCGACAAGTGGCACTGCCAGCAGACGCTGGTGGCAGCGGGTGTCGAGGCGCCCGAGGGACTGGGCCTGGTCGAAGGCTACGACGCCATGCAGTCGATGCTGGACGCCAGCGGCCACGACCGCGTATTCGTCAAGGCGCGCTACGGATCGTCCGCGGCCGGCGTGGTGGCGTACCGCCGCCATCGCGATGGCCGTGCCGTCGCCTGCACCACCGCCGGGATGCAGGAGGTCGACGGACGACCCCGGCTGTTCAACCAGCTGCGACTGCAGCGCTACACGCGCACCAGCGAAATCGCCGCCCTGATTGATGCGCTCGCCGTGCAGGGTGCCTATGCCGAAGCCTGGGTCGCGAAACCGCGTGCAACAAACGATCCTGCCCGGCATTTCGACCTGCGCGTGGTCGCCTGCAACGGCGAACCCAGGCAGCGCGTGGCGCGACTGTCGAGCGGGCCGATGACCAACCTGCACCTGGGCAACCGGCGCGGCGGCGTCGATGCCCTGCTCGATGCAGACGCGAATGCGCGGGTCGAGCACGCGGTGCGCAGCGCATCCACGGCATTCGCGCACAGCCGATGCATCGGCTTCGACCTGATCCCGCTGCGCGACCGCTGCGTCTTCCTCGAAGCCAATGCCTTCGGCGACGACCTGCAGGACGTGACATGGCAAGGCCGCGATGCCTGGGACGACCAGGTCGTCTGGGCCTATTCGCTGCCGTCGCCGGAACGGGCCTCAACCACGAAGCGACATGCCCATGCCTGAGCCGAATCGCACGCTCGACATGCACGGCATCGTCGGCAGCCACGATGTGCTGTTCATCACCCTGGACACCCTGCGCCACGACGCAGCGCAGCGCTGCTTCCGCGAGGGTCGCCTGCCGCTGCTGTCGCGCCATCTGCCTGCGGAAGGCTGGGAACTGCGGCACAGCCCGGCCAGCTTCACCTATGCCGCGCACCAGGCCTTCTTCGCCGGTTTCCTGCCCACGCCCGCGCGCCCCGGTCCGCATCCGCGCCTGTTCGCGCTGGCCTTCGCCGGCAGCGAGACCACCGATGCGAACACCTTCGTCTTCGAAGACCACGCCGACATCGTCCACGGCTTCGCCGCGTTCGGTTACCACACGCTCTGCATCGGCGGCGTCGGCTTCTTCAATCTCGCCAATCCGCTCGGCCGCGCCCTGCCCGGCCTGTTCGACGAAGCGCACTGGCGACCCGGGTTCGGCGTCACCGCACCGGACTCCACCGAGGCACAGGTCGCACTGGCCTGCGAGCGCCTGCGCAGCGACGACCTGCACGGGCGACGCTGCTTCACCTTCATCAACATCTCGGCACTGCACCAGCCGAACAGGCATTACCTGCCCGGCGCGACCGAGGACAGCCTCGACAGCCACTGCGCCGCACTCGAATACGTCGACCGCGCGCTGGCGCCGCTGTTCGCCTGCGCCGCCGCACGCGCGCCCACCTTCGTCATCGTCTGTTCCGACCACGGCACAGCCTATGGCGAAGGTGGCTACCACGGCCATCGCATCGCCCACGACGTGGTGATGCACGTGCCCTACGCCCATTTCCTGCTCACGCCTTGAACGCGATCACTTCCCTTGCCCCCCCGGCCGCCGCGCCTGCGCTCGACGCCCTGCTGCGGCTGCCGCCATACCAGGCCTATTCGTATTCCTATCCGCACAAGACGGCCTATCGCACGCTCGACGTGCCGCGCAGCCTGCGCGACGCATGGCGCGACGAGGATCGGCGCGCACTGTTCCTCTACCTGCACATCCCGTTCTGCTCCTATCGCTGCGGCTTCTGCAACCTGTTCGCGCTCGCGCGACCTGCCGAAGACACCGTGTCGCGCTATCTCGACCAGCTCGAAGCCCAGTTCGCGACGACGCTGGACGCGCTCGGCGACCATGCCTTCGCGCGCTTCGCATTGGGCGGAGGCACGCCGAGCTATCTCGACGTCCCGCAGCTCCAGCGCGTGTTCGCGATGCTGCGCGCCGGTGGCGTCGACCTGCGCGAGATCCCCGCCGGGATGGAGGTGTCGCCGGAAACCGTCGACATCGACAAGATGGCGCTGTGCCGGGAGGCCGGCATCGACCGGATCAGCATGGGCATCCAGAGTTTCAGCGAAGCGGAAGTGCGCGCACTGGTGCGCCCGCAGCAGCGCGAGGTCGTCGAGCGCGCGATCGAGGCGATCCGCGTGCAGCGCTTTCCCACGCTCAATCTCGACCTGATCTACGGCATCGAAGGCCAGACCGTCGCCAGCTTCGTCGCCTCGATCGACAGCGCGCTCGCCTTCGCGCCGGAAGAACTCTATCTCTATCCGCTGTACGTGCGTGCGCTCACCGGTCTCGGTCGGATCTCCCGAAGCGACGGCAAGCGTCGCATCGCACTGCAGCCCGAACCGGTCGACGATCGCCTGGCGATGTACCGCGCCGGTCGCGACCGGCTACTCGCTGCCGGCTACACGCAGGTGTCGATGCGCATGTTCCGCGCGCCGCACGCGCCTGCAGCCGACGCCGGCCCGGCCTACTGCTGCCAGGACGATGGCATGGTGGGCATCGGCTGCGGTGCGCGCTCGTACACGCGCGGCCTGCACTACGCCAGCGAATACGGCGTATCTCGGCGCGGCGTGGTCGACATCCTCGACCACTACCTGTCGCTGTTGCGCGAGGATTTCGCACGCGTCGACCATGGCATCCTGCTGGACGGCGACGAGCAGCGGCGGCGTCATGCGATGCAGTCGCTGCTGGTCAAGCCCGGGCTGTCGCTGTCCGCCTGGCGCACGCGCTTCGGCAGCGAAGCCTTCGACGACCTGCCGCAACTGCGCGACCTCGTACCAGCGCGTCTCGCGCGCCTCGACGACGACCTGCTCGCGCTGACCGACGAAGGCTTCGCGCGCGCCGACACCCTCGGGCCCTGGCTCGTTTCGCCGGCGGTCGCCGCGCGGATGGCCGAATACACGCTGCGCTGACATGCAGACGCCGCAGGCCGCCATCGCGATGCTCGACAACGCCATGCGCGCGTCACCGGATCGGCACTTGTCGCTGCTCTACCGCGGCCGGTTGAGCAGCTGCAACTACGACTGCCATTACTGTCCGTTCGCCAAGACCCGCGACAGCCGGGCGACGCTGCAGCGCGATGCCGCCGACCTCGCGCGCTTCGTCGACTGGGTATCGCAGCGTGCGCATGCCGTATCGATCCTGTTCACGCCCTGGGGCGAGGGACTGGTGCGCAGGCACTACCGCGAAGCGATGATCCGGCTGAGCCATCTGCCGCATGTCCACCGGGTCGCGATCCAGACAAACCTGTGCATCGGCACGCGCTGGCTCGACCAGGTCGACCCGCGCAGTTTCGCGCTCTGGTGCACCTGGCATCCCGGCGAAGTGTCGCTGGCGGCCTTCGTCGCGCGCTGCCGCGAACTGCAGCGACGCGGGATCCGCTTCAGCGTCGGCATGGTCGCGATGCGCGAGCTGTTCGACGACATCGACCGGCTGCGCGCCAGCCTGCCCGATACGGTGCCGCTGTGGCTCAACGCCTACGACGTGCGTCCACCGGATTACTACGACGATGCCGATGTCGCGCGGCTGTCGCGCATCGACCCGCATTTCCGCTGGAACCTGTCGCCGCCGCCCAGCCTCGGCGCACCCTGCGCGACCGGCACGCGCGTGCTGTCGGTGAACGGCGACGGCGACGTGCGCCGCTGTCATTTCGTCGCCGAACCGCTGGGCAATCTCTACGACGGCAGCTTCGAATCCCGCCTCGGCCCGCGCCCCTGTCCGAACCGGACCTGCGACTGCTTCATCGGTTACGTGCATCGCGAAGACCTGCCGTTCGCGATCGACTACGCAGGAGGACAGCTCGAACGCATCCCGGCGCGCATCGCCCCCTGAAGTCGCGATGCACGCCCCCCGGAAACGCAAAAGCCCCGCTTGCGGCGGGGCTCTGCGGGCGATACTGCGGAGGCGATCAGGCCTTCGCAGCGACCTTCTTCACGGCGGTCTTCTTAGCGGCCGGCGCGGCCTTGACGGCCTTCTTCACGGCAGCGGTGGCGGTGCCGGCAGCCTTCTTGGTGGCCTGCGGACGGGCGTTGCCGTAGCTGGAGTTGTAGCGCTTGCCCTTGGCGGTCTTGCGGTCGCCCTTGCCCATGTTGGAAATCCTCTAGGAATCAATGTCTCTGGAAACCGGTCGCGGAACGCGCTCGGTCGTCTGCGATGTGGAGCCGCGGCGGGGCCGCGAGGACGCGCATCCTACCATGCGGGGCCGTTCCCCGCTCGCGGCGGCGCCCGGAGCGCCGTTCAGGCCTGCGCGGCGGCGGCCGAGTGGGTCAGGCGCAGGTTGACCAGGTGGGCCAGGGCCAGAAGCAGGCCGCCGACGGTCATCACGATGGCGTGGATCACGGAGTGATCGTGCAGGGGCGAGAAGGCGCCCAGCCAGACCAGCACCAGCCCGGGCACCAGCAGGGCCCAGGCGTGGAAGGCGCGATGCCGGCGCCAGCCGAGGCTCAGCGTGGACACGCCCAGCAGGCTCGCGAACACCACGAAGGCCTGGTCCAGGTCGATCCAGCCACCCACTTCCAGACCGAAAGCGGGCGCCAGCGCGAGCAGCCAGGGCCACAGCGCGCAGTGGATCGCGCACAGGAAGGAGGCAGCGAAACCGACGCGGTCGGCCTTGTGCAGGGTCATGGAGGCGGGGGGCATGACTTCCGGGGGGTGGTTTTTGTTCTGGAACATTATAACATTTCCACTTCGCCCATCAGTGTAACCCGTGAACCATGGCCTTTCCGCAGTCCCTCCGCGCCGTCCGTCGCCCGACGCCTCGCACGCTCCGCACCCCCCTGTTCCTCGCCCTCGCGATGGCCCTGCCGGTGGCCGCAATGGCGCAGGACAGCGGCCAGGATCCGCGCCATGACGACAAGATGAAGGACCTCGACCGGGTCGTGGTCAACGCCAGCCCGCTGCGCCGCGATGCCGAAGACCTGATCCGCCCGGTGGAAGTGCTCGGCGGCGAGGCCCTCGACAACGCCAAGGCCAATTCGCTCGGCGAAACCGTCGGCCGCCTGCCCGGCGTGCAGGCCTCGTACTTCGGCCCGGGCGTCGGTCGCCCGATCATCCGTGGCCTCGACGGCGCGCGCGTGCAGGTGCTGAGCGACGGCCTGAGCGCCGGCGACGTGTCGACGGTCAGCGTCGACCACGCCGTGAGCATCGAGCCGTTCCTGGCCGACCAGATCGAAGTGCTGAAGGGTCCGGCGACCCTGCTCTACGGCAGCGGCGCGATCGGCGGTGCGGTGAACGTGGTCGAAGGCCGCGTGCCCCATGCGGTCACGGCCGAGCCGATCGAAGGCCGCGCCGAGGTCCGCTTCGGCACCGGCAACGACGAGAAGACCGCGATGGCGCGCATGGATGCCACCGCCGCCAACGGCAAGCTGGTCTTCCACATCGACGGCCTGCACCGCGAAACCGGCGACTACGACATCCCCGGCTACGCCGAGCACGCGCACGAGGGCGACGAGGACCACGAACCCGGCGCGCGCGGTCGCCTGCCCAACAGCTTCGTGCGGACCGATGCCGGCGCCTTCGGCATGTCCTACGTCGGCGAGCGCGGGCACCTGGGCATGGCCGCCAGCCTGTTCAACACGCGCTATGGCATCCCCGGCCACGCGCATGCCCACGACGACCACGGCGGCGGCGAGGAACACGGCGAGGAAGGCGTCAGCATCCGCATGGACCAGCGCCGCACCGAACTGCGCGGCGGCCTGCGCGGCCTGGGCGTCTTCGACAGCCTGCGCGTGAAACTGTCGAACACCGACTACACGCATACCGAATTCGAAGGCGATGAAGTCGGCACGGTGTTCGAGAACGACACCATCGAAGCGCGCGCGGAACTGGTGCACCAGGACTGGGCGGGCTGGGATGGCGCATTCGGCCTGCAGGCCTCGCGTCGCGATTTCATCGCGATCGGCGACGAAGCCTTCGTGCCGGGATCGGATTCGCGCGACACCGGCCTGTTCTGGATCGGCGAGCGCGAATTCGGCGCGGTCAAACTCGAACTCGGTGCGCGCTACGACCGCAACACGATCGACGTGAACGCCGCCGATGCGATCGGCCCCTCGCGCTCGTTCGATGCCACCAGCGTGTCGGCGGCCCTGCGCTGGAACCTCAGCGACAACTTCCACCTGTCGTTCGGCCTGGATCGCGCGCAGCGCTCGCCGACGGCGGAAGAGCTGTATTCCGATGGCCTGCACGTGGCGACCAGCAGCTTCGAGTTCGGCAATCCGAATCTCGACGTCGAGACGGCGAACCGCGTCGAGGCCGGCCTGCACTGGCACACCGACACGCTCTCGCTGGGCGCATCGATCTACTACGTCGGCTTCAACGATTATGTGTACCTCGCCGACACCGGCGTGTCGGAAGACGATACCCCGGCCCGGGTGTGGAACCAGAGCGATGCGCGCTTCACCGGCGCCGAGTTCGACCTGAAGTGGTCGTTCCTGGAGAACGCCAGCGGCACCTGGGCATTGAACGCCTTCGGCGACATCGTCCGTGGCCGGCTGACCGGGTCGGGCACGCGCAGCGTCGCCTTCTCGATCGAGCATGAAGACCACTTCCACGATTACACCGCCGACATCGCCCTGAGCGGCGACCTGCCGCGCATCGCGCCTGCACGCCTGGGCGCCGAACTGCGCTGGTCGAACACGAACTGGCGCGCTGGCCTCGGCGCGGTGCGCTACTTCGACCAGGACCGCGTCGCCGAATTCGAGGAAAGCTCCGACGGCTACACGCTGGTCAACGCCGACGTCGCCTGGCACATCGATCGCGCGAACGGCAACGCCTTCGAACTGTTCGTCAACGCCAACAACCTGCTGGACGAGGAAGCCCGTCCGCACACCTCGTTCCTGAAGGACCTCGCACCGCTGCCGGGACGCAACGTCTCGTTCGGCGTGCGGATGTTCTTCTGACGGTGCCCCCGCACGCACCGCGCGGCCGTTCACTCTCCCTGGCGGTCGCGCGGCGCGTGCAACTCCACATCGAACCCCGGCTCCGGCCGGGGTTCTGCGTTGGGGCATGGTGATGCGCGCGACGTCGGACGTCGCGAATGGCGACTCAGCCAGCGTCGGCGCAGCGCGCGCAGAGGCCGTGGACTTCCAGGGTCTGCGCCTGCGGCACGAAGCCCAGCGCGCGGGCGCGCGCATCCAGCGCGGCGACGATCTGCATGTCTTCCAGTTCCACCGCGCTGTGGCAGCGGTTGCAGATCAGGAACGGCACCGAATGCTGCGCGGTGTTCGGATGATGGCAGGCGACGAAGGCGTTGACCGATTCGAGCTTGTGGATGAAGCCGTTGGCGAGCAGGAAATCCAGCGCGCGATACACCGTCGGCGGCGCGGCGGCGCCTGCACCGTCCTCGTCCGCCTCGCGGTCGGCGCGCAGGTGGTCGAGCAGGTCGTAGGCCTTGATCGGCTTGCCGTGGCCGGCGATCAGGCCGAGCACCCGCGCACGGATCGGCGTGAGGCGCAGGCCGCGCTCGCGACAGGCGCTTTCGACCGCCGCGATGAAGCCCGCGGCGTCGTGGACGTGGTGCGTCGGATCGGTGCAGGTATGCGGCATGACGAGATGATGGCGTCGTCGCTGGCCCGACTCAAGCCGCTGCGATCTTCGCCAGCGCGGCGTCGATGCGGACCACGGCCTCGCCCTGCCCGGCCAGGTAGACCGTGTGCGAGATGTCCGGGCTGACCTGGGTGCCGGTGATCGCCACGCGCATCGGCTGCGCGACCTTGCCCATGCCGATGCCCAGCGCCTCGGCGGTCGCGTGCAGCGCGGCGGAGACGGTCTCGGCGGACCACGTCGGCAGCGCGGCCAGGCGGTCGCGGGCGTCGGCCAGCGGCGCGGCGGCTTCCGGCTTCAGGTGCTTGGCCACGGCGGCCTCGTCGTAGATCGTCAGCGGACCGAACCACACCGCCGACTTCTCGGCCATTTCCTTCAGCGTCTGCGCGCGTTCGCGCAGGGCGATGACGAGGTCGACCGGCTTCGGGCCCTTCGCGAGGTCGTAACCGGCCTTCTCCAGATGCCAGACCAGGTGCTTCGCCACGTCTTCCGGCGCATCGCTCTTGAGGTACTGCTGGTTGAGCCAGCCGAGCTTGGCCATGTCCAGGCGCGAGGCGGCCGGGTTCACGTCGTGCAGCTCGAACAGCTTGACCATCTCCTCGATGCTGAAGATTTCCTGGTCGCCATGCGACCAGCCGAGGCGGACGAGATAGTTGAGCAGCGCATGCGGCAGGTAGCCGGCATCGCGATACCCCATCACGTCGGCCGCGCCGGTGCGCTTGGACAGTTTCGCGCCCTCGGAATCGAGGATCATCGGCAGGTGCGCGAAGTTCGGCACCGGGGCGCCGAGGGCCTGGTAGATGTTGATCTGGCGCGGCGTGTTGTTGACGTGGTCGTCGCCGCGCACGACATCGGTGATGCCCATGTCGAGGTCGTCGACGACGACGGCGAAGTTGTAGGTCGGGTAGCCATCGGCGCGGAAGATCACCAGGTCGTCGAGCTCGGCGTTGTCGAACTCGATGCGGCCCTTGACCTTGTCGTCCCACGCGACCTTGCCGTCGAGCGGGTTCTTGAAGCGGATGACCCGGTTCGGGTCGTCGCGGAACCCGGCGTTGGCCTCGCGATACGCGCCGTTGTAGCGCGGCTTTTCCTTGGCGGCGAGCGCGGCTTCGCGCACGGCCTGCAGTTCTTCCTTGGTCTCGTAGGCGTAGTACGCGGTGCCGGCGGCGATCATCTGCTCGGCGACCTCGCGATAGCGGTCGAGGCGCTGGGTCTGGTAGATCGGGCCTTCGTCGTAGTTCAGGCCCAGCCAGTCCATCGCGTCGAGGATCGCGTCGATCGCGCCTTGGGTGCTGCGTTCACGGTCCGTATCCTCGATCCGCAGCACGAACTGGCCACCGGCGTGGCGCGAGGCCAGCCAGCAGTACAGCGCGGTGCGGGCGCCGCCGATGTGCAGGTAGCCGGTGGGGCTGGGGGCGAAGCGGGTACGGATGGTCATGCGGGGGGCCGGATCACGGGAAAGGAGGTGATTTTACCCGGTTGGCCGGGGTGACCGGGTCGTCTGCCGGGCCGCGGGCCGCCGCCCTCCCCTACAATTCCGCCCCATGACCACCCTCTTCATCTCCGACCTCCACCTCGATCCCGAGCGCCCGGAGGTCACCCGCCTGTTCGGCGACTTCATCGACGGCGAGGCGCGCGGCGCCGATGCCCTGTACATCCTCGGCGACCTGTTCGAAGCCTGGGTCGGCGACGACGACCCGGCCGAGATCGGCGCCTTCGTCGCCGACAGGCTGCGCGCGCTGTCGGACGCAGGCGTGCCGGTATTCTTCCAGCACGGCAATCGCGACTTCCTGGTCGGCCTCGACTTCGCCCGGCGCGCCGGCGCGACCCTGCTGGCGGAATCCGCCGTGGTGATGCTGTATGGCAGGCCGACGCTGCTGATGCACGGCGACAGCCTGTGCACCGACGACGTCGCCTACCAGGCCTTCCGCGCGCAGACCCGCGACCCGGCCTGGCGCGCCGGTTTCCTCGCCCAGCCACTGGCCGCGCGCCTCGCCTTCGCCGCGCAGGCCCGCGCCGCCAGCCAGCAGCGCCAGCAGGCCATGAAGCACGACGACCGCGCGCAGTTCGAGACCATCACCGATGTATCCCCCGCCGCCGTCCACGCGACCCTGGCGCGCTACGGCATCGACACCCTGATCCACGGTCACACCCATCGCCCGGCGATCCACCACCTCGACATCGACGGCCGCCCCGCGCGCCGCGTGGTGCTCGGCGACTGGTACACGCAGGGCTCGGTGCTGCGGGTGGATGCGGACGGGATGCTGCTGGATACACTGGCGCTCTGACTCGACCGAGGCATCGCTCATGCGCAGGCTGGCCCGTCTTACCGTCGCGGCACTCGCAATCGCAGGCCTGCTCGCGGCCTGCACCCCCGAAGGCGAGCCGATGCCGATCGGCGGACGCACCATCGAGGTTCCCTCAGGTCCGATCGATGTGGCCGAGGGCGACCCCCGCCACGCACCTCTGCTCGCCGCCATGCATGCCGCATTCGCAGAGGATCTGGAGCAGCCGGTCTTGCTGGATGTGCAACGCCTGCGCGAACGCAAGGGCTGGGCATTCGCGGAGGTCTACCCGCGCACCCCGGCAGGCCAGCAGATCGACTACCTGCGCACGCGCTACGAGGACGAACGCCGCTCGGGCATTCTCGAAGACGATGCGGCATTCATCCTGCTGCGACACGACAACGGCGTCTGGCGTGTCCGCGAACTCAGCCTCAACATCCCCGGCAACGCGTGGGACACCTGGGCACGCGAGCATGGCGCGCCAGCGGAGATCTTCCACCTCGCAGGCGGATGAAGCGACGCGACGCGGCAATTCCGGCAACGCAAGCCCAGCGTGCGACGAACGCCGTTGAACTTGCATGTCGTAGAGCGGAGCTTGCTCCGCTCATGCATTTCATGAAAAGCGAGCGGAGCAAGCTCCGCTCTACAACACCTTCGATCAACGCGGCGTGAGGTCAGCCAGCGCCAGCGACTGCCGCATCAGTTCGCCGCCGCGTTCGTCGCGCAGCACCAGCGCCAGGTGGTGCCGTGCCCAGTCGATTTCGACCATGCCGAAATTCGCCTGGCGGAAATAGCGGCCGTCGATGCGCAGCGCGTTCGGCACCGGCACGTGCCAGACCTGGGTCAGGCCGCTGCTGGTGATGTCGTACAGCGGATACGGCACGTTCTCGCCCTGTCGCGTGATCTCGCCGTAATGCGTGTCGCCGCTGAGCAGGACCACGCCGCGTGCGCCGGTGTCGCGGATCAGCCGGAACAATCGCTGCTGGTCGTTGGGATAGTTCACCCAGGCCTCCCAGCCCGGGAAATCGGCCAGCACCTGCAGGCTGGAGCCGATCAGACGAACGTCGGCCGGCTGTCGCAGCTGTTCCTCCAGCCAGCGCCACTGCCGTTCGCCGAGCATGGTCGCGGCCGGATCTGGATTGCGTGCGTACGGCCCGGGCACTTCGCGGCCGGCCTTGCCCGCGCGCTCGGCCCAGGTGCGATAGGCCGCTTCATCGGCGAGGAAGGGCGAGGTCGCGATCGGCGTGCGGTTGTAGCGCAGGTCGAGCAGGATCAGCTGCACGCGACGACCTTCCGGGCCGAAGGTGTAGCTGGTGTAGACGCCATCGCGTTCGCGACGCAGCGAATCCACCGGCTCACCCCAGAAGTCGAGGAAGATGCGCCGACTTTGTTCCTTCATCGGATACTCGCCGCCGGCATCGTCCTCGCCGTAATCGTGGTCGTCCCAGGTCGCGACCATCGGCACCTGCGCGCGCAGCGCACGGAAGCCGTCGATCGCGGCGAGCTTCGCGTACTTGCCGCGCAGCACATCCATGTCGCGGGTGTCGCCGTAGATGTTGTCGCCGAGGAAGACGAACAGCTCGGGCTTCTCGGCAAGGACCGCGTTCCAGATCGGCTGCGGCAGGGTTTCCTTCGAGCACGAACCGAAGGCGATGCGGGTGATTTCGGCGTCCGCCGAGGGCAAGGGCGCGGCGGCGAAGGCCGGTGCGGTCATCGCGAAGATCGCGCAGGCGAACAGCATGCGCAGGGCAGGCAGGAATGCAGGCATGGAAGACTCCACGCGACGCGGCCCGGGGTCACCGGGCCGCGCGCGACTGGCAGAACAGGGGCCGAGGATCAGAACCGGATATCAGCGGTCAGGAAGACCTGGCGCGGCGCACCGGCATTGAGCGTGTAGTTCAGGCCGTTCGGATCGGAGACGACGAAGCCATTCGTACCGACGCTGGAGAAGTATTCCTTGTCGAACAGGTTGGTCACGTCGAGCTTGAGCTTGAAGGACTTGGCCCAGCCCAGCGAGGTCCATTCGTACGAGGCACCCGCATCGGCGACCCAGAAGCCCGGCACGGACGAGTCGTTGAGATAACTGATGTAGCGGCGGTCGGTGTACTTCGCGCCCAGCTGCAGGCTCAGGCCATCGCGCTGCCAGCTGATCTCGGTGGCGAACAGCTTCTTCGGCGCGTCGACGACCTGCTTGCCCGAGGTGCGGATCACGTTGACGCCATCGATGTAATCCGAGGCATATTCCGAATCGTTCCAGGACAGCGAGTTGTACCAGACCAGGCCGTCCATCGGCTTGAGCTGGAACACCGCCTCGGCACCGCGCGTCTCGACATCGCCGACGTTGGCGAACGCGGCGGCGCAGCCGACGATGCCGGCGCACTGGGCGATGGCGAGCAGGCGGTTCTCGAAGTCGACGCGGTACAGGGCGAGCGAGGCGTCGAACCAGTCGCGACTGCTGCGCAGGCCGATCTCGAAGGTGCGCGAGGTTTCGGGTTCGAGACCGTCCTTGACCGCGTCGAACGCGACCTGGGTGGTCGAATGCGGGCCGTTCACACCGCTGCGGAACGCGGACATGGTCTCGGCGTAGGAGCCGAAGATCTCTTCGTGGTCGTTGAAACGCCAGCGCGCGCCGAGCTGCGGCTGGAAGTTGTCCTGCGCGACCAGCTTGCCGCCGGCACGGGTGCCGATGAGGTTGCGGCCGTCGATCTCGACGCGCGTGCCCTTGAAGCCGGCGTCGATCGCGAGGCGACCGTCGGCGAATTCCATATGGTCGAGCACGTAGAACTGGCGGGTGTCGGTGTCGAAGCGCTGGCGGAACACGCGCTGGTCGGGATTGCGGTAGAAGAAGATGTCGTCCGGCGGCGTGTCGCGGCGCAGATCGTAGAAGTTGCGCTGCACGCCGTGCGCGTTCTTCTCCAACCACAGGCCGGCGCGCAGCTGGTGGTTGCCGATGCGCCAGTCGAGGCTCGGCATGAGGCCGGTGCGTTCGATGTCGTATTCGGTGGTGCGCATGCGGATCGGCACGTCCGGCGAGGCCGAGTACGGCGTGGCCCAGTGGCCCTGGCCATCGTTGCGGTGGTAGTAGGCGGTGGCGTTGAGCGCGACATCGTCGCTGGCCTGCCATTCCACGGCGAGCGAGAGCAGGTCGTCGTCGCGCACGCCGCGCGCGATGTAGTAAGCATCGTCGAGACTGGTCACGCCGCCGGTGAAGATACCGTTGGCGGCATCGATCGCACGCTGCCAGTCGCCGGCGTAGTTGTCCCAGTCGTAGCCGAGGCGACGCGCGGATTCGAGCGAAAGATCTGCGTAGTCGGTTTCGCGGCGGCGCGAGGTCGCGGCATAGCCGGTGATTTCCAGGGTGTCGGTCGCGTACACGGCCTTGCCGTTGAACTGCGCGTTGCGCTGCGGGCCTTCGCCCTTCCACTTGTCGCCGTCGTGCCAGGCGCCGCTGACGTAGGCCGAGAAATCGCCCTGCCGGCCGCTGTCCATGCGCACGAAGGTGCGGGTGGTCGATTCGGTGCCGATGGTCTGCGCGACGCGCACGCCGAAGTCCTCGGCGGGATTCGAGGTGAAGAAGCGCAGCGTGCCGCCGAGGTTGCCGGTGGACGCGGTGTCGATCGCGCCACTGCCCTGCGACAGTTCGGTGCCGTTGAGGTTCTCGCTGATCACCGCGCGGCTGACGTGCAGGCCGTTGTGGTTGCCGTAGCTCATGTCGCCCAGCGGGATGCCGTCGAGGGTGAAGCCGAGCTGCTGCTGCGAGAAGCCGCGGATGCTCAGCTTGGCCGACCATTCGTAGTTGCCCCACGGATCGGAGCTCTGGAAGTTCACGCCCGGCAGCTTCGCCACGGCCTTGAGCGGGCTGGCGCCGGCGGCTTCGCGCGCGAGGTCGTCCTTGCCCAGCGACTGCACCTGGCGGGTCTGGCCGGTGCCGACGACGGAGATGGTGTCGAGCGTGGAGGCTTCGGCATCGGCGCCGCCGTCGGGCGCGGTCTGGGCGGATGCTGTGCCGGCCTGCAGGCACAGCAGGATGGAGGCGGCGAGGATCGTCGTCTTCGTCATCGAAATGGTAATCCGTGGGAGTGGGTCGCCGTTCGGAGGAAGCGCCCCGCGGCGACCGTCGGGGCAGTCCGGCATACTGCGGCGCATGTATGTACGCGGCATTGCAGCGACGTTGCGTTTCGTCGCGCAAGGCTGTGTTGCCATGCATCAGTGAAACATTGTTTCAATCACGTACCCGACGCTGAACGCTCTGGGCACGTGCTCTTGTAGAGCGGAGCTTGCTCCGCTGCTCTTCGATCCCCCATCACGATCACGGCGAGCGGAGCAAGCGCCGCTCTACAGAAGACGAAGGGCACAGCGGAGCTTCGCTCCGCTCTACAAAAAACGTCAGCCGAGCTCGGCGACCGCGCTCTGCAATGCCTGCAGCTCTTCCTCGCTGAAGCCGGCCGCGCCGCGCGCTTCGAGATTGAACGGGCCGTAGAGCACGCCGCGCCCGTATTGCACGAGCAGGCGGCGGAACGTCGCTTCCGGTTCCACGCCTTCGCGTTCGCAGTGCCAGCGGAACCAGCGCGAGCCGGCGGCGACGTGGCCGATTTCCTCGCGGAGGATCACGTCGAGGATGTCGGCGGTGGCATGGTCACCGAGCTGGCGCAGCTTGACGATCATGCCCGGCGTGACGTCGAGCCCGCGCGCTTCCAGCACGCGCGGAACCAGCGCCATGCGCTCCAGGCCGCTGTGCGCGGTCTTCTCGGTCATTTCCCACAGCCCGTTGTGGGCGTCGTAGTCGCCGTAGTCACGACCGAAGTCCTGCAGGCGCGCGCGCAGCAGCGTGAAATGTCGCGCCTCGTCGTGCGCGACCTGCGCCCAGTCGGCGTAGTAGGCGGGCGGCATGCCGCGGAAGCGGTAGATCGCGTCCCAGGCCAGGTCGATGGCGTTGAATTCGATGTGTGCGATCGAATGGATGAAGGCCGCGCGACCCTCGTCGTTGCCGAAGCCGCGCCTCGGCAGGTCGCGCGGATGCACGAGCCTCGGCCGATCGGGCCGACCGGGCATGCGGATCGGCTCCGGCGGCGGCGCGTCGTCATCGATCGACAGCTCGCCACGCGCGAAGGCCTCGGCGGTCGCGAAGGTCAGCGCGATCTTGTCGTCCGGCGAAGCGGCGCGTAGGCAGGCGTGGGCGGCGGTGAAGAGAGTCATGGCCGGGTCAGTCGAAGGCGCGCGATTGCGCTCTCGTCGATCACGCAATCGCGCGGACCGAATCGTCCACGTTCCACCGGATCCTTCCATGCGAAATCGATCGTCGGGCAACGCGAGACCGAGACAACCGGGCGAGCATCCTCCCCGAACGAAAAGTCGTAGGAATACTCGATCAGCCAGTAATTCTGTTCTTGATCGACCACGACGATATCGCAATCGAAAACATCGATGCCCATTCCTCCGCTGCCCACCCCGAAACGTACCGGGCGTTTGGCCTTGATGGCATCTTTCGCACATTCGGCGACACGCCGTCGGCCGCTACGATCCTTCATCGGGGCAACACCGCAGTCGACTGCGTCCGGGCCGGCGAGTGCCAGCCCGAGCTTCGGCTGGAACGGGCAGGCATTGTCCCGGGCCTGCGCCCAGACGGGCAGCATGGCGGCAACGATTGCGAGAAGCAGAAGAGCCGCGCGCATCGCTCACCCCGCCAGCAGGATGCCGCGCGCGAAGGCCTCGGCGGACGCGAAGGCCAGCGCGATCTTCTCGTCCGGCGCGGCGGCGCGGAGGCAGGCGTGGGCGGCGGTGAACAACGTCATCAGAACGAAGCCCTCAACACCTCGAATGCCTCGGCATCGAACGGGCAGTCGCGAGGGCCGAATCGGCCTTCTCCGGTCGGATCCTGCCAGCCCAGGTCGATCGTCCGGCACCTGCCTACGAAGACCTCCGGAACCTTCATGTCCAACGAGAAGTCCATGAAAAGCGCGATCAGCCAGTACTGGCGCTCCGCATCGACCACCAACACGTCGCAACCCAGCACGTCGCCACCGTGGAAGCCCGTGCCGACGCGCATCGGCTTTCCAGCAGCGGTCGCCTTGCGCGCACATTCGACTGCGCGACGACGCGCCTCCTCATTGTGGTTCCCCACAATCCCGCAATCGACGGCGCCGGGCCCTGCAAGCGGCAGGCCGAGTTCGGGATAGGTGCATCCCAAGTCGACCGCTGACGCGGGACGCGCGATGAGCATGCCGGCCAGCACGGCACCAGCGAGCAACAGGATGCGGGGGGCCCGGCCCACGCTCAGCTCGCCAGCCGGCGCTTCTTCTTCGCCTCGTCCGAACGCAGCTGCTTGAGGCGCTCGAAGTAGCCCGGTTCGATGCCGGTGACGTATTCGCCGTTGAAGCAGGAGGAGTCGAACTTGCGGCCCGGGAACTTCGGGCCGGCGACGGCGGCTTCGAGGTCGGCGAGGTCCTGGTAGATCAGCCAGTCGCAGCCCAGCAGTTCCTGCACTTCCTGCTCGGTGCGGCCGTGCGCGACCAGCTCCTCGGGCGAGGGCATGTCGATGCCGTAGATGTTCGGGTGACGCACGGGCGGCGCCGCGGAGGCGAGATAGACCTTCTTCGCGCCGGCATCGCGCGCCATCTGCACGATCTGCTGCGAGGTGGTGCCGCGCACGATGGAGTCGTCGACGAGCAGCACGACGCGGTTGCGGAACTCCAGCGGGATCGGGTTGAGCTTGCGGCGCACGGACTTCGCGCGTTCGCCCTGCCCCGGCATGATGAAGGTGCGGCCGACGTAACGGTTCTTGTTGAAGCCCTCGCGGTACTTCACGCCGAGCACGTTGGCGATCTCCAGCGCGGCGTCGCGCGAGGTGTCCGGAATCGGGATCACCACGTCGATGTCGTGGTCCGGGCGCTCGCGCAGGATCTTCTCGCCGAGGGTCACGCCCATGCGCATGCGCGCCTTGTGCACGGAAATCTCGTCGATCAGCGAGTCCGGACGCGCGAAGTAGACGAACTCGAAGATGCACGAGCGCAGCTCGCCGTCGGCGCACTGGCGCGAATGCAGCTCGCCGCGCGGGGTGATGACGATGGCCTCGCCCGGCGCGATGTCGCGCACGCGCTCGAAGCCGAGCACGTCGAGCGCGGCCGACTCGGACGCGATGATGTATTCGCTGCCGGCATCGGTGTCGCGCTTGCCCAGCACCAGCGGGCGGATGCCGTGCGGATCGCGGAATGCGACCAGGCCCAGGCCGAGCACCAGGGTCACCACCGCATAGCCGCCCTTGGCCCGGCGCGTCACGTTCTCGACGGCGCGGAACGCGGCATCCGGGGTCAGCACGCGCTGCTTGTCCAGCTCGTGCGCGAACACGTTGAGCAGCACTTCGGAGTCGGATTCGGTGTTGACGTTGCGGCGGTCCTGCTCGAACACCTCGCGACGCAGGGTGTCGGTGTTGATCAGGTTGCCGTTGTGCGCCAGCGCGATGCCGTACGGCGAATTCACGTAGAACGGCTGCGCTTCGTCGCTGCCTTCGCTGCCCGCCGTGGGATAGCGGCAATGGCCGATGCCGACGCGGCCCTGCAGCAGCGCCATCTCGCTCGCGCGGAAGGCATCGCGCACGAGGCCGTTGCCCTTCACGACGCGCAGCTGGGTGCCGTTGGCGGTGGCGATACCGGCGGCGTCCTGTCCGCGATGCTGTAGAACGGTCAGGCCGTCGTAGAGGGAGGCCGCGACGTCCGAGGTGCCGACGATGCCGATGATGCCGCACATGATGGTAACTCCGGTGAAGCGCTTGATGACGCGAATGCGATGCGAAAAACAGTGCGGCGCCACGAAGGCGCCGCGCGAAGATCAGGGGTGCGGGCGGACGATGCCGTCCACGCCGGTTTTCGACTGGATCTGGGCCTTGAGCTGGTCGGCGGCGGCGCGGTCGAGCACCGGGCCGACGCGCACGCGGGTGAGCTTGCCCTGGTCGGTCGTCACCGATTCGGTGAAGGCGGTGAAGCCGGCGGCGCGCAGGCGTTCGCGCATCGCACCGGCTTCGGTGGCGTCGCTGAACGCACCGACCTGCACGGCGAAGCCGACCTTGGCGGCGGCCGGCGGCGCGGGCTTGGGCGCGGCGGGTTTCGGAGCCTCGGCGGGCTTCGCGGGGGCCGGCTTCGGCTCGGCAGGCCTGGTCGCGACCGGCTTGGGCGCAGGCACGGCAGGCTTCGATTCCGGCTTGGGCTCGGGTTTCGTTTCTGCGGGCTTCGGCGCGGCCGGCTTGGGCGGCTCGGCGGCGGCGACCGGGGTCGCGGCGGGCGTCGTGGCCGCGGGCGCGACCGGGGCCGGCTCGGCGTCCAGCGCGACCACGCGCACCGGCACGTCGCTGCGCACTTCCAGCGCCTTCAGGCGCGCGGTCTCGGCGTCGGCGCGCGTGGCGTACGGGCCGATGCGGACGCGGAACGCGGGCTTGCCGTTGATCGTGGTGGCTTCGGTGTAGGCCGGCAGCTGCGCGGCGGTCGCCAGCGCCGCGACGGTGTCGGCACCCTTCTGCGTGGCGTAGGCGCCGAAATGCACGGCGTAGTTGCCGCCGGCGGCGGAGGCCGGCAGGGCGGACGCCGGATCGACCGGTGTCGTTGCTGCGGCGGCGGGGTCGGTGGCGGCGGCGCCGTCGGGCGTGGTCGGCAGGGCCTGCGCGCCGGGTTTGTCCACCGGCGTGGCGTTCATGCCCACCGCACCGCCCTTGGGCACGTCGCCGGGCATCACCAGCGGCAGGTCGCGGGTTTCGGTCTCGCCGTCGGGGGCGTCGGGCATCTTGATGGAGACATCGGAGACGCCGCTGTCGGGCGCCGGGCCCTTCACCAACATCGGCAGGAAGATCACGGCCAGCGCGATCAGAACGGCCGCGCCGATCAGGCGCTGCTTCAGTCCAGTGTCCATCGACATCCTGAAAGTGGGAGGAGGCTGGGAGGGGCGGGCGGATTATACCCCCGCGCCGGGGCGGCCCGTCCGCGATGCCCGCCCGGTTCAGGACGCGGGCACGCAGATGAACGGCACGGCCCCGCGTCTCAGCCGCCGAACCTCGACAGCGCGGCGGCGGCGGTGTGGAAGGAACCGAACACCAGGATGCGGCCGCTGGCCGGGGTCTCGGCCAGCGCGGCGTCGATGGCGGCGTCGACAGTGGCGCAGCGCGTGCCCTCGGCAGCGGCGGTGTCGCGCAGCGTGTCCGCGAAGGCGTCGACGTCCAGTCCCCGCGCGGCCACGTCCGACAGGCCGGCCAGCCACCAACGGTCGATCCGCGACGCCAGCGCCTCGACCACCCCGGCCACGTCCTTGTCGCCGAGCACGGCGAATACCGCATGCGTCGGGCCTTCGACAGGCGAAGCGGCCAACCAGTCAGCCAGCGAGCGCGCCGCCTGCGGGTTGTGGCCGACATCGACCACTACCTCGACGCCCGCATGTGCGAAGCGCTGCAGCCGGGCCGGCACGCGCGCAGCGCGCACGCCGTCGGCGAACGCGGTCTCGGGCAGATCGATGGGCAGGGCCCGCAGCGCGGCGATGGCGACGGCGGCGTTGCGCAGCTGCACCGGCGCGGCCAGCGCCGGCATCGGCAGTTCGAGCTCGCAGCCCACTTCGCGCCAGGTCCAGTGCGCGGCGTCGTCGACCGGCGGCTGGAAGAAGAAATCGCAGCCGATGCGCAGCGCCGACGCGCCGATGGCGTAGGCGTGGCCGAGCACGCTCGACGGCGGATCGTCGTCGCCCAGCACCAGCGGCTTCCAGGCCCGGGCGATGCGCGCCTTCTCGGCGCCGATCGCCTCGATGGTGTCGCCCAGCCAGGCCTGGTGGTCGAGGTCGACGGTGGTGATGACCGCGACATCGGGATCGACGAGGTTCACCGCATCGAGCCGCCCGCCGAGCCCGACTTCCAGCACCACCAGGTCGAGGTCGCGGCGCGCGAACAGCCACAGCGCGGCGAGCGTGCCGTATTCGAAATAGGTCAGCGGCGTGGTCGTGCCGTCGGCATCGGTCCGCGCGGCCTCGACCGCCTCGAAGGCGGCGACCAGCGCGGCATCGTCGACCTCGACGCCATCGATACGCACGCGCTCGTTGTAGCGCAGCAGGTGCGGCGAGGTGTAGGTGCCGACCGACAGCCCGGCGGCCCGCGCGATGGCCTCGACGAAAGCGACGGTCGAGCCCTTGCCGTTGGTGCCGCCGACGGTGACGACATGGCGCGCGGGTCTGGGCAGGGCCATCCGCTCGGCGACCGCCCGCGGGCGGTCGAGGCTCATGTCGATGGACTTGAAATGCTGGCGTTCGATGTAGTCGAGCCAGTCGGACAGCGTGCGCGGGGTCATCCCGCTATTATCCGGCGCTGCGCCCTGCCCGACCACTCCGAGGCCCCATGTCGACATGCCCGCCGCTGCTGGGTTCCATGCGTTTCGGCGACTGGGGGGCGCGCCTGGCGCCTCGGGAAGTGGCCGATCTGCTGGAAGCGGCGCTCGACGCCGGGGTCGACACGCTCGACCTGGCCGACATCTACGGCGGCCACACCACCAATGCCCTGGTCGGCGCAGCCTTCGCCCTGCGCCCCGGCCTGCGCGCGCGGTTCCGACTGGTCGCGAAGATCGGCATCGTCACGACCGCCAACCCGATCAACACGCGCGGCCTGCCGTACTACGACCTGTCGGTCGCGCACCTGGACGATGCGCTGGACGAATCCCTGCGCACGCTCGGTGTCGATCATGTCGACACGCTGATGCTGCATCGCTTCGATCCGCTGCTGCGCGTGGACGAGATCGCGGCCTGGGTTCTGGACCAGCAGCGTGAGGGACACATCGGAACGTTCGGCGTCTCCAACTTCGATGCGCATGCGATCGCGCGGTTCGACGGCGTGCTGCCGGTCGCCGCCAACCAGATCGAACTGTCGCTCGCGCACTGGGCACCGCTTGAGGACGGGACGCACGGGGCCACGCTCGCGCGGGGAGCGGAGGTGCAGGCCTGGTCGCCGCTCGGCGGCGGGCAACTGCTCGACGTGGGCACGCAACTCGGCGCACGCCTGCAACCCGCATTGAACGCGATGGCCGGCGAGTTCGGCACCGACCCCGCGTCGCTGCTGCTGCGCTGGGTGGCGACCGTACCGCGCACGCGCGTCGTGCTGGGCACGGCCCGCGCGGATCGCCTGGCGGATGCGGTGCTCGCCTGCACGACACCCTTGCCGCACGACGCCTGGTACGCGCTGTGGGAAGCGGCGCGCGGGCATCCGGTGCCCTGACCGCGCCGCTTCGGGCGACTCACCGGGCCGTCACAGCGCCCGGTGCACCGCTTCGCCGAACAGGGCGGTGTGGTGCGCGCAGTCGTTGAGGCGGACGACCTCGATGCGGTCGGTGGACGGGCCTTCGAGCAGGTTCAGCGTCGCCGGGGCCTGGCGGAAGCTCCACAGCCGGTTCAGCGGGATGCCGAGGATCCGGCACAGCAGCACGCGGTTCACGGCGTCGTGAGCGACGACCAGCAGGGTGTCGTCGTCGCCGAGGCCGGCGGTGGCGCGCTCGAAGGCCGGCCAGGCGCGGTCGAGCACCGCCTGCAGGGTTTCGCCGCCGGCGCCGGGCATCAGCACCGTGTCGGGTGCGTCGCGCCAGGCCTGCAGGCGTTCCGGGTCGCGCTCGCGGATCTCGCTGGCGAGCAGGCCTTCCCATTCACCGTGGCCGATTTCCATCAGACCGGGATCGGTGGCGAGCAGGTCGCGACGCGCGTCGCCGAGCGCGAACTCGGCGGTGGTGCGCGCCCGGGTCAGCGGCGAGGCGACCGCACGGTCGATGCGGGCGTCGGCGAGACGCGCGCCGAGTGCGCGCGCCTGGCCTTCGCCGACCGGCGACAGCGGGATGTCGATCTGGCCCTGGTAGCGGCCTTCGGCGTTCCACGGCGTTTCGCCGTGGCGTGCGAGGAGGATCTTCATGGCTCAGACCTGCTGCAGCGACAGGATGCCCGGCGCGGCCTTGATCGTCGCGATCTGCACATCGCCGAGCGGCTTGTCGATGGTGATCGCGGCGCGGGCCTGGCCATCGCCGGCCGCACCTAGGGCGAAGTTGATGATGTTCACGCCGGCCTCGCCGAGCAGCGTACCGACGCGGCCGATCATGCCGGGGCGGTCCTCGTTGCGCATCAGCAGGACGTGCGCCAGCGGATCGAATTCGATCTCGACCCCGTCCAGGCGGACCACGCGCGGGCCGCGATGCAGGGTGGCCTCGATCTCGCGGGTGCGGACCACGCCGGCCGCGTTCTCGCCGATCACGCGCACCTTCAGCAGTCGGTCGAAGCCATCGCCGTCGCCGCCGACGGTCTCGGCGACCGTGAGCCCGCGCGCGGCGGCTTCCTGCAGCGCGTTCACCGGCGTGACGCGGCCCGAGGAGGTGCCGAGCAGCGCCGCGACCAGCAGGCGGGTCAGCGGACGGGTGTCGAGCGCGTCGGTGCGGCCGGCGTAGGTGATCTCCAGGCGGGTCGGCGCCTGCACCAGGCGCACCGCAAGGCGGCCGAGCGCGGACATCAGCGGCATCCACGGCCCGACTTCGCGCGCGGCCTCGGCGCTGAGCGGCGGCAGGTTCACGCAGCCGGCGACCGCGCCGGTGGCGGCGAAGTCGATGATCTGGCGGGCCAGGATCGTGCTCACCGCCTGCTGGGCTTCGCTGGTCGATGCGCCGAGGTGCGGGGTGAGGATGAGCTTCGGATGCGCGCGCAGCGGCGAATCGGCCTGCAGCGGCTCGGTGGCGAAGGTGTCGAGCGCGGCGCCGGCGAGATGGCCTTCGTCGAGCACGGCGCGCAGCGCGTCCTCGTCGACCAGGCCGCCGCGCGCGGCGTTGATGAGGTAGGCGCCCTTCTTCATCTGGCGCATGCGCGCCTCGGAGATGAGGTTGGTGGTGTCCTTGGTGCGCGGGATGTGCAGGGTGACGATGTCGGCCCAGGCCAGCAGGTCGTCCAGCGTCTTCAGCGGCACGCTGCCCTTGGCGGCGGCGGCCGGCGGCAGGAAGGGATCGAACGCGGCGACCTCCATGCCGATGCCCTGCGCCTTGCGCGCGACGGTGCTGCCGATGCGGCCGAGGCCGATCACGCCGAGCTTCTTGCCTTCCAGCTCGAAGCCGGTCAGGCCGGCCTTCGGCCACTGCCCGGCCTTCATCCCGGCGTCGGCCTTGGGCACGTGGCGGGCGAGCGAGAACAGCAGCGAGATCGCGTGTTCGGCCGCGGCGAGCGTGTTGCCGTCGGGCGCGTTCATCACCGCGATGCCGCGCGCGGTGGCGGCATCGACGTCGATGGTGTCCACGCCGGCGCCGGCGCGGCCGATCACCTTGAGCTGCTTCGCGCCCTCGATGGCCTCGGCGGTCACCTGGGTGGCCGAGCGCACGAGCAGCGCGTCCACGCCTTCGAGCGCGGCGGAGAGCTTCGCGGGGTCCTTGATCGGATCGGAGATTTCGATGGTCCAGCCGGCGTCGCGGAACATCGCCAGGCCGTCTTCGTGGATTCCATCGCATGCCAGCACTTTCATTTCGTCAGCTCCAGGTGAGGGAAAGGAATTCCCGCGGAGCCCATGCTCGGTGTGGCTGGCCGGCACTGCACAGAACGCGAACCGGGTCGGGAAGAACGCTCCCTGGGCGGTTCGGATGGACCGATGATGCTGGTCCGGTGAGGCCTGCCTCGTGCCTGGGGCACGGGAGACTTCACCTGCGGGTCGGGAGACGGGGCCGGCTGGCATGGGAATCCGCGACGCCCGGGAGCGTAGCAGACATCCGGTCGGCGGCAAACCCCACACTTGCGACACTCGCGGCATGCGCCGGAACGCGGGATGCTGGCGCTCCCCCACCATCGGAAGCCACGCCCATGCACCAGGCCAAGGGAACATTCGACATCCAGCGCACGCCGGAGCCCGGTGCGGACTTCGGCGACGGCGTCCAGGCCATGCGGCTGCGCTTCGACAAGACCTTCCACGGGCCGCTCGCGGCCACCTCGGTGGTCCACATGCTCGGCGTGATGGATCCGGCCACGGGCTCCGGCGGCTATGTCGCGCTGGAGCGGGTCACCGGCACGCTCGACGGCCATGCCGGCAGCTTCATGCTCCAGCACAGCAGCCTGATGGACCACGGCGTGCCCCAGCAGTCGATCAAGGTGATTCCGGGCTCGGGCACCGATGCGCTGGCCGGTCTGCGCGGCACGATGACCATCGACATCGTCGACGGCGCGCATCAGTACACGTTCGACCATTCGCTGTCCGGCTGATGCGCGGCCGCGCCACGCGCGATCCGTCACGCTTCACGATTTCTTCACACCTGCGTCCCGGACGGCGAGACGGAAAGTCGGTAGCGTCGCGAGGCCGGCAATGACGCCGGCATCGTTCGCACGCAAGGAGTGATTCATGCGCAAGATCGCACTCGCCATCGGCCTGGTCGCCGCCGCCGTGGCCGGCTATGCCATCGCCGCCATCGGCCCCACCGGTCCGGGCCAGTTCTATTACTACTACGACAGCGCCGGCAAGGTGGTCGGTTACCAGGCCATCGACTGCCGCGGCAACTACACCGCGTGGGGCAGGTTCACGAAGCAGTACGCCGACGGCGTGTTCATCTGCGACCCCGATCCGATCTGACGACGGCACCACTGCCTCGCCTCGCTTCGCGGCCCGACCGTCGTCGCGGTCCGTGCACGCTGTTCCGACGACATCCTCAAGGAGATTCCCATGCGCAAGATGATCGCACTCACCCTCGGCATCGCCCTGTATGCAGGCGCCGCCCTCGCCCGCCCGCCGGGCCCGGACCAGATCGGCGAGTTCTACGTCTATTTCGATGCGGCCGGCCAGGTCGTTGGCCAGGCTTCGATGGATTGCCAGGGCAACCTGCACGAAACCGGCGTGCGCACCAACCGCTACAGCGTCGGCTACGCGATCTGCCTGCCGGGCGCAGACTGAAGCGCGGTTACGGCACGCACGAAAACGGCGGCCGAGGCCGCCGTTTTCTTTGGCACGTTTGCTTGGCGCGTCTCGTTGGCGCGTTGCGATCGCGCCCCTTGATCGCTCCGTGGCGCGGCGCTTACTTCTTCGGCGCGACGCCCATTTCCTGGAGCAGGTGCGGCGCCGGATAGACCTCCTGCATGATCCAGCGCATGTAGCGCTGGTCGACCGAGATCATGCGCGTCACCGAGGCGTCGAACACCCAGTTCGAGCTGACCGATTCCCAGTTGCCGTCGAAGGCCAGGCCGACCAGCTTGCCTTCGGCGTTGAGCACCGGCGAGCCGGAGTTGCCGCCGGTGATGTCGAGGTCGGACAGGAAGTTCACCGGCACGGTGCCCAGCTTCTTGTCGACCAGCCCGCCGTAGCGCTTGGCGCGGATCGCGTCGAGCAGCGACTGCGGCGCGTCGAAGGGCTCCTGGCCGGTGGCCTTGGCCGCCACTTCCTCCAGCAGCGTGAACGGCTTCTGCTTGCTGCCGTCGCGCTTGGTGTAGCCGGTGACATTGCCGAAGGTGATGCGCAGCGAGCTGTTGGCGTCCGGATACACGGCTTCGCCCTTGCTCTTCTTGTAGTCGATCACCGCCTGCAGGTAGACCGGACGCGCGCGCAGGGCATCGCCGGTGCGCATCTTGCGCGCCTCTTCGAGCTGCAGGACGGTCGGCATCATCGCCACCGCGTAGCGGATCGCCGGATCCTTGCTGCGCTCGAATTCCTTGCGGTCGGCCTTGAGCCAGCGCAGGCGCTCGGCGGTGTCGCCCAGCTTGGTGCCGCCCAGCGATTTCAGCGCGGCGGCGATCGCCTTGTCGTCGTTGCCGCCCAGCCACTTGTCCATCGCCTGCAGGCGCTGCTGCTTCGGCAGGGCCACGTATTCCTTGAGCCAGTAGCGCATCAGCTCGCGGTCCATGGCCGGATGGTAACGGCGCTCCATCTGCCTCATCGCGCCTTCGAAGGCCGGCAGGTCGCGCTGCTGGTAGCCCGGCTCGCGCTCGGCGTCGGCCTTCTCGCGTTCGATCGACAGGCGGTACAGCGACAGCGCGGTGCCGATGACGCCGCCACCGTTGAAGCGGCCCAGCACCAGGTCGCGCTCGCGCGTGGCCGCGGTCTGCGCCGACAGGTTGCGCAGGGTTTCGTGCGCTTCCAGCGCCGCGGTACCGGCCTTGCCGCGCTTGCGCAGCCAGGCCAGCACGGCCTCTTCCTGCTTGCGCTTGATCTCGCTGGCGCCCATGCGCTCGAAGCCTTCGAGCTGGCCGTCGTAATTCTTGAGCACGTTCTCCATGCCGCGCACGGTGTTGGCGTACTTCACCGCGATGTCCGGCACCTTGCTGCCTTCGGCGCCGATCATCGCCACCGTCGCCTTGTTGTGGCGGCTGATCGTCGGGTAGGTCCAGTCGACCGTGTTGCGGAAATCGTCGGCCAGCGCGTAACGGTTGGTGGAGCCCGGATAGCCGGCGACCATGACGAAGTCACCGACGCCCAGCGGCTTGTCGGCGATCTTCAGCCAGCGCTTCGGACGATACGGCACGTTGTCCTTCGAGAAGGCCGCCGGCTTGCCGTCGGGACCGACGTAGGCGCGATAGAAGGAGAAGTCGCCGGTGTGGCGCGGCCACATCCAGTTGTCGATCTCGCCACCGTAATTGCCGACGCTGCCCGGGGGCGCGTAGACCAGGCGCACGTCCTTGATCTCGATGTTGCGGAACAGGCGGTACTGGATGCCGCCGAAGAAGCTGTACAGGCGGCAGTTGTAGCCGGGATCGGATTCGCACTCGGAAATCAGCTGCTTCTCGACCGTGTCCAGCGCGCGGCTGCGCGACAGCGCATCGGGCGCGGCGTCGATCGCGGCGCGCACGCGCGTGGTCACGTCGTCGATGCGGTCCAGCACGTAGATGCGGGCGTTCGGGCCGGCGCTCAGCTCGTCGGTGCGGTTGGCGGCGCTGAACCCGGTCTTCATCAGGTTGCGCTCGGGGGTCGAGTTCAGCTGGATCGCACCGTAGACGCAGTGGTGGTTGGTGGTGACCAGGCCTTCGGGCGAAACGAAGCTGGCGGTGCAGCCGCCGAGCGAGACCACCGCGCCCAGCGGATCGCCGGTGAGGTCGCTCAGCTGCTTCGCCGGCAGCTTCAGGCCGGCGGCCTTCAGCGGCGTGGAGATCTCCGGCAACTGCTGCGGCACCCACATGCCTTCGCCGGCATGGGCGACGGAGATGGCGGCGGCGAGCGCGGCGACGGCGAAAGCGGTGCCGCCGGCGGCGAGGCGACGGACGGGTCGGAGGGGCTGGTCGTGCATGAGGGCTCTCTCGGGGGCGGCGCAAGGCGCAATGGCCGGCCAGTGTAGGCGGCGGCCGTCGTCGCCACCATGTCCGGATGGTCATGGTCCGGCCGCCAGATCCTGCTCTCGGCCCGAGCCACCCGGGCGTTTATAATCCGCGTCCCGTTCTCTACCCCCGTGCAGGCGCCCCGATGGCTGCGACGATGATGAAAGCCCTGGTCAAGCGGGAAGCGACCAAGGGGATCTGGATGGAAGAGGTGCCGGTGCCGACCGCGGGCCCGAACGAGGTCCTGATCAAGCTGGAAAAGACCGCGATCTGCGGCACCGACCTGCACATCTACCTGTGGGACGACTGGAGCCAGCGCACGATCACGCCGGGCCTGGTGATCGGCCACGAATTCGTCGGCCGGGTCGTCGAGATCGGCCCCGGCGTGACCGGATATGCGCTCGGCCAGCGCGTGTCGGCCGAAGGCCACATCGTCTGCGGCCACTGCCGCAACTGCCGCGCCGGCCGCCCGCACCTGTGCCCGAACACCGTGGGCATCGGCGTGAACCGCGACGGCGCCTTCGCCGAATACATCGTCATGCCGGCCAGCAACCTGTGGCCGATCCCCGACCAGATCCCGAGCGAACTGGCCGCGTTCTTCGATCCCTACGGCAACGCCGCGCACTGCGCGCTGGAATTCGACGTGATCGGCGAGGACGTGCTTATCACCGGCGCCGGCCCGATCGGGATCATCGCCGCGGGCATCTGCAAGCACATCGGCGCGCGGAATGTCGTGGTCACCGACGTCAACGACTACCGCCTGAAGCTGGCCGCCGACATGGGCGCCACCCGCGTGGTCAACGTCAGCAAGACCTCGCTCAAGGACGTGATGGCCGACCTGCACATGGAAGGCTTCGACGTGGGCCTGGAAATGAGCGGCAACCCGCGCGCCTTCAACGACATGCTCGACTGCATGTACCACGGCGGCAAGATCGCGATGCTGGGCATCATGCCCAAGGGCGCCGGCGCCGACTGGGACAAGATCATCTTCAAGGGCCTGACCCTGCACGGCATCTATGGCCGGCGCATGTACGAGACCTGGTACAAGATGACCCAGCTGGTGCTGTCGGGCTTCCCGCTGCAGAAGGTGTTGACCCACCAATTGCCGATCGACGACTTCCAGAAGGGCTTCGAGCTGATGGAATCCGGCAAGTCCGGCAAGGTCGTGCTCAGCTGGAATTGAGGCCCGACGGGCCAATGCGGCGACACCCCGACGGGTGCCGCCGCAGGCCGGGCCGGCGTCAGAAGTCGACGCGCAGACCCACCGACACCGGATACGACACGCGCTTGCCCGTGTCGTTGATCGAACCCAGGCCGAGGCCGCCGATGGCGGCATCGTCGCCTTCCAGGTCCGCCACGTAGCGAACGCCGGTCTGCGCGGTGATGCTGACCTTCTCGCTGACCGGGAACAGCAGGCCGACATCGACCCCACCGCTGACCGACCACTTCGCCTCGGTGAACGGCACGTTCGCGATGGTGATGTTCGCGTCCGGGATCACGAAGGTCGCGCGGATGTCGTCGGTGCGGGTCGCGCCCAGGCGACCGGCGACGAACGGACGGGCCGGACCCAGCTCGCCGAAGTAATAGCGATAGCCGGCCTCCAGGGTCAGCGCCTCGTAGTCGCTGAAGGTGCCGCGCACCGGCAGGGTGGTCGACAGCGCCGGGACGAACGCACCGCCCACCTGCACCGTGCCTTCGTCCGCCTGGGTCTGGCGGATCTGGCCGAAGACCTCGGACCGGTCGTTGATGCCGTAGCTGAACTCCATGCCGTAGGACATGGCCGAGCCGTAGATGTCGTCATGCGAACGCGAGCGGATGCGCAGCTCCGCGCTGACGCCGGCCAGCGCCGGATTCAGCGGACCGAGGTCCGGAACCGCCGCGGTGGCGCCACCGTGGACGTCGCCGCTCAGCGGCTGGTCGATGCCGCCGAAGACGGACCATGAGAACTTGCCTTCCTGCGGACCGGCGGCGAAGGCGGCCGGGGCGACCAGGCAGAGGACCGTGGCGGTGGCCAGAATCGACTTCTTCATCTTGACTCCTTGAGGGTTCGGGGGATCGCATGCGCGTGTGCGCAGCTTTCCGCTTACGTCGCCCTCCCGCGCCCCGGATGCGTGCACGGATGGAACGCTGAAGCTCCGCGGCCGGCACGCTCGCCCGCCCGTCCGCCCGACGCTTCGTCGCAACGAAGAAGGGCGCCCTCGCGGGCGCCCTTCTCGTGGATCGTCGACGCAATGCGTCAGTGCTCGTAGCTGACGGTCAGGACGAAGCGGCTGTCGGCGAGCTCGCCGAAGTTGTCGCGGCCGTTGCCGTCGTTGCCGACGTAACCGAAGCTGCCTTCCAGCACGCCCAGCGGGAAGCTGACGTGCGCGCCCCAGTCGGTGTAGTCCTCGAGGCCGATCTCGTCGGTGTCGAACTGCGTGCGCCCGGCGTTGGCGTGGATGCCCACGCCGTTGGAGAACTCGTGGTCGTAGCCGACGCCGTAGTACAGGCTATTGGTGCCGCTGGCGTAGACGTCGTTGGTGTAGGCCAGCGTCGCGTTGAAGTCCTCGAAGAAGGTGCCCTTCACGATCAGCTCGTTGTAGGCCGGGTTGCCGTAGTCGCTGCTGTAGTTCAGGTAGTTGTAGCGCACCAGCTGGAAGTCGAGGTTCACCGCATCCGAGACATCCCAGGAATAGCCGACGTAGGTGTCGATCTCGGTGTTCGGGGTGCCGGGGGCATCGAAATCGACCTGCGACGCCCAGGCGCCGACATAGAAGCCGTTGCTCCAGCTGTAGTCGATGCCGCCCTGGATGGCCGGCACTTCACTGTTCTGCGACACGCCGCGGAACACGTAATCCGACGTCACGGCCGCGTTCCAGCTGAATCCCGAATCGTCTTCTTCCTGCTCCTGTGCCGACGCCGCGAACGGCAGCAGCGCGAGCAACGCCAGCGCAATCATCTGTTTACGCACGAGAACCTCCTCGGTGGTGTGGAATCGAGTGTCATGTGGGGGTGGGAGATGCCGTCACGGCCATCGCCCCGAGCTTAACCCATTGTTAAAGTTCTGTTGCAACCTGCGGCTACGTGCCGCCCCCCGGGCACAGACCGGTGAATTTAAGAATACATGCCGATCGATATATTGCACACCCGGACCAGCTCCCGCCCGGGGCAGCATGGCGCCAGCGTCGAACACGCCAGCAGGCGCCCGGGACTCTTAGACTATGCGCCCGCCCACCGCCACCGATGCCGCCATGACCCAGTCCACCGCCCCTGCCCGTGCCGACCTCACCCGTCGCTATGCCGACGAACTCGAGGCCATCCGCGCCCAGGGGCTGTTCAAGGCCGAGCGCATCATCACCAGCCCGCAGTCGGCCGAGATCACCCTCGCCGACGGCCGCACCGTGCTGAATTTCTGCGCCAACAACTACCTGGGCCTGGCGGACCACCCGGACATCATCGCCGCCGCCAAGGACGCCCTCGACACCCATGGCTTCGGCATGGCCTCGGTACGCTTCATCTGCGGCACCCAGGACCTGCACAAGCAGCTGGAAAAGACCATCGCCGACTTCTTCGGCACCGAAGACACCATCCTCTACGCCGCCTGCTTCGATGCCAACGGCGGCCTCTTCGAACCGCTGCTGGGCGAAGAGGACGCGATCATCTCCGACGCCCTGAACCATGCCTCGATCATCGACGGCGTGCGCCTGTGCAAGGCGAAGCGCTACCGCTACGCCAACTGCGACATGGCCGACCTGGAAAAGCAGCTGCAGCAGGCGAAGGCCGACGGTGCGCGCACGATCATGATCACCAGCGACGGCGTGTTCTCGATGGACGGCTTCATCGCCCCGCTCGACGAGCTGACCGCACTGGCGGAGAAATACGGCGCGCTGGTCCACATCGACGAATGCCACGCCACCGGCTTCCTCGGCGCCACCGGCCGCGGCTCGGCCGAAGTGAAGGGCGTGATGGACAGGATCGACATCTTCACCGGCACCCTCGGCAAGGCCATGGGCGGCGCGCTCGGCGGGTTCACCACCGGCAAGCGCGAAGTGATCGAGATGCTGCGCCAGCGTTCGCGTCCCTACCTCTTCTCGAACTCGCTGCCGCCGCACGTGGTCGCCGCCGGCATCAAGGCGTTCGAGATGCTCGCCGCCGCCGGCGACCTGCGCGAGCGCCTGGTCGAGAACACCCGCTATTTCCGCGAGCAGATGACCGCCGCCGGCTTCGACATCCGCCCGGGCACGCATCCGATCAGCCCGGTGATGCTCTACGACGCGCCGCTGGCGCAGAAGTTCGCCGAGCGCCTGCTGGAAGAAGGCATCTACGCGATCGGCTTCTTCTTCCCGGTGGTCCCGCAGGGCAAGGCGCGCATCCGCACGCAGATGAGCGCCGCGCACACCCGCGAGCACCTCGACCGCGCGATCGACGCCTTCACCCGCATCGGCCGCGAACTGGGCGTGATCAAGGCCTGACGATCAAAGCCTGAAGATCAAGGCCTGACGACCCTGCACCGAACGGGATGCGCCCCGCCCTGCGTCGCCTGTTCCTGCGCGCGCTGTCCACCGACAGCGTCGCGACCCTGCGCGACGGCCAGTGGGAAACCCGCTGCCTGCACTGCCGCAAGCGGCTGCAGGTGCGCGGCGATGGCGAAGCGCTCGGCCAGGCCACGCTGGAGCATGTCGTGCCGCAGGCCTGGTTCGGCAAGCGCGCGGCCGCGGCGCTGTGCCAACGCGTCGGCGACGACGCCAACGACCCGCGCAACCTCGCCATCGCCTGTGCCGGCTGCAACCACGGCAAGGGCGTGAGCCACGACGCGCGCGGCCCAGGCGATGCGCGCGCCTTCGAGGTGGTGTCGCAACTGCTCGACAGCCGGCTCGCGCGCTGGCGCGAGCCCGACGCTGCAACGGACTGACTCGGCTCAGCGCCGCTTCGGCTGCGGCTTGGCCTTCGGCTTCGGCGCATCGGCACGCACCTGCGTGCGTGCACGCTGCGGCCCCTTGGCGATGCGGATGCCGCGCGCCTTCATCCACGCGTCGAAATCCCCGGCGCTCATGCGACGCCCGTTCTGGGTCATCACGAACCGGTTCACCTTGCCAGCGGGCGTCTTGACCACCGGGGCCGGCGGCGCGGGTGCATGGGCAGTGAGCGCACGATCCGTGGCGCAGCCGGTCAGACCACCGGCGGACAGCAACAGGGCGGCGCACACCGACGCCAGCAGCACAGGACGCATGATTTCCGGACCTTCGAAGACAGGGCATTTCCCCGGCGGCCAGTGTATTGAGACGGAATTCGCATGTGACTGAACGCGGACGTGCGCGAAGCCACAGAACCGGGACACATCGGAAAAATCACGTGAATCCCGTCTCAATTCAAGACAAAGCCGGGCCCGATCGCCTTCAGATCCTCTGCATCGAGCACGCGCCAAGCCCCCTTCGCCAGCGTGCCCAGGGGCAACCCACCGATCGCCACGCGCAGCAGGCGCAGGGTGGCGACATCGAAAGCTTCGAGCAGGCGCCGGATCTGCCGATTCCGGCCCTCGTCGAGCACGATCTCCAGCCAGGCATTGCGCTCTCCGGCGCGCAGCAGGCGGGCCGACACCGCCGACAGATGCTCGCCATCGAGGTCCACGCCCGCCTGCAGGGCCGCCAGCAGGGCCTCGTCGGGGATGCGGTCCACCTGGACGTGATAGGTCTTGGACGGCCCGGTCGCGGGATCGGTGATCCGCGCCGCCCAGGCGGGGTCGCTCGAAAACAGCAGCAGGCCCTCGCTGGCCTTGTCGAGCCGCCCCACGGGCGCGAGCCACGGCAATGGCGCGCCGTCGAGCATGGCGCCATCGAAACAGCGATAAACGGTCTCGCGCCCACGCTCGTCGCTGGCGGTGGTCACCAGCCCGCGCGGCTTGTTGAGCATCAGCACGAGCGGTGCAGCGGCACGCAGGGGCTCACCATCGACACGGATGTCGTCGCGGTCCAGCGTCGTCGGGAATTCCGGATCCCGGACCACGCGTCCGCCCACGCTCACCCGCCCGGCACGCACCCACTCGGCCGCCTGCGTGCGCGAACACACGCCGCGCTTGGACAGCACGCGTGCGATACCGTATCGGGGGCCCCGCGCTGTGGTCAGCGCTTTTTCTTCTTCGGTGGCGGCGCGGCGGGCGCCGGTTCCGGCGCGGGCGCGGGCTGCGCCGGCTTCGGCGGCCCCTGTACCACGCGCACGCCGCGCGCCTTCATCCAGGCGTCGAACTCGTCCGCGGTCATGCGCTTGCCGTTCTGGGTCATGTCGAAGCGCCAGGCACTCGCGTCGCCCGGCTTCGGCTGGTAGCCGCCCGAGGCCGGCAGCGGCTGCGACACCGCCGCCATCGCGCGGCACTCATGGAGCTTCACGCGGGACATGGCCAGGTCCACGGTCACGCTTTCGGAAAAGAGCTGCGAAAAACCGACGCCACTGCCGATCTGGGCATTGGGCGCAGCCAGCTCCTCGGCGATCGGATTGAGTTGCAGCGCATTCGTCTGCGCGGGCGCCACCGGCTTGAGCGCCGCGCAATCCACGGCGGCCGACGCCGTCGTCGACATCAGCAGTCCCGACGCCACCAGGGCGAGCAGCGCGCCTCCGGACGACAGGCTCATGGCGACGGAACGGATGCGCATGCGGACTCTCCTCGACGAACGTGCCCGGAGTGTAGGCCCGCACGCAGACGGGGACAACCGCTTGCGATCCCGCAAGACAAGGAACGTGATCGCGCGCAGGAATCGCCGCGCCATGCAGGACCGCCAGCAAGGACGGCATGCAGAGGCCACCACCCCCGACAGGCCTTCACAGACACGAAAAAACGAAGCCCGGCACAAGGCCGGGCTTCGTGGAGCGCTGCGGAACGACCGGAATTACTGGACGTTCAGCTCGGTGCGACGGTTGGTCTCGTTGCGGCAAGCCGGCGAGGTCTGCTCGGTCTGCACCAGCGGACGGCTCTCGCCGTAACCGTTCGGGCCGGCCAGGCGGCTGCTGTCGATGCCGTTGCTGGTCAGGTAGTCGTACACGGTCTGCGAACGACGCTGCGACAGCGACTGGTTGTAGCCGTCGTTGCCGCACAGGTCGGTGTGACCGGCGACTTCGACCTTCAGGTCGGGGTAGCGCTTCAGGATTTCGACGGCCTCGTTCAGGATCGCAACGGCGTCCGGACGCAGGGTGGCCTTGTCGAAGTCGAAGTTCACGCCCTTCAGGTCGATCGCGATGGCGACCTTGCAGCCGTCGGGACCGATGGCTTCACCGGCCTGCGAGTTCGGGCACTTGTCGTTGCAGTCGTTGACGCCGTCACCATCGCTGTCCTTGTCGGCGCAGTTCGGAGCCGGCGGCGGCGGGGCGTCCGGCACTTCGGCGACAGCTTCCTGACCCAGCGGGATCACGAAACCGACCGAGGCGAGCACGTCGCCGAACCAGCTCTCGTCGGGATTGGCGACGCTGGTATCGTCGAAGTCCATGCGATAGGCCAGCTCGAGGCGGGTGCGGACCGGGCCGAGGTCGCCTTCGAGACCACCACCGATCTTGGTGGCGAGGTTGGCGTCCTTGCGCTCACCCGGCGAAACCGGATTCGGGTAGGCGTCGAACTCTTCCTCGGAGCGCTGGTAGCCGATACCGGCGAGGATGTACGGATTCCAGTTGCGGCCTTCGGCGCGGAAGTGGCGACGCACGTCCAGCGAGATGCCGTACTGGCTCCAGTTCTGGTCCTGGGCGAAGCCGCTGACGGCGCCGGCGACGTTCGGGTTGCGCAGGTTGTTGCGGTTGTTGCCGAAGGTCGGCTTCTGGTAGTTCAGCTGGGCGTCGAGCGACCAGGTCGAGCTGAGGTTCTTGCCGAAGCCGAGGGCCACGAACGGGGCGTTGTTGGTGCCGCGCTGGTTGTCCTGGACGTTGAAGCCCACGCCCGGCGTGAGGTACCAACGGTCATCGTAGTCCTGCGCGGAGGCGGTCTGGGCCACGGCCAGGCCGCTCAGCAGCGCAGCGCAGAGGAGTTTCTTGTTCATGTACTCAATGCTCCTTGGAGGAATTGAAAGACTCGGTGGTTTCGATCGTGAACTGGACCGTGGCCATCTTGGCACGCATCTCGTTCATTATCATCCGGCCGCGTCATGGCCTTGTTAACACTAGCATAACAGTTTTGCGAAGCCAAGCACGGTTCCGTGACATTTGATGCGCTGCAACATCGATTGCCTGGCCAGTAAAAACAGGCCTCTGCTCCCCATGGCGCATCAATCCCGCTGGCGCTTGATCACAGCCACGGGTTCGGCCCACGACCCGCCCGGACGACGCTTGCTGGTGGCCAGCACGAGGTCGGATGGTTCGTAGACGTTGAGGTTGTGGGTGATCGGCGTGGTGAGAATGTACTGCGCGTCGGTGGCGCGGAGGAAGCGACCGACCTTCTCGATGTTGAACACGTCGAGATGAGCGAAGGGCTCGTCGATGAAGACGAAGCCGCCGGGCTGGTCCTCGTCCCGCAGCAGGGCGACGAGCAGCAGCAGCGACTTCATGACCTGCTGGCCGCCCGAGGCCTCGCCGTCGTCCAGGCCGATCCAGCCCTTGCGGTCGAAGTCGAAGCGGACCGACAGCCCGGCCTGGGCCAGGGCGACGTCGTCGTTGACCAGTTCGGGCATCTCGGCGTCCACGGCGATCCCCGCCAGCTCGCCGAGCGCGATGAGGTTCTTGCGGTAGCGGCGGACGGTGGCGCGCAGCACGTTCAGGTAGGCGCCGCGCGCTTCCTCGGTCAGCCGCTTCGCGCGGTCGAGATGCGCTTCGCGGCGGGCCAGCGTGGTTTCCATGTCGTGGTGGTCGGCACCGATCTTGTCGCGCAGGGCGACGCAGGCGTCGTCCTCGACGTAGCGGTCGCGGGCCAGGCGCTCGCCGATGCGCTCGATCTCCTTGCGCACCGCATGCAGGCTCTCGTACTCCTCACGCGCGGCGGCCAGGGCCTCGGCCGAACGCCAGGCAGCGGGCATCTTCGCGCGCCGGGCGCGGAAGTCGACGACGCGTCGCGCCAGCTGCCGGCGCTGGTGGTCGATCTGCGCCCTCGCCTGCTCCAGTTCGCGTTCGAGGCGCTCGGCTTCGTAGGCGCTGGTGGCGACGGCGGTGTCGGCACGCTTGTCGTCCTGCAGGGTGGCATCGAGCCGGGCCTTGGCGGCCTGCATGGCCTCGGCGGCATCGGCGGCGGCCTGCGACAGCTCGGGGAAGCGCGCCTTGGCTTCGGCGAATTCGGCGGCGCGCGCGACCAGCTCCTGCGCGCCGTCGAGGCCGCGCAGGCGGGCCTCGTCGGCGGCGAGATGCTGGCGCAGGGTCTGCAGTTCGGCTTCGCGGGCTTGGGCGCGCTGGATCAGCGTGGCCTGCTCGACGCGCAGCGCCTGGGCCCGCGCTTCCTTGGCACCGGCGCCGAACACCTGCGGGCCGCCGCCGATGTGGCGCCCGCCGCGATGCTCGCGCAGGTAGCCGTTGCGGGTGATCCAGTCCTGGTCCTTGGGCAGCTTCGCGCCGTGCTCGATGTCGGCGACGCGGCGGATGCGATCGAGCTGGCGCGGCAGCCAGGCCGGCGGGTCGGCGGCGAAGCGCACGACTTCGAGCAGCGTGCCGGCGCTGGCCTTGCCGGCGGGCGCGCGGTCGGCGACGACGAAGTGGCGGTACTCCATCTGCTCGCCGAGGCGCCAGGCGTCGCGGGCGTCCTTCGGGTTCTCGAGCACGATCAGCTGGCGATACGGGCGCAGCACCGCTTCGACGGCGACGGCCCACTCCGGGTCGCGGATCTCGACCAGTTCGGTCAATGCGCGATGGCGGATGCCGGCGTCGTCGAGGGCCTTGCGGAAGGCGCGCTCGTCGGCGGGCACCGGGTTTTCGCCACGGCCGTGCGCGGCGAGTTCGGCGGTGAGTTCGGCGGCGCGCTGGCGATCGCGTTTCTCCTCGAAATGCAGCTCGGCCTGGCGCGTGCGGGTCTGCTCGATGCGCGCGGCCAGCGTGTCGGCATCCACGGCGCCGCGTTCGGCGTCGGACACCAGCAGTTCGTCGTGGCGCTGGATGAGCTTCTCGGCGTCGCGGGCGAGGTCGCGCGCCTGCTGGAACTGCGCTTCGGCCTGGCGGGCGTCGCTGCGGTCCTGCTTCAGGCGCTCGCGCAGCTGCTCGACGGCGACCAGCGCTTCGGCATGCTTCGCGCGGGCGGCGTCGCGCAGCGCGGCGCGTTCGAACAGGCTGCGACGCAGGCCGACGAGGCTGGCGCGCGCGCCCAGGGTTTCCGTGCGCAGTTCGGCCAGTTCGACCTTCGGCGCGATCTCCGCCTGCAGGCGCTGCAGTTCGTTGCGCAGCGAGCGGCCTTCCTCGTACGAGCGCACATCGGCGCGTGCGGCTTCGAGGCGCACGTGCAGGCCGGCGAGGTCCTGGCGCAGCTGGACGATCTCGCGCTCGACGTCGAACTGCTCGTTGCGCGCGCGCTGGTAGTCATCGAGTACCGCCTTGTCCTCGAACACGTCGAAGACCAGCTGCAGCAGTTCGCGCGGCGAGTACTGGCAGAGCTTGTCGGTGGCGCCCTGCTCCAGGGTGAGCACGCGGCAGATCGCGCGGGTGAGGCCGGCACCGGCAAGGCGGACGCGGTAGTCGCGCACGCCCATCCAGTCGCCGCCCTGCTCGTTCTCCTCGATCGGCACGTCGCCGCCGGCGATGCGGTAGTCGCGCACCCATTCGCCGCCCTTCTTGCGGATGCGGCAGAACAGGGTGACGGTCTCGTCCTTCAGCGGGAAGAATGGGCGGCCGCCGCGACGGTCCTGGCGGTTGCTGACCACGGCGCGCAGCCAGGCATGGGACTTGCCGTTATGGCGCAGGTAGGTCTTGTAGTCGCGCGCGGTGTCGCGGTCCTCGATGGCGAGGATGGTGCGCAGCGCGTCGAGCAGCGTGGTCTTGCCCGAACCGTTCGGGCCGACGACGGTGACGATGGCACCGTCCAGCGGCAGCTCGAAGCGCTGCCAGTAGTCCCAGTGGACGACTTCGAGGGAGCGGAACTCGAACATCAGCGGCCCTCCCCGGCGGTTTCATCGGCGATGGGGTCGTCCTGCACGCTTTCGTCCTGCACGCTTTCGTCGTGCGCAACTTCGTCGTGGACGACCTCGTCATGGACGACATCGTCGGTCACGTACACGTCCTCGACGTCGCGCGCATGCATCACGCTCTCGCGGGCGCGCTCGACGACGAAGGCCAGCGCGCCGCCCATGATCCGGCCGGCGATGCGTTCGTAGTCGAAGGCCAGGTCGAGCAGCGGGCCTTCGTGCACGCGTTCGCGGCGACGGAGGATGAAGCCGTGGCGGGCGAGGATGCCGAGGTTGAAGCTGATGCGGGTCTTGCCGCCGAGCTTGTCGCCGAAGTCGGCGATCAGCGTGCGCTCGCTCAGCGGCTCGACGATCTCGGCGCCGACCGGCACCGGCTTGAGCTCGGCGAACATCTGCGACTGGTCCTGCGCGCGGTCGTTTTCCTGGCGATCGAGCTGGCGCTGGCGCTTGGGCAGGATCAGCTGCGCCCAGATCACCACCAGCAGGGCCAGCGCGTCGCGATCGAGCTGCAGGTTGCTGGCGGCCCAGGCGCGGCCGCCGCCGAACACGTCGGTTTCCTGCGCCTTCGCGATCCCCAGCGCGACGTGCGCGGCGTAGGGATGTTCGAGCAGGCGCAGGCCGGACTCGGCGAGGCGGCGGTCGAGTTCGGCGCGCGGGCCGGCGTCGATCAGCATCTGGCGGACGGCGTGGTCGTCGCGTGGCAGCCAGCGTTCGGCCAGCAGGCGTGCGATCAGCGATGCAACGGGGTCGAAGGACGTCATGCGGTCTTCTTGCGTTTGGCGGGCGCCTTGCCGGCGCCAACCGGTTGTTTGCGTTTGCGCGGCGCGGCGGTCGGGGCCTCGGCCTGCGCATCGTCGGCAGCGGGGCCGGGCGCGTCGTCAGTCGTGTCGTCGGGCGCGTCGTCAGGAGGCTCGGGCGCGGGCTCGCCTCCGTCGCAAGGCACGAGTTCGCTGCGGCTGATCATGGCGACGCCGGCACGGCCGACGGGTTCGAGTTCGCGCGTGGTGCGCCAGCGCAGCGGGATGCGCGCCAGTTCGGCGCTCACGCCGCTGCGGTTTTCCGCGCCGGGATCGCCGAGCAGGCCGAGCAGCGAGAAGCGGTAGGCGCTGCGCACGAAGTCGCCGTGCGGCACGAGGTCGGCGAGCCGGCCGCCTTCGGCGAGCGCGCCGAGCTGATCCAGCCAGCTGCGCGC
This sequence comes from Lysobacteraceae bacterium 2PB, assembly GCA_005502915.1. GTDB lineage: Bacteria > Pseudomonadota > Gammaproteobacteria > Xanthomonadales > Xanthomonadaceae > Lysobacter_I. Next base: position 124,560 of record SCMT01000007.1, on the reverse strand, counting down.
GACGGTCTCGTCGGACTCGGGCAGCGGGATCGCGGCGTCGGTAGGCACCGCCTGGGCGCTCGGCAGGTCTTCGTTCTCGGCCGCCTCGCGCTCGCGTTCGATCAACTCGAACTCGGCCACGTCCAGGGCGATCGGCGACAGCGCGAAGGCCGGCGCGGGCACCGTGGCCAGGGCGTCGTCAGCATGCGCGCGCAGCGCCTTGGCGTCGATCGCGCGCAGGTAGCGGTTCACGTCGGACGAGGACAGGCCGCTGGCGCCGAGATGCACGCGATGGCGGTCGAGCTGGTTGAGGGCGCGCTGGAACACGCTGGTCTGGCGCAGCATCGCGCTCTGCGCACGACCGATCTGCTGGGCGACGCGGTGCGTCGCGGCGTCGAGCATGTCGTCTGCGGCGATGCGGTTGACGATCTCGGTGCCCTTCTCCACCCAGCGCCATACCGACTGCAGGGTGTTCGCGGCGCGATGGATGCGGTGTTCCGAGCCGCTGAGCACGGCTTCGTCGAAATCCGCGCGCAGTTCGTTGAGGCGCGACAGAAGATGTTGCAGGTCGTCGGCGCCGACCTTGCCGACCGCCTGGCCGGCGGCGATCTGCGCGGTGACGTAGGCCAGTTCGTCGCCTTCCCGGTTGAACTGCAGGAGCATGCCGATGGCGGCCAGCGCCTGGCGACCGACCGGGCTGATGCGGTAGCGCTGGGTACCGCCGTCCCACAGCAGCAGGTGGTTGTCGCGCAGCCGCTGCAGCACCGTGTCGCACTTGACCGGGTCGAGATAGGAAAAGGTGTCGCGCAGTTCCTGCGGCGACCAGTCCGGCGCCTCGCCGCGCTCGCCGATGGCGCGCAGCACCAGCAGGCGCAGCATCACCGCTTCTTCGCTGCCGTGGAACAGGGTCGAGAAGGCGCGCAGCTGGTCGCGCGCGGCGAGCAGCGGGTGGAGCTCGGGCAGGTCCTCGGCGACGATGCCCGGGCGGAGGAAATCCCGCATGGGCGCGCTGTCGGGGTGGTCGCTGGGCTCCATCAAGGCGTCGGCGTTCGGGGCGTCTGGCAAAGGGCGGCCATGGTCGGCGATGCGGGGGCGGATGGCAACGGGGCCGGTGTCCCGTCTCCTTGCCCCCACCCCGGCCCTCCCCCGCGATGCAGGGGAAGGAGAAGATCGCCATCGCTTTGCTCCCTCCCCCGCCTGCGGGGGAGGGTCGGGGTGGGGGGCACGCCCTCAAGGACATGCCTGCAAGCGCCTCCCCGCCCCGGCCGCATGCCATGCTTGAATCCGCCGCGCATTCCCGGCACCCTCCCCACTCCATACGCCAACGTATTGACCCATGGCCGCCACCGCATCCGCCGAGCCCGCTCCTGCCTATCCCCATCTGTTCTCGCCGCTCGACCTGGGCTTCACCACCCTGCGCAACCGGGTGCTGATGGGCTCGATGCATACCGGCCTGGAGGATCGGGCGAGCGACTTCCCGAAGCTGGCGGCCTATTTCGCCGAGCGCGCGGCGGGCGGCGTGGGCCTGATCGTCACCGGTGGCTTCTCGCCGAACATGATGGGCTGGCTGGCGCCGTTCGGCAGCAAGCTCAGCTGGCCCTGGGAAGCGCGCAAGCATCGCCAGGTCACCGGCGCCGTGCATGCCCATGGCGCGAAGATCTGCCTGCAGCTGCTGCACGCCGGCCGCTATGCCTACCACCCGCTGCAGGTGGCGCCGTCGCGGATCAAGTCGCCGATCAACCCGTTCACGCCGCGCGCGCTGACCGGTTTCGGCGTCGAGCGCACGATCTCCGCTTACGCCAATGCCGCCAAGCTGGCCCGGGACGGCGGCTACGACGGCGTCGAGATCATGGGTTCCGAGGGTTACCTCATCAACCAGTTCCTGAGCGCGCGCACCAACCGGCGCAGCGACGGCTGGGGCGGCACGCTCGAGAAGCGGATGCGCTTCGCGACCGAGATCGTGCGCCGGGTACGCGAGGCCTGCGGCCCGGACTTCATCATCGTGTACCGGCTGTCGATGCTCGAACTGGTCCCGGACGGCTCGTCCTGGGACGAGATCGTGGCCCAGGCGAAAGCGATCGAAGCCGCCGGCGCGACCATATTGAATACCGGCATCGGCTGGCACGAGGCGCGGGTGCCGACGATCGCCACCTCGGTGCCGCGCGCCGCCTTCGCCGGCGTCACCGCGAAGCTGCGCCCGGAAGTGAAGCTGCCGCTGGTCGCGACCAACCGCATCAACATGCCGGACGTGGCCGAAGGCATCCTCGCCTCGGGCGGCGCCGACCTGGTGTCGATGGCGCGCCCGCTGCTGGCCGACCCGGAATGGCCGAACAAGGCCCGTGCCGGCCGCGCCGACCGCATCAATACGTGCATCGCCTGCAACCAGGCCTGCCTGGACCACGTGTTCGAGCAGAAGAAGGCCAGCTGCCTGGTGAATCCGCGCGCCTGCGCCGAAACCGAACTCATCTATAAGCGTGTCGCGACGCCGAAACGCATCGCCGTGGTCGGCGCAGGCCCGGCCGGACTGGCCTGCGCCACGGTCGCGGCCGAACGCGGCCATCGGGTGACCCTGTTCGACGCCAGCCACCGCATCGGCGGCCAGTTCAACATCGCCAAGACGATCCCGGGCAAGGAGGAGTTCCACGAAACCCTCCGCTACTTCGAGCACAAGCTGCGCGACACCGGCGTCGAGCTGCGCCTGTCGACCACCGCCGACGCGGAGACGCTGAAGGGCTTCGACGAGGTCGTGCTGGCCACCGGCATCGTGCCGCGCACGGTGCGCTTCCCGGGCTCGGACCACGCCAGGGTCGTCGGCTACCTCGACGTGCTCGGCGGCCGGGTGAAGCCGGGCGCGAAGGTGGCGATCGTCGGTGCCGGCGGCATCGGCTTCGACGTCGCCGAATGGCTGGTGCACCACCCGCTGGTCGATGCCGGCGTGCTCGATGTGGCGCCGACGTCCAGCGATGACGCCCACGCCGCGCCCGCACTGGACCCGCAGCGCTGGATGGCCGAATGGGGCGTCGATCCGACCTTCTCCTCGCCGGGCGGGCTGCGCAAGCCCGAACCGGAAGCGCCCGCGCGCCAGGTCTGGCTGCTGCAGCGCAGCCCCGGCAAACCCGGCGCGAAACTGGGCAAGACCACCGGCTGGATCCATCGCGCGACGCTGAAGGCCAAGCAGGTGACGATGCTCGGCGGCGTGGAGTATCTCGGTGTCGACGACAGCGGTTTCCGCATCCGCGTCGATGGCCAGGAACAGACCCTGCCGGTCGACCACGTGGTGATCTGCGCCGGGCAGGAGCCGCGACGCGATCTGCACGACGTGCTGAAGGCGGAGGGCGTGAATGCGCACCTCATCGGCGGCGCGGACATCGCCGCGGAACTCGACGCCAAGCGCGCGATCGACCAGGGCAGTCGGCTGGCGGCTTCGCTGTAACCGCCGTATCCGCGCACTGCGACAGACCCGCAACCCTGCTCCGAAGCCTCGTGGAACATGAAAATCTTGTTCCACGGGGCATTTCAACCCCGAAATCCGCGCAATTCGTGAACGCGATCGCGGCTTGAGGTGCAGCAGCGCAGCGCCTGTGGCATGACTCAGCACGGGCTGATACGCCTGCGAGAACAGGGGCTTACGCAGCCTTCTGAACAAAAACTCCAGTCAAATCATGAAGTTCTGATTTCGCGTTCAGCTGGCATTATGTTTCGCCGGCTACGATGCGCCCGCTTTCCCGCCCTGGCCAGTGCGGGACCAGCGCGAGACCGCGGCAGGCGATGCCCCACCCGAAGAGGTGAAGCCCCTGTTCCCGGTCCACGTTCGGGCAAGGGTCTGATTCCGGCGACAGCGCTCCGCAGAGAGCGCCCGGCAGACGCCAAGCGACCACAGAGTCGCTCGCCCTCCCCAGTACGCCAACTCGTCCCGCCGATCACGAAGCCCTGTCAGGCCCCCCGCCATGCGACAGCGCCCCCGTACGGCCCGAAGCAACGGAGCAAGGAGTCCCAATGAAACTCGCATGGATCCTCTGGATCGCGTCGGTGTTGCCGCCCCAGGCCGCCGATTCCCTGTGTCTCAGCACCACCCTCTACCTCGAAGCCCGCAACCAGCCGGTCCGCGGCCAGCAGGCCGTCGCCGAAGTCGCCCTCCGTCGCGAGGACAGCGGCCTGTGGGGCGACTCGATGTGCGAAGTCGTCACCGCCCGCAAGCAGTTCGCGCCGACCCTCGTTTCTCCCGGCACCCGGCTGGGCAATGCCGAGGCCTGGTCGCAGGCGGTCACCATCGCGCTCGAATCCGAGCGCAACTGGGCCCTGCCCGAAGGCGAACGCAAGGAGATCGTCCCCGGCGCCAGCCACTTCGCCGCGCTGTCGATCGCGCAGCCGAGCTGGCGCAACGCCTACCAGGTCGCCACGATCGGCGATCACACCTTCCTCAAGGTGCAGTCGCTCAAGCCGAAGGAACGCAAGCCCGCGCGCGGCTGAGTCGCGCAGTGCTCACCACAGCTGCATCACCGCAACATTCCAGGGCCGCCTCGCGCGGCCTTCGTTTTGTCCGGGCGACGACACTGCGTTCCACCGGCTACGATTGAGCAGCGAGGATGCGCCAACCATCATCCCGGCTCACTCTCCCACACAGGAACGGAGTCGCTGATGAAACTGTACTACTCGCCCGGCGCATGCTCGCTCGCCGACCACATCGTGCTCGAATGGATCGGCAAGCCCTACGAAGCGGTGCGCGTCACGCGCGAAGACCGCTACAAGCCGGAATACCTCGCGATCAATCCGGCAGGTGCGGTGCCCGCGCTCGAAGACGACGGCTGGGTGCTCACGCAGAACGCCGCGATCCTCAACTATCTCGCAGACCTGCATCCCGAAGCCGGCCTCGGCGGCGACGGCAGCGCGAAGAGCCGCGCGGAAGTGAACAAGTGGCTGGCGTTCGCCAATTCCGACGTGCATCCCGCCTTCCATCCGATCTTCGGCAGCACCGCCTATCTCGAAGACGCCGCGCTGATCGACAAGACCAAGGACGCCGCGCGCGCGAAGGTGCGCAAGCTCTACGAGCGCGCCGACGAACAGCTGAAGTCGCGCGACTGGATCGCCGGCGACACGCGTTCCATCGCCGATCCCTATCTGTACGTCACGTATCGCTGGGCGCGCGGTACGGGCGTCGATCTTTCCGGCCTCGATCACCTCGCCGCGTTCGCGGCGCGCGTCGAAGCGGATCCGGCGGTGCAGAAGGTGCTGAAGGACGAAGGGCTGTCGTAAGCCTGTTCCTTCGCTCCGCATTCGAAACGAAGCCGCCCGAGGGCGGCTACGTCGTTCAGGCGATCAATTGTCCCGTCGCCAGTACCGCGACATTTCCAGATAGGTGAAAGACGCGGACCAGGTGACCAGCAGGAAGCCGGTCAGCGCCTCCATGCCGGCGACGAGGCGGATGGCGCCGACCGGCGCGAGATCGCCGAAACCGAGCGTGGAATACGTGGTGGCGGAGAGGTAGATCGCGTCGAACAGGTTGTCCAGATCGTGCTCGCCGTGGACGAAACCGGTGCCGGGAATCTTCAGCAGGATCCAGTAGGCCAGGCCGTAGCACCTGATCTCGACGATGTGCAGCGCCAGCAGCGCGAACATGATGCGCAGCATGACCGCGCGACTGCGCGTCGGCGCGCGACCGGAGAAATGCTTCGCCAGCCAGTGCAGGCCTTCGTAATGCAGGACCACGACCAGCGCGGTCACGCCGATGGCGGCGAGCGCGACCAGCGCGTGCTCGATCCATTGTTCGGAGGGAATCAGCCAGGAGGTATCCATTGCGATGACGCTGGAGTTCGATCGGTGCACGATAGCGCAAGCCGCCTCCGAAACGCATCGGGGCGCCCGAAGGCGCCCCGATGGCGTCGCAGGATCCGCAGCGGGCGATCAGCCGCGCTTGTCGATCGCGACGTACGCGCGGTCTTCCGGGCCGGTGTAGTTCGCGCTCGGTCGGATGATCTTGCCGTCCTCGCGCTGCTCGATCACGTGCGCGCTCCAGCCGGTGGTGCGCGCGATCACGAACAGCGGCGTGAACATCGGCGTCGGGATGCCCATCATGTGATAGGCCGAAGCGCTGTACCAGTCGAGGTTCGGGAACATCTTCTTGGTGTCCATCATCAGCGTCTCGATGCGCTCGCTGACGTCGAACAGCGTGTCGTTGCCGCCGTCCTTGCAGAGCTTGCGCGAGAGTTCCTTGATGATCGGGTTGCGCGGATCGCCGATGGTGTACACCGGATGACCGAAGCCGATGATGATCTCCTTGCGCTCCATGCGCGCACGGATGTCGGCTTCCGCCTGGTCGGCGCTGCCGTAGCGGCTGATGATGTCCATCGCGACTTCATTGGCGCCACCGTGCTTCGGACCACGCAGCGCACCGATCGCACCGGTGATGCACGAATGCAGGTCCGAACCTGTGCCGGCGATCACGCGTGCGGTGAACGTCGACGCGTTGAACTCGTGTTCGGCGTAGAGGATCAGCGACTTGTCCAGCGAATCGGCGTGCAGCGCACTCGGCGGCTCGCCGTGCAGCAGGTGCAGGAAATGCGCGGCGACGCTGTCGTCATCGGTCTCTACATCGATGCGGCGGCCGTTGCGGGTGAAGTGCCACCAGTACAGCAGCATCGAACCGAAGCTCGCGATCAGCTTGTCGGCGATGTCGCGCGCTTCGCTGGCCGGATGGCCTTCGCGTTCGGGCAGCACCGTGCCCAGCACCGAGCAGCCGGTGCGCATCACGTCCATCGGATGCGCGTTCGCCGGCACCAGCTCAAGGGCTTCCTGGACCAGCGCGGGCAGGCCGCGCAGGCGCTTGAGCTTGGTGCGGTAGGCCTTGAGCTGCGACGCGGTCGGCAGGCTGCCGTGCACCAGCAGGTGCGCGACTTCCTCGAAGGTCGACTGCGTGGCGAGGTCGTGGATGTCGTAGCCGCGGTAATGCAGGTCGTTGCCGCTGCGGCCGACGGTGCACAGCGCGGTGTTGCCGGCGGCGGTGCCGCTCAGCGCGACGGATTTCTTGGCCTTGGGGAGTACTTGGTTGGCGTTGTCGCTCATGGTCCTGTCCTTTCGTCTCGTGTCTTCTGCGTCATTTCTTCGCGGCGAACAGCGCGTCGAGCTTGCCTTCGAACGCGTGGTAGCCGATGCGGTCGTAGAGCTCCTCGCGCGTCTGCATCGTGTCGACCACGGCCTTCTGGTGGCCGTCGCGGCGGATGCTGGCGTACACGTTCTCGGCGGCCTTGTTCATGGCGCGGAACGCGGACAGCGGGAACAGCTGGATGGCGACGCCGGCCGAGGCCAGTTCGTCGCGGCTGAACAGCGGGGTCTTGCCGAATTCGGTGATGTTGGCCAGCACCGGCACCTTCACCGCATCGACGAAGCGGCGGTAGGTGTCGAGGTCGTAGGCGGCCTCGGCGAAGATGCCGTCGGCGCCGGCCTCGACGCAGGCGATGGCGCGTTCGATCGCCGCGTCAACGCCGTCGACCTGGATGGCGTCGGTGCGCGCGATCAGGAAGAAGTCCGGGTCGGTCTTGGCGTCGGCGGCGGCCTTCACGCGATCGACCATCTCGCCCTGCGACACGATCTCCTTGCCGGGACGATGGCCGCAGCGCTTGGCGCCGACCTGGTCCTCGATGTGGCAGGCGGCGGCGCCGGCCTTGATCAGCGACTTGATCGTGCGCTCGATGTTGAAGGCGCTGGGGCCGAAGCCGGTGTCGATGTCGACCAGCAGCGGCAGGTCGCAGACATCGGTGATCCGGCGGACGTCGATCAGCACGTCCTCCAGCGTGTTGATGCCCAGGTCGGGCAAGCCGAGCGAACCGGCGGCGACGCCGCCGCCCGACAGGTAGATGGCGCGGTAGCCGGCGCGCCTGGCGAGCAGGGCGTGGTTGGCGTTGATGGCGCCGATCACCTGCAGAGGCGATTCTTCGGCGAGGGCAGCCCGGAAGCGTGCGCCGGGCGAAGCGATGGACATGGAAACCTCCTGGCACATCGGCGGGCCATCCCGCCGGGATCGACGGCGAGGGGCCGTCGGGGGCGCCAATCTCGCACCAAGCCCGGGGTTGATCAATCTTGATTGGATCGATCAATCTGTCGCCATGGCCGACCTCCTCACCGCCCGCGAAACCTGCGCCCTGCTCGGCATCAGCCAGGCCACGCTCTATGCCTATGTCAGCCGGGGCCTGATCGAATCCCGCCCCGGCCCCGACCATCGCACCCGGCTGTACGCCCGGCTCGACGTCGAGCGGCTGGCGCAGCGCAAGCAGGTCGGGCGCAGCGCGGCGGCGGCGGCGGCGCACAGCCTCGACCGAGGCCTGCCGGTACTGGAAACCCGGATCTCGCTGATCCGCCCCGACGGCCCCTACTACCGCGGGCGCTCGGCCATCGCCGCCGTGCGCGACGGCGCGACGCTGGAGGACGCCGCCCGGCTGCTGTGGGACTGCGGCGCACACGACCCCTTCGCCGCGCCGCACGGCGCCGCCTGGCCGGCGCACGTGGCCGGCCTCGCGGCCGACGCCACGCTGCCGCCGCTGGAGCGCGCGATGGCCGCGATCCCCCTGCTCGCCCTCGGCGCGCGCGGCGCGCTGAATTCGACGACGCGCGCGCGCCACGAGATCGCCGCCGCCCTGCTCCGCCAGACCGCCGCGCTGCTGGTCGGCCGCGCGCCGCCGGGCGGCCCGGTGCATGCATTGCTCGCCGAGGTCTGGACACCCGGCGACGCGGGCTTCGCCGACCTGGTCCGCGCCGCGCTGGTGCTGTGCGCCGACCACGAACTCAACGTCTCCGCGTTCGCCGCGCGCGTGGTCGCCTCCACCGGCGCGCATCTGCACGCGACCGTCTGCGCCGGCCTCGCCGCGCTCTCCGGTCCGCGCCACGGCGGCGCCACCGCGCGCGCGTATGCGCTGATCGGCGATGCCTGCGCCTCCGCATCGCCGCGCGACTTCATCGAGGAGCGCCTGCAGCGCGGCGACGACCTGCCCGGCTTCGGCCACGCGCTGTATCCGCACGGCGACCCGCGCGCCGCCGAACTGCTCGCGCGTCTGCGCGAACGCCATGACGGCGAACCCGCGATGCGCGAACTCGACGCCCTGGTCGCCGCCACCGAAGATGTCAGCGGCCAGCATCCCAACATCGATTTCATGCTCGCCGCGATCTGCCACGCGAACGCGCTGCCCGCCACGCCCGCACTGGTGATGTTCGCCGCAGGCCGCCTCGCCGGCTGGCTCGCGCATGCGCTGGAGCAGCAGGCGGAAGGCAAACTGATCCGGCCGAGGGCGCGGTATACGGGCGTGGAGCCGGGAGCAGTGGTATGAGCAGACGCCGACAGCAGAACGTGCAGCAGCAGGCGAGCAGTCGGCTGGAAGCCATGATCGACATCGCCCGGGATTGTGCGGGTCATCCGGAGCGATACGAATGGCTGCGTGCCCTGCTTGCCACGTACGCGCTGGACTCGCATGACGGTGTCCTGGTCGAATTGAAGTCGGTCCCGGACCAGGGCTGCTGGGCTCACTCCGGCCTCTGGCTGACCGCAGACGGGCGCTTCATCCGCTTCGTCGCGGATGAAGTCTATGGCGCTCGACCGCTCGACGGTTCCGGTCGCCTCGAATACTCGACCATCGAGGACGTGACGACATCCACATCCGTGAGTCAGCATGTCCCGGGCGTGGGCATGTCCGATGGATACCTTGCGCTTGAGGCGTTGAGGCGCGTACGCGCCAAGCGCGGATAGTGAAACAGACGAGCAAAGCGAGCGGCACCATGACGAACCATTCCTACGGATCACTGCCATGCACGAACTAGGACTGCTTCTCCCCTGGCTCGACATCGCCGGACTCGCCGTCTTCGCGGTGTCCGGCGTGCTCGTGGCGGTCCGCAAGCGCGTCGATTTCGTCGGCGCATGCTTCTTCGCCATCGTCACCGCCGTCGGCGGCGGCACGCTGCGCGACATCCTCATCGACGCACCGGTGTTCTGGATGCAGGACCCGACACCGATCCTGCTGTGCGTGGCCGTCGCGATCGCGGCCTGGCTCGTGCCGCTGCGCTGGTGGCCGGAACGCGCGCTGGAATGGTTCGATGCCGCCGGGCTGGCGGCGTATGCCGTGTATGGCGCGAGCAAGGCGCTGAGCTTCGGCGTGTCGCCCGTGTCCGCCATCGCCGCCGGCGTCATCACCGCCTGCATCGGTGGCGTCATCCGCGACATCACGGTCGGCGTGCCCTCCATCCTGATGCGGCACGAGCTGTACGTGACCGCAGCGCTCGTCGCCTCCGCGCTGTACGTCGGCCTGGCGAGCGCCGGCTTGTCCACGCCCTGGCCGGCAGCGATCGGCGTCATCGCGGGGTTCGCTTTGCGCGGCGCGGCGATCCGCTGGAAGCTGAGCCTGCCGGCACATCGGGGGAGTTGAACCATGGCTCCAGACATGCCATGCCCTGATACGCCGCACCAGGATCGGACGTTCGTGTACTTACGCCACCCTTGCAGTCTTCGGGAAGGACAGGAGTGAACACACCATGGACCCGACGCTCTGGAACCTGCTTCACGACGGCACGATCGAGCGCATCGAAGGCACGCTGCCGGGCGATGTTTCGCTGCATGTGCGCATCGACTATCTGCGCAAGGGGTTCCCGGGGGAAGGTACAGGTTTCGTCGTGCATCTTTCGGGCTGTTCGCAGCTCACCTTCAGGCCGTATCACGAACCTGAAGTATCGGACTTCTCGGACATCGCCACACTCTCGCCCGAGATACTCAGCGCCGAGCCAGGCGACCCGCTCACACTGTCCTGCGCCGAAGGCGTGCTCGCATTGCGCTACGACACCGCCACGCTGTCGCTGGACGCCGGCGAAGCGATCACGCTGTCGCAGCTGGATGCAGCGGCGACCGCCTATTGGGACGCATGGTCTGCGCGCAACAAGGCGACCCGCCAGACGGTGACCGGCAGCCGCGGACGTCAGCGTTTCATGCGGGGCACGGAAGGCACGCATCGCGTGCACGATCCTGTCATTTCCGACAGGTATCGACGGCCGATCGCAGCGATCTCATTCACCTGACGATCATCGATCAGCGCTGCGATGCGGCATGGCGCCAATCGCTGCAAAGCGTCGCGTGATCTCGCCTTGCGAATGCATTGACCGGTCACCTGCCGCGCATACAATCCGCCCGGGCCGCAGGCGCCACGACGCATCGATTCCGTCCGGAGCGCAATGCACACGTCGCCGACGCACGGCCCATCCTTCATGCCCATCAAGAATTCCGAAAAGGAGATTTCAGGAATGACACAGGGTTGCAAGAAGCAGCTTCACCTCGCTGCCGGCACCATGGCGATCGCCCTGCTGGCCACCGCGTCCGTCGCGATGGCTGCCGGGCCGAAACCCCGCATCGATCGCGACGCCGGAACGTGGAAGACCAGCCAGGCGTTCGGCAAGCAACGCAGTGGACGCATCGTCGGCGGCATCCCCGCCGTGGGTGATCGCTCGTTCACCGTGCGCACCTCCGGATGCGGCGGCACCATCATCGCCGACAGCTGGGTCCTGACCGCCGCGCATTGCGGCCCCCAGAGCACGGTCTGGGCAGGCTCCAACAACACCGGCAGCCAGACGGCCTATTCGGTCGCGCAGTACATCCAGCATCCGAACTATGCCATCAACTCCAGCGCCGGCAGCTACAGCTACGATTTCGCGCTGATCCGCATCAACGGCGTGTTCCCCGCCAACCTGATCCGCGCCCGACTGCCCGACGCTACCGTCATGCAGGCCGTGGCGAAGCCGGGCGACCCGGTGACCACGCTGGGCTGGGGCGCGACCTCGGAAGGCGGCAGCGGCACGACGAGCCTGCGCGAAGTCACGGTTCCGGTCGTGTCGGACACGACCTGCGCCGCGTCCTACAACGGCAGCTCCGCCGCTGGCGGCCTGCGACTCAACCCTGCCGTGTCGATCTGCGCCGGGCTTGCCGCCGGCGGGCAGGACTCGTGCCAGGGCGACAGCGGTGGCCCGCTGATCGCGCCCTACAACGGTTCGATCTACAGCATCGGCGTCGTGAGCTACGGACTGGGTTGCGCACGACCGAACTATTACGGCGTGTACTCGGAAACCGTGGCCGTGACCGACTGGATCAACGGCTTGATCGGCGGCGGCAGCACCGGCACGGTCATCACCGATGTGGTGCTCGTCGCATCCAACGGCGGCACCGCACCTGCCGGCCCGGCCGGCTATTCGCTGGTCGGTTACTGGGATGTCGACAAGGGGGGTGCACAGGGCACGTTCGGCACCACCGGCAGCTTCATGACGGCACTGTACGTGCGCAGGCAGTTGCCCAGCGCGTCGGCCACCTGCGTCGGCGGCATCGGCCTGTACAGCTCGGCCGGCAGCACCGTACCCGGCAGCATCGCGCCCAGCTGGAGCTATCGCGGCATGTGGGACATGGACAAGGGCGGTGGCGTCGGCAACCTCAACGGGCAGTGGCAGGAATACATGATGGGCCTGTACACGACCCCCGCCGCGACAGGCCAGGGCGCCTGCCTGACCGATGTCGCGCTGTTCGCTTCGAACGGCTCCACGCCGATCACGCCCTCGGGCTTCACCCAGGTCGGCTGGTGGGACGTGGACGCTGGCGGCGCGTTCGGCACGCAGGGTTCCAGCGGTTCGTACGTGGCCACACTGTCCACGAAGCGCGAGTGATGTCCATCTGAGTGGCACGGTCCGGCTGTCGCGAAGACAGCCGGACCATCATGCACCGCAGCCTCCGGTCCGGACGGCCACCCGACCTGCTTCCAGCGCATCGTCGCCGATCCGCATTACCTCGATCCGGCGCGCCGCGACCTGCGCCTGCGCCTGCGCGACGTCATCAAGGACCAGAACATCAGATGGCAGCAAGCGGCCTGCGTGGCTTCGGCACGCCTCCGTCCCGCTTCGCAGGTCGAATCGCCTGTTTCGAAGCAGCGTGCTTGGCAAAACGGCAAGGGCACCCGACCATTGCGGCCCTCCTCTCGCCGGCCCGTCCGTGAACGCATCCGACCGCCTCCCTCGCATCGAAGGCATCGCCCGGGTGGTCTATCCGGCGGTCGTCGCCGTGCTCGTCTACGTCACGCTCTGGGTCTCCAGCCTGTTCGATGAACCCCCCGGGCTTTCGCCGGGGATCGTGCTCGGCTTCGTCGCTTTCGTGGCCGTGCTCAGCGAAGGGCTGAGGTTCTACGCCCGCCGCCTTGACCGCCGTTGGCCATGGCATGCGCGGACCGGGGCGCGACTGGCCTGGCAACTGGGCGGGTCGGTCGCCATCGCGATCGTCTACATGCTCGCCATCTACATCCCGCTCAAGCAATACCAGATCGAGCAGGGATCGAACGATGCCATCGCCTGGCCGCACATCGCCCTCAGCGCCCTCGCCGCCCTGGTGCTCGCAGTGGCCTTGAGCGCCCTGCACATCACCCTGGACTTCCACGCCGGCCTGCAGCGGGCGCAGCGCGATGCGAAGCAATTGCAGGCGATGGTGCTGCGCGCCGAGCTGGATGCGCTGAAGGCGCAGATCAACCCGCATTTCCTCTTCAACAGCCTCAATGCCGTGCACGGACTGATCGCGCAGGACCCGGCATCGGCGCGTGCGCTGTTGATCGAACTGGGCGACGTGCTGCGCTATGCGCTGGGGCACAGCGAGCGCGACCTGGTGCCGCTGGCGCAGGAACTGGCCTTCATCGACGCGTATCGCGCCCTGCTGGAAGCCCGGCACGGCCGGGGATTGCGGATCGAGATCGAACCGATGGACGACCTGCTTCAGCGGCGACTGCCGCCGATGAGCCTGCAGGTGCCGATCGAGAACGCGATCCGCCACAACAGGACCCGCGAAGACGATCCGCTGGTCGTGCGCGTGCGACGCAGCGCGACGGGCATCGCGATCACGAACGACATCAAACCCCGCCAGAGCGCCAACCCCGGCGCCGGCACCGGCCTGTCGAACCTCGACCAGCGCTATCGACTGCTGGGCGCCGACGGCATCCGCATCACCCGCGACGACGGCACGTTCGCCGTCGACATCGGATTGTTCCCATGCGCGACACCGCCCCCATCCACGCACTGATCGTCGAAGACGAGCCCATCGCGGCCGACACCCTGCGCGCGCTGCTGGCCGACTACGCACCGGAACTGCAGCTGGAACCGGCGGTCGCCACGATCGCCGGTGCGGTCGCACGCCTGGCGCAGCCGCCCGCACCATCGCTGATCTTCATGGACGTGCACCTGGCCGACGGCCTGTGCTTCGAGATCTTCGACGCCCTGCCGCCGACGACGCCGGTGATCTTCACCACCGCCTACGACCAGTTCGCCCTGCAGGCGTTCGAAGCCTTCGGCATCGACTACCTGCTCAAGCCGATCCGTCCTGCGCGGCTGGCCTCCGCCCTGGCGAAATGGCGTCGGCTGCGCGATGCCGGCAGCACGGCCGCGCTGCCCGACACGCAGGCCGCAAGACGTCATTTCAGCCAGGCGCAGCAGTTCCGCAAACGGATGCTGGTGCAATCGGGCGAAACCCTCGTGTCCCTGCCGCTGGAAGACGTGGCGTATTTCCACAAGGCCCTGGTGGTGCGCGTGGTCACGCGCGCGGGCCGGGCATATCCGGTTTCGCAAAGCCTGGACGAACTGGAACAGACGCTCGATCCCGAACAGTTCTTCCGTCTCAACCGCCAGGTGCTCGCGCGTGCCGACGCCATCGCGCGGATCGAGCGCGGCTTCAAGGGCAAGCTCGAACTGCGCCTGATCCCGCCTCTGGACGAAGACTGCACCGTCAGCCAGGAGCGTGCCGGCGCCTTGCGCGACTGGCTGGATCGCTGATTCGCAGCGGCGGCCCCGATGCGTCGATCACGAACGCGCGCAGCCGCGCATCGCGACGCCGACTTCGACGCCCGTTTTCGCGGTTTGCGTCCGTCGGACTCCCGTTTCGCACGGATGAACCGCGCCTGCCATCGGCATCCCCGCCAATCTGGGTGCGCCACGACGGCCATGCCTGGCGACCCGCCATGCATGTCACTTCGATCCGGAATACCACGATGCGCCTCCTCCTCCCGCTCCTGCTCGCTGCCGTCCTTTCCCCCGCCCATGCGGACTTCGCGCCGCCGCTCGGCGCACAACCGACCGTGGCAGGTCCACTCACGCAGTGGCTGACGCTGGGCAGCACGCATCTGTCGGAGAAAAGCGGGCAGTGGCGGAGCGATTGGCTCGACCCCCTGCGGGCACGGCTCATCGCCTGGCGGCCGCAACTGATCACCATCGAGAACCTGTCCGGCGCGCAGTGCGAGATGATGCGCACGCGCCCGGCGCAGTACGCCAGGGCCTACGACACCTACTGCGAAGACGCCACGCCCTACCAGCGCAGCCTCGGATTGAACCAGGCCGACGCGGAAACCCGCGCCGAGGCATTGCTCGCGAACCTGCCCGGCGTGCCCTCGCCCGCGCAGCGCCGGCAATTGGCGATGCTGTTCCTGGCCGCAGGCGAGCCGGGCTCCGCCAGCGTGCAGTGGCTGCGCCTCCCGCCCCACGAGCGCCGCGCAGGCGACACGCTCAGCCAGGATGCGGCCAGGCGCCTGTCGCGTTCTTCCGGTCGCATGAACGAAAGCATCGACATCGCCGCCGAAGTCGCTGCCAGCGTCGGGCTGGACCGGCTGCATGCCGTCGATGATCACACCAGCGATGCGGCCATCGCCCAGGACGATCCGAGCTTCGAGGCCTGGGCGCAGGCACGCTATGCCGCCGCCGTGCTTCCGCCCGGCTGGCAGCGACTGATGGCCCTCGACAAGGCGGTACGCGATGGCGACAGCCTGCTGGCCTACTACCGCGCCATGAACGCGCCCCGCGCGGTCGAAGAGATCAACCAGCTCGATTTCGGCGGCGCGCTTGCCGACCCGCACCCGAAGGCGTACGGCCGCCAATATGCCGGCTGGTGGGACACGCGCAACCTGCGCATGATCGCGAACATCCGCGCAGCCAGCAGCCGCACGCCGGGCATCCGCGTCCTGAACATCGTGGGCTCATCGCACAAGCCCTGGTACGACCAGTGGGCACGCCAGATGAGCGATGTCGAAGTGGTCGATGCAGAGGCGGTGCTGGGGCGTTGATCGCGAGCGGCAGCGCACGGGCATGCGCTGCCGCTGTAGCGGACGATGTTCGCCCGGAGAGGTCAGGGCTGCTTCGCCTCGCGCGGCGGCGCGCTCGCGGGCGGCGCGCTCCTGGGCGGCGCGTTCTTCACCCAGCGGTCGAACCACATCAGCATTTCGGCGGCGAAGTGCTCGTTGGTTTCCTTCGCGGTGTACCAGTGCGGCTCATAGGGCAGCATCACCAGTCGCGCGGTGCCACCGTTGCCGCGGATGGCCTGGAAGAGCTTCGGCGACTGCACCGGCTCGGTGCCCGGGTTGGCATCGTCCTCGCCGTGCACGATCAGCAGCGGCTCGTCGACCTTGTCGGCGTAGTAGTAGGTCGAAGCTTCCTCGTAGACGCGCTTGGCGTTCCACAGCGAGCGGCGCTCGTTCTGGAAACCGAAAGGCGTGAGCGTCTTGTTGTAGCCGCCGCTGCTGGCGACGCCGGCGCGGAACAGGTCGGAATGCGCGAGCAGGTTGGCGGTCATCAGCGCGCCGTGGCTGTGGCCGGTGACGCCGATGCGCTCGCGATCGACCACGCCCAGCTCGACGGCCTTGTCGACCGCCGCCTGCGCGTTGTCGACGAGCTGCTGCAGGTAGGTGTCGTACGCGGTGCGCGGGTCGCCGACGATCGGGAACGAGGTGTTGTCGATGATCGCGTAGCCGGCGAGCAGCAGCAGGCGGTATTCGGGGAAGCGGGTGAAGGTCTGCTGCGACCCGGTGACCTGCCCGGCCTTGCTCGGGTCAGCGAAATCGGCTGGGTAGGCGTAGAGCACGGCCGGAACGCGTGTGCCTTCCTGGTAGCCCAGCGGCAGGTAGAGCGTGAACGACAGGTCGACGCCGTCCTTGCGCTTGTAGGTGACCAGCTGGCGCTGGATGCCGCGCACTTCCGGGGTCGGGTCGACGTAGTTCGTGACCTGCTGCGGCACGGAGGCGACGACCGCCTCGCCTGCGGCGGCATCGGCGACCGGCGCGCCGAGCGTGCGCACGAACAGGTTCGGCGGATCCTTCGGGGTTTCGCGCAGCGTGTACAGACGCTGGCCGTCGTCGGACACCGTGGCGACGCGTTCGAAGGCATCCGGCGCGCTGCGGAACAGGCGGCGGGTCTCGCCAGTCTTCAGGTCATGGCGATCGAGGAACGGGCGGTCGCCCTTCTCGGTCGCGCCGCTGCCGCGCAGGAACACCGCATCGCCGTCGCGGCGCACGACCACGCCGCCACTGGGCAGCACCTTGAACAGCGGCGAGCCCGGATTGCGGTAGCGCTCGTCCATCGAGTATTCCCACACCGTCACCGGCGGCGTCGCGGGCGCGGCGAGGTCCATGCGCGCGATGCGGATCCAGCGCTTGTTGGCATCGAACTCGGTCAGCAGCGCCTCGCTGGACGCCTCCAGCGGCATCAGCCCGGCGAAACGCTGCGCGGTGCGCGCGATCTCCTCCGGCTGGCCGGTGAACGGCGCGCGCAGGCGCATCAGCCTGTCGCGCTGCGGCACCTCGACCTTCCAGTCGCCCTTGTCCAGCGCCTCCGGCCAGACCAGCGTGGCCGGCTCGCTGCCGACCCAGCCGTGGTCGCGCGGGCCTTCGGGCACGCCGCGCACCGGCACGCGATCGGCGACGGGCAACTTCGCGATGTGGGTGATGCGACCGCTGTCGATGTCCAGCACGTCCACGCTGCGCGCGAAACGCTGGTAGGTGGTCACGTAGGAATACGGGCGCTGCAGGGTCTCGACCAGCGCGTGCACGCCGTCGGGCGCCATGTCCACGCCGGCGATCGGGCCGGGCTTGCCGAGTCGCACGACCTTGCCGGACGGCAGGTCGACGCGCACCAGCTGCGCGGTGACGTAGTGATCGAACAAGGCTTCGTCGTGCGGATTGCCCAGGGTGTCGCGGGCCTCGTAGGTGCTGCTTTCGCCCTTGCCGGCGATCGCCTCGCTGATCTTCGGCCCGGCCACGGCCGGCGACTGCTTCGGCGCCGGGCCGAGGTTCGCGGGCAGCGCCTTCACCAGCAGGCGCGCGCTGCCGCCGGCCCATTGCAGGGTGTCGCCGAGGATCGTGTTGAGGCGCACGCCCTGGATCTGCCGCACCTTGCCGCTGTCGACATCGCCCACCCACAGCTGCACGTGGTCGTCGACGGTGGTGTCGAAGGCGAAGCGCTTGCCGTCCGGCGACCACGCGGCGCCGCCGACGCAGCCCTTCGCCGGCAGCACGACCTTGCGCTCCCTGCGGGTCTCGACGTCCACCAGCCGGTAGCCTGCGACGCAGGTGCGGATGCCGTAGCCGCTGGACACATCGTGGCGCGCATGGGTCCGCGGCTCGATGCGCACGCCGCCGAGCTTGAGGTAGGGCTCGGCGACGCGCTCGATGCCCGGGTACGGATCGTTGTCGATCAGCAGCAGCGTACGACCGGTGGGGTCGAGCGATGCCCCCGGCGGCGGCGGCGCGCGCATCACCTTGAGCAGCGGCTCCGGCGGCGTGAGGTAACCACCGTCCAGGGCCGCGACCTGGCCACTCAGCAGCAACCCACCCCACACCCACAGCAACGACTTGCGCATCGCGATTTCCCCGGACGGACGTGAGCCCTCAGCCTAGTCGGGGCCGCAGCACCGCGACGCCTGCCGAAGGTCACCCGACAGGGCCCGCCATCCGGCCTTCGTCTCAGAACGGCGCGGACGACACCCAGTCATGCCACGCACCGGTCGCCGGATGCGCCAGTCCGAGCCGGCCCGCATGCAGGCAGACGCGCGCGGCCGGTGTCGCGCCATAGAACACGTCGCCGACGATGGGATGGCCGATGCTCGCCAGGTGCACGCGGAGCTGGTGGCTGCGGCCGGTGACGGGCTCCAGCGCCAGCCGTGTCGTCGACGTTGCAGGATCGCGCGCCAGCACCCGCCAGCGGGTCAGCGAGGGCTTGCCGTTCGCGTGATCCACCTTCTGCCGGGGCCGGTTCGGCCAGTCGCAGATCAGCGGCAGGTCGATCTCGCCTGCATCCTCACGAAGCAGACCTTCCACCAGCGCCTCGTAGCCCTTCGCCACCTGCCGCCGTTCGAACTGCATCGACAGCGCGCGCTGCATCGTCGCGCCGCGCGCGATCACCACCAGGCCGCTGGTGACCTGGTCGAGGCGATGCACGGTGAGCGCATCGGGAAAATCCACCTGCACGCGCGCGATCAGGCAGTCGCCGAGTTCCGGCAGCCGCCCCGGCACCGACAGCAGGCCGGCGGGCTTTTCGACGACGAGCAGGTGATCGTCGGCGTGGTGGCAGGTAACGGCATGCATGGGCGACATCATCGCAATGAACATCGTCTCGACCAAACACAGCCGATAAAACGGTCACGAAAACCCAACAGCACGTCATCCTCGTGCAAGCGAGGATGACAAGGTTTTTCGCCGCTGTCGCAAACGAAAAACGGGAAGGCCGAAGCCTTCCCGTCGTTTGCGGCATCCCGGGCGGATCAGGCCGCGATCAGAGCAGGTGCGCCACGCCGGCGCGCTCTTCTTCCAGCTCGGCGAGGGTCTTGTCCATCGCGGCGCGGCTGAAGTCGTCGACCGGCAGGCCTTCGACGCGGGTGTATTCGCCGTTGGCGCAGGTCACCGGCACGCCGTACATCACGCCTTCCGGGATGCCGTAGCTGCCGTCGGACGGCACGCCCATGGTCACCCACTTGCCGTCGGTGCCCAGCGCCCAGTCGCGCATGTGGTCGATGGCGGCGTTGGCGGCCGAGGCGGCCGAGGACAGGCCGCGCGCTTCGATGATCGCGGCGCCGCGCTTGCCGACCTTCGGGATGAAGTCGTTGGCGTTCCAGTCGGCGTCGTTGATCCGGTCCTTCAGCGACTCGCCCTTCACGGTAGCGAAGCGGTAGTCCGGGTACATGGTCGGGCTGTGGTTGCCCCACACGACCAGCTTCTCGATGTCGGCGACGGCCACGCCGGCCTTGTTGGCCAGCTGCGACAGCGCGCGGTTGTGGTCGAGGCGCAGCATCGCGGTGAAGTTCTTCGCCGGCAGGTCCGGGGCCGACTTCATGGCGATGTAGGCATTGGTGTTGGCCGGGTTGCCGACCACCAGCACCTTCACGTTGCGGCTGGCGACGGCGTTCAGCGCCTTGCCCTGCACGGTGAAGATCTCGGCGTTCTTGAGCAGCAGGTCCTTGCGCTCCATGCCCGGGCCGCGCGGCATCGCGCCGACCAGCAGGGCGTAGTCGGCGTCCTTGAACGCGACGTTCGGATCATCGGTGCCGACCATGCCGGCGAGCAGCGGGAAGGCGCAGTCTTCCAGTTCCATCATCACGCCCTTCAGCGCGGCCTGCGCCTTCTCCAGCGGCAGTTCCAGCATCTGCAGGATGACCGGCTGGTCCTTGCCGAGCATTTCGCCGGAGGCGATGCGGAACAGGAGGGCGTAGCCGATCTGGCCGGCGGCGCCGGTGACTGCGACTCGAACGGGTGCTTTCATGGGGATGTCCTTCACGGAAAAGTCTTGGCGGGTGGATCGTGGCGAGGAGGGTGTGCGGGATGGGGATGCGGGATGCCTGCGGAACCGTCAGAAGACGCGGTAGCCCAGCGGCGCGAGCAGTTCCCGCGTGCGGGTCTCGTCGTAGCCGTGGACCGGCGTGCGCCCGACCACCAGCACCGGGATGCCGCGGGCGTTGAGCGCTTCCATGGCGCGCATGCCGGCGTCGGTGTCGACGTCGACGGCGTGGTAGCGCACGCCCTTGCTGTCGAACTCGGCCTGCAGCTTCCGGCAGTAGCCGCACCAGTCGGCGCGCAGCATCGTGATGCTGCGCTGGTGCTGCGGATCGCCGGCATCGCGCGTCGCCGAGGCGGCGCGGATCGCGGCGACCTGGTCGTCGCCCAGGCCCGGCACGCGCGTCCACGTCGCGGACAGCAGGTGGTGCAGTCCGCCGACGAGGGCCAGCGCGAGCAGGATCCAGGCGAGTCGGTTCATCGGAAAGGGTCCGGTGCACCGGGCGGACGGGCCGCCCGATGCACCTGCGGGCTCATTGCAGTTCGGAGAAGAACTCGACGATGCGCTGCAGGCCCGGCGCCAGCTGCGGCGTCGGGCAGGTGTAGCTGATGCGCAGCGCGCGCGGCTCGCCGAAGGCCGAACCCGGCACGCAGGCGACGCCCTTGGCGTCGAGCAGCACGTTGCACAGGTCCATGTCGTTGGCGATCTTCTGGCCGGTCGGGCCGTGGGTCTTGCCGAAATAGGCGCTCACGTCCGGGAAGACGTAGAACGCGCCCTGCGGCTTCGGGCAGACCACGCCGGGGATGGAGGCCATCGCCGCGACCACCTGGTCGCGCTTGGCCTGGAACTCCTCGTTCTTCTGCGCCGGCACGTCCTGCGGACCGGTCAGCGCCGCGATCGCGGCGGCGGTGGTCAGCTCGGGGATGTTGGTGATGTGGTTCGAGTTCATCGTCACCACGGCGTTGGCCACCGACTCCGGGCCGACCATGAAGCCGACGCGCCAGCCGGGCATGCCGTAGGTCTTCGACAGCGAGTCCAGGAAGATCACGCGGTCGCGCAGTTCCGGACGGAAATGCACGAAGTTGTGGTAGCCCAGGCCGTCGAACACCATGCGGTTGTAGATGTCGTCGGTGATGATCCAGGTGTCCGGATGCTTCGCGACCACGTCCGCCAGCGCGGCGATCTCTTCCTTCGTGTACACCATGCCCGTCGGGTTGGACGGGTTGTTGAACAGGAAGACCTTCGGCTTCTTCGCCAGCGCGGCGTCGAGCTGTTCCGGCGTCACCTTGTAATTCTGCTCCGCCGGGCACGGCAGCAGGTCGACCTTGGCATCGACGATCTCGGCGATGTCCATGTAGCTGGTCCAGTACGGGGTCGGGAAGGCGATGGTGTCGCCCTCGTCCAGCAGGACCTCGGCCAGGTTGTAGATGATGTGCTTGGCGCCGATGCCGGTGGCCACGTTGCCGCGTTTGTAGCCGGTCAGCCCGATGGCCTCGATGTGTTTCAGGAAGGCATCCAGCAGCGCGTCGGCGCCGCGGTTGCTGCCGTACTGGCCCGAGTCCTTGCTCAGGGCCTCGCGGACCGCGTCGTAGACGTGGCCGCCGGGCAGGAAATTCGGGACGCCGATCGAGAAACTGATGATGTCGCGCCCTTCGGCCTTGAGACGCTTGGCCTTTTCGGCGACAACCATGATGGCACTGGGCTTGGCGCGACCAACGCGCCGGGCAAGCTGCAGCATCGCGGAACCTGTCGTTGTGGAATGGGTGTGGGGACCTGCGGGGGGCAGGAGATGGATGCCCGCGGCTCGAACCTGTAAAACGACACCCGTCGAAAACCAGGCACTCAGGCTGTCGATCACAGGTCGGGAGGGAGCACGAAATGCTAACACAGGGCATCGTCCGAGCCGCCGCCGGAACGCTGTTTTCCCGGGCTTCGCGGCATTCCAGCTCGTTATGGCCGCGCTCGCTGGCGCTGGCCTTCGCCTGCCTGCTGCTGACCGCCTGCGCCTCCACACAGGTCCGTACGGCCCGGGACGACAGCGGCAAGCCGGTCGGCCTGGCCGGCAGCGTGGTCCTGGTGGAACCGGACATCGAGCTGTACGAGGTGCTGGCCGGCGGCGCGCAGGAGCCGCGCAAGGCCTGGACCGACAAGGCCCGCCGCCTGTACCCGCAGATGGCCCGCGAGATCCTCGGCCGGCGCGGCCTCACCGTGGCACCGGACTTCGCCCTGCCCCCGGCGGAGAGCAACGACGACCGCCTGCGCCAGCTCTACCTGCTGAACCAGGCGGTATCGATCAGCATCCTGCAGTACTCGCGCGCCGGCACCAGCCCGAACGCCGGCCTGCGCAACAAGCACGGCCGCTTCGACTGGACCCTGGGCCCGGGCGTCTCCGCCCTGCGCGAGGCCACCGGCGCCGACTACGCCCTGTTCACCTACATCCGCGACAGCTACACCAGCGGCGGCCGGGCGGCGATGCGGGTGATTGGCTTCCTGCTGCTGGGCGGCGACATCGGCGGCGGCTATCAGGTCGGCCTGGCTTCGCTGGTCGACCTGCGCACCGGCCAGGTGGTCTGGCACAACCTGCTGTTCGACCAGGCCGGCGACCTGCGCGACCCGGCAGGCGCCTACGAGACCGCCAACGACCTGCTGCGCGGGCTCAACGCGCAACGCGGAGCCCAGCCATGACACGCCCCGACCTGCTGCGCGTGGCTGCCGTGGCCGCGCTCTGCATCGCCCTCGCCGGCTGCGCGACCAGCCAGCCGCTGCGCGAGCACCGCCCGGGCGACGCCCCGGTCGCCGGCACCGACGAGGACGAACTCTGGTACGCGATGCAGCGCGCCGAGGCGGAGCTGCAGCGCTCGCCGCAGCGCGTGCGCGACCCCGCGCTCAACGCCTACGTGCGCGAACTGACCTGCAAGGTCGCCGCCGAGCACTGCCGCGACCTGCGCGTCTACATCATGGACGTCCCCGAGTTCAACGCGTCGATGGCGCCGAACGGGATGATGCTGGTCTGGACCGGCGCCCTGCTCCGCGCCCGCGACGAGGCCGAGCTGGGCTTCGTGCTCGGCCACGAGGCCGGCCACTTCCGCGCCCAGCATTCGCTGCGGCAGTGGCGGCGGCTGAAGGACACCAGCGCCGTGCTCAGCGCCTTCCAGCTGGTCGCCTACGGCGCGGGCGTGCCCGACGCGGCCCTGCTGGGTGCGCTCGGCGCCTACGCCGGCATCTTCAAGTTCAGCCGTGACCAGGAGCGCGAAGCCGACACGCTGGGCTTCGAGGCTGCCGTCGCGCGCGGGTACGACCCGCACGCGGGCGCCGACCTGTGGGCTCGGCTCAAGCGCGAGGAAGAGACGCGGAAATACGAACGGCGCGGCGTGGTCTTCGCCACTCATCCGGCCACCGAGGAACGCCTCGCGGATATCCGCAGCGCCGCCGCAGCCTTGCCGTCGCCGCCGCGCGAACGCAACCGGGACGCCTATCGCGCCGCGATGCGCCCCTTCCTCGAAGGCTGGCTGGCCGATGAAGTCTCGCGCCGCCGCTACGCCAGCTCGCTGCTGGTGATCGGCGACCTGCTCGCCGATGCGCCCCAGGAAGACCACGCGCTGCTGACCTTCTACCTCGGCGAGGCCCATCGCCGCCGCAACGCCGCCGGCGATCGCGCGAAAGCGGCGGAACTCTACGCGCGCGCCGTCGCCCTGCCCGGCGCCCCGGTCGCGGCCTGGCGCGAGCACGGCTTCGCCCTGCGCGACGCCGGGCGCAAGGCCGAGGCCAACGCCGCGCTGCGCCGCTATCTCGACACCGCCACGCAGGCCGAGGACCGCGCCTTCGTGCAACGCGAACTCGATCGACTGGGAGGCACGCCATGATCGTCCGTCGTCTGCGCACGCTTGCGCTCATCGCCCTGATGCTGACGCTCGCCGCCTGTGCGGGTGGCGGCGGACGCCTCGTGAAACCCGGCCCGAATCCGGCCGGCGGCACGCTGATGATCGACAGCGAGATGGAATGGACGCGGATGAGCGCGACGCGCTACCAGCTGTGGACGATGGACGGCGAACTGCTCAACCGCCTCTACCTGGTCCCGCGCGTGCGCGAACGCGAATTCATCTTCCTCGGCCAGCGCCAGACGAAGCGTCGACCCGACGGCGCCTTCTACCAGCGCGGCCTCCGCGCCGACGAACTGCGCGACCTCATCCTCGACGGCCTGCGCGCATCGGGCACCGCCGATGTCGAAGCCACGAACCTGCGCCCCGCGCGCTTCGGCAACCGCGACGGCCTGCGCTTCGAGTTCTCGCTCGCCAACCCCGAGGGCCTGCGCTACCAGGGCATGGCCGCCGCGTTCGAGCACGAGAAGGGCCTCGCGCTCGCGATCTTCCTCGCCCCCAGCGAGCACTACTACCCGCGCGACGCGGAGAAGGTGTCGAAGATGCTGGACACGCTGCGGCTGAGGTAGCGTCGGACGCGGCGAGAGCATTCTTGCCACGGATCGACGCGGAGGACGCGGATTGAAAAGCGGTGTCCTGCATGAATCGATCGCTTCGATCCGCGCGATCCGCGCGATCCGCGCGATCCGCGGCAATCCGCGGCAAAAGACGCGGAAACCATCTGCAGGAGATCGTCAGTCCACCATCTGCTGCAGCGGATAGTTGTCGTCGAGATAGCGCGACCAGGTGTCGATGCCCTTCGCGACGCAGGCCTTGTCGGCGCAGGTGTCGAGATCGCGGATCGCGGCCTGGTAGGTCCGGTGGCTGTCCGGGTATTCGCCGCCGATCGCCATGAACCGTTCCATCAGCGCGAAATGGCGATGGCGCAGCTCCGTGTCTTCGCAGAGGATGCGATGGCGCAGGCTGGCGTTCCCGCCGCAATCGATGTTCTCGACGCGATGCACGCCGCGTCGCCCGCGTGCGCGGACGCTGCGGATCATGTCGTTGCTGTAGGCCTCCGGATCCATCGGCAAGCTGCCGCCGGTCAGCGTCCAGCGCACGCCATCGCCCCAGGCCATCAGGACATCGCGCTTCACGGAATCGACCGAGGCGCGAGCCTCCAGCGGCCTCATCGTCAGGGCCACGGTCCTGTCCGGCAGGGTTTCGACCAGCGACACCACGCCCGTCGCGGGATCGACCACTTCGACGCGCACGTCCAGTTCGCGGATGCCGCCTTCGAAGATCGCCAGCGCATCGCCTTCGCGGCGGATGAACACCGATATGTGTTCGTCCGCATCCGTCGGGGCGGCCTCGGTGACCGTCCAGTCCCCGACCAAGCGGTCCAGCGCCTGTTCGCGCGTCAGCGGAACCGGCGCGGGCACAGGGACGGGACCGACTGTCTTCGCCGCAACCGGCAGCGCATCGGTCGGCGGATCGGCAGGCGGCGCATCCCGGGCGCATGCAGCCAATAGCGCGGCGCACAACACCAGGGCACAGGCCGCGGGCATGCCATCGCGGCGTCGCGACGGCCGAACCGCGTCAATCCCCGCCACCACCGTCGCCGCCGCCGCCGCCGCCATCACATCCACCGTCACCACTGTCGCCACCTTCGTCTCCCGGATCGCAACGATCGTCGCTGCGATCATCGCCGTACCTGCGGTCGCCGCTGCCGGACGTCCACGAGGACGCACCGGCATCCCCGATCGCACCTTCGTCATTCGAACCACCGGCCCGGACATGCGGCGCGGCGAAGACCAGCACGCCGAACACAGCGGCGAACAAGGCAGGGATCACATAGCCCTGCACCAGCAGGGCACCTGCCAGCAGCAGGACCAGGACGGCGAACACGCGACTCGGGTTCATGGTGTGCCTCGGAAAGTGTGGCCTCGCAACGAAAAACGCGGCCTTGGGCCGCGTTTTCCTTCAATCCTCCAGCGTGGCGATCACGCCGCGAGGATCTTGTTCCACTCGGCGACGCGGTCGGCCTTGGCGTCGAGCGCGGCCTGGGCATCGCCTTCGATCTTGATGCTCTTGATCGTGTCGCCCTGGCGGATGCTGTCGACCACGTCCAGGCCTTCCAGCACCTTGCCGAAGACGGTGTGCTTGCCGTCGAGCCAGCCGCAGGGCACGTGGGTGATGAAGAACTGGCTGCCGTTGGTGTTCGGGCCGGCGTTGGCCATGGACAGCACGCCGCGCTCGTGGCGCACGCCGTTGTTGGCTTCGTCCTCGAAGCGGTAGCCCGGGCCGCCGGTGCCGCGACCCTGCGGGCAGCCGCCCTGGACCATGAAGTCGGCGATCACGCGATGGAAGATCAGGCCGTTGTAGAAACCGCGCTGGACCAGGTTGACGAAGTTGGCGACGGTCAGCGGGGCCTTGTCGGCGTGCAGTTCGATGCGGATCGGGCCGCGGTCGGTGTCGAAATGGGCGATCAGGCTCATGCTCGGGCTCCGGGAGGGGGCGAATGGGGGCCACACCCTACCATGCGTCCCGGCGGATTGCCCCCGACGCGGCCGGCGGCCGCGCCGGGCGACGGGTCACAGGCGCTCGTCGGCCACCTCGCCCGCACGGTAGGTCACGTAGACGAACACCGGAATGCCGGCATCGGCCAGGTGCTCGTGCACCAGCGGACGCACATCGTCCCACGCCAGTCCGCCCACGCCGGTCGCCAGACGGGGCAGGGCCAGGCTGGCGATGCCCTGCCCGGCGATCTCGGCACGGAGGGCCTTCAGGGCGTGGCGCACGTGCTGCAGGCTGGCCTTGCCGGGCTTTCCACCGTAATGGCCTTCGGCGCCGTCCTGGGTGAACAGATTCACGATCCGGCGGCCGTCGGCGCCGGCCCAGGTCCACAGCCCGCCCGGTTTCGGGTGGGTGGATTGGCAGTAATGCCGGAAATCCTTGTACAGGGCCGGTGCGTGCTCGCGCAGCGAGAGCGCCAGACCGGTGTGGAAATCGTCGTTCGGCGCGACGCCGTGGGCGATCGCCTGGGCGCGGGTCCTGAGGATGTCGCCGGTCACTTCCTGGATCATGCATGCCTCCGTCGGGGCGTTCTGGAATGGCGCCAGCCTCCCACGGACGACACCCGGCCGCCTTGTCCCGCGACAGGCGCCGGAATCGGCTTTTCCGCTAGAATCGAGGGTGCCTGCGCGCTCAGGACCTGCGCCGGCGGCGCTGGTGATCCAGCAGCGAGCCCACCAGCAGGGCCCAGCAGACCGCGAACAGGCCGGCGCCGACCACCAGCACCGCCAGCCGCCCGGACTCGGGCAGGCTCCGGGCCAGCGGCCCCTCCGGGTCGAAGCGCATCCACAGGCCCAGGCCGAGCAGGAGCATGCCGATGACGTCGAGGCCGAGCAGCCAGACGGGCGGTTTCCAGGCGGTGTTCGCGGGTGCGGTCGGGGGCATGGGAAGTCCTCGGGACAGGGTGCGGCGGGCCGTGGGTCGGGCAAAAGGCAGGTATCGAGCCATTGCTCCGCCCCGACGCGAGAGCGTGTCATGGGCTTTTTCGTGTGCCGCGAAGGTCGTCCGGGGGCGTGAGCCAAGGCGCGCGCCGCTGCCAAGGCTGGCCGCCTTGGCAAGGTGCGCAACGCCGGATCGCGCCCCCGGACGGCCTTCCCTCCGGGTTGCGCCCCTGTGGCGCCGATCCTGCGGCCCGTGGCTGGCCTTGGCCACCAGCCAAGGACGGCGCCACGGAACCTTGTCTCGGCGCCACAGGCTGCGCAACGCGGCACACGAAAAAGCCCATGACACGCTCTATACTAGTGGGCTTCCTTCACGAAAATCTCAGCGCCCGACCACCCCGGGCGCCCATCGCCATGTCCGCATCCAATTCCGTCGAACGCCTCCGCAACATCGCCATCGTCGCCCACGTCGACCATGGCAAGACCACCCTCGTCGACCAGCTGCTCAAGCAGTCCGGCACCCTGAACGAGCGCGCCGTGGTCCCCGACCGCGTGATGGACAGCAACGATCTGGAAAAGGAACGCGGCATCACGATCCTCTCCAAGAACACCGCGATCCGCTGGACCAACCCGAAGACCGGCGAGGACTGGCGCATCAACATCGTCGACACCCCCGGCCACGCCGACTTCGGCGGCGAAGTGGAGCGCGTGCTGTCGATGGTCGACTCGGTGCTGATCCTGGTCGACGCGATGGACGGCCCGATGCCGCAGACGCGCTTCGTCACCCAGAAGGCCTTCGCGATGGGCTTCAAGCCGATCGTCGTGATCAACAAGGTCGACCGCCCGGGCGCGCGCCCGAGCTGGGTGCTGGACCAGACCTTCGACCTGTTCGACCGCCTCGGCGCGAACGACGACCAGCTCGACTTCACCACCGTCTACGCCTCCGGCCTGCAGGGCTTCGCCGGCATGACCGAGGACGTGCGCGACGGCGACATGACTCCGCTGTTCGAAGCCATCTGCGAACACGTGCCGGCGCCGCCGGTCGACCCGGACGGTCCGTTCCAGATGCGCGTCACCTCGCTGGACTACAACAACTACGTCGGCATCATCGGCGTCGGCCGCATCCAGCGCGGCAAGGTCAAGACCAACCAGCAGGTGGTCGTGATCGATCGCGAAGGCAAGACCCGCAACGGCAAGGTGCTGCAGGTGCTCGGCTTCATGGGCCTGGAACGCATCGAAGTGCCCGAGGCGCAGGCCGGCGACATCATCGCCTTCAGCGGCATCGAGGGCATCGGCATCTCCGACACCCTGTGCGCGCCCGACGCGGTCGAGCAGCTGCCGGTGCTCGCCGTCGACGAACCCACCATCTCGATGACCTTCCAGGTGAACGATTCGCCGTTCGCCGGCGTGAAGGAGCGTTCGGGCGGCAAGTTCCTGACCTCGCGCCAGCTGCGCGACCGCCTGACCCGCGAAACCCAGCACAACGTCGCGCTGAAGGTCGAGGACACCCAGGACGCCGACAAGTTCAAGGTCAGCGGCCGCGGTGAACTGCACCTGTCGATCCTGATCGAGACCATGCGCCGCGAAGGCTACGAACTGGCCGTGTCGCGTCCGGAAGTGATCATCAAGGAAATCGACGGCATCCTGCAGGAGCCGATCGAATCGCTGGTCGTCGACATGGAAGAGCAGTTCCAGGGCGGCGTGATGGGTCGCCTCGGCGAGCGCAAAGCGCTGCTGCAGAACATGGAACCCGACGGCAAGGGCCGCGTGCGCCTCGACTACCTGATCCCGGCGCGCGGCCTGATCGGCTTCCAGACCGAATTCCGCACGCTCACCGCCGGCACCGGCCTGCTGTTCCACGTCTTCGACCACTACGGCCCGAAGACCGAGGGCGCGATCGGCCAGCGCCAGAACGGCGTGCTGATCTCCAACGGCACCGGCCCGTCGCCGGCCTATGCGCAGATCGCGATGCAGGAACGCGGCCGCCTGTTCATCGAGCCGGGCGAGGAAATCTACGAAGGCCAGATCGTCGGCATCAACAGCAAGGACAACGACCTCACGGTCAACGCCCTGCGCGGCAAGCAGCTGACCAACTTCCGCGCGTCCGGCAAGGACGACGATGAAGGCCTGATCCCGCCGATCAAGTTCTCGCTGGAACAGGCGCTGGAGTTCATCGACGACGACGAACTGGTCGAAGTCACGCCCAAGCAGATCCGCCTGCGCAAGAAGCTGCGCATGGAAACCGACCGCAAGCGCGCCTCGCGCTCCGCGTAAGCGGGCAGGCGCGTCGCGATGACGCCCGACGCGCAGGATGCGCCCGTCCCGCAGGTCCGCACGGGCCTGCGGGCTGCTCGTGCGGCTCGCCTGATCTCCCTGTTCGAACTGGCCAAGGGCGCGTTCGCGCTGACGGCCGCCAGCGGCCTGGAAATCCTCGGGCCAGCACCGATCCGGCGCTTCGCGCACTGGCTGATCGAGGTCTTCCGCTTCGATGCCCACCACAGCGCGCTGGCCAGCTTCACCCGCCGCATCGATCCCGAATCCGTGCACCTGGCGGCCGCCGTGGCCGCCACCTATGGCCTGCTGCATCTCGTCGAAGCCTGGGGCCTGTGGCGCAGCCGGCGCTGGGCCTCGTGGCTGGGCTGCATCGGCGCTGCGATCTACCTGCCCTTCGAAGCCTTCGCCCTGGTCCGCGACCCGGGCTGGGTGCCGCTGGCGGTGGTCGCGATCAACCTGAGCATCGTCTGGATCCTCGCCCGCGACCTGATGGTCCGTCATCGCGCAGGCCTCGTCGCCGCCCCGCACTGAGCGCCAAACGTCGCCCTTGTGCCGTGCGCGGCTGCGCGCAATGCTGGGCGCCCGTCGTTCCCCGGCTGTCCCACATGTTCCGGCTCCGCACTTTCCGGCCCCGCACTGTCCGGTACGTTCCGCTCGCCCTGTCCTGTCTTCTCGTGCTCGCCGGCTGCAGCGGCAGCGATGCACCGACGCCGCAAGGCAAGCCGTCCCTCGCGGCGCCACAGCCCGCCTTCACCTTCGAGGACGCTTCGGTCGAGGACCTGCAGGCACGGATGCGCGACGGCAAGGTCGACAGCGCGACGCTGACCCGCGCCTATCTCGATCGCATCGCCGCGATCGACGACGCCGGGCCCACGCTCGGCGCGGTGATCGAACTCAATCCCGACGCGCTGCGCGAAGCCGAAGCGCGCGACGCGGAACGCAAGGCCGGCAAGCTGCGCGGTCCGCTTCACGGCATTCCGGTGCTGCTGAAAGACAACATCGACGCCACGCCGATGGTCAATTCCGCCGGTTCGCTGGCGCTCGCGACGCATCGCCCGAAAGCCGACGCCTTCCTCGTCGCGAAGCTTCGCGCGGCCGGCGCGGTGATTCTGGGCAAGACCAATCTCAGCGAATGGGCGAACTTCCGCTCCACGCGCTCGACCTCCGGCTGGAGCGCGCGCGGCGGGCAGACGAAGAACCCGTACGTGCTCGACCGCTCGCCCTGCGGCTCCAGCTCGGGCAGCGGCAGCGCGATCGCCGCGAATCTCGCCGCCGTGGCGATCGGCACCGAAACCGACGGCAGCATCCTCTGCCCGTCGGCGGTGAACGGCCTGGTCGGCATCAAACCGACCGTCGGCCTGGTCAGTCGCAGCGGCATCATCCCGATCTCCGCCTCGCAGGACACCGCCGGGCCGATGACGCGCAGCGTCTCCGACGCGGCGCACCTGCTCGATGCGATCGCCGGCAGCGACCCGGCCGATGCCGCCACCGCCAACGCGCGCATCACGCCCTACGCCGCCGCGCTGAAGCCCGGTGCATTGAAAGGCGCGCGCATCGGCGTGCTGCGCGCGGCCACCGGCTACCAGCCGGGCGTGGACACCGCGTTCGAGCGCGCGCTGCAGGCCCTGCGCGACGCCGGTGCGGACGTGCAGGACGCGAGCATCGCCAAGGCCGGCAGCTGGGGCGATGCGGAATTCGAGGTCCTGCTGCACGAGTTCAAGGACGGCCTGAACCGCTACCTCGCCGACAGCGGCGCGCCGGTGACCTCCCTCGGCGCGCTGATCGAATACAACAAGACCCACGCGGACAAGGAAATGCCGTGGTTCGCGCAGGAACTGTTCGTGATGGCCGAAGCGAAGGGTCCGCTGAGCGACAAGGCCTATCTCGATGCCCGTGCGAAGGCGCGCCGGCTCGCCGCGACCGAAGGCATCGAAGCGACGCTGGCGGACGGCGGTTTCGACGCGCTGGTCGCGCCGACCACCTCGCCGGCCTGGCCGATCGATCCGGTCAACGGCGATCACTTCACCGGCGCCGGTTACGGCGTCGCCGCGGTCGCCGGCACGCCCAGCCTCACCGTGCCCATGGGCGATGTCGCCGGCCTGCCGGTCGGCCTCGCCTTCCTCGGCGGCGCGTGGAGCGAAGCGCGGCTGATCGCGCTGGCCTACGACTACGAACAGGCGACGCGGCATCGCAGGCCGCCGACGTTCCGCGCATCGCTGTCGTCGAAGTAAGGCGCAGCGCGCATGTCGCTCGAACTCGATGCCACGCTGTGGCTGCTCACCGCGCTCGCCGGTTTCGCGGCAGGGCTGATCGACAGCATCGTCGGCGGCGGCGGGCTGGTGCTGACCCCGGCGATGCTCAACCTGCATCCGCAGCTGCACATCCTGCAGGCGATCGGCACGCAGCGCACCAGTTCGATCATGGGCACCAGCGTGGCGGCGTGGAACTACCTGCGCCGGATCAAGGTGGAGCGCCGCATCCTCGTGCCCGCCTGCATCGCCGCGCTGGGCGCATCGGCGGTCGGCGTGCAGCTGGCCAAGCGCATCGACGGCGAGGTGCTGAAGTGGACCGTGCTGGCGATCTGCGTCGTGCTCGCGATCTACACCGTGTTCCGCAAGGACCTCGGCCTGCGCGAGGACCGTCGCTTCCATCCGAAGCACGAGACCATGGCCGCCGTGGCGATCGGCGGCGCGACCGGCTTCTACAACGGCCTGATCGGCCCGGGCACCGGCACGATCATGGTCTTCGCCTTCGTCAGCTTCCTCGGCCTGGACTTCCTCAAGTCCTCGGCGGTGTCG
Source organism: Lysobacteraceae bacterium 2PB (assembly GCA_005502915.1). Lineage (GTDB taxonomy): Bacteria > Pseudomonadota > Gammaproteobacteria > Xanthomonadales > Xanthomonadaceae > Lysobacter_I. Next base: position 91,632 of record SCMT01000007.1, on the reverse strand, counting down.
AAGACCACGAACGTCGCCGCCGACCTGAGCTCGTGGACGGTGCTCGCGCTGGGCGGCTTCGTGCTGTGGACGCTGGCGATCCCGCTGATCATCGGCAACATGATCGGCAGCTACATCGGCAGCCACATGGCGATCAGGCGCGGCCAGGGCTTCGTGCGCGCGGTGTTTCTGGTGATCGTGCTGGCGCTGATCGCCCGCCAGGCCTGGCAGCTGGCGACGCAGCCCTGAGGTCGGACTAGTCCGCCGCGTCGTCCGCCGGCGCGGTGTCGCGCGCCTGCACCAGCGCCAGCAGGTCGCCGATCCGGCAGTGCGCCTCCAGCGGATGGCGCAGCGGCACTTCGGCATCGATCCGGTAGCGGTTGCGGCGGCCGTCGCGCTCCCGGGTCAGCACGCCCGCCTGTTCCAGCTCCGACACGATCCGCAGCACGGCGCGCTCGGTGATCCCGACCTGCTGGGCGATGTCGCGCACGGTCAGGTCGCCCTGGCCCGCCAGGCAGACCAGCACGTGGGTGTGATTGCTCAGGAAGGTCCACCCTCCCGGCGCGGTTTCTTTCTCGGACATGCCCGACTCTCCACTTGACATCGGCATTCTAGCGACAAACAATACATGACACTAATTTCATGTATGTGGAGTCATGAAAATGAATGCCCAGATCAAGCCCGAACCGTCGCTGACCGCCTACCGGCCCGCCGCGCTGCCTGCCCGTACCATCCCGGTCGCGCCCGGAGACGGCATCGGCCCGGAGATCATGGACGCCACGCTCGCGATCCTGAAGGCGGCCGACCCGGCACTGGCCTTCCACCCGGTGACTGTCGGTCTGAAGGCCTACGAGGCCGGGTTGATGGCGGGCATCGGCGAAGACACCTGGCAGGCGATCGACGCGCACAAGGTCATCCTCAAGGGACCGATCACCACCCCGCAGGGCGGCGGCTACAAGTCGGTCAACGTGACCCTGCGCAAGACCCTCGGCCTGTACGCCAACCTGCGCCCCTGCGTGTCCTACCACCCCTGGGTGACCGCGCTGCACCCGAAGATGGACGTGGTGATCGTGCGCGAGAACGAGGAGGACACCTACGCCGGCATCGAGCACCGCCAGACCGACGAGGTGGTGCAGTGCCTGAAGCTGATCACCCGGCCCGGCTGCGAGCGCATCGTGCGCTACGCCTTCGAGTACGCCCGCGCGCACGGGCGGAAGAAGGTCACGTGCATGAGCAAGGACAACATCATGAAACTCACCGACGGCCTGTTCCACCGGGTCTTCCACGAGATCGCGGCGGACTACCCCGACATCGCCGCGAATCACATGATCATCGACATCGGCACCGCGCGCATGGCCAGCCGGCCGACCGATTTCGACGTGGTGGTCACGCCCAACCTCTACGGCGACATCCTCTCCGACGTGGCCGCCGAGGTCGCCGGCTCGATCGGCCTGGCCGGTTCGTCCAACATCGGCCGCGACGTCGCGATGTTCGAGGCCGTGCACGGCTCGGCGCCGGACATCGCCGGCCAGGACATCGCCAACCCCTCGGGCCTGCTGCTGTCGGCGGTGATGATGCTGGTCCACCTCGGCCGCGCGAAGCCGGCCACCGACATCCACAACGCCTGGCTGTGCGCGCTGGAGGACGGCGTCCACACCGGCGACATCTTCCGCGAGGGCACCAGCCGCCAGCGCGTCGGCACCCGCGGCTTCGCCGAGGCGGTGATCGCGCGCCTGGGCCAGCGCCCGAGCCGGATGCCGGCGGTCGACTACCCCGAGCAGGCGCCGGCCGCGCTGCCGACCGAACACCGCGACGCGCCGGCGCGCACCGCCGCGCGCAAGACCCTGGTCGGCGTCGACGTGTTCCTGCACTGGGACGTCGACGGCCGCGATCCGAATGCGCTCGGCGCGGCGCTCGAAGGCCTCGCCGGCCCCGACTTCCGCCTCGCGCTGATCACCAATCGCGGCGTGAAGGTCTATCCCGAAGGCAACCCGCAGACCCTGCGCACCGACCACTGGCGCTGCCGCTTCCCGGCGGTCGGCGAGACGGTCGACGGCCGAGCCATCGCGCAGCTGCTGCTGCGCATCGCCGACGCGGGCTTCGACGCGATCAAGACCGAGCACCTGTACGCCTTCGACGGCATGCGCGGCTATTCCCAGGCCCAGGGCGAATGACCGACCCGGCGGTCGCGGCAGGGAGCGCACCGAAACATCCGTACGCGGGCGCGGTCATCGCGCTCGCCACCCTGCACGGCAAGGCCGAGGCCCTGGCCCCGGCCTTCGCCGCCATCGGCGCGCGACTGGTGACGGCCGAGGGCGTGGACACCGACACCCTCGGCACCTTCAGCGGCGAGATCGAGCGCCAGCTGCCGCCGCTCGACACCGCGATCGCCAAGGCCCGGCTCGGCATGGCCGCGACCGGGCTGCCGCTGGGGCTGGCGACCGAGGGCAGCTTCGGGCCCGATCCGATGATCGGTTTCCTGCCGCTGCATCGCGAGATCGCCGTGCTGGTCGACGACACGCGCGGGCTGGTGATCGCGGAATCGCTGGACAGTCACCAGGTGCGCCACGGGGGCTGCCCGTTGAAGGTCTGGGACGCGCTGGACCAGACCCGGCTGGACCATTTCGGCTTCCCGGACCATGCGCTGATCGTGCGCAGCGAACCGTTCGCAGCCGGCGGAACGATCCACAAGGGCCTTCGCGAACGGGCAGCGCTCGATGCCGCCATCGAGGCCTGCCGGCGCACATCGCCCGGCGGCCAGGTCTGGGTCGAGACCGACATGCGCGCGCACATGAATCCCACGCGCATGCAGCGGATCGCGCTGCTGGCCGAACGTCTGGTGGCGCGCGCCGGCACCGGCTGCCCGCAGTGCCGGGCCCCGGGATTCGGCCGGACCGGCGTCCAGCCCGGGCTGCCCTGCGCGGACTGCGGCGCGCCCACGGCGGCGACGCTGTCGGAAGTCGCCTCCTGCAGGGCCTGCGGGTTCCACGACGTTCGCGCCCGCGCCGACGGCCTCACCGAGGCCGATCCGGCGCAGTGCGATCTGTGCAATCCATGAGCATCGGCGCGCGCGCACTGCGCAATCCGCACCGGGAGGCGCCTCCCCCACCATGACCTGTGGCGGTTGCCGCCAGCGAGGCATCCGCGATCATGGCGACCCGTGCCATCGGTCATGGTCACATGCCGGCCGACCGCATCGTCGTGACGGCATGAAGACCGGCACCGTGCCGGTCAGCCGTCCCCCAGGACCGCCCCCAGGAGTGCCGCCGCAATGAAACGCCCCACCCTCGCCCTGCTCGCGATCGCGCTGTCCACCAGCGGCCTCGCCGGCGCGGACACCGCGCCCAACGTCGATGCCAAGCCCAGGGAAACCTTCGCCGTCGTCTGGGACCGCCTGCAGAACAGCGGCTTCAAGGGCGAGCATGAAGGCCTGGACTGGGCGGCGCTGAAGGCCGAGCACCAGCCCGAGATCGAGGCGTCCGCCGACATCCGGCAGCTGCGCAAGGAGATCAACGAGCTGCTCGAAGACCTCAAGGCCTCGCATTTCTCGCTGATCCCGTCCGAAGCCATGCCCGAATCGGGCAAGGCCCAGCCCCCCGGCCTGGCCGACACGGGCCTGCGCTTCGCCCTCGCCGGCAAGCAGATGCTCGTCGAACGCGTGCTGCCCGGTTCCACGGCGGACAAGGCCGGCATCCGCGCGGGCTGGTCGGTCGACGCCATCGACGGCACGGATGTCGCCACCGCGCTCAAGGCGATGGTCGAACTCGACGCCAATGCGCGCAGGCAGGGCGAAGCCATCCTGCTCTCCCGCGCCAACAAGCAGGTGATGGGCATCGCAGCGGACAGCCGCGTCGCCCTGCGCCTGCGCGACGGCACCGGCAAGCCGCGCACGCTGGAGGTGGCGGCGGCTGCGGACCCGGCCCTGCAGAGCATCGCGCTGCCCGGCCTGCCGCCGATGCCGCTGCGCATCAGCTATCGCCGCATCGACCGCACCGGCGCCGGCTGCGCCCTCCACTTCGAGTTCAACCAGTGGGCGATGCCGGTCTACGAGAAGCTGTCCGATGCCCTGCGCGACAATCCCGCCTGCGACGGCGTCGTCCTCGACCTGCGCGGCAACAGCGGCGGCCTGATCCCCAGCCTCACCGCCGTCAGCGGCCTGTTCTTCGAGAAGCCGACCTCGCTCGGCACCATGACCCTCGGCGACGGCCAGACCCTGCAGCTGATGGCCCTGCCGCGCCAGGTCAGCGACGATGGCCGCGAGATCCGCCGCCACACCGGCAAACTGGCGATCCTGACCGACCGCAGCTCGATCAGCTGCTCGGACATCTTCCCCGCCAGCCTGCAGGCCGTCGGCCGCGCCCGCGTGTTCGGCAGCACCAGCGCCGGCATGGCCCTGCCCGCCGCCGCCGTGCCCCTGCCCTCCGGCGACCGACTCATGTACCCCACCGCCGATTTCGTCGATCCGCTCAAGCGCCGGATCGAGGGCGTCGGCGTGGTCCCGGACCAGCCGATCAACCCGACCGCAGCCAGCCTGGCCAAGGGCGGCGACCCGGTGCTCGACGCGGCCATCGACTGGCTCGGCGCCGCCGGCTGACCCGCCTTTCGCGCACAATCGACATCACATCCCGCATCACCCCGCATCGCGCCATCCCCCAACGACGTCACAGGACTCCGACATGACCCGATACCTCGCACTCACCGCCCTCGCGCTCGCCCTGCCCTTCACCGCTTCCGCCGCCGACCTGCCCAAGCCGCAGGCCCTGTTCGACGCCCACATCAAGGCCATCGGCGGCCGCAAGGCCGTCGAGAAGGAAAGCGACGGCACCCTCACCGGCTCGATGGAAATCGTCGAGAACGGCATGAAGGCCGACATGCGCATGGCCAGCCTCGGCAAGAACCGCGCACTGACCATGAGCATTCCCAACGTCGGCGAATTCCGCAGCGGCCGCAACGGCGACATCGTCTGGTCGATGGACCCGATGAGCGGCCCGCGCATCCTCGAAGGCAAGGAGCGCCAGGACCAGATCGAGCCGTTCGAGCCCAAGTACGTGATGCGCGACGCCAGCCTGATCGAATCGGCCACCACCACCGGCCTGTCCGATTCCGAAGGCCGTCCCTGCCATCGCGTCGAGATCACCTGGAAGAGCGGCAAGAAGACCGTCGACTGCTACGGCGTCGAGGACAAGCTGCTGCTGTCCACCGAATCGACCGCCAGCACGCCGATGGGCGAGCTCAAGCAGACCTCGCATTTCCACGACTACAAGCCGTTCGGCGCCGTGAAGGCCGCCACCCTGACCCGCGCCAAGGTCGGCGGCATGACCCAGGTCTTCCGTCTCGCGGCCTACGACGCCACCCCGCCGTCGGCCGACGCCGTGGCCCTGCCGGCCGCGATCCAGACCCTCGTGAACAAGGCCGCCGCGCCGCAGGCCGGTGCCGCCAAGGCCGACGAGGCCAAGCCGGCCACCAGCCAGGCCAGCGAGTCGAAGTAATCCGCTCTGGCCTGCGGCGACCGACCGCAAGCCCGGCCGGTCGCCAGGCCGGACAGCGCCAAAAAAGAAACCCGCGTTTCCGCGGGTTTCTTTTTGTCTGTCGAAGCCAGTTCGTCGGCTCAGAACTCGGCCGGTGCGTTGATCTGCGCCTGCTTGCGCACGATGAGCATCGCGATCTCCAGGGCCTGCTCGTAGTTCAGGCGCGGATCGACCGTGGTGCGGTAGGCGCGTTCGAGATCCTTGTCGGTCAGCTCGCGGGCACCACCGGTGCATTCTGTCACGTCCTCGCCGGTCAGCTCCAGGTGCACGCCACCGAGGCGGGTGCCGGCTGCGGCGTGCAGTTCGAACGCCTGTTCCAGCTCGCTGCGGATGTTCTCGAAGCGGCGGGTCTTGTAGCCGTTGCTGGTCGCCTCGGTGTTGCCGTGCATGGGATCGCAGATCCACAGCACGCGACGGCCCTCGCGCTTCACCGCCTCCAGCAGCGGCGGCAGCTTGTCGGCGATCGAGGTCGCGCTCATCCGGTGGATGAGGCACATGCGGCCGGCTTCTTCGTGCGGATTGAGCGCATCGATCAGGCGCAGCAGCTGGTCCGGCGTCACCGACGGACCGATCTTGACCGCGATCGGATTGCGGATGCCGCGGAAGTATTCGACATGCGCGCCGTCGACCGCCGCCGTGCGCATGCCGATCCACGGAAAATGCGTGCCGAGGTTGAACCAGCCCGACTGGCGCGGCACCTGGCGGGTCACGCCCTCCTCGTACGGCAGCAGCAGGGCTTCGTGCGAGGTGTAGAACTCGACGCTGCGCAGGTTGTGGATCGGCTCGCCGGACAGCGTTTCCATGAAGCGCACGGCGTCGCCGATGCCCGAGACCATCTTCTGGTACTCGGCCGCCAGCGGCGAATGGCCGACCCAGTTGAGGTTCCAGTATTCCGGGTGGTGCAGGTCGGCGAAGCCGTCGTCGATCAGCGCGCGGATGAAGTTCATCGTCATCGCCGAACGCGCATGGCCCTTGATCATCCGGCGCGGATCGGGGATGCGGGCCTCGGCGGTGAAGGCCGGACCGTTGACCAGGTCGCCGCGGTAGCTCGGCAGGGTCACGCCGTCCTTCGTCTCGGTGTCGGCCGAACGCGGCTTCGCGTACTGCCCGGCGAAGCGGCCGACGCGGACCACCGGCAGGCGCAGGCCGTGGACCAGCACCAGGCTCATCTGCAGCAGCACCTTCAGGCGATTGGAGATCACCTCGGGCGTGCAGTCGTCGAAGATCTCGGCGCAGTCGCCGCCCTGGAGCAGGAAGCGCTTGCCTTCCTGCGCCTCGGCCAGCTGGTGGCGCAGGTTCATCACCTCGCGCGACGTCACCAGCGGCGGCAGCGCATGCAGTTCGTTCAGGACGCCTTCGAGCTCTTCCGCGTTTCCATACGTCGGCTGCTGCATCGCCTGATAACCGCGCCAGCTGGCGGGCGCCCACCCTTCCGGGGGAGAAACGACGGCTTGCAGGTGATCGGAGCGGGACATGGCGTGTTTCCTGGACGAAGTCATGATCGTGTCATCGTGGTGTCGAGGGGGATGGTTTGAAGGCGGCGTACAGTGCGAACAGGGTGAGCAGGATGAACCAGACGAGGCTCCACGCCGGCATCGAGAGTCCGAGGAAGGTCCAGTCGACCTTCGCGCACTCGCCGGAACCGTTGAGCACCGTGCTGAAGACCTGCAGGTAGGAATTGTTTTCCAGCAACCAGCTCAGCGTGGGGCCGCAGGCCGGGACCTGGTCCGGCGGGAGCGTGGTCAGCCAGACATGCTTGCCGGCGATGTAGCCGCCGATCGTGCCGGCGACCAGCGCGAGAATGCCGAAGCTGCCGCGACCGACCTGTCCCTTGGGCGCGAAGGCCGCGCCGAACAGGAAGACCACACCCAGCGCCGCAAAGGCCACGCGCTGGAAGATGCAGAGCGGACACGGCACCAGCCCCCAGACTTCCTGGGAGAACAAGGCGAAGCCGATCAGCGCCGCGCACGCCAGGAAACCCAGCAGGAACTGGAGGCGGAAGGACCAGCGAAGAGGATTGGCTTGCATGGGCATGGAATGGGCGTTGGACGGGATGACGGACTGACCGGCGCGCGCACTGGGAAGTTCCGGCGCCTCGACCTCGCAGGGTCGCGCCCTGCTGCCGGTCCGTCAACCGTGTTGCAGTGCCACAATAACAAAAACCCCGGCTTTCGCCGGGGTCCTGCTTAGAACGTTTGCGCATCTGACTCTGCGCTGGCCGAGCGATCGCCCGGCCGGCACCGGAGGATCAGGCAGCGGCTTCGGGACGGTCGACCAGCTCGACGTACGCCATCGGCGCATTGTCGCCATCACGGAAACCGCACTTCAGGATGCGCAGGTAACCGCCCGGGCGCTCGCGGTAACGCGGGCCGAGGGTGGTGAACAGCGTGCCGACGGCTTCCTTGTCGCGGAGGCGGGCGAACGCGAGGCGGCGATTGGCCACGCCATCGATCTTCGACAGGGTGATCAGCGGCTCGGCGACGCGGCGGAGTTCCTTCGCCTTCGGGAGCGTGGTGCGGATCAGGCCGTGCTTGATCAGCGAGGCAGCCATGTTGCGGAACATCGCTTCGCGATGGGCGCTGGTGCGGCTGAATTTGCGTCCGGACTTCTGGTGGCGCATGGTCGTGTTTCCTGGGTTATCCCCGGCAGCCTGTGCCGGGATCGATGTTCAAAGTGGGAACGAAACTCAGCCCAGCATGCCGTGGGTGGCGATGCCGGCCGGCGGCCAGTTTTCGAGCTTCATGCCGAGCGAAAGGCCGCGCTGGGCGAGCACTTCCTTGATCTCGGTGAGCGACTTCTTGCCGAGGTTCGGCGTCTTGAGCAGCTCAACCTCGGTCTTCTGGATCAGGTCGCCGACGTAGTAGATGCTCTCGGCCTTGAGACAATTGGCCGAACGCACGGTCAGCTCCAGATCGTCGATCGGACGCAGCAGGATCGGATCCACGCCGGTGGTCGCCGGCTTGGACGCGCCGCGATCGCGGTGGGTGAAGTCGCCGAAGACCGACAGCTGGTCGGTGAGGATGTCGGCGGCGGTGCGCACGGCTTCCTCGGCGTCGATGGTGCCGTTGGTCTCGATGTCGAGCACGAGCTTGTCGAGGTCGGTGCGCTGTTCGACGCGGGCCGCTTCGACCTCGTAGGCCACGCGGCGGACCGGCGAGAACGAGGCGTCGAGCATCAGGCGACCGATCGCGCGGGTTTCCTCATCCGGACGACGACGCGCGGCGGCCGGCTGGTAGCCGAAGCCACGCTCGATCTTGACGCGCATGTTCAGCGAGGCTTCCTTGGTGAGGTGCGCGATCACGTGTTCCGGATTCAGGATCTCGACGTTGTGGTCGGTCCGGATATCGCCGGCGATGACCACGCCCGGGCCCTGCTTGCTCAGGCTCAGGGTCGAGGATTCGCCCGTGCCCATGCGGATCGCGACGTCCTTGAGGTTCAACAGCACTTCCAGCACATCTTCCTGCAGGCCTTCGACCGTGGTGTACTCGTGGAGCACGCCGTCGATCTCGACCTCGGTGATCGCGTAACCCGGGATCGACGACAGCAGCACGCGACGCAGTGCATTGCCGAGGGTGTGGCCGTAACCACGCTCCAGCGGCTCGATCACCACCTTGGCGCGATTGCCGGCAAGGCGCTCGATCTGCGGAGCGCGCGGACGCAGGACCTGATTGGCGGATACCGTCATCTTGTGGTGTCTCCTGGAGCCGGGGCCTCGCGGCCGCGGCGGTGTTTCTGGGGGCCTTCCCGGGCAAGGGAGGCGACCGGGGCGACGGGCGCCGCGGCCGTGGGGGTCTGGAGCCGCGCCCCCGCACAAGGCGGAGGCGCTTCACCGTCGCTTACTTCGAGTACAACTCGACGATCAGCGCTTCGTTGATGTCGGCCGGCAGGTCGCTGCGATCCGGAACGGCCTTGAACACGCCGCTGAACTTCTTGCTGTCGACTTCGATCCAGCCCGGAGCCAGATCCATCGTCGAAGAGACGTTGAGGGCTTCCTGGACGCGGAGCTGCTTCTGCGCCTTCTCGGACAGGGTGATCGCGTCGCCGGCCTTGACTTGGTACGACGGCAGGTTCACCGACTTGCCGTTGACCAGCACGCCGCGGTGCGAGACCAGCTGGCGGGCGGCCGGACGGGTGACGGCGAAGCCCATGCGATAGACGACGTTGTCCAGGCGGGTTTCCAGCATCTGCAGGAGGTTCTCGCCGGTGTTGCCCTTCTTGGTCGAGGCCTTCTTGTAGTAGTTGCGGAACTGGCGTTCCAGCAGGCCGTAGATACGCTTGACCTTCTGCTTCTCACGCAGCTGGGTAGCGTAGTCGGACAGTTTGCCCTTGCGGGCCGCGCCGTGCTGGCCGGGCTTCTGCTCGAGCTTGCACTTCGAGTCGAGCGCGCGGGCCGGCGACTTCAGACTGAGGTCTGCGCCTTCGCGACGGGCGAGTTTGCAGGTGGGACCGATATAACGAGCCATGGTGTTCTCTGCTCCTCAGGCCGCGTCAGACGCGACGCTTCTTCGGCGGACGGCACCCGTTGTGCGGGATGGGCGTCACGTCGATGATGTTGGTGATCTTGTAGCCGACGCTGTTGAGCGAGCGGACGGCTGATTCGCGACCCGGGCCCGGGCCCTTGATGCGCACTTCGAGCGCCTTCAGGCCGTAGTCGAGGGCGGCCTTGCCGGCCTTCTCGGCGGCGACCTGCGCGGCGAACGGGGTGGACTTGCGCGAACCGCGGAAACCCGCGCCGCCCGAAGTCGCCCACGACAGCGCATTGCCCTGGCGGTCGGTGATGGTCACGATGGTGTTGTTGAACGAAGCGTGGACGTGCGCGATGCCGTCGGTGACGACGCGCTTGATCTTCTTCTTCGTCTTGGTAGCTGCCGGCTTGGCCATGGTCTATGCCCCTTACTTCTTGATGGCCTTGCGCGGACCCTTGCGGGTACGGGCATTGGTCCGGGTGCGCTGGCCGCGGAGCGGCAGACCGCGACGATGGCGCAGGCCGCGGTAGCAGCCGAGGTCCATCAGACGCTTGATCGCGATGCCGACCTCGCGACGGAGGTCGCCTTCGACCGTGTACTTGCCGACTTCGGCACGGAGGCGCTCGACGTCAGCTTCGGACAGGTCGCGGATCTTGATGTTCGAAGCCACGCCGGCGGCGTCGCAGACGAGTTTCGAACGGGTACGGCCGATGCCGTAGATGCTTTGCAGCCCGACCCAGACGTGCTTCTGGGCAGGCAGGTTGACACCTGCAATACGCGCCATGCGCGGATCTCCAACTGGTTTGACGGCCGGGTCACCCCGGCTCATGGGGCACTTGGTCTAAGTGAACTCGAAATTCTAGCAAGGTCTCGTTCAACAAGGAAGGGGTTCGGCCGTAGCCGAACACCGCCGGCCCCCTTGCGGGCGCCAGCGGACCTTCCTGGCATGGGGAGAGTGCCCATGCTCCGGCGATGGACCCGGGCTGACATGGACACCGCATCGCGAAGATGCCTTGACCACACCGGCCGACACTCCTCAGGTGCCGGCACTACCCTGGCCCACCCGGACGCGAGACCGCCGCCCGGGTCGCCCCTGCCCCGGTTTCCGACCGGGGCTCGGACACCGACCCGAGGCGGGCTGGTGTCCGTTGCGCGACCTGGCGTCATGCGCCGGAGCCGCGCGGCGGAATAGCATCGAGGCCACCCCGCCCGCAAAAGTTTACCGCGTCAGGCCGCGATTGCCGCCCTTGAGATTGGCCTTCTTGAGCAGGCTCTCGTACTGGTGCGACATCAGGTGCGCCTGGATCTGGGCGATGAAGTCCATCACCACGACCACCACGATCAGCAGGGAGGTGCCACCGAAGTAGAACGAGGTGCCCAGCTCGGTCTGCATGATCGTCGGCAGGAGGCAGACGATGACCAGATACAGGGCGCCGGCGCCGGTCAGCCGGGTCAGCACGCCGTCGATGTAGTCGGCGGTGGCCTTGCCCGGACGGATGCCGGGGATCAGCGCGCCGGACTTCTTCAGGTTCTCGGCAGTTTCCTGCGAGTTGAAGACCAGCGCGGTGTAGAAGAAGGCGAAACCGATGATCAGCGCCGCGAACAGGATCATGTACAGCGGCTCGCCCGGAGACAGGGCCTGTGCGACCTTCTGCAGGGTGCTGACGTTGCCGGTCTGGCTGAACCAGGTCGAGGCCGTGGCCGGGAACATGATGATCGACGACGCGAAGATCGCCGGGATCACGCCGGACATGTTCAGCTTCAGCGGCAGGAACGAACTCTGGTTCATGTACGCATTGCGACCGCCCTGGCGGCGCGCGTAGTTCACCGTGATCCGGCGCTGGCCGCGCTCGACGAACACCACGAAATAGGTGAAGACCAGGACGATGGCGAGGATCAGGATGACCGTGATCCACTGCATGTCGCCACTGCTCGCCTGCTGCAGGGTGTTGAGCACCGCGCCGGGCAGGCCGGCCACGATGCCGGCGAAGATGATGAGCGAGACGCCGTTGCCGATGCCGCGCTCGGTGATCTGCTCACCGAGCCACATCAGGAACATCGTGCCGGCGGTCAGCGAGACCACCGCCGTCAGGATGAAACCCATGCCGGGCGCATAGACCACGGGGATAGCGCTGTTGGCGCCCTGGGCCTGAAGCGCGGTGGCGATGCCGGCCGCCTGGAACACGGCCAGCGGAATCGCGCCGATACGCGACCACTGGGTGATCCTGCGGCGACCGGACTCGCCTTCCTTCTGGATCGCCTTGAGGCTGGGCACGATCTGCACCAGCAACTGGACGATGATCGACGCGGAGATGTACGGGACGACGTTGAGCGCGAACAGGCTGAAGCGTTCCAGCGCACCACCGGAGAACATGTTGAACATGTCCACGATGGTGCCTTCCTGGGTCTTCATCAGCTCCAGCATCGCCTCGGGGTTGACGCCCGGCACCGGGATGTAGCACCCGATGCGGTAGACGATCAGTGCCCCGAGCACGAACAACAGCCGCTGGCGCAGCTCGGTGAATTTGCCGAGACCGCCGAGACCACCCATTGCGTTCGCGCTTGCCGCCATGCCCGGATTACTCCTGCCTTATGCTTCGATGCTGCCGCCGGCCGCTTCGATCGCGGCCTTGGCGCCGGCGGTCGTCGCGATGCCCTTGATCACGAGCTTCTTGGTCAGCTCGCCCTTCTTCACGATCTTGACCTTCTTGGCCGTGCTCGGCACCAGCTTGGCGGCGCGCAGCGCAGCCAGGTCGATCGTGCCATCCAGCTTGTCCAGCTGGTACAGCAGCACTTCGGCGGTGTCCTTGGCGATCGGCGAACGGAAGCCGATCTTCGGCAGGCGACGCTGCATGGGCATCTGGCCGCCTTCGAAGCCGGCCTTGATCTTGCCCTTGCCGGCGCGCGCGAACGAACCCTTGTGGCCGCGACCCGCGGTCTTGCCGAGGCCGGAACCGATACCGCGACCGACGCGGGTACGCTCCTTGCGGGCGCCATCTGCGGGCTTGAGAGTGTTGAGACGCATGTGATTACTCCTCCACGCGGACGAGGTAGTGCAGCTGCGTGATCAGGCCACGCACCTGCGGGCTGTCCTTCAGCTCGCGGACATCATTGAGTTTGTTCAGGCCCAGCGCCTTGACCGACAGGCGATGACGCGCCTGGGTGCCGCGCAGACCCTTGACCAGGCGGACCTTGACGGTGCCGTTCTTGGAATCAGCCATTGAGGATGTCCTCCGTCTTCTTGCCGCGCTTGGCCGCGATACGGGCCGGCGACTGCATGGACTCGAGGCCCTTCAGCGTGGCGCGCACCAGGTTGATCGGGTTGCGCGAACCGGTGGCCTTCGCCAGCACGTTCTTCACGCCGACCGCTTCGAGCACGGCGCGCATCGCGCCGCCGGCGATGACGCCGGTACCTTCCGACGCCGGCTGCATGAACACGTGGGCGGCGCCGTGGCCCGACTTGACGGCGTGCCACAGGGTGCCGTTGTTCAGGTCGACGTTGCTCATGTTCTTGCGGGCGTATTCCATCGACTTCTGGATCGCGACCGGCACTTCGCGCGCCTTGCCGTAGCCGAAGCCGACCTTGCCGGACCCGTCGCCCACCACCGTCAGCGCGGTGAAGGTGAACTGACGACCACCCTTGACGGTCTTGCTGACGCGGTTGACCGCGATCAGCTTCTCGATCATGCCGTCATCGACCTCTTCGCGGTTGCGATCACGATCGCGGCCGCGCGATTCACGTTGTTCTGCCATTTCGATATCTCGGTTGTTTGAGGGATTTGCGGCGTGGCCGCTTATCGTTGTGGTGTGTTTCGGGTGCACCGCACAGACCGGAAACGGAATGTGCGTCCGACGCAGACCGCGCCGGCGGCAATGGAGACTCGATGTGGACCGCGGCGGCCCGCCTCAAGTTCCCGGCAGTCGCCCGTGTGTCGTGAGACACCTCGGACGCGGAACGGGACGGCCCGGGCGAACGCCCGGGCCGTCGTGACTCAGAACTGCAGGCCACCCTCGCGGGCGGCTTCGGCCAGCGCCTTGATGCGACCGTGGTAGCGGTAGCCCGAGCGGTCGAACGCGACCTTCTCGACGCCCGCAGCCTTGGCCAGCTCGGCGATGGCACGCCCCACCTTGGCGGCGGCGTCGCTGTTCTTCTTGCTCTTCAGACCCTCACCCACGGCGGCCTGCATGGTGTTGGCCGCAGCCAGCACCTTGGAACCGTCGGCGGTGAACACCTGGGCGTAGAGATGCTGACCGGTGCGCAGCACGGTCAGGCGCGGCACGCCGAGTTCGCGGATATGCGCGCGCGTGGACTTGGCGCGGCGCAGGCGGGCGGTGTTCTTGATGCTGCTCATGATCTTGATCCTCAAGAAGCGGATAGGCGCGATTAGGCCTTCTTGGCTTCTTTGCGAATGATGGTTTCGTCGGAGTACTTCACGCCCTTGCCCTTGTAGGGTTCCGGCGGACGGAAGCCACGGATCTTGGCGGCGACTTCACCGACGCGCTGCTTGTCGGCGCCCGAGATCAGGATCTCGGTCTGCGTCGGCGTGGCGATGGTGATGCCTTCCGGCGCCGGGAAGACGACCGGATGCGAGAAGCCCAGCGAGAGGCTGAGGTCCTTGCCCTGCATGGCGGCACGGTAACCGACGCCGACGAGCTCGAGCTTGCGCTCGAAGCCCTGGCTGACGCCGTGGACCATGTTCGAGATGATGGCGCGCAGGGTGCCGGTCAGCGGGATCAGCGAATCGTCGTTGGCCGAGAGCAGCGCATTGCCGTCTTCGATCTTCACTTCGATGCCGGCCGGCTTGGCGATCGACAGGGTGCCCTTCGGGCCCTTGACGCTCACGTTCTCGGACTGGACGTTGAATTCGACACCCTTCGGGAGGGCGATCGGCTTTTTGGCGACGCGAGACATGGGATCGTTCTCCTTACGCCACGAAGCACAGGACTTCACCGCCGACGCCCTGCTGGCGCGCCTGCGCATCGGTCATGATGCCCTTGGAGGTGGAAATGATGGCGACGCCGAGACCGCCGAGAACCTTCGGCAGCGCGTCCTTGCCACGGTACTGGCGCAGGCCCGAACGCGACACGCGATGCAGGCGCTCGATGACCGGCTTGCCTTCGAAATACTTCAGCACGATCTCGAGCTCGGCCTTGGCGCCGTTCTCGGTCACGCGGACATCGCCGATGTAGCCTTCGTCCTTCAGGACGTTGGCGATCGCGACCTTGATCTTGGACGACGGCATTTTCACCGTCTGCTTGCCGACGGCGGCCGCATTCTTGATGCGGACCAGCATGTCGGCGATGGGATCAGTCATGCTCATTGCAGAGTCACCTTGATGAGTAGCACCGATATCCGCTTTCGCGAAATCTGTCTTGGGTTGTGAACCGGGCCAGGCCCGGATGACGCCCGGCAAACCGGGCTTGCCGTCGGAGACGGCTGCAGGCCGGACAAGTCCGGCCTGCAGGGTGGCGCATGTAGCAGCCGCCTAGTCTATCAGCCCCGAAGGGTCGATTACCAGCTGGCCTTGCGCAGGCCCGGCACGTCGCCACGCATGGTGGCTTCGCGGAGCTTGTTGCGGCCGAGGCCGAACTTGCGGTAGACGCCGCGCGGACGGCCGGTCAGGGCGCAGCGCAGGGTCTGGCGGGACGGCGAGGAATCGCGCGGCAGCTTCTGCAGCTTGGCCGCAGCCGCCATCTTCTCGTCGAAGTCGCCGTCCTGGCTGTTGATGATCTTCTTCAACGCTTCGCGCTTGGCGGCGTACTTCTTCGCCAGCTTGGCCCGCTTGACTTCGCGGTTCACCATCGAGGTCTTTGCCATGGAATGCGTGTCCTGATTAGTTGCGGAACGGGAAGCGGAACGCTTCCAGCAAGGCCTTCGCTTCGGCGTCGGTCTTGGCGGTGGTGGTGATGGCGATATCCATGCCGCGGATCGCGTCGACGGCGTCGAAGTCGATTTCCGGGAAGATGATCTGCTCCTTCAGGCCCATGTTGTAGTTGCCGCGGCCATCGAACGAGCGACCCGAGACGCCGCGGAAGTCGCGGACGCGGGGCAGCGAGATGTTCACCAGGCGATCGAGGAACTCGAACATCTTGGCGCGACGCAGGGTCACCTTGCAGCCGATCGGCCAGCCATCACGGATCTTGAACGAGGCCACCGAGACGCGGGCCTTGGTCACCACCGGCTTCTGGCCGGTGATCTTGGCCAGGTCGGCGACGGCGTTCTCCAGCACCTTCTTGTTCGCGGCGGCTTCGCCCACGCCCATGTTGAGCGTGATCTTCACCAGCTTCGGCACTTCCATCGGATTGGTGTAACCGAACTGCTTCATCAGCTTCGGCACCACTTCATCCTTGTAGAACTGTTCCAGACGAGTCGTCATTTTTGCATTCCTCAGGCGTCGACCGCCTCACCGCTGGAGCGGAACACACGCAGTTTGCGTCCATCCTCCAGCTTCTTGATTCCGATGCGCTCGCCCTTGCCCGAGGCAGGGTTGAACAGCATGACGTTGGAGATGTGGATCGAGGCTTCGCGCTCGATCACGCCACCGGGCTGGCCCGCCTGCGGGTTCGGCTTGGTGTGGCGCTTGACGATGTTGATGTTGGAGACGAACACGCGGTCGCCTGCAACGCTCACGACGTCGCCCTGCTTGCCCTTGTCCTTGCCGGCGATGACGAGAACGCGGTCGCCTTTCTTGATGCGATTCATGTCTTTTCCTCCGCTCAGAGCACTTCGGGCGCGAGCGAGACGATCTTCATGAACTTCTCGGAGCGCAGTTCGCGCGTCACCGGTCCGAAGATGCGGGTGCCGATCGGCTCATGCTTGTTGTTGAGGAGCACGGCGGCGTTGGCGTCGAAACGGATCAGCGAACCGTCGGCACGGCGCACGCCCTTGCGGGTGCGGACCACGACGGCGTTGTAGACCTCGCCCTTCTTCACCTTGCCGCGCGGAATGGCGTCCTTGATGGACACCTTGATGATGTCACCAATGTGCGCGTAGCGGCGCTTGGAGCCGCCGAGCACCTTGATGCACATCACTTCCTTCGCACCGGAATTGTCGGCCACTTCGAGGTGGCTCTGCATCTGGATCATGATTCAGCCTCCTCGGTTATTCGGCCGCGCGTTCGACGATTTCGACGACGCGCCAGTTCTTGGTCTTGGACAGCGGGGCGCACTCGGCCACGCGCACGACATCGCCTTCGTTGCAGCTGTTGTCGGCGTCATGGGCGTGCAGCTTGGTCGAGCGGCGGATGTACTTGCCGTACAGCTCGTGCTTGACCAGGCGCTCGACCAGCACGGTGACGGTCTTGTCCATCTTGTTGCTGACGACGCGGCCCTGGACCGTGCGCTGCTTCTTTTCGGAATTGTTCATTGTCGTCAGTCCTTACTTCTGCTGACCGAGCAACATGTTGACGCGGGCGATTTCACGGCGCACGCGACGGATGTCGTGGGTCTTGGCGAGCTGGCCGGTGGCCTTCTGCATGCGGAGCGAGAACTGCTCCTTCTGCAGGTCGGTCAGATGGGCCTTCAGCTCGTCGGCCGACTTGGCTTTGAGTTGCTTGAGTTCCATCAGCGCACCGTCCGGGTCACGAAAGTGGTGGTGACCGAGAGCTTGGCGGCGGCCAGGCGGAAGGCCTCGCGCGCGGTCGCCTCGTCGACGCCCTCGATTTCATAGATCATGCGGCCGGGCTGGATCTGCGCGACCCAGTACTCGACGTTGCCCTTGCCGGAGCCCATTCGGACTTCGATCGGCTTCTGCGTGATCGGCTTGTCGGGGAACACGCGGATCCACATCTTGCCGCCACGCTTCACGTAGCGGCTGATCGTGCGGCGCGCGGCCTCGATCTGGCGGGCGGTCAGACGGCCCGTGGCGGTCGCCTTCAGGCCGTACTCGCCGAAGCTGACCTGGTTGGCGTTCCAGCTCAGACCTTCATTGCGGCCCTTGAAGACCTTGCGATATTTGGTTCGCTTGGGTTGCAACATGATTAGTCCCTCGCTTCACGGTCGCGGCGCGGGCCGCGCGGGCGGTCGGCGCGATCGTTACGGTCGCCACGCTCACCGCGTTCGCGCGGCGTGTCGTCCTGCTTCTCCTGGCCGACCTGGGAGAAATCGAAGATCTCGCCCTTGTAGATCCAGGTCTTGATACCGATCACGCCGTAGGTGGTGTGGGCTTCGGCGAAGCCGTAGTCGACGTCGGCGCGGAGGGTATGCAGCGGCACGCGACCTTCGCGGTACCACTCCGAGCGGGCGATTTCGGCGCCGTTGAGGCGGCCGGCGACGTTGACCTTGATGCCGAGCGCGCCGAGGCGCATCGCATTGCCCACGGCGCGCTTCATGGCGCGACGGAACATGATGCGGCGCTCCAGCTGCTGGGCGATCGATTCGGCCACGAGCTGGGCGTCGAGTTCTGGCTTGCGGACTTCGGTGACGTTGATGTGGGCGGGAACGCCCATCACGTCACTGATTTCCTTGCGCAGCTTCTCGATGTCCTCGCCGCGCTTGCCGATCACCACGCCCGGGCGGGCGGTGTGCACGGTGACGCGGGCGGTCTTCGCCGGACGCTCGATCAGGATCTTGCTGATCCCGGCGGCGGCCAGCTTCTTGCGCAGCATCTCGCGGACCTTCAGGTCGGCGGCCAAGTACTCGGCGTATTCCTTCTTGCCGGCGTACCACTTGGAGTTCCAGTCCTTGGCGATGCCGAGGCGGATACCGGTCGGATGAACTTTGTGACCCATACTTATTTGCCCTCGCCCACGACCACGGTGATGTGGCTGGTGCGCTTCAGAATGCGGGTACCGCGGCCTTTGGCGCGGGCCATGAAACGCTTCAGGGACGGGCCTTCGTCGACCGTGATGGTCTTGACCTTGAGCAGGTCGATGTCGGCGCCCTGGTTGTTCTCGGCGTTGGCGATGGCGGACTCCACGACCTTGCGGATCATGGCGGCGGCCTTCTTGTCCGAGAAACGGAGCAGATTCACGGCGCGCTCGGCGGAGAGACCGCGCACCTGGTCGGCGACCAGGCGGGCCTTCTGCGGGGAGATGCGCGCGGTGCGCAGGATAGCTTTGGCTTCCATGGTCATCTCCTTACTTGCCCTTCTTGTCGCCGCCGTGACCCTTGAAGGTCCGGGTCAGAGCGAACTCGCCGAGCTTGTGGCCGACCATGTTCTCGTTGACGAGCACCGGGATGTGGTTCTTCCCGTTGTGCACGGCGATCGTGAACCCGATCATTTCCGGCAGGATGGTGGAACGACGCGACCAGGTCTTGATCGGCTTCTTGTTGTTGCCCGCAGTCTCCACCTTCTTGATGAGGTGGTGGTCGACGAACGGACCCTTCTTGAGTGAACGTGCCATGGTCGATTAGCTCCTGCGGTCACGCACGATGAACTTCTGCGTGCGCTTGTTCTTGCGGGTCTTGTAACCCTTGGTGGGGACGCCCCACGGGGTGACCGGGTGCGGGTTGCCCTGACCGGCCTTCGCTTCACCACCACCGTGCGGATGGTCGACCGGGTTCATGGCGGCGCCGCGGACGGTCGGCTTGACGCCGCGCCAGCGAGCAGCACCGGCCTTGCCGAGCTTCTCGAGGTTGTGTTCGGTGTTGCCGACTTCGCCGATGGTGGCGCGGCACTCGGCCGGCACTTTGCGCATTTCGCCCGAACGCAGGCGGAGCATCGCGTAGATGCCTTCGCGGGCGACGAGCTGCACGCCGGCGCCAGCGGCGCGGGCGAGCTGGGCGCCCTTGCCCGGCTTCATCTCGATGCAGTGCACCGTCGAACCGACCGGGATGTTGCGCAGCGGCAGGGTGTTGCCCGCCTTGATCGGCGCATCGTTGCCCGAGATCACCTGGTCGCCGGCCTTCAGGCCCTTCGGCGCGATGATGTAGCGACGCTCGCCGTCGACATAGCACAGCAGCGCAATGTGCGCGGTGCGGTTCGGATCGTATTCGATCCGCTCGACCTTCGCCGGAATGCCTTCCTTGTCGCGCTTGAAGTCGATGATGCGGTAGTGCTGCTTGTGGCCACCGCCGATGTGGCGGGTGGTGATGCGGCCGTGGTGGTTACGGCCGCCGGTCTTGCCCTGCTTCTCGACCAGCGCGGCATGCGGGGCGCCCTTGTGCAGGCCCGGCGTGACCACGCGGACCGCGCTGCGGCGGCCTGCGGAAGTGGGTTTGAAAGTCATCAATGGCATCGGTGATTCCTCAGACCTTGACCGCGGTGACGTCGATCGACTGACCTTCGGCCAGGGTCACGTACGCCTTGCGCGAGTCGCCGCGGCGACCATTGCGGTAACGGAACGCCTTGTTCTTGCCCTTCACGTTCACGACGTTGACCGACTTGACCTGCACATCGAACAGCTTCTCGATGGCGACCTTGATGTCGGCCTTCGTCGCATCGGTGGCGACTTCGAAGGCGTACTGATTGTGTTCCTGGCCGCGCACGGTCTTTTCGGACACGCGGGGCGCACGGATCACGTTGTAGAGCTTGGCGTCGTTCATGCCAGCCACTCCTCGATCTTCTTGACCGCATCGGCGGTCATCAGGACGCTGTCGGCGCCGACCAGGGCCACCGGATCCAGGCCCTGCACATCACGGACCTGCACGTACGGCAGGTTGCGCGAGGACAGGAACAGGTTCTCGGAGGCGTCTTCGGTGACGATCAGCGGGCGCTGGCCGAGCTCGAAGCCCTTGAGCTTCGCGACGAGGCCGCTCGTCTTCGGGGCATCGATGTCGAAGGCCTCGACGATCTTGATGCGGCCCTGGCGGTTCAGTTCCGACAGGATCGCGGCGATCGCGGCGCGGTACATCTTGCGGTTGACCTTCTGCGCGAAGCTGCGCGGCTTCGCCGCGAAGGCGCGACCGCCGCCGACGAAGATCGGGGCCGTCAGGGCGCCGTGACGCGCGCCGCCGCCCTTCTGCTTCTTCGACTTCTTGGTGGTGCCGTTGACTTCGGCGCGGGTCTTCTGCGCCTTGGTGCCGGCACGACCGGCGTTGCGGTAGGCAACGACGACCTGGTGCACCAGGTTTTCATTGAATTCGCGGCCGAAGATCGCGTCGGAGACGGTGATCTTGTTGCTGCTGTTGGTGATGGCGAGTTCCATTGTCGTCTCCCTTACTTCGTGGTCGGACGGACAATGACGTCGCCGCCCGGCGCGCCGGGGACCGCACCCTTGATCGCGATCAGGCCGCGCTCGGCGTCGACCTTGACCACTTCCAGGCGCTGCGTCGTCTGCGTCTCGGCACCCATGTGGCCGGACATCTTCTTGCCCGGGAACACGCGGCCCGGCGTCTGGCGCTGGCCGATCGAACCCGGCGAGCGATGCGACAGCGAGTTACCGTGCGTCGCGTCGCCCATGGTGAAGTTCCAGCGCTTGATCGTGCCCTGGAAGCCCTTGCCCTTGGTGACGCCCTGGACGTCGACGATCTGTCCGACTTCGAAGATGTCGGCCTTGATCTCGCCGCCCACCTGGAAGTCGCCGATCTTGTCGGCTTCGACGCGGAGTTCCCACAGGCCGCGACCGGCTTCGACCTTCGCCTTGGCGAGGTGACCGGCTTCCGGCTTGTTGATCAGCGCGGCGCGCTTGACGCCAGCGGTGACCTGCACGGCGCTGTAGCCGTCGGTGTCCGGGGTCTTGACCTGGACGATGCGGTTCGGGGTGGCTTCGATCAGGGTCACCGGGATCGACTTGCCGTCCTCGGTGAACATGCGGCTCATGCCGGCCTTGCGGCCGACGATGCCCAACGAATATTTCTTCGCGGTCATGGTCCGGGCCTCAGGTCAGCTTGATCTGGACGTCGACGCCGGCAGCCAGTTCGAGCTTCATCAGCGCGTCCACGGTCTTGTCGTTGGGGTCGACGATGTCGAGCACGCGCTTGTGCGTGCGGGTCTCGTACTGGTCGCGCGCGTCCTTGTCGACGTGCGGCGACACCAGGACGGTGTAGCGTTCGATTTTGGTCGGCAGCGGGATCGGGCCGCGCACCTGGGCGCCCGTCCGCTTAGCCGTCTCGACGATCTCGCTGGCCGAACGGTCGATCAGACGATGATCGAACGCTTTCAGCCGGATCCGGATTTTCTGATCCGCCATGACGGAAATTCCTCGTAGAAAGAGCGACAGGCCCGACGGCTAGGTGCGCCGGACCCCCTTTTGTACAGCTGGATACCGCAACTCATTGAAACTACTGGCCTTCCGGAAAGAGTCAAACCCCGGGAGGACGCCGAAAAACACTGCGCTCGGCAAGCAGAACCCAAAAACGAAGGCAGGCCGGTTGCCCGGCCCGCCAGAATGAAATCCAAAGACGCGACAACCTGCCCCGCCACTGATGCCCCGAACAATTTCGGGACGGGCGGAGCGATGCCATCGCGACGATTCCATGTCCGGCGAAGACGAGCCGCTTCCTGCGCCTCATTTCGCTTTTTCGCGCCGAGCCTGAACGGACCCTGCGTGAAAGGTCGTGCATTGTAGGGGACGCCGGGCGGTCTTGCAAGCAAGGCCACCCGGACCGCCTTTCCTCAAGTCTCCTGGCCGATAAGCGGCAGAGAGCTGAAGGACTGCCCCGGCTATCCGGGGCAGGAAACACGTTTTCAAGCTGGATCCCGGCCTGCGACGGGATGACGATTTGACAAAGCTGCGCGCGAGAAACGCGCGCAGGTCAAATCGTCACTTGATGATCTTGGCAACGACGCCGGCGCCGACCGTACGGCCGCCTTCGCGGATCGCGAAGCGCAGACCTTCGTCCATCGCCACCGGGTTGATCAGCTGCACCGTCATCTTCACGTTGTCGCCCGGCATCACCATCTCCGTGCCTTCCGGCAGCGTCACCGCACCGGTGATGTCGGTCGTGCGGAAGTAGAACTGCGGACGGTAGCCCTTGAAGAACGGGGTGTGGCGACCGCCTTCGTCCTTCGACAGCACGTACACTTCGGCTTCGAAGTCCGTGTGCGGCGCGATCGAACCCGGCTTGCACAGCACCTGGCCGCGCTCCACGTCGTCACGCTTCGTGCCGCGCAGCAGCAGACCGGCGTTGTCGCCCGCCTGACCCTGGTCCAGCAGCTTGCGGAACATTTCCACGCCCGTGACCGTCGTCTTCTGCGTCGGACGGATACCGACGATTTCGATTTCGTCACCCACCTTGATGATGCCGCGCTCGATGCGGCCGGTCACCACGGTGCCGCGGCCCGAGATCGAGAACACGTCTTCCACCGGCATCAGGAAGGTCTTGTCGATGTCGCGCTGCGGTTCCGGAATGAACGTGTCCAGCGCTTCCACCAGCTTGATGATCGCCGGCACGCCGATCTCCGACTGGTCGCCTTCCAGCGCCAGACGGGCCGAGCCGTGGATGATCGGGGTGTCGTCGCCCGGGAAGTCGTACTTGCTCAGCAGCTCGCGCACTTCCATCTCGACCAGTTCGAGCAGCTCGGCATCGTCCACCATGTCGGCCTTGTTCAGGAACACGACGATGTACGGCACGCCGACCTGGCGCGACAGCAGGATGTGTTCGCGCGTCTGCGGCATCGGGCCGTCAGCGGCCGAGCACACCAGGATCGCGCCGTCCATCTGCGCGGCACCGGTGATCATGTTCTTCACGTAGTCGGCGTGACCCGGGCAGTCGACGTGCGCGTAATGGCGCGTCGGGCTTTCGTATTCCACGTGCGCCGTCGAAATCGTGATGCCGCGGGCCTTCTCTTCCGGCGCCGCGTCGATCGCGTCGTACGCCTTGAACTCGCCGCCGAAACGCTCCGCGCCGATCTTCGTCAGCGCCGCCGTCAGCGTCGTCTTGCCGTGGTCAACGTGACCGATCGTGCCCACGTTCACGTGCGGCTTGGTGCGCTCGAACTTACCCTTTGCCATGGTGATGTCTCTCTAGAAATGACTGGATTGTTGATTCGGGATTCCTGATCCGGAAAGCCCGGGACCGCGCGCGTGGCGGGCCCCGGCTTCCGGGTCACGAACCTCAGCTCTTCTTGATGACCGCTTCGGCGATGTTGGTCGGCGCTTCGGCGTAGTGGTCGAATTCCATCGTGAACGTCGCGCGACCCTGGGTCAGCGAGCGGATGGTGGTCGCGTAGCCGAACATTTCGCCCAGCGGCACCATCGCGTTGATGGTCTTGCCCGACGGCGTGTCGTCCTGGCCCTGCAGCAGGCCGCGACGACGGCTCAGGTCGCCCATCACGTCGCCGACGTACTCTTCCGGCGTCACGACCTCGACCTTCATCATCGGCTCCAGCAGGACCGGATCGGCCTTGCGGAAGCCTTCCTTGAAGGCCATCGACGCGGCGAGCTTGAACGCCATTTCCGACGAGTCGACGTCGTGGTAGGAACCGAAGACCAGCTTGACCTTCACGTTCACCACCGGGAAGCCGGCGAGCGGGCCGCTGGTGATGGTTTCGCGCAGGCCCTTTTCGACCGCCGGGATGAATTCCTTCGGAATCACGCCGCCGGTGATGTCGTTGATGAACAGGAAATCGTTCTTGACGTCGCCGCTGGCGCGGTCGGCTTCGTTCATCGGCGACAGTTCGATCACGACGTGACCGTACTGGCCCTTACCGCCGGACTGCTTGGCGTGCTTGTAGTCCGACTTCACGTCCGACTTGCGGATGGTTTCGCGGTAGGCCACCTGCGGCTTGCCGACGTTCGCCTCGACGTTGAACTCGCGGCGCATGCGGTCGACGATGATGTCGAGGTGCAGCTCGCCCATGCCGGCGATGATGGTCTGGCCCGATTCCTCGTCGGTACGGACGCGGAACGAGGGATCTTCCTGCGCCAGGCGGCCCAGGGCGATGCCCATCTTTTCCTGGTCCGACTTGGTCTTCGGCTCGACGGCCATCGAGATCACGGGCTCCGGGAACGTCATGCGCTCGAGCGTGATGATCGCGTCCTGCGAGCACAGCGTGTCGCCCGTGGTGACGTCCTTCAGGCCGACCGCCGCGGCGATGTCGCCGGCGCGGACTTCCTTGATTTCCTCACGGTTGTTCGCGTGCATCTGCAGGATGCGGCCGATGCGCTCCTTCTTCGACTTGACCGGGTTGTAGACCTGGTCGCCCGAGTTCAGGGTGCCCGAGTAGACGCGGAAGAACGTGAGCGAACCCACGAACGGGTCAGTCATGATCTTGAACGCCAGCGCCGAGAACGGCGCGCTGTCTTCGGCGGTACGGGTGGCTTCCTTCTCGTCCTCGTCGATGCCCTTGACCGGCGGACGGTCGATCGGCGACGGCAGCAGCTGGACGACCGCGTCGAGCATCGCCTGGACGCCCTTGTTCTTGAACGCGGTGCCGCAGTAGACCGGCACGATCTCGCACTTGATGCAGCGCGAACGGATGCCCGAGATGATTTCCTCTTCCGAGAGCTCGCCCTCGTTGAGGTACTTGTCCATCATCTCTTCGCTGGCTTCGGCGGCGGCCTCGACCATGAACGCGCGCGCTTCGGCGGCCTTGTCGGCCAGGTGCGCCGGGATGTCGCCGTAGACGAAGGTCGCGCCCTTGTCTTCCATGTTCCAGATAATGGATTTCATCTTGAGCAGGTCGACGACGCCTTCGAAGCCTTCTTCGGCGCCGATCGGCACCTGCATCGGCACGGCGTAGGCGCCGAGGCGGGCCTTCAGCTGGTCAACGACCTTGTCGAAGTTGGCGCCGGTGCGGTCCATCTTGTTGACGAAGGCCATGCGCGGCACGGCGTACTTGTTGGCCTGGCGCCACACGGTTTCGGACTGCGGCTGGACGCCGCCGACCGCGCAGAGCACGAACACGGCGCCGTCGAGCACGCGCAGCGAGCGTTCGACTTCGATGGTGAAGTCCACGTGCCCGGGGGTGTCGATGATGTTGAAGCGATGCTCCGGCATCGACTTGTCCATGCCCTTCCAGAACGCCGTGGTGGCGGCGGAAGTGATGGTGATACCGCGCTCCTGTTCCTGCTCCATCCAGTCCATCGTCGCGGCACCTTCGTGCACTTCGCCGATCTTGTGGTTGACGCCGGTGTAGAACAGGATGCGTTCGGTCGTCGTCGTCTTGCCGGCATCGATGTGCGCCATGATGCCGAAGTTGCGGTAACGCTCGATGGGAGTGGTACGGGCCACGGTGATTCTCTCGTCTGGGTGCCCGGGATCCGGATGGGACGAATGCCCGGGCCTGAATGGCCGGATGCCGCCTTGCGGCGGCCTCCGGGGTCTTGATGTCGATGCGGCGGGGAGACCGCCGCATCCGCTTCGGCGTTCCGCTCGGGGAACGCTAGCGCCGCCGTATTACCAGCGGTAGTGCGCGAAGGCCTTGTTGGCCTCGGCCATGCGGTGCGTTTCTTCGCGCTTCTTGATCGCGCCACCACGGTTTTCCGAGGCGTCGATCAGCTCGGCGGCCAGCTTGCGCGGCATCGAGTTCTCGCCGCGCTTGCGGGCCGAGTCGATCAGCCAGCGCATCGCCAGGGCCATGCGGCGCGAGGCGCGCACTTCGACCGGCACCTGGTAGGTGGCGCCGCCGACGCGGCGCGACTTCACTTCGACGGCCGGGGCGACGTTGCCGAGCGCCTTTTCGACCAGTTCCAGCGAATTGCCGTTCTTCTCGTTGATCACGTCCATCGCGCCGTAGACGATCTTTTCGGCGATGGACTTCTTGCCGCTCTGCATGACCATGTTGATGAAGCGGGCGATGGTTTCGCTCCCGTGCTTCGGGTCGGGCAGGACGGAACGCTGCGGAGTATTGCCTTTGCGGGACATGTTGATTACCGGTGTATAGGGCAGGCTTCAGGCCCGCCATCGTTTACGAAGCGGTGGGCCGGAGCCCACCCTACGAATCTCGATCGAACGTCGATTACGACTTCGGACGCTTGGCGCCGTACTTCGAACGACCCTGGCGACGCTTGGCGACACCGGCGGCGTCGAGCGAGCCGCGCACGGTGTGGTAGCGCACGCCCGGGAGATCCTTCACACGGCCGCCACGGATCAGGACCACCGAGTGCTCCTGCAGGTTGTGGCCTTCGCCGCCGATGTACGAAATGACTTCGTAGCCGTTGGTCAGGCGGACCTTGGCGACCTTGCGGAGCGCCGAGTTCGGCTTCTTCGGGGTCGTGGTGTACACGCGGGTGCACACGCCGCGGCGCTGCGGGCAGTTGGCGAGCGCCGGCGAGGTGCTCTTGTAGACTTCGGGGCTGCGCGGCTTGCGCACGAGCTGGTTGATCGTTGCCATCAGTAGGTTGTCTGCTGGTTGGTTCGAAGGGCCGCGCCACCCGCGAGGACGACACGACGACAAAAAACGCCGGCAGACCGGGAGGCCCCGATCTGCCGACACGCATTCTTTGCCCGCTCCGGCCTGGTGAGCCGCCGCGGTCCCGGGGAATCACCTGCGAACAGGCGGCTTCTCCGGACTTTCCCGTCCTCCTGGACCGAATACGAGGCACATCCTGTAGCCTCATTTCGTGATCTGGGCAGCCGAGGCCGCCAAAAGAGGCGCGAAGTCTACTCCACTCCGCGCATCTTTGCCAGTCGGGCGGCCGGGGACCGAAGCCCCGGCCGACGACCGGCGGTCCGGCCTTACTCGGCCGTATCGCCTTCGATCATGTCCGGGACCGGGTTGACCGGGGCCTGGACGGGGGCTTCGACCACCGCCGGGGCTTCGGCCACGACGGCCGGCGCCGACAGGGCTTCCATCTCGGAGTCGGTCAGGCCCGAGGCGCGCTTGCGGCGCTGGCTGTGGTAGGCCAGGCCGGTACCCGCCGGAATCAGGCGACCCACGATCACGTTCTCCTTCAGGCCGCGCAGGGTGTCGCGGGTACCGCGCACCGCCGCCTCGGTGAGGACGCGGGTGGTTTCCTGGAACGAGGCCGCCGAGATGAACGACTCGGTGGCGAGCGAGGCCTTGGTGATGCCGAGCAGCACCGGGTCGCCCTTCGCCACGATCTCGTTCTTGGCCGCCAGGCGGGCATTTTCCTCGATGAAACGCTGGCGCTCGACCTGCTCGCCGTTGAGGAACTTGCTGTCGCCCTGATCGGTGATCTCGATCTTGCGCAGCATCTGGCGGACGATCACTTCGATGTGCTTGTCGTTGATCTTCACGCCCTGCAGGCGGTAGACGTCCTGGATTTCCTTGGTCAGGTACGAGGCCAGCGGCTCGACGCCGAGCAGGCGCAGGATGTCCTGCGGGCTGGGTTCGCCGTCGACGATCGTTTCGCCCTTCTGCACGTGCTCGCCTTCGAACACGATGATCTGGCGGTACTTCGGGATCAGCTCCTCGTGCTCCGAACCATCGGTGTCCTTGATGATCAGGCGCTGCTTGCCCTTGGTGTCCTTGCCGAAGCTGATGATGCCCGAGCGCTCGGCCAGGATCGCGGGATCCTTCGGCTTGCGCGCTTCGAACAGGTCGGCCACGCGCGGCAGACCACCGGTGATGTCGCGGGTCTTCGAGGCGGCCTGCGGGATCTTGGCGACCACGTCGCCCACGCCGACCGGCGCGCCGTCCTGCAGGTTGACGATCGAGCGCGGCGGCAGCATGTACTGCGCCGGCAGGTCGGTCCCCGGGATGGTGAGGTCCTTGCCGTTGGCGTCGACGATGCGCACCAGCGGACGCAGGTCCTTGGCCTGGGTGCCGCGACGCTTGGGATCGGTGATCTCGCGCGAGGCCAGGCCGGTCAGTTCGTCGGTCTTCTCGACGACCGTCACGCCATCGACGAAGTCGATGAAGCGGATGAAGCCGGCGACTTCCGACATGATCGGATGGCTGTGCGGATCCCAGTTGGCCACGGTCTGGCCGGCCTTCACTTCACCGCCATCCTTGACCTGGATGGTGGCGCCGTAGGGCACCTTGTAGCGCTCGCGCTCGCGGCCGTGGGCGTCGAGCACCGAGATGGCGCCCGAGCGCGACACCGCGACCAGGTGGCCGGCGGCATGGCTGACGTGCTTGAGGTTGTTGAACTTGACCGAACCATTCGTCTTCACGGTCACGTTGTCGATCGACGCCGCACCGGAGAACGTACCGCCGATGTGGAACGTACGCATGGTCAGCTGGGTGCCGGGCTCGCCGATCGACTGCGCGGCGATGACGCCGACCGCTTCGCCGATGTTGACGATGTGGCCACGGGCCAGGTCGCGGCCGTAGCAGTGCGCGCACACGCCGAACGAGCTTTCGCAGGTGATCGTCGAGCGGACCTTGATCGACTGCACGCCGGCGTCTTCCAGCTTCTGCACCCAGGCTTCGTCGAGCAGGGTGTTGCGGGTGACGAACGGATCCTCGTCGTTGCCCGGCAGGAACACGTCTTCGGCCACGATGCGGCCGAGCACGCGCTCGCGCAGCGGTTCGACCACGTCGCCGCCTTCGACGATCGGGGTCATGATCAGGCCTTCGAGCGTGCCGCAGTCGACCTCGGTGATCACCACGTCCTGGGCCACGTCGACGAGGCGGCGGGTCAGGTAACCGGAGTTCGCGGTCTTCAGCGCGGTGTCCGCGAGACCCTTTCGGGCGCCGTGGGTCGAGATGAAGTACTGGAGGACGTTCAGGCCTTCGCGGAAGTTCGCGGTGATCGGCGTTTCGATGATCGAGCCGTCCGGCTTGGCCATCAGGCCGCGCATACCGGCGAGCTGGCGGATCTGGGCCTGCGAACCACGCGCGCCCGAGTCGGCCATGATGTAGATCGAGTTCATCGACTTCTGCACGACCTGCTCGCCCTTGGCGTTGGCCACGGTGTCGGTGCCGATCGCGTCCATCATCGCCTTGGCGACGCGTTCATTGGTGCGCGACCAGATGTCGACGACCTTGTTGTAGCGCTCGCCGGCGGTGACCAGGCCCGACTGGTACTGCTGCTGGATTTCCAGCACTTCGGCCTCGGCCTCGGCCAGGATGGTCTTCTTGGCGGCCGGGATGGTCATGTCGTCGATGCCGACCGACACGCCGGAGCGGGTCGCGTAGGCGAAGCCGGTGTACATCAGCTTGTCGGCGAACACGACCGTGTCCTTCAGGCCCAGCTGGCGGTAGCTGCTGTTGATCAGGCGGCTGATCGCCTTCTTGGTCAGCTCGGTGTTGACCAGCGCGAACGGCAGGCCGGTCGGCAGGATTTCCTGCAGCAGGGCGCGGCCGACGGTGGTGTCGACGATCGAGGTCTTCTTCTCGCGGCTGCCGTCCTCGTTCACCACGGTCTCGGTGATGCGCACCTTGACCTTGGCGTGCAGTTCGACGGCACGGTTGTCGTAGGCGCGCTTGACTTCGGCGATGTTCGCGAAGGCCATGCCCTCGCCCTTCTTGTTCTCCAGGGCGCGGGTCATGTAGTACAGGCCGAGCACCACGTCCTGCGAGGGCACGATGATCGGCTCGCCGTTCGCCGGCGACAGGATGTTGTTCGACGACATCATCAGCGCGCGCGCTTCGAGCTGGGCTTCCAGCGACAGCGGCACGTGGACGGCCATCTGGTCACCGTCGAAGTCGGCGTTGAACGCGGTGCAGACCAGCGGATGCAGCTGGATCGCCTTGCCTTCGATCAGCACCGGCTCGAACGCCTGGATGCCGAGGCGGTGCAGGGTCGGGGCGCGGTTCAGCAGCACCGGATGCTCGCGGATCACCTCTTCGAGGATGTCCCACACGATCGGCTCTTCGCGCTCGACGAGCTTCTTCGCCGCCTTGATGGTGGTGGCGAGGCCGCGACGCTGCAGCTTGGCGAAGATGAAGGGCTTGAACAGCTCCAGCGCCATCTTCTTCGGCAGGCCGCACTCGTGCAGGCGCAGGGTCGGGCCGACCACGATGACCGAACGGCCCGAGTAGTCGACGCGCTTGCCGAGCAGGTTCTGGCGGAAGCGACCCTGCTTGCCCTTGATCATGTCGGCGAGCGACTTGAGCGGGCGCTTGTTGGTGCCGGTGATGGCGCGGCCGCGACGGCCGTTGTCCATCAGCGCGTCGACCGATTCCTGCAGCATGCGCTTCTCGTTGCGCACGATGATGTCGGGCGCATTGAGTTCGAGCAGGCGCTTGAGGCGGTTGTTGCGGTTGATGACGCGGCGGTACAGGTCATTCAGGTCGGAGGTCGCGAAGCGTCCGCCGTCCAGCGGGACCAGCGGACGCAGGTCCGGCGGCAGCACCGGCAGCACGGTCATGACCATCCACTCCGGACGGTTGCCGGATTCGAGGAAGGCTTCGACCAGCTTGATGCGCTTGGTGAGGCGCTTGAGCTTGGTTTCCGAACCGGTGCTGGCGATTTCCTCGCGCAGGGTCACCATTTCCGACTGCAGATCGATCGTGCGCAGCAGGTCGTAGACGGCTTCGGCGCCCATCGCGGCCTCGAAATCGTCGCCGTGCTCCTGGCGCGCCTGCATGAACTGCTCTTCGGTCAGCAGCATGCCGCGCTCGAGCGGGGTCAGGCCCGGCTCGGTCACGACGAAGGCTTCGAAGTACAGGATGCGCTCGATGTCGCGCAGGGTCATGTCCAGCATCAGGCCGATGCGCGACGGCAGCGACTTGAGGAACCAGATGTGGGCGACCGGCGAAGCGAGGTCGATGTGGCCCATGCGCTCGCGGCGGACGCGGGCGAGCGTGACTTCGGTGCCGCACTTCTCGCAGACCACGCCGCGGTGCTTCATGCGCTTGTACTTGCCGCACAGGCACTCGTAGTCCTTGATCGGGCCGAAGATGGCAGCGCAGAACAGGCCGTCGCGTTCCGGCTTGAAGGTACGGTAGTTGATGGTCTCCGGCTTCTTCACTTCGCCGAAGGACCAGCTGCGGATCATGTCCGGCGACGCGAGCGCGATCTTGATCGCGTCGAAGTCGAGGGTCTGGCGCTGCTGGTTGAAGAGGTTGAGCAAATCTTTCATGTGATTTCTCCGGGAATCTGGAAGAGGTGACTGAGCGTTGGGGGCGGATTCCGGCGAAGCGGCGGGCGACGATCCTCGGGATCAGGTCGCCCGCGCCATGCCGGTTTCCCGGACTCAGTGCTCTTCCAGCTCCATGTTGATGGCCAGCGAGCGGATTTCCTTCACCAACACGTTGAAGGATTCCGGCATGCCCGCGACCATTTCGTATTCGCCGTCGACGATGTTCTTGTACATCTGGTTGCGGCCCTGCACGTCGTCGGACTTCACCGTCAGCATTTCCTGCAGGGTGTAGGCCGCGCCGTAGGCTTCCAGCGCCCAGACTTCCATCTCACCGAAGCGCTGGCCGCCGAACTGCGCCTTGCCGCCCAGCGGCTGCTGGGTGACGAGCGAGTACGGACCGGTCGAGCGCGCGTGCATCTTGTCGTCGACCAGGTGGTTCAGCTTCAGCATGTGCATGTAGCCGACCGTGGTCTTGCGATCGAAGGCTTCGCCGGTGCGACCGTCGAACAGCTGGGTCTGGCCGCTCTGCGGGAGATCGGCGAGTTCGAGCATGCGCTTGATCTCTTCTTCAGCCGCACCGTCGAACACCGGGGTCGCCATCGGCACGCCATCGCACAGGTTGTGCGCCAGGCGCAGCAGTTCGGCATCGCTGAACTGGGCGAGGTCGACGCGCTGGCCGTGGGCCACGGTGTCGTGGTTGTAGATGTCGTCGAGGAACTTGCGCAGGTCGGCGAGCTTGGCCTGTGCGTCCAGCATGCGCTGGATCTTCTGGCCCAGGCCCTTGGCGGCCCAGCCCAGGTGCACTTCGAGGATCTGGCCGATGTTCATTCGCGACGGCACGCCCAGCGGGTTCAGCACGATGTCCACGGTCTCGCCCGAGGCCATGTACGGCATGTCCTCGACCGGCACGATGTTCGACACCACGCCCTTGTTGCCGTGGCGGCCGGCCATCTTGTCGCCCGGCTGGATGCGGCGCTTCACCGCGAGGAACACCTTCACCATCTTGAGCACGCCCGGCGCGAGGTCGTCGCCCTGGGTGATCTTGCCGCGCTTGTCGGCGAAGCGGCGCTCGAATTCCTTCTGGTGCGCGTCGATCTGCTTCTGGGCGCGTTCGATCGCATCGGCGTCGACGTCGTCCTTCATGCGGATGGTGAACCAGTCGGACTTCTTCAGGCCGTCCAGGATGGCGTCGGTGACGGTGTCGCCCTTCTTGAGGCCGGCGCCGCCGTTGACGACCTTGCCGACGATCTGCGCGCGCAGACGGGCGTAGATCGCCGATTCCAGGATGCGGAACTGGTCGTCGAAGTCCTTCTTGACTCGGCGGATTTCCTCTTCCTCGATCTGGCGGGCGCGCTTGTCCTTCTCGATGCCGTCGCGGGTGAAGACCTGCACGTCGATGACGGTGCCGTCCATGCCCGGCGGCACGCGCAGCGAGCTGTCCTTCACGTCCGAGGCCTTCTCGCCGAAGATCGCGCGCAGCAGCTTCTCTTCCGGGGTCAGCTGGCTTTCGCCCTTGGGCGTGACCTTGCCGACCAGGATGTCGCCGGCGCGCACTTCGGCACCGATGTACACCACGCCGGACTCGTCGAGGCGCGACAGCGCCTGCTCGGAGACGTTCGGGATGTCGGCGGTGATTTCTTCCGGACCCAGCTTCGTGTCGCGGGCGACGCAGGCCAGCTCTTCGATGTGGATGGTGGTGTAGCGGTCTTCCTTCACTACACGCTCGGACAGCAGGATCGAGTCTTCGAAGTTGTAGCCGTTCCACGGCATGAACGCGACCAGCATGTTCTGGCCCAGCGCCAGCTCGCCGATGTCGGTCGAAGGACCGTCGGCCAGCACGTCGCCGCGCTCGATACGATCGCCCACATTCACCAGCGGACGCTGGTTGATGCAGGTGTTCTGGTTCGAGCGGGTGTACTTGATCAACGTGTAGATGTCGACGCCGGCGTCGGTGGCGTCGGTGATCTCGACTTCGTTGACCTTGACCACGATGCGGCCGGCGTCGATCTGCTCGACCACGCCGCCACGACGGGCGTTCACGGTCACGCCCGAGTCGCGCGCCACGGCGCGCTCGATGCCGGTGCCGACCAGCGGCTTCTGCGAACGCAGGGTCGGGACGGCCTGGCGCTGCATGTTCGCGCCCATCAGCGCGCGGTTCGCGTCGTCGTGCTCGAGGAACGGCACGAGCGCGGCCGCGACCGACACGGTCTGCATCGGCGACACGTCCATGAAGTGGATTTCGCTCGGCGGACGCAGCATCGACTCGCCCTGGAAGCGGCAGGCCACGAACGGGGCGGTGATCAGGCCCTTGTCGTCGCGCTGGGCGTTCGCCTGGGCGATGACGTATTCGTTCTCTTCGATCGCCGACAGGTACTCGATCTCGTCGGTCACGCGGCCGTCGATCACCTTGCGGTACGGCGTTTCGAGGAAGCCGTAGCGGTTGGTGCGCGCGAACACCGCGAGCGAGTTGATCAGGCCGATGTTCGGGCCTTCAGGCGTTTCGATGGTGCAGACGCGGCCGTAGTGGGTCGGGTGCACGTCGCGCACTTCGAAGCCGGCGCGTTCGCGGGTCAGGCCGCCCGGGCCCAGCGCCGAGACGCGACGCTTGTGCGTCACTTCCGACAGCGGGTTGTTCTGGTCCATGAACTGCGACAGCTGCGAAGAACCGAAGAATTCCTTGATCGCGGCGGCCACCGGCTTGGCGTTGATGAGTTCCTGCGGCGTCAGGCCTTCGGACTCGGCCATCGTCAGGCGTTCCTTCACGGCGCGCTCGACGCGGACCAGGCCGACGCGGAACACGTTCTCGGCCATTTCGCCGACCGAACGCACGCGACGGTTGCCCAGGTGGTCGATGTCGTCGACGCCGATGCCTTCGTTGCGGATCTGGCACAGCACGCGGATGACGTCGAGGATGTCCGACATCTCCGGACCACAGGCCTCGCGCAGGCGGACGGACTCTTCGTCCTTGCGATCGGCGAAGTACTTGTAGTCGTACAGCACGGGGCTGCCTTCGACTTCCTTGCGGCCGATGCGGCGGTTGAACTTCATCCGGCCCACGCCCGACAGGTCGTAGCGCTCGAAGGTGAAGAACAGGTTGTGGAACAGGTTCTGCGCGGCGTCCTTGGTCGGCGGCTCGCCCGGACGCATCATGCGGTAGATCTCGACCAGCGCTTCGAGCTGGGTCTTGGTCGGATCGATGCGCAGCGTGTTCGAGATGTACGGACCGCGATCGAGATCGTTCACCCACAGGGTGCCGACGCTCTCGATGCTGTACTTGCGGAACTTGGCGAGGTGGTCGTCGCCGATCTCGTCGTTGGCGCTGGCGATCAGTTCACCGGTGTTCGGATCGATGACGTCGTGCGACAGGATGCGGCCCACGAGGTAGCTGTCCGGCACGGCCAGGGCGGAGATGCCCGACTGTTCCAGCTGGCGGATGTGGCGCGGCGTGATGCGCTTGCCGGCCTCGACGATGACGCGGTCGCCGTCGGCGAGGTTGAAGTCCAGCGTCTCGCCCTTCAGGCGCTCCGGCACCAGTTCGAGCTGCACGCCTTCCTGCAGGATGTGGAAGGTGTTGACTTCGAAGAACTGCTGCAGGATTTCCTCGTTCGAGTAGCCGAGCGCGCGCAGCAGGATCGTCACCGGCAGCTTGCGGCGACGGTCGATACGGGTGAACACCGCGTCCTTCGGGTCGAATTCGAAGTCCAGCCAGGAGCCGCGATACGGGATGATGCGGGCGCTGTACAGCAGCTTGCCCGAGCTGTGCGTCTTGCCGCGGTCGTGGTCGAAGAACACGCCCGGCGAACGGTGCAGCTGGGAGACGATGACGCGCTCGGTGCCGTTGACGATGAAGGTGCCGTTGTCGGTCATGAGCGGGATCTCGCCCATGTAGACCTCCTGCTCCTTCACGTACTTCACGGCCTTGCTCGACGATTCCTTGTCGTAGATCACCAGGCGCACGGTCACGCGCAGCGGCGCGCCGTAGCTCAGGCCGCGGTTGCGGCACTCGCGCTCGTCGAACACCGGCTCGCCGAGCTTGTAGCCGACGTATTCGAGGGCGGCGTAGCCGTTGTAGCTGGTGATCGGGAAGACGGATTTCAGCGCGGCATGCAGGCCGCGGTCGTCGCGGCGGTTCGGCTCGGCGTCGGCCTGGAGGAATTCGCGGTACGAATCCACCTGGATCGCGAGCAGGAACGGCACTTCGAGAATCGAGCGGCGCTTGCCGAAATTCTTGCGGATGCGCTTCTTCTCGGTGAACGAATAGTTCGTCGAATGAGCTGTGGTCATGGGAGATTAGGCCTCTCAGCTTGGATTGCGTTGTGTCCGGCGCGGCGCAGGTGCGCGGCGTCGCCGGTCGGGCAGGCGCGTGGCGCCCGGGCCCGGATGAATCGACAGTGGGAAGTCGCTGGTATTGCCGGCACCAGCACGCCCTCTCCCGCTACTTCCGACTGTCGACTTGCTTCGGTGGAACCTGTTTCGGTAGAACGTGTTGCGATGGAACGTGTTGCGATGACATCCGAGGCGAAAAACGCACGCCCCGTCAGAACGACCGAAGGCCGGGGGCTTCCGCCCCCAGCCTTGGTGCTGTCGCCCCCGCTTCCGCGAGGACCCAGCGCCTTTCTTGAGTGAAGGACGCTGGATCCCGGATCAGCACGCTGTCGCGCGCTGTCCGGGATGACCTTCTACGAAGGTCACTTGAGCTCGACGGACGCGCCTGCGGCTTCGAGTTCCTTCTTGAACTTCTCGGCGTCTTCCTTCGACACGGCTTCCTTCAGGACGCCGCCGGCCTCGGTGAGGTCCTTGGCTTCCTTCAGGCCCAGGCCGGTGATGGCGCGGACGGCCTTGATCACGTCGACCTTCTTCGCGCCGGCATCCTTCAGGATGACGTTGAATTCGGTCTGCTCTTCCTTCACTTCGGCAGCGGCGGCCGGACCGGCAACCATGACCGGAGCGGCGGCGGTGACGCCGAACTTCTCTTCGATGGCCTTGACCAGCTCCATCACTTCCATCAGGGTCTTGCCGGCAACGGCTTCGACGATCTGTTCGTTGGTAAGGGACATTGTGTTTACCTTCTGGATTCGATTGGGTGTGGACTACGCGGCAAGCGCCCCGCAGTCATCGGTGACGTAGGACTCAGGCTTCCGCGGCGGCTTCGGCAGGGGCTTCGGCGGCGACGTCGCCACCACCCTGCTTGTCGGCCACGGCCTTGACCGCGCGGGCGAACATCGTGGCCGGCTCGGCCAGGACGCGGGCCAGCATGGCCAGTGCCTGATCGCGGGTCGGCAGCGAAGCCAGCACGTCGACGTGGCTGGCCGGGTAGGACTGGCCGCCGACGGCGACCACCTTCGGCTGCAGCTTGTCGTTGCCTTTCGCGAATTCCTTGATCAGTCGACCGGCGGCGCCGGGCTCCTCGAGCGAGAACGCATACAGCAGCGGGCCGACGAGCTTGTCCTGGACAACCTCGTATTCGGTCCCCGCCACGGCGCGCGCGGCGAGCGTGTTCTTGACGACTTTCAAGTACACGCCGTTTTCGCGGGCCTTCTTGCGCATCGCGGTCATCTGGGAGACCGTGGTGCCTGCGTATTCGGCAGCGATCAAGGAGTGGGCCTTCGCGGCGATTTCCGCCACTTCGGCCACTACGTCTTGCTTCTGGGTGAGATTCAGAGCCATGTGCACTCCTCTTGTGAACTCCGCTTGCGGCTCCTGCCGCTTGCGGTCCCGGACGGCATTCCTCCTGAACGCCGGGGACGCGGGATGCGTCCCGGTGGCGGCCCTTCACAGAGATTTCGAAATCGAAACATCCAGAGGGGGCGGCACCATCTGCGCAGGTCGACCCTTGCGAGTGCGATTAAGCGATCCCGCTTGCGACGGCACGATTCCATGCCATGAGGGCGCTTCCCTGCCCGTGCGCGTCGCGCGCTGACCGCGCCTGCGGTCTTTGACGGCGATCGCTCCGGAGCGGACTCCTCGGCGATGCCCTCAAAATTTGGTGTGTCGCCCGCTCCGTTCGGGAGCGGGCGACACGATGCATTACTTGAGCTGCAGCGAAGCCTGGTCGACGGTGACGCCGGGGCCCATCGTCGAGCTGATCGAGATCTTCTGCAGGTAGGTGCCCTTGGCGGTCGCCGGCTTGGCCTTGATCAGGTCGAGCAGCAGTGCTTCGAGGTTGCCCTTCAGATCGGCGTCCTGGAAGTCGGCCTTGCCGATGGTGCAGTGGATGATGCCGCCCTTGTCGGTGCGGTAACGGACCTGACCGCCCTTGGCGTTCTTGACCGCTTCCGCCGGGTTCGGCGACACGGTGCCGACCTTCGGGTTCGGCATCAGGCCGCGCGGACCGAGCACCTGGCCCAGCTTGCCGACGACGCGCATGGCGTCCGGCGTGGCGATGACCACGTCGTAGTTCAGGTCGCCGCCGAGCATCTTCTCGGCGAGGTCGTCCATGCCGACGATGTCGGCGCCGGCGGCCAGGGCTTCATCGGCCTTGGCGCCCGCGGGCACGAACACCGCCACGCGCACGGTCTTGCCGGTGCCGGCCGGGAGGACGGTCGAACCACGGACCTGCTGGTCGGACTTCTTGGCATCCACGCCGAGGCGCACGGCCACGTCGACGGACTCGACGAACTTGGCCTTGGTCGCGGTCTTGATGATCTTGATCGCGTCGTCGAACGCATAGGCCTTGCCCGGCTCGACGGCATTGAGGATCGCTTTCTGTCGCTTGTTCATCGCCATGAGATCAGCCCTCCACCACGAGGCCCATCGAACGGGCGGAGCCCGCGATGGTGCGAACGGCCGCATCGAGGTCGGCGGCCGTCAGGTCCGCTTCCTTCGCCTTGGCGATGTCTTCGAGCTGCTTGCGCGTGACCTTGCCCACCTTCTCGGTGTTCGGACGCTTCGAGCCCGACTGGATGCCGGCAGCCTTCTTCAGCAGCACCGAAGCCGGGGTCGACTTGGTGACGAAGGTGAAGGTACGGTCGGAATACGCGGTGATGATGACCGGCGTCGGCAGACCCGGTTCCAGCTTGGAGGTCGCGGCGTTGAACGCTTTGCAGAACTCCATGATATTCAGGCCGCGCTGACCGAGCGCGGGACCGACCGGCGGCGAGGGGTTGGCCTGACCGGCCTTCACCTGCAACTTGATGTAACCAACTACTTTCTTAGCCATTGAGAGTCTCCTGGAGTCTTATCGCCTGCACGTCTCGCGACTGCGGGGCTCCTCCGTGGGTTGAACCTGGAAGACGCGGAAAGGAGAGGCCGCTTGCGCGACCTCTCCCGTCAGCGGTCTTCCCGCTTGGGTCAGGCCTTTTCGACCTGACCGAATTCCAGCTCCACCGGCGTCGCGCGGCCGAAGATCAGCACCGATACGCGCAGGCGGCTCTTTTCGTAATTCACTTCCTCGACCACGCCGTTGAAATCGTTGAACGGACCATCGGTGACGCGCACCATCTGGCCCGGCTCGAACAGCACCTTCGGCTTGGGCTTCTCGACGCCTTCCTGCACGCGCTGCAGGATGGCATCGGCTTCCGAATCGCGGATCGGCAGCGGGCGATCGGCGGTGCCGCCGATGAAGCCCATCACCTTCGGCGTCTCCTTCACGAGATGCCAGCTTTCGTTGTCCATGCGCGGGATGCCGGCTTCGTCATGGGTCGCGATCTGCACCAGGACATAGCCCGGGAAGAACTTGCGCTCGGAACGGCGCTTCTGGCCGGAGCGCATCTCGATCACTTCTTCGGTCGGCACGAGCACTTCGCCGAACCTGTCCTCCATGCCGGTGCGGGCGATGCGGTCGCGCAGCGCCTGGGCCACCGACTTCTCGAAGCCGGAGTAGGCGTGGACGACGTACCAGCGTTTCTGGACTTCGGAATTGCTCACTTGGATCTCCATCAAGTTCCGAGCAGGGCTTTCACGCCCCACTGGATCACCACGTCGAAGCCGGCCAGCATCAGGCTCATGAGGATCACGGCCACGATGACGACCCACGTGGTCTTGGTGGCTTCCTGGCGCGTCGGCCACACGACCTTGCGCA
Source organism: Lysobacteraceae bacterium 2PB (assembly GCA_005502915.1). GTDB lineage: Bacteria > Pseudomonadota > Gammaproteobacteria > Xanthomonadales > Xanthomonadaceae > Lysobacter_I. Next base: position 51,880 of record SCMT01000007.1, on the reverse strand, counting down.
GCTCGAAACGCGACTCGCCGAGGAACTCGCGGGTCTGCACGCCCTTGGCGGTGGTCATGAACACGGCGCCACCCGCCACGAGGCCGGCGATGACCGACAGCACGCGGGCAACGGTCGGCCACTGGCCATTGAACCAGTAGAACGCGAAAAGGCCGGCAGCCACGAGCAGCAGCGCCAGCGCGTACTTCACCAGGTCGCCTGCGGAACCGCCGGCATTGGGTTGTTCGACTCTGCTATTCAAGTCTGTGTGCCTGCTTCGCGGGTCGCCGCCGGCACATCGGCCGGAACGGCCGGAGTGGTCGCGGCGCGATCCGCTCGAGAGTGGCACGCCAGGAGGGACTCGAACCCCCAACCTGCGGTTTTGGAGACCGCTGCTCTGCCAATTGAGCTACTGGCGTGTATTGGTTTGATTGTCTTGCCTGACCGCTTTCCTGAGACAGCGACGGCGAGCCGTCTCCGACTCGCCTGTCGCCTGACCTCAAGTTGTGACTATCCGCCGGAGGAAGAAGTTCCGCCGGCGGACGTCAATTCATCACTTGATGATCTTGGCAACGACGCCGGCGCCGACCGTACGGCCGCCTTCGCGGATCGCGAAGCGCAGACCTTCGTCCATCGCCACCGGGTTGATCAGCTGCACCGTCATCTTCACGTTGTCGCCCGGCATCACCATCTCCGTGCCTTCCGGCAGCGTCACCGCACCGGTGATGTCGGTCGTACGGAAGTAGAACTGCGGACGGTAGCCCTTGAAGAACGGGGTGTGGCGGCCGCCTTCGTCCTTCGACAGCACGTACACTTCGGCTTCGAAGTCCGTGTGCGGCGCGATCGAACCCGGCTTGCACAGCACCTGGCCGCGCTCCACGTCGTCACGCTTCGTGCCGCGCAGCAGCAGACCGGCGTTGTCGCCCGCCTGACCCTGGTCCAGCAGCTTGCGGAACATTTCCACGCCCGTGACCGTCGTCTTCTGCGTCGGACGGATACCGACGATTTCGATTTCGTCACCCACCTTGATGATGCCGCGCTCGATGCGGCCGGTCACCACGGTGCCGCGGCCCGAGATCGAGAACACGTCTTCCACCGGCATCAGGAAGGTCTTGTCGATGTCGCGCTGCGGTTCCGGAATGAACGTATCCAGCGCTTCCACCAGCTTGATGATCGCCGGCACGCCGATCTCCGACTGGTCGCCTTCCAGCGCCAGACGGGCCGAGCCGTGGATGATCGGGGTGTCGTCGCCCGGGAAGTCGTACTTGCTCAGCAGCTCGCGCACTTCCATCTCGACCAGTTCGAGCAGCTCGGCGTCGTCCACCATGTCGGCCTTGTTCAGGAACACGACGATGTACGGCACGCCGACCTGGCGCGACAGCAGGATGTGTTCGCGCGTCTGCGGCATCGGGCCGTCGGCGGCCGAGCACACCAGGATCGCGCCGTCCATCTGCGCGGCACCGGTGATCATGTTCTTCACGTAGTCGGCGTGACCCGGGCAGTCCACGTGCGCGTAATGGCGCGTCGGGCTTTCGTATTCCACGTGCGCCGTCGAAATCGTGATGCCGCGGGCCTTCTCTTCCGGCGCCGCGTCGATCGCGTCGTACGCCTTGAACTCGCCGCCGAAACGCTCCGCGCCGATCTTCGTCAGCGCCGCCGTCAGCGTCGTCTTGCCGTGGTCAACGTGACCGATCGTGCCCACGTTCACGTGCGGCTTGGTGCGCTCGAACTTACCCTTGGCCATGATTGCTTCTCTTTGAACTCAACTGGGTTGAAACGATGGGGTGGTGCTCACGAAAGGAATCGAACCTTCGACCTCCTCCTTACCAAGGAGGTGCTCTACCGACTGAGCTACGTGAGCAGCGATGTGGTCATCCGGGCTTGGTCGACCCGGATCGAGTTCCGCAAGCGGAGGTTCCATGGCGCCGCATTGGAGCGGGAGACGGGAATCGAACCCGCACCATCAGCTTGGAAGGCTGAGGTTCTACCATTGAACTACTCCCGCATCTTGCGGAACGGACTTTTTTCAGCGCATCCCGGCGACGAACGCCATGGAGATGGTGGAGGGAGGTGGATTCGAACCACCGAAGGCGTAAGCCAGCAGATTTACAGTCTGCCCCCGTTGGCCGCTTGGGTATCCCTCCGGCTGAACAACGTCCGGTAAAACGCAACACGGTGAAAACAGCCCGAAATTCTGACTGGGGATCGGGCGGATGTCAACGGAAAAATGTCGCTGCCGCATCCATTCCGGGCCAGGCGCGCCGCCCGGCGGGCGGCCCGCGATCACGGGGCCGCAAATGATACGCCAAAGCCGCGCGGGGGAACACCCGCCGCGCAGCGCCGCCGCGGGTTCAGACGTTGAAGCGGAAGTGCAGCACGTCGCCTTCCTGGACCCGGTATTCCTTGCCTTCCAGGCGCAGGCGGCCGGCGTCGCGGGCGCCGGCTTCGCCGCGGTACTTGATGTAGTCGTCGTACGAGATGGTTTCGGCGCGGATGAAGCCCTTCTCGAAATCGGTATGGATCACCGCCGCCGCCTGCGGCGCCGTGGACCCGGCGCGGACCGTCCAGGCGCGGACTTCCTTCACGCCTGCGGTGAAGTAGGTCTGCAGGCCGAGCAGCTTGTAGGCCGCGCGGATGACCCGGTTCAGGCCCGGCTCGTCCAGGCCGAGGTCGGCCAGGAAGGTGTCGCGGTCGGCGTCGTCGAGCTGGCTCAGCTCTTCCTCGATGGCCGCCGAGACCGGCACCACCTCGGCGCCCTCGCCCGCCGCGCGGGCGCGGACGGCGTCGAGGTGCGGGTTGTTCTCGAAACCGTCCTCCAGGACGTTGGCGACGTACATGACCGGCTTGAGGGTCAGCAGGAACAGGTCGCGCACGGCCAGCTTGTCGTCATCGGACAGGCCGAGCGAGCGTGCCGGCCGGCCGTCGTCGAGGCCGACGCGGATGCGGCCGAGGATCTCGGCGCGGGCCTTGGCGTCCTTGTCGCCGGTCTTGGCCGAGCGCTCGGCGCGCTGCAGGGCCTTGTCGACCGATTCCAGGTCGGCCAGCGCCAGCTCGGTGTCGATGGTCTCGATGTCGGCGATCGGGTCGACCTTGTTGGCGACGTGGATGACGTCCGGGTGCTCGAAGCAGCGGACGACGTGGGTGATCGCGTCGACCTCGCGGATGTGGGCGAGGAACTTGTTGCCCAGGCCCTCGCCGCTGGCGGCGCCGGCGACCAGGCCGGCGATATCGACGAACTCGACCGCGGTCGGAATGCATTTCTGCGGCTTCACGATCTCGGCCAGCGCGTTCAGGCGCGGGTCCGGCACGGGCACGACGCCGACGTTCGGCTCGATGGTGCAGAACGGGAAGTTGGCCGCGGCGATGCCCGCCTTGGTCAGCGCGTTGAACAGGGTCGACTTGCCGACGTTCGGCAGGCCGACGATGCCGCATTTGATGCCCATGGTATGTGTCCTGTCCGGAATGCAGACATCGGCGGCCAGGTTTGCACCGGGCCGCCGATGTCTGGACTCACTTGGGAGTGTGCAGCTTCGTCATCGCGTCCATGAAGTTGCCCTGCACCGCCAGCGGCAGCGCGGACAGCGCATCGTCGATCGCGCGCAGGATCAGGGCTTCGTCGTCCTTGCCCGGGCGGCCCAGCACCCACGGGGTGACCTTGTCCTTGTGGCCGGGATGGCCGATCGCGACGCGCAGGCGGTGGAACTTGCCGTGGCCGAGCAGCTTGATCGTGTCGCGCAGGCCGTTCTGGCCGCCATGGCCGCCGTCGAACTTGAAGCGGGCGACGCCGGGCGGCAGGTCCAGCTCGTCGTGGGCGACCAGCATCTCCTCCGGCTCGATCTTCCAGTAGCGCAGCGCGGCGGTGATCGACTTGCCGCTGAGGTTCATGAAGGTGGTCGGCTTGAGCAGCCAGACCGACTGGCCGGCGATCTCGACCTTGGCGGTCTCGCCGAAGAGCTTGCTCTCCAGGCCGAAACGCGCCCCGCACTGCTGCGCGAGGGCGTCCACAAACCAGAACCCGGCGTTGTGCCGGGTTCGGGCGTATTCGGGGCCGGGATTGCCGAGCCCGACGATGAGGCGCAGGCCTGCCATCGGAAGTCGCGAAGATCGCGGCGGTGGCGCACCCGGAGGCACGCCATCGCCGGGCGATTACTTCTGGTCCTTCTTGGTGACCTTGGAGGCCGGCACTTCGGCTGCGGCCGGAGCGGCCGCTTCGGCCTCTTCCTTGCCGTGCTTGGCGATCACGACGGCGAGGTCGTGTTCCTTGCCCAGCTTCAGTTCCGGGATCGACACGCCGGCCGGCAGCTTGAGGTCGGACAGGTGGACGATCGCGCCGACGGCGAGGTCGGACAGGTCGATCTCGATGAACTCCGGCAGGTCCTTCGGCAGGCACTCGACCACGACTTCGTTCAGCTCGTGGGTGACGACCACTTCGGCCGACTTGCCGGCGGGCGACTTGTCTTCGTTGACGAAGTGCAGCGGCACGGCGGTGCGCAGGGCCTTGTTCTCATCGACGCGCTGGAAGTCGATGTGCATGATGATCTGCTTGAACGGATGGCGCTGGATGTCGCGCAGCAGGGCCTTCTGGACCTTGCCGTCGACGTTCAGGTCGAGGATCGACGAGTAGAACCACTCGTGCTGGCTGGCCAGCCAGGTCTTCTCGTGTTCGAGCTGGATGCTCTGCGGGGCGGCTTCGCCACCGTAGATGACGGCGGGGATCAGGCCGGCATGACGCAGGCGGCGGCTCGCACCTTTCCCCTCGTCCTTGCGGCTGGTCGCCGAGATGTTGTGTTCGGACATTGTCTTGACTCGCTTTTGCTTGGGATGAGCCGCCTCGCGGCGGCGATGCGACTCCCCCGCGACCAGGGGAGCCGGGTTCCGGCCGGAGCCGGGATTGCGGGGATCAGTCGACGTAGAGCGAGCTGACCGATTCGCCGAAGGCCACCCGTCGGATGGTTTCGGCGAGCAGTTCGGCGACGCTGAGCTGGCGGACGCGACCGCAGGCGCGGGCGGCGTCGGACAGGGCGATGGTGTCGGTCACCACCAGCTCGTCGAGCTGCGACTTGTTCAGGTTGTCGATCGCCGGGCCGGACAGCACCGGGTGCGTGCAGTAGGCGATCACGCGCTGCGCGCCCTGCGCCTTGAGCGCGGCGGCGGCGGCGCACAGCGTGCCGGCGGTGTCGACGATGTCGTCGACCAGCACGCAGGTCTTGCCGGCCACGTCGCCGATGATGTTCATCACCGTGGCGACGTTGGCGCGCGGGCGGCGCTTGTCGATGATCGCCAGTTCGGCGTCGTCGAGGCGCTTCGCGATGGCGCGGGCGCGGACCACGCCGCCCACGTCGGGCGAAACCACGATCAGGTTGTCGGTGCCGTAGCTGCGCCAGATGTCGGCCAGCAGCAGCGGCGAGGAGTAGACGTTGTCGACCGGGATGTCGAAGAAGCCCTGGATCTGGTCGGCGTGCAGGTCGACCGTCAGCACGCTGTCGACGCCGGCGGCGGCGAACATCTTGGCGACGACCTTGGCGGTGATCGGCACGCGCGAGGAGCGCGGGCGGCGGTCCTGGCGGGCGTAGCCGAAGTACGGCACCACGGCGGTGACGCTGGCGACCGAGGCGCGCTTGAGCGCGTCGGTGATGACCAGCAGCTCCATGAGGTTCTCGGCGCTGGGCGCGTTCGTGGACTGGACCACGAACACTTCCTGGCGACGCACGTTCTCCTCGATCTCGACCTGCACTTCACCATCGGAGAAGTGGCTGACGAGGGCCTTGCCGGGACGCACGCCGAGCTGGCGGCAGATGGCATCGGCCAACGGGCGGTTGGCGTTGCCCGAGAAAATCAACAACTGGCGATCGTCCTGCATGGCGGTGTCCGCTTCGCTCTGACCGTGGCGGGAATGGCACCGGGATCCGACATGCGGATCCCGGTGGAAATTGGCAGGGGCGGAAGGATTCGAACCTACGAATGCCGGGATCAAAACCCGGTGCCTTAACCACTTGGCGACGCCCCTGGAGACGGAAGCCGGGAGCGGATCGATGGTCGTGCCCAGGCGGGACGACGCGCGTTCCTATTCCCGATGTCCTGCCTTCGTTTCGAGCGCATCCAGCAGTGGCGAGCGCCGGGCTCCCGCGACGACCCGGGCATCGAAGCCCCGCGGCAGTCGCTGCAGCGCGGCTTCGGCGGGCCCGCGCTCGGCGAACTCGACGAAACAGACGCTGCCGGAACCGGTCAGCCGTGGCGTACCGACGGCGCGGAGGGCGTCGAAGACGGCATCCACGGCGGGCTCGCGGCGGCGCAGGACGGGCTCGAACGCATTGCCGAGCGCCTGCCCCTGCAGGAATGGATCCGAAACGAAGTCCGATATTGTCGCGGGCGCGGCATTCCTCGTCAAATCAGGCGCCTGGAACAGGGCGACGGTGGAGGCATGGACCCCGGGGGCCACGATCAGGTACCAGGCCAGCGGCAGCTCGATCGGGGTCAGCCGTTCGCCCAGCCCCTCCGCCCAGGCATTGCGCCCGCGGACGAAGACCGGGACATCCGCACCGAGCTTCAGGCCCAGCGCGGCCAGGGCGTCCTCGCCCAGGCCGCAGCCCCAGAGCTGGTCCAGCGCGCGCAGGACGGTGGCGGCATCGCTGGAACCACCGCCCATGCCGCCGCCGGTCGGAATGCGCTTTTCGACGGAGATGTCCACACCTTGGGCAACATTCGCCGCCGATTGCAGGCGTCGGGCGGCGCGCACGACCAGATCGTCGTCCTCGTCGATGCCGGGGATGGTGGTGCCGACGCGGCGGACCTGGCCGTCGTCGCGCAGCCGCAGGTAGACGGTATCGCCCCAGTCGAGGATGCGGAACACCGTCTGCAGCTCGTGGTAGCCGTTCTGGCGACGCCCGGTGATCCGCAGAAACAGGTTGAGCTTGGCCGGTGCCGGCCAGGCGCTCCAACCGTCGGCGGCGTCGAAGTCGTTCATGGGCTTGCGAAGATCCAGTCGTCGATGACCAGCCGGACCCGGGCGTCGCCCGATTCGGCATCGATGCGCACCGGCAGGTCCGGCGCGCCGGGCGGCCCGGGCCGCCATTCCAGGTAACGCACGGTCCAGCCGGCCTGCTCGATGCGCACCGGCCGGCCCTCTGCGTCGTAGTCGATGGCCGGCGCGGGGACGCCGGACGCGACGGCGCCACGCACCCAGGCGCCGAGCAGGCGCAGCGGCACGCGCCAGCCGGTCGCGGATTCGAGCAGGGCCTCGGCGTCCCGGCCCTCGCGCGCCCCGCCGGACAGGCCGTCGATCCGCGCCGCACCGGTGGCGAGGTCGCCACTGAGGCGCCAGCTCTGCCGGGTGATCGGCGCGCTCAGTGCCACGTCGTAGGCGCCGCCTGCGCGCTGGTCCCATTCGATCCGGCCACTGCCGCCCTTCCCGGCCCGGCTGATCCCGGCCTTGCCGGCGAAGCCCCAGGCCTCGGTCCGGGCGATCCAGGCGTCGCGCTCGCGCAGGCGGGCATCGAGCGCGTCGCCGGCCAGCGCAGACGCGGGTGCGCGCACGGACGTGGCGGTGCTGCAGCCGGCCAGCAGGGCGACCAACGCTGCGCTGGCGAACCAGGCGCGCGCCCTCATGCGCCCGCCTTGTCGGGGAGCGGCGGCAGCACGGCGCCGGTCTTGTCGAGGGCACGCTTGAGCGAGCGGCTGTCGGGGTCGATCCGGCGGGCTTCGACGAAGTAGTTCACGGCCTCGTCCTTGCGACCCAGCACCCACAGGACCTCGGCGACATGCGCGGCGATCTCGGCATCCTTCTGCTTGGTGAAGGCACGCAGCAGTTCGACCAGCGCTTCCTCGGTGCGGCCAAGGCGGTAGAGCACCCAGCCGTAGCTGTCGATGATCGCGGCGTTGTCGGGCTCGGCTGCGTAGGCGCGGGCGATCAGCTCCAGCGCCTCCTGGTAGCGGTCGGTGCGGTCGGCGAGCGTGTAGCCCAGCGCGTTGAGGGCGTTCACGTCGTCGGCATCGAGGGCGAGGATGCGACGCAGGTCGGCCTCGGCGCGCGGGATGTCGTCGCGACGCTCCCACATCAGGGCGCGGGCGTAGAGCAGCTGCGACTCGTCGGGAAACGCGGCGAGGCCGCGATCCAGGGTGGCCAGCTCGTCGTCGGGGCGATTGTCGTTCCTGTACAGGTCGGACTGGAGCAGGTAGGCATCGCGCCGGGTCTCGTCGCTGGCGGTGGCGTCGGTCTGGATCGCGCGGATGTGCGCATGCGCCTCGTCGACGCGGCCGAGCTTGTGCAGCACCGGCGCCGTGCGCAGGCGCGCCTGCCAGCGCTGCGGGCCGCCGGGCACGCTGGCATACCAGTCCAGCGCGTCGTCCTGGCGCTCGATGAATTCCGCGACCTGCCCCAGCAGCAGGCGTCGCGCGGGGTTCGGCGAGGCGGATTCGCGCTTGAGTTCCTCGTAGACCGCTGCGACGCCGGCCTTGTCGTCGGCCTGGGCGAGGTAGGACGCGCGCAGGATGTAGGTGTTGTCGTTCTGCGGCCCGCGCGCCAGCACCGCAGCGGCGGCGGCGTACTCGCCCATGGCGCCGTATTCGCGGGCCAGGCCGTAGGCGACATCCGGCAGCAGGATGGCCGCAGCGCTCATGCGGTCGAGGATCCTGCGCGCCTGGGCCTCCTTGCCGGAGCGCCGCAGCTGGTTGGCGTGCAGCAGCGACACGCCGGGTTCGTTCGGGTAGTACTGCAGGACGCGGCCGATGATCTTCGCGGCGATGTCCTGGCGCTGCACCTGCTGGGCGAATTCGCCGAAGGCCAGCCAGGCCGGCAGCTCCTTCGGGATGTCGTCGACGAGGGCGGCGAGCAGGCGGCCGATCAGGGCCGGATCGCCGGACCCGGCGTCCATCGCCAGCAGCGCGTAGCGCCAGCCGTCCTTCTCGGGCTTGAGGCCTTCGCCGCGCCCGAGCAGCAGGTTGCGCAATTCGCGGCGCGCGGCGGCCTCGTCCTTGCGCTGCAGGGCCAGGGTGGCCTCGGCATTGCGCATGCCGAGGCTGCGGCCCGCGCGCTGGCGCCACAGGGCCAGGGCCTGGTCGGCGAAGGCGTGGTTGCGCGCGAGCAGGGCGATGCGGGTGGCGCGTTCGGCCAGCACGGCATCGCCCTCGGCGGCGCGCGCGGCGTCGAGATACCAGCGTGCCGCATCGTCGAGCTTGCCGGCCTGGAGCGCGTATTCGCCGGCGAGCGCGGCGGGCAGCGGGCCGCGCCCCACCGATTCCGACGTCGCCGCCCCGTCCTTCGCCATGCGCCCCTCGCCGGCGGCGCTGGCGTCGATCGACAGGATCGACAGCGCGGCCCCCAGCGCGACGGCCGCGAAACGGCGAATTGTGAAAACGGCTTCGGGCATCGGCGGCATGGGCCGTAAACTATGCGGATCGCCAGCTTAACCGAACTCGCCAGAGCCGCCTCCGCCAGTCGTCACGGCCCATGCCGGACGACGCCATGCCAGCCCGATGTCACATCTCATCGCCCTCGGACTCAACCACCAGACCGCGCCGGTGTCGCTGCGCGAACGGGTGGCGTTTTCCGAACAGACGCTGCCGGCGACCCTGGCCGCGCTGCGCGGACTGCCGGGCGTGGAGGAAGTGGCGCTGCTGTCGACCTGCAACCGCACCGAGATCTACGCCCTCACCGGCGGCGACGGCGACGCGCTGGTGGACTGGCTGGCCGCGCATCCGCAGGACGGCGCCGGCAGCGCGCGCACGCCGCTGGCCCTGCACGACTACCTGTACCGGCACGCCGATGCGGGCGCGGTGCGCCACCTGTTCCGCGTGGCCACCGGACTGGATTCCCTGGTGCTGGGCGAACCGCAGATCCTCGGCCAGGTGAAGCAGGCCTGGGCCGCCGCACGGGAGGCGGGCACGCTGGGCAATCGCCTCGACCGCCTGTTCCAGCATGCCTTCGTCACCGCCAAGCGCGCGCGCACCGACACCCGCATCGGCGCCAATCCGGTGTCGGTGGCCTCGGCGGCGGTGCGCATGGCCGAGGAAACCTTCGCCAGGCCCGCCGACAGCAGCATCCTGCTGATCGGCGCCGGCGAGACCATCGAACTGACCGCCCTGCACCTGGTGCAGGCGAAGGCGAAACGCCTGCTGTTCGCCAACCGCACCCTCGCCCATGCGCAGGAACTGGCCAGCCGCCACGGCGGCGTGGCCCTGCCGCTGACCGAGCTGGAGCGCCACCTGGCCGAAGCCGACATCGTGTTCTCCGCGACCGCCGCGCGCGACCCGATCCTGCACAAGCCGCAGGTCGCCGCCGCGCTGAAACAGCGCCGCCATCGGCCGATGCTGCTGCTCGACCTCGCCGTGCCGCGCGACATCGCGCCGGACGTGGCCGAGCTGAACGACGTGTTCCTGTACACCGTCGACGACCTGGAGCGGGTGATCGAGGACAACCGGCGCAGTCGCCGCGAAGCCGCCGATGCCGCCGAGGCCATCGTCGACCTGCAGGTGGCGCGCTTCGTGGAGACGCTGAACGCGAGCGCCCACCATGGCCCGCTGAAGCAGCTGCGCGCGCATGGCGAGGCCGCGCGCGACGAGACCCTGGCGAAGGCGCAGCAGATGCTCGCCGCCGGGCAGGATCCCGCGGCGGTGCTGCAGCAGCTGGCGCATACGCTGACCAACCGCCTGCTGCATGCGCCGACCACCGCGCTGCGCGAAGCCGCGATCAATGGCGACATCGACCTGATGCGCGCGGCGGAGCGGATGTTCCCGCACCATGCGCCCGCACACACCCGGCTGTCCGAAGCGCTGGACCGCCAGCTCCATCCCGACCACGCACCGACCCACGCACACCATACCGACCGCGACGATGACGCCGACCCTGCGCCGCAAGCTTGAAGCGCTGGCCGAACGCCGCGAGGAAATCGAACGCCTGCTCGCCGACCCGGCGACGGTGGAGGATGCCGCGCGGTATCGCGGCCTGATGCGCGAGTTCTCCCAGCTCGAACCGATCGCGACGGGTCTGGCGGCCGAACGGCAGGCGCGCGAGGATCTCGCCGCTGCCGAAGCGATGCGCGGCGACCCCGAGCTGGCGGAACTGGCCGACGAGGAAATCGCCGCCGCGCAGGCGCGCCTGCTCGCACTCGATGCCGAACTGATGGCGCAACTGGTGCCCAAGGACGCGCGCGACGAGGGCGGCCTGTACCTGGAAGTGCGCGCTGGCACCGGCGGCGACGAAGCCGCGATCTTCGCCGGCGACCTGTTCCGCATGTACAGCCGCTACGCCGAGCGCCAGGGCTGGCGGATCGAGGTCGAATCGGCCAATCCCGGCGAGCACGGCGGCTACCGCGAAATCATCGCCCGGGTCGACGGGCGCGGCGCGTATTCGAAGCTGAAGTTCGAGTCGGGCACGCATCGCGTGCAGCGCGTGCCGGAGACCGAGTCGCAGGGCCGCATCCACACTTCGGCCGCGACCGTGGCGATCATCGCCGAGGACACCGGCGACATCGACGTCGAGATCAATCCCGCCGACCTGAAGGTCGACACCTTCCGCTCCAGCGGCGCCGGCGGCCAGCACGTCAACAAGACCGAATCGGCGATCCGCATCACCCACGTGCCCAGCGGCGTGGTCGTGGAATCGCAGACCGAGCGCAGCCAGCACGCCAACCGCGACAAGGCGATGAAGCGGCTCAAAGCGATGCTGGTCGAGACCGAGACCGCGAAGCGCGAGGCCGCACAGGCCAAGGACCGCAAACTGCAGGTCGGCAGCGGCGACCGCAGCCAGCGCATCCGCACCTACAACTTCCCGCAGGGCCGCATCACCGACCACCGCGTCGAGGGCCTGACCCTGTACGACCTGCCGAACGTGCTCGAAGGCGATCTCGACGCCCTCATCGACCGTCTGGCGCGCGAACACCAGGCCGACGAACTGGCGCGGCTGACGCAGGGCGGCTGAAGCGCGCGCATCCTCGCCGCGGCGGGCCATACCACTGCGACGCCGATCTCATTGCTTCCGATGCGTGCAAGCGCGGCGCGTGCGCACGATGAATGATTTTTTTGGATCGTAGCCGCACGCCCGATTGAAGCCATCGAAAAACGAGGCGGCATCGCAGGCTGCAGTCGGTCGCAATTTCGCGTCGATCGGCAGCGCATGATCGCGCTCGTCTATGGAAAGCGTTCGCAGCGAAGATGCGGACGATGCATGGCCTGTTCCGCGACGCGCTGCACTGCGTTTCCCCTCGATTGACAGTGTCGCGAACGCCACAGGATGCTGGCTGCGGGGCGTGGATCGCCCCCTCGCATGAGGCTCCTGGCCTTCGAAGGAACGAGACCAGCCGGCACCGCATCGGCACGACCGTTTCCCCCCGAGGTGTTCCCGCATTTCTTCGTGCGGGCACGCCCGTGCGATGCACGACAGGCTGAATCAATTCAAACATCCCAAGGAGGAAGTCCAGATGTCCCGTCGCAATTCCCATACCCGTCTGCTTGGCCTCAGCGTCGCCGTGTGCGCCGCCCTGTTCGCTGGCGCCTCGTTCGCCGGCGAGCGATTCAACGTGTCCGGCCTGGCATCGGGCGAGCCGGTCGATGGCGTGATCGTGCGCTATCGCGACGGCAGCGCCGTGAAGGGCAACCGCTCGCTGATGATGAACCGTCTCGGCGTCATGGCGAACCGCACGTTCGGCCGCGCCAAGGCGCTGCGCGTGCGCCACGAGCGCACGCTCGGCATCGGCGCCGAGCTGATCGGCCTCAGCCGCAAGCTGGACCGTGCCGAAGCGGAAACGCTGATCCGCCAGATCGCGACGGACCCGGATGTGGCCTTCGTGGAGGCCAACATCCGCCTGCAGCCCACGCTGACCCCGAACGACCCGAGCTTCGGCTCGCAGTACGGCTTCCTGAGCGGCGCCGGCGGCACCAACGCCAACCTGGCCTGGGACACCGGCTTCCGCGGCGCCGGCAAGATCGTCGCGGTGATCGACACCGGCCATCGTCCGCACGTCGACCTCGCGGCGAACATCATCAACGGCTACGACTTCATCAGCAACGTCAGCACCGCCAACGACGGCAACGGTCGCGACAGCGATGCGTCCGATCCGGGCGACTGGGTCAGCGCCGGGTTCTGCTTCAGTGGTTCGCCGGCACGCAGTTCCAGCTGGCACGGCACCCATGTCTCCGGCACGGTCGCGGCCGTGACCAACAACGGCATCGGCGTCGCCGGCATGGCGCACCAGGGCAAGGTCCTGTCGGTGCGCGCGCTCGGCCGCTGCGGCGGCACCCTGGCCGACATCGCCGATGCCATCACCTGGTCCTCCGGCGGCAGCGTGGCGGGCGTCCCGCTGGTCGGCGCCAACAAGGCCAGCGTGATCAACATGAGCCTGGGCGGCGGCGGCGGCTGTCCTTCGTCCTCGGCGATGCAGCTCGCGATCAACGGCGCGCTGAGCCGCGGCACCACCGTGGTGGTCGCCGCCGGCAACAGCAATGCCAACGTCTCGAACTTCACGCCGGCCGGCTGCACCGGCGCGGGCCTGATCGTGGTCGGCGCCACGGACTCGACCGCACGCAAGGCCAGCTTCTCGAACTACGGCGCGGGCGTGGACGTCTCCGCGCCGGGCGTGAGCATCCTCTCGACGCTCAACGCCAGCACCACCTCGCCGGGTGCGGACAGCTACGCCAACTACAGCGGCACCTCGATGGCGGCCCCGCACGTGGCCGGCCTGGTGGCGATGATGCACTCCAAGCCGAGCACCGACTGCGCACCGGCGACCTGCGAGTCGATCATCAAGGCGAACGTCAAGCCGTTCGGTGCAGCGCCGTCGCCCGGCCCCATCGGCACCGGCATCATCAACGCGCAGACCACGATCAACGCCACGCCCTGACCCGGCGATGCGGTCGCGATGATCGGACGACGCCCGGGGCCGTGCAGCCCCGGGCGTTCGTCATTCGTAGCGCAGCGCTTCGATCGGATCCAGGCCGGCGGCCTTCGAGGCCGGCATGATGCCGAACAGGACGCCGACCATGGCCGAGAAGCCGGCGGCAGCGACCACCACCCACAGCGGCACGTGCGCCGGCGGGAAACCGGGCACCAGCGCCGAGATCAGCAGCGCCAGCCCGTAGCCCAGGGCGATGCCGATGATGCCGCCGAGCAGCGCGAGCAGGCCGGCTTCGGCGAGGAACTGCACGAGGATGTCGCGACGCGTGGCACCCAGCGCCTTGAGGATGCCGATCTCGCGGGTCCGTTCGGTCACCGACACCAGCATGATGTTCATGATCCCGATGCCGCCGACCAGCAGCGAGATGCCGACCACGCCGGCGACCACCATCGTCGCGGTGCCGGTGATCTTCTCGAACTGCTTGAGCACCGAGTCCGCGGCCTCGACCTTGAAGTCGTCGTCCTTCTCGGCGACCAGCTTGCGCGAGGCGCGCACCGCGCGCTTCACCCGCTCGCGCACGGCCTCGACCTCGCCGAGGTTGGCGACGGTGAACGAGGCCAGGATCATCGGCTCGTTGCTGTTGCCCATCATCGCGCGGCCGACATCGAAGGGAATGATGGCGTAGTTGTCGCGGCTGAAGCCGAACACCTCGCCCTCCTTCTCCATCACGCCGACGACCTTGAACCATTCCTTGCCGATCATGAAGTACTCGCCGACCGGGTTCTTCGGCATCTTCAGCTCGTCGCGCAGGTCGGTGCCGATGACCGCGACGCGGCGATGGCCCTTGTCGTCGCTGTCGACGATGAAGCGCCCGAACTCGGGGTAGCGGTTGTTGACCAGCGCGTAATCCGCGGTCGTCGCCTGCACCTGCGGATTGCTGGTGCGGCCCTTGTAGCTGGCACCGGCGGCCTGCACCACCATCAGCGGCGCGACGTCCTTCACCCCGGCGACGCGATAGCGCAATACGTCGATGTCGTCGAAGGTGATGGTGTTGATCTTGCCGGTGCGGAAGTTCTCGTTGTCGTTGACCGCGCGCAGGGTCAGCGTGCTGCCGCCGAGGTCGGACAGCTGGCCCTTGATCGAATCGGAGAAGCCCTGCACCAGCGACACCACGGCGATCACCGAGCCGGTGCCGATCAGGATGCCCAGCGTGGTCAGGAAGCTGCGCATGCGGTGCGCCGCGAGGCTGGTCAGCGCGGCGCGGAAGGCTTCGAGATAGGCCTGCATCAGTGCGTTCCTCCATTTGCGACGCTGCCGGCATGCGCCGGAACCTGCCGGCGGTCCTCGACGATGCGACCGTCGCTGACGCGCAGGACGCGGTGGCAGTGCGCGGCGATGTCGGGTTCGTGGGTCACGAGGATCACCGTCTGCCCCTGCGCATGCAGCGCGTCGAACAGGGCCATGATCTCGGCGGAGGTGCGCGTGTCGAGATTGCCGGTGGGTTCGTCGGCGAGCAGGATCGACGGCGCGCCGACCAGCGCGCGCGCGATCGCCACGCGCTGGCGCTGGCCGCCGGACAGCTGGTTCGGGCGATGGCCCATGCGGTCGCCCAGGCCGACCTTGCCCAGGGCCTCGACGGCGCGCGCGCGCCGCTCGTCCTGCGACAGGCCGCGATAGACCAGCGGCTGCATCACGTTCTGCAGCACGGTCATGCGCGGCAGCAGGTGGAAGCTCTGGAACACGAAGCCGATCTCGCGGTTGCGCACCTGGGCCAGCTCGGTGTCGTTCATGCCCGACACGTCGCGGCCGTTGAGCGTGTACGTGCCCTCGGTGGGCGTGTCGAGGCAGCCGAGCAGGTTCATCAGCGTCGACTTGCCCGAACCTGATGGTCCGGTGAGAGCAACGTATTCGTTGCGCGCGATGTCCAGGTCGACGCCGGCTAGGGCCTGCACGACTTCCTCGCCCATCGTGTAGCGCTTGACGATGCCGCGCAGAACGATCATCCGGCGTCCTTCGCGTCGTTTCCGGCGCCCTTCGCGTCGCCCTCATCCTTCGACTTCGCCGGGTCGCGGCGCTTCACCTGCGCGCCCTCGCTCAGGCCGCGCAGCGCCTTCGCGGGGCCGACGATCACGGTATCGCCCTGCGCGATGCCCTTGGTCACCACTTCCCAGCGGTCGTCGGAGGCGCCGGTCTGCACCGTCGCGCGCGTCGCCTTGCCGTCCTTCGCCAGCCAGACGTGGCGCACGGGCTTGCCGTCGTCGCCGGTCTCGGTCGAGACCGCTTCCACCGGCACCGCCAGGCGGCGCTGGCCGTCGCCGAGGAAGATGTCGGCACGCACGCTCATGCCGGAGCGCAGCGCCAGGCCCTCGGGCGGCACGATGCGCACGGTGACCTTGTAGGCGCGGCCCTGGCCTTCGATGGTCGGGGCCAGCGCGATCTGCTCGACGCTGCCCTTGAGCGCGCTGTCCGGATAGGCCGCCGCGTAGACCTCCACGCGCTGGCCCGCGCCGACCTTGGCGATGTCGGCTTCGTCGACCTTCAGCTCGGCGATGATCTCCGAGGTATCGGCGATCTTCATCAGCTGCGCACCGGCGAAGGCCGAGGTCGAGGGCACTGCCGTCTCGCCGACCTTGATCGGCAGCGACACGATGCGCCCGGAGATCGGCGAGCGGATCTCGGTGCGCGCGCGCTGCTCGCGGGCATCGTTGACCACCGATTCGGCGCGGCGCAGCGACTCCTCGCTGGTGCGCAGGTCGGCTTCGGCGACCTCCAGCTGGTTGCGGTCCTCGTCGAAGCGGTTGCGGTCGATCAGCTTCTGCTGCACCAGCACCTGGCTGCGCTCGAACTGCTTGCGGCGCAGCGCCACCTGCGCGCGCTGGCGCTCGATCGCGATGCGGGTCTGGCGCAGGCCGGCCTCCTCGCGCTCGATCGCGTTGTTGTACAGCTCCGGATCGAGCAGCAGCAGGGTCTGCCCGGCTTCGACGGTGTCGCCTTCCTTGACGAGGATGGTCTCGACCTTGCCGGTGACTTCCGAAGTCAGGTTGACCTCGTTGCGGAAGGCCAGCGTGCCCGAGGCGAGGATCGAGGGCTGCACCAGCTGCGGCGCGGCCGTCGCCAGATCGACTTCGATCGCGGACGCGCCGCGATTCTTCTTGATGACGAACGGCACGACCAGCACGAGCACGATGCCGGCGGCTATGAGCCACTTGCGGTTGGGTTTCATCGAAACGATCCGGAATCCAGGGAAATATCGACAATCATTTGAGCAGCGCGGCGATCGCGAGCCCGCCGAACCAGACGAGGTACGGCAACGCCGCGACGAACATCGCCTGGACCCAGCCGGTGCGGAACCAGGTGCGCCAGCCCAGCGCGGCCAGGCCGATCGTCCAGAGCATGAGCAGGCTGAAGCTCTTCGCGAACCTGCTCCATGCATGATCCATCGGCAGTTCGACCAGCAGCGGATCGATGTTGAGCATCTGCAGCGATTCCAGCGAGGTCTGCGGGGTCATGGTGATCGCGCCGACCAGCCCGACGATGCTGCCGAGCAGCGTCGGCATGCCCGACCAGGCCGTGAGGCTCAGGCCATGGCGAAAGGACAGCGCGTGCCCGGCGATCTTGCCGGCGATCCAGTAGTACAGGGCGATCACCAGCGTGACGAGTATGGCGAGCACCGCGATGCTCGCCATGCTGATGTAGCCCATGACCTGCGCGCCCGGCATCACCTTGCGCGCCTGTTCGATCTCCTTGGCGGTGGCCTCCGGGTTGGCGGCGAGCATGCGCTCGATCAGCCACGGGCCGTCGACCTGGGCGAAGTAGACCGCGACCATGACCACGCTGACCACGATCGTCAGCAGCAGCGGGACGAGGAAGGTCGGCTTGTCCTTCAGCGCGGCGAAGACCTTGCCGGGCTGGAGGTAGATGTCGAGCAGATGGGACATGGGAAGCTCCTGGGACAGGGGGCGGATGCGCACGGCGGAACCGATGTTCGAGACCCGGAGTTCAGGATCCGGTGTTCGAGACCATGACGCGGCCGGGCGGCCTTTGTGACACAGCCGTGGTTCGCAGGCAGGACCCGGAAGTCACGCCGCCCCCGGCTCAGGGATTCCAGGATCCCGGGCTGCCGCGAAACGGCATGCCCCGAAACGACACGCCCCCGGCCGGAGCCGGGGGCGTGCGGCGTTGCGGAGGCGGGACTCAGTAGTAGATGCAGCCGTTCTCGTCGCAGCGGGCGATGATCGACCAGCCGAAGTCGGTGCATTCGTAGATCCGCTGGACGTAGCCGGTCCGGGGGCTGTAACTCTCGACCGTCGCGATTTCGCCCCAGTTGGCCTCGGTGCAGGGAGTGCTGGGGCCACCGGGGAGCGCCTGAGCGCTTCCGCTGAAGCCCATGGCGGCGGACAGGAGGGCGATCGCGATACCGTGGATGAAGGTCTTGTGCATGGCATGTCCTTTTGACTGCAGGCTGCCGATCTCCGGCGACTGCAGTCGGAAACGCCGCAGGCCGCCATCGCCCGGACCCGGCAGCGCATGTGCGGGCGACACATCCAGCCTACCCCGTGCACGTCTCTCCGACGGCGACGCTCAGCGCAATTGCGACAGCCGCGTCGCGAGTTTCTTCGCCGACACCCCGCCCTTCGCGCCCAGCTCCTGCGCGAACAGCGACACCCGGAACTCCTCCAGGTCCCAGCGCAGGGCCTGCCAGCCCGGCTGCAGATCGATGCCACGATCACGGGCATCGGCCAGCGCATCCACGAAGGGCTTGAGCTCGAGCATCCGCGCCTGGTCGCGCACCGGGTCCCGCAGCGCGCGCTCGGCGCGCAGCGCCATGGCCTTGAGCCAGCGCGGATACTCCGCCAGCGCATCGGCCGGGACATCGCGCAGGAAGCCCGGCGCGGCCAGCGCGGCCAGCTGTGCGTGCAGGTCGTCGAGATTGGCGCGGGCCCAGCCCATCAGGTTCGATTCCAGTGCGGCACGGACCTCGGCGACGCGGGCGAGGATGGTCTCCGCCTGCTTCAGCCGCGTCATCGCTTCGCCGAACAGCGTCTTGCCGATGGCGTCGCGACGCTGCGCGAAGGCATCGGCCGTACGGATCTCCAGCAGGCCCTCGGCCGACAGCGCGGCGAACGCGCCCTCGACCAGGTCGGCGCGCAGGCGGTCGCTGTCCTTCAGGCCATCGTTGCGCGGATCGCGGCTCTCGATCGCGGCGTAGAGCAGCGAGGTCTTCGGTTGCACCGGCAACTGCTTGCGCGCCTGCTTCATCTTCTCGGCCAGCGCGATCCGCAGCAGGCGGCGCACGCCCTCGGGATGGTGACGCTGCGCCTCGGCGCGATCGGCATGCACCGCGAGCGACACGCTGTCGCCGTCGTCGTGCAGCGCCGGATAAGCCGGCACGCCGCCGGCACCGGGCACCGAGGTCGGGATCGACACCGCCGGGAAATCGGTCAGGCCGCGCTGCGCCAGACCTTCCGCCGCGCGCGCCGAGAACGCATCGGCCGCGCGCTTGCCGAAGCGCGCGCGCAGGTCGTCGAGGTCGCGCGACTCGGCGAGCACCGTTCGGCCATCCCGGTCGAGCAGGCGCAGGTTGGCGCGCAGGTGCGCATCGATCGATGCGGGATCGAAATCCGCCGGGAGCAGCTCGACGCCGGTCAGCTTCTTCAGGAACCGCGCCAGCGCACCCTCGAAGGCATCGGCATCGCGCTGCGGGAAGGCTTCGGCGAAGGCGCGGGCGAAATCCGGCGCGGGCACGAAGTTGCGGCGCAGCGCCTTCGGCATCGACTTGATCAGCGCCGCCGCCTTGTCCTGCACGAAACCCGGCGCCAGCCACGAGAGCTGCGCGGGGTCGAGCGCGTTGAGCAGGTGCAGCGGCACCGCCACCGTCATGCCATCGTCGGGCGCACCGGGCTCGAAGCGATACTTCACCGCCAGGCGCACCTCGCCCAGCGGCAGGTACGGCGGGAAGCGCTCGGCATCGCTCGGACCACCGACCATCAGGTCGGCCAGCGACCATTCCAGCTTCGCCTTCTCGGCCGCCGGCAGCTTCGCGTACCACGCATCCAGCGCCTGCGCGTTGTGCACGTGCGGCGGCAGGCGGTCGAGATACCACTGCGCCTGCCAGTCCACGTCCACGACCAGACCGGCGCGACGCTGCTTGGCTTCTTCCTCGGTCGCCTTCGCCAGCGTGGCGCGATTGCGCGCGACGAACGCGGCGCGGGTGTTGATCTCCCCGGTCACCAGCGCATCGCGGGCGAAGATCGCGCGCGACTCCTCCGGGAACAGCGCGCCGTAGTGCACCGGTTTCTTCGGCGCCAGCACCAGCCCGAACAGGCTGATCTGCTCGCTGCCCACCACCCGGCCCTGCGAGCGCGCCCAGTGCGGATCGTGATGGCGTCGCGCGAGCAGATGCGGCAGTTCGTCGATCGCCCATTCCGGTTCGATCGCGGCATTGGTGATCGACCACACCTTCTCGGTGTCGAGCAGCGTCGCCGACAGCACCCAGGGCGGACTCTTCTTCGCCAGCGGCGATCCCGGGAACAGCGTGAACTTGCGCCCGCGCGGGCCGTCGTACAGGCCACGATCGCCGCGATGGCCGATCTGCGTCGGCAGGCCGGCGATCAAGGCGCGGTGCAGCTTCGCGTAGTCGACGGCGGGGCCCCGCGCGTAATCCTCCTTCGCAACAGCCCGCTTTTCCTCCCCCTTTGCAAAAGGGGGATCGAGGGAGATTTGCTTTTCGATGGCTTGCGGGGAAAGCAAATCCCCCCTGCCCCCCTTTTTCAAAGGGGGGGACGGCGTGGTGGCTGCGACAGCACGGGCCGCCTTCGGCGCACGCGCATCGCGTCCATCGTCGCCGCCCAGATCGATCTCGTCGCACAGCAGCTTCAGCTGCCGGTGCAGCTCGCGCCACTCGCGCAGGCGCAGGAAGCCGAGGAAATGCTTGTCCGCCCATTTGCGCAGCTGCGACTGGGTCATCTCCTCGTGGGCGACGCGATAGGCCTCCCAGAGCTTGAGGATGCCGACGAATTCCGACTTCGCATCCGCGAACTCGGCATGCGCGGCATCGGCGGCGCCGCGCTGGTCGGCCGGACGCTCACGCGGATCCTGGATACCGAGAAAGCTTGCGATCGCCAGCATCTCGCGCAGGCAGCCGTGTCGCTGCGCGGCGATCAGCATGCGCGCCAGCTTCACGTCGACCGGCAACCGCGCCATGGTCCGGCCGATGCGGGTGAGCTTGCGCTCGGCGTCGATCGCGCCCAGTTCGGCCAGCTGCTGCCAGCCGTCGGCAATCGCGCGCGGATCCGGCGGTTCGAGGAACGGGAAATCCTCGATGCGGCCGAGTCCCAGCGACAGCATGCGCAGGATCACCCCGGCCAGCGCCGCGCGGCGGATTTCCGGATCGGTGTAGGGATCGCGGGACAGGAAATCGGCTTCGGAATACAGCCGGAAACAGGTGCCCGGCGCGATGCGCCCGCAGCGGCCCTTGCGCTGGTCGGCGCTGGCCTGCGACACCGGTTCGATGTGCAGGCGATCGAGCTTCTGACGCGGGCTGTAGCGCTTCACGCGCGCCAGGCCGGGATCGACCACGTAATGGATGCGCGGCACGGTCAGCGAGGTTTCGGCGACGTTCGTCGCCAGCACGATGCGTCGCTGCGGACCGGGATTGAACACGCGGTCCTGGTCGCGCGCCGACAGCCGCGCGTACAGCGGCAGCACTTCGGTGTGCCGGTACTTGCGCTTCTCCAGCGCCTGGTGCGCGTCTCGGATCTCGCGCTCGCCGGGCAGGAAGATCAGCGTATCGCCGGTGCCGCCGAGGCGCATGATCTCGTCGCAGGCGCCGACGATGCCGTCGATGATGGTCCGCCCACCGTCCTGCGCTGCCCCCTCCTCGTCTTCGCCGCCTTCGAGCGGGCGATAACGCACCTCGACCGGATAACCGCGACCTTCCACGCTCACCACCGGCGCATCGCCGAAATGCTTCGAGAAGCGTTCGGTGTCGATGGTCGCGGAGGTGACGATGACCTTGAGGTCGCGGCGCTTCTGCAGCAGCTGCTTGAGATAACCGAGCAGGAAGTCGATGTTGAGGCTGCGTTCGTGCGCCTCGTCGACGATGATCGTGTCGTAGGCCGACAGCCAGCGGTCGGACTGGATTTCCGCGAGCAGGATGCCGTCGGTCATGAACTTGACCGCCGTGCGCTCGCCGACGTTGTCGTTGAAGCGCACCTGGTAGCCCACCAGCCCGCCCGTCGGCGTCTGCAGCTCCTCAGCGACGCGGCGCGCCACCGCGCGCGCGGCGATCCGACGCGGCTGCGTGCAGCCGATCATGCCGGCCGCGCCCCGACCGGCCGCCAGGCACAGCTTCGGCAGCTGCGTGGTCTTGCCCGAACCGGTCTCGCCGGCGATCACCACGACCTGGTGGCTGCGGATCAGCTCGACCAGGCGATCGGCCTCGGTGGCGATCGGCAGGTTCGGATCCACCGCCACCGCCGTCGGCAGCGACGCCGCCCGCGCCTCGCGCGCCGCGACCGACACCGCCAGCGCCTCCGCGAACGCCGCCTGCAGCGCGGCATCGCCGGGTTTGCCGCTCCAGCGCGACCACAGGCCGATCAGCCGGCCGCGATCGCGCGACAGGGCGCCCTCCACGGCCGCGCGGGCGCGGCGCAGGTCGGCCTGCCCTTCTGAATCAATAGGTTTCATCAATGAAAAACGTCTGAATGATTGACTTCAATCGAAGCGATTGCGGCGATAGTCTGGGTGAAGAGTCAGGCAGCGCGTCGTAGGCTGCCATTTTGTCCCCAAGGAGCGTTCAGATGGCCAAGCCCCCGAAGAAGCCCAGCGGCAAGACCACCCCCGCCGCGACCGGCGACATGCCGCAGATCGACATCGGCCTGTCGACCGGCGACCGCAGCAAGATCGCGGACGGCCTGTCGCATTTCCTCGCCGACAGCTACACCCTGTACCTGAAGACCCACAACTTCCACTGGAACATCACCGGCCCGATGTTCAACAGCCTGCACGTGATGTTCGAGGGCCAGTACACCGAGGCATGGACCGCGCTGGACGCCATCGCCGAGCGCATCCGCGCCCTCGGCTACCGCGCCCCGGGCTCCTACGCCGAATTCGCGAAACTCAGCTCCATCGAGGACGCCGCAGTGGCGGACGACAGCGACTGGCGCGAAATGGTACGCCAACTGGTCCTCGGCAACGAAGCGGTCTGCCGCACCGCGCGCAAGGTCCTGAAGACCGCCGACAACGCCGGCGACGATCCGACCGTGGACCTGATGACCCAGCGCCTCAACATTCACGAGAAGAACGCCTGGATGTTGCGTTCGCTGCTGGCTTGAACGACGACGGCCCGCATGCGCGGGCCGTTCAAGACAGACGAGGCAATGGCTAGCGACCCGGCGCCCGGGGCAATCTGGGCCGCTCGGGGGCATCCGGTCGCTGCATGGCGGGCAGCACTGGTGCGGTGCGTCCCCGCAGGTGCGCCTTGAAGAAATCGACGTAGCCGCGATAGCCCTCGGCCATCGTGGCGAAGCGCGGATCGCCCTCCGCCGTGCAGCGCCCGCCGTGGCCCAGGGCCAGCTGGTAGGCCGCGCACAGCGCCAACCCGTAGTCCGGGTAGTGCACGTAATCCACGCCGGCCAATTCCTGCTGCGTCACCAGACGCCCGATGAAGGCCTGGTCGTAGCGCAGCTTCACCGGCGGGTCGTCCGCCGTCACGCTCTGGATCGCACTGCCGTACTGCGCGTATTTCGGATGCAGCGCCTGCCAGTTCGCCTTGAAGGCCGCGCGGTCGGCTTCGACCAGGAACAGGTCGGCGAATTCGCGGCCGTCGTAGGTGGTCTGGGCGTTGTACGCGAACACCGCATTCGCCCGGGTGGATTGACGCGCGACCGGGTCCGGACTGGTCGGGATTGCCATGTCGTCCTGCAGCACGGTCCACAGCGACAGCGTGCCGCGCGAACCGCCGACCACGAAGACGTTGCGGCGATCGATGCCCAGTGCGGCGGCGTTGGCACGCATGAATTGCAAGGCACGCGCCAGGTCGTGGTGCGGCACGCCGGGATTGGTCGGCGAATCCGCCTCGTTCCGGTTGGCCACCGGATGCCGGAACTCCACCGAGGCGAAGGAGAAGCCTGCGGCCAGGGCCGGCTTGAGGAGCACGGTCTCGGCTACGGAACCGGGCGCGATGGCCTTGCTGCTGCCGTTGGGATGCGCCCAGACGATCAGTGGCGCGGGCGCGTCGGCGCTCGCACCGGGGGCTCGGTACAGATCGAAGCGCTGCTGCAGCCAGGTCCCGCCGAGCGTCTGTTCGCGCCAGGCGGCCGGGCCGTAGCAGATGTCCTTGTCGGGGGTGTCCGGCGTCACCGCCGTCGGCGCGCAGCCGCTCTGTGCCTGTGCCGTGGCGCTCGCGCACCAGAACAGTGCCACCCATGCGGATCGACGCAGCCATTCGGGGATCATCGGGTCCATCGGCATGCCCTCCAGGGCGATGATGGCCGGCGCCATCCATGACTCGACAACGCATCGGCCGCCACGACGTTGACCGCTCCGCCAACGAAAAACCCCGCCGAGGCGGGGTCTTTCGCGATACCAGCACGAGATCCCGTCTCCGGGATCAGCGCTGCTCGACCGGCTTGTAGTCGCGCGCCGCGTAACCGGTGTAGATCTGGCGCGGACGGCCGATCTTGGCTTCCGGGTCGTTCTGCTGTTCCAGCCAGTGCGAGACCCAGCCGGCGGTGCGAGCGATGGCGAACATGACCGTGAACATCTCGGTCGGGATGCCCAGCGCCTTGTAGATTATGCCCGAGTAGAAGTCGACGTTCGGGTAGAGCTTGCGCTGCACGAAGTAGTCGTCCTTCAGCGCGGCTTCTTCCAGCTTCATGGCCACTTCGAGCAGCGGGTCGTTGACGCCCAGCTCGTTCAGCACCTTGTGGCACATCTCGCGGATGATCTTCGCGCGCGGGTCGAAGTTCTTGTAGACGCGGTGGCCGAAGCCCATCAGGCGGAAGCCCGAGTTCTTGTCCTTGGCCTTGTCGACGGCCGACTGCACGTTGCCCGGGGTACCGATCTCTTCGAGCATCTTCAGCACGGCTTCGTTGGCGCCGCCGTGAGCGGGACCCCACAGCGCAGCGACGCCGGCGGCGACGCAGGCATACGGGTTCGCACCGGTGGAACCGACCAGGCGCACGGTCGAGGTCGACGCGTTCTGCTCGTGGTCGGCGTGCAGGATGAACAGCAGGTCCAGCGCCTTGGCGGCGACCGGATTCAGCTCCAGCGGCTCGCTCGGCACTTCCTTCATCATGTGCAGGAAGCGGGTGACGTATTCGAGGTTGTTCTTCGGATAGCGGCTCGGCCAGCCGATCGAATAGCGATGGCAGGCGGCGGCGATCGTCGGCACCTTCGCGATCAGGCGGATCGCAGCCATGCGACGCTGCTCGGCGTCTTCGAGGTCCAGCGTGTTGTGGTAGAAGCTCGCCATCGAGCCGAGCATGCCGACCAGCATCGCCATCGGGTGCGCGTCGTGGCGGAAGCCGAACAGGAAGGTGCGGAAGGCTTCGTGCATCATCGTGTGATGCGTGACTTCATGCTCGAACTTGGCGAATTCCTGCGGGTTCGGCAGTTCGCCGTTCATCAGCAGGTAGGCCACTTCGAGGAAGCTGGACTTCTCGGCGAGCTGTTCGATCGGGTAGCCGCGGTACATCAGCACGCCGGCGTCGCCATCGATGTAGGTGATCGCCGAACGGCACGACGCGGTGGCCATGAAGCCCGAGTCGTACGTGAACAGGCCCGTCTCCTTCGGGAGCTTCGCGATGTCGACGCACGGGCTGCCCAAGGTGGGCTGGTACACCGGCAGGACGGCGGACTTCTCGCCGGCGGTCACGGTGACCTGGGTCGGAATGGTGGAATCCTGTTGAGACACGGCACACTCCCGGAAAGCTTGAATGACATTGAATGCGGAGCTCAGCACCGGCCGTGCCGCACTCGGGGAAGGCAGCCGCGACGCAGTCGCGACAACGGCGGATTATCGCATACCGATATTCGAGCGCCTGCTCTGGACTTTGGTCGAATCCGGCGGCATCGCGGAAACGCTGCGTCGCAGCGGCGGAAGACATGGAAATGAAACATGCGGACACGACAACGGCCGCCAGGGGCGGCCGTTGCGGTGACACGGTGTTGCGCGGGCCGCCCGGAGGCGGCGACGGCGATTACTTGCCGTAGCGCTTGCGGAACTTGTCGACGCGGCCGGCGGTGTCGACGACACGGTGCTGGCCGGTGTAGAACGGATGCGACGACGACGAGATTTCCACCTTGATCAGGGGGTATTCGTTGCCATCGTCCCACTTGATCGTTTCCTTGCTGCCAAGGGTCGAGCGGGTCAGGATCTTGAAGTCCGAGGTCACGTCCTGGAACACGACCTGGCGGTATTCGGGATGGATATCGGCCTTCATGGCGGCACCAGAGTTGAGCGGAAAGCCGGGCATTGTAGCCGAGGCCATGGCTCCGGCTCAAGCCGCCCGTCGGCTGGCCGGCGGAACCGGCCGGCACGCCCGCCCGGATCCGCTCATTCCGCCCGCAGCGCCCGGCGGATCAGGGCCTCGAAGGCGGCCTGGTCGTAGGCCATGAGGATGTCGGCATTGTCGGCCCGGCCGGAGCGGCGGTTCCAGTCGACCACGGTCGCGCCGCGGCTCTCGGTCCCGACCAGTTCGATCCGCAGCGGCCGCACGGCGCGCTCGCGGATGTGCCCGGGCGCGACCAGCATCGCCATCGCCAGGGCATCGGCGGCGTGCCAGTGGTCGCCACGCAGGCCGGCGGACCATTCGCGGGTCCTGCGCGAGATCGCTTCGTAGAACCGGGCGCGGGGATGATCGGCCTGCAGCCAGCGCTCGACGTCGGCATGCAGGAAACCGTGGCGGATCACCGCCTCCCAGTCCGCGACCTCGACGACCTTCCCGGCCTCCGCGAAGGCCTCGAACACGATGTGCGCGGCCTCCGGGTCGAAGCCGATGTTGAACTCGGCCATCGGCGTGGTGTTGCCCTGCCCCGTGACCGCGCCGCCCATGACCACCATGCGACCGACGCGTTCGGGCAGGGTCGGATCGAGCTTGAGCGCCACCGCGAGGTTGGTCAGCGGCCCGAGCATGCAGACGACGAGTCTGCCGGCGTGGGCATGCGAGAGCCGGATCATCGCCTGGGCGGCGTGTTCGGCCTCGGCCTGCTTCGCGGCCGGCGGATAGCCGATGTCGCCGAAGCCGTCGCGGCCGTGGACATACGAGGCGTCCGGCGCGGCATGCAGCAGCGGCGCGTCGCAGCCGGCGTAGACGGGGATGTCGACCTCCGCCACTTCGCAGAGCTTCAGCGCGTTGGCGACGGTGTGCTTCAGGCCGACGTTGCCGGCGGCGATAGTGAGCGCGACGACCTCGTGATGCGGGGCATCGAAGGCCATCAGCAGGGCGAGCGCGTCGTCCACGCCCGGGTCGGTGTCGATCAGCAGGGGAAGTTGTTCGGTCATCGACCGATTATGCCGATGCAGGCCGGACACGCCAGCCCCGGGCGCAGATCGACCCAAGCGTAGATCGACCAAGGCGTAGAATCCGGCGATATCCGTGGAGTTCGCCATGAAGCCGACCGTCACCTCCTTCTTCCACGCCGACAGCTGCACCTGGACCTACGTCGTCGCCGACCCGGCGAGCCGGCAGGCGGCGATCATCGACCCCGTGCTGGATTTCGATGCCAAGTCCGGGCGGACGTCGACGACCTCGGCGCAGCAGGTGCTGGACCATGTCCGCGCGGACGCGCTGGAGCTGCGCTGGATCCTCGAAACGCATGCGCATGCCGACCACCTCAGCGCCGGGCACTGGCTGAAACCGCAATGCCCGGACGCGACGCTGGCCATCGGCGAAGGCATCCGCACGGTGCAGAAGACCTTCCGGCCGATCTTCAACCTGGGCGAGCACTTCCCGGTCGACGGTTCGCAGTTCGACCACCTGTTCACCGACGGCGAACGCTTCGCGGTCGGCGGGATCGAGGCCGAGGTGATCGCGGTGCCGGGCCACACCAGCGACAGCATCGCCTACCGGATCGGCGATGCGCTGTTCGTCGGCGATTCGATCTTCATGCCCGACGGTGGCACCGCGCGCTGTGATTTCCCGGGCGGCGATGCGCGCACGCTGTATCGCTCGATCCAGCGCATGTTCGCGCTGCCGGACGAGACCCGCGTGTTCGTGTGCCACGACTACGCGCCGGGCGGACGCGCCCATGCCTGCGAGACCACGATCGCAGCGCAGAAGGCCGGCAACATCCACGTGCGCGACGGCATCGGCGAGGACGACTTCGTCGCGGTGCGCACCGCGCGCGACGCCACGCTGGCGATGCCGACCCTGCTGCTGCCCGCCGTGCAGGTGAACATCCGCGCCGGGGCCCTGCCGGAGCCGGAAGACAACGGCGTGCGCTACCTCAAGCTGCCGATCGACCGGCTGTAGCGGCAGCGGCTGCGACGCGCCTCAGCGCTGGCGCGCCGCCTTCGCCACCGCCGCCGCGAGCGCGCCGGCATCGCCGGGCTCGTAGTCGTCGTCGACGTACGCGACACGCCCGGCGCCGTCGATCACGAACACCTTGCGCTGGTTGTAGCCGGCCTTCGCGTCGTAGCTGCCGTAGCGGCGCGCGATGCCGTAGTCGGCATCGTTGACGTAATGCAGGTCCTTCGTGCGCAGGGTGCGACGCCAGGCGTCGAGCAGTTCGGGCGTCGAAGCGGTGATCGCGAGTTTCACCACGTCGCCCAGCAGCGCATAGTCCGGGGCCAGCATGTCCAGTTCGTCGAGCTGGATGGCGCAGCTCATCATCCGCCTGCGCTCGCGGTCGCGTGCGGCCAGCGCGATCTCCTCGGCATCGCCTTCGATGAGCGGCAACGTCCCGCTGAAGGCGGCCGGGTAGAACGAGAGCACGACGACCTTGCCGCGCAGTGCGGACAGACGCGTGTCTTCGACCGGGGCATGGCGGCGACCAGCGCGCGCGGCGGCCCACGGCGAGATCTGCGGCATATCGATCGCGAAGTCGGGCGCGATATCGCCGACCTCGGGCGGATCTTCTGCGGGCGCCGGTGCGAGGGCGTCTGCGACGCCGAGCAGCGACTTCACGGCGGCTTCCAGCGGCTTGAGGTGCTCGCCCTGCGCGCGGAAGCCATCGTCGCGCCAGCGCACGATGCCGTCCTTGTCGATCAGCAGCACGGTGGCGTCGGTGCGATCCGCCTTCGGCAGCGACACGCCGGTCGCCCGGGCGATCCGCGCCAGCGCCTCGGGACTGCGTGCGGGTGCGCAGTGATCGCCCATCAGCATGGGGAATCCGTCGTCCTCCGCCGTGTCGACGCCGGTCACGAACACGGTGCGGGGAAAGCGCTCCTGCGGGATGGTCTGCGGCAGCGCATGGCCGCGACGGAAATAGGCGCCGAACGCGAGCCGCAGCATGCTGCCGTACTCGCTGTGCGCCGGCATCAGCGCGATGAGGCGGGGCGCATCGCCCCAGTCTTCCGCCTGCGACGGGTCTTCGCAGAACAGCGATGCCGGCACGCGCTCGCCGACCGCGCCCGGTGCGGCAGCGGCGAGGCCGGAGAGGATCGAGAGGAGGAGAAGGGAGGCCGGCAGGAGCAGAGGGGGGACGCGAAACGGCTTCGATGCGGCGCGGATCATCACGACGGCTTCCGGTCGGGGCCGCACCGGCGGTGCGGCGGCCCGGTCACGATCCATGCCGCGCGCTGAATGTCGCGCGAATCCCCGTGGCCCCGACGTGTCCGATCAGGGCGCGGACTGCGCGGCGGGTGCAACGCCCAGCGTGTCGCGGACCTTCGCCTCGGTCGAGGTCATGCCCGCGCTGCGGCCGAACGCCAGGGCCTGTTCGGCCGACATGCCTTCGCTGGCCTTCAGCAAGGCGAGCAGGCCACCGACGCGGTTGCCGCTGGCGCAGTGCACCAGCACCGGACCGCGCGCGTCGCGGAGCAGTTCGCCGAGGCGGCGGGCGTTCTCCGGCGTCACCGCAGCGGCGCCGTCGATCGGCAGTTCGAGGTAGCGCATCCCGGCCGCGGCGACTTCGGCACGCGCGTCGCGGCCCTTCATTTCGCCGGCGGTGCGGAGGTTGATCACCGTGCCGACGCCGGCATCGGCGAACGCGCGCCAGTCGGCTTCGGCGGGCTGGCCGGCGACGTACAGCTGCGGTGCGGGCTGCATCACGGTCGTGCCGGCAGGCGTGGTCGTCATCGCCGGGAGGACCTGCGTGGCGTGGCCGGCGCAGGCGGCAAGGGCCATCGACAGCGCGGCGACCGGAAGCAGGCGGATGGAACGACGGAAGAAACGCGAGGACATCCTGTTCATGGCAATCAACCCTGCAGTTGCGTGCGCACCCAGCGCACGATGTCGGCCGCGCCCATGGCGCCGGAACGGCGCGCGAGTTCGCGGCCGCGATGGAAGAGCACCAGCGTGGGAATGCTGCGGATGTCGAAGCGCGCGCCCAACGCGGGCTCGGCTTCGGTGTCGACCTTGGCCAGGCGCAGCGCGGGTTCGAGGTGGCTCGCGGCCTGCTCGAAATGCGGCGCCATCATCCGGCAGGGCTGGCACCAGGGCGCCCAGAAATCGACCAGCACCGGCAGGTCGCCATCGACGACATGGCGATCGAAATTCCCGGCACCCAGCGCAAGCGGATGCGCGGCGAACAGCGGCTGCTTGCAGCGCCCGCACACCGGCGCGTCGGCGATGCGCGCGACCGGCACGCGGTTGAGCGCATGGCATGCAGGACAGGCGATCTTCAGCGCATCGTCATCCATTCGCGCTCTCCGCTTCGAGCACACGCCCGCTGGCATCGCGGATGCTGACGTCGACCTCGATGCCTTCGCGCACGCTCTGGGTGACCACGCAGAACTGCTCGAACTGGGCGAGCACGCGCGGCAGGTGTTCCAGCGCTTCGGCGGTGTCGGACAGCTGGATCGACACCTGCGCGCGCGGGATGCGCCAGCGACCTTCGGCATTGCGCATCTTTTCGCCGACGATCTCGGCGCGGATCGGGCCGGGCGCATTCTTGAACTTGCGCAGCGCGAACAGCAGGCTGGCGCTGAGGCAATTGGCGATGCCGGCCAGCAGCAGCGCAGAGGGATTCGGGTCGCGGCCCTCGCCCAGCGGCGGCGGCTCGTCGGTGAACAGCGGATCGATGTCGGTGCCTTCGAAACTCACCTTGAACGCGTACGGGCCCTCCTGTTCGAGGACGATGCGGACGCCGGTCTGTTCCTTGCCCTGGTTCTCGGCCATGTCAGTGCTCCTGTTCGGTGCGCGGAGAAACCTCGCCGCGCAGGGTGACAACATACAACAGCGGGATGACGACCAGGGTCAGCACGGTGCTGACCAGGATGCCGAAGATCAGCGACACCGCGAGGCCGTTGAAGATCGGGTCGTCGAGGATGAAGAACGCGCCGAGCATCGCCGCCAGTGCGGTCAGCACGATCGGCTGGGCGCGCACGGCGCCGGCCTCGATCACCGCCTCGGCCGGGCTGCGGCCTTCGGCGATCGACTGGTTGATGAAGTCCACCAGCAGGATGGAGTTGCGCACGATGATGCCCGCCAGCGCGATCATGCCGATCATCGAGGTCGCGGTGAACTGCGCGCCCAGCAGCGCATGACCGGGCATCACGCCGATCACGGTCATCGGGATCGGCGCCATGATCACCAGCGGCACCAGGTAGCTGCGGAACTGCGCGACGATCAGCAGGTAGAT
The DNA here is from genome assembly GCA_005502915.1 of Lysobacteraceae bacterium 2PB. Lineage (GTDB taxonomy): Bacteria > Pseudomonadota > Gammaproteobacteria > Xanthomonadales > Xanthomonadaceae > Lysobacter_I. The sequence goes on along the minus strand of SCMT01000007.1, from coordinate 20,327 downwards.
CAGCACCAGGCCGGCGGCGTAGGCGATGCCCATGTCGCGGAAGGTTTCGTAGGTGATCTGCCACTCGCCGTCCCACTTGATCGATTCGACGGCGGTGTCGGCGGGCTGGCGGATGAAGCTCTGCTGCAGCCGGCGCCCCGCGATGTCGTGGTCCGACACCTGCCCGACCAGGTCGAACATGCCGTACAGCGGACTGTCGAGCTCACCGGCCTCGTCGCCCATCACGTAGACCACCGGCAGCAGGTCCTTGTGGTGGATCGCGCCGTCCCAGCCGGCGCGCTCGACCGCGACCACTTCCGACAGCGGCACCATCTGGCCCTGCCCGCCCTTCACGGTCAGCGCTAGCAGGCGCTGCAGGCTGGCCTGTTCGGCCACCGGCACGCGCAGGCGCACCGGGCGCGGGTGTCGCGAGGCGCCGTCCTGCACGTAGGTGGCATCGTGGCCGCCGACCGCGGCCGCGAGCGTGTTCGCGATCGTCGCCTGGTCCACGCCCAGTCGCGTCGCACGCTCGCGATCGACCACCAGCACCTCGCGCGGCGCATCGGCCTCGACCGTGGTGTCGACGTCGACGATGCCCTCGGTGGCGCGGAAGCGCGCTTCCAAGGCCTGTGCGACCTTGCGCGCCTGGTCGTAGTCGGGCCCGTAGACCTCGGCGACCAGCGGCGCCAGCACCGGCGGACCCGGCGGCACTTCGACGACCTTCACCGACGCGCCATGGCGACGGCCGATCGCATCGAGCGCCGGGCGGATCGCGCGGGCGATGTCGTGGCTCTTGCGGTCGCGGTGATGCTTGTCGACCAGGTTGACCTGCAGGTCGCCGATGTTGGCGCCGCTGCGCAGGAAATACTGGCGCACCAGGCCGTTGAAGTTGATCGGTGCCGACGTCCCCGCGTAGGCCTGCACGCTCGCCACTTCCGGCAATTCCAGGGTGCGGGCGGCCAGTTCGGCGAGCAGCGCGTTCGTGCTTTCCAGCGTGCGCCCCTCGGGCAGGTCGACCACGACCTGCAGCTCCGACTTGTTGTCGAAGGGCAGCATCTTCAGCACGACCAGCTGCACGGCGGCGAGGCTGGCCGAGAGCAGCACCAGCGCGACCATGCCGCCGAACAGCCAGCGCCTGCGGCGCGGGGCGCGGTCGCCGACCAGGAACGGCGTCATCACCCGGCGGAACAGGCGATGCAGGCGCGATTCGCCGGCATGGGCGGTGTTCGCATCGCCGTGCGCGACGACATGCGGCTTGAGCAGCTTCAGCGACAGCCAGGGCGTGACGATCAGCGCGATCGCCAGCGAGATCAGCATGCCGGCGGAGGCGTTGATCGGGATCGGCCGCATGTACGGACCCATCAGTCCGCTGACGAAGGCCATCGGCAGCAGTGCCGCGATCACGGTGAAGGTGGCGAGGATGGTGGGCCCGCCGACTTCGTCGACGGCGGGCGGAATGGCCTCGAACAGCGTCTTTCCGCCACGCGCCATGTGCCGATGGATGTTCTCGACCACCACGATGGCGTCGTCGACGAGAATGCCGATCGAGAAGATCAGCGCGAACAGCGAGACGCGGTTGAGGGTGAAGCCCATCGCCCACGAGGCGAACAGGGTCAGCGCGAGGGTCAGCACCACGGCGGCGCCGACCACCAGCGCCTCGCGACGACCCAGCGCGAACAGCACCAGCAGCACGACCGACATCGTCGCGAACATCAGCTTCTGGATGAGCTTCTGCGCCTTGTCGGTCGCGGTGGCGCCGTAGTCGCGCACGATCTCGACCTGCACGGCATCGGGGATGAGTTCGCCGCGCAGGGTCTGGATGCGCGACGCGATCGCGGCGGTGATGTCCGAGGCATTGCTGCCGGGCTTCTTGGCGATGGCGACGGTCAGTGCCGGGCTGGTGCCGGCCTTCGGACCGGGCTGACCGGCGGGCACCGCGTGCCAGACATAGCTCGACGGCACATCGATGCCGGCACGCACCTCGCCGACATCGGCCAGGGTCACCGGCTTGCCGTCGCGCAGGCCGAGCACCAGTGCGGCGACATCGTCGCGGTCGGCGAGGAAGCGCCCGGCGCTCACCGGCACGCTGCGGTCGTCGCCGACGCGCTCGCCGAGGTGGCGGACCACGTTCGCGGCCTGCAGCGACTGCGCGATCTCGTCCACGCTCAGGCCGAAGGCGGCGAGGCGCGCGGGATCCAGGGTCACGGCGACCACACGGTCGGGTGCGCCGATGGTGTAGACATCGCGGGTACCGGGCACGCGCTTGAGCTCGGTTTCTAGCGTGCGCGCGACGGCGGCGAGATCCTCGATGCCGGTGGCCTCGTCGTCCGACCACAGGGTCAGCGCCATCACCGGCACGTCGTCGATGCCCTTGGGCTTGATCAGCGGCTGGCCGACGCCCACGCCGGCCGGCATCCAGTCGGCATTCGAATAGACCTGGTTGTACAGGCGCACGATCGCCGGCTGGCGCTCGACGCCGACGGTGTATTCCACGGTCAGCACGGCCATGCCGGGCCGGCTGATCGAATACACGTGCTTGACGCCCTCGATCTCCGACAGCTTCTGCTCCAGCGGGTAGCTCACCAGCTGCTCGACATCGCGCGCCGACGCGCCCGGGAACGGCACGAACACGTTCGCCATGGTCACGTCGATCTGCGGCTCTTCCTCGCGCGGCGTCACCAGCACCGCGACCAGGCCGAGGATCAGGCCCATCAGCGCAAGCACGGGCGTCAGCGGATTGGCCTGGAACGCGCGTGCCAGCCGTCCGGAGAGGCCGAGACGGGGCGTGGACTCAGTCATTCGGACCTCCCTGCGCGACGCGCGCGGCCGCGAGCATGCGCAGGGCCGCGGCGGGATCGCGTGCCACCACTTCGCCGGGCGCCAGCCCTGCGAGTACATCGACGGTCTCCCCATTGCGCGCCCCCAGGCGCACCTGGCGCAGCAGCACGCGGCCGTCCTTCACCACGTAAACGGCGGTGAGTTCGCCGCGCCGGGCTACGGCGGCATCGGGAATGCGCACGCCGCCATCGCCGCCGGCGATCGGGAACACCACCTTCGCGGTCGCACCCGGCGCCGGCGCGCCCGTTTCGATGCGCGGCAGCGCGACGCGCACCGGCACGCTGTGGCTGGCGGGATCGGCGGCGGGATAGACCACGACCGCGCGCGCCTCGACGCGGCGCCCGTCGTCGAACACGACCTGCGCCTGCGGCTTCGCGCGGATCGCATCGGCGGCCGACTGCGGCACGCGCACTTCGATGCGCAGATCGTCCGGCGCGTACACGGTCAGCAGCGGCTGGCCGGGGCCGACGGTCTCGCCCGGCTCGACGCGGCGCGCGGCGACGATGCCGGCATAGGGCGCGCGCACCGTCGTGTAATCCGCGTTCTGCCCGGCAGCCGAGACCTGCGCGCGCGCCGCATCGCGCGCGGCGTTGGCGGCATCGCGCGCGGCGCGGGCCTGGTCGAGCTGCGCACCCGAGACGTACTTGTCGCGTGCAAGCGAGGCGAAACGCTGGTACTGGCGTTCGGCTTCGACGGCCGAGGCTTCCGCCGCGCGCAGCTGCGCGCGCGCCGCATCGACGCCGGCCTGCTGTTCGACCACGGTCAGGCGCAGCAGCACCTGGCCGGCGGCGACGCGGTCGTTCACATCGACATCGACCGCGGTCACGCGACCGCCGGTCTGCGCGGAGAGCACCGCCTCGCGCACCGCTTCGACGGTGCCGTCCCAGGCGCGCCCTTCGGCATCGGCGCCACCACGGGCGACGAAGGTCTCGATCGCAGGCGGGGCCGGACGCACATCGACGGCATCGTCGGCGCCGCAGCCGGCCAGCGTGGCGGCCAGCGCCACGGCGAGCGTCAGGCGCAGGCCGATCCGGTTCATTTGAAAGCGCATCCGCTGGTCACTCCGAGCTTGCGGAACAGGATCGCCGCCGGACAGAACCCGGTGACGCTGGCCTGCAGCAGGTTCAGGCCGATGAAGGCGGTGAAGAGCCAGAACCACGGCGACACGAAGTGGGTCAGGGCGAGGCTCAGGAAGATCATCAGGCCGGCGAAGGCCATCACGGCACGGTCGAGGTTCATGGGGTGTCTCCGGTGCGGGTGGGGGTCATTTCAGACGTTCGATGCCCAGGGCCTTGAGCACGTGCTTTTCGTAGACCGGCTCGCTGGTGCCGTGGCGCATCTTGTAGAGGAAGTACTTCTCGAAGGCGATCTTCGCGAGATGCACCCATTTGCCGGTCTTCGCCCACGTGACGTTGCGCGGCGGGATCTGCGGCAGGGCGACGAAAGCGGCGCCGGTGTCGCCCATGTCGGCGAGGCAGACCGCGTTCCAGGTGCCCTCGAACGTCGCGGGCCTGCCGGCGAGTTCGGCTTCGATGTTGCGCACGATGGTGGTGACCATCGACTCGATCATGAACCCGGTCTTCGGCGCGCCGGTGGGAATCGGCGTGGCCTCGACCGGCGGGATCGCGACGCACACGCCGGCGGCGAAGATGTTCCTGTATTTCACGCTGCGCTGGTGGCTGTCGACGAGGACGAAGCCTCTCGGATTGCACAGCCCATCGACGGCGGCGACGGCATCGACGCCGCGGAACGCCGGCAGCATCATCGCGTAGGAGAACGGCAGCGCATGCTCCCTGCGCGGGCTGGCCTCGTCGTCGTGTTCGATCACGCGCATTTCGCCTGCAGCGATGGAGGCCACCTTTGCATTGGTGATCCACTTGATGTGGCGCTGGCGCAGCTCGGACTCCATCAGGCCCTTCGAGTCGCCGACGCCGCCCAGGCCCATGTGGCCGATGTAGGGCTCGCTGGTGACGAAGGTCATCGGCACCCTGTCGCGCAGCTTGCGCTTGCGCAGGTCGGCGTCGAGGATCATCGCGAATTCGTAGGCCGGCCCGAAGCAGCTCGCGCCGGCCATCGCGCCGACGACGATCGGGCCGGGCGCCTGCAGGAACGCCTCGTAGGCCTCCCATGCGCGGCGCGCATGGGGCGTGGTGCAGACCGACTGCGTGAACCCGCCGTCAGGCCCGCTGCCCGGCACTTCATCGAACGCGAGCTTCGGACCGGTGCAGACCAGCAGGTAGTCGTAGTCGAGCCAGCTGCCGTCGCCGGTCTGGACACGGTTCGCCTCGGCATCGATGCGCACCACGCCGTCGCTGCGGAAGTCGATGCCCTTCTTCGCCAGGCATTCGCCCGCCGGCAGGGTCACGGCCTCGGGCTGGCGCCAGCCGACGGCCACCCAGGGATTGGACGGGGTGAAGCTGAACCGATCGCCTTCGCCGACCACGGTCACCCGATGGGTCTTGCCGAGGACCTCGCGCAGCTCGTAGGCCGCGCTCATGCCGCCCAGACCCGCACCGATGATCACGATGGAACTGGCCATGCACCCTCCCCGGCAAGTTGATTGCCATCTAATTTAGAGATATCTTATTTAGAAATTGCTACACTGTCAACGCCCCTCAACGGAGACCTCCCATGCCCCACACCGCCCAGGACCTCGTCGCACAGGCCCGCGCCGCGATCGAGGAAATCGACGCCTCCCGCCTGCGCGCGCTGCAGGCCGCCGGCGCACCGGTCATCGACGTGCGCGAGCCTGCCGAATACGCCGAGGGCCGGATCCCCGGCGCCGTGAACATCCCGCGCGGGGTGCTGGAGTTCCAGGTCGACGGCCACCCGGCCGTGAACTGCGCGCGCGACGAGCATCTGTCGCACCGCGAATCGCCGGTGATCGTCTACTGCCGCACCGGCGGGCGCTCGGCGCTGGCCGCCGAATCGCTGAAGCGGCTCGGCTTCGCGCAGCCGCTGTCGCTGGCCGGCGGCTGGCTGCGCTGGCGCGAGGACGGCGGCGCCGAGGAGACCGCATCGTGAACGCGCGCGCACTGTCGATGGGCGAACGGATGCAGGCCCAGGCGGAGGCGGCGGCGGAGCTGCTGAAGGCGCTGTCGAACGCGCAGCGGCTGCGGGTGATGTGCCTGCTGATCGACGGCGAGAAGACCGTCGGCGAACTCAATGCCGAGATCGAGCTGAGCCAGTCCGCGCTGTCGCAGCATCTCGCCGTGCTGCGCGAAGGCGGTCTGGTGCAGACCCGGCGCGAGGCGCAGAACGTGTTCTATTCGGTCGCCGAGGGCCCGGTGCAGCGGCTGATGCGCACGCTGCACGACATCTACTGCCCCACGGAAGACCAGGACGGACTGTGCTGAGTGCGGATCTAAGATCAGTTACACGGTTTCCCGGCACGGTGCAGCGGAGCTTCGCTCCGCTCTACATTGCATCCCTGCCTCAGGCGCTGGCGTAGCGCACCGCGCCGCCGATCCAGCGCAGGGTGAGGCGCTCGGCCAGATCCGGCGATGCGCGCAGCAGAGCTTCGCCGATGCGCTGCACGGTCGGCAGCAGGGCCGCGTCGCGACCGAGGTCGGCGATGCGGAACGCGGCCAGACCGGTCTGCCGCGTGCCGAGCAGTTCGCCGGGGCCGCGCAGCGCCAGGTCCTTCTCGGCGATCACGAAACCGTCGTTGGTCTCGCGCATGGTTTCGAGGCGCTGCCGCGCCATGCGCGACAGCGGCGACTGGTAGAGCAGCACGCAGCTCGACACCGCGCTGCCGCGACCGACGCGACCGCGCAGCTGGTGCAGCTGCGCCAGGCCGAGGCGCTCGGCATTCTCGATGATCATCAGCGACGCGTTCGGCACGTCGACACCGACCTCGATCACCGTCGTCGCGACCAGCAGTTGCACCTCGCCCGCCTTGAACGCCGCCATCGTCTTCTGCTTTTCGGCGGCCTTCAGTCGCCCATGCACCAGCGCGATGCGCAGTTCGGGCATCTGCTGGGTCAGCAGTTCGAAGGTGGTCTGCGCGGCCTGCGCGATCACTTCGTCGCTGTCGTCGATCAGCGTGCACACCCAGTACGCCTGCCGGCCCTCGCGGCAGGCGGCGCGGATGCGTTCGATCAATTCCGGCCGGCGCTCGGCGCTCAGCACCACGGTCTGCACCGGCGTGCGCCCGGGCGGCAGCTCGTCGATCGCCGACACGTCGAGATCGGCGTAGGCCGCCATCGCCAGCGTGCGCGGAATGGGCGTGGCGGTCATCACCAGCTGGTGCGGCACGCTGTCGCCGCTGCTGCCCTTGTCGCGAAGGGCGAGGCGCTGGTGCACGCCGAAACGGTGCTGTTCGTCGACGATGGCCAGGGCGAGGTCGCGGAAGACCACGCCTTCCTGCATCAGCGCATGCGTGCCGACGACCACCTGGGCCGCGCCGCCCGCGATATCGGCCAGCACCGCGTCGCGGGCCTTGCCGGTGACCTTGCCGGCCAGCCAGACCACGCGCACGCCGAGCGGTTCGAGCCAGCCGCGCAGGTTCGCCAGGTGCTGTTCGGCGAGCAGTTCGGTCGGCGCCATCAGCGCTGCCTGTTTGCCCTCCTCGACCGCCAGCAGCGCGGCCATCGCCGCGACCACGGTCTTGCCGCTGCCCACGTCGCCCTGCACCAGGCGCAGCATCGGCACGGGTCGGGCGAGGTCGTCGCGGATTTCGGCCAGCACCCGCGCTTGGGCGCCGGTGAGCGCGAACGGCAGGCGCTCGCGCAGGGCATCGAGCAGGCGCGCCTTGCGCAGTGGCGGCGCGCCGTGGGACTGCATCGCGATGCGCTGCCGGCGCAGGCTGAGGTGGTGGGCCAGCAGTTCCTCGATCGCCAGCCGGCACTGCGCCGGATGCGTGCCGGCGAGCAGCGCCGGGACATCGCTGCCCTGCGGCGGACGATGCAGGGTCATCAGCGCCTCGCGCAGCGAGGGCAGGCGCGCGCAGAGCGGTTCACCGGCGAAGACGTCGGCCGGCAGCAATTCCATCGATGCACCATCGGGCAGACGCTGCAGCGCCTGCGCGATCAGCTTGCGCAGCACCGCCGGGCCGACGCCGTCGATGGCGGGATAGATCGGATCGAGGGATTCGCTCAGGCCCGGTTCGACGCCGGTGCCGAGCACGCGGTAGCTGGGATGGACGATTTCCAGGCCGATCTGGCCGGCGCGCGGCGTGCCGTAGGCGCGGATGCGGGTGCCGACCGCGAACTGCGCGACCTGCGTGCCGCGGAAATGGAAGAAGCGCAGGACCAGCGTGGCCTGCGAGTCGTCGCCGATGGCGACCTTCAGCATCGGCCGGCCGCGATAGCTGCGTTCGACCGCTTCGACCACGCCTTCGACCTGCGACGGCAGGCCGGGGCGCAACAGGCGGATCGGCACCAGCTCGGTGCGGTCCTCGTACTGGCGCGGCAGGTGGAACCACAGGTCCTGGAGGGTGAGCAGGCCGCGCGCGGCGAGCTTCTCCGCGACCTTGTCGCCGACGCCGCTCAGGCAGGTGAGCGGCGTGGCGGCGACGCGGTCGTAATCGCTGTCGCGGACGGGCGATCCGGGCGTCATGCGGCGTCGCGAGGTCCCAGCGTCGAGGGGCCGACGATCAGCCCAGGACCAGGATCGCGTCGACCTCGAACTTCGCGCCGCGCGGCAGCGCCGACACCTCGATGGTCGAACGCGCCGGGTACGGCGCCTGGAACACGTCCTGCATCACCGCGTTGACCGCGGCGAACTCGGACAGGTCGGTGAGGTACAGGCCGACGCGGACGACGTCGGCGAACGAACCGCCGGCCGCCTCGCAGACTTCGCGCAGGTTCGCGAACGCCTGGCGCGCCTGCGCCGTGATGTCGCCTTCGACGATGAGGCCGGAATTCGGGTCGAGCGGGATCTGGCCGGAGAGGAAGACCATGTCGCCGGCACGGGTGGCCTGCGAGTACGGACCGATGGCGGCGGGAGCGTTCGGGGTGTTGATCGATTCGCGGGGCATGGGGCGCTCGTTGTGAACGGAAGGAATCTGCGGGGCGGGCGCCGAAGCCATGCGCCCGGGAATGGTCCGGGGGGGGGGGGAGCGTGACGGTATCGGATCGAGACGACCAGACCAGCACGCGGGACGGTCTCGTAGTGTAGCGCCGGGGTCGGGACCGGTCATCGCGGGCATTTGAGAAAGAATTGAGCCGCGCCTGCATGCGTGCGCGACCCAGCGCGCGCAACGTGCGCATGCCGGCGCGTCCTCGCATCGGCATCGTCATGCTGAAACGTCATGAAGACCGGCCACCGGAGGCCCGACTTCATGATCGCCTTCGAAGTTTGCTGTCTCGCAGGCACCTAGCATGGCCCACGAGCGTGTCATGCACGCTCCAGGCGTCCGTCCGGCGATCGCAGCCGGCGACACAGCAGCAGCCGTTCCGCGCCGGATCACGACGACGGGTTGTTCGAGGGGGCCCCGTCCGCGCATCGCATGCCACGTGCCCATGGCTTCCAGGCCGGGCACGGACGACGCCGTACGCAACAACACATCAAAAACGATCAAGGAGAGAACACCATGCGGTACCGTAGAGAACTGCTGTCGGCGTTGCTTCTGTTGTCCGTTCCCGTTGTCGCCTCAACCCAGACCATCCCGTCGATGTCCCCTGGCAGCGCCGAGGATGCGTCGTCGGTCGTCGTCATCCGCTATCGCACCCAGGCCGAGCTGCAGCAGCTCGGCGACCGCTTCCAGCACGTGCACGTCGACCGTCGCGCACGCACCGTGCGCGCCGACGCCACCGGCCGCGACATCGCGCAGCTGCGCGCGCTGGGCCTGTCGGTCACCGTCGACCGCGACGCGACCCTGGCCCTGCGCCGCTCCGAAAGCGCCATCGCCCGCAGCGGCTTCGGCACCCGCAGCATCTCCGGGTACAGCTGCTATCGCACGGTCGAAGAGACCTACACCACGCTCAACCAGCTGACCGCGAACAGGCCGGCGCTGGCCAGCGTGTCCAACATCGGCAGCAGCTGGCTGAAGACGCGCGGCAGCGGCGGCTACGACCTCAAGGTGCTGCGCCTGACCAACTCCGCCACGAATGCCTCCCGCCCGAACAAGCCGGCGATGGTGCTCACCGGCGGCATGCACCCCCGCGAATACGCTCCGGTCGAACTGGTCACCCGCTTCGGCGAATGGCTCGTCAACGGCTACGGCACCGACGCGGAAGCCACCTGGCTGATGGACAACTACGTCTTCTACATCGTGCTGCAGTCCAACCCGGACGGCCGCAAGAAGGCCGAAGCCGGCGCGTCCTGGCGGAAGAACGTCAACAACACCAACGGCAGCTGCAGCGCCAGCACCTTCGGCGTCGATCTCAACCGGAACTTCCCGTTCCAGTGGAGCAGCGGTTCCGGCGGCTCCAGCGGCAACGCCTGCGCCGAGACCTATCGCGGCCCGTCGCGCCAGTCCGAACCGGAAACCCAGGCCCTCGTCCGCCTGATCGCCGGCACGCCCGGCGCCAGCGGCGCGTACAGCGGCGGCATCTTCCCCGACCTGCGCGCCGACGGCGCCACCACCGCCGCGCCGGACACCGCCACCGGCATGTACATCGACGTGCACGCCTACGGCCAGCTGGTGATGTGGCCCTGGGGCTACACCTCCAGCGCCGCGCCCAACGGCACCGCGCTGCGCACGCTCGGCCGCCGCGTCGCGTACCACAACAGCGCCAGGCCGCAGACGATCTCGGAGCTGTACACCGCCGATGGCAGCAGCGTCGACACTATCTACGGCCTGCTCGGCACGCCCAGCCTGGCCTTCGAACTGGGCAGCGCCTTCTTCGAGGGCTGCTCCTCGTTCGAGTCGACGGTGCTGCCGCGCAACCTCGCCGCCTTGAAGTACGCCGCGCGCACCCTCTCGGCACCGTACCGCTATCCATCCGGTCCCGACAGCGTCAGCGTCAGCACCTCCGCCGCCAGCGTGCCGGCCGGCACGGCGGTGACCATCACGGCCGTGCTCGACGACACCCGCTTCAACCAGAGCAACGGCACCGAAGCCTCGCAGGCCATCGCGTCGGCGCGGATGTACGTCGACACTCCGCCGTGGGTGTCCGGCGCCACGCCCATCGCCATGTCCGCCAGCGACGGCAGCTTCAACAGCACGCGCGAAACCGTCACCGCCAGCCTCAACACCTCGGGGCTGAGCGCGGGCCGGCACATCGTCTACGTGCAGGGCGTCGATGCCTCGGGCCAGGCCGGCGCGCCGAACGCGGTGATCGTCAACATCAGCGGCGGAGGCGGCGGCAACGTCGCACCCGTCGCGGATTTCACCTCGACCGCGCCGACCGCCAGCCTCAGCGTCACTTTCACCGATCGCTCCAGCGACAGCGACGGCAGCATCGCCTCGCGCAGCTGGGATTTCGGCGACGGCACGACCTCGACCCAGGCCAGCCCGACCAAGACCTACGCCAGCGCCGGCACCTACACGGTCAAGCTGACGGTCACCGACAACGGCGGCCTGAGCCACACGAAGACCGAGACCATCGCCGTGGGCACCAGCACGCCGCCGCCGCAGACCTACAGCAACGGCACCGACTACGCGATCAACGACAACGCCACCGTCGAAAGCCCGGTGACCGTCGCCAATCGTCCGGGGAACGCGCCGACCAATGCCTCGGTCGCGGTGAACATCCTGCACACGTATCGCGGCGACCTGCGCATCGACCTGGTCGCACCCGACGGTTCGGTCTACCTGCTGAAGAACTACAGCAGCAGCGACAGCGCGGACAACGTCAACGCCACCTACACGGTGAACCTGTCCAGCGAAGCGCTGAACGGCACCTGGAAGCTGCGCGTCAACGACAACGCGGTGAACGACACCGGCCGGATCGACAGCTGGAGCGTGACGTTCTGATCCGTCATCGCGCGTCGTGAGGAACGCTCCCCGGACCCGCACGGGTCCGGGGAGTGCGCAGGCTCACATCGGCATGCCTACATCGGCATGCTCACATCCGCTGCACGCCGACCACGACCGCAAGGCGGCGCACGCGGCGGATCACGTCGGCGAGATGGATGCGGTCGCTGACCGAGATGTCGAAGCGGATCACCGAGATGTTGCGGTCGCGGTCGAGGTACTCGACGCCTTCGATGTTGGAATCGGCCTGCGCGATGGCCGCTGCGACCTGGGCGAGCACGCCCATGCGGTTCTCGATCTCCACGCGCAGCGCGACGTGGAAGTCGCCGCTGACTTCGCGGTCCCAGCCGATCGACACCCAGCGGTCCGGCGACTTGCGGTACTCGGCGACATTGGTGCATTCGATGCGGTGCACCACGATGCCGCGACCGGCGGTGTGGTAGCCCATCACCTCGTCGCCCGGGATCGGCATGCAGCAGTTGGCGAAGGTGATGACGCCGCGCTCCGCGCCGGTGATCAGGATCTGCTCGCCCTGCGGCACGCGCGCCTGCGGTTCGTCGTCCGCGTCGCGCCCGGAGCCGCGATGCGCCAGCGCCTGCGCGACCTGCGCCGGCATGCGGTTGCCCAGCGCGATGTCGGCGAGCAGCGCCTCCAGTCGCGGATAGCGGTGGTCCGCGATGAAGGATTCCAGCCGCGCCGACGGCAGGCGGTCGAGCGAGGTGCCGAGGCTTTCCAGCGCGCGGTCGAGCATGCGATGGCCCAGCTGCACCGCATCCTCGTGCTCCAGCTGCTTGAGCTGATGGCGGATGCCGGTGCGCGCCTTGCCGGTGACCACGAACTCCAGCCACTGCGGCTTCGGCGCCGCGGACTTCGCGGTGATGATCTCCACCGACTGGCCGCTGCTGAGCTTGGTGCGCAGCGGCACCAGCTTGCGGTCGACGCGCGCGGCGACGGCGTGGTTGCCCACGTCGGTATGCACGGCGTAGGCGAAATCCAGCGTCGTCGCGTTGCGCGGCAGCGCCATGATGTCGCCCTTCGGCGTGAACAGGTACACCTCGTCGGGGAACAGGTCGATCTTGACGTTTTCGAGGAACTCCAGCGACGAGCCGGTCGATCGCTGCGATTCGATCAGGTTCGCGACCCACGACTGCGCGCGGTTCTGCGCGCCGCTGACCGCGCCGCCGTGCTTGTAGGACCAGTGCGCCGCGATGCCGCGCTCGGCGATCAGGTCCATTTCCTCGGTGCGGATCTGCACCTCGATCGGCGAACCGTAGGGCCCGAACAGCACCGTGTGCAGCGACTGGTAGCCGTTCGCCTTCGGGATCGCGATGAAATCGCGGAAGCGCCCGTCCAGCGGCTTGAACGCCGAATGCACCACGCCCAGCGCGTGGTAGCACTCCGGCACGCTGGGTACGACCAGGCGGAAACCGAACACGTCCATCACCTGGGCGAAGGTCTTTCCCTCCGAACGCATCTTCGTGTAGATGCTCCACGGCGACTTGATGCGGCCGATCAGGCGGAACTGGAAGCCTTCCTTGCCCAGCTTCTGCGCCAGCTGCGCCTCGATCTTCGCCAGCGCCTCGCGACGCACCACCGGCTGGGTGCGGATGCGTCGCGCCAGCACGGCATGGCGCCACGGATGGAGGGCGCGGAAACCCAGATCCTGCAACTCGGCCTTGATCAGGTTCATGCCCAGACGCTGCGCGATCGGCGCGTAGATCTCCAGCGTCTCCCGCGCGATGCGCGTCCGCGCCTCTGTGCTCTGCGCGCCGAGCGTGCGCATGTTGTGCAGCCGATCGGCGAGCTTGATGAGGATCACGCGCAGATCGCGCGCCATCGCCAGCATCATCTTGCGGAAGCTTTCCGCCGCCGCTTCCTGGCGATCGCGGAACTGCAGCTTGTCGAGCTTGGTGACGCCCTCGACCAGGTCCGCGACGGTCGCGCCGAACGGTTCGGCGATGTCCTCGCGAGTGAGCGGCGTGTCCTCGATGGTGTCGTGCAGGATCGCCGCGACCAGGGTCTCGACATCGACGCCCTGCTCGGCCAGCACCGTCGCTGCCGCGACCGGATGGGTGATGTAGGGTTCGCCGGATTTGCGCATCTGCCCCGCATGCGCATCGGCGCCGACGCGCCACGCGCGCACCAGGGTGTCGCGCTGCTCGGCAGGCAGGTACTCGGCGGCGTCCAGCAACGCGCGGACGTACTCCGGCAGCTCCGCGGCGGGCGCGGGCGTGGGACCGGAGACGATGGGTTCGAGCTGGCTCATGCCTGAAGACTAAGGGGAAAACGCCGGATTGGGGAGACGGCGACGGCGATTCATGAATGCGGGAAGCACGAACGCGCGACGGCCGTCATTTCGCCGCCCCCTGAACGACGAAACCCCGCCGGAGCGGGGTTTCGGAAGACATGCGACGCGGAGACGCGTGCTGGGGCGCGTGCTGCTTACAGATCGTCGCCCTTCGACAGGTCGTCGTCGGCGACGACTTCGGCGGCGGCCCATTCCAGGGCTTCGCGCTCCTTGCGCTCGCGCTCGGCCTTCTCGACGGCGTCGACGAAACCGTGGTCGATGCGGCGGGCGGCGATCTCGCGCAGGGCCAGGACGGTGGGCTTGTCGTTGGCTTCGCTGTTGTCCAGCTGCGGCTCGACGCCATTGGCGAGCTGGCGGGCGCGCTTGGCGGCCATCATCACGAGCTCGAAACGGTTATCGACGACTTGCAGGCAATCTTCAACGGTGATGCGGGCCATGGGGCTCCCGGCGGCCAAGGGCCGTCCGTCTGATGTGTGGGAACCGGCGATTGTAGCGATCCGACCGGTCCAGGCACAAGGTCGGGCCGACGCGCGGGCGGGGCGCGCGAGCGCGCCCGGCGGGCCTGCGGCCCGGGCGCCGGCCTTTCGAATCAGCGACTTGTCGGTGCGCGGATGCACCGGAAGGTCAGGTTGATCCGCGCCCCCACCGGCCGCGCGGTTCCCGCCAGGGCGTGCCGCCAGGCCGACTGGGTGTCGCCGGCCATCACCAGGAGGCTGCCGTGCGGCAGGTCGAGGTGCCGGGATGCCCCGCCGGCCCGTGGCTTGAGGGAGAACCGCCGCGTCGCGCCCAGGCTGACCGAGGCGATCACCGGGCGCGGCCCCAGCTCAGGCTCGTCGTCGCTGTGCCAGCCCATCCGGTCGCGGCCATCGCGGTACAGGTTCGCCAGCACGCTGTTGAACCCGATGCCCAGTGCGTCCGACAAGCGCTCGCGCAGCGGCTGCAGGCTCGCCGGCCACGGATGCGGCACGAAACGGGTGCGCGAGTAGGTGTAGACCGCCTCGGGGTCGCCGATCCAGCAGCTCAGGCGCGGCGAGTCGACCTCGCGCCCGAACATGCGGATGCGGTGGCATTCCCACGGGATGTCCTGCCGCAGCTGCGCGAACAGCGCGTCGGCCTCGTCCGCCGCCAGCCAGCCCGGCGCCAGGCGCAGGTCGGCACCCGGCAGTTCCAGGGGTTCGAGGCTGCGATCCGTAGACATCGTTCCGATAGGCATCATGCGCATGCTGCCGATTTGCCCCGGCCGCCGCAAACCGCGAAAATCGACGGCTTGCGACAACTCCCGTCCAGAACCGATCGCCCCAGCCGGAGCAGCCAGATGAGCCAACACGCGCAGACCGATGTCGAACGCGACGTCATGGAGTACGACGTCGTCACCGTCGGCGCCGGCCCGGCCGGCCTGGCGTTCGCGATCCGCCTCAAGCAGCTGAATCCCGAGATCAGCGTCTGCGTGATCGAGAAGGCTTCGACCATCGGCGCGCAGATCCTCTCCGGCGCGGTGATCGAGACCGGCCCGCTCGACAAGCTGCTGCCGCAGTGGCGCGACAACCCGCCGCCGATCTGCGTGCCGGCGACCGAAGACGAATTCTGGCTGCTCACGAAGACCGGTGGTCGCAAGCTGCCGGTGCCGCCGGGCATGAACAACCACGGCAACGTCATCGTCAGCCTCGGCGCGATGTGCGCCTGGCTGGCGCCGCAGGCCGAAGCGCTGGGCGTGGAGATCTACCCGGGCTTCGCCGCCGCCGAAACCCTGCATGCCGAGGACGGCAGCGTGGTCGGCGTGCGCATCGGCGACATGGGCGTGGCCAAGGACGGGTCGCACAAGCCCGGCTTCACCGCCGGCATCGACATCCGCGCCAAGGTCACCGTGCTCGCCGAGGGCGCGCGCGGCCACCTCACCAAGCGCCTCGTCCAGAAGTTCCAGCTCGACAAGGACAGCGACCCGCAGGGCTATTCGATCGGCATCAAGGAACTGTGGCAGGTGCCGGAAGACCGCGTCACGCCCGGCAAGATCGTGCACAGCTTCGGCTGGCCCGCCGACAGCCACACCTACGGCGGCAGCTTCCTGTATCACCTGGACAAGGGCCGGATCGCGCTCGGCTACGTCAGCGGCCTCGACTACCGCGATCCCGACTACAAGCCGTGGGAAGCCTTCCAGCAGTGGAAGAACCATCCGATGGTCAAGCCGCTGCTCGAAGGCGGCAGCATCGTCTCCGCCGGTGCACGCGCGATCGTGACCGGCGGCTGGCAGTCGCTGCCCAAGGTGGAGATGCCCGGCGCGCTGCTGATCGGCGACACCGCCGGCCTGCTCAACGTGCCGAAGATCAAGGGCACGCACCAGGCGATCCGAAGCGGCATGCTCGCCGCCGAACACCTGGTCGCCTCGCAGCTGTCCCCGGCCGGTTTCGACGCGAAGCTGCGCGCGTCCGACGCGATGGCCGAGCTGAAGAAGGTCCGCAACGTGAAGCCCGGCTTCAAGCGCGGCCTCTGGTTCGGCATGCTCAACGCGGCCTGGGAAACCGTCACCGGCGGCGCTTCGCCGTGGACGCTGAAGAACAAGGCCGACTGGTCGTCGCTGCAGAAGCTCTCCGACGCAGAAAAGCCGAAGCGCGATTACGTCGACCGCACCCTGGCCCCGCGCGACCGCCTCGCCGGCGTCTATTTCGCCGCCACCGAGCACGACGAGGACCAGCCTGTGCACCTGAAGGTGCGCGACACCTCGGTCTGCGTGACCCGCTGCGCCGAGGAATACGGCAATCCCTGCACGAGGTTCTGCCCGGCCGGCGTGTACGAGATCGTCGACGACGAAGCAGGCAAGCGCCTGCAGATCAATGCCGCCAACTGCGTGCACTGCAAGACCTGCGACATCAAGGATCCCTACCAGATCATCGACTGGGTCACGCCGGAAGGCGGCTCGGGCCCGAACTACCAGAACCTCTGATCCGGCGGCAGCGTCCGCATCACCATCGCCATGGCGTCGGGACACCCGGCGCCATGCGCCACGACGCACATTCGCCCGCCTTGTTCTCGCGTCGCGACTGGGCTAATGTCCTGACGACACAAGGACGAGTGTTGCGATCGGGGCGCCCGCCTGCGGCGCCGGCAACCATCGAGGGGGAGCCATGGCGGATCTGCAAGGTCTGTGCGACACGCTCCAGTCGCTGGCCGACAGCGGCGCGAGCGCGAAGGTGTCCTATTACTACGTCGGTGAAGACGGCGTTGCCCTGCGCAACGGCGCGATCCTGGTCGATCACGGCGTGCGCGCCCACATCGACCACGGTGCATCCGATGCCGCCGCATCCATCGCCGCCATCGCCACGCTCAAGCTGGTCAAGGTCGCCTCGCTGCAGATGAGCGAAGTCCGCCCGGCGCCGCATATGGCTCTGGTCGACCTGGCGCAGCTGATCGCGGAGTTCCGCGAACACGTCCGTCGTGCGGCCGCGGCACCGCCGCCAGCCACCGCAGCCCCCGCGCCCCGCCCAGCCGAGCCTGCCCCTGCCCCAGGTTCGACCGCGCAGTTCGTGGCGATCCTCGCCGCGCCCAGCATCGAACTGCGCAGCGAAGCGCTGAAGCTGCTGGAGCCGCTGTTCGGTGTCGGCGCCGCACGCAAGATCGACGACTTCGCGCGCCTCCACCCGCCTGCGGAACGCCCGCACGAGTTCCTGCTGCAATGCCAGCAGCACGTCTCGGTCATGCTTGGTGCGGGCAAGGCCGAAGCCCTGTTCCGCCCGCTCTACGATCGCCTCGAATCCGAACGACTGAACCGTCGCAGCTGAAGCGCCACTGCCCCCCTCGCACCCGCCTCCCCCGCCCGCATCCCAACGTCCCGGAAGGAGAGTCCCGATGTCCGCGAATCGTCTGTTGGCCTCGCTCTGGCTGCTCGTCAGCGCAGGCCTACTGGTCATGCCCCTCCTCGGAGTGGATCCGACCACGCGCCTCTACTACTCGAATGCAGGGCAGGTGCTCGTCACCCTGACATCCTCGTTCTACTGCTTCGCGACGATGCGCGCCTTCCCGGCGCAGAGCCCGCTTGGCAAGGTCTGGGGCGCGATCGGCGCCGGCCTGCTCGCCTGGGCCATCGCGGCAGGTATCTTCGCGGCCTATCCGATCCTCAATGCCGGCGAAGACACGCCCTACCCTTCGCTGGCCGACCCGTTCTACCTGCTCGCGCCGCCGCTGATGACCATCGGCCTGCTCCTGTTCAAGCGCTCGGCCGGCCTCGAATCGCCGGTGTGGGGCAAGGCGCTCGCCCTCGCCGCGCTGGCGATCTTCGGCTACATCGCCTGGCTGGCGAACGCCAAAGGACTGTCGGACCCGGGACTCTTCATGATCCTGGTGTCCATCGGTTACCTCCTGTTCGACCCCATCCTGATCGCCGTCACCCTGCTGACCGCCAGCGCATTCCGCGGCGGCGACGTGGCCACGTCCTGGTGGTACGTGGTGGGCGGGATCATCCTCTATTTCATCGCCAACCAGCTCTACACCTACCTGGTCGGCATCGAGCAGTACACCACCGGCTCCCCGATCGACGCCGGCTGGCTGCTCGGTTTCGGGCTGATCGCCTGCGGCGCGGTGAAGGCCCGCAAGCTGCTCGGCTGACCGGGACGCGACTGCTGCTTTCAGGAACCGGGCGCCGCTGCGCCCGGTTTCCCTGCCGTGATCAGTGCATCACGGGATCATCGAACGCCTTGCGGGCGTCGCGGCGTCCAGCGCTTCGCTTCCCGTCTGGGCCGCGAGCTTCGACAGGCTGTCCTGTACGGGTGTCGCGACTGCCAGGTCGCGCGCCATGAAGGCACGACGCCCCGCCGGATCGCCCGGGTCGCCTTCGCCGATGAACACGTTCTGTCGACCGCCCTCCATCGGCGCGCCCAGTTCCACATAGCCGATGCCGCGCAGCCCCTGCTGCTTCGCCAGCACGGCCAGGCTCGCCGCCGTTTCCTCGACTGGCAATCCTGCGCCACCCGCATTCAGCCGCCGAACGCCGGCCAGCGCGGCCTCGTGCAGCGCCTGGTCCGCTGCCGGCAGCAGGGTCCGCGCCGGCACTGCCGCGATCGGCGACGGCTGCTCGCGCAACGCGGGTTCCGGCATCGATTCGATCGGCTTCGCCGGACGCGAACCGCCGCCGCCGAAGGTGAAAGTCCAGCCGACTTTCACGAAGGCATCACGGGCCTCCGGGCGATACCCGGCTTCCAGCGAGAACTGGTGTCGCGGATTGTCGACCGTGCGGAACGTCGCACCGAATTCGGACATGCGAAGCGGACCGCTGTTGTTGTCGAACCGCACCTGCCCGCCGAGCGCCATGTGCGGATTGCGATAATCGACTGCCGCACCGAAGGACGTCTTCGGCCCGAAGGTTCCATCCAACGCCAGTGCACCTGCACCGTTGGCGAACCCCAGGTTCCCGCCCAGATTGAGCGAAGCGCCTTGCGGACCGGTACCCAGCCCCGCCCGGAGCTTGTCGCCATTGGCGAACTCCGCGCCGAGCCGGTATTCCGCGATACCCGCGGGCTGATCGATGCGCAGGCCGAACTGACCGCTGGCGCCACGGCCGAACCCGAAAGCCGCATCCGCACCGATCACCGCACCGTTGCGCCCCTTGTCGAGATCGAACGAGACGCGATCGCCATTGTCGAAGCGCAGCCGGGCATTCATCGACGACGTCCCGGCAGGCTCATCGACACGAAACGCGCCCGTCCCTTCGCCCTTGCCCAGCTTGAAGGCCGTGTCGGCGCCATAGACCGCGCCCAGCCGCGTACCGGTGTAGTCGGCATTGAGGCTGTAGCCCTCGGAAAACCTGAGCTTCGTGTTGAACATCGAGGTGCCGGCGGGTTCATCGACCCGGAAGGCCGCCGTGCCGCTGCCATCCTTGCCGAGCTTGAAGGCACCATCCGCCCCGTACACCTGGCCCTCGCGCGTGCGCAGCCAGTCGGCGTTGAGATGTGTGGCGTCGTCGAACCTCAGCTTCGTGTTGAACATCGACGTTCCAGCCGGTTCATCGACCCGGAACGCCGCCGTGCCATTGCCATCCTTGCCGAGCTTGAAAGCGCCGTCCGCCCCGTACACCTGACCCTCGCGCGTGCGCAGCCAGTCGGCGTTGAGATGCGTAGCGTCGTCGAACCTCAGCTTCGTGTTGAACGTCGACGTTCCAGCGGGTTCATCGACCCGGAACGCCGCCGTGCCGTTGCCATCCTTGCCGAGCTTGAAGGCACCATCCGCCCCGTAGACCTGGCCCTCGCGCGTGCGCAGCCAGTCGGCGTTGAGATGTGTGGCGTCGTCGAACCTCAGCTTCGTGTTGAACGTCGACGTTCCAGCGGGTTCATCGACCCGGAACGCCGCCGTGCC
>SCMT01000072.1 GCA_005502915.1 Lysobacteraceae bacterium 2PB | reverse complement strand
TGAAGCGTCCTCGCTAATTCGATCCACTTGGAAGTAGAGTTCCCACCCAAGGAGCTCCACATGAAGAAGTCGCGATTCACGGAAGAACAGATCGTCCGTATCCTCAAGGAGGTCGAAGCCGGGGCGAAGGTCGTCGAGACCTGCCGCAAGCACGGCATCAGCGAGGCCACGTACTACCAGTGGAAGAGCAAGTACGCCGGCCTGGAGGTGTCGCAGTTGCGGCATCTGAAGGACGTCGAAGGCGAGTTGGCCCGTTTGAAGCGGATGTACGCCGACCTGGCGCTGGAGCACCACGCGCTCAAGGACGTGCTGTCGCGAAAAGGCTGAGCCAGGTTCGACGGCTCGAGTTGAGCCTGGCGATGCAAACCGACTTCGGGCTGAGCGCCCGACGGGCGGATCGTGTGCTGGGGCTGTCGCGTTCGGCGCGGCACTACCGGCCACGGGCGCGTGACGACGGTCCGTTGATCGATGCGATGCAGGCGCACCTCAAGGACAACCCCGGCTACGGCTTCGGGCTGCTCTTTGGCGAGGCGTTGAAGCCGCGCGGTTGGGGCAAGACCCGCTGCTGGCGCGTCTACACAGGGCTCAAGCTCAACCTGCCGCGCCGTGGCAGGAAGCGGCTGCCTGACCGCATCCGGGACCCGCTGCAGATCCCTGCAGTCGCGAACGATACCTGGTCGGCCGACTTCATGGCCGATGCGTTGTGGTCGGGCCGTCGCTTCCGCACCTTCAACGTCACCGACGACTTCAATCGCGAATGCCTGAAGATCGAGATCGACACCAGCCTGCCGTCGGCGCGCGTGATCCGCGCGCTCGATGAACTGGTCGAGTTGCGCGGCGTGCCGCGACGGCTTCGCTTGGACAACGGCCCGGAGTTCATCAGCGCCGCCCTGCGAGACTGGGCCCAGCAGCATCGCGTCGAGCTCGTGCACATCCAGCCCGGCAAGCCTACGCAGAACGCGCTGATCGAACGCTTCAACCGGACGTTCCGTACAGAGGTACTCGACCGCTACGTGTTCACCAGCCT
>SCMT01000071.1 GCA_005502915.1 Lysobacteraceae bacterium 2PB | reverse complement strand
CCCTCGCGCGTGCGCAGCCAGTCGGCGTTGAGATGTGTGGCGTCGTCGAACCTCAGCTTCGTGTTGAACGTCGACGTTCCAGCGGGTTCATCGACCCGGAACGCCGCCGTGCCGTTGCCATCCTTGCCGAGCTTGAAAGCGCCGTCCGCCCCGTACACCTGACCCTCGCGCGTGCGCAGCCAGTCGGCGTTGAGATGTGTGGCGTCGTCGAACCTCAGCTTCGTGTTGAACGTCGACGTTCCAGCGGGTTCATCGACCCGGAACGCCGCCGTGCCATTGCCATCCTTGCCGAGCTTGAAGGCACCATCCGCCCCGTAGACCTGGCCCTCGGGCGTGCGCAGCCAGTCGGCGTTGAGATGCGTAGCGTCGTCGAACTTCAGCTTCGTGTTGAACGTCGACGTTCCAGCGGGTTCATCGACCCGGAACGCCGCCGTGCCATTGCCATCCTTGCCGAGTTTGAAGGCGCCATCCGCGCCGTAGATCTGGCCTTCTTTTGTACGCAACCAATCCGTATTGAGCACCGCGCTCTGGCCGAAGCCGAAGCGCCCGCTCAGCCCGTAGCGATCGACTGCCAAGCCGGAGTCCGTACTGAGGTCGAGATGGGCGCCAAGCCGATTGCGCTCATCGAATCGGTTGTCGAGATCAAGGCGATAGGAAGAGGGCGAAAGACGCCACGCATTCGCATCCAGCAAGCCACCACGCCATTGCGTGGACATTCCAATCAAGGGATCGCCCGGCGGTGACGGCATTTCGCCAGTTACCGGAGACTCGGTCTTGGGATCGGGCACGACACCACCTCCATGCGTAGCAGCACCTACCGTTCGCCAGCGTAGGGTCCATGGGATGACTGGTCAAGACGTCCCCGGCCAGCGATCGGCTGGCCGGGACGGGTCAGGTGAAACTTGAGAAAAAGAGAAACCCCCGACTGCAGTGCAGTCGGAGGTTTCGGTATAAAGACCCTGGCGATGACCTACTCTCGCATGCTGAGTGCACACTACCATCGGCGCGTGCGCGTTTCACTTCCGAGTTCGGGATGGGATCGGGTGGTTCCACGCAGCT
>SCMT01000070.1 GCA_005502915.1 Lysobacteraceae bacterium 2PB | reverse complement strand
CGTCTCTTCCACCTCGCCCTGCGGCGCTTCGTACTCACGCTGCGCCACCGCGCCAGCCTGCGTCGTCGGCAGCGCCGTGCGATCCAGCTTCCCGTTGCTCGTCCGCGGCAGCTCGGCCATCTCCACCAGCAAGGACGGCAGCATGTAGTCGGGCAGCCGCGACGCCAGCTGCGCGCGCAGGCTCGCCGCGCTCTCCTCCGCATCCCCGGCAGGCGTCCAGTACGCCACCAGCCGCGCTTCCGCGCCTTCGCCCACCAGCACCACCGCCGCCTCGGCAACCCCGGGCAACGCTTCCAGCTGCGTCTCGATCTCGCCGATCTCGATCCGGTGACCGCGCAGCTTCACCTGGAAGTCCACGCGGCCCAGGCATTCCAGACGACCGTCGGCCCGATATCGCCCCAGGTCGCCCGTGCGGTACAACCGATCACCGGCCACGCCGCCGATGCGGTCCGCCACGAAGCGTTCCGACGTCAGCGCCTCGCGACCCCGGTAGCCACGCGTGACGTTCGCGCCGCCCAGGTAGATCTCGCCCACCACGCCCACCGGCACCACTTCTCCGCGCGCATCCAGCACGTGCAGCTTCGTGTTCGGCAGCGGCCGACCGATCGGCACCGTGCGATCGTTCGCCTCCACGCAGCGCTCGATGCTCGCGCACACCGTGCCTTCGGTCGGGCCGTACGCGTTGTAGAACGACACACGGCCGCGCCAGCGCTCCGCCAGCGCCACCGGGCACGCCTCGCCCGCCACCACCAGCGTGCGCAGCGCCGGCAGCGACGCATCGCCCAGCGTCTGCAGGGCGCTGCCCGGCAGCGTCGCATGCGTGATCGACAGCTCGCGCAGCGTCGTCAGCAGCGGCTCGCCCGGCAGCAGACGATGCCGCGGCGCCAGGCACAGCGTCCCGCCAGACAGCAGCGCCATCGACCACTCCCACACGCTCGCATCGAACGACGGCGAGGCGAACTGCAGCACGCGCGCGCCTTCCAGATCCCCGAACACCGCCGACTGCGCCGCCGACAGGTGGCACAGCTGGCGATGCTCCACCATCACCGCCTTCGGCTCGCCCGTCGAACCCGACGTGTAGATCAGGTACGCCAGGTGCGACGGC
>SCMT01000006.1 GCA_005502915.1 Lysobacteraceae bacterium 2PB | reverse complement strand
CGGCAATGGGGCACACATCACGGAAGCACCGCTTTTGCAGGGCGCGCTTGAACCCGCCCTGCTGCGCTATCGATTGATATAGAGCTTTGCAACGACAGCGCCGGCCATGGCGGGAAGCCACACCAACAGCAACGGCGGTGTCAATCCGACAATGAAATACAGCACGGAATTTGCCGCAATCGACAAGCACCAGCGCAAATCCGGGTGAGAATATGCCGAATCATTTCCGAAAATAACCCTGTGCACAACAAAGCCATTGGCATAAATGCAGATGAATGCCACGGCCATCATCATGGCAATGCGCATTCCCTCACTCCATGCCGCATAAGCCACTGCGCCAGCCAGCAAGGCGGGCAAAACGAAGCGATCGATGCTCTTTTTGTTTACTGATTGCATTTTCATCCGATTCAATCATGCGAACGCGTTACATCGTTTGGCCAACGCAGACCGCGAGAAGACGTGAACTCTCGAAGCACGGCGAGCGCATCGCCTGCATCATACAAACCGACCTCGGCGCACAATTCCGACCAGCTCACGGCATCATCTTGCGCGTTTGGCGGGACTCGGAACCAGCCCGCGCCCGGGCACACCTCACGCCGCTCCACCCTCCAACCGCACCAGCCGGTTGTGGTCGTCGTATTGCAGGCCGCAGATCATCGCGGCCATGCCGCGCAGGACACATCACCCGAAGGCGTCATGCGCCGTGATGCGCTGTCGATCGCGAGATTCCCGGAGAAGGCGCATGACGCTTCGCTTGTACACCCTGCAACGGCTATACGCCTTACGGCCTCGAGTGTAGGCGGCGGACAGGATGCCCACCCTACGGCGCAGTGCCTTTCTTCCCCTCCGTGGAGATCGTACGGCAAGGTGCAAGGCGATCGAAGATCGAACGCCGATCAGTCCACGCGGTCCACACGTAGATTGTCGAACATGTGCGGCTTGTTCTCGATACAGTCGCCCTGCAGCCAAGTCATCGCGACCAGACCCCGGAACGACGGCGGAAACGTCAACCGCTGCCAGCCGCGTGCGACATCGATCTCGACCGGGAATTCCACGGTCCCACCGTCTTCAAGGAGTCCGACGAACGTCGTCGAGGACGGGCCATCGCCGTTGAGCGCAGCAAGGTCGATCGAATGCACATCGAATCGGCCACCCGACTCGGGCATCAGCGTCGCGCTGCCGGAGCACGTGTTGGTGGCGATGGCAAAGGAACGTCCGTTGTAGCGCCAGCGTGGACCGACCGCTGCGAATCCGACCGGATAGGGCTCGCCCGACGCGGGCGCGTACGCCAATGCGAATCCGTGGGAAAGAATCAGATCGCCCACGCCCATCAGCTCCTCCTTGTGCTGGATCAGGGGTGAATTATCGAACGCCAGCATTTCGGCGTGGGCAACGGGCGCGCAGAGCGCAGCGACGGACATGAGCAGAGTGACGGACCGTAACGACATGGAAGCTCCTTTTGTGGATATACATCGGCTACCTCACCGCCCGGATTGGCGGTGATGACGTGCAGTGATCGAATTCGCTGGACCGCAATGAAGAAAGTAGGTATTCCGGTTTTCCGGTTGTGATTGCCATAGGGCGGAACAGCCAAAGACGATTCCGCCTTTGCGTCAGTCGTCGTAGCGGGCAATCACGGCCGTGAAGATGAATCGGCGGAATCCGCTGCGTGGGTTCCACCCTATGGATCACGCCTTACGACATTGTCCATATGCCTTGCGAATTCACATTCCTCAATCGGCGAAATGGATCTTGACCTTGCCATATGGGCCAAAAGGCACGGGAATCAGCTGGCGACCGGCGATGACATTGATTTTTTCGTTCAGGCTATCCGGGTCGATGTAGACGACCGCATAGCGCGCATCGGGCTGAGCCTCTCCCAAGGTCAGCACTCCCTTTACACCGATCGATGCCAAGCCATTGCTGTCAGGGATATAACTCGGCGACCTCAGATCGAACACGATCCTGTAATCCTCCCCCAGCAGAAGAACCGATGGATGTATGGAGGTGATCTGGTGAAACGAAGGCCCGACGCCGCCATTGCTGCTGATACGCATCTCCTGGGTGCCCTGTGGAATCGGCATGCAGTACGCGGCTGCATTCAATCCAGAGGGCAAGCGATAAGGCTTCGTGCCTGGAGCAAACTCCAACTCCACCCGCGCCTTCGACAATGCCGCTGTGCCACAGAGGGCTACAGCATCGAAATCGCCAGCGGTTGCGATGGCAGAACGGTAAGCGGATGACTGCTCGGCATGTATCGCGTCACGCTTGACCTGCATTTCCGCGCATGAAGAGAGCAGCATGCTGATGCATATGCAGAACGACCACAGACAATGATTTCTCTTCATCGATGATGACCTAGACAAGGGGCACAGTTCCGAGCCGATGATGTGTTGAGGCACTCGGCGTCCGCCTGCATGTCGCAGACGTCTCACCGATCCAGAATCCCGGGTGCGAACCCCGCCCGCACCCGGGAGTAGCTTACGCCGCTTCACCCTCCAACGGCACCAGCCGGTCGTCGGCGTCGTATCGCAGGCCGCAGATCATCGCGGCCATGCCGCGCAGGGCGGCCTGGGGGCTGACGCCGGTGGTTTCGCACAGGGCGATGAACGGCGGGGGGACTTCGACGAGCAGGACGTTGGGCGGCTTGAGCATGGCGGCATTCCCTGATTCGCCCAGCATCACGATCGCCTTTCGTGCGGCGCATAAGCTGAAGATGCCGCGCACCGCGATCCGTTGCCGATGGCAAGAGTCCCAAAGGCAGCTCATGATGGTTCGCTCATGCGCCTTCCAGCAGATACACGCATGGCGGCCTCCGGCCTGAACGTTCATCCTTCCGAGGTGGATGCAGGCGATCTGCGCGTTTGCATATACTTGGCCCCGACACCCAACGAGCAGGGATGCATGGTGATGAAAGACCTGAATCGCTTCTTATCGCCTGGACCAGAAAATCATTCACTCGTACGGAAGACTGGAATGAAAAGCAGGCTCTGGCCATGCCTCGGCGCTGGGATCTTTCTCGCCATTTCCGTGATATCCGCAACCGGCTGTGCGAAGTCCCCGCCACAGGTAACGACATCGCCTGCGCCCTTGCCGGGCCCAAGCGACGCGAAATCGGAGCTCCCGGCATCGACACCATTCGCAGGCGTTTGGGAATCCTGCGCAGGCACCGACGCTCCAGAACAGTGCGGCCGCTACGTGCTGCTGCAGCGCGGTAAACGCATTTGCGGCACATGGTCGTATTTCGCTTCAGGAGACAGCTACGAAGGCCGGGTCATCGCGGAAGCAATGTCTCCTCTGGAAGCGCGACGTACCCGGATTTGCGGCCGGCCCGGCAGCGAGACCCAGACCGAGTGCAACACCGGCTGGGAGACCATCGATCGACCCTTGCGCCTGTGCAGCGGCAAGCTCGGCGATCTGGATGGGAAGGATGGCCGCTGCTTCGCCGATTTCGAAAGCGTCGAGGATGCGACCACCTCGCTACAGGAACTCGCCTCCCAGCCATGGGTGCAGGCCTGTCTTTCAGGCAAGGAAGAGGAAAGCAGATGACGAGAGATGAACTCAGGGCCGCCGCATATTTCGCCGTCGGCGTCACCTCCGAAGGCAGTAACGCAGGACGAGACGTCTCGTATCGACTCAGCTTCGCGGGCAATGTCCGCGACGGCGTCATGGAGCCGGTGGGCAACAGCGGATACTCGTTCGGCACGCTGCAGATCGACCTGGGTCAGCACCCCGATGTCGCGCGCCAGATGCTCGACAGCTACCAGCGGTGGGCGGCGGTGCAGCCCGACCGCGCCACGGTGGAGCTCACACAGACTGCATACGGCAGCACGCTCGAAGCGCTGCAGCGCACGGGGCGAGAGATGAGGGCTGCGGGCGCGCACGACATCGATCGAACGAACATCAATCGCTTCCTCGCATCCAACCAGGGCAAGGCGTTCGTACATGGCCTAGACACCCAGCATGTCGACGGCGTGACAACAGAGGATGCGGTTCGCGGCAATGCCGATTCCGCGCTTGAAAGACTGAGGCGCACGGACACATACCGCAACGCGTCCGAAGAAGATCAGGCGAAGTTGGCGGGCATGTTCATGAAACTGCAGAACCAGGCCGGCAACGGCCACTGGCCCGGCATCATGCGTCGTGTCGAAGCCGGAACGCTGACCTCCCCAGACGAGGTCAAGACGGCGATTGACGCCCTGCTCCCCAACCAGAGGAATGGCGATCCGGATTACATCCAGAGCGGGGCCGACAACACCTTGCGTGGCATTGCAGTCTTCAACGCACTGCGCAATGCGTCGCCGGACAACCCGCTGTCGCAAGCCTGGACGAACGTCGTGGCCAATCCGCTTGTCGGGCCAGTCGCCGCACACCAGCCGAATCCAGCGAATCCCGACCTCGGATTCCAGTACGACACGGTGCGTTCGTTGTTTCTCAGCCCGGAAGCATCGCAGCGCTTCATTGCTGCCCTGGATCGTGGCGGCACGATGTCCGAAGGTCATCCGCAGCCGCGCAACGGAAGGCCGCAGGCCGGCTTCTACGTGGCGGGCGACGATTTCGTTCACTGGAATCGTGACGGTCAGGGCGTGGCCTACGTCGGTGGCCAGTGGAGCGAAATCGAGCGAAGCCAGATCACCCGCGTGGACCGCGGAAACGGGGTCATAGATCTAAATATCAACCGCGACGGTGTGGTCACGCCTCTGCTGCACGTTGATCCTCGCGCACCCGCCTTGCGGCCGGAGCACGCGCAGCCGGCCGCACCTGAACCCAATCCGGCAGCGCCAGGCATGCGAGCCCCGGCCGGTCGTCCCGATGTACCCGGCATACCGCCAGATCAGCCGCATGCGCCGCCAGGCCGACACGAGCCCTTGCGTGGGCGCAGGGCAGATGCGGAGGACCTGGCTGACCCGGCACAGGGCCAGCAAGCCGCGCCGCAGCGGCATGCCAGCCTCCTGCTCGACGACCCCGCACACCAGAACCACGCCATGTATCTCGCTGCGTTGCGTGTGGTGAAGGAGCGCGACGCGCAGATGGGCCGCCAGCCGGACGAGATCAGCCGGCAACTCGCAGCGGGACTGGTGGAGAAGGCTCGCGAGCGCGGGCTGGACACCATCGGCGCCGCGCGCTTTACCCCGGACGGCACCAAGGTCGGCATGACCGACACCGCCGATCTCTCCGCGCCCTGGGCGAAGACCGCTGTCGGTGATGTCGGACAACTGGCCGGTCAGCGGTTGTCGCAGAGCAGCGACAACGTCGCGGACATCAACCAGAAGCAAGCCTTGGCGCCGAACCTGCAGCCACCACCGCCCACACAGGGATTGGACGGACCGGATGGGCCTGTCCCCAAGGGGCCTCGCTTGGCCTGAGCCGCGCACGCCTGCTGTCGATGCAGACCCATTGCGAAACCCGGGCGGGGGACAACCCGCGCCCGGGCACACCTCACGCGGCTTCGCCCTCCAACGGCACCAGCCGGTCGTCGGCGTCGTATCGCAGGCCGCAGATCATCGCGGCCATGCCGCGCAGGGCGGCCTGGGGGCTGACGCCGGTGGTTTCGCACAGGGCGATGAACTGCGGGGGGACTTCGACGAGCAGGACGTTGGGCTGCTTCAGCATGACGGCATTCCTTGATTCGCCCGACGCCCACCGTGGGCGCCGTTGGCGAGTCAGAGGCGCATCGCGCGCAGGCGCGTCAAGGTTTGCATCGCAACTCGCCCCGACCTTGACGCGCCGAGCACGGTGCGACACTGGGACGGCAACGGGGCACACTTCTCGATACCCTCTCCGCGCCATCGCGTAGGGTGGGCATCCTGCCCACCATTGCGATCGTGAAGCGGTGGCACGCAATAATCGAAGCAAGGACTTCTATCACTTCACCGTAAGCGGTGGGCAGGATGCCCACCCTACGGCGCTCAAGCCCGCCGTTTTGCAGTGTGCCTACTCGCATGCGGCGCACCTAGGTGCGCCCTATGTGCGGGTTATGGACTTACAACAGCCATACGCCTACGGTCTTACGAGACCACCTTACGCGTTATGGCTTTTGCGCAGCGCCATCTGCCGATGGGGGTTTCAGATCAAGCAACTGCCTCAATGCATGATCATGCTCGATCCCTTTCATGAATTTGAACTTTCCCTCGCCGATCCTGATCATTGCGTTGATGATCGAATTCGCGATCGGAAAACCGATGGCCGCCGGAACGCTCGGTTGCACCGGCACAAAATTCGCGCGCGGGGCTTCGACGACCGACTTCGATGCCCGGGTATGATCCTCACCGCCCGGAGTGACGATGAATATCCTCGCACCGACAGCTGGATCCTTCGGCAGATAGATGCCAGCGACCGACATCTTGTGAAAATGGATCGGTGGATTTCCTTCCTTTTTCGACTCCAGCATCAGTCGAAAGTTCTCCTCATCGACTAAGAGGTATTCACCATGCTTATCCCTGTACATCACAGTGTAGCTTCCGGCCCCTAGCGTGATTTCGCCCTGCATTCCCATGACTACGGAGCGAAAAATGTAGGGGCTCGCAAGCACGTATCGAGCGCCGTCGCTGACTGGCGTGAGTGACTTTGGATTCTTGTACGAAGCTTGCGCGGAGAATGGAACCTGCAGAAGCAGCAGCAGGATCGAGAACAATACGAGAAGTCGTGCGGTGGATATTGGCTTCATAGTGGATTCGTTGAAAGGCTCGTGCGACTCCGGCTACCCATCGGGCGTCAGGGATACTACAAATGACTCGGACGCCTGTCTTGTGCACTGTCACGCTTCATTATCGGTCGAAATCACCGGGCACAGGCATCGCCCGCGCCCGGGCACACCTCACGCGGCCTCACCCTCCAGCGGCACCAGCCGGTCGTCGGGGTCGTATCGCAGGCCGCAGATCATCGCGGCCATGCCGCGCAGGGCGGCCTGGGGGCTGACGCCGGTGGTTTCGCACAGGGCGATGAACTGCGGGGGGACTTCGACGAGCAGGACGTTGGGCGGCTTGAGCATGACGGCATTCCTTGATTCGCCCGACGCCCACCGTGGGCGCCGTTGGCGAATCAACACCGCATCGCGCGCAGGCGCGTCAAGGTTTGCACCGCAACTCGCCCCGACCTTGACGCGCCGAGCACGGTGCGACACTGGGACGACAACGGGGAACACCTTCCGATATCGTGTCCGCGCATGATTGCCGTAGGGCGGAACCGCCGAAGGCGATTCCGCCTTTGTATCAGTCGCCATAGTCGGGCCATGGCGGCTGGGGCATGAAGCGGTGGAATCCGCTACGCGGGTTCCACCCTACGGATTACGCCTTACGGCCTTGTGCAGGCTGCGAATCCACATTAATCGAGAACACATCGCCCTTGGAAGTCGGGGGCACGGACAGATGCTTTCTCCACGCCAGTGCTACCGGCTTGAATTGATGGAAGGGGAATATATTGTTGACACCGTCGTTCCACTCGTCGAAGACAGTGCTCACGAATTCCACGTGGTCTCTCCTTGCAAAAATGTCCCATGGGCCGTGGCCGAGCGTGGCCTCAGTCCTGACGCCTGATTCGACCTCCGCAAGCTCATCGAGAAACGCATCCATGTCACTCAGTCGCTCAGCGGCAAACCAAAAGGCAAGGAAATACCGTTCGAAGCGATCTCCATCGAAACCCTCTGCACGCAGCCCATGATGCAAATACACCTGATCGCGCCAAGGATCCTTGAACTCATAAACGAAAAAGGTGAATTTTGTTTCCATTTCGGATTCCGGAAAGCGGATCATCACAGCCCGCGCGCGATGACACGGCGCGCGATGGCCGATATTACCTTGCATCGATCTCGCAGGTTGCCGACAAGCGCAGCAAACCCGGCCATGGCGCCATCCGTC
This sequence comes from Lysobacteraceae bacterium 2PB, assembly GCA_005502915.1. Classification (GTDB taxonomy): domain Bacteria; phylum Pseudomonadota; class Gammaproteobacteria; order Xanthomonadales; family Xanthomonadaceae; genus Lysobacter_I. The sequence goes on along the minus strand of SCMT01000006.1, from coordinate 176,791 downwards.
ACGGCAGACCCAAACGCAAACGGCCGCGTTTCAGCGGCCGTTGCGGGTTTGCATTGGGGGTTGGTGCGAGCGTCACGGAGAGCGGTGGGGTTCGCTGCGCTCACCGCCACCCTACCAGTCCACCTTGCGCGTTTACACATCCACATATTTACTTAACCTCAAAAACCCTGCGAGCAAAATGCGTATTGTCTGCATAGCTCATAGTAACTTCCGCAACGACGTATCCCTCAGCAACTTTCTTGGGGAAGAATGTGCTCAAAATGATGCTTTTTTGCGAGGCAGGACCAACAACCAAGTCATTCACAAGATCCTTGCGCTCCCAAGGCCGAGGATCTTCAGATGACTCCGAAGAAGAAAGTGAAACACGGAAAGTAACAGATCGCTCAGAAACATTGTTGATGGTGAAAGGGATCATTACCACATCCCCTTTTCTGGAAACAGCACCAGCAACAACCGGGAAAGAAGGCGAAGGATAGTACTTGGCCAAGTCTCCTTTTGGAAAGTCACCGACAGACTCCCAGTTCGGCCAGGCGCTCTTTGTTTCACTCCCTTTTTCTTCTGAAGTAGCGCCCCTTTCACCACTCTCAGAAGAAAAAAAGCTATCTATCGCAATAAAAGCAGCAATAGACACAACGATCAACAAAAAAGATAAGAACCAGCCGAGACCGGAGGCGGTAACTACGTCTTTCTCTGCTTTTGCATACGCCGCTTTTTTCACCGCTTTAGATCGGACACTGACTTGAGTAGCACCCGTGATTTCCTCATCAAGTGCCAGCAGCATCTCGCAACGATCCCCAGACGGTAACGCCGCAATGTTGATCACATCTCCATCTTGCGTCGCAAGCCCATCGTTAGATGCGATCAGGCGAGCCCTCAATTTCTGAGGGATTCGAATCGAGATATTCTCCTCTGACTGCCCGCCACCGTTCCAAACAATAAAACTCTGCAGCAATCTTCTTTTTTCAACTTTTCTTTTTCTAACCAGTATTGGCCCAACAAGCCAAACCATTCCTCTTAGTCGAAAGACAGCAACAATCCCTGCAATAAGAAGAGGCGCAATTACGCCCTTCAGAAGCAATTCCATAGCGCCCCCTGGATTCTAACCATCAAAGCCGCATCACCCACACTTCGAATACCCACAATTCAAACAAGTCGCGCAGCCGTCCATGATCACGACGGCCTTGGTGCTGCACTTGTGGCACATGGTGGCGGAGGGCGGGAAGGACACGCCCTCGCCGGTGACGGCGATGTCTTCCTGGTGCGGGGCGCCGTCGGCCTGGGCGGGGGCGTCGCTCAGCTCAGGCTTTTTTTTTGAGCGGTTCTCTTCGTAGGCGCGGCGCTTCTCGGCGATGAGGGCGCGCTGGTGCTCGCTCATCTCGGGGTCGTGCATCAGGCCGATGGTCTTGAGGTGGTCTTCGACGATCATGCCCAGTTCGGCGACGAGGGACGGCATGTAGACGCCGCCGGCCTTGTAGTAGCCGCCCTTGGGGTCGAACACGGCCTTCATTTCCTCGACGAGGAAGGTGACGTCGCCACCCTTGCGGAACACGGCGGACATGATGCGGGTGAGCGCGACGATCCACTGGAAATGCTCCATCGACTTGGAGTTGATGAAGATCTCGAAGGGGCGGCGCTGTTCGTGCTCGGAGCCGGCGTTGAGCACGATGTCGTTGATCGTCACGTACATGGCGTGTTCGACCAGCGGGGACTTGATCTTGTAGGTGCTGCCGATCAGCACGTCGGGGCGCTCGATGCGCTCGTGCATCTGGATGACGTCGGCCACGGGCAGCTCGGCCTCGATGGCGGCGCGGGACACGGACGCGGCCTGGGCGGCCTCCTTCGCCTTGTCTTCCGGCTTGAGGACGGCGTAACCCTTGATTTTCTTGTCGATCTTGACGGCCATGAGACGTGTTTCCGGATGCGTGTGATGTGGTGTCGGGTGCGGACGGGAGCCGGGCTCCGGTCCATCCCGCTCCCCGTGCGGGGAGCGGGCGGGTGATGCGTCTTACTTCTTCGTGGCCTTCCTGGCTGCCTTCTTCGGGGCGGCCTTCTTCGCGACTTTCTTCACGGCCTTCTTGGCCGGTGCCTTCTTGGCGGCGGCTTTCTTCGCAGGCGCCTTCTTCGCCGGGGCCTTGGCGACGGCCTTCTTCGGCGCGGCCTTCTTCACGGCTTTCTTCGCTGCCTTCTTGGCCGGGGCGGCTTTCTTGGCTGCTTTCTTCGCGGCCTTCTTCGCCGGCTTGCCGGAGACCTTGGCCTTCACGGTTTCGACGGCGGCGGCGGCCTTGGCCTTCGCTTCGCCGACGACCTTGCCGGCCTGCTTGCGTGCCTTGGTGGCGGCCTTCTTCGCCTTGCCGACGGCCTTGGTGACGGCCTTGCCGGCGCGGGTGTTGGCGGCGGCTTCGCCGACTTCCTTCGCTTTGTCGGCCACTGCTTCGGCGGCGTCGGAAATCGCGTCCGTAATCACATTGCCATTGCTCATGGTGGTTCCTCGTCAGGGACAACGGGCGGGGTGCCCGTCAATGAAAATGTAGCGCGATCTTCGATGCGTGGCGCGGGCCGGCGAGCGAAGGACGACGGACGGAAAGTCTTGCGGGACTGCCCCCCTCACCCTGCCCTCTCCCCCGCTGGCGGGGGAGAGGGTTCAAGCGGGTGCGGGAGAGGGCCGAGGCATCAGAACTTGCCGTGAGCCTTCCCTCCATTACGGCAAGTTCATCAGAACTTGCCGTAATAACCTTCCTTGAGCGCGTCGAAGAGGTTGGCGGCGGTGTGCATTTCGCCGTCGTATTCGATCTCTTCGTTGCCCTTCACTTCGATGAAGCTGCCGTCTTCCAGCTCGAAGCGGTACAGGGTGTTCTCCAGGTCCGTTTCCTTGACCAGCACGCCCTGGAAGGCGGCGGGGTTGAAGCGGAAGGTGGTGCAGCCCTTGAGGCCCTGCTGGTAGGCGTAGCGGTAGATGTCCTTGAAGTCTTCGTACGGGTAGTCGGTCGGGACGTTCGCGGTCTTGGAGATGGAGCTGTCCACCCACTTCTGCGCGGCGGCCTGGACGTCGACGTGTTCCTTCGGGGTGATGTCGTCGGCGGCGATGAAGTACTCCGGCAGCTTCGCGGCCGGGTCGTCGCTGAACGGCATGGCCTTGGGGTTCACCAGTTCGCGGTAGGCGAGCAGCTCGAAGCTGTAGACGTCGACCTTTTCCTTCGACTTCTTGCCTTCGCGGATGACGTTGCGGCTGTAGTGGTGGGCGAAGCTGGGCTCGATGCCGTTGGAGGCGTTGTTGGCCAGCGACAGCGAGATGGTGCCGGTGGGCGCGATCGAGCTGTGGTGGGTGAAGCGCGCGCCGGTCTCGGCGAGCTGGTCCACCAGGTCCGGGGCCACCGATGCGATACGCTGCATGTAGCGGCTGTAGCGGGCGTGCAGCACCTTGCCGGGGATCTCCTGGCCGACCTTCCAGCCGTCCTTCGCCATTTCCGGGCGCTTGCGCAGCATCTCGGCGGTGACGGCGAAGCGCTCTTCCATGATCGGGGCGGGGCCCTTCTCCTGGGCGAGCGACAGGCCCATTTCCCAGCCGGCGACGGCCATGTCGCGGGCGATGCGGTCGGTGAAGTCCAGCGATTCCTTGCTGCCGTACTTCATGCGCAGCATGGTCATGGTGCTGCCCAGGCCGAGGAAGCCCATGCCGTGGCGGCGCTTGCGCATGATCTCGGCGCGCTGCTGTTCCAGCGGCAGGCCGTTCACTTCGACCACGTTGTCGAGCATGCGGGTGAACACGCGCACGACTTCCTTGTATTCCTCCCAGTCGAAGGTGGCCTGGTCGGTGAAGGCGTTGCGCACGAAGTTGGTGAGGTTGACCGAGCCCAGCAGGCAGGCGCCGTATGGCGGCAGGGGCTGCTCGCCGCAGGGATTGGTGGCGCGGATGTTCTCGCACCACCAGTTGTTGTTCATCTCGTTGACCTTGTCGATCAGGATGAAGCCCGGCTCGGCGTAGTCGTACGTCGAGACCATGATCATGTCCCACAGGTGACGGGCGCGGATGTGGCCGTAGATCTTGCAGGCCACCATGCCGTCGTCGCGGGTGATGTAGTTGCGGGTGGTCGGCCAGTCGCGCCAGACGACCTGCTCGGCGCTGGCGAGGTCGATATCGCCGACTTCCTTCTCGTTGATCGGGAACACCAGCGGCCAGTCGGCGTCGGTCTCGACGGCCTGCATGAAGCCGTCGGTGATCAGCAGCGACAGGTTGAACTGGCGCAGGCGGCCATCCTCGCGCTTGGCGCGGATGAAGTCCTTCACGTCGGGATGGCTGACGTCGAACGTGCCCATCTGCGCGCCGCGACGGCCACCGGCCGAGGACACGGTGAAGCACATCTTGTCGTAGATATCCATGAAGGACATCGGGCCGGAGGTGTAGGCGCCGGCGCCGGCGACGAACGCACCGCGCGGACGCAGCGTGCTGAATTCGTAGCCGATGCCGCAGCCGGCCTTGAGGGTCAGGCCCGCTTCGTGGACCTTCTCCAGGATGCCGTCCATCGAGTCGGTGATGGTGCCGGACACGGTGCAGTTGATGGTCGAGGTGGCCGGCTTGTGCTCCAGGGCACCGGCGTTCGAGGTGATGCGGCCGGCCGGGATCGCGCCGCGGCGCAGCGCCCACAGGAACCGGTCGTACCAGTACTTCTGCTTCTCGGCGGTGGGCTCGGCATCGGCCAGGGCCCGGGCGACGCGCTGGTAGGTGCCGTCGATGTCGGCATCGACCGCCTCGCCCTGCTTCGTCTTGAGGCGGTACTTCTTGTCCCAGATGTCCCAGGACGCCGGCTGCATCGGGATCTCGGCTGCGGCGGCTGCCTTGGCGACGGCCTCAAGACGCACTGTGCTCATCCAATCGTTTCCTCGTCGTTTGTGACCGCGGTCATGCCGCAGTCTTCGTTGTTGGGTGATGCCGACGACGGAGCCCCTGCTCTACCTCTTCGGCGCAATTTCGTGTGACGCGGTTCCGGGATCTGACGCGAGATACCGCTCCATTCGCGATCCGGAAAAGTTCGCCTGCCTCCTGCGCTGATGACCTGGCGACGCCCGCTTGCCCTTCATTACTTCCGTGGAACAGCGATTCCGTGGAACACCATTGGTAGGGCCGCCTGCCACTCCCACCCCAAGATGTAGTGGCGGCGCGGGTTGCCAAGCTACGCCCCCGCCGGGGGCAAGTCAACGGCTTGACGGGCCCGGATTTGCACGACAGAGGGGGGCGATCGGGACGCGGGCATGGCCTCGTCGGCCGGCCCAGCAAGATGTGAACGGCATCGCAACCCGCGCCGGGCCACAGGAACCTTTGGAACCGACGAACGGTCGTCTGACTCTTGATTCGCGCCCCATCCGCCGCGATGTTGGGGCTCCTGCCGCGTCGGGTTTCGACGGACGGCGTCCCGATCCCCTCCCCTTCCCTGCGACCGTTACGCGACCCACGACGATGACCACCGACCGCCGCCCCGCCAGACGCCGCGCCAAGACCTCCCTCCTGCTCGCCCTGACCGCGGCCGCGGCCTTCGGCGGCTTCGCCGCGACCTGGATCCGCGAGAGCTTCCAGACCCCCGCGCTGGCCGCGCCGGCCAACACCGTGGTCGCACCGACCGTGGCCGCGCTGCCGGTGGCGGTGGACGGCCAGCCGCTGCCCTCGCTGGCGCCGATGCTGCGCAAGGTGACCCCGGCGGTGGTCAGCGTGCACAGCAAGCAGCGCGTCCGGGTCAGCCCGTTCGGCAACGATCCGTTCTTCCGCCGCATGTTCCCGGAGATGACCCAGGAGCGGATCAACGAGTCGCTGGGCTCGGGCGTGATCGTCGACGCTGCGCGCGGCCTGGTGCTGACCAACCACCACGTGATCGAAGGCGCGGACGACGTGTCGGTGACCCTGTCCGACGGCCGCGAGCTGCGCGCCGAGTTCATCGGCTCCGATCCCGACACCGACGTGGCGCTGATGCGGATCAAGGCCGACAAGCTGACCGCGCTGGCGCTGGCCAATTCCGACCAGCTGCAGGTCGGCGATTTCGTGGTCGCGGTGGGCAATCCGTTCGGCGTCGGCCAGACCGTGACCTCGGGCATCGTGTCCGCGGTGGGCCGCAGCAACCTGCCGGGCCTGGGCTTCCAGAACTTCATCCAGACCGACGCCTCGATCAACCCGGGCAATTCCGGCGGCGCGCTGGTCAACCTGCGCGGCGAGCTGGTCGGCATCAACACCGCCAGCTTCAATCCGCGCGGCAGCGCGGCGGGCAACATCGGCCTGGGTTTCGCGATCCCGGCGAACCTGGCGGCCAGCATCATGCGCCAGCTCAACGAGGGCGGCACCGTGCGCCGCGGTTCTCTGGGCATCGAGACCCAGGACGTGACGCCGCAGATCGCCCAGGGCCTGGGCCTCGACCAGTCCTACGGCGCGGCGATCACCCGGGTCTATCCGGGCTCGGCCGCTGCGGCCGCCGGGCTGCGCGTGGGCGACGTGGTGGTGGCCGCCAACGGCCAGCGCGTGGACAACAGCGCCGCGCTGCGCAATTTCCAGGGCCTGCAGCCGGTGAATTCGAAGGTGACGCTGGACGTGCGCCGCGACGGCAAGCCGCTGCAGCTGTCGGCGACGCTGCGCGAGCAGCCGCGCGAGACCGCAGGCGGCGAGCTCGACCCGCGCCTGGCCGGCGCGAAGTTCGCCGAGCTGCCCGAATCGCTGCGCCGCCAGGGCGTGTCCGGCGTGCTGGTCGAAGAGGTGGAGCGCAACAGCCGCGCGGCCCGCAACGGCCTGCGCAAGGGCGACGTGGTGCTGGCCGGCACGATGGGCGAGTTCGGCGACCTGGGCGGCTTCCGCGCCAGTTTCGGCGAACGCCCGCCGGAGCTGTGGCTGCGGGTGTGGCGCAACGGTCGCCAGGGCGACCTGCCGATGCGCTGATCGATGTACTGATCGACCGGCCGGCTGCGGGCCGGTCGGCGTAAGCTGTCGGTCCACGCCCTTCGGCCCCAGCGCCCCCGCATGAGCAGCACGCCCGAGCCGACGCCCGTCGACCCCGACATCCCATCGGTCACCTCCCTGCCGGAAGAGTCCCCTGCCGTCGCCCCGGCGCCGCGACCGCGTTCGTCCACTGCCGCGGTCGTGCTCGCGACGCTGGCCGTCGGCTTCGCGCTGTGGGCGATGCAGAGCCTGCTGCTGCCGATCCTGCTGGCGATGTTCTTCGCCCTGATCGGCAATCCCATCCTGCGCGTGCTGCAGAAGCTGCGCGTGCCGCGTTTCCTCGGCGCGCTGGCGGTGCTGTCGGCGGGCATCGCCTCGGCGGTGCTGATGGGCAGCCTGCTGGCCGCGCCGGCCGGCGACCTGATGCGCCAGCTGCCGCGCGAGATGCGCCAGGTCGCGCCGAAGCTGCGCGAGGTGATCAAACCCGTGCAGGAGGCGCGCAAGGGCGCCGAGAACATCGCCCGCGTCGCCGGCGGCGGCGATGCCGCGCCGGTCCGCGTGGTGCGCACCGAGGAGGATCCGTATCGCGCGCTGGTCGCCACGCCGCGCATGGCGGCCACGGTGCTGGCCGTGGTGCTGCTGACCTTGTTTTTCATGGTCTACGGCGACGACCTGCAGCGGAAGGTGCTGGCCCTGCTGCCCGGCCGCCAGCAGCAGCGCTTCACGCGCGACCTGCTGCAGTCGATCGAGCGCGAGGTCTCGCGCTACGTGCTGACCATCACCGTGATCAATTTCGGACTGGGCCTGGCGTTCGCCGGGATGCTGGCCGCGCTGGGCCTGACGCTGCCCGAGGCGCTGATGTGGGGCACGCTGGCGGCGCTGCTGAACTACATGCCCTACGTCGGCCCGCTGATCGGCGTGACGATGACCCTGCTGATGGGCTTCGTGCATTTCGATTCGCCGCTGGAAGCGCTGCTGCCGGCCGGCGGCTACCTGCTCCTGCACACGCTGGAGGGGCAGCTGCTCACGCCGATCGTGCTGGGCCGGCGCATGGCCATCTCGCCCCTGGTGCTGATCCTCGGCCTGATGACCTTCGGCTGGCTGTGGGGCGTGGTCGGCCTGCTGCTGGCCGTGCCGCTGCTGGCCTGCGTGAAGCTGGCGCTGGAGCGCCTGCACGGCATGGAGGCCTGGGCGCGGCTGATGGAATGAGCGCCCTGCCCGCCCGCGCCTCCGTGTCGCCCCGCGCCCCGCGCTACACTGGCGCGGTGAACTTCCGCATCCGCGCCATCACCCTCGACCTGGACGACACCCTCTGGCCGTTCGCGCCGATCGGCGCACGCATCGAACGCGTCCTCGACGACTGGCTGCGCGCGCACAGTCCGCGCACCGCCGAACGCTTCCCGATCCCGGTCATGCGCGCGCTGCGCGACCGCATCTTCGCCGAGCGCACCGACCTCGCCCACGACATGAGCGAACTGCGCCGGCTGACGCTGCGCACCGCCTTCGAGGCGAGCGGCGAAACCGACCCGCACGTGCTCGCCGAAACGGCCTATGCGGTGTTCTTCGCAGAACGCAACCGCGTCGAATGCTATCCCGACGCGATCGACGCGCTGGCCCGGCTCAGCGCATCGCTGCCGGTGGCCGCGCTGAGCAACGGCAACGCTGACCTGGTCGCGATCGGCCTGGACCACCATTTCGCCTTCCAGCTCGGCGCGCGCGAACACGGCGCGGCGAAACCCGAGGCCAGCATCTTCCTCGCCGCCTGCGACCGCCTCGGCTGCGCACCGGAGGAGGTGCTGCACGTCGGCGACCACATCGAGATGGACGTGCTCGGCGCCGCCCGCGCCGGCCTGCGCACCGCATGGGTGCATCGCGACGACGCCCGCGAACGTCATCCCCATTGGCCGCACGACGACATCGCGCCGGACCTCATCGTCCCCGACCTCGCCGCGCTGGCCGACCTCATCGAGCGCATGCCCGTCGACGGCACGCGCCAAGCCACGCACACCCAGGAACACCACCCATGACTTCGCTGCCCGGACTCGTCGAGACCGCCGACCACGCCCTGCCGCTGCACGCCGCCACCGCCGCGACCTACGCCGCATGGCGCGACCAGCAGACGCCCGCCGTGCAGGCCTGGCTGCAGGCGCAGGGCTTCACCGCCGCCGCCGGCACGCATGCCCTGCTGCCCGGCGGCGACGGCCTGGCCGGCGCGGTGCTGGGCGTGGCCGACCTGCGCGACCCGTTCGCCTGGGCGCACGCGCCCTACGCGCTGCCGGCCGGCGACTGGCGCATGGCCGACGCACTCGACGCCGACGCGCAGGCCGCGATGCAGCTGGGCTGGGGCCTGGGCAGCTACAAGTTCACCCGCTACCGCGCCGCGACCCGCGCACCGGCCCGGCTGGTGGGCGCGGTCGACGCCGACATCGCCGCCCAGCTCGCCGCCTGCATCCGCGTGCGCGACCTGGTGAACACGCCGACCGAGGACATGGGCCCGGCCGACCTCGAAGCCATCACCCGCGAGATCGCGCAGGCGCACGGCGCCGACATCGACGTGCTGGTCGGCGACGACCTGCTGCTGCACAACTTCCCCGCGATCCACGCCGTCGGCCGCGCCTCGCACCGCGACCCGCGCCTGATCGTGCTGCACTGGGGCGACCAGGCGCACCCGCACATCGCCATCGTCGGCAAGGGCGTGTGCTTCGATACCGGCGGCCTGGACGTGAAGGCCGCCGCCGGCATGCGCAACATGAAGAAGGACATGGGCGGCGCCGCGCACGCGATCGCGCTGGCCGAACTGATCATGACGCGCAGGCTGCCGGTGCGGATCACCCTGCTCGTGCCGGCGGTGGAGAACGCGCTGGGCCCGAACGCCTATCGCCCCGGCGAAGTCATCGCCACGCGCAAGGGCATCAGCGTCGAGATCGACAACACCGACGCCGAAGGCCGCATCATCCTGTGCGACGCGCTGGCCTACGCCGCCGAGCAGACACCGCAGCTCGTCCTCGACTTCGCCACGCTCACCGGCGCCGCGCGCATCGCCCTCGGCCCCGACCTGCCCGTGCTGTTCGCCAACGAAGACCGCGTCGCCAGCGACTGGCTCGACGCCGGCCTGCGCACGCACGATCCGCTGTGGCGCATGCCGCTGCATCGTCCCTACCTGCGCTTTCTCAGCAGCAGCATCGCCGACATCGCCAACGGCAGCAGCACCCCGATGGCCGGCTGCATCACCGCCGCGCTCTACCTCGACCGCTTCGTGCCGAATGACCTGCCGTGGGCGCATCTCGACGTCTACAGCTGGAACGACAGCGACCGCCCCGGCCGTCCCGCCGGCGGCGAGGCGCAGGCGCTGCGCGCGTGCTGGGCGATGCTGAAGGCGCGGCATGGCGGCTGACGGGGTCGCGCCGCACGCCTGCCCGGACGCCTGGGCGCGCCTGTCGCGGGACGACCGCCGCAGGCACGTGCAGCGCGTCGGCAACGACCTCGTCCGCCATTACGGCAAACGCAAGTACTACACCGTCCAGCAGGTCCGCGAGGCGAACCAGCGGCAGAAGGTCGACATCGACCTCGCCTGCTGGTCGCACGCCTTCTTCAACAGCCACGCCGATTTCGACCTCTACCACGAATCGCTGGGCGAAGCCTGCGACTACACCGCGATGAAGGCGGAGATGCTCGCATCGCTCAGCGACGATTCCCCTTCGTCATGGTTCGATATCGACCTCGACCTGTCCTGGCTGGAGTTTCCGGACATCGACTGCTCGATATTCGACTTCTTCGACTCCTGACCGACACCACGCCCATGTCCCTGCCACGCCACGCCCTGCGCGCCCTCCTGCTGTCCGTGCTCTCGCTCGTGCTGGTGCAGAACGCGGTCGCACAGGCACAGCCCGCGCGCAAGCCCCCCGCTTCCGCGCCCGCACCGACGCCGAAGGCGCAGCGCACCGTGCTGGTGATGGGCGACTCGCTGTCGGCCGCGTACGGCCTGTCGGCCTCGCAGGGCTGGGTCGCGCTGACCGCGCAGAGGATCGCGAAAGACAAGCCCGGCTGGCGCGTGGTCAACGCCAGCATCAGCGGCGAAACCACCGCCGGCGGCGCCGCGCGCATCGCGGCGGAACTCAATCGACACAAGCCCGCCGTCGTGGTGATCGAACTCGGCGCCAACGACGGCCTGCGCGGCCTGCCCGTCGCGCAGACGCGCGCGAACCTCGCGAAGATGATCACCGCCTCGAAGGCCGCGAACGCGCGCGTGCTGCTGATCGGCATGCGCATGCCGCCGAACTACGGTCCCGACTACACGCGCAGCTTCGAGCAGGCGTTCGCGAATCTCGCGCGCGAGCACAGGACCGCATTCCTGCCGTTCCTGCTCGAACCGATCGCGCTCGACGACCGTGCCTACCAGGCCGATCGCCTGCACCCGACCGCCGCCGCGCAGCCGAAGCTGCGCGACCACGTCTGGACCGCGCTGGCCCCGCTGCTGAACTGATCCCGCACCCGGGCGCAGCCGGGTGCATCCACGCACCGCCTTCGCGCGTACGCGCCGCGCTTTCACGAAATCGCTGATTTCCAGCACTTTCCTGCATCCCCGTGCATCCGTCCCGGACGGGTGCGCGTAGACGACTCCGTACCGGCCATGCGGACTTCCTCCGCGCCGGACACCCCCAAACAACGGAGTTCGCCCGATGAACACGAAACTGCTGTCCGCCACGCTGTTCGCCACCCTCGCCGCCGCCACCCTCACCGTGCAGGCCGGCAAATCCGCCAACCCGACGGTCGGCGGCGCGCCGATGTACGCCAGCAAGGACATCGTCGACAACGCAGTCAACTCGAAGGATCACACCACGCTCGTCGCCGCGGTCAAGGCCGCCGGCCTCGTCGATACGCTGAAGGGCCCCGGCCCGTTCACCGTGTTCGCGCCGACCAACGCCGCGTTCGCCGCGCTGCCCGCCGGCACCGTCGACACGCTGCTCAAGCCCGAAAACAAGGCCGCGCTGACCGGCGTGCTGACCTATCACGTCGTGCCGGGCAACGTCGATGCGAAGTCGCTGCTCGCGAAGATCAAGGCCGGCAAGGGCAGCGCGACGCTGACCACCGTGCAGGGCGACGCGCTGGTCGCGCGCACCGCCGACGGCGGCGTGACCATCACCGACGCCAAGGGCAACACCGCGAAGGTCAGCATTGCCGACGTGAAGCAGAAGAACGGCGTGATCCATGTGATCGATCGCGTGCTGCTGCCCTGATCGCATCCCGCGCTTCCATCGCATCACCCGACGAAGCGGCTCCGGCCGCTTCGTTGCTTTGCGCCTGTCGAAGACACATCACGATCGGCCAGACCATTCGTCGCCGGATGTAAAAAAAGTGTTTGCATTCGAAAAGAGACGGGTGTAATGTGCGCGCCCATCGCAGCACGAATGCGATGAATTCCCTCCACATCACGACGACAGCCCGCCGAATGAAGCCCGCCAACCACCAGCAAAACAAGCCGATGTCGCGCGATCGCCGCGAACACGGTCTGTGCCTTGCCGGGTATGGCGCGGCACGATTTGACATCGGCTTCACAGCGGACTGATCACCCTTCCGGGAGATCGGTCGCCCCGATCTCCGAGGAACGCGAACGCCCTCGGATGCCCTCCGGGGGCGTTTCGTTTCCAGCGACCGAACCGCTGGTCGACCCGCTGTCCACACCACGCGCGTTCGCGCCCATGCAGGCATTCCTGCGTGGTTTCCCTTCACTTTCCGCTTCGCCCTGAAGCACCCGGCGCCAATCCCCACGCCGTGGCCGAGGGCACGCTGCCAGACGCATTCGCGTGCGTTGTGGTGCTTCGACGCGGGCGGCGTTCGAAGCGGAACCCCGACATGATCGATGCGCACGCATCGATCGCACGAATTGCCGATGCGCGAGCGTCGGCAATGCGAAGCATCGCTCGAACGTCTCCAGCGGCGTGGTTTAGCAGAGCGTGTGATGCACTTTTTCGTATGCCGCGTTGCGCAGCCTGTGCCGTCGAGACAAGGTTCCGTGGCGCAGCCTTGGCTGGTAGCCAAGGCAAGCTACGGGCCGCACCCCCGGACGGCCTTCGCGGCACACGAAAAAGTGCATCACACGCTCTAGACCACCCGGTGCGCGCGGCCCTGCCGTGGCGTATGCCGGAGGCGCAAGACGGTGTTTCGCGAAGCGGTGTTAGCTCAGCGGTGAGAGCGGCGGGCGTATGCCCGCAGGTCGCCGGTTCGATCCCGGTACACCGACCACTGGATAGCTCAGTCGGTTAGAGCATCGGAATGAGACTCCGAGTGTCGCGGGTTCGATTCCCGCTCCAAGAACCATGACCTGTCACGTCATGACACACCGGGCGAAAGCCCAGGGACACCGCCCCGCGCGGCACGTCCATCGCAGGCGGAACAGTGCACGCGATCGACGCACCGCAACGGCGACGCCGCCGGGCTCGCGTCCTCCGATCGAGCGGGTTCCGTCGAAACGCATTGCGCGGCTCCTCGTCCGCAATGCCGACGACGCAAACCTCCGCGATCGGCGCACGCAGGCTCCGCGACATCGCCGCCGGGGCGATCCCCTCCCTTCCACGCGAGACACGATCCCTCGCTCTGCCCACGGATCGCACCACCAGAGCCACATCCATACATACACATACCAACTGGAGAATTCCGATGTTCTGGAAGAAGAGGGTCGTGATCGGCGACGGCGAGCGCGGCCTGGTGTTTCGTAATCGTAGGTTCGAGCAGGTGCTCGTCCCCGGTGTCTACCGTTTCTCCGACCCGCTGGGCCGCATGGAGATCAAGGTGCACAACGTCGCGAAGCCGGAATACACCGGCACCGACGTCGACACCCTGGTCGCCTCGCTCGGCGACACGCTCGGCGCGCACTTCGTGCTCGGCGACATCGGCACCGACGAGGTCGGGCTGGTGTCGAAGAACGGCAAGCTCGAGGACGTGCTCCTGCCCGGCACGCGCAAGCTGTACTGGCGCGCGCCCGTGCAGGTCGAAATCGAGCGCATCGCGCTGCAGGACGGCCTGGACGTGCGACCGGATGTCGCACGGCGCCTGCGCCAGCTCGGCGTACTGGCCCGCGTGGCCGGCGTCGCCGACGTACCGACCGAGTTCGTCGCCCTGCTGTTCATCGAGGGCCGCTTCGAGCGCATGTTGCCGCCGGGCAGCTACGCCTTCTGGAACCTCCAGAAGAACGTGGTGATCGAGACCGTCGACCTGCGCGTCCAGGCGGTCGACGTGGCCGGCCAGGAGCTGTTGACGCGCGACAAGGTCTCGCTGCGCGTGAACCTCGCGGCCAGCATCCGCGTCGTCGATGCCGTGGCCTCGCGCACCCGGGTGGCGAAGTTCGCCGACCAGGTCTACCGCGAGCTGCAGTACGGTCTGCGCAAGGCGGTCTCGGCCAAGACCCTGGACGAGCTGCTCGGCGACAAGGCCTCGCTCGATGGTGACATCTTCGAGCACGTGCGCGGCAAGGTCGATGCCTTCGGTGTCGAGGTGCTGAGCGTCGGCGTGAAGGACGTGATCCTGCCCGGCGAGATGCGCGAGATCCTCAACAGCGTCGTGCAGGCGGAGAAGGCGGCCCAGGCCAACGTGATCCGTCGTCGCGAGGAGTCGAACGCGACGCGTTCGCTGCTCAACACCGCGAAGCTGATCGAGGACAACCCGACCCTGATGCGCCTCAAGGAGCTGGAGGCGCTGGAGAAGGTGACCGAGAAGATCGACAAGCTCACCGTGTTCGGCGGCTTGGATGGCGTGCTGAAGCAGCTGGTGACCCTGAAGCAGTAACCCGTGCGGCCGGAGGGAACCGGCCGCACGCCGAACGAGCACACATCATGCGCAAGGACATGTACAAGGTGATCGTGGAGCGTCCGCGACGCGGTGGCGGTTATCGGAGTGAAATGCCGCTGCCGGTCGACCTCGACGACTCACCGAAGCAGGAAGGCCTGAAACGCCGACATCGCAGTCGCAAATGGTTGAACGAGAACCTGCGTCCGCTGGAACGCTATCTCGCCTCGCAGGTGGGACGCCCGTGGGACAAGGTGTACTCCGAGATCTGCGCCGGCATCGATCGCCGCAACACCGTGCAGCAGCATATCCACCAGCATCTGGAGGATTTCGTTGCGGTGAAGGTCATCCGCAGGGATGGCATGCTGCTGAGCCGGCGACGCTGGGGTGGCCTTGAATCGATCGTGTCCGAATGGGGTCCGCGATTCTTCGTCGATCCCGACAATGGACTGTTGCGCACCAATGAGGGCCGCAAGGCCGCGCGGCAGGCGTCACGGAAACGACGGCAACGCGAGGCTGCGCTTCGCGACGGCCTCCATCGCGAGGATCTGCGGCACATCGACGCGCAGTGGCAACTGCATCGCATCGGCGGCCTGTGGTACCGCGTCGAGGTCGCCGACATCCGGGACATCGATCCGAACGGACCGATGCCGATCGATGCCCTCCGCAGGATCCCGCTGAACCAATGCCCCACCCACACCGCCCGCAAGGGCATCGAAAGCAACCTCTGGCTGTTCGGCGCACCCGATCTGTACGCTGTCCGCAAACGACAGCTGGATGCGAAGGAACTCCGCCACCATCGACTGCAGAACGACACGCCGCGCGAACATTGAAGCGGACGTTTCGCCTGCCGTCAGGACCATTCGACATGAACACTTCATCCTTCCAATTCCTGCACGCCGAAAGCACGCCCACCCCGATCAAGGGCTGGGTCGACGGCGTGCCGCTCGAACCCGAGGCGCACCGGCAGCTGCAGAACATCGCGATGATCCCCTTCGTGGGTCCGTGGGTGGCGGTGATGCCGGACGTGCACCTGGGCAAGGGCGCCACCGTGGGTTCGGTCATCCCGACCCGCGGCGCCATCATCCCGGCGGCGGTCGGGGTGGACATCGGCTGCGGCATGGCCGCCGTCCGGACCACGCTGCGGGCGAAGGATCTGCCCGAGTCCCTGGCGCACCTGCGTTCGTCGATCGAACGCAGCGTGCCGGTGGGCAACGGCGCCGGCGGCGAACACCGACGACTCCCCGACAGCATCGAAACGCAACTCTCCCAATCCGGACTCTTCGCGCGGCTGGAAGCGATCAAACGCAAGCACCGCCAGGTCCGGATCGACAAGGTCGACCGGCAGCTCGGCACCCTCGGCGGCGGCAACCACTTCATCGAGATCTGTCTCGACGAATCGGACGCCGTCTGGGTGATGCTGCATTCCGGGTCGCGCGGCACCGGCAACCTCATCGGCACGTACTTCATCGAACGTGCCCGCGAGAAGCTGATGACCCGCACGCTCGGCTTCCATGTTCCCGACAGGGATCTGGCCTTCTTCATGGAGGGGGAACCGCTTTTCGACGATTACGTGGAAGCGGTGTCGTGGGCGCAGGATTACGCCCGGGCCAACCGGGAGGCGATGATGGCGCGGGTGTTACACGAAATGCGCCGGCAGCTTCCCAGGTTCCAGCTGGAGAAAATGGCGGTCAACTGCCACCACAACTATGTCCAGCGCGAAGAGCACTTCGGCGAGTCGCTGCTGGTCACCCGCAAGGGCGCGGTCAGCGCCCGCGCGGGTGAGCTGGGCATCATCCCGGGCAGCATGGGCGCGAAGAGCTACATCGTTCGCGGCAAGGGCAACCCGGACAGCTTCTGCAGCTGCAGCCATGGCGCAGGACGCGCGATGAGCCGCAGTGCCGCGAAGCAGCGCATCACCCTCAAGCAGCACCGCGAAGCCACCGCCCACGTCGAGTGCCGCAAGGACCAGGGCGTGATCGACGAGTCGCCCGCCGCGTACAAGGACATCGACGCGGTGATGGCAGCGCAGCGCGACCTGGTCGAAGTGGTGCACACCCTTCGACAGGTCGTGTGCATCAAGGGGTGAGTGCCCGCGCTTGCGTGCCACTGGCACGCGCGGGCGCGAACGCCCGCACAAGGATGTGCGGGCCGGGCGGCCCGAAGCCCACGACGTGCCGCCATGGATGGCAGCGCACAAGCCCACGAAACGAGCGGCACTACCGCGCAGCGATCCCGAACGCCCGCACAGGGATGTGCGGGCCGGGCGACCCGAAGCCCAAGATGTGCCGCCATGGATGGCATCCCCGCATTCACTCTCAGCGACGAGTGTCACCACCAAGCCTTCCCCGTCCCCGGGGAAGGCTCTCATGCGCCTTCGGTCGAATCCTGCTGCTGCAGCGCCCACATCTGCGCATAGTGTCCGCCGTGGGCGAGCAGTTCGCCGTGGCGACCACGTTCGACGATGCGGCCCTGGTCCATGACCAGGATCTCGTCGGCGTTCATCACCGTGGACAGGCGGTGGGCAATGACGATCGTGGTGCGGCCTTCGGCGATGCGATCCAGCTCGGCCTGGATCGCCTGTTCGGACTTCGAGTCCAGCGCGGAGGTGGCTTCGTCGAAGATCAGGATGGCGGGGTTCTTGAGCAGCGCGCGGGCGATGGCGACGCGCTGCTTCTCGCCGCCGGACAGCTTGAGGCCGCGTTCGCCGACCTCGGTGTCGTAGCCGTCGGGGAAGGCGAGGATACGGTCGTGGATGTGCGCGGCCTTCGCGGCGGCCTCGACCTCTTCGCGGCTGGCGTCGGGACGGCCATAGAGGATGTTGTAGTGGATCGTGTCGTTGAACAGCACGGTGTCCTGCGGCACGATCGCGATGGCCTGGCGCAGCGACGCCTGGGTGACGTCGCGGATGTCGCGCACCGCGCCGTCGGCATCCTCGATCGCGATGCGACCGGCGTCGACGTCGTAGAAGCGATAGAGCAGCCGCGCCAGCGTGGACTTGCCGGAACCGGAATGGCCGACCACGGCGACGGTGCCGCCGCGCGATACCTCGAAGCTGATGCCGCGCAGGATCTCCCGGCGCGGATCGTAGCCGAAGCGTACGTCTTCGAAACGCAGGCTCGGGCAGTCCGCGCGCAGCGGCACGGCGTCGCTGCGATCCTGCACGTCCATGCGCTCGTCGAGCAGGCCGAACAGGCGTTCGAGGTTGGTGAAGGCCTGCTTGATCTCGCGATACATCATGCCCAGCAGGTTCAGTGGAGCGGAGAGCTGCAGCAGCAGGGTATTGACCAGGACGAGGTCGCCGATGCTCATGCGTCCCTCGACCACGCCGTCGGCGGCGCGCCACATCATCGCGCTCACGCCGAGGGCGACGATCGCGGCCTGGCCGAGGTTGAGCACGCCGAGAGTCTTGCGCGACATCACCTGCGCTTCCTCCAGGCGCACGAGCGTTTCGTCGTAGCGCCGCGCCTCGTGCTCCTCGTTGCCGAAATACTTCACGGTTTCGTAGTTCAGCAGCGAGTCCACCGCGCGTTCGTTGGCGCGGGTGTCGGCCTCGACCGAGGCGCGGTAGTAGCGCGTGCGCCATTCGGTGACGACGAAGGTGTAGGCGATGTACGCCGCCAGGGTCAGCAGCACGATCAGCGCGAAGGTCCAGTCGTACATCCAGACCAGGACGATGGTGGCCAGCGCGACTTCGAACAGGGTCGGCAGGATGGTGTAGATCACCCAGTCGAGCAGGTCGGAAATCGCCTCGCCACCGCGCTCGACGTCGCGGGCGACGCCGCCGGTGCGGCGCGCGAGGTGGAAGCGCAGCGACAGCGCGTGCAGGTGGCGGAACACCTGCAGCGTGACCCGGCGCGAGACCCGGGCCATGACCCGCGCGAACACCACCTGGCGCAGTTCGGCGAACAGCGTGGTGGCGATGCGCGAGGCGCCGTAGGCGATGAGCAGGCCGACCGGCAGCACCAGCGCCGTCGGCTGGCCGCGCAGGTCCAGCGCATCGACCAGTTCCTTCAGGGTCAGCGGCACCGCGAGGTTGGCGAGCTTGCCGATCACGACCAGGCCCAGCGCGAACAGGATGCGGGCCAGGAAGGGACGCAGGTACGGCGCGAGTTCGCGCAGGACCTGCCATTCGGTACGCGAGGTCGCGCGCACGGCGGAAGGCACGACGGTGGGCGCCGGCGTTTCGGGCGCGGTGGTCTGGGAGTTCATGCAGGGATGATGAGGCCCGCGCACCCGCTTTCAAAGCCCGCAATCGACGCATCCATGGTGCGCCAGCGTTCCATTGCGCGACGCGCGGTGCGACCGGACCCGCTCATCCGGATTGCCGCCCCCGGATGCTGCGTGCTTCACTGGGCCATGGCGGTCTATGTCGACAACGCGGTCTTCCCGTGGCGCGGCCGGCGCTGGGCGCACCTGATGGCCGACGAGCTGGAGGAACTGCATGCCTTCGCCGCGCGGCTGGGCATCCCGCGCCGCAAATTCCAGGACAAGCGCAGCGGCGCGCACTACGACATCGACGAGGCCATGCGCACACGGGCGCTCGAACTGGGTGCGATCGCGGTGTCGCGCACCGGGGACCGGGCGCGGATGCGTGCGATCATCGCCAACGCCCGCCGGCAATGGAGCGGGCATGCTGCTGAGAGGCATGCGGCCGAGCGGCATTGTGCCGATGCGCCCGGCAGCGCAACGGTCGATGCCGATGCCGCCTCCGATTGACATCCACGCAGACTGACCGGAGATCCCCGTGACCACGTTCGACCTCAGCCCGCCCACCGATGCCCAGCGCACCGCGCTGGCCGCGACCCTGTCGCCCGAGGAGCGCCGGGTGCTGCTCTCGCACGGCACCGAGGCGCCGTTCTGCGGCGTGTTCCTCGACAACAAGCGCCACGGCGCCTATGTCTGCCGCTTCTGCGGGCTGCCACTGTTCCGGTCCTCGGCCAAGTTCGATTCCGGCACCGGCTGGCCGAGCTTCTTCGCGCCGTACGCGCCCGAGCACGTGCGCAACCTGCGCGACGACAGCCACGGCATGGTGCGGATCGAAATCGTCTGCGCGCGCTGCGAATCGCACCTGGGCCACGTCTTTCCGGACGGCCCGAAGCCGACCGGGCTGCGCTACTGCCTGAACTCGGTGGCGCTGGGCTTCGTCGGTGACGGGGAGGCCCTGCCCGATCCGCTGGGGCGCGGCGAACGGCTCGACAGCCCCGGCTGAGGGGCGGCCCGGCACCGGTGCACACCCGGCCCCGGCGGGGCGATAATGCCGCCCCTCGCATTCCATCCAGCAACCCAGGCCGCACTCCGATGACCGACACCCTGCCCGACCGCCTCTGCAACGACCCGCGCAGCCCGTACTACGACGCCGACCTGCTGGAACGCGGCATCGGCATCCGCTTCAACGGCGTCGAGCGCACGAACGTCGAGGAATACTGCGTCAGCGAAGGCTGGGTGCGGGTGATCGCCGGCAAGGCGCTGGACCGCCGCGGCCAGCCGATGACGATGAAGATCAAGGGCACGGTCGAGCCGTTCTTCCGCAACGACTGATCGCGCCCCCGTTCAGACACCATGACGCCGCTGCCTCAGGCAGCGGCGTCGTCGTTTGCGGAGGCGGATCGTGATGCAGATCACCAGCGGCCCGGGGGATCGGCGGCGAAGCCGCCCGGGAAGGCCTGCGGGCCGGACGGCCTGCGGTGGCGGCGGTCCCACTCGTACGGGCGCGGCATCACGCCCATGGCCACGAGGTTCGGCACGTCGTCGTAGCGCAGCTGGAAGACCTGGGCCGGCGTGCGGCTGGCGCGGACGAACTCGGTGCGGTTCACCGGCGACCATTCGCGGGCGCCATGGCCGGTGCCGATGCTCTGGCCGACGCCGCCGTAGGCATCGGCCGAGGAGGCTTCACGGGCGCCGCGTGCCGCCGGGGCGGCGGGGGCGGCGGGGGCGGCCTTCTCGGCGCGGGCGGCCTGGTCGCGACGGCTGCGATCGTAGCCGTCCTGTTCGCGGGCGATCGGGGCGGGTTCGTAGTACGGGCGCGGATAGCTGCGCTCGCGGAACACGGCCACGCCGATCACGCCGACATTGTCCGGACGCCCGGTCCGGGCGGCATAGCTGTCGGGCAGGTCGGTGAAGTAGAACTGGGCCACGTCCTGCAGCGACTTGCGCCAGCCGGCGATCTCGGTGCTCTGCCACGGCCCGAGCACGTAGCCGGCCTGGCCGGTGCCGGCGGTTTCGCCGCTGATCGCGTTCACGCCGTCGACCGACAGGACCACCAGCACGCGCTCGCCGGTGGTGTTGGTCAGGCGCACGCTGTAGCGGTGGCCGGGGACGCCGGGCACCCAGGTCTGGCTGCGGTGGCGGTATTCGGGCAGCCACTGCCCGGTATCGCGGTCGATGAGGTCGATGTCCACCAGCGACTGCGCGTGCGAGGGGCCGCAGGCGGTGGTGGCGAGGAGCGCGGTGAGCAGGACGGCAGTGGCGCGCAGCATGGGAGGACTCCGGCGGTGGGTGGGTGTCCGGGATGGACACCGTCATTCAACGCCCGCGTGCATGGATGGGGTTTGACCGGGCAGCGGACCGCAGGCGGCGATGTTCAGCCACGGGTAAACTGCCCGGCCTGCTCCCGCTTCCCCCTGCGCTGGCCCATGACCGTCACCCGCATCCTCACCGGCATCACCACCTCCGGCACCCCGCACCTGGGCAACTACGTCGGCGCGATCCGCCCGGCCGTGGCCGCCAGCCGCACGCCCGGCTCGCAGAACTTCTACTTCCTCGCCGACCTCCACGCGCTGATCAAGGTGCAGGACCCGGCCAAGGTGCAGCGCTCGACCCTGGAGATCGCCGCGAGCTGGCTGGCCTGCGGCCTGCAGCCGGACAACGACCGGGTGTGGTTCTACCGCCAGAGCGACATCCACGAGATCCCGGAGCTGACCTGGTTCCTCACCTGCGTCGCCAGCAAGGGCCTGCTCAACCGCGCCCACGCCTACAAGGCCGCCGTGGACCGCAATCGCGCCGAGGGCCTGGAAGACCAGGAAGACCACGGCATCACCGCCGGCCTGTTCATGTACCCGGTGCTGATGGCGGCGGACATCATGATCTTCAACGCGCACAAGGTGCCGGTGGGCCGCGACCAGATCCAGCACATCGAGATGGCGCGCGACTTCGCGCAGCGCTTCAACCATCTCTATGGCGATCACTTCGTGCTGCCCGAAGCGATGATCGAGGAACACGTCGCCACCCTGCCCGGCCTCGACGGTCGCAAGATGTCGAAGAGCTACGACAACACCATTCCGCTGTTCGCGCCGCGCGATCAGCTGAAGAAGCTGATCTTCTCGATCGTCACCGACTCGCGCATGCCCGGCGAAGCCAAGGACACCGAGGGCTCGGCACTGTTCCAGCTCTACCAGGCCTTCGCCAGCGCCGAGGAGACCGAGGCCATGCGCGCGGCCTTCGCCGACGGCATCGGCTGGGGCGATGCCAAGCAGCGCCTGTTCGAACGCGTCGACGCCGAGATCGCGCCGCTGCGCGATCGTTACGAGACGCTGATGGCGAAGCCGGCGCTGATCGAACAGCAGCTGCTCGACGGCGCCCGCACCGCACGCGAACGCCTCGGCACGCCGTTCATGCGCCAGCTGCGCGAAGCCGTGGGCCTGCGCAACCTGTCGAAGATGCCGGCCGAGGCCGACAGCACCAGGGAAAAATCCGCAACCCTCCCGGCATTCAAGCAATACCGGGAGCGTGACGGAAAGTTTTACTTCAAGCTGGTCGACGGCGATGCCGTGCTGCTGCAGAGCGCCGGGTTCGAATCGCCGAAGGATGCGGGGAAGGCGATCGCGATGCTGAGGAAGTATCCAGGCGACGCGGAGTTCGCCGTGACCTCACGCAACGATGCGGTCTTCGCGCTGCGCGATTCAACAGGACATGAGTACGCCTGGGGCTTTGCATCCAGCGAGGCCGTCCGCGCCGCGTTGGCGCGGCTCGCCGAGGCGGAGGCGGCGCCATGAACGCCTTCGCCGAACTCAACCTCGCCCTGATCCTGTTCCTGCCCTGGTTCCTGATCCTCGGCGTGCTGTATTGGGTCTACCCGCGCCAGCCGCGCCACGCCGCGCGCGTGCTGTTCGACATCGCCGCGCTGGCCCTGTCGACCGCCGCCTTCGTGTGGTGCATCCACTGGTCGCAGGACATCGCCGACCGCTCCTATGGCCGCATGTGGCCGCAGGTGCTCGCGACGTCGCTGGGCTACGGCGTGTTCCTGGCCATGATGACCACCGCGTTCTTCGTCCGCCGCGCGTGGCTGCGGCGACGTACCGACGGCTGACCCGTTCTCACCACGCGTTCGGCGTGGCGCCGCGCTCCGGGTGCTTCATGCGCACCACGCAGAAGCGCTGGCCGGTGGGCGCTTCCATCACCACCCAGGTGTGCACAGCGCGGACGCGCTTCGCGCCAAGGGCTTCGAGGCGACGCACCTCGGCCTCGATGTCGTCGGTCTCGATGTCCAGGTGCACCCGCGACGGATGCGAGACCGCCTGCACTTCGACGTGCAGGCCGCCGGGGGCGTCGTCGAGCTTGGCGTAGGTCGCGGATTCCTCCGGCGACAGTTCGCCGATGGGCAGGCCAAGGGCATCGCTCCAGAAGCGTGCGGCGGCGTCGAGGTCGTCGGTCTGGCAGTCGATGATGAAACCGGCGAGGCGGCTGCGATGGGCCATGTCGGCGCTCCGTGACGGGGATGGCCGCAGCTTACGCCCGATAGCGCCAGGCGGTGTCAGCAGTCAATCCATGCCACCGGCAGCGTTCTTCAGCGCATCCGCCTGCGACGCGGCGGTTCCCGGTCTTTTTCCTGGCGTGCCGCGTCGCCTTCCTGCAGCAGGCGGAGGCGTTCGCGCTGCTGCTCGCGTTCGTGCTCGATCTCTTCGAGCACGCGCTGGTGCAAGGCCTGGGCCAGCAGGTCGCGATAGAACGGATGCAGGCCGGCGCGGCCCAGCGCGTCCCGGAGCATCGCGGTGTCGGCGTCGCGGGTGAAAGCGGCGACGCGCGCGGACTGTGTCTGCTCCGGCGTGTCCGGCGTGACGATCAGCGCGAGGAATTCACCGTGGTCCATGGTCGTCTCCCCGTTGATGCATCGCGCCGGTCGCGGATCGCGCTCAGACCGAATCCCACCACATCAGGAATTCGTGCCACAGGCGCTTGAAGAAACCAGCCTCGGGCACGCCTTCGACCGCGACCAGCGGCGCCTGCACCACGACCTGGCCGTCGAGCATCACGCGCACGGTGCCGATCACGCTGCCGGCCTTGATCGGCGCTTCCAGCACCTTGGGCACGTCCATCTGCGGCTTGAGGTCGCCGTAGCGGCCGCGCGGGGTGCTGACCAGCAGGGGCACGGCGACGCCGAGCTTCACTTCGTCGGTCTTGCCCTTCCACACCTTGTGCGTGGCGATGGCGGTGTCGGCCTGGTAGAGGCGGTGGGTTTCGTGGAAGCGGAAGCCCCAGTTGAGCAGCGCCAGCGAATCGACCGCGCGCTCTTCCTCGCTGGCCGCGCCCATGACCACGGCGATCAGGCGCTGGTCGCCGCGCTTGGCCGAGGACAAGAGGCAATAGCCAGCGCCGGAGTGGTGGCCGGTCTTGATGCCGTCGACGGTCTCGTCGCGCCACAGCAGGCGGTTTCGGTTGAGCTGGGTGATCGGGCCGACGGTGAATTCGCGGATCTTGTTGTAGGCGTACTCTTCCGGGTAGTCGCGGATCAGCGCGCGGCCGAGCAGCGCGAGATCGCGCGCGGTGGAGTAGTGGTTCGGCGCAGACAGGCCGGTGGCGTTGGCGAAGCGGGTGTTCTTCAGGCCGATGCGCGCGGCGTACTGGTTCATGAGATCGGCGAAGGCGGCCTCGCTGCCGGCGGTGTGCTCGGCAAGGGCGATCGCGGCGTCGTTGCCGGACTGGACGGCCATGCCCTTGACCATTTCGGTCAGCGGCGCGGACTTGTTGACCTCGAAACCGCTGTAGCTGCCGTCCGTGCCGGCGCCGCCGGTGCGCCAGGCGTTCTCGGTCATGGTGACGCTGTCGCTGGCCTTGATCCGGCCGGCGGCCAGTTCGGCGCCGAGCACATAGGAGGTCATGACCTTGGTGATGCTCGCCGGTTCGAGGCGCGCGTCGATGTTCTCGCCAGCGAGGATCTTGCCGGTGGCGTCGTCCATCAGCAGCCAGGCCTTGGCGCTGACCGGCTTCGGTGCCGGCGGGGCGGCCAGCGGCGGCGGCGCGACGGCGGGTTTCGGAGACGCGGCCTGCGGGGCCGGCGCGGTCTGGGCCAGGACGGTGCCGACGAGCAGCGTGGCGCAGAGCCCGGCGATCAGGAATTTCGCCTGTCTGCGCATCGCAAGCGGGTGTTTCATCGATTCGTTACTCCAGCGGAACGGCGCGGGGCCGTTCGATCATCAAGGTCGGACGAGCATTCTGTCGGATCGCACGGTGAAAATCAGCGCGATGCCGCCAGCCGGCATCAATCGTGCGTCGTATCCGCCGGCACCACGTGCACGGCATCGAAACCGAGATCGGCCGCGCGCGCGGACAGTTCCGCGACGCGCGCCTTCGGCACGGGGCCGACGCGCAGGCGCCAGACCGGCTGGCCGTTGGCTTGGCCCTGGTCGATGCGCAGCGACTCGACGCCGGCGTCGCGCAGCCGTCCGTGCGCGCGCTCGGCGTTGTCGCGCGCCGAGAACGAGGCCAGCTGCAGCAGCACGCCGTCGGCGCCGACGACCGGCGCAGCAGCAGAGGCCGCGGGTGCGGCTACGGGTGCAGCCGATGCGACGACCACCGGTTCGGCCTTGGCGAGCGGGCCGCCACCGACCGGGCGCGACGCGACGGCGACGCGCGTCTCCGCATCCGCAGGCGCCCCCGGGGCCGATGCTCCCGGGGCGGAGCTGCCGGATGCGAAGCGGATGCCCTTCTCCTGCATCCAGCGCTCGAATTCCTCGGCACGTACCGAGGTGTCCGGCACGGCCGGCGGCGACGCCTTGGCTTCGTCGCGATCCTTTCCGGCGTCGCGGCCGGCCAGTTCGCGCCCGTCGCTGCCGTCGGGCATCAGCGCGCGCACTTCCACCCGCGCGGTGCCCTGCTTCACGAAACCCAGCTTCACGGCGGCTGCGTAGCTCAGGTCGATCACGCGCCCGGAATGGAACGGGCCGCGGTCGTTCACGCGCACCACCACCGACTTGCCGTTGTCGAGGTTGGTCACCCGCACGTAGCTGGGCAGCGGCAGGGTCTTGTGCGCGGCGGTGAATGCGTACATGTCGTAGACCTCCTGGTTGGAGGTGCGACGGCCGTGGAACTTGTTGCCGTAGTACGAGGCGCGGCCTTCCTCGACGTAGCCATGCGCCGAGTCGCGCACGCGGTAGGTCTTGCCGAGCACCGAGTAGGTGCGATTGCCGTAGCGTGAAGGCGGCTCGTGCTTCACCTCGGGCTCGGGGATGGCGTCGACGTCCGGCACGTAGTCGGGAACGCTGTCCTTGATGTGCGGCGCGTACAGGCCGCCGGCGACGTAATCGCCGCGCTTGGACGGGTCTTCCTGGGCCGGGGCGTAGGGCGAGCGCTTGGGGCCGTGCGCTGGACGCTCGGGCGTGGAAGCGTGCGGCTTCGGCGACGGCTCGGCCGGGGGCGGTGGGGACTTCTTCGGCGCGGAGCTGCAGGCGGCAAGGGCCAGCATCAGCCCGGCGGCCGTCAGGAGGCGCGCGGCACTCATGGCGCTGCGCCCTGGGCTGTTCCGGCGTCCTTGCCGGACGATGGAGCGGCAGCACCATCGACGCTGGCACGGATCGCCTGGGCGAGCTGGTGCACCGCCAGGGCGTACATCGGCGAACGGTTGTAGCGGGTGATGACGTAGAAGTTGCGGTAGCCCAGCCAGTATTCGCGGCCGGCCTCGCCGTCGAAATTCACCACCGTGGCGCCATCGGCGACCGGTTCGCCGCTGCGCGGGCGATAACCGCGTTCGGCCAGCGCAGCCAGCGGATGCACCGGATCGACGGTCTCCGGCACGAACTCGGCCTTCGACGGATCGAGATCGGCGCGGGCCACCACCGGGCCGCCGCGCTGCCAGCCGTGGATGACGAAATAGTTGGCGATCGAGGCGAACACGTCCGGCTTGTGGGTCAGCAGGTCGCGGCGGCCGTCGGCGTCGCCGTCCTTGGCCCACAGGCGATAGCTCGACGGCATGAACTGGCCCATGCCCATCGCACCGGCGTAGCTGCCCTTCAGGCCGACGATGTCCAGCTGCGGCTCGGCCTTGACCAGCGCGAACAGCTGCGCCAGCTCGCCGGCGAAGAAGGGCGCGCGCCTGGGATGATCGAAGGCCAGCGTGTACAGCGCGTCGATCACGCGGAAGTTGCCGGTGATCCGGCCGTAGCTGGTCTCGACGCCGATGATCGCGACGATGTACTCGGCCGGCACGCCGGTGTCGGCGGACACCCGGTCGAGGGCCTCGCGGTTGGCCAGGTAGAAGTCGCGGCCGCCGTTGATGCGGGCCGGGGTCATGAAGATGAGGCGGTAGTCGCGCCAGGGTTTCACCGCCTCGGCCGGGCGGGTGATGGCGTCGATGATGCTCTGCTTGTACTCGGCCTGGGCCAGCACGTCGCGGATCCGCTGTGGCTCGACGTCGTAGGTGCGCGCGGTGTAGTCGACGAAGGCGGCGATGCGCTGCTCGCGCGGGATGGCCGGGTCGGTGACCTCTGGCGGCGCCACCGGGCGCTCCGGCGGCTGCGGGACCTTGGGCAGCAGGGGCGCCACCACGACCGGGGCCGGTTCGGGCGGGGCCACCGCGGCGGCAGGCTTGGGCGGGGGCGTCTGGGTCGCGCAGCCGGCGAGCGAAGCCGCCAGCGTCGACGCCAGCACGGTCGTCACGAGACGGGGCATGGCACTACGAATCAATGGGTTACGCCTCATCCGGCGGGTCAACGCCGAGAGGGTAGCACGGGCGCACGGGCAGGCCGATGGGCCGGCGACCGCCGGGCGGAGCGGATTCAGCCTCGGCCGGGCCCGGCAACGGCCGGTGACGGGGCCGGACGAACGATGCCGCGCCGCATTGGCGACGGCTATCCTGTGCGGCCGCCTCCGCCCGCCCGTCCCGATGCCGAACGCCATCCCCACCACCGAGCTGTACCTGATCGCGATGGCGATCATCTTCTCCGTGCCCTACCTGATCTGGCGCCTGGGCCGCACCGAATACCTCGCGCCGCTGGTGGTGGTGCAGATCGTCACCGGCATCCTGCTCGGCCCGGGCGTGCTGGGCGCGATCTTCCCCGACTACTACCAGTTCGTCTTCACCAAGGACGTGATCCAGTCGCTCAACGGCCTGGCCTGGTGGGCGGTGATGCTGTTCGTGTGGCTGGCCGGCATCGAGCTGGACCTCGGCGAGGCCTGGAAGCAGCGCCGCGAGAGCGCGGTCACCGCGGGCATGGCCCTGGGCATGCCGCTGGTGTTCGGCAGCCTCGCCGCGCTGGCCTTGATCCAGTTCCCCGGCTGGATCGGCGAGAAAGCGCAGTCCTGGCAGTTCGTGCTCGGCATCGGCATGGCCGCGGCGGTGACCGCGCTGCCGATCCTCGTGCTGCTGATGGAGAAGATGGACATCCTGCGCACGCCGCTGGGGCAGCGCATCCTGCGCTACGCCAGCCTGGACGACATCGCGATCTGGGCGGTGCTGGCGGTGGTGGTGATGGACTGGGCGCGCCTCGAACGCCAGGCGATCTTCATCGCCGCGTTCGTGCCGGCCTGCTTCCTGTTCCGCCGCTTCATGACCCGCCTGCCGGAACGCGACCGCTGGTACATCGCGCTGATCTGGCTGGCGGTGGTGTCCTTCGGCGCGGACTGGTGCGGCCTGCACTACATGGTCGGCGCGTTCCTCGCCGGCGTGGTGATGGACCACCACTGGTTCGACCGCGACAAGCTCGACAGCCTGCGCCACAACGTGCTGCTGGTGATGATGCCGGTGTTCTTCCTGAGCACCGGCCTGCGCACCAGCTGGGAAGTGGGCGGCGCCGTCGTGTTCCTGGCCGCCGGCTTCCTGCTCGCGATGCAGATCGCCGGCAAGCAGGCGGGCGTGCACCTGGCCGGCCGCCTGCTGGGCTGGAAACGGGGCGAAGCCTCGGTGATCGGCTGGCTGCTGCAGACCAAGGCGCTGATCGAGATCATCTTCGCCACGGTGCTGCTGGACAAGGGCATCATCACCAGCGCCACCTTCACCGCGCTGCTGCTGATGGCGCTGGCCAGCACCATGCTCACCGTGCCGATCGTGACCCCCAAGCTGCAACGGATGCGCGAGCTGATCTCGCGCGATGCCTGAAGCCCGCCTCCGGGCAGACCAACAAGGAACCGCCATGACCCCCATGTCCTCCACGCGCACCCGCCGGCGACTGCACACGCCCCTGCTCGCCGCACTGCTGCTCGCCACGCTGCCGGCCATCGCGCAGGAGCGCATCCGCTGGCCGGTGACCTGGCAGGCCGGGCAGACCCTGACCTACGAATCGGAATCGCTGGAGCGCGAACTCGACGACGGCGGCATCCGCGTGTCGCGCAGCAGCGACGTCAGCGAAGTGCGCATCGTCCAGGCAGGGCCCGACGGCATCCTGCAGCACTGGACCACCCGCGACAGCCGGATCGAGACCGTCGAGGGCGACCGCGCGACGACCGATGCGGTGGCGCCGCTGCTCGACCAGTTCGAAGGCTTCGTGGTGCAGATCGAACTCGGTCCCGACGGCCGCTACCGCAAGCTGCGCAACCTCGACGAGACCGCCGCGAAGATCCGCCAAGTGATGCTGCCCCTCGGCGGCACCAGCCTGGAGGAGATCAGCGCGCGCATCGATCCGGACATGGCGCCCGCCGAGCGCGAGATGATCCTGGCCATCGCCCGGCGCAACATGGAAGCGATGATGGCGAAATTCTTCACCGACGAGATGGTCGAGGCCATGACCACCGGCGGCGTGAAGGGCATCACCCAGTTCTCAGGCGACGAATACGAAGCCGGCAAGCGCTACCGCGACGCCGAGCCGATCGAATCGCCGCTGCTCGGCCGCAAGCTGCCGGCACGGCGCGAATTCACCTTCACCGTCGACAAGGACGACCCGGCCCTGGCGCGCGTGGAATGGACGCACACGCTCGACACCTCGGGTGATCCGGCGCCGCTGTGGGGCCTGGTGTCGGAGCTGACCACCGGCGGGCTGGAGACGGCGCGCGGCGAAGGCCGGCCGAAGGACCTGGCGCTGCGCGAGGAAGGCATGATGCTGTTCCGTCGCGACACCGGCGTGGTCGAAGCGCTGGAGTCCATCGTGACCAGCCGCTACGGCAAGGAACACGACGAGCACGACCGCAACCGCATGCGCCTGCGCGGCAGCGCGCACGCCTGGCCGCGCGATCCGGCGCCTGCGCGTTGAACGCGCGCGGCACGGACGGAAGCATCGCGAACGGCCGCACCGACGGGGACGCGCTGGCGCGCGCGCAACGCCTGCTCCCGGCCATGCTCGCCACCTGCATGTCCGCCTTCGTCGCGGCGGTGGTGACCGCGGTCAATACCGGCATCGATGCAGCATTCGCGCTGCGCTGGCTGAAGGCCTGGGCGATCGCGTTGCCCGCCGCCATCGTCGCGGCCTACCTGTTCCGCCCGCTGGCCTGGCGCATCGCGCGCCTGATCGCCGGCGCGCGCTGACCGCAAGGCAACGCGCTCAGGGCAGGCCGATGCTCACCGCATCGCCGGCGCCGGCCACCACCGACGCCTCGGCACGGATGCCGCGTGCGCCCAGCCAGGCCGCGACCGCGTCGGCGCGCGCACGGTCTCCGGCGCCGATCCGCACGTCCGTGACGTTCCAGCGGGAGAGCGCCCAGGCGCTCGACTCCAGCACCGCAATGGCCGGCGCGTCCGCGACGAGCGCGCCCCGCTCGTCGATCTCGTCCGCAGCCAGGGAGACGGCCGGCAACGCCTGCAGCGCAGGGATCACCTCGATGGCGATGTCGCCGGCTTCGCCGCGCATCGCCGACTCCAGCGCGCGCGACGCCCCCAGGTCCAGGCCCGCGCGCGGATGCAGCCGCCAGCGCACGACACGGCCGCCGTCGCTCGTGTCGAACACTCCGAGATGCGCGATGGCCTTCGCGCGCACCGTATCCATGGCATCGCGCGCCGCGGAGCGCCGCTGCGCATCGTTCTGCAGCGCGGCCACGCTTTCGCGCAGGCGCGCCAGCGAATCGGCCTGCGCGGCCACGGCGCCCTCGTCGGTGGTCAGCACCTCGCGCAGCTGCAGCCGCAGTGGCCGGCCCAGCGCCGCTTCGACCTGCGCTTCGATCCGCTTCGCCATGCCCGGACGATGGCTCGCCGCCAGCAGGACCGCGTCGACCGCGTAGACCTCGCCATCGCGATCGATCCGCAGCGCGCTGACCCGGCCGCCCGCTTCCGCCGCCGCATCGTCCAGCGCGGTGCGGATGGTGCGCTCGGCGACGCCGCGCGCGGCGATGTCGCGCAGCGCGAGGCCCAGCGGGATCGACAGCAGCACGAAACCGGCGACGATCAGGCCGGCCTGCCAGGCCGACTGCTTCGGCGAGTCGGCCGTGCCGAACCGATACCAGCGCGCCACGATCGTCGCCGAGAACGCGATCGCCAGCAGGTTGGTCATGAACAGGAAGGCCGCGCCCCCGGCGATGCCGCCGTTGCCGGTCGCGATGCCGAAACCGACCACCGCCAGCGGCGGCATCAGCGCCGTCGCGATCGCAACGCCGACGATGGTCTCGCCCTTGCGGGTGATCGTCGCGTAGGCCCCGGCGATGCCGGACAGCACCGCGACCAGCAGGTCGAACAGGGTCGGCTCGGTGCGGCCGAGGATCTCCGGCGTCGCTTCCTGCAGCGGCGACACCAGCACGATGCCGATCGCGATCGCCAGAGCCAGCGCGACGCCGGTCGCCAGCGTCTTCAGCGCGCGCCGCATGCTGATGAAATCGAACGTGGCCAGCGACATGCCCAGCGCGATGATCGGCCCCATCAGCGGCGAGATCAGCATCGCGCCGATGATCACCGCGACCGAATTCTGCAACAGGCCCAGCAGGGCGATGCCGCACGCCAGCGTGACCATCAGCGCGTAGCGCGCATCCAGCCGCGCGCCCTCCTCGATGTGCGCCAGCACCGCCGCGCGGTCGATGTGCTGCCCGCGGATCCGCCACAGGCCGATCCTGCGCCATATAGCCGCCATATCGATCATCCTCGTCCCCCGGGTTTCCGTCGCTCGCGATCTTACCCATCCGCATGCCGACCGGCATGCGGCGATCCGGCGGGGGCCCGATAGAATCCCCCGGCCATGTCCCGCCCGACCGCCGCCGCCATCGCCTCGACCCTCGCGCTCTGCGCGGCGCTCGCCTGCGCGCCCGCCGAGGCGCACACGGTCTACCGCTGCGTGCGCAACAACACGGTCAGCCTGTCGACGGCCCCGGAGCCCGGCTCGAAGTGCGAGGCGAAGCAGATCGACGACAACGCCGTGCAGACGCCGAACCTGTGGGGCGAGATGGGCGTGTTCAGCGGCACGCTCTACGAACGCGAGCAGGACGGCAAGCTGGTCTACGGCACGCGCAACCTGCCCGGCTCGCGGGTGTTCCTGCGCTTCACCGTGGCCACGCCGCCGGGCGAACCCGCGCACGAGGGGCTGGGCCGGGTCGGCAAGCCGCAGCTCGACCGCCATGCGCGGCTGTTCAAGGCCGCCGCGAAGAAGCACAAGGTCGAGGACGCCTGGCTGCGCGCGATCGCGCATGCCGAAAGCCTGTTCGACGAGAAGGCGGTCTCGCCCAAGGGCGCGCAGGGCGTGATGCAGCTGATGCCCGACACCGCGAAGGAACTCGGCGTCGTCGATCCGTTCGCGCCGGCCGAATCGATCGACGCCGGTGCGAGGTACTTCACCGCGCTGCTCAAGCGCTTCAAGGGCGACACCACGCTGGCCATCGCCGCGTACAACGCCGGACCCGGCGTGGTGTCGCGCTACGACGGCGTGCCGCCGTACGCCGAAACCAGGGCCTACCTGGAGAAGGTGCAGGCGCTGTACCACGCGTACAAGGCCGCGCTCTCGCCGCCGCCGCAGCGTCCCGCCGATGCGGTCGCCCGTCCGGATGCCGGGCCGCCAGCCTCTGACCGGAACATGCTGCCCGCCATTCCGCCGAAGGCGTCGCAGAACGCACCGGTCGCAACGCCCGCCCGGCCCGCGAAACCTGCGTGAGGCCGGAGCGATCCGGCATACTGCCCGCATGGCACGCGATTTCAGGATGGTCGGCTTCGACGCCGACGACACGCTCTGGCGCAGCGAGGATTATTTCCGCGACGCGCAGGTCGAATTCGAACGCATCGTCGGCACCTACGTCGACCTCGACGACGCGCACGACCGCTTGTACGCGGTCGAGAAGCGCAACATCGCGCTGTTCGGCTACGGCGCCAAGGGCATGACGTTGTCGATGATCGAGGCCGCGATCGACATTACGGACGCGCGGATCGGCGCCGCCGACATCCACCGCATCGTCGAGATCGGCAAGTCGGTGCTGCAGCATCCGGTGGAACTGCTGCCGGGCATCCGCGAGGCGGTCGAGGACATCGCGCGCGACTGGCCGGTGGTGCTGATCACCAAGGGCGACCTGT
Organism: Lysobacteraceae bacterium 2PB; assembly: GCA_005502915.1. Classification (GTDB taxonomy): domain Bacteria; phylum Pseudomonadota; class Gammaproteobacteria; order Xanthomonadales; family Xanthomonadaceae; genus Lysobacter_I. The sequence goes on along the minus strand of SCMT01000006.1, from coordinate 143,480 downwards.
TCCACCAGGAAGCCAAGGTGCGCGACTCCGGCCTGTCCGACCTGTTCCGACGCATCGAGATCGTCAGCGAGAAGGACGAGGCCACGTATGCGCGGCTGATGCGCGAATTCGACATCGCGCCCGACCAGTTCGCGATGGTTGGCAATTCGCTGCGCTCGGACATCGTGCCGGTGGTCGCGCTGGGCGGCTGCGGCGTGCACATGCCCTACCACGTGACCTGGGCGCACGAGAACGAGACCGCGCCGCCGATCGCGCCCGACCGCATCCGCACCGTCGACGGTCCCGCCGAACTCCCCGCAGCGATCCGCGCCCTCGCGGCGGGCTGAGCAGGCCGGCCGAGCGGGCAAGCTGAACGAAAATGCCCGCGGATCGCCATCCCGGGAAGAATTAAAAAACGGTTCACGCGCGCGGCCGCATCGTCTGCCCCACGTCGCACCGTCCCGCGACACGCCGGAGAACCGAAATGACGATCCTCGCCCGCTGGATTGCCCCTGCCGCCCTCGCCGCCGCCCTCGGCGCAGGCGCCCTGATGCCTGCCCCGGCCGAAGCCCGCGACGATCTGGTCCGCGTCATCGTCGACCTGCCGGACATCGTGTTCCGCTCGGGGCATCCGTACTACCGCCATGGCGGCTACGGCTACAACGACCGCCTGATCGTCGAACGCGACCGCCGTGGTCGCCCGGTCTACTACCGCCAGGTGCCGCGTGGCTATTACGGCAGTCGTCCGCCGTACGGCAACGCCTACGGCTACCACCGCAAACGCGATCATCGCTACAGCCGCCAGATCTGCGACAGCCGGGGCCGCTGCCGGGTCGAGTACTACGATCCGCGCTACGACCGCCGCGATGACTGGCGCGACGACCGCCGCTACTGGCGCGATCGCCACTGATCCGACCAGCGCCTTCCCGAACGCCGCGCCCCGCGCGGCGTTCGTCTTTCCGCCCTGCGACATGCCCGTCCGCAAACTGCGACACCGTGACTGGACGCCGGCAGGCATGCGCCGGAAGATGCCCATCCCGTCCCTCCGGAGTCCACCGCCATGCGCCGCCTCATCGCCGCCTCGCTGCTCGCGCTCGGCCTCGCCGCCGGCACCGCCCACGCCCAGGATTTCAGCATCGGCTGGAACCCCCGCAGCGGCGACGTCTGGGTGGACACCTGGCTGGGCGACATGAATCGCTACGGCAGCCGCTACCGCGACCCCTTCATCGATGAACTGGTCCGCCACCACAGCGCGCCGCGCGAACTGGTGGTCGACCTGCTCACGCGCCGCCGCTGGGCCCCGGGCGACGTCTACTTCGCCTGCGCGCTGGCCAAGCTGGTCGGCCGGCCATGCCGTTACGTTGTCGACATCTGGGAGCGCGACCACGGCCAGGGCTGGGGCGCGATCGCCAAGCGCATGGGCATCAAGCCCGGCTCGCCGGAATTCCACCGCCTCAAGCGCGGCATGGTGCCCAGCTACGACCGCTGGGGACGGCCGATCATCCTCGACACCCAGCTCGAACGCGACTTCCCGGGACGCGGCAAGGGCCCGAAGCATCACTCCGGCGGTCCCGACCACGGCCACGGGCCGGGACATTCCGGCAAAGGCAAGGGCAAGGGCAGCGACCACGGTCCCGGCCATGGCGGCGGCAAGGGACAGGGACACGGCAAGGGCAAAGGCAAGGACTGAGTCCCGATGACGGACGCGCCCGCGTCGCGCATCACCCACCACGGCGGCTGTCATTGCCGCCGTGTGCGTTTCGAGGTCGACGCGCCGGCCGCCCTCGACGCGCTCGACTGCAATTGCTCGATGTGCCGGATGACCGGCTTCCTGCACCTGATCGTGCCCGCCTCGCGCTTCCGCCTGGTCCGCGGCGAGGACGCGCTGGCCGAATACCGCTTCAACACCGGCACCGCGCGGCATCTCTTCTGCCGACACTGCGGCGTGAAGTCCTTCTACGTCCCGCGCAGCCATCCCGACGGCTTCAGCGTCAACGTGCGCTGCCTCGATCCGGACGAAGCGCGCACCGTGCGTGTCCTGCCCTTCGACGACAACGACCGCGAAACCGCGACCGCCGCGCTGGCGCACCTGTCGAAGGCGTGACGTCTCCGCGCCGCGCGCATCCGGCGAACCTCGGTCCGCGCGTTCGCGCTCATCCCCCGGCGGCGGGATCGCGCGACCGGCCCGCTTCCCGCGCGAGCGAGGGCAGCAGGAGCAGCAGCGCAAGCAGCAGCCCGGCCCAGGCGATCGGCACCGGTCGCGGCATCGAAGCCGCCGGCCTGGGTCGCGGCAACGTCGCCAGGTCGGCCGCGGACATGGGCCTTGCCTCGAACACGAAGGGATAGAACCGGGCACGCAACACATCGTGGAAGTCGCGGACCGCGTTCTGGTGCGCGAACAGCCGGTCCGCGCCGTTGTCGGCCAGGCCGTCGAACAGGCGCTGCAGGGCCATCGGCGGCACAAGCACAGCCACGCGGTCGGCCATGCGCTGGCGACGCAGCACCGCCTCGTCGGCGGCCTGCACCATCGGCGCAACCTTCCGATCGGCGACATGGTGGAAGGCGTAGTACCACTTCCAGTGGAAACGACCGGTCACCGGCGGCGTGACGCGCCATTCGGGATGCCAGCGGAAGAAGGCATCGAACGTCGCCTGCTTGGGCAGGTCCCAGGCATCGTTGACCGCCTGGCGGTGCGCCAGGGCGATCTCGCCGCGTGCCGGCGCCGGCGTGAGCAGCGCGATGCCGGCACCGGCGAACGCCGGCAGCACCAGCACCAGCACCGCCCACAGTGCGAGCAGGGTCGTGGCCTGCGCGGCCGAACTGCGCGCGCGCCAGCGCAGCGCCACCCATGCGCACAGCGCGACCCATACCGCCGCATAGGCCAGCACCGCCAGCGCGACCCACAGCAGCGCCGCATGCCAGGCACCGACGGCCAGGACTACGCACAGCAGCGGCAACAGGATCGCCGCGCACGCCAGGCACCAGCGCGCGAACACGCGCCACAGCCAGAACGCCCGCGCGCGCACGACCAGCGAGCCGAGCAGACCCGCGCGGCCGTGTTCGCGGTCCTGGCTGGCCAGGTCGTGGCACAGCGCGATGCACAGCAGCGGCAGCAGGAACACCACAACGAAGCCGAAGTCGAACGCACCCGCGACGAGCTGCTCGGGATTGCGGGTCTCGCCTTCGTGGAGCTGCGCCTCCAGGCCGAGCATGCGCACGCGGGTCACCGCAGGGCGGACCTGGCGATCGCCCAGCGACAGCCAGGCCAGCGGCCCCGGCGGGTCAGGCACCACGTGGAAGGTGTCGTACGCGATCTGGCCCGCGTCCGGCAGCGCGGTCGCATGCCGGCGCAGGTAGGCCGCATGCTGCGCCGACTGGGCGTCGAGCGCGCGCGCGATCGCGGCATGGCGCTCGGCGATGGCGGTGTGGCCGAGCACCAGGGCCAGCAGCGTGGCGAGCGACAGCGCGCACAGCGCGGCCAGGGCCAGGCGCGAGCGCAGCAGCAGGCGGATCTCGTGTACGAGCCGACTCATGCGCGCCGCTCCAGCCAGCGACCGCACAGGTGCAGCCCGACGGCGAGGATCGCCAGCCATGCGAGCAATGCCAGCAGCGCAGGCTGCGCGCGCGGCCAGGCAAAGGGCAGAGACGGCGGCCGGTACGGCGTGCGCGGGATCGCATCCCAGTGATCGGCGTGCAGCCGCTGCGCGCGATCGTTGCGATAGGCGATCTTCTCGGCATGCAGCTGGTTGAGCGCCTGCACCAGCGCATAGCGCCGGGCCTCGCCGGCAGCGACGAAATGGCGATGATGGTCGGCGTCGGTCGCGGCCAGCGAACGCGAGGCGACGGCGGCGGCCACCGGGGGCGCGATCCAGGCGAAGGCGTCGACCAAGCGGTTCTGCGCGGCATGCAGGGCGTCGACGCGGCGGGTTTCCGCCGCATGCGCCTCGCTGGTCAGGCGCTCGCCCTCCAGCATCACCAGGCCGCCGTAGTTCACCGGCAGCGCCTCCACGGTGTCGACACCGTGGCGGGCCAGGGTGCGGGCGCGGAACGCGGCGAAGTAGGGATCGTCCGGATTGTGGCTGTCGCCCACGGCCTTGAGCGCATCCTCGACCCGGATCTCGCTGACCACGCGCTCCGGCGCCGGGTGCACGAACGCAGCCAGCGCGGGCGCCGCGCGCGGCAGGGCCACGCACCACAGCACCCAGACGCACAGCAGGGCCAGCAACGCGGCATGCGCGCTGCGCGCCAGCGCCGAGACCAGGGTGACCACGATGCACCACAGCACCAGGTAGGCGGCGTAGGCCAGCAGCAGCCAGCCGGCGCGCTGCCAGGCATCGGCCGCGTGCAGCCCTGCGAACGGCAGTGTCGCGGCGATCGGCAGCAGGGCGGCCAGCGCCACCGGCCACAGCGCGAGACTCTTGCCCAGCAGCCAGGCGCGACCGTTCGCGCCCGCGAGCAAGGCGGCGCGCAGTGTGCCGGACGCGCGCTCACCGGCGACCGCGCCGAAGCCGATGAAGATCAGCACCAGCGGCGCCAGCTGCAGGATCACGCTGGCCGGCGAGGGCTGCCCGAAGCGCAGCAGGCCATCGCCCTGCCCGGCTTCACTGAAGTTCGCGGTGTTCTGGCGATGCCCTTCGAGAAACAGCGAACGCCCGGCATGGGATTCCACGCCCCAGTCGATCGCGGCCAGCCACGAGGGCGGCTTGAACACGAAATCGCCGAAATGCACGACCCGGTGCGGGTGCCGGTCGGGCTGCGCCTGCCACTGCGCATCCGCGAGCGCGGTCAGGCGCGCCTGTTCGCCGCGCAGCTGCGCCGCGCGCTGCGCGCTTGCCAGCCACGCGACCGCGCAGAACAGCAACAGCGCGACGATGGCGAACAGCGCCGAACGATCGCGCCACATGCGCCGCCATTCGCCGACCGCGACCACCCGCGCCTGGCGCAGCGCGCTCATGTCGCGCCCCCCGCCGGGAGATACAACGCACGCAGGCTCGCCGCATCCTGCAAGGCAGAGTCCGTGCCTGCGCCGCTGCGCACCACCCGCCCGCCGGCGAGGAACACGAAGCGGTCCGCAAGCGCGGCCACCGCCTGCGGATCGTGGCTGACCAGCACCACGCCGCGACCATCCGCGCGCATCGCCGCGATCCGCGTCGCCAGCTGCGCGTCCGCGTCCGGGTCCAGCCCGGATCCGGGCTCGTCCATCAGCACCAGGCGCACGTCGCGCAGTTCTGCGAGTGCGAGCACCAGCTTCTGGCGCATGCCCTTGGAATACCCGCCCGCGCGCCGGTGCCAGGCCGAGGCCTGCAGGCCCGCGCGCGCCAGCGCCGTGCCGATCGCCTCGTCGTCCCGGCGCAGGCCCGCCAGATCGAGGAAATAGCGCAGGTTCTCGATACCGGTGAGGTGCGGATACACCGCCGCGCTTTCCGGCACGTAGGCCAGGCCGCGGCGCACCGGTTCCGGGTCGCGCGCCGGATCGTGCCCCAGCACCGACACGCGACCCGACTGCGGACGCAGCAGGCCGAGCATCAGCTGCAGCAGCGTCGACTTGCCCGCGCCGTTGCCGCCGAGGATCGCGAACACCTCGCCCGGCGCGACGTGCAGCGAGATGCCGTCGAGCACGGGCGCTGCGCCGTAGCCGAAGCGCAGGCCGTCGATGTCCACCAGACGTTCAGTTGCGACGTGCGTCATGGCGCTCACCACGCGTAACGGGCGGACACGCCGAATGCGCGACCGTCGCCCGGGGAATGGATCGTGCCGCTGCCGTTCTCGCTCTGGTCGAACACGTATTCGTAGCGACGATCGAACAGGTTGGTCGCCTGCAGGCCCAGGGTGACCGGTCCGACGCGCCAGTCGAGGTTCGCGTGCACCAGGGTGAAGCCGCCGTAGCGACCGCCGAGGTTGGCCTCGTTGACCGGGTAATCGCCCTGGTGGTCCAGATGCACGCGCGCGCTGATCGCGTCGGTGGCGTCCACGCGCAGGCCCAGCGACCCGGTACTGCGCGGCACGCTGCGCAGGCGGTTGCCGACGTAGGCGAGGCGGTTGTCCGCAGGACGCACCAGCCGCGCGTCGACGGTGGTGTAGTTGCCCCACAGCGACCAGCGTTCGGACAGCCACGCGTTGAACGCCAGGTCGACGCCCTCGCGCGAAGTGCGGCCGACGTTGCGCGCGGTGCCGTCCACGACCACGAACTCGTCCTTCGCCCGCTGCTCCCAGTACGAGAGGCGGAACTCCAGTCGATCCGAGGGACGCCAGCGCGCACCCAGCTCCCAGCCATCGTTGATCGACACCTCGCGCGCGTCGCGATCGCCCGAGGTGTAGGCCTCGGCGCCGAACGGATGCTGGAACGTGCGCCCGGCATTGGCGAACAGCTGCCACTGCTCGCCCAGGCCGACGAAGGCGTTGAGCTTCGGCTGCAGGATCGTGCCGAAGCGATAGATGTCTCGGTTCGAACGCACGCCACTGGCGCTGAACTGCGCGTAGTCGCCGCCGATGCGATCCGCGCGCAGCGCGAGATTCCAGCCGAAGCGTTCGCCGTCGCGCATGCCGATGCGGGCGTACGCGCCGACCGTGTCGAAACGGTAGGCGCGATCGCGCAGCACCGCTGCCGGATCGCGCCGACGCACCTGGCCGAAGGTGCCGAAACGCTGTTCGACGACATCCTGGAACAGCGCGTCGACGCCCGCATCCAGGCGCCATCGCGGCGCGATGTCCCAGGCCAGCGACGCCATCGCGCCGCGCTGGCGCTGGTCGTCGTAGCGGTTCTGCAGCGCCGACGCCTGCGAGAAGCGCACCCAGCGCTCGCGCTCGAAATCCTGCCACCAGGCCTTGGCCGAGAGCGACACCGCCGCGCCAAAGCGCTGGTCGACATGCAGGCTCAGGTGGCGGGTGGTCTTCTCGCCGCCGTCCTGGTTCGCGTAGGCCGCCGACGATCGCGGTGTGCGGCGCGCCTCGTCGCGGGTGAGGTAGCCCGGCGCATCGCCGGCGTAGTCCGAAGCGCGCGCGACCAGCGCGACGCTGCCTCCGTCGTAGGCGTAGGCCCAGCGCCCGGTCACGGCGCGCTTGCGCAGGTCGGTATGGTCGCGATAGCCGCCGCTTTCGCGGTATCCGAGGCTGTAGGCCTGCGTGAACGCACCTTCGCCGATGCCGACATAGCCCTGCAGTTCGCGGGTGTCGAAGCTGCCGATGCTCAGCTCTAGTTCGCGCACGCCGGTCTCGGCGCGGGTGTCGATGCGGTAATTGCCGGCGATGTTGAACAGGCCCACGGTCGGATCGCTGGTGCCCTTGAACACGCGGATCGATTCGATGCCGATCGGGAACAGCCCGTCCATCTCGCCGAAGCCGTTGTGCAGGTTCGAGGGAATGCCGTCGATCAGCAGCGCCGCGTGCGGCGTCTCGCCATCGCCGGCGAAACCGCGGATCGCCAGCTCGGAATTGATCACGCCCTGGTTGAAGCGGGACACGTACAGGCCGGGGATCTTGTTGAACAGCTCGCTGGTGTCGTCGACGTGCTCGTTGACCAGTTCGCTGCGGGTGATCGCATCCAGCGAGCCGGACAGGCCCTGCGTGCTCGCCAGCGCGCGGCGGTCGCCGATCACCACCACCGTGTCGAGCCGGTCCGCCTCGGACGGGGCGGTGGCGTCCTGCGCTGGTGCGGCGGCCGAAGCCGCCATCGCAGCGACGGGCAGCAAGGCCAGGCAGGCAGACAGGGAACGGAGGGAAACGCTGGGTGTCATCGGAACCTCGCCTCGCACGTGCGGGCATGCGCCGCCGCCACGCCGCTCCGGGCGTCGCGATGGAACGGGGTCTGGAGCGGCGCCATCCCGGGGCCGCACATGTCGATTCGGTCGCAGCCATGCCCCTGACACGGTCGCGATCAATTGTTATGTTATAACGTAATTTATTCGGAAATCCCAGACGATGCCAGTCCAGACCACCCCGCCCGCTCCACGGGCCGCCGATCCCCGCCTGCCCGTCACCGTCTTGTCCGGCTTCCTCGGCGCGGGCAAGACCACCCTGCTCAACCACGTCCTGCGCAATCGCGAAGGCCGCCGGGTCGCGGTGATCGTCAACGACATGAGCGAGATCAACATCGATGGCGCGCTGCTGCGCGACGGCGGCGCGGCCCTGTCGCGTACCGAGGAACAGCTGGTCGAATTCAGCAACGGCTGCATCTGCTGCACGCTGCGCGACGACCTGCGCCGTGAAGTGCAACGACTCGCGGACGAAGGACGGTTCGACTACCTGCTGATCGAATCGACCGGCATTTCCGAGCCGATGCCGGTGGCGGCGACCTTCGCGGTCCGCGACGAGGACGGCCGCTCGCTGTCGGACGTGGCGCGCCTGGACACCATGGTCACGGTGGTCGATGCCGACAGTTTCCTGCGCGACTTCCACTCGTCGGACTCGCTGCGCGAACGCGGCGAGGCCGCCGGCGAGGACGACGATCGCGCGCTGGTCGACCTGCTGCTGGAGCAGCTGGAATTCGCCGATGTCATCGTGCTGACCAAGGGCGACCGCGCCGGGCCGGACACGCTGGCGCGCACCCGCGCCGTGGTGCGCGGGCTCAACCGCGATGCGCGCATCGTCGAAGCGGACCACGGCGTGCTGCCGCTGGACACCGTGCTCGACACCGGCCGCTTCGATTTCACCCGCGCGCAGCTGTCGCCGGGCTGGATGAAGGAACTGCGCGGCGAGCACGCGCCGGAAACCGAGACCTACGGCATCACCAGCTTCGCCTATCGCCAGCGCCGGCCGTTCCATCCCGAGCGCTTCCATCGCCTGATCGAAGACGGCGGCCTGGACGGCGTGATCCGCAGCAAGGGCTTCTTCTGGCTCGCCTCGCGCATGGACTGGGTGGGGGAACTGTCCACGGTCGGACGTTCGGTCGCGCACAAGGCGGCGGGCTTCTGGTTCGCGGCGCGCCACCGGGTGGACGCAAAGGAAGAAAACACCCCCTGGCCCGCGTGGCCGATGAATCCGCCGGCACCGCTGACCGACCGGGGCTGGCTGGGCATGCTTTCGCGACTGTGGACCGCGCCGATGCCGGACGCGACCGAGGTGGGCAACCCCGCCGAACACGCGGCGATGCGCGCGCTTTGGACCCCGATCTGGGGCGACCGGCGGCAGGAACTGGCGATCATCGGCGTCGATCTTGGCGAGGACGCCCTGCGCGCCCGCCTGGATGCCTGCCTGCTCGACGACGAAGAGATGGCGGCCGGTCCGCTGGCCTGGCAACACTATCCCGACCCCTTCCCGGCCTGGCGGCGGGCCGACGCGGGCGCACGCGGCTGACCCGATCCGCGCAGCCGCTCGGCGCTGCGCATCCTGCGCACGGCTACAAGGACACCGGCAGCCGCAGGATGCCGGCGCTGCCGTCGCGGGGTCGGGGATGCGGGACGCGGCGCGCAGGACAGGGCGCCAGATCGAGTCGGGCCGACACCCCGGGCAACCCCGGACGCCCCCGGCATTTCGAGCGGCGCCCTGCCCCCTGCCGACCAGCACGGGAAACCCCGGCCGGGACGCGCGCTATGATCGCGACGCACCCGGTCTGGCTGGGTGAACGCACTCCAGGGAACGGGGGCGTCCCGCCATTGCCGCGCTTCCGCCGATGCGGACCAGGCGCGGCGACCAGAGTCCTTCCTCATGTCCGTGGCATCGCCCGCCAACCTGACCGAGCTGATCAACCGGCGCGAGGCCGCCGACAAGCCGGCGATGGAGGCGTTGGCCGCCGAACTGTGGCCGCGCCTGGAGCGGCTGGCCGCGCACCAGCTGCAGGGCCGCAGCGGGCTGACGCTGCAGGCTTCGGACCTGGCCCAGGACGCGTGGATCTCGCTGATGCACGACTTCCCGGGGCGCTTCAACAACCGCGAGCATTTCTATGCGCTGGCGGCGCGGATCGTGCGCAACATCGTGGTCGACTACCTGCGCCGGCGCAGCGCCGAGAAGCGCGGCAGCGGCCTGCCGTTCGAGAAGCTGGAGCGGATCGAGCACGAAGCCGCCGCGCCGCTGAACGACACCGTGGACTGGATCGCGGTGGATGCGGCGCTGACCGAACTGTCGAAGCAGCACGAGGCCGCCGCGCAGGTGGTGGAGCTGAAATTCTTCGCCGGCCTGACCAACGAACAGATCGCCGAGGCGATGGACCTGTCCCGGGCGACGGTGGTCCGCCACTACCGCTACGCACGCGCCTGGTTGATCGATCACTTCGGGGTGGAGCCCGTCGCGGATGGCTGAGCAGGGACGCTGCATCGACGAAGGCCAGCTGTTCGAAGACCTCTGCGAACTGACGCCCGACGCGCAGGCGCGCGCGCTTGCGGAACTGGCCGAGCGGGAACCGGCGATCGCGGCGCGGCTGCGCAGGCTGCTGGCCATCGACGATGCCTACGGCGCGCACACCGCGCGCAGCGTGCGGCCGCAGGAACTGCCCGACCCGGTGGACGGGATCAGCGACATCGGCGCGTTCCGCCTGGTCGAGCGCATCGGCCGCGGCGGCATGGGCGTGGTCTACCTGGCCGAACGATGCAGCGGCTTCGCGCAGCGCGTCGCCATCAAGCTCATGCCGCGCTTCGTCGGCGACGACGCCGGCCGCGAGCGTTTCGCGCGCGAACGCGCGCTGCTGGCGCAGCTGCGCCATCCCAACATCTGCACCATCCTCGACGGCGGCGAACTGCCCGACGGCACGCCGTGGCTGGCGATGGAGTACGTGCCCGGCGACACGCTCTGCGCGTGGTGCGCGCAGCGCAATGCCGGCCTGCGCGAACGGATCGCGCTGTTCCTGCAGCTGTGCGACGCCGTGCAGTACGCGCATCGCAACCTCGTGGTGCATCGCGACCTCAAGGACAGCAACGTGCTGGTGGACGACAGCGGCCACCTGAAGCTGCTGGATTTCGGCATCGCGCGCTCGCTGGTGCCGAACGGCGACGGCCAGACCCTGGCGCAGGATGCGTTCTTCTCGCCGATGACCGCCGCGCCCGAGCAGGTGCGCGGCGAGCGGGTCGCGGTCGGCGCGGATGTCTACGCGCTCGGCGCGCTGCTGCACCAGCTGCTCTGCGGCCAGCTGCCCTTCGAGCAGCCGAAGCGTTCGCCGGTGGAGCTGCAGCGCGCGATCCTGGAGCTGGTGCCGCCGCGCATGAGCGACGTGATTGCGGGCGCGACGCCCGGACGCGCGCCGGTGCCCGCCACCGCGCTGCGCGGCGACCTCGATGCGATCGTCGCGCAGTGCCTGCGCAAGGACGCCGCCGAGCGCTACGCCGAAGTCGGCGAGCTCGCCCGCGACCTGCGCGCCTGGCTCGGCGGCCACCCGATCTCGATCGCGCGCGGCGACCGGATGTACCGCACACGCAAGTTCCTGCAGCGGCACCGGCTGACCGTCGCCCTGGCGACGACCGCGTTCGCGGGCCTGCTGATCGCGCTGGGCGTGACCCTGTGGCAGGCCACGGAACTGCGCACGGAGCGCGATGCCGCCGAGGCCGCGCGCCGGCAGTCCGAGATCGACCGCGACCGCGCACGGACGGTGGCCGGCTTCGTCCGCGAGACGTTCGAGGAAGCAGACCCCGGCCGGAGTTCGGGCGACCATCTGCTGGCGCGCGAACTCGTCGAGCGCGGACGACACCGGCTCGCGCGCCTCGATGCAGAGCGGGACGTGCAGGCCGAGCTGGCGCTGCTGCTGGCCGAAAGCTACGCCAGCATGGGACTGGCGCGCGACAGCGAAGCGCTGCTGCGCGAACACGCGCCCGCGATCGCGTCGCTCGGGCGCAGCGACGCCTCGGCGCGCTGGCGTGCGCGACGCCTGGCGCTGGAACATCGCATCCGCCTCGGCACCGATGGTCCGGCGCTGGATGCCGCACTGCGCTCGCTCGAGGGGCTCGCGGACACGCCTGCGCGACGCGTGGAGGCCGCCCGCCTGCGCGAGCGCCTGCTGGCGCGACGCTCCCGCTTCGACGAAGCGGCGCGCACCCTGGAGGAGGCATTCCGCGCGCACGGTGCCGCACTGCCGTCGGCGCAGTCGCTGCGCCTGCGGATCGACCTGGGCAATGCGCTGCTCAGCGCGGGCCGGGTGGACGATGCGCGGCGGATCAGCGACGCGCTGGAACGCGAGCCGCTCGACGCCCATCCGCCCGCGCTGCAGATCAGGGCCTTGCGCCTGGTCCTGCGCGTCTCGCGCGAACGCCCGGATGCGCGCGCTGCGCAGCGCCGGGCAACCGCGCGGCTGCAGGATGCGGCGGTTCGCCTGTACGGCCCGGACTCGCTGGAGGCGGCGAAGGCCTACGAGTATCGCGTGGGCGCGATCGACGATCCGCGCGAACAGGACATCCTCATGGCCCGGGCGCATGCGATCCAGGTCGCCCGGTTCGATCCCGCATCGATCGACCGCGCCTACGCCGAGTACAACATGGGCACGTACCAGTCGAGCCTGCGCGCGCGCATCGCGCTGGCCGAGCCGCACTTCGCGCGTGCGGTGGAGATCGGGCGCCGCGCGGTCGGGCGCGCGCATGCCGATGTACTGAGTTTCGAACTGGCGTGGGCGGAAACCCTCAATGGCCTTGGGCGACATCGGGCGTGCCTGGAGGCGCTGGCGAATCCGCCGGACGCAAGCGAGGACCTGACGGATGCCGAACGCCTGGCGGCCCTGCGCCTGCAGTTGTCCGATGCTGCGATGGCGCTGGGCGAGCATGCGCGGGCGCGGGACGAACTCGCTGCGGCCAGCGCGCCCTGGCTGCGGGCCGGCAAGCCGCTGCCTCCGCGCCTGGCGGCACAGGTGGCGATGCGCGCGGCCCGGCTGTGACCCTCTCACCGCGCACCCGCGACCGTCGCAAGGCGCGATCCGCTCTCCTGCCATGATCCTGTTCGCCACGGCATCGCGCTCGTGGATCAGTACCGTCCTGAAGGAACGCCCATGCACAAGATCCCCCTGCTCCTCGTCCTGTCCCTCGGGTGCGCACCGGCCGCCCTCGCCTTCCCGCCCTGTCCGCAGTTTCCCGTCGACCTGACGCCGATCGATGGCCCGGCCCGCGTCCAGCGCACGATGGCGCCGTGGTTTTCCGCGGCGTTCACCCTGCAGGGACACCCGCAGATCCTCGACAGCATCGCTCCGCCCGGCTCGCTGGGGAGCGACATCATCCACTCCGGGAAATGCCGCAGGACCGATCGCCTGCCCGTGCTGAGCGACCATGCCGGGCGCGACGCCCTCAACGCGCTCCCGACGCTGGCGCCGGACGGCGGCTTCGGCACGATCGGCCTGCCCGACCTGCGTCTCTCCGATCCGGGCATGGTGCTGGTCTACACGCTGTCGTTCAGCGTCGATGCCGCGCCGCTGGCGGCCGCAGCCGACTGGTTCGACCTGGCCGAGCTCGAACTGCGCCGCGCCGATGTCGTGGACGATGGTTCGCTGGAGACCAACCGCACGCTGTACCGACTGCGCAAGCGCATGCGCGCCGACGGCACGGCGCAGCTGGCGCTGCTCGAATCGGAGCGCCTGCCGCATATCCGCCCTCCGGGGTCCGCCACATCGCGAACGGTCAGCCCCGTGGTCGCCACGCTGCCGATGGGGCCGGGCGGCACCGGGCTGTCGATGCGCTGGTACCAGCGGACGCGCCCGCTGCTGCCGGCGTACTCGCTGCCGCCGGTGATCCCCGGGCCGCCGCGCGACGAGCTGCACGGCGCCTCCCTCGCCTCCGCCACAGGCCGGGATGCATGGGTGCTGCCGTCGACCGTCGACACCATCGTCGAAATGACCGATGCGAACGGCCGTGTGCTGTTCCAGCGCACGCTCCACGACCAGTGGGTCGCGAGCCTGTCGATGGGCCTGATCAACTACAACACCGGATCCTCGGAGAAGTACGTCTGGATCGGCGGCCCCGTCATCGACGGCATGACCCTGGAAGCCAGGCTCGATCCCCTGCCCGGTTCGCTCTTCGACGCCACCGCCCCACTGGCGCAGTGAGCGCCCACGGCCGCCGGATGCTGCATGGCGCACGTCCGGTCGCCCATGCGCATGCAGCGCCGATGCATGTGCGGAGGCTTCGTCGCTCGCAGCGACAGGGCGATGCAGGCCCTCGCCCGAGGCGACCCCGCACTGATCCTGTTTCCGCGGAGGATCCGCTACTGGATCGAGCCCGCCATTCGTGGGCTCCGGCCGTCGCAGTCCCCGGACGGCCCGACTGCGGCCATCAGGCCCGACATCCCACCACGACAGGAGTCATTCCCGCATGCAACGTTTCCTCCTTGCTTCCCTCGCTGCGCTCGTCTGCGCCGGTACCGCAGCCGCAGCCGGCAAACCCGCCGACAAGCCCGCGCCGGGCTCGATGCGGATCGAAAGCGAAGCGCAGTTCCAGCGCGACTACGGCCGCCAGGCCACCCGGATGGCACCCGGCGTCTACCTGATGACGCAAGGCGACTTCGCCGGCAAGAAGATCACCATCGGCGCGCCCGGCCTGGCCCACGACCTTGCGCTGCTCCGCAAGCGCCTGGCCTCGCCGAACCTCGCCTCCGACGATCGCAAGGCCCTGCAGGCCCAGGTCGCCGATCTGGAAAAGCTGGCGCGACAGCAAGCGGCCCGCACTTCCAGCAAGATGCCCGGCGCGCGGGCAACCCAGACATCGTCGTTCGGATGCTGGAGCTACGACTCGACCTGGCGGCAATACGTCTACTATCCCGGCACCGTGGACCTGTCGGTCGTCGGCGGACTGTACATGGATCGCGGCGACGGCAGCCTCAACTGGTACTACGCCCGCCTCCGCGCCACCGCCATCGTGAACGTGTATCCGCCGAGCTCGCAGTTCTGGCACCGATTCTCGGTCAACGCCTACGCAACCGCGACGAACGTGGTGACCGGGCAGACGGTGCATGCGACCCCGGTCGGCAACATCTATTCCGTCGGCGCAACGACGGGCTACATCTACAGCGGTCCGGACTTCGGGCACCACCTCACCGGCCGCGCGACGGGTGTCGCCAACGGCGACTGCTTCGCCTACGTGAGCCTGGAAGACGCATACCAGCAATGATCGACCCGCCCGCGGGCTGATCCTGTTCCGCGCCGGAATGCGTGGACGACACCTCGGGTCGCCATGGAAGGCCACCAGGGAAAAGGATCATGGAAGGCGGCCGCCGCGCGCAGGGAAGCGTCGGCGGCCCGGATGGATGCGGACGACGATCGCGGACGACGATCATCGAGCCAGGCCGCAGGCGCGACACGAGCACACGTCATTCGACTCCCCTTCGACTCCGCACCGTGCCTGCAGCGGATTCGCACCCGCTGCAGGCAGGGACTGCAGGGTCAGATGACCAGCTCGGAATCGAGCACGTACATCCACCAGTTGTTCAGGCCTGCGCTGGTTCCGTCCACGAACGCGGGCACCTTGCCGATCCAGTACCGTTTCCACTCGGTGTAGTCGCACTGCCACTTGCTGCAGCTGACTCCCACCGAGCGCCCTGTCAGGTTCGGGTAGTTTTCCCAGTCGTCGCAGGTGCTGTTCTTCTGGTAGGGATTGTCGAAATCGCGCTGCACGCCCGCCGTCCAGCTGGGCGTATTGAGAAACCCGTGGATGTTTCCGCAAGCCGAGATCGCCCTGTCGAAACCACGGGCGGTGAATCGCTCGAACACATTGGCATCGGTCGGGAATCGCGGTGGCGGATTGCTGTCATCGTTCCAGTTGCGCCACTGCCGGTACTTGTACGCCATGGTGCCTTCGAGCCGATGCCCCATGTTCTCCAGCATCTCCGAAACGCCACGCTCGTAGCTGAAGCCCATGATGTTCAGCTTCCTACGGCATGCCGTGTGCTCGATCGCCTTGCCGTTGGTGCCGAAGGCGCCGATGCCGGCCATGGTCGACTCCATCAGCCCGAAGTGCGCCCCGCCGAGCACCCACACTTCGTCGTACTCGCCGCTGTCGGCCATCTCGCACAGGTTGTAGTGGTCGAGGTAATGGTTGTAGTCGAACGAGGTGGGCCTGCAGGCATTGACGTTCGACGGCGCGCAGGCCAGGTATTCGGACTCGGAGAATGGCGGCCCGGCGAGAAACCTGGGGAATTCGTCGACCCGGATATGCTTCGACACCGCATAGTGCACGACATGGTCGGTCGTGTTCTCGATCTCCGTGATGTACCTGTCGACGAGCAGGCGCGGATCCAGCCATCCCATCACGCTGTGCAGGCGCGCGCCTCCCCGCGACAGCATGACCGGATCCATGTTGAAGACCAGCACGCGCTTGTAGATCGGCGGATGGACGCGCGCATTCATCGAACGGCCGGCCGGCGCGAACTCGCTGGTGACGTCCCACCAGGTCTCGAAGTTGGCATCCGCCATGCGATAGACCGTGGACGTACGTGCGACGTACTCGATCGGCTCGCCGTTCGCCTCGTAGGCGATGTGGTACGACCTTACAGGCGTGCGATCCAGGGGATATCCCGCGTTTTCGACGGGATGCGCATGGATGCTCCAACCGCTCCAGGTCGTCGTGCCGGCCACGCGCTCACGCTTGTGGATGACGCCACCGCGCACGACATACTCCTGCTCGATCCGCGTGCCGGTCCCGGCGAGATCAGGCACCAGCAGGGCGCTGAAGGACGTGAGCTGGCCGCGTCCCGTGCCTGCGACCTCGCCGTCGGCGATCTCCCAGGGACCCCATCGCTTCGCCGACCATTGCTCGGCACGGTAGAGATGGCCACCACGCACGAGATTCATGCTGGCCAGGCCGTTGGCGTGGACTTCATAGTCGAACGACGTGATCTCGCCCTCTCCGACGCGACCGTCGCCGTTGAAATTGCCGCTGATGTCGACCCAGACGTTGCTCTGCCTGCCATTCCGAAGAAAGATCCGACCATTCTTGACCAGATGCTCGCGATAGGAGCCATCGGCCAGCCGGGTCGTACTGACGCTGCTCAAGGTCGACCAGGTCGTCTCGCTTTGCGCGCACGCCAGTGGAACGGCGGACAGTGACGCCATCGCGGCCAATACAAGGCGCATGGTGCGTTTGAATACATTCACCGCCGACATGCGGCGATCCGGCATCGACATCATCGTCTCCTTTGATTGAATGATCGCGGTGATTCCTTCCGCGATGGAAATCAACGCACAAGGACACGAGTCCCGGCCAGCCGGTCCCGAACGGGATGCGCATCGACCAGACGAATGCCGCTCTCTTCGGCGGCCTCGGGATGCATCAGGAAAAAACGGCCTTGCAGAGGCGACGGCCGTTTGTCCTCGCTGCGACACGGACTCCGCGCATCGCGGCGCACGACGCGACGGACCGAAGTCCGTCGCGTCCCGTTGCCTGTCAACCGAGCACGAGGCAACGCATCACGATGCTCACAGCCACAGATTCATGGCGTGGTTCGCGACCGGATTGATCACGGACACCGAGCTGCCCCAGTAGGTGCAGCCGTTGTTGCTGCCGACGTGCTGCAGGCCCACCGGCACGGCCCACACCGGGTCGAGGTTGCGGCAGAACACCTCGACCTTCGCGGTGCCGAGCGCCGAGACCAGCTGCGTGCGGAAGCTGGCGTTGCCCACGCGTGCCGGGTTGTAGGCTTCCAGGTTCGGCCGCTTGCTGCGGATGGTGAACGCATAGGCTTCCGCCATGCCGCCGCCGAGGCTGTGTCCGGTCACCCGATAGGTGTTGTTGCAGGCCACCGCATTGACCGCCGAGCGGTAATTGCTGAGCCGGCTGGCGTATCCCGACCCGATCCTGGCGGTGTTCGTCGACGACTCGCCGGGCACGGCCACCGTTCCGCCGAACTGGTTCTCGATGTTGTTGAGCCAATCGCCTGCGGTCGAGCTGCCCCGCCACGACACGATGCAATCGGTGGTGCCGTTGCTGGTGCTGCGCCAGACCTTCACGACATCCCGATTCAGCGCCACCGTGTAGTAGCGCGTGCCGAGCGTGCGATTGCTCGCGGTCGCCTGGTAGGCGTTGTTGGCGAACCAGGCGTAATTGCTGCCCGGCGCCACGGCCCGGATACCGAAAGCGCTGCGCATCAGCGCCCTCGCTTCCGTGGTCTGCAGATAATCGATGCCCACCTCGACCGCGGCCTCGGTCGGCGTCAGGTCGGTGACCAGCGTGTGCCCCTTGTCGGCCGCGATGCGTACCGCGACGTTCTGCAGGCCCTTCGTATCCACGCCCGGATAGTACGCAGCGAGGAAGGCGTGCAGGCGCGGCACGTCCCAGCTGCTGCTCTCGGCCATCACCACCCAGCCCAGATCCCTGGCGAGGTCGAGAATCGCCTGCGTCCGCTTGCGGTCCAGCGCGAGGCTGTCCACGTCGATGTAGACGATCGCGTCGGTGGTGTTCATCGGCAGCCGCGACAGGCTGACGCGCGGGGTCCTGCCATCGAACATTTCGAAACCGGCATCGCCCATGGTCGATGTCAGCGACACGACCGGCGTGCGAGCGTCGCTGGCGATCGGCTTGCTGGGCTTCGATGCGGGGCGGGCGGCTTGAAGCGCCGATGCACCGCTGCCAGCCATGGCGATCGTGCTTGCGGCGATACCTGCGGCCAGGAGGCCGAGCCTGATGGAATTGCGTTGATTCTTCATGGTTATCCTTGAACCTGTGTAGGTGATGTAGTCCGTTGTGTTCCGAACGCCGGCGACGCAGGTGCATCGCCGGCATTCCTGCGACAGTCGATCATCGCCAGACTGTCGGCCGAGCTGGGTTGGACGTCGTTTCGACGATCGGCCGCGACAGCGACCGCCTCGATATCGGTGCATGCAGCTGAATCCAGCGAATCGACGCCCCCCGCTGCAAGCTGGAGATCGCGTTGCAGCTCACGGGAGTCTAGCCGAGAATCCGCCGCGCGGATTCAGCCCGTCGCCCAGTCACCATACGGTTTCATCGGCAACTGAAATGCCCGCCAATGGCGAATGGGAACACGATCGAGCTCAGGTGCCGGCATGTCGTCCCGCAGGCCGCAGAGCATCGCAGCGATGACGCGCAGCGCCGCCCGCAGGCTGGCGCCGCCGGTTTCGCACAGGAGGCCGAATCGGGAAGCGTCCTGCGTGGCGCAACTGTCTCGGCGAGCGGAACCAAGCCTCAGAAACCACCATGTATCGTCAACAGGCCATGGTCATGGGCGGATGAACGCGCGACACGGTCAACAAACAAGAGGAACAATTCGCTGTCATCCTCCTGAAGGGAGATCACGTCCGAACGCGATAATTCCGCAGCCAACTCCTTGACTTCATCCGGCGAAAGGTAGCCGGCAAAAGAATGGTCGTCGTGAGCAGGCCAGGAAGGTGATTCCGCAGGGAACCAGAGCCCGGGGATCGCCCTTTCATAGAGAAA
The DNA here is from genome assembly GCA_005502915.1 of Lysobacteraceae bacterium 2PB. GTDB lineage: Bacteria > Pseudomonadota > Gammaproteobacteria > Xanthomonadales > Xanthomonadaceae > Lysobacter_I. Next base: position 124,221 of record SCMT01000006.1, on the reverse strand, counting down.
CAGCGCCTCAAGCAACTCGTGCAGCCGCGCAGATGCATGGCCTGCCCGACGCGCGTACGTGTAGAGCGAATCCTCGCGCTGCCATGCAACATCGAACCAGCGCTCCAGGAATTCGTAGTCGTTCCTGGTCCCGACCACCTGCCATGTCCCGGAGGCGTCCGTCGTTCTCCCGAAGTAGTTGCCATGGAACGAATCCGGTCCGGGAAGATCGACCGCAGTGGATTGCTTGATCGCGGCCTCGATCAATGGAAGCGCGTAGCTGTCCGTTCTCCGGAGGAACTCCGCGCACAGTCCTGATCCTGCAATCCGCCTTCTTGAGAAGGGCGGCCTCAGTGCACCCTCAGAGAAGAGCGACAGGTAGTCGGACGGAGCGTGGAATCGATCGTAAGGACCGATCAGCTCGCCATCCCCGAACGACGCGCCCTTCGACGCGTAGTTCTTCGCAAACATCCCGGGAGACATGTCGCCGGCGAGGACCGATATCCACGCAGGAACCACGTGGCACCAGAGCGCTTGCCAGTCAATCGGAATGACACAGCTATAGGACGACATCTGTGCGACCGAATCGAAACAGCAGAACGCTGTCCGCGGATGCTATCCCAGGTTCCTCGGCGCATCCATCGACGAATGGACATCCAAAGGGAATGCCCGGAAGGAATCGCGCAGCGGCGGCGCACTGGACACGACTGATCGCACCGGCTTTTCGCACCGCCACGACACACGCCACGATCCAGGCATCCAGCGCCCTGCAGGGAAACCAGCACCCGGCATTCGCGTCGATCGTGGACGGCGATCGAGCGGAGCCTCGTCACTCCGGACGCTGCGAGCCGAGCTCGGCCACGATCTGCGCGCCGGAGAGGCGAACGACGACCTGCTCGGTTCCGGGCGCTTCCATGCGGATCCACGGCACGGTCGCGGCCGCGAGTTTCACGCGGCCGCCTGCATCCGTCCGCAGTTGTTCCGGAGGCAGGCTGCCGACCGGTCCGATCACCAGGACGGGCGTGTCGGACAGCGCCTTGCCCGCCTGCAGCACCGCCACGGTCACGTCGGACCCGCGCGGGCGAATGAACTCGACGGATTGCCGTGCCTCCGTCTTCACTTCCGCGGCCGACGATTCGAGCACGCGCCACGGCGACAGGACCGAAGCGATGCGGTAGGTCCCGGGCGCGGCGATCGACACCGCGAGCCCCTCGCGCGTCGGGATGAAGTGATCCGCAGCCGCGTCCGTCCAGCGGCCATCGCGCAGGCGCTGCAGGACATGGATGGGATACGCAGAGCGCCCGGAGGGACGGAGGTTCGATGCATCGGCCGGCAAGTCGGCCGGCAAGCGCGCGACCAGCCACTGCAAGGGTGCGAGTGCCACCCGATGGCGCACGACCCTGCCATCGGCGACGGCAGCGTCGATCGCCTCCGGCGCGACCTGCAACGGCATGCGTTCCGGCCACACCGGCAGGCCATTGGCGGGTGCGATCGTGTGCAGGCTGAATTGGTGCTCCTGTTGCCGGTCCAGTCCGGCGAACAGGACGCGGCCACGCGCATCGCTCGTCCTGCGCTGCTGCGCGCGACCGCTCAGCCAATCCACCTGCAGGCCCGCGACCGGCCTGCCATCGCCCTTGCTCACGAATTCGAGTTCGAGGTCGACGGAAGCGGCGCGCGCCGCGACCTGCCGCGCCGGATCGAAATGGATCTCCGTGATGCGCCCGGGCTGCAGCACCACCTGCCTGCGCTCCGCTTCCACGCCACCGACCACGAGGATGATGTCGACGGGCCCCGGCGCGAACGGCGCGAGCGCCTGGCGATCCGCAACGGGAACAGGCTGTTCGCTGAAGGCGTCGAGCAACCGCGGCGCATACGATTGCTGCAACCGCTGCCAGACGGCGGGAGACGCCGATGTCGCAGTCCTCCGCAGCAGGATGCCGGCGTCGTTCACGACGACATGCGCACGCATGCCCGCAGCGATGATCGGTGGCACGGTCGTCGGCACCGTGCCGGCCGTGAAGTCGACCAGGTAGAACTGGAGCGGATCTTCGCCGCGCGCCTGCAGGGTGTAGCGATCCGCCCGGGGCAAACGCACCGGTCCGACCTTCACGCTGCCGTCGGCCTGCATGCGCGCAGGCGCGGCGATCCAGCGCGTCGGAATCGCGAGGTCGCTGTAGCGCACCGCATCCGCCGAGGGCCCCGCGTCCCGATCGGACATGGCGCGCGCGGCCTGATCGGGCGACACATCGCCCAGGCCGATGCGCACGGACGCGGGAACGGCACGCGCCTTGCCGGCGGGCAACAGCACGAGCTCGACGAGCACGGGCGCAGGTGCCGTGGCCACCGGAACGGAGCGCGAGGCTGGCGGCAAGTCGCCTGTCCGAGGTGCATCGCTCCGCTCATGGGACCGCATGCTCCAGCCGAGCAGGACGAGCATCGCGATGCCCGCCCCGGCCAGGCCCCAGGCGCGCTTCATCAATCGGTATCGGCGCTGGAATACAGCTGCAGATAGATCGGCGCGTGGTCCGAAAGCTCGCGGAACACGCACAGGTTGGAGATGTAGTCGCGACCCGAGGCCGAGTACTCGGTCACGTAGGACGGCTGGTACCAGAAATGGTCGTACCGGTTCGCGTAGCCGCAGCTGGTGTTGATCGAGGTCAGCTCGTTCACCTTGTAGCCGACCGCAGGCGACAGCCCGGTCAGCGTGGACCACCACGGCGAGGTGGCATCGCGATTGTGGTCACCGACCAGGACCACGTCCTGATCGCTGCTGCTGCCGTTCTGGATCGAACTGAAGACCGTCGCGATGCGCTGGATCTCGGCCTGCCGCTGGGCCGTCTCGCCGAAGACCGTGTGCCAGTTGATGAAGGTGTAGTCCGCCCCGGTCTGCAGGTGGCGCAGCTTCACGATCTGCGGCTCGCGCTCGAACTGGTCGCCGGTGTCGTTCCAGACGTACTCCGACAGGATCTGCACGCGATCCGGGCGGAAGAACACCGCATAGCGCTCCTTGTAGCTGCTGCGCCCGATGGCCGCGGTCACCCGGTAATCCCAGGTCACGCCGCTGCGCGCAGTCAGCGCCGAGGCGATGCTCGCCGCAGACTCGGCATACATGACTTCCTGGGCGAATAGCACGTCCACGCCGTTGGAGGCCGTCGACGTGTCGCCGTACTGGTTCCATGCCTGGGCCGCATAGCCCGCCCAGTCGGTCTGCCCGCTCCAGCCGGCATGCAGCGTATTCCACGACATCACGCGCAGGTAGGAGCCTGCGGCCGCCACGCCTGCGAACATCGCAAGCACGACGCCGAACAACACGGTCGGCCACGTCTTCATCGTCTTCTCCCCGAGCACGGAACAGGCCGGGCGAGCCTATGGCTTGCGCATGACGCACAAATGACGCGGAAATGACCGCCAGCTACGGAAACAAGAACCGTCAGGCGCAATCCGCCCTGTGTCCGAAGCTGACCCAGCGCGCGCACAAAATCAACAGCCGGGATTATCCATCCGACGGACGGCCCAGCCTGATGCATGCCGGATGGATCGTCGGCGCAATGTCCAGGCAGCTGTTCCAGAGCGGCCTGAAGCCCGCGATGTCTTTTCCTCGGGCTTGGGCCCGCCCTGCGGACCTATCCTGATCATTCGCGGAAGAACAGCTTTTGATGATCACACCCGGGCGCGGGGATGATCCGCGCCCGGTGAAGCTCGACGAGACAGAACATATAGGGTGCGATTCATCGCACCAGCTTTTCGTGCAGCTGCGACCAAAGCAGTGTGCCGAGACAGAGCATCGCGGCAGGGTCACGCGGCCTACGGCATTAGAAGTCTTCCCAGCGCACTGATTCGAAGAAAAGACGAGCATCCATGTCGAGATCGTGACATGCGGTCGCTGGCGCTTCGACGATGAGGAGCAAGGACCCTTCCTTCAACTGGATCATGCGCATGTAGCCGCATCGCACGATTTCAGAGACTTCGGCATCGACCGCACGACGCCCCTTGAATTCGAGGCTGGACACCTTCGCCCCGATCGAATCAAGGCTCGAAGAAAACATGGCAACCGGGTCGACATCGCTGGCCGGGCTCTTGCCGTACCTGAGCCTGGTGGCGGAAAACTTCCTTCCATCCGGCAATCGACAACCAACGGTATGGATCGTGGCGGAAGGATCGTCCTTCAACCCATGCATCTGGAGATCGTTGTAGAGGCAGGGAAGTCGAACCGTGAACGCGCCTGATGTGGACGAGGCTTGCGTCCAGCCAGAGTCATCCAGCGATCCGGCCTGCAATCGATGAAGTGTCGCCTGCACTTCTGATCGGACGCTGGTCGAAAAGGCAGCGAGACTCACGGCGATCAACAATTTCGCAGTTCTCGACATCCGGGTTCCCATGATCTGGCTCTGAACGCAGGTGGCGACGCCTTGCGTCGCCCGCCCGCCAGCATAGCTGCGATAGGTCCGTCCGTTTCGTCAGCGATGGCCGTCCGGGCGCGGGGACGCATCACGCGGCGTTGCCCTCCAGCGGCACCAGCCGATTGTCCTCGTCGTAGCGCAGGCCGCAAACCATCGCTGCCATGCCGCGCAGCGCCGCCTGCGGGCTGGCGCCGCTGGCTTCGCACAGGGCGATGAACTGGGGCGGGACTTCGACCAGCAGGACGTTGGACGGCTTGAACTGCGACTTCGGCTTGGGCATGACGGCACTCCGTTTCGCCCGGCGCCCGGAGTGGACGCCGTTGGCGAGTCCACACCGCATCGCGCGCAGGCGCGTCAAGGTTTGCGCCGCAATTCACCTCGACCTTGACGCGCCGAGCACGGTGCGAAGATGGGACGGAAACTGTAGGTACACCTCAAGAATGAATTCTCGAGGATCGTAGGCTGGGTGCTGTGCACCCAGCACTCTGTAATCAGGCGAGTCGCTGGGTCAATGACCCAGCCCACGGCCCTACCGGAAATCAGGTGACACTAGGCTCGTCGGGATGAATAACTTCCATCGAATCTTTCTTCGCGGCGGAAATCATGTTGCGGTATGAGCTCACCAATGCTGCAACCAGTGAATCATAGATTCGCTCATAGTCGAAATTCTCTTCTTCGATGCCTAGTCTATTGTTGATTTTTCGCAAGATTTCGGCACGACTTTCATCGGAGTATAAGTGGCACGTGATTAGTCTGAAGTCATACAAAACATAAAAAGAACTCATCACTTCAGCATGATTTTTCATCTGCAACCGATGCTCTAACCATGATCCAAAGACTTTCAGAGACCCCTTACCCTTTAAATCCGCTACTGGCGACAACTTCGCAACATCTGCTTTGATAGCAACGTTATTGAGACTTTCCACAAATACCCTGTTGAACGCCTCAATGACCGGACCTACATGCTTGTCTTCCCAGAAGATAGGTCTGTGAAGATTCTCGATCACTTTGGTGACCTCTCCATCGAGAGAATAAAGGTCAAAGCCCCAAGCCTTCGTGGCGATTTCCTTCAGATCTCGCCTAAGATGGAATAGCGTCGACTGCTTTGAAGGGTCGGACCATACAACGTCGATCTGCGCATCATAGAATTCAGAGTGAATGTCATGATCTGATTCGACGTTCTCTGAACGGAGATAGTGTTTTTCGTTTTCAGGCAACTCATGAATATCACCGAGCCACATAATCACTTTGTTATTTTTATTGATCCCAAAATTAATACTCCATTCATCCCCACGCCGGATGCTACCATACGTTTCTGAAAATAGATCCAGATCGTAATCTGGATGTTGAGAATATTTATTTAGCAGAGAAAGATTAAAAAAAACTGGCGTGAGGAATCCATCATCCCATGGCCGAATAAGCCCAGGGATGTATTCATAGTCAATCTGCGAGTACAGAAAATCGAACTTGCTTGCGTATGAATATCGCTTTTTCCCGAGATCCTTCGGAGCCAGACTCACTCCTGGTATCCCGTCGTCCTTCGCTTTTTTCACGAAATAATTGATAATCGCTTTGGTCTTGGTCGGAAAGTACACATCTCCGGTGTTTTCATTCCTCAAAAGTGGAACGCCATCAAGATGGACAATCAGATCGTCGACGATCATATGATGACTTCCAAACCACATTTGAAGCGGCTGGCGTGTCAGTGGATCAAAGTAATCCTGAACTTCGTCAAATTTCAGATTCTTCATATCTATATGAATTTCCAGAATAGGGCCAGATTAGTCAGAAATAGGATATAAAAATAGGGCCGACCGATTTCGGCGACTCCAAAGCCGCACACCAGCCCCATCAATACGTCCAATAAACCCTCTTCCTGAAATCCCCCACCTCCGGCCCATCACTGCACCCACCGACTTCTTCCGCCGTGCGATCCACCGGGTCCTGGCCGAGAATCCACTGCTTCGACGCGGCATGCCACATGAGCTCGCCCTCGGCGACGCCGCCGAGCGGGAACACGGATGAAGGCTTGCGATTGACCAGCACGATGCGCGTGCCGCTGATGCGCGCGACCAGCGGGTGCGCGGGGAGGTTCGGGTGTTCGACGGATCGATGGCGGAAGGCGTATTCGCCATCGCGGAGGGGCGGGCGCTCGGTGGCGCCGACCGCGAGCGGCAGCAGGCAAAGCAGCGTGAGCGTGCGCGATCCGATCATGCGAAGCTGGTGACATCCCCTGTGTTGCCCACAGCCTAGCGCAGGCGCGCGCGAGCGGCAGCACCGCTCGGCGGGACGCGCTGCGGACGGTGTGCGAACTGATGCCGAACTGATACCGGTGGTCGCGACCGCTCCCCTCGGCGACATGCGTCGCTCAGGACTGTAAAGACAACCCATCCCCACCCCGGCCCTCCCCTTGAAGGGGAGGGAGAAGAGCTGGCGATACGGGAGTCATCAGGCGCGCGGGATGCTACGCCTCTCGTATCGCGGAGTTACTTCGCCTTGGCGTCGCCCGGCTTCTCGTACGCGGCATGCTCCAGCCGCGTCCAGTTCGCGTCGGCCTGGCGGATGAAGCCGGGGCGGTCCTGGTTCCAGGTGGTCTGCACGGGCTTGCTGTAGTTGAGGTACAGGCGGCCGTCGACGATGGCGAAGGCGTCGGGGTCGGTGGAGACCTTGTAGCCCTGCGCGGTGCCGTAGGCGCAGAAGCCGCCGTAACGCGGGGCATAGCGTTCGGGGTCGGCGGCGAAGCGGTCGCGGTTGGCGACGCTGGCGAAACGCCAGGTGGCGCCGTTCCACGCGTGGGTGATGTCGGCGCGGCCGCGCACCGCCTTCGACTCGGTGTGGTACGCCACGGGGTCGTAGCCACGGATGGCGCCATCGGCGGTGGCGAAGACTTCATCGGCAGCGTTGGCGGTGCTGCAGCCGGCCAGCGGCGCGAGCGCGGCGAAGGCCATGAGCAGGGACAGCAGGAAGGTGCGGAACATCGGGGGCTCCTGTCGGTGGGTGGTGATGACAGGAGGCGGGCATGGCGGGGATGGTTGCGCGGGGGCGCCGTATTCGCCCCCATCCCAGCCTTCCCCCGCACGCGGGGGAAGGAGAACGGCGCGGCCGATCAGTGGCGCAGGCGCGCTGTGCGTGTCGCTTGCGCTTGAAATCCCCCCGCCGCGCTGCGCGCGTCGGCCCCCTTTTGCAAAGGGGGCGAAGGCATTGCGCCTTGCTCAACGAGCTGTGCCCGCTGCGGGATGCCCTACGTCGACAGATCCGTGTCGTCCCAGTCCACGTCCGGGGACAGCGCCCAGGTGAGGGCGTGGCGGCGTTCGTGGGTGGCGCCGCCGTCGCGGACGGGGTGGAACTGCGGGGGCAATGTCTCGCCGCCGGTCTGCGCGCTGCGCACGGCGTTGTGGGCGCAGTAGTAGAGATCTTCGAGCCGTGCGATGTCGTCGACGGGGCGCAGCGTGTGGTCGGCGAGGAAGCCGGCGGTGGTGGCGTCGAGGTTGGGCAGGAAGTCGAACAGCATGCGTTCGATCACGTCCTTCGGCAGCTGGCCCTGGAAGAACGGCGGTTCGGGCTCGAAGCCGAACATCCACGCGAGCGCCCACATGTTTTCGAGGCGCCAGCCGATGCTGCCGGCGTGCGCTTCGCGTGCCTGCTCGCGCGGCAGGTCGAGCACTTCGGCTTCGTCGGCGGTGAGGTGGTCGCGCACGGCGTTGTTCGCGATGAAGGCCTGCAGGCGTTCGGTCGTCGCGACCTCTTCCGAGGTGCAGGCCCAGAGGAACAGCGCGTTCAGCGCGAGCAGGCGCGCGGCGATCTCGTCGGCGGGGCGCAGGCGATCGGTGTGGTCTTCGCTGCGATGCAGGGGCAGCCAGCGCGCGCAGAGGAAGCCGCGTTCGGCGAGCAGGCGGTAGTGGTGTTCGCGCTGTGCGAGGCGTGCGGGGTCGCTGCCGTCGGTGGGCGCTTCATGGCGGAAGGCATCGGGGTCGATCTCGCGCAGCGGCGGCGGTTCGGATGCGGCATCGCCATCGCCCACCGCCATCGGCCCGACGAGGAAACGTCCGTCGGGCAGCAGCAGGCTGTTGAACGCGAACATGAAACCGTCGAAGCGTTCGATGAGCGACATCAGCGATGCGAACGTGGGCGAGTCGGTGGACACCGGCCGTGGCAGCGAGACGCCGATGGCGGCGCGGGTGCGCGCGATGCGCTGCAGGGCCTCGGCGCGGGCCTCGTCGTCGCCCGGCGCCTGCGCGACGTAGCCACGGAAGCCCTGGAGGTGGCCGGCGAGGTCGGGATGCTGCAGGTGCAGGCGGACGGGGCCTTCGCCGGCGTCGTATTCGAACCAGGTCGGCTTGCGGAACAGCCCACCATCGGAGCGGCCGTTCGGGAAGACCGATTTGAAGGGGAGTGTGTCGAGCGGGAAGTAGAGCGCGCAGGCTTCGATGGTCATGCGGGGATGTCGTGCTGGAGGGGGTGCGGTGGCTGCGGCACCGTAGCACGCCATCGACGGCGGCGAGGCTGCGGTCAGCCCTGCCCCGCCCTCGCCGCGCGATGGAACCCCCAGGCCGAGGCCAGCCAGGCGGCGACGAACACGAGGGCGCTGACGCCGGCCTCGACCGAACCGATGGCGAGGCCGTAGACACCGGTGAGCGCATGGACGATGGCGGTGGCGACCATCGCGCGGGCCATGCCGGCGGCGCGCAGGCGGGCGAAGGCCGCGCCGAGGGCCGCGACCAGGAGCACGCCGGCGTAGACGAGGTTCTCGATGTTGTTCTCGCTGCCGATGATGCCGACGGCGAGGTTAATCCAGACCAGCAGGAAACCGGTGCCGACGGCGATGGCGGCGGCGAGCCGGTAGGCGTGGCTGCGCGAGGCCCACATCGCCAGTTCGCAGGCGCCGCAGGCGATGGCGAGCATGGCGCCGAAAACGAGGAAATCGAAGCCTGTCCAGTTCACCTCGCCGGTGAACTGCATGGCGATCCACGGCAGCAGCAGGAGCGTGCCCGCGCCGCCCCAGAGCACTGCGCGGAAGGCGTTGGGCGGCAGTGCCGTGCGTTCGTGTCCGGTGCCCGTCATGCGCGTATCCCCGTGTCGTGAGGCCGCCAGCCTCGTGCGGCTCGATGCGCCCGCGATGTCGCCACGGTGAAGCCTGCGTGAAGCGGGCCTGCCGGCAGGCCCGCATCGCCCCGCATGCGCCGGTCGGCCGTCAGCCCTTGCGGTAGGACCGGTTCAGCGCGTCCAGCATCTGCGCCACGCCGGTGTCGTTGCCGTAGCGCAGGCGCTGCAGGCGCGCGGCGATGGTGTCGCCGTCGTTGCAGCGTTGGGTCGGGCTGACCTGCAGTTTGGTCAGGCCGATGAAGCCGCGCACGTTGCGCGTGGCGGCGGCGTAGCACAGCGGGGTGTCGTTGTTCAGTTCCGGCAGGGGGCCACTGAGCGCAGCGGCGTCGGCCAGCGGCGCGATGCCGTGTGCCATGCGCGCGTTCTGCCAGCGCAGGCTGCAGACCACCAGCGTGGTCGCCGTGACCTTCGGCGCCTGGCTGGTGGCGAGCACCATCTTGGCCACGGAGGTTTCCACGCCGGAGCGGCAGATGGCTTCGCCCAGCGCGCGCGGTTCGGGCGTCATCGCCAGCAGGCGCCGCATCGCGACCTGGCTGGCGCCGATCGGCTGGCCGTCCTTGTCCAGGCTCTCGGCGGCCTTGCGGATCAGCGCGGCGGCGACGATCGGCACCTTGCGCGCGGGGAACCAGTCGTCCGGGACCGGCTCGATCACCGGCAGCACGACTTCGGCGCGGGCGTTGTCGGTGAGCAGGTAGTCGGCGAAGTCCATGCGCACGTTCCAGGCCTGCGGATTGCGCGCGAGGAACGCGTTGACCAAGCGCGGATACTCCGCCATCCGGCCGGTCTTGCGCAGCACCACCTGCAGATGGCTCAGCGCGGTGACATGCACATGCACGCGGCCTTCCGGCTTGCTGAGCGCCGCCTGCAGGAGATTCGACGCCGCAGCGTAATCCTGCTTCGCGTAAGCCAGGTCGCCACGCAGGAGGTTCAGCAGCGGATGCTCGGGTTCGAGCTTGCTCGCCGTGTCGAAGGCGGCCGCGGCTTCGTCGTCGCGTCCCTGCAGGTAGCGCAGGCGGCCCAGCTGCACGTGCGCATCGGCGAGATCGGGCTTGAGCTCGATCGCCTTGGCGAGGAAGCGCTCGGCCTGCTCGTAGTTCGGGGTCTGGATCACGGCGCGCAGCTGCTCGCCGGTGACCGGCATGCGCGGCGCGGTCATCAGCACGCCCTCGCCGAGCAGGGTCTTGATCACGGCATCGGCCGGATCCATGCGTTCGGCCTGGGCGAGTTTCACCAGCGCGTCGGCCGCCGCCGCGGGCGTGCCGATCTGGTGCAGCGAACGGCGCGCATCGGCGACCAGCGCCTCCTTGCCGGCCGCGCCCCCGGGCAGCATGGTTTGCACGTTGTTGCGATCGAACTGTTCGACCAGCTGCTCGTACCACGCGCCGGCGCGGAAATCGAACGCGCTGTTGAGCGCGACGTAGTAGTCGCCGGCGAACGTGCCTTCGACGAAATTGAGGTAATCGGCGAGGTCGCCGTCGGGAATCTTCACCAGGGCCGGCGCCAGCCAGCCGTCGACCACGATGTCCATCGCGACCGGCGACGGCTTGGGCGGTGCGGCCTGGGGCGCCGATTCGAGCACGACCGCCAGTGCCGCGGCTTCGTTCTTCGCCACGGCATCGATGTTGGCCTGGATGCGCTGCAGCAGCATCGCCGACGCGATCCCGCGCAGCAGCGCCCGGCGCTTGTCGGTCATCTTCGCGTCCTTCTCTTCCGAGGGCGCCGGCTTGCGGGTCCAGATCGCGGTGGTGATCGCGCGCGTCTCAGGCTTGCGGGACCAGGCGTCCATCGAGGCGATGCCCTCGCGCTGCGCGCTGATGCCGGTGAGCAGGCAGGCGGCGCGTTCGCGCAGGCGCGCTTCGGCGAAGGCCTGGTCGAGCACGGGCTTCAGGCGCGGCATCAGCTGCGGATGCCGCTGGGCGAGCAGACCTTCGAGGGTGGCGCGATGCTGCGCGAAGCGGCGGTTGACCTCGGCCATGTCGCCGGTCCGGTCCATCGCGCGGACCAGGACCGCGAACGCCTTCTCGTCGTATTCCGCATTGCCGCACTGCGGGATCGGCAGCTGCGGACCGGTGTCCTGCGCTTCCTTCTTGCAGCCCGTGGCCAGCACCGCAACGGCCAGCCCGATTCCCATCACGATTGCACGCATCTCGCATCCGCTCCCGTACCGACGATGGCCACAGGATAAGGCCAAACACGTGTCATTCGCCCGCGGGTCCAGGTCGTCGGGCGCCGAAGCTCAGAGCCGGTGGACCCGGAACTTCCTGCCCTTGATCTTGCCGCTGCGCAGCCGGGCCAGGGCGGTGTCGGCCTGCTGGCGGGCGATCGCGACGTAGGACCGGGTGGGATAGACGTCGATCTTGCCGATCATGTCGGCTTTGAGGCCGGCGTCGCCGGTGAGGGCGCCGACGATGTCGCCGGGGCGCAGCTTGTCGGTGCGGCCGGCGTCGATGCGCAGGGTGGCCATCGGTGCGGGCGAGACGCCGGACGGGCGGCCGGTCAGCGGCGCCATCCGCTCGTAGCGCAGCAACTTGCCCAGGCGCAGGGAAATGGCGCTCTCGCGCGACATGTCGGCCGGGGTGCACAGGCTCAGCGCCAGGCCCTCGCGCCCGGCGCGGCCGGTGCGGCCGATGCGGTGCAGGTAGGTATCGGCGTCGCTGGGCAGGTCGTAGTTGATGACCGCGGCGAGATCCTCGACGTCCAGCCCGCGCGCGGCCACGTCGCTGGCGACCAGCACGCTGCAGCTGCGGTTGGCGAAACGCACCAGCGTTTCCTCGCGGTCGCGTTGCTCCATGTCGCCGTGCAGCGCCAGCGCGCTGAAACCGTAATGCGTGAGCGAACCGACGACTTCCTCGGTGTCCTTGCGCATGTTGCAGAACACCACGCACGAGGCCGGTTTGTAGTTCAGCAGCAGCGCGGCGAGCAGCGGCGCCTTGCGTTCGGGCTCGACCTCGAAGAACAGCTGTTCGATCGTCGCCGGTTCCGCGCCGCCGTCGACGCTCACCTCGACCGCATCGCGGAGCATGGCGTTGCCGAGCGCGCGGATGGCTTCGGGAAACGTCGCGGAGAACAGCAGGCCCTGGCGGTCCTTCGGCGTGCGCTTCACCAGGTCGCGGATCGCGTCCTCGAAGCCCATGTCGAGCATGCGATCGGCTTCGTCCAGCACCAGCGTGCGCACGCCCGACAGCGACAGCGCCTGCTTCTGTACGAGTTCGAGGATGCGTCCCGGCGTGCCGACGACGACCTGCGGCTCATGGGCCAGCGAGGCCAGCTGCGGGCCGAGCGGAATGCCACCGCAGAGGATCGAGATCTTCAGGTTGGGGATGCCGGTGGCGAGTTTGCGCAGCTGCTTGCCGACCTGGTCGGCGAGTTCGCGCGTGGGGCACAGCACCAGGGCCTGCGTGCGCACGGCGGCGGCATCGATGCGATGCAGCAGGCCGAGGCCGAACGCGGCGGTCTTGCCGCTGCCGGTGGGCGCCTGCGCGATCACGTCACGGCCGTCGAGGATGGCCGGCAGCGCCAGGGCCTGGACCGGGGTCATCGTGGTGTAGCCGAGGGCATCGAGCCCCTGCGCCAGGGTGGGGTCCAGCGCAAGCGCCGAAAAGTCGTTGGGTGCGTTCATGCGGACATGATCGCAGACCCTCGGGCAAAACGCAGGCGACGCGCGCTTTTCCCGGGATTCCAGGGCAGGCATCGCGCATGCCGCCGTGCTGTCTGCATGTTCATGAAACATCGCTGAGCACGGCCGTGCGGTTTCATCCGCGGTTTGGAAACGCATGAGGAGACTGCGGCCTCCCCCACCGGAGATCGCCCTCATGAAGACCATGCACCATGGCACGACGACCCGCACCCTGTTCGCACTGGCGCTCGCCGCCGCGCTGCTGTCCGCCAACGCCCATGCTGGCGACGGCACGGCGCTGACCGAGGCGCAGGTCAAGGCCACCCTGGAAGCGCAGGGCTACAGCAAGATCAACGACCTCAAGTTCAAGGACGGCGTGTGGAAGGCCGATGCGCGCAGCGCCGACGGCAACCGCGTCGATGTCCGTCTCGACCCCAGGACTGGGGAGGTCTTCCCGGACGAGCAGGTCGCGAACCTCAGCGAGGCCGACGTCAAGGCGCGACTGTCCGCCCAGGGCTATACCGACATCCACGACGTGAGCTTCCGCAACGGCATCTGGAACGCCAAGGCCGACAACGCCAACGGGGTCGAGATGGCCCTGCGCCTCGACCCGGCCACCGGCGACGTGATCGGCGCCGACAAGGATTGATCCGCGTCGGCGGCGTCCTTCGTGAAGCGTGCGCGCACGGCGCCGACCGGCAGCGGCGCCGTGCGCGTCTCGCGACCGCCCCCTCCCGGACGGACCGCTCCCGCAAATGAGCGCGGACTGATACCACCCTGTCCGCGCCCCGGGTTACCCTTTCCTCCGCAACGACGCAGCGGCCTGCGTGCAGAAGGAGAAAGGACATGGGGAGCCACCGAGTCACGCTGAGCAACCAGCAGACGGTGATGCTGGCGGACTGGCACGATCAGCGCCCGCCGCAGCATGGCGAAAGCCTGCGCCAGAAGCCCTGGAACAGCAGCCACGACCGCAGCGGCCTGGCCTTCTACGATTCGACCGTGAACCTGATGCGCAACGAGCAGGCCGTCGAGCGCATGCCGTCGGTGGTGTTCACGCACGAGAACAAGACCTACCGCCTGTTCATGAACGAGGACACGCGCACCTGGCACAGCCCGGAGGCGCTGGACATCGACCATGTGAAGGAGTGGAAGAAGCACCTGGAGGACAAGAAAGTCACCAACTATGCCGACGCGAACATGGCGTACAACGACACCGACAACCTGCGCCTGCTGCCGTCGTCGTACAACCGCTCGCGGAACAAGGTGGACCGCCTGCTCGAGGGCGGGCTGGATTCGCCGGAATGGCGCGCGTGGCTGAAGGAGAACGCCGAGTTCGACCCGAACGCCCCGCATCGCGAATTCGTCCCGGAGAAGGACAACGCCCGGCGCAAGGCGAGCACGCTCAACGCGACCTGGTCGCCCGAGGACGGACGCGGCGAGCTGTACTTCGACACCCGGGTCAAGAGCATCTGGCTGGAAAACGAACTGTCCAAGCGCTATGCGCTGACGGTGGACATTCCCGATGCCGAGACCGGGGAGCTGGCGTTCTCCGTCCCGCTCTTCCATTGCGCCACCACCGGGCAACTGGTGACCCGCGATGCCTTCGACATCGACCACCGCCGCCCGATCAGCGATGTGCTGCAGGAGATGTGCGACAGGAATGGCGGCACGATCAGCAAGGCCGCGGCGCTGGATGCCTACAACGACGTCGGCAACCTGCAGCTCGTGTCGCGCAGCGCGAACTGCTCGCACGAATGGGAGCGCGATGCGCTCGGCCGGTTCGATGGCGACTACGACTTCGGCAGCGAGGACGATCTCGCGGATTTCATCGACGACCGCGACCCGCAGCTTGTGGCGGGCGAAGGCCAGGCGCAGCAAGACGGCCCGGCCCGCACGACCGACGTCCCGATGACGGACGACATCATGCATTCCGGCGTCAAGCGCGACACCCGCGATTTCGACAGCCGCGTCACCGCCAGCTGGAACGCGGACGAGGTATCGCAGGACATGGACCCACCGGCGCGCAAGCGCATCACCCTCGGCCCGCCCGAGCCCCTGCCCGACCGGCCGCCGCTGCTCAACGATCTGATGCATCCGCAGTTCCGCCTGTACGCAGACGCGCGCGTCGCCATGGATCGGTACGACCAGACCGGCCAGATCTTCGGTCGCGGCGAGGAACGCGAGAAGATCGCGGCCGCGCTCGCGGTCGAAGCGCATCGCGGCCAGCTGCAGCGCATCGATCATGTGGTGATGAGCCGCGAGGGCGGCATCTTCGCCACGCAAGGTGCCCTGGGCGCTGTCACGAGCACCAACGTCGGCACGACCCACTACCAGGCCACATCGCGCAGCCTGGCCGAACACACGCGGGAAATCGATGCCCTGCCGCAGCCGCAGCAGCCGAACGCACAGCAGCCGTCGCAGTCGGTCTCGATGCAGCGATTCTGACGCCCTTGCGGACCGTCGGGGCATGCCCCGTCCGACCCGCCTTGCGCCTCAGTCGAAACCGGCGCCGTAATACAGATCGTAGCGCTCGCGGCGGCCGACGCGCTCGATCGCGGCCTTCACGTCGTCGCGCGCCAGCAGCGCCTCGCGCTGCGCGCGCAAGTGCGCGAGGGTCGGTGTCGGCTCGACCTCGCGATACTGCTGCAGCGTCTCCAGCATGGCGGCGCGTTCCTTCGGCGAATCCAGCAGGCCGATCAGCGCCCGTGCGGCCTCGTCCAGGCGGCCCAGCATGACCAGCGCCTCCAGGTGGATGGTTTCGGCCTGCGCGCGCCCCTTGCGGATGGTCTCGAACGCGCGCTGGATGCCCTTGGCGTCCCGGGACAGCCAGGCCGCGCACAGGCGCACGCGCGCCTGGAACATCCGTCCGTAGCCGCTGATCCCGCCGCCTTCGATCGCGTCGGCCATGCGCCGTGCGTCTTCGGCGCGACCGAAGGTGCAGTGCATCTCGCCGAGGTTGAGCGTCTGGCTCACGTTCGGTCCGGCCTTGTCCGCCAGACGCCGCGCGCGTTCCATGTCGGCGAGCGCCTCCTGCGCACGACCGAGGCGATAGAGCGCGACCGCGCGGTTGTTGAGCAGCCAGGCCTGCGCCTCCTCGCGTCGATCGGTATCGTCATCGCCCTGGGGCGCGGGCGCGGCCAGCGCGTCGTCGACCACGCGGATCGTACCCGCGTGGTCGCCGGCACTGAGGAGGGCATAGGTGAACTGCACCTTCGCGTCGAGGTCGTCGGGCCGGCCATCGACTTTCGCGCGCAGGGCCTCGACGGCACGCTCGGCGGCGCGCGCCGGATTGAAGGCCCAGGCCTCGCGATCGACGATCGGATCGAAGCGCCTGTCGCTGCGCATGGCGATGATGGCGCCCGGCTGCACGATGCGACGGGTCGCGGCACGTGCGGCATCGATCTCGCCACGCGCCAGGCGCATCCGCGCGAGGTGGTACCACAGGAAGCTCGCATCGCCGCCGGGATCGTCCCACCTGGCGTCGAACAGCGTCTGCAGGAACGCCAGCCTTTCGGGCGAATCCTCGGGCAACGCGGCCTGCAACCGGTAGATCTCGCCGGCGTCGATGTTGACCAGCAGTTCCGGCCAGCGCTCCGCCAGTTCGGAGAAGGCGTCGGCCGCCGCTGCATGCTGCTTGCGGCTGTACTCGCTGAGCGCGAGCCAGTACCAGACATCGGGGTCGTCGCCATCGGCGGCGATCGCGCGACGCAGCCGCTCGCTCGCGCGGTCGAAGCGACTGGCGGCCATGTCGACACGCGCCAGCACCGACCAGGCCAACCGGCGATCCGCCGCCGGCAAGGCATCGAAGCCCGGGTTGCCAAGCACCCCATCGAGCAGGCGGCCGGCCCCCTCGCGGTCGCGCGCGTCGTACAGCGACTGCGCACGGGCGATGTCGGCGCGCAGCGCGCGGACACCCGGCGCTGACTCGGACGTCGAATGCGCGTAGCGCTTGGATTTCTCGTTGAGCTGCGGCGGGCAGCCGCTGCCGCCCGGACACGCAGGCTGCGGTTGCGACTGGGCGACGGCCTGGCATGCGAACAGCAGCAGGGGAAGGACGATCCGCGATCTTGGCGCCATGCAGCAGGGTTCCCGTTGGAGGCCGGCGCATCGGGCAGTGATGACGCTTGCGCGGCACCGTCAATGTGCCGCAGCGCTGCGGGGCTGGCAACCATCGTGCGCACCCTGTGGATTACCATCCGTGCCATGACCGACCCCGTCTCCGCGAGCAGGTTCCTCAGCCTGGTCCTGCGCCACCGACCCGATCTGATCGACCTGCCGCTCGACGAGGCGGGCTGGGCGGAGATCGATGCGCTGGTCCGGCTGTCGGAGGGGCATCGGCCGCTGACGCGCGCACTGATCGAAACCGTGGTGGCCACCAGCGACAAGCAGCGGTTCGCGATCAGCGAAGACGGGTTGCGCATCCGCGCGAACCAGGGGCACTCGATCGCGGTGGATCTGGCGCTGGAGGCCGTCGCGCCACCCACGCACCTCTACCACGGCACCGCCGCACGCTTCGTCGAAGCGATCCGTCGCGAGGGTCTGTCGCGGCGCAGCCGGCATCACGTGCATCTGTCGGCGGATGTCGACACCGCACGACGCGTGGGTGCGCGTCACGGCAAGCCGGTGGTGCTGGTCGTGCGCGCAGCGGAGATGGCGGCGGCCGGCCACGTCTTCCATCGCTCGGCCAACGGCGTATGGCTGACCGATGCGGTGCCGGCCGCGTTCATCGACTTCGGCGACGCCTGATCCGGACACGCGCGGCAGGACGCGCTGCAGAAAAGCCCGGGAATACGATTTCATCGCCCATCGCGTGCCTTGTGGCACGGGTCGGCATCGCGCAGAGTGCAACGCGATCCGTCGCTGTGTCATGCGCGGCGGATGCCGCACGACATGCCGCACTGCAGCATCGCAAGCGCGCACGTCGCACCCGATGCGAGACCCGACGCGATACGCCCTGGAGGCCAGGATGCGCCCGACCCGATACCGCCACGGCCGTTCGTTGCCGTTGTCCTTCTTCCTGTCGCTGCTCATGACGTTGCTGCTGGCCGGCTGCGAGCTGCCGTTCGCGATGAGCAGCACCGCCATGGCCAGCGATTCGCCTTCGCTCACCACACCAGTATCGCGCAAGCACACGCAGGCCGGCATCTGCGATGCCACCGACGTCAGCCAGGTGCTGGTGCCGGTACCCGCGCAACCGCGCGATGGCGCACCGCGCGACGTGCGCGTCCGCTATCGCCGCGAGGATGGCGCCTACGGCGACTGGGGCCTGCACGTCTGGCAGGTGGATGCCGCCGGCCAGTACGTCGCCGACTATCCGGGCGTGACCTGGAACGCGCCGCTGGCGCGCGCCGGTGTCGACACTTACGGCGCCTATTTCGACATCCGCGCGAGCGCGTTCACGCATCCGGCGGCCGCGGGCTTCGGCTTCATCGTGCATCCGCCGGGACAGGGCGGCGACCCCGGCGTCGACAGGCTGTGGTCGTTCACCGACGGCGGCGAAGTGTGGCTGCGTTCCGGCGATGCGACCGTGTACCGCAACGATCCCGTCGCCTCCACGCCCGACATCGCGACCGTGCGCGTCCACTACCGCCGCTTCGACAATGCCTACGACCAGTGGGGCCTGCACCTGTGGCCGAGCAGCGGCATCGATGTCGCGCGACTCGGTGGCCTGGCGCTGGACCAGTGGAACGCGCCCGTGGCGCTCTCGGCGATGCCGAACCATGCCGTCGGTGCGAACGAAATCGCCTTCGACCTCCCGGTGCTGAACCCGCGCGACGACGCCGCGCGGCGCGCGGTCGAATTCATCATCCACGGCATGCCCACGAAGCCGAACGGTGGCGTGAACGACAAGGACGGCTGGAACGACAACATCCGCGTGCCCTTCGCCGCGTTGACGATCGCCGACGGCATCGGCCATGTCTGGCTGGTGCAGGGCACGCCGAGGATCTTCACCGCGCCGCCGGACCTGCGTCGTGTCTCGACCACGGACGCGCGCGCGTTCTGGCTCAGCCGCGACCGCCTGCAGTGGCCGCGCGCGGATGCCGCCGGCACGTTCCGCCTGTACCACTCCGCCGAGGGCCGCATCGTCGCCGCGCGCGGCGAACCGGTGCACGGCGCCGACGGTGCCCTGATGCTGCGCATCGGCGGCGACGTGCCGGACGCGATCGCCGACCGCTTCCGCTGGATCGAAGCCGGCGTGCGGCTGTCGGTCGAACCGACCGACGTGCCACGACTGGACGCGCTGATGACGCAGCAGCTGCTGCTGGTGCAGGAAGACGCCGCCGGCCGCGTGCTCGCGGCGACCACGACGCAGTTGCCGGGATTCCTCGACGAACGCTTCGCCTCGGCCGAAGGTATCGATGATCTCGGCGTCAGCGTCGGACGCGGCCGCACCGCCTTCAAGCTGTGGGCGCCGACCGCGCGCAAGGTCTCGCTCTGCCTCGATCCCGCGCGCGGGCATGGCAGGCACGGCAGCCGCGTCGAGCGGCCCATGCGCTTCGATCCCGTCACCGGCACCTGGCAGCTCGAGCTTCGCGGCGAACACCACGGCGGCCACTATCGCTATGCGGTCGAAGTCTTCGTGCGTGGCGTCGGCGTCGTGCGCAACCTCGTGACCGATCCCTATTCGCTAAGCCTCGATGCAGATTCGCAGCGCAGCTACATCGCCGACCTCGACGCGCCGTGGCTGATGCCGCGCGGCTGGCGCCAGTCGCGTGCGCCGGAGAAGGTGCGTGCGCAGGAAGACATGGCGATCTACGAGCTGCACGTGCGCGACTTCTCGATCGGCGACGCGACCGTGCCGCCGCAGCATCGCGGCAAGTACCTCGCCTTCGCACAGCGCGACAGCGCCGGCATGCGCCACCTGCGCGCGCTGGCCCGCGCCGGCATGACCGACGTGCACCTGCTGCCCGCCTTCGATTTCGCGAGCACGCCGGAACGCGACTGCGTGACGCCGATCATTCCACAGGCCGCGCCCGATTCGGATGCGCAGCAGGCGGCGGTGGGCGCGGTGCGCGCGAAGGACTGCTTCAACTGGGGCTACGATCCCTGGCACTTCACCGCGCCGGAAGGCGGTTTCGCCAGCGATCCCGACGATGGCGCGGCGCGCATCCGCGAATTCCGGGCGATGGTCATGGGCCTGCACGAGGCCGGCCTGCGCGTGGGCATGGACGTGGTCTACAACCACACCAGCGCCTCGGGCCAGGATCCGAAGTCGGTGCTCGACCGCATCGTGCCCGGCTACTACCACCGCCTGAACGCAGTCGGCGACGTGGAGCGCTCGACCTGCTGCGAGAATACCGCGACCGAGCAGCGGATGATGGCCAAGCTGATGATCGACTCGGTGAAGACCTGGGCGACGCAGTACCGCATCGATTCCTTCCGCTTCGACCTGATGGGCCACCAGCCGCGCGCGGTGATGGAGCAGCTGCAGCAGGAAGTGAACGCGGCGGCGGGTCGCCCGGTGCAGCTGATCGGCGAAGGCTGGAACTTCGGCGAGGTGGCGAACGGCGCGCGCTTCGTGCAGGCCTCGCAGCTGTCGCTCAACGGCAGCGGCATCGGCACCTTCAGCGACCGCGCGCGCGACCACGTGCGCGGCGGCTCCGGCTTCGACAGCGGCGTGTCGCTGCTGCGCAACCAGGGCTACATCAACGGCCTGCACTACGCCGACAACGGCAGCGGCGGCAACAAGACCCGCAACGACCTGATGTGGTCGGCGGACCTGATCAAGGTCGGCCTGGCCGGATCGATCCGCGACTACACGATGACCACGCACTGGGACGCCACGCTGCGCTTGGACCAGCTCGACTACGGCGGCCAGCCGGCGGGCTACGTGGTCGATCCGCAGGAAGTGGTCAACTACGTCGAGAACCACGACAACTGGACGCTGTTCGACAACAACGCGTTCAAGCTGCCGGTCGGCACCACGCGCGAGGACCGCGCTCGGGTGCAGATCCTCGGCGCCGCGATCAACAGCTTCAGCCAGGGCGTGGCCTACTGGCACGCGGGCATCGACACCCTGCGCAGCAAGTCGCTGGACCGCAACAGCTACGACAGCGGCGACTGGTTCAACCGCATCGACTGGACCTACCGCGACAACGGCTACGCCGCCGGCCTGCCGCCGCAGGGCGACAACGGCGCCAACTGGGACGTGATGCGTCCGCTGCTGCGCAACCCGGACATCGCACCGACGGAAGCGGACATCCGCTGGACCCGCAGCGCCTTCCTCGATCTGATGCGGATCCGCGCCAGTTCGACGCTGTTCCGCATGCGCACCGCAGAGGACATCGGCCAGCGCCTGCGCTTCCGCAACACCGGCAGCGCGCAGGTGCCGACGGTGCTGGCCGGGCATCTCGATGGGCGCGGCTACGCCGGCGCGGGCTTCCGCGAGCTGCTGTACGTCGTCAATGTCGACACCGTGGCGCAGACCCTGACCCTGCCCGAAGACGCCGGCAAGCCCTGGCGCCTGCATCCGGTGCACACCGCAGCCGATGCCGCCGATCGTCGCGCGCGCCAGGCCACGGTGGACACGACGACCGGCCGTTTCGTGCTGCCGCCGCGCACGGCCGTGGTGTTCGTGGTGCGCTGACGGCGGGCGCGGCGCATCGCGATCAGGACGACGGCGGCCAGTGGCCGCCGTCGTCTCATGTGCGCTGCATCAACCGCATTTCGGCCAGCAGGGATCCACGTTGTCCGCCGGATTCGGCAGGTCGGGGCGTGTTTCCGGCTGCGCGCGATTGATCTGCGGTGGATCGAGCACCGCGCCCTCGAAGCCCTGAAACTCAGGGTCGATCAAGATGATCGTACCCTTGCGATCGGCAACCTGGTCCGGATCGACTTCGATCGGTTCCCAGCCAAACACGGTTCGCCTGGTCGCATCCTTCACGCGCTTCCAGGCTGCGATCTGCTCGTCGGTCGGCTCGCCGCCGCTCGTGTCGGCATCGGGATTCACGTAGCCGCCCTTTATCGGGAACCCGTCCGGGCCGCGACGATCGTGACTGCCATCCTTGTGGATCAGTACCGTGTCGCCATTGTCGAGCTTGACGAACGTACCGCCATCTCCGAATGGCTGGATGTCGACGACCTTGGGTTCCTTCCCCGCCGCGTCGCCGTCACCCGTGCCGCCGTCCACGCCGCCGTCCGCACTGATCAGCGAGACATCGACGCCGCCGACGCGGCGCACCGGGTTCTCATCCTTGTCGAAGCCGCGGACAAGGCTGAATCCGTCGGACTCCACCGAGATGCCGAAGCCTGCCATCTGCTCCGCATCGAGGCCGAGACGCGTCATCGCATCCTTTCGCTCGCCGAGCGGGAATCCGGGCAATGCAGACGGCGGCGACAAGTCGCCGCCGTGCTCCTCGAGCGCGGCCTGCAGCTCCGCGGGCCGGACGACGATCTTGCCGACACCGAATTCGAAGGTGGGCAGCAGTTGCGCACCGATCATCTCCACGATCAGCGGAAGCAGCGGCCGGCTGGCCGGATCGAGCGGATCGGTGCCGGCCACCACTTCATCGGCATCGCTGACGCCATCGCCGTCGCGGTCGACGACATTCCAGGCGTAATAGCAGGCCGACACGTCGCACAGGCGTACGTAGCGCAATTCGGGTTGCTCGGCGCGCGCCATCGGCGCCAGGCTCGCCAGCGCGACACCGGTCGCGATGGCGGACGCAATCAACGTGTGTTTCATAAATCTCCTTGTCCTTTCAATATTCGGGGGATATCCATGCCGGCCGATATCGATCAGTCGGCAAGCCGAGCTAACGCCGAAGCAATGAGTCGGCGGTCAGCGCGGCGCCACAACGGACATCCATCTCAAACTCGCGCAGGGATGACATGGCATCGTGTCCCCGCCCGACGCATTCCCGCGTTTGGGCAACCCGCACTGCCATGCGTGCCGTACGCTACAGTCACGCGCTCCCGCCATGGAGTCCCTGCATGCGCCTCGCCGCCTTCGTTCTTGCCACGCTTTGCTGCGCAACAGCATCCGTCCGCGCTGAGGAGCTACAGTCGATGCCCGACCGCCGCGTCGCGGTCACCATCGACGACCTGCCCTGGCAGCGCATGGCCGATACGCCGCCGGAGGCGCTGCAGGCGCGCCACGACGCGCTGATGGCGCAACTGCGCACGGCCGGCGTACCTGTGGTCGGCTTCGTCAACGAGGACAAGCTCGAAGTCGACGGGCAGCTGCAGCCGGCACGCGTGAAGATGCTCGAAGACTGGCTCGACGATGGCCACGCGCTGGGCAACCACACCCATGGCCATGTCGACCTGCACGCGGTCGGCATGGCCGCGTACCAGGACGCGATCCTGCGTGGCGAGCGGGTGCTGCGGCCGATGCTCGCCGCACGCGGCACGACGCCGCGCTGGTTCCGCAATCCCTACCTGCGCGCCGGCAGGACCGCCGAGGACAAGGCAGCGCTGGCGACGTTCCTCGCCGAGCATGGCTACCGCCTGGCGCCGGTGACCGTGGACAACGGCGAATGGGTCTGGGCTTTCGCGTACGCGCGCGTGCTCGACGGCCAGCCCGAGACGCCCGAGCGCGACGCGCTGCTCGAACGCCTGCGCCTGGGCTACGTGCCGTACATGCTCAACAAGCTCGATTACTACGAGCGGCAGTCGCAGGCCCTGCTGGGCTACGCGCTGCCGCAGATCTGGCTGCTGCATGCCAACGAACTCAACGCCGTCGCCTATGCCGAACTCATCGCCGGTGCGAAACGGCGCGGCTACCGCTTCGTCACGCTCGACGAGGCGATGCGCGACCCGGCCTACGCTCGCACCGACGGCTACCACGGCCGCTACGGCCCGAGCTGGCTGCATCGCTGGGCGATGGCCGAGAAGAAGCCGAAGGATTTCTACTCTGGCGAACCCGTGGTCCCGAAGTGGGTGCTGGATCTCGCGGGCGTGGACAGCGAATAGCGGTCGACGACGCCCCGGTCGCCCGCGCGGGTCGCCCGCGTCGCGGCCCGCGGTATCGTCCGGCGCTACTCCTGCGGTCGCGCTTGTGCCGGGACGACGGGCCCGCCTTTGCTGTGGTCCGTCCCCTCAGGAACGACGACCATGTCCGCCGCCCTCGCTCCCGCGCCCCGCCCTGTCGAGAACGACGTCCACAGCGGCCTGAACCCCACCCGGCACCTGCGCGCCTTCGCGCCGCGCGATGTCGACGAGGTCGTCGAGTTGCTGCAGGCCGCACGGCGCCAGGGCCGTCGTCTCGCCGTAGCCGGCGCGCGACACGCCATGGGCGGCCAGCAGTTCGCGGAAGGCGGCTGGCTGCTCGATACGCAATCCTTGTCGGGCGTGCACGCCTTCGACCCGGTCGCCGGCCGCGTGCGAGTCGGCGCCGGCACGCGCTGGCCTGCGCTGCAGGCGTTCCTCGCCGGCCAGCGCGATCGCGACGGACAGGGCTGGGCGATCCGGCAGAAGCAGACCGGCGCCGACGACTTCAGCATCGGCGGCGCGCTGGCGGCGAACATCCATGGCCGCGGACTAGACCAGCGCCCCTTCGTCGACGACATCGAAGCGTTCACGCTGGTGCAGCCGGACGGTCGGGTCGTGGAGGTCGACCGCCAGCGCGCGCCGCACCTGTTTTCCCTGGCCGTCGGCGGCTACGGCCTGTTCGGCGTGGTGACCGACGTCACCCTGCGCCTGGCGCCCAGGCGCGTGCTGCAGCGACGCGTGTCCCTGCTTCGCCGCGCCGAACTGATCCCCGCCTTCGAGCAGGCGCGCAGCGAAGGCGCGCTCTACGGCGACTTCCAGTTCTCGATCGATCCGACCGACGCACGCTTCCTCGACGACGGCATCTTCGCCTGCTACCACCCGACGCACCTGCGCGACTACGCGTCGTCGCCGAAGCACCACCTGTCGGCCGAACAGTTCCGCTCGCTGCTCATGCTGGCGCACACCGACAAGCGCGAGGCTTTCGAACGTTACTGCGCCTTCTATCTCACCACCCATGGCCAGCACTACGGCAGCGACGACCACCAGTTCGGCGTCTATCTGGATGGCTACCACCGCGACATCGACATCGCGCTGGGCCACGTCGGCTCGGAAATGATCACGGAGCTGTACGTGCCGCCCGGCGACCTCGACGCCTTCCTCGGGCAGGTTGCCGACGACTGCCGCCGCCACGGCACCGAGATCGTCTACGGCACGGTGCGCATGATCCGCCGCGAGACCGATACCCTGCTGGCGTGGGCGCGCGAGGACTGGGCCTGCGTGGTCCTCAACCTGCATGTGCGGCACGACGAGGCAGGTCATCGACGGCTGCGCGCGGACGCACAGCGCCTGATCGATCGCGCGCTGGCGTTCGGCGGCAGCTTCTACCTGACCTACCACCGCGAGGCGCGCGCGGACCAGCTGCGCGCGGCGTATCCAAGGATCGATGCGTTCCTCGAAGCGAAGTCGCGGATCGACCCGGACCACGTACTCGACAGCGACTGGCATCGCGCGTTGCGCGCGATCCTGTCGGCGGACCGATGATCCCGGGCCGGCCCAGCGCGACCGCGCTGATCGTCGCGCTGTCGGTGGCGCGTCGCGGCGCGGCGGCGGGCCTGCCCGACACCTCGCTGCGCATCGCCACCCGCGCGCTCGACGCTGCCGGCGGACACTGGCGCTGGCTCGGGCGGCTGGCACGATACCGGTTCGGCCGCGCGGTGCTGGATCTGGTCGAGCGGATCGCGTTGCCGGGCCTGGCGGCCCATCACTGCGCCCGCAAGCGCTGGCTGCTCGATCGCCTGCGCGCGACGCCTCCGGCCGGCGAGCTGCTCTGGCCTGCGGTCGGCTTCGACGGCACCGGCGCGAGCCTGGCGGAGGCCGATCCGCGCTGGCGCGTGCGCGAATACGATCACCCGGACACGCTGCGCCTGCGTGCGTGCATCGCTGGTACGCAGGCGAGTGTGTCCCGCGCACCGATCGAGCTGCCAGGCAGCATCGCCGATCTGCGCACACACGGCCTCGACGACCGCGTCGCCGCCACGCTGGTCGCCGAGGGTGTGGCGATGTACCTCCCGCCGCGCCCGCTGCTGCGCGCACTGCGAACGCTCGCCCGATGGCCGGCGCCACCCCGGCTGCTGCTGACCGCGCTGGCGCCGATCACGACACAGGGGCGCGGCTTCTCGGCGGATTCGGGCCTCGTGCGGCGCTGGCTGTCGGCGCATGGCGAACCCTTCCTCTGGCGCTGTGCACCCGCGCGACTCGAACGCCTGCTGCAGCGACATGGCTATGCGATCGAGGCACGCTGGGAGGGCGACGGCTATGGCGAATACGCGCTCGACGCCCGGCACGTGCGCGCAGCCGTCCACGGCTGACGCGCGATCACGGCGTTGCAGGGGCCGCCAGCGGCTTCGCTGCAGGTGCGGCGGCTCCGGTGAACGCATCGCCGCCCGCGTCCGCTGCGGTCCAGCCGCGATCCATGTCCAGCCCGGTCACCCACCAGGTATGCGCGTCGATGCGCAGCGGGCCGCGCACGCGTTCGTGGAAGCGCACCGGGAACAGGTAGCCGCCGGCTTCGCGATAGTCGAGGAAGGTGGTGTCGACGTGCGCGCCCTGCGTGGTCTCGAAGCCGTTGAGGCTCATGTGGATGCGGTACAGGCGATCGGTCTCGCGGTCGATCCACAGCAGCACGTCGTCGCGTTCGGCGTCGCCGAAACCCGGCACCGCGACGCCGGCGATGCGGCGGTACGTGCGGCCATCTTCGGTCGCGTCGTCTAGGCGGCGCCAGTGCGCGACACGGTCGATGAACCAGGTCGGCCCGAAATGGAACATGCGGAACGCGTCGTTGGTCATCGCCGTGGCGCTGCGCCGGGCCACGTCCTCGTTGGCCCGGCCGTTGTAGGCGATCGACAGGCCGTCGGCGCTGCGTACCACGCGCTTGCGCCCCTGCGGGCCGTCGTGGTCGACCGCGTACAGGCCTTCCGAGGGGCGGTAGCGCTCCTGCGAACGGATCCGGAAGCCGCTGTCGCTGACCAGCGGCTGGATGCGCTGGATCAGCGCGTACCAGCGGCCGTCGGTGGACAGGTTGATGTCGCCGGGATGCCGGCGCAGGTCGCCGCCGTGCGCCGCGAGCGTGCGCGCGAACACCGCATCGCCGTCGAGCGTCTCACCGGGCGCATCGGCCACGCGGGGCGTGGCGGGCACCGTCGGCGGGAAGCCGCCGCCAGTGGCGCAGGCAGCGAGCAGGAGGCAGGCAACGGGCAGGCACAGGACCCGGGGCAACGCGAACGGCATGGCGATCTCCGGCAAGGGGCGGACGACTGCGATGACGGCGAGGCGGGCCGTCCGGATGCAGCGGGTCAGTCCAGGAGCTCGACCGCGTCGCCGACCCGCAGCGTGCCGGTGCCGCGCGCGATGAGGTTCACGCCGAAGGTGATCCCGGCCGGGGTGCGGCGGTACTGCTTGAGGATCTCCAGCGGCTCGCCATCCTCGCGGCGCCGACCCAGCGACGGGTCGACGGTGGTGAATACACAGCGGGTGCAGGGTTTGACCGCATCGAAGTCGATGCCGCCGATGCGCACGCGACGCCAGCCGTCCTCGGCATGCGCGTCGACGCCGTCGACCACCAGGTTCGGCCGGAAGTGCGCCATGGTCAGCGGCGCGCGGCCGGCGGCGGACAGGCGTGCGTTCAGGCCGTCGAGCGCGGCCTGCGAGATCACCAGCAGCGGATAGCCATCGGCGAAACTGACTTCGTCGCCCGCTTGGCCGTAGGCGGGATCGACGGCGCGGCGGGCCGCGTCGTCCATGCGCACCAGGCGCACCTCGCGCTGCAGGAAGGCGCTGAGCCAGGCGTCGGCGGCGGAATCGGCACGCGGCGCGTCGATCGTGTCCTTCCACACCGTCACCGTCGTGCGCGGCGCGTCGGGTGGCGGCACGGCCACGTCGAGCCGCGACATGCCCGGCGCGGACAGGCGCAGCCCCTCGCCCAGCGGCTCCGCGCGGACCAGGACCAGCTCGCTCACCGCGCGCGCGGTGACGAAGCGGCCGTCGGCATCCACCACCAGCCAGCGGCGATCGTGGCGCGGCCCGCGCGGCTCGACCTCCAGCGACTCGACCGCCAGCGGCGCGCAGGACTTCAGCGGATGCAGGGACAGGGCGGACAGGTGCATGCGCGCGGCTCGTCGGGGGCGGTTCGCCATTGTGCCGCATCCGTTCCGCCGCCCGTTGCGTATCCGTCTCACGGCACGAGACGGATACGACGACAATTCGACCATGCAGATCACCCGCAAGCTCGCCATCCTGGCCGACGCCGCGAAGTACGACGCCTCCTGCGCGTCCAGCGGCGCCGGCGGGCGCAATTCGCTGAAGTCCGGCGGCATCGGCAGCACCGAGGGCATGGGCATCTGCCATTCGTACACGCCCGACGGCCGCTGCGTGTCGCTGCTGAAGATCCTGCTCACCAACTTCTGCATCTACGACTGCGCTTACTGCGTGAACCGGGTCAGCAGCAACGTGCCCCGCGCACGCTTCGCGGTGGACGAGGTGGTGCGGCTGACCCTCGACTTCTACAAGCGCAACTACATCGAGGGCCTGTTCCTCTCCAGCGGCATCATCCGCAACGGCGACTACACGATGGAACAGCTGGTGGAAGTGGCTCGCACGCTGCGCGAGGACCACCGCTTCGCCGGCTACATCCACCTCAAGACGATTCCCGAAGCCTCGCCGGAGCTGCTGGCGCTGGCCGGCCGCTACGCCGACCGCCTGAGCATCAACATCGAGCTGCCGACCGAAGCCGGGCTCAAGAAACTCGCGCCGGAAAAGCAATTGCCCGGCATCCGCGCGGCGATGGGCACCGTGTCGGCGAAGATCGAGGAAACCCTGGAGGCGCGGAAGCCCGCGACCACGACGAACGCCACGCCGAAGCGGCGTCGCCCGCCGCGCTACGCACCCGCCGGGCAGAGCACGCAGATGATCGTCGGCGCCGACGATGCCGACGACCGCAGCATCCTCGTCACGTCGAGCGGCCTGTACGGCGATTTCCGCATGCGCCGCGTGTACTACTCCGGTTTCAGCCCGATTCCCGATGCCTCGTCGACCCTGCCGGTGAAGCCACCGCCGCTGCTGCGCGAACACCGGCTGTACCAGGCCGACTGGCTGCTGCGCTTCTACGAATTCAGCGTCGAGGAGATCGCGCCCGACACGAAGGCCGGCGGCAGCGGCATGCTCGACCTCGACATCGACCCCAAGCTGGCCTGGGCACTGCGCCATCCCGAGAAATTCCCGGTGAACCTCAACACCGCGCCGCGCGAGATGCTGCTGCGCGTGCCGGGCCTGGGCACGCGCAACGTCGACCGCATCCTCGTCGCGCGCCGCCACGGCCGCCTGCGCCTGGAGGACATGGCCCGGCTGCGCGCGCCGCTGCAGAAGATGCTGCCCTTCATCCAGTTGCCCGACCACCACCCGCGCAAGCGCCTCGACGATCCGGCCTCGCTGCGCGCGCAGCTCGCGCCGAAGCCACGCCAGCAGGACCTGTTCGCGTGAAGGACAGCGCCGCATGAGCCGCTTCCGCGCCGAGGTCGATCCCGGCTGGGACCTCGACGCCTGGCGCCGACTCGCGCGCGCCGGACTGTGCGCTGGCATCGCGCCGGAGCACATCGATTGGGACGGCGATGCGCAGGCGACGCTGCTCGCCGCACCCGACTTGGCCACGGCCCCCGTCGTCCGTGCCGCGCCGCAGGTGCCCGCCGCGCTGTTCGAACTCGCCGACGCGGTGCTCTGCCATCGCGACCCGCAGCGCCATGCCCTGCTCTACCGCATCGCCTGGCGGATCGCGTCGGGCGAGAAGCACCTGCTCTCGCGCGTGACCGATGTCGACGTGCGCCGCGCCTCGGAACTGGCCAAGGCGGTCGGCCGCGATACGCACAAGATGAAGGCCTTCGTGCGTTTCCGCGAAGTGCCCGGCGAAACCGATGCCTTCATCGCCTGGTTCGAGCCTGCGCACCACATCGTCGACCGCGTGGCGCCGTTCTTCGCGCGCCGCTTCGCCGGCATGCGCTGGGCGATCCTCACGCCAGACCGCAGCGTCGCCTGGGACGGCACCGCGCTCGCCTTCGGCCCGGGCGCGCAGCGCAGCGACGCGCCGGCCGACGATGCCCGCGAAGACCTGTGGCGCACCTACTACGCGCACATCTTCAATCCCGCGCGCCTCAATCCGCGGATGATGCGGCAGGAAATGCCGCAGAAATACTGGAAGCACCTGCCCGAGACGCAGCTGCTGCCCGAACTGATCCGCACCGCCGGCCAGCGCGTGCGCGAGATGCAGGAACGCGAGGCGCAGGCGCCGAGGCGACGGATTCCGAAACGCCGGGGCGAGGACGCGCCCGGGCATGACGATGTCCCGGAAAACGCCTGACAGTTGTCACGTGACGCGGCCAGGGGCGGCGGGAACAATCACCGCACGCCCACCGACCTTGCCGGACCCCGCCATGACCGACAGCCTCGCCAGCCTCCGCGCCGACTTCGAAACCCGCAGCCGCCGCTCGCTTTCCCTGCCGATCGCCGGCCTGATCGTCTGGGCCGCTGCTGGCGCCTACGGCTGGAACCTCACCGATCGCAGCGCGGCGCTGCTGCTGGTGATCGCCACCGGCGCGATCTTCCCGATCGCGATGTTGGTCGCGCGCATCCGCAGCGAACAGGTGCTGTCGAACGCCAATCCGCTGGGTCGGCTGATGGGCCTGTGCGTGGTGATGGTCAACCTCCTCTGGGCGCTGCACGTGCCGCTGCTGGTCCACGCACCCGAATACGTGCCGCTGAGCCTCGGCCTCGGGCTGGGACTGCACTGGATGGTGTATTCGTGGATCATCGATCACCCCGTCGGCCACATCCACGCCATCGTCCGCACGATCGCCCTGTCCGCCGCCTGGTGGCTGTTCCCCGAGCACCGCCTGTCCGCCTGCGCAGCCGCCGTCGTGCTGGCCTACGTCATCTCGATCGCGATGATGGCGACGCGTCAGATCCCAGGCCCAGTTGCGGCCGGCGCGCGCTGAGCGAAGAATCGCGCATCTCCCTTCGGATTCTCCCGCATGTCCTCACCCGCCCGCGCCGGCGTCTTCGTCTACGCCAAGGATCTGCCACGCGTCGCCGCGTTCTACGCCGCCGTGCTCGGCATGCGCCAGGTGCATGCGACGGACGAGATGGCCATCCTCGCCTCGCCCGACCTGCAGCTGCTGGTGCACCGCATCCCCGCGCACATCGCGGCGGACATCCACATCGAAACGCCACCGGTGCGCCGCGAGAACACGGCGATCAAGTTCTTCGCCACCTTGGCCAGTCTCACCGAAGCAGGCGCCACCGCCGCTTCGCTGGGTGGCGCGCTGTTCGACGAGCGCTGGCAGGGCCCGGGCTTCATCGTCTGCAACGCGATGGATCCGGAGGGCAATGTGTTCCAGGTGCGTGAGCTGCTGGCCTGAGCCGATTCGCGTCAGGCCAGATACCCCCCATCCACCGCCAGGCACGTCCCGGTGACATAGCTCGCCGCCGGGGAGCACAGGAACAGCACGGCCGGCGCGATCTCGTCGGGCTGCGCGCTGCGGCCCAGCGGGATCAGCTGCGACATCACCGCCATCACCTGCGGATTCGAGGTGATCGGCGAGGCGAACTTGGTGTCGGTGAGGCCGGGCAGCACCGCGTTGACGCGGATACGCTGCGGCGCGAGTTCCTTGGCGAAGCCTTCGGTCATGTTGACGATGCCGGCCTTGGTGATCGAGTACGCGCCCTGTCCGAACGGTGGGCGCTTCGCATTCACCGAGGCGATGTTGACGATGCTGCCGCCGCCCTTCGCGCGCATGCGCTTCGCGGCCTGCACGCTGCACCAGAAGTAGCCGCGCAGGTTCACGTCGACGATCTTCTGGAAGCTGACCAGGTCCTGGTCGGCCATCGCCCCGTAGTAGGGATTGGTCGCCGCGTTGTTGACCAGGATGTCCGGCGCGCGGCCGGCGGCGTCGAGCGTGGCGAACACGGCCTCGATCGCCTCCGGCTCGCCGACGTGCAGCGCGTGCGCTTCGGCCGAACCGCCGGCCTCGATGATCGACCGCGCCACCGCGTCGCAGGCGTCGACCTGGCGCGAGGTGCAGACCACGTGCGCACCGTGCGCGGCGAGCAGGCGGGCGATGGCCTCGCCGATGCCGCGCGAGGCGCCGCTGACGAGGGCGGTCTTGCCGGACAGGTCGAACAGCGGGTCGTGGTGGGACATGCAGCGGGCTCCAAACGGACTGGTATGCTCCGAGCCTATCGCAACCCGTGGGCTTCCGCATGCAGCGACGCATCCTGATCACCGGCGCCGGCAGCGGCCTCGGCCTCGCCCTGGCGCATCGCTACGCCCGGGCCGGCGCGCGCGTCGCCTGCGTGGACCTGCTCGGCGAACGCGCCGAAGCCGCGCGCGCCGCGCTGCCCGGCGACGGCCATCTCGCCCTGGTCGCGGATGTCGGCGATGACGCCTCGATGCAGGCCCTGCACGACCGCATCGCCGCCGAATGGAACGGCCTGGACGTGCTGGTCAACAACGCCGGCATCGCCTCCGGCGGGCCGATGACCGGCACGACGATGGAGGAATGGCGACGCATCCTCGACATCGACCTGCTCGGCGTGGTGCGCGGCTGCCGGCTGTTCCTGCCGATGATGCTCGCCGCGAAGCGCGGGCAGATCGTCAACACCGCCAGCCTCGCCGGCCTCGCCGCCGCGCCCGGCATCATGAGCTACGGCGTCGCCAAGGCCGGCGTGGTCGCGCTGTCGGAGCAATTGCGCGCCGAACTGCACGGCAGCGGCGTCCGCGTGACCGTGCTCTGCCCCGCGTTCTTCCGCACCAACCTGATGGAAACCGCGATCATCGCCGACGACGCGAAGCGCTTCGCGCAGAAGATGATGGACCGCGCCCGCGACACGCCCGACCAGATCGCCGACCGCTGCTTCGCCGCGATCGAACGCGGCGACTTCCTGGTCCTGCCGAGCCGGCGCACGCCTTGGCTCTGGCGGTTGAAACGGTGGATGCCGGGGATGTATTTCCGGCTGATGACGCGCACCGCTGCGCGCATGCCGCACTGACCTTCAGCGCGTTTTCCTTACACGCTGAGGCAGGCAGTCGGCAGGACGAAAGCGGTGTCCTGCACGTCGCTGGAATATCTCGCGACACGCCGGGGCTCTAGAGGCATCACTCCAGAACCCCGGTTTCGGAGCACTTGCCTGTCAACGGAAATAGTCGCGATCCCAGCCGACGCTGTCCCACCACGGGGGCGGCACGGGCTGCGGCGGCCACGGGAAGGGCGGTGGCGGGAACGGTCGCGGCGGCAACGGGAAGGGCCAGTCGCGCGGCGGCTTCGGCCAACGTGGCCACTTCGGCGGCCACTGATCCGGCGGCAACGGCGTCAGCCCCCCCAGCGACCGGGACGCAGCGAAGGCAGACTCGAGACCTGCGGCTTGCAACCCGGCAGGTTCGACATACTGCCCGATCACGATCACGGCCTCGTTCGCTTCGATGAGAACTTTCGCGTGATCGGATTCGTTCTTCGCGGATGCCGCTGCTTTCCGCGTGTCGCTAAGCTCCTTCGTGCAGATGGGCAAAGCCGCCTCCTGCAAAGTAATGCTGCCCTTGCGCAGGGCGATCGCATAGTTTCGAAGGTGCAGGCTTGCGCCGATGAGTTGCAGTTGAAGCTTGGGATTCGTTGTCTTGCCGGAGACGGCCGCGACCGCGATCGCCGTCTCTTCCAGTGCGGAGATGAAATCATCCATCGTCATCACCAATCATCGAGATCTGGCGGATGGCGATTTTCGCGACGGTACCCGCCAGTGCACCGTGCGTCGCATGTGGATCGAAATCGTCGGCCCAGAACACGCCGACATCGCGCATTTCAGATCGGAATACGCCGGATCAGAACGCTCCGGTCAGATCGATGAACAGCGAAGCGACCCGGAAGAAGTAGGCGCGCTGCAACTTCATGAAACGCGCTTTCTGTCTGGCGTTCATGTTGCCTCCGGCAAGACCGACAAGTTCGCGATGCGATTGGCCGGCAAGATGCATCAGGCCGGCTTCAGGATGCGCGCAGAAACGTCGCTGCTCGACCTCGGCACCAGCCATGCAGGCGGCGTATCGACGCGCGACCGCCTCTCGCGCGTCGATGCCTGCGTAATGCGTTTCCATGATGCGGCCGCGCTCCACATCGGATGCGCCTCCATCGACGGCACGGAGTACGTTGAAATACAGGTTCATACCGTCCGTGGCCTGCTTCAGGCGCGCATCGCGCACCAGCCATTCGCCCAGCGCAGCGAACGCTGCATCGGCGCGCGGACCGCGATCTCGGACCAACGCGCGGATCTCGGCGGCGCTGCGCGCATCCTGCGCGAGCTCGTCGATCAGTCCGACGAGCTCCTGGATCGCTGCCGCCCCATCCTTGTCCAGCGGATTTTCCGCATTGAACAGGCGGAACAGCACATCGAGATCGGCTGCCGCCTGCTTGAACGAATCGGCGGCCTTGAGTTCGGGATCCGTGGATGCTTCCGCCAGCGCCTTGATGTAGCTCGCCACGAAGTCCAGTGCGGCGTATTGCTTCGCGAACGTGGCGCGGTCGATATCCTCGCTAGGCTGCGCCCCCTTGAACGGCGGCGTGGCGGAACACAAGCCACGACTAGCGCCTTCTGGATTGAAGTAACTTTCCCTCAGCGAACGCGGCGTGCACCTGGCATCGAATGCATGCAAGCCTGCCCACAGCGCGCGATCGCTGGCGATGATGCCGTCGTAGAACGCGCGCCCTCCCGCTTCGGCATGCTGGGCCGTGGCGACGTAATCCTTCGTCTCCAAGCGCAGGAGCTGATTGTGCGCGCACCCGGATGCAAACAGCGCTGCAGAAGCGGCAAGCAGACGGAGAATGCCGTTCATCGTCATGTGCTCCCATGCGCTCGGACCTCCCGGCGCCTGGGATATTCATTGCACGAGGACGCATGCCTGCACAGTTCACGGCGGCGTCGGATCGGCCGCCGGCTGGCATCAATTCGGTTCTATCCCGCACACAGCCATCAGCGCCGCTCCTTCATCGCCATCACCACCCCCAGCCCGGCGAGGAGGGAGACGGCGGCGGTGCCGCCGTAGCTGAGCAGGGGCATGGGCACGCCGACCACGGGCAGCAGGCCGGAGATCATGCTGGCGTTGACGATGACGTAGACCGAGAACGCGAGGCCGAGGGCGCCGGCGAGCAGGCGCGAGTAGGTGTCGCGGGCTTCGCTGGCGATCCACAGGCAGCGGCCGACGACGAAGACGTACAGCGCGAGCACCACGGCGACGCCGACCCAGCCGAATTCCTCGGACAGCACGGCGAAGATGAAGTCGGTGGTGTGCTCGGGCAGGTAGTCGAGGTGCGACTGCGTGCCCTGGCCCCAGCCCTGGCCGGTCCAGTGGCCCGAACCGATCGCGATCTTCGACTGGATGATGTTCCAGCCGGTGCCCAGCGGATCGCGCTCGGGTTCGAGGAAGGTGAGGATGCGGTCCTTCTGGTACGGGCGCAGCAGCCAGAACCAGGCGATGGGCGCGATGGCGGCGCCGCTGGCGCCGGCCACGGCGAACCAGCGCCATGGCAGGCCGGCGAGGAACAGGGCGAACGCGCCGCTCGACGCGACCAGCATCGCGGTGCCGAAGTCGGGCTGCAGCAGGATCAGGCCGGTCGGCACGCCGATGATGACGCCGCAGGTCACCACGGTCATGAAGCGCGGCGGCAGGCGCTGCTGCTGCAGGTACCACGCCGCCATCATCGGCAGGCTGAGCTTGAGCAGTTCCGCCGGCTGGAAATAGAACACGCCGAGGTTGATCCAGTGGTTGCCGTGCTTGCCGTCGCCGATGAACAGCACCGCGACCAGCGGCAGCAGCGAAGCGGCGAACACCAGCGGCGTGACGCTGCGCAGCTGCGTCGGCGACACGCGCGAGAGCAGCCACAGCGCGCCCAGGCCCACGCAGTAGCGCACGCCCTGCGCGATCACCAGGCGCGGGCTTTCGTTGCCGGCGCTGTACAGCACCATCAGGCCGACCACCATCAGCGCGATCAGCGCGCCGAGCAGCGGCAGGTCGAGCGTGCGCGTGAAGCGCAGGAACAGGTCGTAGAGCCAGCGAACGAAGGTCTTCATGGCGTCGGCGGGGTCCGGAGCGGCTGTGCAGCCGGCGGGGCGGCGGGCGTGACAGGTGTCCTCTGCGATGCGGCAGGTGCCTGCTGTACGCCAGGGCTCGGCGGCGTCGCGGTCGTTGCCGGCACAGTCCCGGCCTGCGCTGCGGTAGGCGCTGGCGTCGCGGTCGGCTCCGGCGCCTCGGGCATCTTGCCGAGCAGCCAGGCATCGAAGATCTTGCGTGCGATCGGCGCGGCGGTACTGCCGCCGTAGCCGCCGCCTTCGACCACCACCGCCAGCGCGATGGTCGGGTTGTCGGCGGGCGCATAGCCGACGAACAGCGCGCGATGGCGCAGGTGCATCGGCAGCTTCTTCGGATCGAGGCTGGCGCTGCCGCGCCGGCTGATCACCTGCGCAGTGCCGGTCTTGCCGGCGATGAGGTAGGGAATGCCGTGGCTGATCGCGCGCGCGGTGCCGCCGGGGCCATGGACGGTGCGGATCATGCCTTCGCGCACCACCTGCAGATGCGCCGGACTGCGGCTGATCAGGCGCGGCGGCGGCTGTTCCAGCGGCGTCCACGGCTTGTCGAAATCGTCGCGGCGATCCTTCACCAGGTGCGGGCGGCGCAGGCGACCGTCGTCGGCGAGCGCGGCGGTGCCCTGTGCGAGCTGCAACGGCGTGGCCTTCCAGAAGCCCTGGCCGATGCTGGTGATCACGGTGTCGCCGAGATACCACGGCCCCTGCTTCTTCGCGTTCTTCGCCTTCCATTCCGGGGACGGCAGGATGCCGCCGGATTCGCCGGACATGTCGATGCCGGTGGGCGCGCCGAAGCCGTACAGCGCCAGGTATTCGTCGAACCGGCGGATGCCCATGTCCAGCGACAGCTTGTAGTAGTAGGTGTTCACCGAATCGGCGATCGCCTTGCGCGCATCGGTCCAGCCGTGGCCGCCGCCGTGCGAATCGCGGTAGCCGCGCTTCTGCCCGGGGATGCGGAACTCGCCGGTCGACAGCACGCGGTCGTCGGCGGTGCGCAGGCCGCTGTCCATGCCGGCGAGGGTGATCAGCGGCTTGAGCGTGGAGCCGGGCGCGACGCCACCGAGGACGTTGCGGTTGAACAGCGGACGCGCCGGGTCGTCCATGAAACGGCGGTAGTCGGTGTGCGAGATGCCGTTGACGAACAGGTTCGGGTCGTAGGCCGGCAGGCTGACCATCGCCAGCACTTCGCCGGTGCGCGGATCCACCGCGACCGCCGAGCCGGTGAGGTCGCCGAAGGCGATGCTGGCGGCGCGCTGCAGGTCGGCATCGATGCTCAGGCGCAGGTCCGCGCCGGGCGTGGCCGGGATGCGACCGAGGCTGCCGATGATGCGGCCTTCGACATTCGTCTCGATCTGCTCGAAGCCGATCCTGCCGCGCAGCACGTCGTCGTAGTAGCGCTCGAGCCCGGCCTTGCCGGTATGGCTGAAGGCAGCGGTGCCCTCGCCCAGCTTTTCCAGGTCGCGCTTGTCGACGCGGCCGACGTAGCCGATCACATGGCCGAACAGGTCGCCGTAGGGATAGCGCCGGGTGAGATAGGGCACCAGCTCGACGCCCGGATAACGCCAGCGATCGACCGCGAAGCGCGCGGCCTCCTCGTCGGTGATCTTCAGGCGCAGCGTCACCGGCAGGAAGCTGCGCGTGGCGCGGCGCGTCTCGTGGAAGCGCGCGATGTCCTCGGGCGTGAGCGCGATGATCTTCGACAGCGAAGCGACCAGCGCATCGATGTCACCGGCTTCGGCCGGCACCACGTCGAGGCGGTAGGCCGGCACGTTGTCGGCCAGCACGCGGCCCTTTCGATCGTAGATCAGGCCGCGCGCCGGCACCTCGGGGCGCTGCTTGACGCGGTTTTCCTGCGATTTCTTCGCGTAGTCGGTGTGGTCCAGCACCTGCAGCTTGAAGTACCAGGCCGCCAGCCCGGCCAGCGCCAGGCCCACGCAGAGGAACCCCAGCGCGGCGCGCCGGCGGAACTGCTCGGCCTCCAGCGCGGAATCGCGGATGTAGCGGCGGCGCATGCGATCAGGCGCTCAATGCTTGCGGCCCACGCGCAGGCCGTCGAGCAGGACGAACAGCGGCGGCCACAGCGCCGCGCCGATCACCGGCGTCCACCAGTGCATCCAGCCGTCGAGCGGACGGCCGATGACGAAGTGGATGGCCGTGGCGATCACCAGGTCGTTGAGCAGCAATCCGCCGATCGCGAACGCCTGCTGCGCCATCGGGAAGAAGCGCAGCTGCGGGCGGAAGCGCTGCAGGATGAAGGTCAGCACGGTCAGACGCAGCGCCTGCTCACCGAGCAGGCTGCCGAAGGCGATGTCGGCGAGCAGGCCGAGCACGAACGCAGTGACGAGGCCGACGCGCTCGTGGTCCTCCAACAGCCAGTAGGCCAGCACCAGCGCCAGCCAGTACGGGCGCAGTGGCGCGACCACCGCCGGCAGCGGCAGCAGGCCGAGCAGCAGGGCCATGAACAGGGTGACCGGGAACAGCCAGGGGCGGCGCACGCGGCTCATCGCGCGGGCTCCTGCCCTGCGGGCGCAGTGGGCGGGGATGTCGGAGGCGCAGCGCTCGCAGGTGCAGGCGATGGCGCAGCGGGGGCGGGCCCGGGGGAGGTCCCGGCAGGCGGCGTGGCCGGCGCCTGGCCCGGCGCAGCGCCCACTGCCTCGGTGCCTGCGGTGGTGGCGGTCGCGGCCGGCGCCGGGCCGATCGGCGCACGGGCTGGCGCACGGCGCAGCAGGAGGACGTCGCGGCCGCGATCCAGCTGCGCCGCCGGCTTGAGGTCGCCGACCAGGAAGGCACGGCTTTCGTCGCGGCGCAGGTGGGTGATGGTGCCGACCGGGAACCCGGGCGGGAACCGGCCGCCGAGGCCGGAGGTGACGATCAGGTCGCCCACCTTCACGTCGCTGGAGGTCGGGATGTTGGCCAGTTCCAGGCGATCGCCACGGCCGTAGGCGACCAGGCGGATGCCGTTGCGCGAGACCGCCACCGGGATGGCGTGGTCGGGATCGGTGAGCAGCAGCACGGTCGCGGTCGACGTGCGCACTTCGGTCACCTGGCCGAGCACGCCGCCGGCGTCGAGCGCGGGCTGGCCGACCGTCACGCCCTGCTTCGCGCCGATGTCCAGCAGCAGGCGCTGCCGGGTGGGATCGAGGGCCACGTCCAGGACCGGCGCGAGCTGCACGTCCAGGCCGCCCTGCTCCACCGCGCCGAGCAGGCCGCGCAGGCGCGCGTTCTCGGCCGCCGAGGCCTGCAGCCGGGCGATGCGCGCACCGCTGATCAGCAGGGCGTTGCGCAGGGTTTCGTTCTCCTGCGCCAGGCGCGCGCGGGTCGCGGCGTCGTCGCGCACGCTGTCGCCCAGCTTCGCCGGCAGCCCGGCCAGGCGCCAGACCGGCTGGGCCACGATCTCGATGTGCCCGCGCAGGGTGGCGAGCCAGCCGCCGCGATGGTCGAGCACCATCAGCGCGACTGCCAGCGCCAGCGCGACCAGCAGCCGCAGCGTGCCGGCGATGTCCTCGGAACGGTGTGCGGAGGGGCCGGCGTAGGGAGGCACGTCTGGGGTTCGGGATGAGGGCGCGGCGAGGGGGATACGTGGCGATGGCTGC
This sequence comes from Lysobacteraceae bacterium 2PB, assembly GCA_005502915.1. Taxonomy (GTDB): domain Bacteria; phylum Pseudomonadota; class Gammaproteobacteria; order Xanthomonadales; family Xanthomonadaceae; genus Lysobacter_I. Next base: position 84,430 of record SCMT01000006.1, on the reverse strand, counting down.
GGTCGGCGGGAGCGACGGGCGCAAGCGGCCGCAGGCCGGTTGCGGCCTCGGGCAGGCACCACGCGTCCTGCCCGGGACCTGGGAGCGGGCCGGAGGACGGCCCGTCCCGGAGACGCTTATTCGGGAGAGAAGAACTCGTTGCCGTGCATGTCGACCAGCTCCAGCGCACGGCCGCCGCCCCGCGCTACGCATGTCAGCGGATCGTCCGCGACCTGCACGTGCAGGCCGGTTTCCTCGCTGATCAGCTTGTCGAGGTCGCGCAGCAGGGCGCCGCCGCCGGTCAGCACGATGCCGCGCTCGGCGACGTCGGCGCACAGCTCCGGCGGGGTCTGCTCCAGGGCCAGCTTGACCGCGCTGGTGATGCCGCCCAGCGGCTCGCGCAGGGCTTCCAGCACTTCGTTGGAATTGAGCTTGATCATGCGCGGCACGCCTTCGGCGAGGTTGCGGCCGGAGACTTCCATCTCCAGCACGCTGGCCTGCGGGTAGGCGCAGCCGATTTCCAGCTTGATGCGCTCGGCGGTGGCTTCGCCGATCAGCGTGCCGTGGGCGCGGCGCACGTAGTTGATGATGGATTCGTCGAAGCGGTCGCCGCCGATGCGCACCGACTGCGCGTAGACGATGCCGTTCAGCGCGATCACCGCGATCTCGGTGGTGCCGCCGCCGATGTCGATGACCATCGAGCCGCGCGCCTCGGTCACCGGCAGGCCGGCGCCGATCGCGGCGGCCATCGGTTCCTCGATCAGGTACACCTCGCGCGCGCCGGCCTCCTCGGCCGATTCCTTGATCGCGCGGCGCTCGACGTTCGTCGAACCGCAGGGCACGCAGACCAGCACGCGCGGGCTGGGCTTGAGGAAGCGCGACTTGTGCACCTTCTTGATGAAGTACTTCAGCATTTCCTCGGTGTAGGTGAAGTCGGCGATCACGCCGTCCTTCATCGGACGCACCGTGGTGATGTGGCCCGGGGTGCGGCCGAGCATCTGCTTGGCTTCGGCGCCGACGGCGGCGACCGAGCGGTTGCCGCCGCTGGCGCGATCGTGGCGCACCGCGACCACCGAAGGTTCGTTCAGGACGATGCCCTGGCCGCGCACGAAGATGAGGGTGTTGGCCGTGCCCAGGTCGATGGACAGGTCGTTGGAAAACATGCCGCGGAACTTCTTGAACATCGGATGGCGTGCCGGTGGATGCGGAAACGGAGGGGGATGGGGGACTTCGAAGCCGGGACGGACGCTGCGGCGGCCCGGAAATGCCGGCGAAACCGGGGTCGGGCGCACCATGTCGTGCGAACGCGCTAGGTTAGCAAAAAAACCGGAGAAGACTGCGCGTTCGCTCCCGGAATGCGGCCGTCGGGTTCATCCCGGCCGCATCCGTCGCCACCGCGGCGATGCGCGATCGGCGGGCGGGTGGCCGTGTCGCCGGCGCCCGGAACGGCCGGCGGATCGCCCCGGGCGTCGACCTCGCCGCCCGCGCGCCGACCGACCGCCGGACCGGCGGAAACTGGCCTCGCACCGGCCCAGCGGCTACGCTATCGCGCTCATTTCCCGACGAAGACACGACACGATGGCAGCCCTGATCTGCGGGTCCCTGGCCTACGACACCATCATGGTGTTCCCCGACCAGTTCAAGAACCACATCCTGCCGGACAAGGTCCACATCCTGAACGTCTCGTTCCTGGTGCCGCGCATGCGCCGCGAATTCGGCGGCTGCGCCGGCAACATCGCCTACAACCTGAAGCTGCTCGGCGGCGACCCGATCCCGATGGCCACCGTCGGCGCGGACTTCGGCCCGTACCGCGAGTGGTTCACCGAAATGGGCATCACCCTGGACCGCGTGAAGGAGATCCCGGAGCTGTTCACGCCCCAGGCCTTCATCACCACAGACCACGACAACAACCAGATCACCGCCTTCCATCCGGGCGCGATGATGCGGTCGTACGAGAACCACGTGAAGGACGTCCCCGGCGTCACCTTCGGCATCGTCAGCCCCGACGGCCGCGAGGGCATGATCCAGAACGCCCGCGAATTCGCCGAAGCCGGCATCCCGTTCGTGTTCGACCCGGGCCAGGCGATGCCGCTGTTCAACGGCGAGGAACTGCGCGCCTTCATCGAGCAGGCCGACTACGTGACCGTGAACGACTACGAGTCCAGCCTGCTGCAGGAACGCACCGGCTGGGACGAGGCGACCATCGCCGGCAAGGTGAAGGCCTACATCGCCACGCAGGGCCCGCGCGGCGCGAAGATCTACGCCGACGGCACGACCTACGACATCCCGCCGGCCCACGAGACCCGCGTGACCGACCCCACCGGCTGCGGCGACGCCTTCCGCGCCGGCCTGATCTTCGGCATCGAGAAGGGCTACGACTGGCCGACGATCGGCCGCATCGGCAACCTGATGGGCGCGCTGAAGGTCGAGCACCCCGGCACCCAGAACCAGCGCTTCGACTACGAAGAGTTCGCCGAACAGTTCCGCCAGCAGTTCGGCTACGCGCTCTGACCCGACGCGCCCGGGGCGGTCAGGCATACGCCTGCACGCCCCGACGGATGGTCTCGCATGGGCTACCCTGCGGGCTCCCCCGACACGCATGGAGTCCGTCTTGGCCATCGCCTACTGGTGCATCCTCATCGCCGCCGCTCTGCCCTACGTCTGGATCGGCATCGGCAAGGCCGCCGGGGAACGCTACGACAACCGCGACCCGCGCGGCTGGGCCGCGAAACAGTCCCATCCCCGCGTGCAGCGCGGGGTGTCCGCGCAGCTCAATGCCTTCGAAGCCTTCGCCCCGTTCGCTGCGGGCGTGCTGATGGCGCAGGCCGCGGGCGTGGATGCCTCCCGGATTTCCCTGCTGGCGATGCTGTTCATCGGCTGCCGCATCCTGCACGGCGTCTTCTACCTGGCCAACCAGCACCTGCTGCGCTCTCTGGTCTGGTTCGGCGGCATCGGCTGCGTGGTCGCACTGATGGTCCAGGCGGCGCTCGCCACGACCGGCTGACCTCGCGACCGGCATCGGCATCTTCCCGGCCCCGGGACCCGGGCGGCCCGTCGCCGCTCCCGTTGCATGCCCATCCTTTACACGCCCGCCTCGCCCCTGCCCTGGGCGGGGGGTGCGCGCATGCCTGGATTGGCGGCTGGCGTCTGCGGATTTTCCGGACGCGCAAATAAAAAGAGCGCGCACATATAGTGCGCGCTCCCGGAGAAGACCATCCTGACGTCACCCGTGCAGGTGCGTTCCCCCCCTTGCAACCTCCGTATTGCAGCCAGCGTCCCTACCGGCTGGAGTGAGAATACCGATGCATTCTGCAATGCCAAGATGGGCGAATCGCATGAAGCGGCCAATCCCGGTGAGCGGGCATGAGCAACTCGCGCTATCTCCCTGATTCACATGCTATCTATGGTGGCATGCCACCAAAAGCAGACAATGTGCAGCCAATTTTGATAGCGACGTGAATATTGCTGTCATTTGCCATATCCTCAACGGAAGTGTTTCGATAACAGGTAAACCCGCCGATTCGGTGAACCGGGTCACACAAACATGCACTCACAGGACCGGATACGACTCGCACGCAGGCACGCCGGGCTCTCGCAGGCCAAGCTGGCCGCAGCCATCGGCGTGCAACGCAGTGCAGTCAGCCACTGGGAGTCGCCCCAGGGCAAGAATCCCAGCGTCGACCACCTGCGCACCGTGGCCACGGTCACCGGGGTGGCGTTCGAGTGGCTGGCGACCGGTCGCGGCAAGATGCAGCTGTCCGAGGATGCGGTGCTGGACTCGGTGTCCGCCGCCGACGCGATCCTGGTCGAGGACCCCCTCGAACTGCGCCTGGTGACCTCGTTCCGCGAAGCCTCGCCGCGCACCCGCATCGCGATGGTCGAGATCCTGGAGGAACTGACCGCCAGGCGCCTGGGCCGGAACCGGCCGCGCCGACCGACGCTGGCGGCGGAATGAGCGCGGAGGCCGACGACGCTGTCCTGGCCTGCTTCTGCACCTGCCCGGACCTCGACGGCGCCCGGGCCCTCGGCCGGGCGCTGGTCGAGGAGCGCCTGGTCGCCTGTGCGCAGCTGCTCCCCGGGGTCGAATCGATCTATCGCTGGGACGGCCGCATCGAAGCCGCCGGCGAAGTGCTGCTGATCCTCAAGACCACCCGGGGCTGTTTCGATCGACTGCAGGCGCGACTGGTCGCGCTGCACCCCTACGACGTGCCGGAACTCGTGGCGTTGCCGGCTGTCGCAGGCCTGCCCGCCTACCTACACTGGGTCGCCGACAGTACCCGCGCCGCCGACGGCGTGGCGGATGCGGCGCCCGCCATCGACTGAGCGCTTGTTCATGCCCCCCATGTTTCGACGCCTCATCGGCGCCTTCGCCCTGCTGCTGCCGCTGTCGATCGCCCTGCCCGCCGCTGCGGCCATCGACGAGGACGACCTGCTGCCGGTCGACCAGGCCTACGTGCTGAGCGCCGAGGCCGCCGGCGCCGATGCCGTGGCGGTGCGCTGGAAGATCGCCGAAGGCTATTACCTCTACCGTCATCGCATCTCGCTCGAAGCCACCGGCCCGGCGGGGGTGCGCAGCGGCGCGATGCAGCTGCCGAAGGGCAAGCCCCACGAGGACGAATTCTTCGGCAAGACCGAGATCTACCGCAGCCAGCTGCTGGCCACGCTGCCGCGCATCGCCGGAGCCGGCGGCCAGGTCACGCTGAAGATCAAGTACCAGGGCTGCGCCGACGCCGGCCTGTGCTATCCGCCGCAGACGCGCACGCTGACCGTAGCGCTGCCGGGGAACCCGGCATCGAGGGCCTCCTCGGCGCCGCCCGACGCGAGCACGCCTGCAGCGTCCGCTGCGGACGACGTCAATCCGCTCGCCCGCAACAGCGGCGGCGGTCTCGCCGGCGGCCTGCGCGGCGCCCTGGGCGGTGGCGGCGACGCGGTGCGCACCGCACTGCCCGAGGACCGCGCGTTCGGCTTCGAGGCGATCGTCGGCGACGGCAACACCCTCCTGCTGCGCTTCACGCCCGCGAACGGCTACTACCTGTATCGCGACCGCACCGAAGTGTCGCTCGACGCCGACGGCATCACGCCGGGCGCGCCGAAGTGGCCGCCGGGCACTTCGCACCACGACGAGCATTTCGGCGCGGTCATCGTCTATTTCCGGCAGATCGACGTGCCGCTGCCGCTTTACCGCAGCAAGCCCGACGCGCAGACGGTGACGCTGCGCGTGACCTTCCAGGGCTGCGAGACCGACGGCATCTGCTACCCGCCGATGACCCGGCGCGTGAAGCTGGCGCTGCCGCGCGGCGAGGTGCGTGCGGCACCGACGGCCATTCCGGTCGCCGCGAAGGCCACGACGCCTGCGGCCACGACCGACACCGCACCGGCGCTCGCCGCGATCCCGGAGGGTGCGACGGCCGCACCGCCGGTCGCGAGCGATGCAGGCGCGGCGCCCCCGGCCGTCGACACGACCGCGAACACTGGCGCAGAGGTCGGCGGTGATGCGCCGGCGACAGCGCCACCGTCCGACGACGCCCCCGCCGGCCTGTTCGCGGCGATGCTGCTGGCGCTGCTCGGCGGCCTGATCCTCAACCTCATGCCGTGCGTGCTGCCGGTGCTGTCGATCAAGCTGCTCGGCCTGGTCGAAAGCAACGACGGCGCCGCGCGCGCACGCGCGCACGCGCTGTGGTACGCGGCCGGCGTGCTGGTGAGCTTCATCGCGCTGGGCGCTGCGGTGCTGGCCCTGCGCCATGCTGGCGAGGCGCTGGGCTGGGGCTTCCAGCTGCAGAAGCCGGGCGTGGTCGCCGCGCTGGGACTGGTGATGTTCGCCTTCGGCCTGAGCCTGTCCGGTGTGTGGCACGTCGGCGGACGCTGGGTCGGCGCCGGGCAGGGCCTGGCCAGCCGCAGCGGCGCGGCCGGCGATTTCTTCACCGGTGTCCTCGCCGTGGTGGTCGCCGCCCCCTGCACCGCGCCGTTCATGGCGCCGGCGCTGGGCTGGGCGTTCACCGCACCCACCGCGTCGGCGCTGCTGGTCTTCGCCTGCCTTGGCCTGGGCCTGGCGCTGCCGTTCCTGCTGGTCGGCTTCGTGCCCGCGCTCGCCCGGCTGCTGCCGCGTCCGGGCGCGTGGATGGACACGCTGAAGAAACTGCTCGCGTTTCCGCTGTACGCCACCGCGATCTGGCTGCTGTGGGTGCTGGCGAAACAGCGTGGCGCGGATGCGGTGGGCCTGTGGGCCATCGCCGCGCTCGCCGTCGCCTTCGCCGCCTGGGCGTGGACGCATGCGCGCACGCACGCCGCGCGCTGGGGTTTCGTCGCCGCGCTGCTCGCCCTGCTGGTCCTGCCGTGGACGCTGTCGCGCATCGTCGCGCTGCCCGCGCACCAGGCCGCGCGCGTCGTGCAGCCTGCGGAAAGCGTGGCCGTGCCCTATTCGGCGCAGCGCCTCGCCGACCTGCGCGCGGCCGATCGCGTGGTGCTGGTCAACATGACCGCCGACTGGTGCGTGACCTGCAAGGCCAACGAGAAGACCGTGTTCGCCCGCGACGGCTTCCGCGCCGCGCTGGAGAAGCACGATGCCGTCTACATGGTCGGCGACTGGACCGATGTCGACCCGGAAATCACCGCCTACCTGCAGCGCTACAAGGCCTACGGCGTGCCGCTGTACGTGGTCTACCCGCGCGGCGGCGGCGAAGGCACCAAGCTGCCGACGGTGCTCACGCCGGCGCTGGTGGAAGAGGCGCTGGCGAAGGCGGCGCAGTGATCGATCCCAACGCCTGACGCCCCATTTGCATGACCACCCGCACCGTCCTCATCGTCGCCCTCATCGCCGCCGTGCTCGGCGCCGTCGCCGGCCTGCTCGTCAACGGTCCCGGGCCACTGTGGCGCAGCAAACTCGGCCAGCAGGTCCTGCAGGGCACGATGGATGCCCGCGCGCCCGCACCGCCGGCCAGCCTGCCGATCGCCGAGATCGGCAAGCCCGTTCCCGCGCTGCGCCTGCCCGACCTCGATGGCAGGCCGACCGACGTGCCCGGCGCCTGGCGTGGGCGCCCGCTGCTGATCAACGTCTGGGCCAGCTGGTGCGGGCCCTGCATCGAGGAAATGCCGGAACTGCAGCGGTTCAGCGCGAAGGAAGGCAAGAACGGCGTGCAGGTGGTCGGCCTCGCCCTCGACGACCCGGAAGCGGTGCGCGCCTTCCTCAAGCGCGTGCCGGTGGACTATCCCATCCTCATCGAGACCGCCGGGCCTGCCGATGCCAGCGTCTCGCTGGGCAATCGCAAGGGCGTGCTGCCCTATTCGGTGCTGATCGGCGCCGATGGCAGGCTGATCGAACGCCGGGTCGGCCCCTTCGTCCCGGGCGAACTGGACGACTTCGTCGCACCGGCGCGCTGAGGCCGGCGACCGCCACCGGAGACTGACCCCGGGCGCCAGCATGCACCCCTGCATGCGACACAGCACGGCACCCGGCTGCCGCCCTGCGGCACCCCGCCCAGGGCTGTCCAGAGAACAGGCTTTCGGGCATCCGCGGTGCCGCGAGGCCCCGGCGCGCTGATTTTCCCGCGCCTTTCCTCCGATGCAACCGCAACCAGCCCCTGCAAGTCCTGACAGGAACACTTGGCACGAAGGATGCTTGTGTCCAGACAGGCGACGCATCCGCGCCGCCGCTCCTCCGGGCGCCGTCTCCGATGGCCCCGCCCAGCCACACCCGGTCGACCGCCATGTCCGCGAATACCGTGCCCTTCCCCGCGCAGAGCAGATTGTTCGGCAAGTACTTCGAGTACAGCCGCTACAACGACGTCGTGCGCGCGATGCACGGCATGCTGGCGGGCATCCCCGACGGCCAGGCCTGCGTGCTGTCGACGCTGGAAGGCCACCACCTCGCCCACGCCGCCGCCCCCATGCTCGACGCGCCCAGGCTCGCGGCGGTGGCCAGCGCCCTGTCGAACATGGCCGAGACCCTGACCCGCGACCTGGGCCAGCACGGATTCACCGACATGGTGGTCCATACCGATGCCGGCATCGCCGTGATCCAGCGCGTGCCGCGCCCGGGCCACCAGATGGTGATGCTGACCGCGACCGGCCACGAGACCAACCCGGGCCTGCTGACCAGCCTGACCCGGCACTGCGCCACCACCATCGCCACGCTGTGTTCGGCAGCCCACCTGGACCGCTGACCGCACCGCCTCCCGACCCTCCGAATCCCCGCAGTCCGGACGCCACGTCCCGGCTGCAGTCGCGCCGACCGGCCGCGACGACCCGACAACCCGTGCAGGGCGACGGCCCCAGGCAGCAATGCCGGGGCCGTAACTTTTTGGGCGTCCGCAGCGCCCCCGTTTCAAACGTCCGATTGAAAATGAGCCGATCTTCGCCGATCTGGACAGTACTCCGGCTTTCGCGCAGACTGGCTTCCCAACTGTCGGACCAGTTCCATGGCGCGGCTCCTCGTCCTGCACGGCCCCAACCTGAACCTGCTCGGCACCCGCGAACCCGAGATCTACGGCCATGCGACGCTGGCGGACATCGACGCGGACCTCGCCGAGCGCGCCGCCAGCGCCGGCCACCAGCTGGCGTCCTTCCAGTCCAATGCCGAACATGCCCTGGTGGACCGCATCCAGGCCGCGAAGGGCCAGGTCGACTTCATCCTGATCAACCCGGCCGCCTTCACGCACACCTCGGTCGCCATCCGCGACGCCCTGGCGGCCGTGGCCATCCCTTTCATCGAAGTGCACCTGTCCAACCCGCATACTCGCGAGCCGTTCCGCCACACCAGCTACTTCACCGACCTGGCGGTCGGCATCGTCGCCGGCTTCGGCCCGCTGAGCTACGGGTTGGCCCTGGCGGCGGCCATTCGCCGTCTGGACACCTGATCCCCCGAAAGTTCTGCCTGAAAGATTTCCCCGAAACGACGCCGTGGCCCGCCGCGGCACCGAACGAGAACGAGACCACCTCATGGACCTGCGCAAAATTAAGAAACTGATCGATCTGCTGGAAGAGTCGAACCTTGCGGAGATCGAGATCAAGGAAGGAGAAGAATCCGTTCGCCTCGCCCGCGTGCCGAAGGGCGGCGTGGCCATCAGCGCGCCGCCGCCGGCGCCGCTGCAGCTGGAACACACCCCGCGCGCCGCGCAGCCGGTGATGCCGATGCAGTCCCCGGTCGAGGCCGCCACCGGCGGCCGCCCCGGCAACGACCTGCCCGCCGGCCATGTCGTGCGCTCGCCGATGGTCGGCACCTTCTATGCCTCGCCGTCGCCGGACAAGCCGCCGTTCGTGAAGGTCGGCCAGACGGTGAAGCAGGGCGAGACCCTGGGCATCGTCGAAGCGATGAAGATGTTCAATCCGATCGAGGCCGACGTCTCCGGCACCGTGCTCGCGATCCAGTGCGAGAGCGGCCAACCGGTCGAATTCGACCAGCCTCTGTTCGTGATCGGCTGAGGACCTTCCCATGCTGGATAAGGTCGTCATCGCCAACCGAGGCGAGATCGCGCTGCGCATCCTGCGTGCGTGCCACGCGCTGGGCATCAAGACGGTCGCGGTGCATTCCACCGTCGATCGCAACCTCAAGCATGTCGCCATGGCCGACGAGTCGGTCTGCATCGGCCCGGCGGCCTCCAGGGACAGCTACCTCAACATGCCGGCGATCATCGCCGCCGCCGAGGTCACCGACGCCCAGGCGATCCACCCGGGCTACGGCTTCCTCAGCGAGAATGCCGACTTCGCCGAACGCGTCGAATCCTCCGGCTTCATCTTCGTCGGCCCGCGCGCCGAGACCATCCGGATGATGGGCGACAAGGTCGAGGCGATCCGCGCGATGAAGGCTGCGGGCGTGCCCTGCGTGCCCGGCAGCGGCGGTCCGCTCGGCGACGATGCGAAGGAGAACGTGCGCATCGCCCGCGAGATCGGCTACCCGGTCATCATCAAGGCCGCCGGCGGCGGCGGCGGTCGCGGCATGCGCGTGGTCCACACCGAGGCCGCGCTGGTCGCCGCGATCCAGACCACCCAGAGCGAAGCCAAGGCCGCGTTCGGCAACGAACAGGTCTACATGGAGAAGTTCCTGGAGAACCCGCGCCACGTCGAGATCCAGGTGCTGGCCGACGGCCAGGGCAACGCGATCCACCTCGGCGAACGCGACTGCTCGATGCAGCGCCGCCACCAGAAGGTGGTCGAGGAAGCGCCTGCGCCGGGGATCACGCCGGAACAGCGCGAGGAGATCGGCCGCGTCTGCACCGAGGCCTGCGTGCGGATCGGCTATCGCGGCGCCGGCACCTTCGAGTTCCTGTACGAGAACGGCCGCTTCTACTTCATCGAGATGAACACCCGCATCCAGGTGGAGCATCCGGTGACCGAGATGATCACCGGCATCGACCTGGTGAAGGAGCAGCTGCTCATCGCCGCCGGCCAGAAGCTGTCGATCAGGCAGAGCGACATCGTCCTCAACGGCCACGCCATCGAGTGCCGCATCAACGCCGAGGACCCGGACACCTTCCTGCCCTCGCCCGGCCTGATCAAGCATTTCCACGCCGCCGGCGGCCCCGGCGTGCGCGTGGACTCGCACATCTACGAAGGCTATGCGGTGCCGCCGAACTACGACTCGATGATCGGCAAGCTGATCGTGCACGCGCCCGACCGCGCCACCGCGATCGCTCGCATGAAGGTCGCCCTGAGCGAGATGGTCGTCGACGGCATCAAGACCAACATCCCGCTGCAGCAGCGGATCATGGCCGACGTCGGCTTCCAGACCGGCGGCCAGAACATCCACTACCTCGAAAAGCGCTTGGCCGAACGCAAGGAAAAGACGCTGTCGATCCTCTGACGCGCCTCGTCCCGCGGATGCGAAAACGCCCCGGCTCGCCGGGGCGTTTTCGTTCCGGTGTCCGTTTCCTTCGCGGCGCGCCGCCGCTCAGCCTTCCCGCGCGTCGCCGGTCACCGTGTCGACGATCACCGCCGGGCACTGCGGATTGCCGCCGAACACGAATTCGGGGTTGCCGCCGACGCCGGCGCGCAGGGTCACGGTGACGTAGGGATCGATCCAGGCCGCTTCTTCCTTGCGATTGTCGGCCTCGGGCAGGTCCATCTCGATCGGCCAGTCGATCGGGCCGCCCACCGGCGGCGGCGGATCCAGCCGGCGCATCTCGCCGAATTCGCGATAGCCGGTCTCTTCGAGCATCAGCACGGTGCCGTCGTCGTTGCGGAACAGCACCTTGAGACGGTCGATGGCCATGGGCGTGCTGGTCGGGCCGGAGGAGCACCAGCCCTGCGCGCCGTGCAGGCGCGCATTCGGGAAACGGGACCTGACGAGGTCGACCGCGACCGCGACGCGTTCGTTGAAGCTGCCCATGGCCATCGATGGATCCTTACCGGAGTGGGACGCGGCGTCCGGCCGCGACGGTGCGCAGGCGGGGAAGGATCAGGACAGGCGCACGGCGCGGCCATGGGCCGACGCCGGACTCGACGACCACGTCCCCCTGGCCGTGGCGGGCCCGGCCACACCGGTCCCGACCACTGAAACGCGATTCGGCGCAGCGATCGGACAGCGGCCTGCGCATCGGCACCGTATGATCGGCATATTCCACGGCGTCTCCAGGGAAGGCCCGGACAGGTGAACAGCGAATTCCACGCCGTCGGCAGCGACCCGCGCAAGATCGAGGCCGACCTGCGGACGCTCTCGCAGCGCATCGATGCCGTCCTGCGCCGGCACTACGCCACGCACGGCATGCGCCGCCTGCTCTCGCCGCCGAAGCACCTGCGCGAGCGCGGCCGACGGGTCCGGATGCACGCGCCGTCGCGCTGGCTGCTCATCGCGTCCGCGCTGCTGGCGCTCGCCTCGGCCGCTTCGATCTGGCTGTCGCCCCTGCTCTCGCCGCGCTGGATCCCGTCCGCCTGGATGCCGCCCGAGCTGTCGCCCATCACCGTCGGCATCGTCATCGCCGCACTGCTGCTGTTCGAACGCCTGGTACTGCCGCGGATCGTGCTGGCCCGGCACACGTTCCGGCTGATGCGGCTGGAACGCGTCGATGCCGGCGGCGAATTCCCCTGCGTCTACACCGTTGCCCCCGTGCAGGACACCGCCAGCGGTTTCGGCTGGGAAGCCTGGAAGCGCGCGCAGAACCTTGCGCCCGGCGACCTGGTCATCGCCGTCTCCGATGCGCAGAACAACGGCCGCGGCCTGATCCTGCTGCGCACCGAGGGCCGCCTGCCCGCGCTCATGTGGGACCGCAACCTGCTGCAGGTGGACGCCTTCCCGCCACTGCCCCAGGACGTGCGCCTGCTCGCCCAGCACTTCGATCGCGCCTGCGACCGACATGCCGCGCACGCCGACCGCATCGAGCGCAGCCGCAACCTCCGCTCGGGGCAGATGGAGACGCCGGCCGCGCCCGTCGATCCTGCCAGGGCCTGGGCGGGTGTCGCGCTGGCGCCCGCGCTCAAGCAGCGCCTGGCCACGCTGGCCGCGCATTTCGTCGAAGGCCGCGCGACCGCGACGCGCGGCCTGCTGCTGTACGGCCCGCCCGGCACCGGCAAGACCCGCATCGCGCGCGCCTTCGCCGAATGCATGGGCTGCACGTTCTATCCGCTGTCGCTGCCCGACCTGAAATCCGGCTACATCGGCCAGAGCGGCGAGAACGTGAAGGCGCTGTGGCGCAAGGCCGTGGCCGAACCCTGCGCGGTGATCTTCGTCGACGAATGCGAGACCGTGTTCGGGCGGCGCGGCGGCGTCGGCACCGACAGCTTCGTCGAGGAGATCGTCACCGCCTTCCTCGCCCAGTGGGACGGCTTCGAGAAGCAGAAGCACGTGTGGGTGATCGGCGCGACCAACCGGCGCGAGCTGATCGATCCCGCGCTGCTGTCGCGCTTCGAGGACCAGATCGAGATCGGCCTGCCCGACGACGCGCAGCGCCTAGGCATCCTCGCCGACGCGTTCGCGCGGCTGGGCATCCCGCCACCGCTGCCGCCGCGAACGGTCGCGCTGACCGTCGGACTGTCCGGCCGCGATCTGGTCAGCCTGGCCAAGCGCGCCGCGCGCGAGCACGGCACGCAGCAGGCGCTGGGCGACGACGCGCTCGAAAGCCTGACCAAGGCCCTGCGCAAGCAGGGCTCCACGACCACCGATGCGCGCGCCAACTGGGACACGCTGGTCCTGCCGGAAGCGACGCTCAAGGACCTGAAGACCACCGCCGGCCTGCTGCAGCACGCCGACACCTTCCGCAAGCGCGGCATCGGCGTGCCGCGCGGGCTGCTGCTCTACGGTCCGCCAGGGACAGGCAAGACCCAGGTCGCGCGTACCCTCGCCAACGAGACCGGGCTGCGCTTCATCGCCGCGTCCACGGCCGACATCAAGCAGGGCTATCTCGGGCAGAGCGGGCAGAAGGTACGCGAACTGTTCGAGCGCGCGCGAGAAGCCGCGCCCTCGCTGCTGTTCATCGACGAACTCGACATCATCGCCGCCACGCGCGGCGGGCAGAACGACGCGATCCTCACCGAGATCGTCGGCCAGTTGCTGCAGGAGATGGACGGGATCGCCGCGCAGACGCAGCCGGTGTTCGTGCTCGCCGCGACCAATCGTCGCGACCAGATCGATCCGGCCGTGCTCTCGCGCCTGCCCAAGCAGATCGAGATCCCGCTGCCTGATCGCGATGGCGTCGAGCGCCTGATCGCGGTGCTGCTCGACGGCAAGCCGTTGTCCTTCCCGGTCGCCGACGGCGCGCGCACGCTGGCCGCACGCGTCGACGGCAAGAGCGGTCGCGACCTGCGCAGCTGGGTGGAAAGCGCCGAGCACCGCGCCGTGGCGCGCGCGATCGAGGCCGGCGACCCGGATGCGGTCGCGATCGCGCTGGCCGATTTCGACTGAGCGCTTGCATGGGCAGGGACGAAACAGGGTGATGCAACCGGGGTCAGGTTCACTTCGCTGCGCGAGAAGTGAATCTGACCCGTTTTCTCCTGTTTACTCGGCCCTGCAGTCGGTATCGCGCACGACCGATGAAGACAGCGCCGGATCGATCGTCTTCCATTCATCGACCACGAAGCAGGCCACGACGACCGCCCCCGCATCGCGCAGGTGGGTGTCATCGGCCTGCGCTTCGGTCGGACTGCGCGCTTCCGGCACGTGCATGAAGAAATGCTTCGAAGGTTCGTCGCCGAGCGCGCGCAGCCAGTCCATGCTGCGCGTGTTGAGATCGATCAGGGCGATCCGTTCGCGCGCGGCGAGATCGCGCACGGACTGGGTGTAGAGGCCATGGGTGTCGAGCAACTGCCCGCGATCGAACTTGCGCCGCGCCACCGGCGTGACGAGGATCGGCGTCGCCCCGCGCTCGCGCGCCAGGGCGACGTAGCGCATCAGCCACGCCGGAAAGGCCTCGCGCGGTTCGTTGTAGCGCGTCGGGTCTTCGACCTTCGCGTCGTTGTGGCCGAATTGCACCAGCAGGACGTCGCCGCGCTGCAGGTCCCTGTCGATGCCGTCCAGCCAGCCCTGCTCGATGAAGCTGCGCGCGCTGCGTCCGCTCTGCGCATGGTTGCGGACCGACCACGCCTTCGGGTCGAGGAAGGACTGCAGCTGCATGCCCCAGCCCTGGCGCGGCGCGCGCTCCGGGCCGTACGCGCTGGCGGTGGAATCGCCGGCGATGAACACGCGACGCGGCGCCGGCTCGGCCGCGTGCGCATCCAGCAGCGATGCGCACGCCAGGCACAACGCGAGCGCGACGCGCAGGCGCATCGCCTCAGCGTGCCAGCCAGCCGCCGTCGACGGGAATGATCGCGCCGTTGACGTAGTCCGATGCTCTGCTCGCAAGAAAGATCGCCGCACCGGCGAGGTCGCCCGGCTCGCCCCAGCGGCCTGCCGGAATGCGGTCGAGGATCGCCTTGCTGCGCTCGGCATCGGCGCGCAGCTGCGCGGTGTTGTCGGTGGCCATGTAGCCCGGTGCGATCGCGTTGATGTTCACGCCCTTCGCGCCCCATTCGTTGGCGAGCAGGCGGGTGATGCCCGCGATGCCCGACTTGCTGGCGGTGTACGAGGGCACGCGGATGCCGCCCTGGAAGGACAGCATCGACGCGATGTTGATGATCTTGCCGCCGCCGTTGGCGATGAAGTGCTTTCCCGCCGCCTGGCACATGAAGAACGCGGACTTGATGTTCACGTTCATCACGTCGTCCCAGTCCTGCTCGCTGAAATCGACCGCGTCGGCGCGGCGGATCAGGCCGGCGTTGTTGACGAGGATGTCGAGGCGGCCGAGGCCGGACAGGGTTTCCTCGACGATGCGCGCAATGGGCTCGACCGACATCAGGTTGGCCTGGATGTCGATGAAGCGACGGCCGAGCGCGCGCACCTGCGCGGCGGTGTCCTCGGCCGGGACGATACCGGCGACCGCGATGTCCGCGCCCGCCTTCGCCAGCGCCAGCGCGATGCCCTGGCCCAGTCCGGTGTTGCCGCCGGTGACCAGCGCGACCCGGCCGGTCAGATCGAACAATGCATTGCTCATGGGATTGCTCATGCGCGCCTCACTTGAGTTGGCAGATGTCGAGCTGGTGCATGTCGGTGTAGTCGAGGTTCTCCCCGCCCATCGCCCAGATGAAGCCGTAGTTGCGCGTGCCCGAACCCATGTGGATCGACCACGGCGGCGAGACCACGGCTTCCTCGTTGCCGATCACGAGGTGGCGCATGTCGGACGGTTCGCCCATGAAGTGCATGACCTTCTGGTCGTCGCCGAGGCCGAAGTAGAAATAGACCTCGCTGCGGCGGTCGTGCAGGTGCGGCGGCATCGTGTTCCACACGCTGCCCGGCTTCAACAGGGTCAGGCCGAGCAGCAGCTGGCAGGACTGGCAGGTCGCCGGGACGATGTACTGGTAGATCGTGCGCTCGTTCGAGGTCTCCAGCGCGCCGCGTTCGAGCGGCACCGCATCGGCGATCGAGATGTGCTTGGTCTCGTAGCGTGCGTGCGCGGGCGTGGAGAACAGGTAGAAACGTGCGGGATTCGAGGCGTCGGTGGAGGCGAAGGTCACCTCCACGCTGCCCATCGGCACGTACAGCGCGTCCCTGGGCTTCAGGGTGTAGGCGACGCCGTCGACGGTCACGGTGCCGTCGCCGTCGGCGACGTTCACCACGCCCAGTTCGCGGCGTTCGAGGAAGGGTTTGCCGGCCGCGGAGGCCGGCTGGGTCTGCACGGGCAACGAAAGCGTGGAACCCACCGGGGCGGCGCCGCCGACCACGATGCGTTCGTAATGGGTGTAGTTCAGTCGCACCGCATCGGCGACGAACAGCCCGTCGATCAGGTAGCGGTCGCGCAACTGCTGGTTGCTGGCACCTGCCATCGAGTCGGGATGGCAGGCGTGAAGGGTCTTCTCGAACATCAGTTCCCCCAGTGGGATCCCTCGGACGGGATCGATCATAGCGAGGTTTCAGCCAAATTGACACCGGTTACCAAAAAGGACATGCAATGCCGCGCCGGTGCTGCGACATGCGGGAAAGGTCGGGAGTCAGCCCGCCTGCGGCGGGAGGCAGGAATCGCGGGCGACGAGGTGCGGGGTCACGCTGGCCATCACCGCGACCTGGCTGGCGTCCTGCGCGAGCAGCAGCGAGGCCGCCTGACGGCCGACATCGCGTACCGGCAGGCGGATGGTGGTCATCGCCGGCCACAGCTGCGAGGCCAGCGGGCTGTCGTCGTAGCCCACCACCGACAGCTCGACCGGGATCGAGATGCCCATGCGCTGCGCGGCCTTGTACACGCCGGCGGCCATTTCGTCGTTGCAGGCGAAGATCGCGGTGGGGCGATCCGGGCGCGACAGCAGCTGTTCCGCGCCGGCCACCCCGGATTCGAAGGTGTAGCCGCCTTCGTAGACGTTTTCGGGCGGCACCTGCACGCCGCGCTTCGCCAGGGCATCGAGGAAGCCGCCACCGCGCTCGATCGACGATCGATAGCGCTTCGGGCCGGTGATCAGGCCGATGCGGCGATGGCCGAGCGATTCGAGGTAATCCGCCGCTTCCGCACCGGCGATGCGGTCCTGCGTGACCAGCATGCGACCGGCTTCGTCGAACGGCACCGAGGCGATGCGCACGTAGCGGCAGTCGATCTCGCGCAGCGCTTCGGCCAGCGCCTGGTCTTCGGACACGCGCGGGATCAGGATCACGCCGTGCAGCTTCTGCTGCAGCACGAAGCGGCGGATGCCGTCGATGTAGCCTTCACGCTTGCTGTCGCAGGGATGCACGACCAGCTCGTAGCCGGTGTCGCGCAGCGCGTCGAGCACGCCGTACTGCATGTTGACGATGTACTGCGCGGTCGGGTTGTCGAAGACGAGTCCGACCAGAAAGGATTTGCGGAACGCGAGGCCGCGCGCCTGCGGATCCGGCGCATAACCGTATTCGCGCATCAACGCATGCACCTTCGCGCGCGTGTCCGGCTTGACCAGCGGCGAGTCGTTGATGACCCGCGACACCGTTTTCTTCGACACGCCGGCAAGCCGGGCGATGTCGTTGATGGTGGCCTTGCCCGGCGCCGGCGGCTGCTGGGCGGTGGTGCTCCTGGGGACGGTGGTTTTCGCGGTCATGCGTGGATTATGGACCGAATCCGCTGGGGTGTGCCTCCGGGTGGACATTCGTTCCTCACAGGATGGTGGGCAGCCACAGCGTCACGCCCGGTACGAAGGCGACCGCGAGCAGCACGCACAGCGCGGCCAGCCAGAACGGCCAGATCGTGCGCAGGGCCTCGCCGATGCCGATGCGGCCGATCGCGGTGCCGACGAACAGCACCGAGCCGACCGGCGGCGTGACCAGGCCGATGCCGCCGGCGAGGATCAATACCACACCGAATTGAAGCGGATCGATGCCGTAGGCCCTGGCCACCGGGAGGAAGATCGGCGTGCAGATCAGGATCATCGGCGCGAGGTCCATGAAGGTGCCGAGGAACAGCAGCACCAGCACGATCAGCAGCAGCACCATGGTCTTGTCGTGCGCGATCGCGCGCAGCGCCTCGACCGTGGCCGAGGGCACTTCCAGGTAGGCCAGCATCCAGCCGAACGCGGCCGCCGCCGCGATGACGAACAGGATCGCGCCGGTGGTGCGCGCCGCATGCGACAAGGTGTCGAGGAACGCGGACCAGCCCAGCGAGCGATAGGCCAGGCCCGCGACCAGCAGCGCGTACAGCACCGCCACCGCTGCGCTCTCCACCGCGGTGAAGATGCCCGCGCGGATGCCGAAGAAGATCAGCGCCACCAGCAGCAGGCCAGGCAAGGCCGACACGAAGCGCCGCGCCAGCACCGCGAATCCCGGGAACGCCTCGGTGCCGTAGCCGGCACGGCGCGCCAGCACGTAGGCGGTGACCATCATCGCCAGCGTCATCAGCAGCGCCGGCAGCATGCCCGCCGCGAACAGGTCGATGATCGACACGCCACCGCCCGCAGCCGCGGAAAACAGGATGAGGTTGTGCGAAGGTGGCACCAGCAGCGCGACCAGCGCGGCGTTGATGCTCACGTTCACGGCGTAATCCTTCGCATAGCCGCGCTGGACCATCTGCGGGATCATCGCGCCGCCGACGGCGGACACGTCGGCGATCGCCGAACCGGAAACGCCGCCGAAGAACAGCGAGGACACGATGCTGACCTGCCCCAGGCCACCGCGCATGCGCCCGACCAGCGCGCTGGCGAGCCCGATCAGGCGCTCCGAGATGCCGCCGCGCATCATGATCTCGCCGGCGAGGATGAACAGCGGAATCGCGACCAGCGAGGAGGATCCCGCACCGGCGGTGACCTGCTGCACCAGCACCAGCGGCGGCAGGTCGACGTAGAGCAGGGTCGCCAGGGTCGCGACGGCCAGCGCGTACGCGACCGGCACGCCGATCGCGAGCAGCAGGGTGAACGCGAGGAAGAGCAGTGCGATCGCCATGTCAGCGGGCCTCCCCGCGTCCGGCGGTCGCAAGGCAGCGGCCGATCGCGAACACCACCATCAACGCGCCGCCCACGGCGACCGGCGCATACGGCAGCGACTCCGGAAACGGCGCGCCCGCCGCGCGCACGTCGGCGCCGTCGAGGAACAGCCGCGTGGCCCACCAGGCCAGGCCCGCACCGAGCAGCGCGATCAGCACTTTCGTCATCAGGAACAGCGTGCGGCGCAGCGCGGGCGGCGCGGCATCGGCAAGCAGCGTGAAGGCGAAATGTCGCTCGTGGTGCACGCCGGCCGCGGCGCCGAACGACATCGCACCGGTGAGCAGCACCGCAGTCGCGGGCTCGATCCAGCCCGGCGAATGGTCCAGCACGTAGCGCGCGAACACCTGCCAGCCCTGCACCGCGACCAGCAGCGCCAGCGCGGTCGCCGCCACGCCGACGGTCCATGCCGCCAGACGGTCGAAACCGCTGCGCGGCGCCGATGTGCTCTCTCCGGTCATGCCTCGCTCCCCATGGTCAGTCTCCTCAACCCGCCGCAGTGCGGATGGCGACATGCAGCGCGCGAAGCGCGGGATCGCGCAGCAGTTCGCGGACCAGCGGCTCCGCCGCACGTCGGAATGCCGCAGCGTCGACGCTGTTCGACTGGATGCCCGCCTCGGCGAGCGCGCGCCGGGCCTCGGCTTCCGAGGCATCCCACAGCCGCCGCATGACCTTGACCGATTCGCGCGAGGCGTCGAGCAGCAGCGCGCGATCGGAACGCGACAGACCATCGAGCGTGCGCTTCGACACCAGCAGCGCATCCGGCGCGTACGAATGACCGCTCTGCGACCAGTAGCGCGCGGTTTCGAAATGCCGGCTGGCGTGGAAGCTGCGGATGTTGTTCTCGGCGCCGTCGATCAGGTGGGTCTCCAGCGCGGAGAAGACCTGGCCGATCGGCAGCGGCGTGGGATTGCCGCCGAGCAGGCCGATCAGTTCGATGAAGATGTCCGACGGCGGTACGCGGATCTTCAGGCCGGCCAGATCGCGCGGCGCATGCAGCGGCCGGCGCGTGTTGTAGAAGCAGCGCGGACCGCTGTCGTACAGCGCCAGCCCGACCACGCCGCGCGCCTCGAAGCCGCGCAGCACTTCGGCGCCGACCTTGCCATCGTGCACGCGACGCTGGTGTTCGGTGGAATCGAAGGCGAACGGCATGCACAGCGCGCGGGTCAGCGGAAAGGCATTGTTGAGCGCGCCGGTGTAGACGCGGGTGAAATCGATCGCGCCGTAGCGCGCCATCTCCAGCGTCTCGGATTCGCGGCCGAGCTGGCCAGCGTGGTACATGCGGATGCGCAGGCGCCCGCCGGTCTCGCGCTCGAGCGTTTCGCCGATCCAGCGCACCGCAGCGACCGTCGGATAGTCCTTCGGATGCACGTCGGTCGCGGTGAGCACGCCGGGCGCGCGGCGATCGGCCGCCAGCGCGCCGGTCGCATGCGCGGCCCCCAGGGCGCACAGGCCCGCGAGCAGCCTCCGGCGGCCGCGATCGGCCTGCCTGCTGGTGCCGTGATCTCCAGTGTCGTGCTTCCGCGTCATGCCTCGCCCTCCGGCTGTGCCTGGCGCATCGTCACCCGGATCTCCGCGACGCCATCGAACACCACGCGCGCATGCTGGCCGGCGACGACATCATGGATGCCGGTGGCCGCGCCGGTCGACACCCACTGGCCCGCGCGCAGCGGCATCCCGCGTTCCGCGCAGCGCGCCAGGGCGAAGCGCAGCGCCGCGACCAGACCGCCGGCGATGCCGCTGGCGCGTCCCTCGCCCACTTCGACCTCCTCGACGAAGGTGCGGCAGACCAGGTCGTCGCGCAGTGCGCTCCGCCAGTCGGCGACCGCCGGGCCGAGGATCAGCCCGGCGTTGTTGCCGAAGTCCGACACCACGATCGCCGGCCCCAGCTCGTTGATCATCGGCATCGGGCTGCCGGCCAGTTCCGCGCCGACGTGCAGGCTGGCGACCATCGCCAGCGCCTCGTCGTCGGTCCATTCAGTCTTGCCCGGTGCCGCGTCGCGCGCGATTCCGAACACGAATTCGGCTTCCACGGCCGCGAAGCCATCAGGAATGACATCGAAACGGCCTGCATGCACCGGCAGGCCGTCGATGGATCGCGCGGTCATCGGCGGCGCCTGCACCGCACCGGCGAAGATCGGGCCGACCAGGCGGTCCTCGCCCATCCGCGCCAGCCAGATGTCGGGAATCCTGCCGACCTTCCAGCCTGCGATCGGCTGCTGCCACAGCGCGATCGCCGCATCCTGGCAGGCGTAACCCGCCGCCAGCGAGCGCGGCTGCACGCCGGGATACACCGCCAGCGCCTCGCCACGGCGGCGGGCGCCGGTCAGTCGCCGTGCGATCTCCCAGCGCTCGGCATCGTCTCCCATTGCGGTATCGGTCATCGGTGGGCCGTGTGGTCTCGTCGAGGGGAGTTGTATAGGAAACCGGTGTCATTGACAATCTGCAGTGCACGATAGGGCAACCCCGGGAGGGACCAGGCATGACCCGCAGCACCGTCCGCACCGCTTTCCGCAGCCTCGCGGCCATGACGCTCGCCATGGCTTTCGCCGCGGGCGCCGCCTCGCCGTCGTCCCACGCCTCCCCGACATCGCAGCCGGCCTTCCCCGGCGCGCAAGGCTGGGCGGCCCACACGCCCGGCGGACGCGGCGGACGCATCCTCCGCGTGACCACCCTGGCCACCGAGGGTCCGGGCTCGTTCCTGGAAGCGGTGAACGCGAAGGGCCCGCGCATCGTGGTCTTCGAAGTCGGCGGCGTGATCGACCTGCAGCTGAAGACGGTGAAGATCCGCGAGCCCTTCCTCACCATCGCCGGGCAGACCGCACCGCAGCCGGGCATCACCCTCATCCGCGGCGGCATCGACATCGCCACGCACGATGTCGTCGTGCGCCACATCCGTGTGCGTCCCGGCGAAGCCGGCCAGGCCAAGCGCAGCGGCGTGGACTTCGACGCGATTTCCACCGTCGGCGCGCGCGACGTGATCGTCGACCACTGCTCGCTGACCTGGGCGACCGACGAGAACCTGTCCGCCTCCGGCCCGCGCTTCGGCGGCGACACGCCGGAGCAGTGGCGCGCGAACACCTCGCACCGCATCACCTTCAGCAACAACCTCATCGCCGAAGGCCTCGCGCATTCCAGCCACGGCAAGGGCGAGCATTCGAAGGGCTCGCTGATCCACGACAACGCGCGCGACATCCTCATCGTCGGCAACCTCTACGCGCACAACAACGAGCGCAACCCGATGTTCAAGGGCGGCACGCAGGGCACCGTGATCAACAACCTGATCTACAACCCGGGGCAGCGCGCGGTGCACTACAACCTCGTCGCCGCCGAATGGGACGGTCATCCGTACCAGGACGGCCGCCTGTCGCTCATCGGCAACGTGATGCGCGGCGGACCCGACACCCCGCAGAGCGCGGTGTTCTTCATGTTCGGCGGCTCGGGCTGGCTCGACCTGCACATGCACGACAACATCGCCGTCGATCGCATCGGCCAGCCGCTGCCGATGCAGGGCCGCTACAGCACCGCGCCGGCCGGCGTGCGTGCGCTCAAGACCGCGCCCGCCCTGCCCTTCGGCGTGAAGCCGATGCCGGCGAAGGACGTGCAGGATGCGGTGATCGCCAAGGCCGGCGCGCGCCCCTGGGATCGCGACGACATCGATCGCCGCATCCTCGCCGACACCATCGAAGGCCGCGGCGAGATCATCGACAGCGAGCAGGAGGTCGGCGGCTATCCGAAGCATGCCGAGACGCGCCAGCCCTTCGTCGAAGCCGACTGGAACCTCGACACCATGGAACCGCTCAAGCCGCTGCCACGCCGCGAACCGCTGCGCTGAGATCACAATGGCGCGCAACAACATCGATGCCGCGCGACGTCGCCTGCTGCTGGCGGGCAGCGCGCTGGCCTGCATGCCGTCATCCGCATTCGCCGTCGGCACCCTCGCTGGCGCACGCGCATCGCCCGGCGCGATCGTCCGCGTACGCGGCGGGCGACTGCGCGGCACGCGCCACGCGCTCGCCGACGGACGCGAGGTGCAGTGTTTCCGACACCTGCCATACGGCGCGGACACCGCGCGCCACCGCTTCCAGCCACCACGGCCGGAACCGGGCTGGCGCGGCGTGCGCGACGCGACGCGCTTCGGGCCGGTCGCCGCGCAATCGGGTGCGCTCGGCCCGGGCAGCGAGGACTGCCTGTCGCTCAACGTGTGGACGCCGTCGACGGACAGGGCCAAACGTCCGGTGCTGGTCTACATCCACGGCGGCGGCTACGCCAGCGGCGGCGGCAACGACCTGCTGTACGACGGCACGCGCCTGTGCCTGCGCGGCGATGTCGTGGTCGTCACCGTGCAGCACCGGCTCAATCTGTTCGGCTACCTCTCCCTCGGCGAGTTCGACGAACGCTTCGCGTCCTCGGGCAACGTCGGCCAGCTCGACCTGATCGCCGCGCTGCAATGGATCCGCGAACACATCGGCGAGTTCGGAGGCGATCCCGGCAGCATCACCCTGTTCGGCCAATCCGGTGGTGGCGCGAAGATCGCCACGCTGATGGCGATGCCGGCAGCCGCTGGCTTGTTCCACCGTGCGATGACCATGAGCGGCCAGCAGGTCACCGCCGCCGGGCCACGCACCGCCGCGCAGCGCGCGCGGCTGCTCATCGACGCACTCGGCATCGCGCCCGATCGTCTCGATCCACTGCTCGCACTGCCGGCAGCACGCCTGCTCGACGCCGCGCGCACGCGCGACCCCTCGCGCGTCGAGGACATGGCGCTGTACTTCGGGCCCGTACTCGACGGCCGCGACCTGCCACGCCATCCCTTCCATCCCGATGCGCCACCGCAGTCCGCCGCGATCCCGATGATCATCGGCAACACCCGCGACGAAACCCGCGCCTTCCTCGGCAAGGATCCGGCACACCACGCATTGACCTGGGCGACGCTGCCGGACGCATTGCGTCGCCACCAGTACGTCGACCTGCCCACGGACGTGGTGATCGCCGAGTACCGCCGGCTCTATCCGGGCTACACGCCGAGCGAGGTCTTCTTCGCCGCGACGACCGCCGGACGCTCGTGGCGCGGCGCGGTGCTCGAAGCCGAGGCGCGCGCGCGACAGGGC
Source organism: Lysobacteraceae bacterium 2PB (assembly GCA_005502915.1). Taxonomy (GTDB): domain Bacteria; phylum Pseudomonadota; class Gammaproteobacteria; order Xanthomonadales; family Xanthomonadaceae; genus Lysobacter_I. The sequence goes on along the minus strand of SCMT01000006.1, from coordinate 60,455 downwards.
GCACCGACCTGGGTCTACCAGCTGGACTTCCCGTCACCGCTCGATGGCGGCCGCGACCGCGCGCTGCACACCCTCGACATCCCGCTGGCCTTCGACAACATCCGTCAACCCGGTTCGCGCACCGGCGACTCCGACGACGCGCAGCGCGTCGCGGACGCGATGAGCGAGGCATTGCTCGCCTTCGCCCGGCGGGGCGATCCGAACCACACCGGCCTGCCGCACTGGCCGCGCTACGACCTGATGGATCGCGCCACCATGGTGTTCGACCACCCATCGCGCGTGGAGAACGACCCGCGCGGCGGCGAGCGCCGGCTCTACGAGCAGGCGCCCTTCGTGCAGCGCGGGACGTTCTGATCATCCCGGGCTGACCCCGGTTTCGCCCATGCCCGCGAGCGCAAAAAAAGAAGGCGGTCGCGCCCACCGTCAGGAGCGCGCCGCCAAGGGGGATGGAAGGGGGGAGGGCTTTCTTCAGAACGAATAGCGTGCGCCCACGAAGAACTGGCGCCCGGTGTGGTGGTAGACCGACGCACGATCGCCGTTCGAGTCCACGAACTGGTCGTTGAACTCGTCGGTGAGGTTGATGCCTTCGAGCGTGACCGAGAACTTGTCGGTGACGTTGTACTTCAGCGACGCATCGACATTGAAGGTCTCGCGCTTGCCTTCGACATCGTTGTTGTTGCGGCCCGGCACGACCTGCAGGTAGTCGTCGCGGTACGAACCCGAGACGCGCGCGCTGAAGCGCTTGTTCTCGTAGTAGAGGGTCGCGTTCCAGGCATCCGGCGACAGGTTCACCAGGTTCTCGGTGACGAACAGGCTGCTGGTCGGCGAGATCGCGTAGTCGATCTCGGACTCGACGTGGGTATAGTTGATCAGCACGCCGAAACCGCTCCAGAAGCCCGGCAGGAACGAGAACGGTTGCTGATAGTTGATCTCGAAACCCTTCAGCGGACCGCCCGGCGTGTTCACCGGCGAGGTGATGTCGAACGGCGTGTCCGCCGGCAACCCGACCGGCGCCAGCAGTTCAAGCGGCAGGCCGGTGGTGTTGTACGGACGCGTCTCGCGCAGGGTCTGGATGTAGGTATCGATGTCCTTGTAGAACAGCGAAACGCCGAGCAGCGCGTTGTCGCCGAAGTACCACTCCGCCGACAGGTCGTAGGTCGTCGCTCGGAACGGATCGAGCATCGGGTTGCCGGTGGTGATCGTGCGCAGCGTGGTGTTGACCGTGCCGCCCGGATTCAGGCTCGGCAGCTGCGGTCGTGCCATCACCTTCGCCGCACCGAAACGCAGCACGAGATCTTCGGTCAGGTCCCACGCCAGGTTCAGCGACGGCAGGGTGTCGGTGTAGCTGTTCTTCACGACCACCTCGCTGCCGCCGCCGGTGGCGAGATAGCCCGTGGCAGCGACTTCGGTGGAAGCGTAGCGGACGCCGACGTTGCCGCGCAGACGACGATCGAGGAAATCCGTATCGAAATCGAGCTGCACGTAGCCGCCCTTGTCGGTCTCGGTGACCGCGAAGTTGTTGCCGCGCGCGTTGCCGACGGTGATGCTGCCGAGGCGGAAGTCGTCGCCATCGCCCGATGTCCCCGGCGTCGGATCGCAGTTGCAGTAGATGTTGAACAGGCGCGCGATCGCGTTGAGATCCGGAATCAACCAGCCATGCGCGTTACCGCGCGGCTGGCCCAGGCCGGATCCGAAGCCGCTGAAGGTCCGCGTGATGTCCGCGACCGACACGCCCGCAGGCAGGCCGGGCACGCGGGTTTCGTTCGCGCGACGGAACTCGAAGGTCTCGAAGTCGTATTCCTTCCACACCAGACCGGCCTTCAACGCGAAGGTTTCGTTGATGTCGAAGATCAGGTTGACCTTGGCGTTCTGGAATTCGTTGTCCGCACCGAGCGGACGCACGCGGATTTCCGAACCCGTCGAATTCGACGCCGGACTGCTGATCCACTGCCAGGCCGTCGGGCTGTTCACGTCGAACGGATAGGTGATCGCCGGCGTCCGGTCGTTGCCGCGGAAGTCCCAGGAATAGCCGTCGATGTTCTGGATGTCCAGCGTGACCGTGGTCTGGATCGGGTTGCGGAACTCGGACTTGGAACGCCCGGCCTGCGCGTTCATCGTCACCCGGTCGCTCAGCCGGGTCTGCAGGTCGAAGCCGATCTGCGTGAAGGTGGTTTCCAGTTCGTCGAAGCGCGATTCCGAGCGCACGTCGACGTTGTTGAACACGCCGTAGACCAGGTTGCCGCGCCCGTCGACTTCGGCCGCGACCACTTCGGTCTGCGGCTTGCCGCCCTGCGCCGCGGTGCGGCTGAAGGAGATGGTTTCGAGGAAGTCTTCCTGGCGGCTGGCTTCGAGCCTGGAGTACAGCGCATCCACCGACAGCGTGGTGTCGTCGGTCAGCTTGAACTGCAGGCTGCCGGTCACGCCGGTGCGCTCCTGCTCGTGGCGCAGGCGGCCATAGCGCGGCAGGCGCGGGTGGAATACACCGGGCGCCATCGCGGTGTTGTACGCGCTGACGTTGGACGCGGTATTGGCCGGTCGCGCGATGCCGGTCGCGCAATTCGCCGCCGACGAGCCCGGTGCGGTCGAGGCCGGGGTCACGCCGACCGGGCTGCAGAAACCACCCGACGCACTGCTCGGCTCCCAGCGCACCGCACTGAAGCCTTCCTCAAGCAGGCCGCGCTCGCTGTAGGCCACGGACAAGGCCGCGCCGATGCGACCATCCGCCCAGACGCTGCTGATCAGCCCCGCGAAGCGCGGATCCCAGTCGCCGGACAGGTCGTTGTAGCTCATCTGCCCGCTCACGGTCGCGGTGAACTCGCGATAGTCGAACGGCCGTCCGGCGCGCAGGTCGACGGTCGCACCGAGCGAACCTTCGTCGATCTCCGCCGACTGCGTCTTGCGCACCGTGAGGTTGCTGAACAGCTCGGACGCGAAGACGTTGAAATCGAAGCCGCGTCCGCGGTTCGCGCCGCCGGAACTGTCGGTGCCGCCGGTCGTGGACAGCGCTTCCATGCCGTTGAGGCGCACGCGCGTGAAGTCCGGGCCGAGGCCGCGCACGGTGATCGAGCGGCCTTCGCCGGCATCGCGGTCGATCGACACGCCCGGGATGCGCTGCAGCGATTCGGCCAGGTTCTGGTCGGGGAACTTGCCGATGTCCTCGGCGACGATCGCATCGATCTGCTCGGCCGAATCGCGTTTCTCGTCCAGTGCGCGGATCAGACTGGCGCGGAAGCCCGTGACCTTGATGGTGTCCAGGTCCTCGCCGCTCGGCTCGCCCTCGGTCGCAGGGGCCTGCTGCGCCGCCTGCGCGCTCGCAGACAGCGCTGCGAACTGCAGCGCCAGGCCGATCGAGGCGGCGAGAATGGTAACCGGTGTCTTTTTCCTGCCGTACTGCCTGTGCATCGACATCCCCTTTCTTGAAGAAACAGGCCCGATATCTGCGGATTCCAGCATCTTCCGGTATCGGACCGAGGTTATGATGGCCTCGGGCGGCACCGAATGACACCGCTGGCCAAAGACGCTATCAAAACCCAGACCGCATTGCATGCTGCAACGCAGCAGCACGATGCCATCCCATGAGGAGGACGTATGCCACACCCCGTCGCCTGTTTCGGTGAACTGCTCCTGCGCCTGTCAGCGCCGGGCCGCGAACGCCTGCTGCAGCACCCTGCATTCGATGTGCATGTCGGCGGGGCGGAAGCCAACGTCACCGTCTCGCTTGCGAGGTTCGGACACGATGCCGAGCTGCTCGGCACGGTCGCGGACAATGCGCTGGGCGATGCGGCGCTCGGCGAATTGCGCCGGCATGGCGTGCATGTCGGACGCGTGCGTCGCGCGCCCGGTCGCATGGGCCTGTACTTCCTCTCGCAGGGCGCGGGACTGCGGCCCAGCGAGGTGCTGTACGACCGCGCGGGTTCCGCATTCGCGACCACGCCCGCGCATGCCTACGACTGGCCGCGACTGCTGCAGGGCACGCGCCTGTTCCATGTGTCCGGCGTGACGCCCGCGCTCGGCCAGGCCACGGCGGATGCAGCGATCGACGCCGCGCGCGCGGCGCGTGAAGCGGGCGCACTGGTGTCGTTCGACGGCAATTTCCGCGCGAAACTCTGGGCTGCGTGGGACGGCGATCCTGCAACCATTCTGCGCGCACTCATCGGCGAAGCCGCGCTCGCCTTCGCGGACCATCGCGATATCGCAGTGGTGCTCGGCGAGGATGGCGGGGACGCGCAGGATGCGGAGCTCGTCGAACCCGGGGCGCGTTTCGCGGCGGCCGCGGCGCGTGCCTTCCATGCGTTTCCGCGCCTGCAGCGCGTGGTCACGACCGTGCGCACGCAGCACAGCGTCGACGACCACGGCCTGGGCGCGCTGATGGCCACGCGCGATGGCGCGCTGCACGTCGCCCAACCGCGCGTGCTGCACGGCATCGTCGATCGCATCGGCGCCGGCGACGCCTTCGCGGCCGGCGTGCTCCATGGACTGCTCACCGCCATGCCCGACGGCGACAGCCTGGCCTTCGGTCTCGCCGCCGCCTGCCTCAAGCACAGCCAGCCCGGCGACTTCCATCTGTCCGATGTCGAGGACGTCCACGCCCTCGTGCGCAACGAACGACTGGACGTGAAGCGATGAGCGGCTTCGACGGCGCCATGACCGCAGCAGGCATGACCGATGCGCGCAGCGCGGCGCTCGACGGCCTCTTCGAACGCACCTGCATCGTGCCCGTGCTGGTCGTCGAATCGATCGACGATGCCGTACCGCTGGCGCACGCCCTCGTCGACGCCGGCCTGCCGGTGCTCGAAGTCACGCTGCGCACCCCGGTCGCCCTGAAGGCGATCGAACGCATGCGCGACGTGCCCGGCGCCATCGTCGGCGCAGGCACCGTGCTGGATGCGCGCGATCTAGATGCGGTCGTACGCGCCGGCGCCGCATTCGCGATCTCGCCCGGCGCCACGCCTGCGCTGCTGCACGCCGGGAACGGCCATGCGCTGCCGCTGCTGCCGGGCATCGCCACCGCGAGCGAACTCATGATCGCGCGCGAACTTGGCTACCGGCGCTTCAAGTTCTTCCCGGCGGAGTCCAGCGGCGGCATTGCGGCGCTGCGTGCGTTCGCAGGACCGTTCCCGGATGTGCGCTTCTGCCCGACCGGCGGCATCGATGCGGCGAAGGCGCCTGCTTATCTCTCACTGCGGAACGTCTTCGCGGTCGGCGGTTCGTGGATGGTGCCGACGAACAGCATACGCATGCGCGATTGGGCTGGGATTCATGCGCTCGCGCGCGATGCCGCCGCGCTGCGACGTGCCTGAATGCTTTCCGAAAGTTCCCGATGCCGCGACCTGAAAATTAAGGTTTCGTTAGGCGCCGATGCCGAGAATGCGCATCACCGGATCGGAATGCCTCTCTCTCCCCACGTCCCACACATTCCGCGACGGCCTCACACACGACAACAGAACAAGAGGTCATTCCATGAAGCGCACCCTCCTCGCCCTCACCCTGCTCGCTGCCGTTCCGTTCGCCGCATCGGCCGCGGAAGGCGTGTCCTACAACTTCGTGCAGGGCGGTTACGCAGCCACGAATGGCGATGGCAATGCCGATGCCAAGGGCTACGGCATCGATGCCTCCGTCGCGGTCCACCCCAAGTTCCATCTCTTCGGCGCCTACAGCAACCAGGAAATCGACGACACCAACATCGACTTCGACCAGTGGCGCCTCGGCGTCGGCTTCAATCACGAACTGTCCCAGAAGGCCGATCTGGTGGCCCGCGTCGCCTACGAGAAGACCAACTTCGGCTCCGGCCTGGACTTCGACGGCTACAGCGCCGAAGTCGGGGTGCGAGGCGCGCTGGCGCCGAAGTTCGAAGGCTACGCGATGGCCGGCTACGAGGACTACGAGCAGTTCGACGGCGATTTCTACGGCCGCCTCGGCGCGACCGTGAAGTTCAACGAGAACTGGGGCCTCAACGGCGACGTGAAGTTCGCCGACGGCAACACCCAGTGGTTCGTCGGCCCGCGCTTCACCTGGTAAGCAGACGCATCGTCCGGCACGAACCCGTGCAGGCGTGGCGGACGCCCCCACATCCGCCTTTCGCGCACTGCGGCCCTCCCCTCCGCGACGCGACCTGGAAACCCGGCTCCGGCCGGGTTTTCTTGTTCCGGACACCCGTCCGCGCGGATCGGCGCGGGCTTGGGTACACTCGGCGGCCCCGCGCCGGAGGGCGCGGACTGGACCACAACACCATCCGCAATGCAGGGACATTCATGAAGAAGCTTCTCGCGGCCGCAATGCTGCTGGCCACCACGCCGTTCGCGGCGTCCGCCCGGGACAGCCTGGGCAGTTTCAGCTACGTCGAAGCGGGCGTGCAGCGCCTGAGCGTCGACGACGGCACCGACACCCTCGATTTCGACGGCGTGGGGATCCGCACCTCGATCGAGCTGTCGGACAACTTCTACGTCTACGGTGGCTATGCCTGGGCGCGCAACGACGACCTGGCGGTCGACATCGATGCGCGCGACATGCAGATCGGCCTGGGCTATCGGCACACCGTGTTCGACAACGCCGATCTCACCGCCGAGCTCGGCTTCCAGCACACCGAACTGGATTCGGACCTCTTCCGCGACAACCTCGATGGTGCCCGCCTCTCGGTCGGCCTGCGCGGCGCGCTCTCGAACAACTTCGAGGGCTGGGTGAAGGCGAACTACGTCGACGGCAGCGATTACGAGGGCGAGTTCAGCGGCACGCTCGGCGCCCAGCTCATCATCAACGAGACCTGGGGCATCGTCGGCGAAGTCGAGGCCGGCGACCTGGCTTCGCGCTACACGCTCGGCGTCCGCGCGAGCTTCTGACGTCCCGATCGTCTGGCTGTCGCATCCTGCGGCGGCCGAGAGCGCAACGGCCCCGAACGGGGCCGTTGTCGTTTCCGGCGGCGGGGAGGATCAATCGCCGAACAGGCCGGTGGGATACTCGGGTTTCTGTTCGCGGGCCATCAGCCGGCGCAGGCCCTCGGCGGGCGTGATGCCGCCGTGCAGGACGTCGCGCACGGTGGAGGTGATCGGCAGTTCGACGCCATGGCGATCCGCCTGGCGCATGACTTCGTCGGCGGTCTGGATCGATTCGACCACCTGGCCGATCTCGCGCACGGCGTCGGCGATCGACTGGCCGCGCCCCAGCGCGAGGCCGAGGCGACGGTTGCGCGAGAGGTCGCCGGTGCAGGTCAACACGAGGTCGCCGAGGCCGGCGAGGCCCATCAGCGTTTCGACCTTGCCGCCGATGGCGACATTGAGGCGCAACATCTCGTTGAGGCCGCGCGTGATCAGGCCGGCGCGCGCGTTGAGGCCCAGATCCATGCCGTCGGCGACGCCGGTGGCGACCGCGAGCACGTTCTTCATCGCGCCGCCGAGCTCGGCGCCCAGCATGTCCTCGCCGGTGTAGGCGCGGAACGCGGGGCCATGCAGGGTGTCGGCGACCTGCTGCGCGAAGGCGGGCGTGTCGGAATGCACGGTGAGCGCGGTCGGCAGGCCGGCGGCGACTTCCTTCGCGAACGAAGGGCCGGTGACCACGGCCAGCGGCACGTCGTCGGGCAGGATGCCGCCGGCGACTTCATGCAGGAACCGGCCGGAGCCGGGCTCGAAGCCCTTGGTCGCCCAGGCGACGCCGGCGTGGGCCGGACGGAGCGGTGCGAGCGCGTGCAGCGTTTCCGCGAAGGCGTGCGAGGGCGTCACCACGAGGACCAGGTCGCAGCCGTCGAGGGCGGCGGCGAGGTCGGGCGTGGCGCGGAGGGTGTCGGGCAGGGGAATCCCCGGCAGGTAGCGGGGATTCTCGTGGCGGCCGTCGATGGCCGCCACGGTGTCGCGATCGCGACCCCAGAGCACGGTGCGGTGACCGTGCCGGGCGATCAGGGCGGCGAGTGCGGTGCCCCAGGAACCGGCGCCGAGGACGGCGACGGCGGGTCTGGCGGCATCGCCATCCGGAGTATGGGTCGGGTGTCCGGACATCATGCGCGCCCCGTCTGCATCACCAGCGGACGCCGATCAGGCGTTGCCGGCGGTCTCGGTGCCGGCCAGGTCCTGCTGCGCGGCGCGCTGGCGCAGGCCTTCGGCGTACAGCGCTTCGAAGTTGATCGGCTGCAGCAGGAACGGCGGGAAGCCGCCGGCCGTGATCAGGTCGCTGACCGTCTGGCGGGCGTACGGATACAGGATGTTCGGGCAATGCACGCCGAGCATGGCGTCCAGGGTCTGGTCGTCGAAGCCGCCGAGACCGAACAGGCCCGCCTGGCGCACTTCCACCAGGTAGATGGTCTTCTCGGCCAGCTTGCAGCTCAGCGTGACGCCCAGTTCCACTTCGAACAGGTTGTCGGCGACGCGCTGGACGCGCTGGTTGAGGTTCATCTCGAGGTTGGGCTGACCCTGTTCGGTGAACACCTGCGGCGCGCCGGGGGCTTCGAACGAGACATCCTTGACGTAGATCTTCTCGACCGCGAAGGTCGGACCGTTCATTTCGGCGGCGCCGTTGGCGACGGGTTCGGACATGACAGGGCTCCTGAAAGGGGAAAGGCGGAAAAGAGGTCGATTATGGCATGGCACCGGCGGGGAGGCGCCGGAAGGACCTGGACGGTCCGGGCCGTCGCCACGGCTCCATCCGATCTGGGAGCGTCCGCGCGGTTTTCAACCTCGGCGGCACCCTCCCGGCCCCGGAGGCCGGGCGCCGGATGCGTCAGCCCTTGCCCTTGACCAGCGGCAGCTCGGCCGCCTGCCAGGCGGTAATGCCGCCATCGAGGATGTGCACGTGCTGGAAACCGGCCTGCTTCAGGCGCTTGGCTGCGCCGGTCACGGTCACGCCGTTCTGGCAGACCAGCACCACCGGCAGGGCCTTGGCCGGCGCCAGCTGCTTGCCTTCGGGGTCGAACTGGCTCATCTGCACGTTCTTCGACCCCGCGATGTGGCCCTTCTGGAAGTCGGCGATCGCGCGCAGGTCGACGACCAGGGCGTTCTCGCGGTTGATCATCAGGACCAGTTCGGCGGGGCGCAGGGTCTTGTAGCTGCGGAAGAAGCGCGACAGCTCGTTGACGATGATCGCCACGGTCAGGCCGCCGAGGGCGATGCTGTAGACGGGGTTGCGGCCTGCGAAGGCCCACAGTTCTTCGAAATTCACGGGAAGTCTGACCGGTCGGCGCGGCGGGGCCGCGTTGGGGGCGGCATTGTCGCCTGCCCCGGGCGCGCTGGCAAAACCGCAGGCGGCGCGCCCGCCAGAGACCCGGCGGACAGCCCGATCAGCGGCCGTCCCAGAAGTCCGGCAGGCCGGCGACCCACCAGGCCTTGGTCTTGGGGTCGTAGCGCCAGATCTCGGTGTAGCGCACGCGGCGCTGGGTAAGGGTGTTGCGGTTGACGACCTCGATCTGGATCTCGCGCAGCTCGGTGCCGGGCTCCGGGCCGGGCATGGCGGCGAGGTCGCGGTAGCCGGTGACCTGGATCTGCTCGTAACGCGAGAAGTCCGCGGCGGTCATCGGCTTCTCCTGGCGGACCTTGGGGTCGACCAGCGACCAGGCCCCCTCGAAGTCGCCCCAGCGGATCGCGGCCGAATAGGCGTACTGGTTCTTTTCCAGGGTGCTGCGCTTCTTGTTCGCCATGGCCATGCCGGTCATGGACAGCAGCAGGACGAGCACGAGCAGGCGGGTCAGGAGTCGCATCGGGGCGGCGGCGGGCATGGCGGCGGGTCCTGCAAAAGGCGTCCGGCGGATGCTACCGCTTCAGGATCGCCGCGTAACGCGACCGGCTCTCGGTCGCCACCCCGCCTTCAGGCAGCGGTACGGTCGCCAGCACCGTCAGCCTGGCCCGGCCGCGGCTGCGCAGGGTGTCGAGGAAGACATCCCAGGATTCGCCCTCCGCCAGTCCGGCGACCGCGTCCAGGTCGCCGTACAGCGGGGCGCGGTAGCGGATCTCGCTGTCGGCCACGAAGACATCGGCCTTCAGGCCGGCCTCGGCTAGGCGCAGGCTGATCAGGCCCCAACCGGCCAGGGTCAGCAGCGAGGTCAGGCTGCCGCCGAAGGCGCAGCCCTTGTCGTTCAGGTTGGCCGCGAGCGGCGCGTGCAGGCGCAGGCGGCCGGCATCGTCCAGCCCGGCGACGCGCAGGCCGAGCGCCGCCACCGGCGGCATGGCGAGCAGTTCGTCTTCGAGGGCGCGCAGTGGGTCATGGGCATGCGAGGAGGCATGCGTGGGGGCATGCAGGACTGCAACGGTGGACATCGGTGATGGGGGCTCGTCTTGCGGGGGATGAATCGAATGGCCAAGCTGCCCGGATGTCGCCATCCCGCAGCCCGCGCCCATGCTACACATCCACTTCGGCATACGATGCCGCACGGTGGCAGGACGCTGCGTGTGCGCCGCTGGTGGTATCGCTGCGCCCGGCGAACGACCACGGCGCGATGCGCCGCGCCGCCGCCGCGCACGACCTCCGGGTGCTGGCCCTGTCGCCCTGGCGCATCGCGGTGCGCGACGATCCCGACACGCGCCAGGCACTGCGCGTCGCGCTCGCCGCCGACATCGTGATCGCCACCAGTCCGGCTGCCGTGCGCGCAGCGAGCACGCTGGCCACGCTGCGCGCACGGCGCGGCCAGGCGTTCTGCGCGGTCGGCAGCGCCACCGCCGAGGCGCTGCGCCGGGCCGGCATCGACCGGATCCACGCGCCCGAACGCATGGACAGCGAAGGCCTGCTGGCTCTCGACGTGCTGCAGTCGGTGCGCGGCCTCGTCGTCGGCCTGCTCACCGCACCCGGCGGCCGCGACCGCATCGCACCGACCCTGCGCGGGCGCGGCGCCACCGTGCATCGCGCGGACATCTATGCCCGCGAGCCGATCGCGCCCTCGCCGCGCGCGCTGGCGCGACTGCGCGCGTTCGACGGCCCGCTGCTGCTGCCGGTGAGCAGCGGCGAGGCGCTGACGACGATCCTGGCGGCGGTGCCCGACGACATCGCCGCACGGCTGCGCGGTGCGCGGATCCTGACGGCCAGCGAACGCCTGGCCGCACTGGCCCGCGAGGCCGGCTGCGCGGACGTGCGCATCGCCAACGGGCCGCGTCCCACGCAACTGCTGGCCAGCGCGACACGGGGCCGCTGAACGCGGCAGCGGCGGGCGTTCCCCCCTTGCCGTAACATGCCCGCGAGCGCCCCACCCGCCATCGCGCGACCCCATGACCGAACACGACACGCCGCAGTCTGCCGAACCCGGCCCGCCGGCGTCCGCCGCCACGCCGACGCCCCCGGCCGCCACGACAGCACCTGTGCCCCCGCCCGCACCTGCACCTGCACCTGCACCTGCACCGTCGCGCAATGGTGTTGCCATCGCGCTTGGCCTGCTCCTCGCCGCCGCCGCTGGCGGTTGGCTGTGGCATGTCGCGCAGGAACGCGCCGAGCGCGAAGCCCGCGCCGAGGCCGAGGCCGCGCAGCAGCTCGATGCCGTGCGCTCGCGCGTGGACAGCCTGCGTCGCGACGTGCGCGGCCACAGCCAGCGCCTGCAGCAGGCCGATGCGACCAATCGCGTGCTGCGCGACGAACTGATCGGCATGGGCCAGCGCGCGACCGTGCTGGAGGACCAGGTGGCGAAGCTCGCCGACGCCAGCCGCCACGGCGCGCAGGCGCTGCGCCTGGACGAGGCCGAACTGCTGCTGACCATGGGCGAACAGCGGCTGCGCCTGGCCGGCGACCTCGACGGCGCACGGCGCGCGTACGCGCTCGCCGCCGGCGTGCTGCAGGGCGTCGACAGCCCGGCCGCACTGAATCTCCGCCAGGCGCTCGCGCAGGAACGCGCGGCGCTGGACACCCTCGACATCGATCCGGGCCTCGAAGCGCTGGCCGGCCTCGACGCGTTCGCGCGCGCGCTGCCACCGGACGATGCGGCGCCCGCGCAGGGCGCTGCGGTCGATGCAGCCGCGCCGTGGTGGGAACGCGTGCTCGCACGGCTGGTGCAGGTGCGTCGCGCCGACGAAGCGCTGGCGGTGTCCGCGCACGATCGCGCCGCTGCGCGCATCGGCCTGGAACTTGAACTCTCGCTGGCACGCGCCGCCGCCGAACGCCGCGACAGCACCGCCTACCGCGCCGCGTTGATGCGCGCGGAGGCCTGGCTGCCCCGACTGTGGCCAGGTGGCGGTGGCCGTGGCAAGGAACTGGAACGCCTCCGCACCCTGCCCTTGTCCGCGGACATGCCGACCCTGGGCAGCACGCTCGAACTGCTGCGCGCGCAGCGCGCGGGGCGCGGATGACGCTGTTCCGCAACCTGCTGCTGTGGCTGCTGTTCGCGCTCTCCGGCGCGCTGCTGGCGCAGGCGCTGATCCAGGATCCCGGGTTCGTGCTGGTGCGCTACCTCGGCACCGAGATCGAGACCACGCTCGCCGGCGGCCTTCTCATGCTGTGCCTCGCACTGGGCGCGCTGTGGGGCCTGTGGAAGCTGGCGATCCTGCCGTTCCGGCTGTGGCGCTCGCGACGCGAAACCGCGGCACGCGCGCGACTGGCCGACGGCCTGGATGCGCTGCATCGAGGCGAACATGCGAAGGCCGAGTCCCTGCTCGATGTCGCCGCGCAGGATCCGCAGTTCGCGGTCGTCGCACGCGTGGCCGCCGCGCGCGCCGCGCATGCACGCGGAGATCGCGCCGCCGCCGAGGCGCATCTGCAGGCGCTGCCCGAACGCCATGCCGCGTCGCGGGCGCTCGCGCTGGCCGACCTCGCGCTCGCCGATGGCCGCATCGACGACGCACGCGACGCACTGGCGTCGCTGGACGCGCAGAGCGCGCCGCCGCGCGTGGCGACGCTGCGCGCGGTGCTGGACGTCCAGCCTGACGACGGCGCGCCGCCGGCTGAACCGTCCCTGCCTGCGGGCGACCGTTGAGCGACGCACACGCGACGCGCCCTCGGCTATCCTGCCGCGAACGCATGCCCGACGCCCGATGACGCCCCCCGCCGCCACCGCCCCCCGCATCGAACCGGATCCGCAGGACGCGGGCCGCGTCCGCCTGCTGGGCGAATGGACGCTGCAGCACGCGCTCGCGGTCGGCGCGGCACTGCGCGAACTGCCCGACGATGCGCGCGTGCTCGATGCCAGCGGCGTGGCGCGACTGGATTCGCTGGGCGTGCTGCAGTTGCTGCGCCACGCCAGCCGCAACGGCCTCGATGCGGATGCGCTGCGCTTCCACGACGACCATCGCGCGCTGGTGCAGGTGATCGAAGACGTGCGCGACGGCCGGCCGAAGGCGAAGAAGACCTACGGCTTCGCCGCCGCGCTGGAACGCCTGGGCCACGCGGTGCACGACAACGCCCGCGAAGTGGTCGCGCTGGTGAGCTTCCTCGGCGAAACCCTGGTGAAGATGAGCCGCACGGTGGTGCAGCCGCGACGCCTGCGCGCGATCTCGACCGTGCACCACATGGAACAGGTCGGCCTGGACGCGGTGCCGCTCGTGGCGCTGCTGTCGTTCCTGGTGGGCGCGGTCATCGCCTTCCTCGGCTCGAACATCCTCGCCGACTTCGGCGCATCGATCTACGTCGTCGAACTGGTCAGCATCTCGTTCCTGCGCGAGTTCGCGGTGCTGCTGACCGCGATCATCCTCGCCGGACGCACTGCCAGCGCGTTCACCGCGCAGATCGGCTCGATGGTCAACCGCGAGGAGGTCGATGCCATCCGCACGCTCGGCCTGGACCCGGTGGACCTGCTGGTGATCCCGCGGCTGATCGCCCTGCTGGTGATGCTGCCGCTGCTGACCTTCATCGCCATGCTCGCCGGCCTGCTCGGCGGCATGGTCGTGGGCATGACCAGCCTGGACATCCCGATGCAGGCCTACTACGGCCGCATGCAGGAGACGATGGAACTGCGCCATTTCCTGGTCGGCATGTCGAAGGCCCCGATCTTCGCGATGGTCATCGGCCTGATCGGCTGCCTCGAAGGCCTGCAGGTCACGGGCACGGCGCAGTCGGTCGGCGAGCGCACCACCTCCAGCGTGGTGCAGACGATCTCGCTGGTGATCGTGTTCGATGCGTTCGCCGCCATCTGGTTCATGCAGGTGGGGTGGTGATGGCTCCGACCGGGAAGGCCCGACCCATCATCCAGGTCCGCGGCCTGCGCAACCAGTTCGGCGAACAGGTCGTGCACGAGAACCTCGAGCTCGACGTGCGCCCGGGCGAGATCCTCGGCGTGGTCGGTGGCTCGGGCAGCGGCAAGTCGGTGCTGCTGCGCTCGATCATCGGCCTGCGCGAGCCCGATGCCGGCGACGTGCAGGTGCTCGGCGTCGACGGGCGTTCGCGCGACGACGAGGACCGCCGCCACATCGAGCGCAACACCGGCGTGCTGTTCCAGGATGGCGCGCTGTTCTCCTCGCTGACCGTGGGCGAGAACGTGCAGGTGCCGCTGAAGGAACACCATCCCGAGCTGCCGGAATCGCTGCTGTACGAACTGGCGCTGCTGAAGGTGAAGCTGGCCGGGCTGCCGCCGGATGCGCTGGACAAGCTGCCGTCGCAGCTGTCCGGCGGCATGCGCAAGCGCGCCGGCCTGGCGCGCGCGCTGGCGCTGGACCCGCCGCTGCTGTTCCTGGACGAGCCCACGGCAGGGCTGGACCCGATCGGCGCCGCCGCGTTCGACCACCTCACCCGCACCCTGCAGCAGGCGCTGGGCCTGACCGTGTTCCTGATCACCCACGATCTGGATACGCTGTACGCCATCTGCGACCGCGTCGCCGTGCTCGCCGAGAAACGCGTGATCGCGGTCGGCCCGCTGGCGGAGATCGAGCGCATGGACCACCCTTGGGTGCAGGAGTATTTCAACGGTCCACGCGGGCGCGCCGCGCGCGACGGCCACCGCCGCATCGTCGAGACGAGAGACTGACATGGAAACCCGTGCCAACTACGTGCTGATCGGCGCCTTCACCCTTGCGGCGGCGGCCTTCATGCTGCTGTTCGGGCTGTGGGCGGCGAAGTACACCTCCGCCAAGGACTGGCGCCACTACGACGTGGTCTTCGACGAAGCCGTGACCGGCCTCACCGAAGGCGGCAGCGTGCAGTACAACGGCATCAGCGTAGGCACCGTCGACGACCTGCGTCTGGACCCGGACGACCCGCGCAAGGTGATCGCACGGGTGAAGCTGCGCGCGGAAACGCCGGTGAAGACCGACACCCACGCCAAGCTGTCGTTCACCGGACTGACCGGCACGGCCTTCATCCAGCTGACCGGCGGCAGCCCGACCGCGCCGCTGCTGGCCAGCGACAACGGCGACGACGTGCCGGTGATCGAGACCGAAGCCTCCGCGCTGCAGAACATCGCGGAAACCGCGAACAAGCTGGTCGCGCGCCTCGACCGGGTGCTCAGCGAGGAGAACATCCGCAACATCACGGAGACGCTGGACAACCTGGAAAGCGCCACCGGCGCGATCGCGGACCAGCGCCAGGACCTCGGCGCGCTGATCAGCAACGCGCGCGTGTCGAGCGAGAAGCTCGCCGCCACGCTGGACACGACGCAGGGCGCGATCGCCGACATCGACCGCGAGCTGGTCGACAAGCTGCCGGGCCTGATCGCCAAGCTCGACAGCACGCTGACCCGACTCGATTCCGCCGCGGGCAACGCCAATTCGCTGCTCGACGAGAATCGCGGCGCGATCCGCAACTTCACCGAGGATGGCCTGGCGCAACTGGGGCCGACGCTGGAGGAACTGCGCGTGCTGGTGCGCGACCTGCGCCGGATCAGCACGCGACTCGACGACAACCCGGCCGGCTACGTGCTGGGTCGACAGAAGCCCAAGGAATTCGAACCCGAATGAGCCGCATGAGCCCATCGCGCCGATCGAGCGCCTCCACCCGATTCCGCGCGCCGCTGCGCCTCGCCGCACTGGCCGCGCTGCTCGCGCTCGGCGGCTGCGGCCTGCTGCCGAAGAACGAGCCGATCGCGCTGTATCGCCCCGAGCCGCGCCTCGCCGTCGACGCCACGTGGCCGAAGGCGGACTGGCAGTTGCAGATCTCGCGTCCCGTCGCCGATGACAGCAGCGACTCCGCGCGCATCCTCGTGCGTCCGCGCGCCGGGGAACTGCAGGTGTACAAGGGTGCGGCATGGACGCAACCGGCCCCGGACATCGTCCACGACGCGCTGATGCGCGCCTTCATCGACAGCGGGCGGTTCGCCGGCGTCGCGCGGCGCGGCGAAGGCGTGAGCCCGCGCTACGAACTGCTGCTGGACCTGCGCCGCTTCGAGTCCGACTACGCCGACGCCGGCACGCCGACCGTGCGCATCGCCATCGGCGCGCGCCTGGTGCACAACGCCGACAACCGCATCGTCGCCAGCCGCGTGTTCGAGGCGGGCGTGCCCGCCGAAGGCACCGACGTGCCGCGCATCAACCGCGCCTTCGAGTCCGGGCTTGGCCAGTTGGCCAGCGAGCTGATCGGCTGGACGCTGAGCGAAGGGCGGCAGGACGCGGCGCGCAGGCACTGACGCCCTGCGCGGACGCGGCGCGAGGCATCGCCTCACGCCGCGTCGGCATCGATCGCACGGACGATCACATCGTCCGGCTGCGCTCCGGCTGATCGGGCTGCACCGCCACGGTCTGCGCCTGCTGCGGCGCCTGCGCGATCTGGTTCGCGACGCGCTCGAAATCGCCCGGGTTGACCTTGGCGACGGCGACGTTCAGCGCGGCATCGCCCTGGCCCTGGGTCGCGATCAGCTGGCCGTTGAGCCCCTGCACCACCGCGACGTCCCGGTCGGCCTTGTATCCCGGCGTGTTGCGCAGCGTCTCGATCGCGGCCGCCGCTGCATCGCGGTCGCCGTTGGTGCCCTGCAGTGCCTGTGCGAACTGACGGTTGACATTGTCGTTGCCGGGCACGAACTGACTGGAAGCGACGACGGTCTCGCCCTGCTCGGAGGAACGGCGCTGACCGGGAAAGACGAGATCCTGCAGCCTGTCCGTTGCGTTCTGCCTGAGGTCCGCGACCATTTGCCGATCATAGGCGATGACCTTGTTGCCGATCTGCATCGCAGCGCCGTCGGGATTGTCCTTGCACCACTGGATGACCTTCTGCGCCATCTGGATGTCGAAGTTCAACTGCACGTTCTCCATCAGCTCGCGGCGGACGCTGGGGGTCAGGGTGACGCCGCTGTCGACACCGATCGTGAAACCGCCTGCATCGAAGCTGCCGTTGCTGTTGATGCTGCGTCCGCTGAGGATGTCGCCGCGGGATTCGAGCAGCGTGTTGCCGACCTTGGCGGCGATTTCGTCGCCATCCTTCTTCAGGATCAGCCGGAACAGCACATCCTTCGGATTGCCGCCGACGTCGCCGGAAGGCGCATTGATGGTCAGGTGGCCACTGTCGTTGTAGGTGACGCGCGCGTTGAAATCGACCATCTCCGTGCCGCCGGGAATCGCATCCTTGCCGTAGCGCGCCTGGACGCGCGCGCGCTCGGAGATCGCCATCGGGCCGTTGGCGATGAGCATGGGGTCTTCGGGGTGGGCGGACGGACGGTCGTTGCCGGTGTTGTTCTGGTTCATCGCGGTTCTTCCTTAATGCGGGGTTTCAACGTGATGGGAGGCCGCAGTCGCGGCATCCCGCGGGGGAGGGGAAATGTCGTCCATGGACGGCATGCGCAAACCACGTCGCATGCCGGTTTGCGGGGCTGCATGAAGGCTGCGGAGCGCGCGGACGCAGGCGGACGGACGGCTCTCGCCGATGACGACCCGGCGCCGGATCGCGATCACACCGTCGTCGAGCGCTCCGGCTGATCGGCCCGGGCCAGCCTTGCAGGACGGCGCTTGCAGGACAGGCCTCGCAGGGCACCCTGCGCGGCAAACCTGCCCCGGCCGGCGTCGCCCCGGCTCACGCCATGCGCGGCGCGGCCTGGCGCTGCTGCTGTTCCTGGGTCTCCTGCGCGACGGCCTGGGTGCGCGAGGTGTCGAGCGCCGCGGCGAAACGATCCATCACCTGCTCCGTCGGCTTGCTGGCCAGGGCCATGTCGACCGGTGCGACGCGCGCGGCCGGATCGGTCTTCTCGCGATCGGTGACGAAGGCGGTCTGGCCGTTCTGGCCGAAGGCCACGTCGCCGATGGCGTTGAAACGGTTTTCCGCCGCGACCCCGGCGATGCCCGCGAGCAGGCTGGGGTTCTGGGTGTCCTGCGGCACGTCGGGCACGGCGCGGGCCAGCGCCGTCGAGGCCTGCTGGATCATCGGATCGGCATTGAAGCGGTTCCAGTCCACCGCAGCGCCGGGCGTCGCCGGGGTCACGCCGGCCACGCGCACATCCTGTTCGCCGGCATCGCTGCGCTGCTGCGCCGGGGCCAGGCCGTTGAAGCGCTGGCGCATGACTTCCGCGGCACCGTCCATCATCGCCGGCACGTTCTGCACGGCACCATGGTTCTCAAGGCCGTTGAGGCCGAAGGGCGCGTTCGGGAAGTCGTAATTGCGGGTCACTTCGGTGTCGTAGTTCGCACGCGCCATCGCCAGGCGGATCACGCCATCGCCGGGCGTGTTGAAGTGGGTGTGCGCGAACTTCACGCCGTCGGCCTGGACCAGGTCGCGCGCGGTGTCCGGGTTTTCCGGGCCCCAGGTGTAGGCAGGCGTGGACAGCGTGGTGACGTGGATCGCGGCGTCGATGCCGCGCTGCTTCAAGCCTTCGGAGATCTCGTCGGAAGCCAGGATCGATACGTTGCCACCGTGGCTGAAGCCGACCAGGTTCACGGTCAGCGGCTTGTTGCGGTCGAGATCGCCGCGTTCGATGGCGTTGTCGACCTGCTGCAGCACGTGCGCGGCGAAGCGCTCCGATGCGATCTCGCGGTCGCGCGTCCCGTTCATCTGGTGCGAGGTGCCCGCCACCGGCTGGACGGTGGGCGCTTCGCCGAGGTAGTTCCCGTGCGGATCGAACTGCGGCCGCATGACGGTCTCGTTGCGGGCGCGCCAGTCGAAGCCGTTGTCCCAGAGATTGGCGCCGTCGGTGGTCGTGCCCACGGCGGCGCTGATCCGCCGGGTGACCTCGCGGACGTTGTCGGGCGTGTTGTTCGTGCCGTGCACGCCGAAGGTGAAGATCTGGGCGTCTCTGGCGTAGGGATCGGACATCGCGGTGCTCCTTGTCTGCAAGGGAAGAGATGCGCCTAGCGGTCCATACGGCCCCGTTCGGCGCACCCTGTCTCGCATCCCGCCCCGCCCAAGTCCTCTCGGCACCCTGCGGAAAAAATCTCGGAAAGATTGTCCTTTCCGATCAACGTGTTATCGGCGCCCCGAGGCCGAGGCCAGCCGGGAGGCGAAGCGGTCCTCGGCCGCCCAGGCCGGCAAGGGCCCCGGACGACAGGTGGCCGCCCGCAGGCAGAGCGTCTCGCCCAGCAGCCGCGCACCGAGCCGCAGGCCCGGCCCGGCGCCATCCAGGGCAGCGATGCGGTCGACCGCCTGCGCCGCCCGGGCCAGCAGCGCCGGATCCGCCTCCGGCAGCAGGGCCGCGTGGCGGGCGACCAGTGCCAGGGCTTCGCCCTCCTGCCGCGTGGGTTCGGGCAAGGCCAGCAGGGCCAGCAGGCGCTGGCGCAGCAGCGTCCAGGCCGCGCGGGTCTCGCCATCGAGCATGCGCTGGCGCGCGGCGGCCACGAGGCCGAAATCGGTCTGCTCATGGCTGCGCGCACCGTCGTTGCAGCGCTCGAGGTAGGCGCTCGCCCGGTCGCGCCGCCCGGCCTCGGTCAGCACCCAGGCATGGAAGCAGGGGTTGGGCGACGCGGTGATGTCCAGGCCGGCGCGCTCCATCGCATCGATGCCGGCGACGGCATCGGCCATCTCGTCGCGCCAGAAGTGCGACTCCACCTGGAGGTACAAGGCCCAGGCCTGCGCGCGCGGATGCGGTTTCGGCACGCGCGCCAGGGCGTCGATCTCGGCCAGGGCCTCGCCGTAGCGACGCGCACCGACGACTTCGCCGACCACGAAATAGGGATGCAGGCTGTTGCCGCCATCCAGGCGCGCCTCGCGGATCCGCGCCCGCGCACGGTCGAGGTGCGCGCGCCAGGCGTCGGGCCGGTCGCGATCCATCCGCGCGAGCAGCAGCAGGGCCTCGATCTCGGCCCGCAGCCGGCCGGAGGCGCGCGCCTGGGCGACGATGCCGCGCAGGGCTTCGCGACGCGCGGCGAGCACAGGCCCTGGCACGATCGGTTCCGCACGCTGCACCCAGATCCGGCTCTCCGCCGCCGACCCGGCGTCGCCCAGCGCGGCGAACCCGTCCGCCACCTGCGCCTGCGCGCTCGCCGCGGCACGACGTTCGCCGCGATGCATGTGCAGCGGCCCGAGGTTCGTGCCCAGGCGCAGCGACGCATGGCGCCAGCCGGCACGCTCGGCGACGGCGCGCGCGCGATCGATCTCGTACTTCGCGCGCTCCAGTTCCTGCAGGCGCAGCAGGGCGAGGATGTAGGCATCCTCCTGTTCCAGCCACTCGCCGGCACCGGCTGGCGCCGCGTTCAGCCGTTCGATCTCGCGCAGGGCATCGCGCAGCTGCAGGCGCTCGACGCGCGCGACCACCGCCGCACGGGCGCAGGGCGCGGGGCCGAGGCGATCGGGTTCGACCCGCGCCAGCAGGCGCTCGATCCGGCAGCGACGCACCGGGTCGTCGGCGCCCGGGCCGGCGAGCGTGCGGGCCACATCGCGGGCCTCGTCGGCCTGGCCCTGCTCGAACAGCAGGCCGGCCAGGGCGATGCGCGCATCCGCCATCCCGGCATCCAGGGCGAGCGCACGCCGGAATTCCAGCACCGCCGTGGCGCGATCGAAGCGCGCCTCGGCCAGGCGCCCGGCCACGTAGGCGTCGGTCGCCGCGCCCTGCGCCCGCATCGGCACCGGCAGCTGGCGCGACAGCAGCGCGCGCATCGCGGTCGCCAGGCCTTCTGCAGGGCCGCGATAGCGTTCGCGGAGGGTGGTGTCGCCCTGCGCGAGCGTCAGCTCGGCCTCCAGCGCGCGCGGCTCGGCCTGCACGATGCGCACCTGCAGATGCGGCCCCCGGAACGGATTGCGCGTCTGCGCGCCCTGGAAGACCACCACCTCGACGTCGCGGAGATGGGCCTGTTCGATCGCGTCGCGCAGCAGCGTGTCGCGCAGCCACGACAGCGACGACGGCGCGACGACCGCCACGCTCATCTCGATGTGCGGATCGAACACGATGGCCTCGTCCGCGGGCGACGACGCACGCCACGCGACGAGGCCCGCACACGCGACCACCAGCACCGCCGCCGCGACCGCCAGCCATCTCCGGCGTCCACCGCGCTGCGGCGGGTCGGCAGGCTCGACAGGGGCGACAGGCGCCACATCCGCCGACGCCTCCGCGGCCCGGGCCTCGGCCGCCGATGCCACGGCCGGCCGGATCCAGGCCGCGTCCGGCACCACCAGCACGTAGCCACGCTTGGGACGGGTCTGCAGGATGTCCTTGCCGTCGCCGCCGAGCGCGCGCCGGATCTGCCACACGCAGTGGGTGATCGCCGCATCCTCGACCACCCGCCCGGCCCAGACGGTCTCCAGGATGTCCTCGCGGGAGACCAGCATGTTCGCCCGCCGCGCCAGCAGGAGCAGCAGGTCCTCCGCCCGCGGCGTCAGCCCGCTGGCCCCGCCCTCCGCGGACAGCACCACGCCCTGGTCGAGATCGATCGTGAGCGACCCCAGCCTGAACCCCGTGAACACCGGCTGCCTCGGTCCGTCGTGTGATGGCATGGACGGAGTCTAGAGCGTGTCGGGGGCATTTCGTATGCTCAGGGATGGGATTCTGCGAAACGCACCGCTGAATGAAAGCCCGCTGCATCCACCATGGGCCTTCTCCAAACGACGCATTCCGCGCCCTCCCGGGGGCCTCCGACGGCCTATTCCGGCATCTCCTCCGGCCAGCTCGACGCCTGCTGCGCCGACGCCTGCGCCGTTTTCCCGGCCGCAATCCTCAAGGCCTTGTTCGCGGCTCTCGTGATCTTCTTGCGGGCTTCGTCGGCCTTGTCTCCTTCGAGAACCTCACGCTTGATGACCTCGTTGACCAAGACTTCCTTGATCTGATCCGAATCGATCTTCACATCAGGGGATACGCGGCGAAGCTCGCGGCGAATGACATCAAGAACCGGAGCTGTCTGCAACATCGCACCGACGAAGAATCTCGACAAGGCTTGCTTTTGCGTGTGGTACTCCCCCAGGACAGATCGTTGCCAACCCTCCTTGCACCACAAATACAGCACTTCGATATCAGCTTCCGACCTGGGATTAAGCTTGCAAAAATCGATTTCCAGGACCAATTCCTGTTCGATCGGACGAGTGAAAACAAGATGGTACACGCGCCAGACAACGCCATTGGTCAGAAGAACCCAGTCGACACCCTGATTAGCCGCATAGTCGATCGCCTGCTTCACATGCGGATCTTTCAAGTCCAGGCCTATCGCCTTCACCTCGATCAGCGTTTGCAGCTGACCTTCTATCTTGATTGCTAGATCACAATATGTTCCGCGAATCGAATGCTCTGATGTGACATCGGAATACTTGTCGTATCCGAAAACGTCGGCAAGCATATCCTTGATGATGGTCACCGTATCAGCCTCGCCGACGTCTCTCGACTTCGCCGACTGCAAAATGGGCTGATAACGTTTCAGGCCTTGGATGAGGCGCTCACTGACCTTCTTCGGAACGGCTGGCATAACCACTTCTCCCTGTGTTGAACCATGTCCGCCGATCATAGCGCCATTTACCGCAGCTCCCGTGCCCCCGGACATGGCGCCGCCCGTGATGCGTGGGCCGAGGCAGGTTGCTCTTGACCTTGACCTGCCGGGGCCCCTGGTTGCGACGGGCTTCGCGGATCAGGCCCGCAGGGCGCGCGACAGGACGTCGCGCGTTTTTCGACAAGACATGGACGTCTTGTCGAAAAACCCCGCGAAGCCCGTGGACCCGGCGCGCAGCGCCGGGCGCAACCGACGGGGTGTGCTTTCTTTTGGTTACCTTTTCTTTGCACAAGCAAAGAAAAGTAACTCGCTCGCGGCAGCGAGCGAAACACAGGGACGAATGCAGATCCTTTCCGCCCGCTTTAGACATCCAAGGCAGACAAGCAGGTCCCTCGCCTGCGGCTCGGGATGACAGCACGAACCGCAGGCACCGAGGATCATCACCCCTCATGCTCAATCTGCGGCGGCGTGCGACGCGCAGCGCGCGACACCGTCCACTTCCGCAGCCCCCACAGCCCCAATCCGCAGAGCAGCCACAACGGCCACACGTGCATCAGCGCGACGAACACGTCGAGCACCGCGTACCAGCCGGTGCGCAGCGCCTCGCCGAGGCGGACGAAGAAGCTCGGGCGGTGGCTGTCGAACATCGCATCGGTGTCGACCGATTCGTTGCGCTCGACCTTCGGCGACTGGTGCAGCGACAGTTCGATCGTGCTGAAGGCGACCTTGTCCTCGAATTCCCTGCGCTGGACCAGGGCTTCGTCGCGCTGCAGCTTCGCGTCGCCCTGCGCGGCGATGACCTCGGCCTTGCGGTCGAGCCGGTCGCCCGCCTGCACCGCATCGCCCAGCGCCTGCTGGGTCTGCTGTTCGCGCTGCCACGCCAGCTGCTGGCGCAGGATCTGGAACTGGACATCGGTGGCTTCCAGGTTGCGCTGGTCGAGGAAGGCCATCTGCGGCGCGATCGCGCGCAGGAAGGCCTGGGTGCGATCGCTCGGCACGCGCACGACCAGCGAACCCTGCACGGTGTATTCGGTCAGCTGCAGGCGCTTGCCGTCGCCGACCGGATGGCTGACCGCGCGCAGTGTCTGCGCCTGGATGTCGTTGCGCAGCACGAAGCCGCCCTGCTCGGCCACGGCGTCCTCGATCGCCATGGCGGCGGCGTAGACATCCTTCACCCGGAAACTGGCGCGCGCGGTGCGGATGAATCGGCGCGCCGGATCGGCCTGGCTCGCGGCGATCGACGTGAGTTGCCCGGGGTCGACGCGCGTCTCGTATGGCTGCGTGGCGTCGGCACCCTCCGCCATGTCTGCAGCCGCTTCGCCCTGCGTAGCGTCGCTTCGCATCGGCGCCTGCGCCATCGGCGGCGCGGCGGGTGCCGCCGCATCGGCGGCAGCCACCTCGGTCGAGGTCTTTTCGGCGGCCGCTTCCGCTGCGGATTCATGCTTGCTGCATGCAGCGACCGCCGCAGCCAGGGCGGCGGCCGTCAGGCAGGCCGCGATTCTCGAACGCGTGGACGATTGCATCGCATTTCCCTCGTGGTTGGGTCGCGGCCGGGTGGCCGTGAACACGCGAAACCAACGTAGGGGATCCCCGCGCGGGGTGAACACCGGGGCATCCGTCCCCGGCGTCTCCCGCGCCACCGCCGTCACCGGCGGGGCGCGGACTGCACATCGATCGGAGGTCGACCCGCCGATCGATCAGCGCGCCGATCAGCGCATCGATCAGCGCTCGAGGATGGCGACCACGCCCATGCCGCCGGCGGTGCAGATCGAGATCAGGCAGCGACCACCGCCGCGTTCCTTCAGCTGCTTGGCGGCGGTGGCGACGATGCGTGCACCGGTCGCGGCGAACGGATGGCCGGCGGCGAGCGACGAGCCGACCGGGTTCATCTTCGCCGGGTCGATGCTGCCCAGCGGTGCGGCCAGGCCGAGGCGGTCGCGGCAGTAGTCGGCGCTTTCCCAGGCGCGCAGCGTGCACAGCACCTGCGCGGCGAAGGCTTCGTGGATCTCGTAGATGTCGAAATCCTGCAGCGTGAGGTTGTTGCGCGCGAGCATCTCGGCGACGGCGACCGTGGGCGCCATCAGCAGGCCTTCGCCATGGATGAAATCGACCGCGGACACATGCACGTCGCGGATGTGGCACAGCACCTCGTGGCCGTTCTTCGCGGCCCATTCGTCCGAAGCGATGAGGCAGGCGGCGGCGCCGTCGGTCAGCGGCGTGGAGTTGGCAGCGGTGAGCGTGCCGCGTCCCGAGGTGCGGTCGAAGGCCGGCTTCAGCGTCGCCAGCTTCTCCAGCGTGGTGTCGGTGCGCAGGATGTTGTCGCGCGACACGCCGCGGAACGGCACGACGAGATCGTCGAAGAAGCCGCGCTCGTAGGCGGCGGCGAGTTTCTGGTGCGAAGCGAAAGCCAGCGCATCCTGTTCCTCGCGCGGGATGTGCCACTCCTTCGCCATGTCCTCGCAGTGCTGGCCCATGGACTTGCCGGTGCGCGGCTCGCCTACGCCGGGCAGCTCGGGCTTGAGTTCCTTGAACGAGAAGCCGTTCGTGAAGCGCGCCAGGCGGTCCATCGCGGTCTTCGCGGTGGACACCGAGATCAGGCGCTTGCGGAAGGCCGGGCTGAACACGATCGGCACGTCCGAGGTGGTGTCGGAGCCGCCGCCGATGCCGGCCTCGATCTGGCCGGTGGCGATCTTGTTCGCGACGTGGATGATCGTGTCGAGCGAGGTGCCGCAGGCGCGCTGCATGGTGATGCCCGGGGTCAGCGGCGACAGCCCCGAGGACAGCGTGGCCTCGCGGCCGAGATTCCAGTCGCTGCTGTGCTTGAGCACCGCGCCCAGCGCGACTTCGCCCAGCTGCTGGCCGTGCAGGCCGAACTTCTCGACCACCGCGCCGAGGGTGCGGACCGACATGCCCAGATTGCCGACATCGGCATAGGCCGTGTGCTGGCGACAGAAGGGAATACGGGCGCCGCCCAGGACGGCGACGGGACGACCATGCAGCATCGGACACCTCTCGGATTTCGGGATGCGCCGGCGGCGGGACGCCGGGGCGCGGGACGGGTCGATTTGACCCGCAAACGCTGGAGCTTCGCCTCTAAACCCGCCGCGAAACGACGCTTGCAGCGGATAATGGCCGAGTTTACCCCCGCACGCAGAGACCATGAGCGCACATCCGACCGCCACGCCGTCCCCGAAGCCGCGCATGCTGGTGCGCGGCGCGCTCGCCCTGGAACTGGTGCCGGGCACCCGGCCGGGCCGCGCCGCGCTGCGCCAGGCCGAGGCCGGCGCGCTGGCCGAGCGGATCGGCCACGACCTCGCCCTGCTCGCGCCGCAGGCCGCGTCGCTCGACCTCGTGCTCGCCGGCGCGCACTACGACCCCGCCGAGCTGCTGCGTCCGGGCTGGCCGCTGCATCGCCGCCTGGAAGAACTGCACGCCCGCGCGCCGCAGGCCGGCGGGCCGCGGATCATCGCCTTCGGTGCGGATGCCGACGGCGTGGTGCCGCTGCCGCTGCGCGCCGAACCGGAACTGCAGGACGGCCCGCTGCGCGTGGTGCCGTTCCTGCTGGTCGGCGAGGCCGCCGAAGTCACGGCCGTGGCGACGACCTTCGAGGAGATCCTGCTGGAACGCGGCATGGCCCGCGCCGAGACCGCGCTGGCCGCGCAGGACGGTTTCGAGGCGCGGATCGAACATGCACGCTATCTCACCGCCTACGACCTCGCCGCGATGATGGCGCTGCAGTACGCCAACGTCGGGCTCGACGGCCTGTGGACGCTGCTGGAAACCGCCTTGCTGGTGCCGCAGCGCGAGGCCTGGCTGGACGCGCCGCCGGAACCGCTGCTTCGCTATGCCGACGGCCAGGTGCGCGTCGCCGCCTTCGACCGCGACGGCTGGCGCGCACGCTACGCGCCGCACGAGAACGACGATGCCCGCATCGATCGCGGCTTCGCGCACTTCCAGGCACGCCAGCGCCAGCTGGTCGCGATCCTCAAGGTCCACGGTCTCGACGTGGAGCCGGTGCCCTGCCCCGCGCATGCGGATGCGCGGGCGCTGTTGGCCATGCCCCCCCCGCACACCGCATAATCCGGTCTTCTTCGACCCGGGGGGGGAGTCATGCATCCATCGCCGTTCTTCCGTATCGCGTGCGCCGCCGCGCTGACGCTTTCGCTTTCGGCCTGCTTCAGCGTGCGGTCCTACATCGATCCGGGCCTGCACACGTTGACCTGGAAAGACCTGCGAGCGCCCGCCTCGCCCCATGCCATCACCCCGCAAGTCGAGTTCTCAGTGAACGGCAAGCGCAATGCCAGGGGCGAAAGCGTGGCCCGTCGTTCGGTCTACCGCGCACTGATGAAGAGCGGCGTCTTCTCGGTTCCCGCCATCAACACACCGCTGAATCCGGCGGCAGCCGTGTTGACCGTGAAGATCGACAATGTCGCGAACGTCGCCGAAGCGGGGCTCAAGGGGTTCGGCACCGGCCTCACCCTGGGCGCCAACGGCACGTCGGTGACCGATGCCTATCGCATCACGATCGTCTATCGCCAGGGCGACACCACGATCGAGAAACAATACGAACACGCCCTGCACACCACGCTCGGCAACGAAAAGGCGCCGGTGGACATGCCGGCGGTCAACACCGCGCAGGCCTTCGAGATGGTGATCGAGGATGCGGTGATGCACTTCATCCGCGACATGCAGGGCGAAGGCCGGCTGGTCCGCAACGACAAGCCGGGCCCGCTTCGACAAGGCTGACGGCGAGGACGAAGATCCCGCGACCGAGGACTCAGCCCGGGAGGTCGCCGGCGGCTTCCGGCTGGTACTGGATGCCGGTGACCTTGAGCCGCAGCGTGCGGCCGCCGGGCGCGGGCCAGTCGATGTGCTGGCCGACGGACAGGCCCAGCAGCGCGCTGCCGACCGGCGCGAGCACCGAGACCTTGCCCTGGTCGGCATCGGCATCCTGCGGATAGACCAGGGTGAGCAGGCGCGACTCGCCGCTGTTCTCGTCCAGACAGGCGACCACCGAATCCATGCTCACCACATCGGCCGGCATGTCGGCCGGGGCGACGACGTTCGCGCGCGCCAGTTCTTCGCCCAGCGCGTGCGCGGCCGGCAGCTGGCGCAGCGCCGGAGACTCGAGCATGGCTTCGAGGCGGGCGAGGTCGAAGGACGAAACGGTGATCGGCGGCAGGCTGCTCATGGGGGCTCCAGAAAGACAACGGGCGACGCGTTCGACGCGCCGCCCGGTGATCAACAGGTTGTGGTGGGACCATAGCCCGCCGCGGTGCAGGCTTCAAGCCCCGGGCGTCGGTCAGGGCGCGATCTCGATCACGCCGCATGCGGCGCGGGCGCCGGCGTTGCCGGTGGGCTGGCTGACGTAGTCGTCGACGCCGGCGTGGACGATGATCGCCCGGCCGAGGACGTCGTTGGCCGCGCCGCTGCCGAGGGTGACGCCGTCGGCGCGGACGTCCACCTTCGCCACCCCGCGCGCGTCGGCGACGATGTTGTCCATGTCGCCGGCATGGTGCGCACCGTGGCCGACGCGACCGTGCGCGGTGGCGGCGGGATTGAAGTGACCGCCGGCGCTGCTGCCGTCGGCGGCGGAGCAGTCGCCGCGCTCGTGGATGTGGATCGCATGCGTGGCGTTGCGACCGAGGCCGCCGAGCTCGCCTTCGATGCGTACGCCGCCATCGACCGCGAACACCAGCAGCTTGCCGCTGACCAGCGTGCCGGACACCGGCGCCATGTTGGCGACTGCACGCTGCAGACGGTGCTGCGGCGCCGCGGGCTGCGGTTTCGGGGGTGGCGCGCTGGCGCAGCCGGCGAGGGTTGCGAGCGCGAGGGACGAGAAGGCGATGGCGAGGCTGCGATGGCGCATGCGGGAGACTCCTTGCGGTTCATCGGGGCGCGATGTGCGCGATGGACAAGCAGCTTATCGCGTCGACGGCATGCAGGCGTTGCCGGCAGCACAACGGTGCGTCGCGCGCCGCCGGACACATCATTCCATCGC
This sequence comes from Lysobacteraceae bacterium 2PB, assembly GCA_005502915.1. GTDB lineage: Bacteria > Pseudomonadota > Gammaproteobacteria > Xanthomonadales > Xanthomonadaceae > Lysobacter_I. The sequence continues at coordinate 31,814 of SCMT01000006.1, read as the reverse complement.
GCGCGGCTTGCGCCCGGGGCCGAGCCGGCGCGTGATCGTGTTGCGGCCCAGTCCCAACCGCGCCGCCGCGTCCGAACGATGGCCGCCGGTATGCGCCAGCGCGGCCTCGAACAGGGCGCGCTCGAAGCGTTCGCGGGCATCGGCGTGGAGGTCGGTGCAGCCCTCGTCGAGGCGGCGTGCGGCCCAGGTCGACAGGGCCGCTTCCCAGTCGCCTGACTGCGTCGATCCCGCACTGCCGGCGCCGCCGGACGGCGTCGACACCGCAGGCACGAAGGCGTCGTCGAGATCGGCGACGCCGATGACATCGCCCGGCGCCAGCGCGGCCAGGCGCCAGCACAGGTTCTCCAGTTCGCGGACGTTGCCCGGCCAGCGATGCGCCATCAGCCGCTGCAGCGCAGCCGGCGCCAGGCGCTTGGGCGGCGCATCGAACTTCAGCGCCGCCGCGCGCAGGAAGCGTTCGGCGAGCTTGCCGATGTCCTCGCGCCGCTCGCGCAGCGGCGGCAGCTGCAGGCGCACCACGTCGAGGCGGTGCAGCAGGTCGGCGCGGAAGCGCCCGTCGGCGACCAGCGCGTCGAGGTTCTGGTGGGTCGCGGCGATCACCCGCACGTCGACGCGGATCAGTTCTCGTCCACCGACGCGGAAGAATTCGTTCTCGGCGAGCACGCGCAGCAGCCGGGTCTGCAGCGGCAGCGGCATGTCGCCGATCTCGTCGAGGAACAGCGTGCCGCCGTCGGCCTGCTCGAAGCGGCCGACGTGGCGCTTGCCGGCACCGGTGAACGCGCCCGCCTCGTGGCCGAACAGTTCGCTTTCGAGCAGTTCGGCGGGAATCGCGGCGGTGTTCAGCGCGACGAAGGGTTTGCGCGCACGCGGCGATTCGCGATGCAGCGCACGCGCGACCAGTTCCTTGCCGGTGCCGGTCTCGCCGGTGACCAGCACGCCCAGCGGCGCCTGCGCGAGCCGGCCGATGGCCCGGAACAGGGCCTGCATCGCCGGGGTATCGCCGACCAGCGCGTCCTCGGCCGGCGGCGACGCGGCCGGCGGCGCGGCGCTGTCGTCGCTGGCGCGGGCGTGCATCGGCGCCAGCACCTGCGCCGCGAGGGCCACGGCAGTGTCGAGATCGAAAGGCTTCGACAGGAATTCATGGGCACCGCCGCGGAACGCGCCAGCGGTGCTGGCGATATCGGTGTAGGCGCTCATGACGATCACCGGCAGCTGCGGGTGGCGCGCCTTGATCGCGTCCAGCAGCACGAGGCCATCGTCGCCGGGCATGCGCACGTCGGTGAACAGCAGCGCGGGCGGACGGCGGGATTCGAGCGCGTCGATCACGGCGCGCGCGGCGTCGAACGCGGTCACCTCGTAGCCGGCCTCGCGCAGCGCGGTGGCGAGCACGAAGCGCACCGAACGGTCGTCGTCGACCACCCAGACGGCGGCGGTGTCCATGGCCTCGGCAGGACGTGTCGCGACATCAGGCATCGTCGGCCTCGTGGGTGTAGGGGAGCAACAAGGTGAACACGGTGTGCCCGGGGCGCGAACGGTAGCTCAGCGAGCCGCGATGCTCGCGCGCGACCTGCTGCGCGAGCGCGAGGCCGAGCCCGGTGCCTTCGGCGCGACCGCTGACCAGCGGCAGGAACACCTGCTCGGCCAGCGATTCGGGCACGCCGCGACCGTCGTCGGCGATTTCCAGGCGCAGCGCGTGCGCGTGGATCTGGTCGCCGATGCGCACGCTGCGTTCGATGCGCGTGCGCAGGCTGACGTTGGCGGCGCCGGCTTCGATGGCGTTGCGCACCAGATTCCACACCGCCTGCGTGAGGCGATCGGCGTCGCCGAGCAGCTCGGGCAGCGAGGGGTCGTAGTCGCGGACCAGCTTCACCGCCCAGCCGGCATCGCTCTCGGCCAGGCGCAGCACGCGTTCGAGCACGCCGTGGATGTTCAGCGCCTCGTGCGCGCGCGCCGGCTGCGGCGACAGCAGGCGGTCGATCAGGTCGGTCAACCGCCCGACTTCGGACTCGATCAGCCCGGTCAGCTCGCGCGCCTCGTCGCCTTCCACGCGCCTGGCGAGCAGCTGCGCGGCGCCTTTCAGGCCGGCCAGCGGGTTGCGCAGTTCGTGGGCCAGGCCCTTGAGCGCGGCCGACAGCGCGGTCGGCAGCACGGTCGCCGGGTCCTCGCCCGGGAATTCGTCGACCGGATGCGCCTCCAGCCACCAGCCGCCGCCCTCGCGCCGGGTCAGCAGCACGTCCGCGTACTGCTGGGCCTCGCTGCCCGGGAAGCCGAACGGCAGGCGGCGCAGGCGTACCTGGTCGCCCGGCGGCGGCGCTTCGACCACTTGCGCCAGGCGTAGCCCCTCCGCCTCCAGCGCCGCCATCGGCAGGCCCGGCAACCGGCGCGGGCTGATCCCGAGCCAGCGCGAGAAGGCCTGGTTGCCGCCCTCCACCCGCCCCTCGCCATCGCACCAGACAATGGGCGTGGCGAGTGCATCGAGAGGTGCGGAGGGCGAGGTCATTGCACCAATCTAGTGCAAACACGGGCCGATGACGAGCGGATTGCCCGCCGGTGGTGGGCAAAACGCCATCGTCTTTGCCGGATGCACCGATTGTGCAGTTCATCCGGGTTACCGCCGATCTCCCTGCAGATGCCGGCCGCCGAGCGATCAACGCTCTGACCCGGGTCGGTTTGCGGGCAGCGCGGCCACGGCCCGCAGGGCTGCGCTCGGTCCGCTGCCGAGAATGGGCCCGAGCTGGCCACGCACTGCGCTTCTGCGTCGGCCGTGACAACCAGCACTCGCTCCTCTCCATCCAAAACCCGGGTACCCGCTGTCGCATCTCAGCCCGACGCGATGTTCTTCGCTGCCAGCCCCAGCGAAGCAATCTTCATCAAGGGCAGGCGGCCGCTGCCGGTTCCCGAGAAAACCGTCAGGCCGAAGCTGAAGCCGGCGGAGGCGTCGCGGATCGGCGCCTGCACATCGAACCAGTTCTGCGCGAATGCGCCGACGGCCGTGATGAAGGCGGGATCCACTGCGCCCTCGGTCGACGTGGGCGCCAGCAGACTGACCGGCAAGACGGTCGGCGGCACGTCACTGGCCTGACTGCCGGGCACCAGACGATAGGCGTAGCGCGTCTCGATGTTGATCAGTACGGGCTCGGAGAAGGCGATGCCGGGGGCCGGCGTCAGCAGTCCCGTGAAGAAGCTGCGCAGCCAGTTCGCGACGGGAGCCGGTGCGGTCGCCTGTTCGTCGAGCGCGTAGGCGTCGAAGTGGAGCAGCGGGACGATGGCATCGGCGAAGCGGGCGGCAACGGTGGTGAACTCGAAGTCGGGAGTGGTTCTGACCAGGGGATCCGGTGCCAGATGGCGATTGCGCGTGACGCGCACCGAGGCCCAGCCGTTCTGCAGCGCGAACAGATCCAGACCCTGGAACACCACCGACCGCGCCGCGTCGAGCCGTGCCGCTTCATAAGGCAACACCGGCGGCAGATTCGGATCGAGGGCATCGGAGCGGAGCAGATAGCGCCACACTGCGGCGCCGGTGCGGGGATCGTAGCTCACAAGATCCGGCGCGTAATTGTCCGAATCGATCAGAACCCTGGCCACTGGGAGGAAGTTGTCGCCCGGCACGCCATTCTGCTTGAACGATTGCGGGAGGATCTGTACCTGAGCGGTTTCGAGCTCGCCCTCGGGCACCAGCCTGATCTCGAAGGTGTACTCGACCCTGGGTGAGCTCGCGAGGAAACTGGTGTCGAACAGGCGGGGGGTGGCCCAGTCGACATACGCATCGGTGACCGCCGAGAGGACGCTGTCCAGCGCGGCCATCGCGGCCGCGGCCGCGGCGACATCGGGGTTGTCGGGCTGGGTGGTGCCGCTGATGGGCCTGAGGAAGGTTTCGAGATCGCGGGCGACCGCAGGGTAGATGGCGACGAATTGGGCCAGCGCCGCGTACAGCGCGCTGCCGTCGACTTTCGGTCGCGAGCGCAGACTGCCGGCATCCTGATTGAACACGACATCGGCGATGACCGAGTCCTGCGCCGCCTGATGCAGCAGATAGCGGAAGGTGTAGTCCCAAGTCTTCAGATCGCCCGGCGTGGCGTGTTCCGGATTGGGGTGGCTGGGCGTGCCCGACTGCGCCACCACCGTGGCGGGCACCGGCAGCGCGCGCAGCGCCACCGGAATGGCGAACCGTTCGCCCGCGGCGGGCGAGATCGCCCTGCGATACGGACCGGTGAGGAAGGTGATCCAGCGCGACTGCTCGTAGTTCTTGATGCCGGGGACGCTGCGGATGTCGTGTTCGATATGGGTCAGTTCGTAGCCCAGCGCCAGCTCGACATAGGCGCGGGTGTCGGCGGAACGCGAGTTCACCAGAAACGCCAGAGTGCTCGCATCCGCGCCGGGCTTGCTGTTCAACGGAATCTTGGCCGTCGACAGCGCGAAGTTTTCGTTCGCCTTGACCGTGTCGTTGCCGATCTCGCCCGTTGGCTGCCCGAACAGGCGCGGCGTACCGACTCCGGGCGGCAGGCTGGGCGCGTAGTGGGCGTTGCTCACCGGCAGCACGGCGACACAGGTCAGGGTGTTGGCGTCGCTGAGCCTGCGCAGCAATGCCTGCTCCAGCTTGGCCACGGCAGCGGCTTTGAGATCGCCCGGCGGTTGGTCCAGCACCGGTGTCGCCGTCGATGCGATCGCCGCTGCCAGCCTCTTCTTGTAACGCAGCAGACGGTAGAGATAGCCGGCCCGGGGATCCTCGGGATCGGTCGGGTTGTCGTCGAGTCGCAGCAGGCGATCGAGCTGGAAGAGCGGCGTCGAATAGCTCGCACTCAATGCGTCGTCGATGGCGGTCAGACACTCGGCCAGCCAGACGTTGGGATCGACATTGGTGAACAGCGTCGGCATCGGATCGCCCGCCGGATACGGCTCGCCGGTGCGATACGGCAGCACGCCGACCTGCAGGGTCTGCAGGCTGCTGGCGATCGGCAGGGGCGCGAAGTAGCAGGGCGTGTTGCCGATGCGGAAATCGATGCCCTTGGGCGCCGGACTGTCGGGTGCGGCCATGCGCACGGCCCAAACGGTCGGCATGCGGGTATCGCTGGGCGCGCCGGGATCGGCAGAGCTGGTGCCGATACGCATCCGCCAGGCGCCGGTGACGAAGACCTTTTCGAAGTCGAGGGCGAATTCCTTCAGCGCGACCGGATAGGCCGGCGCATCGTCCTGCGCCGCTTCGGTGGCCGGCGGTGCGGGCAGACTGGCATCCACCGGGATGGACGCGCTCACCGCAACGCCGCCGCGCAGGGCGCGCAGCGCGGGCGACACCAGCGACGACTGGCGAGTGAATCGGATCGCCACTTCGAGCCGGATGATGTCGCTCGAGGGTACGATCGAAGCGAGGTCGACGGCGATCGAGATCGGCACGTCCTCCGGCGGGGGTGCACTCACCGCCCGAGCCCGCGCCGAAAGATAGAGGATCGCACTGTCGACGTAGCCGAGAATCGCTTCGCGTGCCGTGTCGGGCAGTGGCTGCTCGGGCGTCGCCAGCAGCGAATTGATCAGCGAAAGCGCGACCGCAGGGCCGGCCAGACCAGGTACGCCCAGGTGGTCGTAGTTCTGATTGAGCTGGAAGTAGACATGCTGGAATTTGGCGAGATCCGCCTTCGCATTGCGTTGCCAGATCGGCAGTACGTCGCCCTCGCGGATGGCGCCCAGATGGGCGCGCGCAGCGGGGTCGGGCTCGTAGGATGTCGGGTCGAACTTCAGGGTGATCTTCAGTACGGGCGCGCCGGGGCTGCCGCCGTAACGGTAGCCGCGAGTGGTGCTTGGCCAGGTGTCGAGGGGCATCAGACGGTCGCTGTAGGTCGGCAGCATCGCCAGATTACCGAAAGGTGGCGAATCGCTCGCCTGCGGCAGGCTGAAGGGATTGGGCAGACGATTCCCGAACAGGTCCTGCCAATCCATGCCGATCTGCAGAATCGTGCCGATGCCGACGTAGGGATTGGCCGACGCCGGCGGCAAGCCCGGCGCAGGGTTCGCCGGAGCCGGGTTGATCCGGGCCTTCGCGGCGAAGCCGAGCGCCTGGTCGTAGAGGTAGGGCTGGTCGTCTGTCGCCGCAGCGAAGCGCGCGCGACGGGGCCGTGCCCTGTTCGCCGGTGCGCTGGAGCCGGGATCCGCCGGTAGCGGGTCCCTGGGTCCGAAAGGTGCACTGTTTTCGCTGGGCTGGAAGAACGCGTTGGGAACGATGCGCGCGGAGAGCAGTTGGTAGAGCTGCAACAGCGTGGCCCGGGTATACGCATCGATCTCGGCCTGCGTCGGCACGGGCGGCAGGTCGGCGGGTGCGACACCGCGCTCGCGCTCCAGCGCCAGGGCGGCATTGGTCAGGCCCAGGTTGGGCGAGGCATCGAAGGCGAGGGGATCGATCGACACCTTGCCGGCGTCGAACAGGCCTGCGACGTCGCGCGCCGCGAAGCCGACCTCGATGACCTCGATCGCGTAGTAGAGCGCAATGCTGGACAGGCGAGCGCCCGGGCCCTGGGTGTTGACCGCATAGGTGAAGGGCGGAATCCGGAACACCGACAACGCGGCCACCGGCACCCCCGGATTGAAGTCGAGGATCATGGCCTCGGTCACCGGTGCCGTCGCGCCCGCCGAGTAGTAGGCCGCCAGTGCGGCGATCGGATTCTTTCCGGGGCCGACATCTGTCGGCAGCAACTGCCGATACAGGCCCGAGATCGGGATCTGCTTGCCGATGACCAGCGGCGCATCGGCATTGCTGAGGGCAAGGCCGGCGATATCGATGCCGTAGAAGTCGGCGAGGCTCGCGATGCTCGATGCCGCGGAGAGGGGCTGGCTGGGCGCTTCGGCGGAAACGCCGACCAGTTGCACCACCGAGGACTGGGGGTCGATGGGCGCCGTGGTCAGCAGGGCGTTGATCGCGTTGAAGATGCGTGCGCCCCTGGCGCGCTCGGGGTCGCGGCGCAGTGTCGCCACCAGAGTCAGGGTGGCGATGCCGCTGTCGTCGAAGAGCGCCGGCGGCAGGCCTGAGCCATCCTTCAGCAGTTGATAGAAGAGGAAGGTGCCGCCCGAGTTGACCGTCGACAGCTCCCACAGCAGCTTGAGGAATTCGGCCGGCGAATTGGCGATGCCGGTCGGCGGTGCGTCGGCCAGTGCCTGCGAAAACGCGCGCGCAGAAGGCGGCGGGTTGGTCTCGGTCGACAGATTCGACTGCACGATGAAGGACAGGAATTCGCTGTCGGCGCGGCTGGTGAGGCCGGTCGCACCGTTGTTCACATCGGCATAGAGCAGGAACAGGGCGCTGACCAGATCCTCTCCTTCACTGGCCATCGCGGTCAGCAGGCGTTCGAGCAGCACGGCTTCGGCGGGACTCGGACCGATGATCTCGTAGGCGAACTGCGCCAGCGGGCGCGCCGGAGAACCGGGATTGGCCGGACCCGGCGGCACGATGTCGTTGGCGTCCGCGCGCTCGGGCGCAAGATCGGCGTTCTGTGCGAGCTGCTTGATGCGGAAGTCGATGCGGGTGGCGAAGGCGTAGTCGTCGAAGTCCGTGTAGGCGGTCTGCGATGTCGCGGGATCACTGACGCCCACGGAGGGCGACAGCACCGGCAGATAGGGCAGCAGCGCACGGGTGCCGGGAATGCCGGCGGCCAGCCGCGCCTGCGTGGCCTCCACGGCGGCGAGCAGTGCGGTGGAGAGACCGAACAGCAGCGGGCGGACCTGCGGGCCGGAGGCAGCATCGTCGACGGACTTCAGATCGACCGTCGGTGGTCGGGTCACGGCGATCAGCCGCGCCATGTCCGAACTGAACCACGGTGCCGGGTTGCCGACGTTGTAGCGAGTCGGTGTCAACACGGTTTCCGGCTGCGCCTTGAGGCTCGGGATGTTCGGCTTGTAGCCGTTGCGGCGCGCGGAGTCGACGACCCTGCCCAGCAGCGAGGTCTGCGACACGATGTCGAAGCACAGTTCCTTGCCGGTGCCGAGCGTGAACCATGCATAGGGGTCGTTGTCTCCCCTATCGCCCGTATCGCCCTTGTCGTCCTTGCCGGGACGCGCAAGCCGAATCTCATAGACATCGCTGCGTGGAGCCAGTGGGAACTGCTGCCCGCTCAACTGATAGACCCCGTAGGCGCTTTGCCTGTCGGCCCAATGCGGCGGCCCGTACAGGAATCCTTCGGCAGGAATCGACAGACCCGGTGCCACGGGCAGACGCATGCCATGCAGCATGTAACGCGCCGCGGTGCCCGCGGTCTGCCCCGGGATGCCGGTCGACGCCAGGGCCGGCCACAGGGCGGCCTCCGGCAGCACGATCAGGCCCGGTACGGCGAACCGCAGCGACGGATCGACCTTGAACAAACCTTCGAGCGCGAGGTTCGCAGGCGTCAGGAAGCTCTCCACCGGTACGCGCAGCGCATCCAGGATGCTGGAGACGGTGTCGCCGTCCGTCGTGCCGACGATGACGCTGGGAATCGTCATGACGATCGATGCGGCGAGCAGGCCCGGCCAGGTGTACAGCGGCGTCTGGGCTGCGAGTTGCTCGATGCTCAGATCGAAAGCCTCGGCGATCGTCGTGAAGTCGTCGCCGATCACCGTGGTATGGCGCCTCTCCACGCCGTCCAGGGTGAGCCGGATCGTGACCCCGGCAGCGATCAGATTGCTCTGCGCTGCATTGCTCAGGATCAGTTCGGCCGGATTCGTGCTGGTCGGCACGTCGGGATCGGCATAACGCGCCGCGATGGACGCCAGGGTGTCCTGCACCTGGACCATGTAGCCAAGATCGGCGATCTCGAGTTTCAGCCCGGGGCTCAGGGGATGCAGCAGGTTGGCGCGCAGCAGCGGACTCGCCTGCAGTTGTCCGGGCAGCAGGCTGTTGGCCCAGTCGATGATGGACTGCAGGCTGGCGGCAGGCGTCAATGGATAGGGATAGTCGTCGAAGACATCGATGGCGCTCTGCACCAGTTGGCGCGCGAGCAGAATGAAGTAGTCAGTGAAGACTGAGGCCGCCATCGGCTCCGTGCCGTCCTCGATCGCGAGCCTCGCCTTGGGCGCTGCCGCCGACTCCGCATCGACGTTGGCGGCGATCGAATCGAAAATCCTGCGAAGCTCGACCTGATACGCCGCCGAGGTCTTCACGTACTCGTCGAACCGGATGGAACGCGTACCGGTGTCGGCGTCGGGATCCGGCACCGTCATCGTAAGGAAGGGCACCGCCGGGAAAATCGTGCTGCCGGCGTCCAGCGCGGCCCTGCGGGACGCGCTCAGTTGCTTGTCCGCCGCGGAAACCTTGACGGTGAAACTGGCGGCAAGGAAGTCCAGCAACTGGGAGGAGGTGAACGGTGCCTGCGCAGGATCCGACAGGGCGCGCAGAATGCCCTCCAGCAGCAGGCGCGAAACGGCTTGATCGTCGCCCAGCGGCAGGCCGCGCGACAGCAGGTCCGGCGCCGGCTTCACGCTTTCGATCAGCCACGGCAAGAGGGCCGCGCACAGCGCATCGAACGAGGTCGCGCCGCTCGGCTTGCCATCGTTGACGGTGGGCGCGTCCATCGCGAACAACAGCACTAGGCCGCCTTCCTGCTGCGCGTAGCCGGCGCGTTCGGGCGCGAGTACGGTGAACTGGGTCAGCGCCGTGATTTCGAGCTGCGGCTTGTCTGCGGCGGCCGCGCGTGATATCCGCAGGGCCAGCGGCCGGGAGAAGTCGAGCCGGATCGGCCGGCCGAGGACGCCATGTTCGAGCAGGGTGCGCGGCAGCGGCAACAGGCGCGATCCGTGTTGGGCCAGGGCCGGAGCACCGTTGGGTCCGGGCAACGCCCCATCCCACGGCGCCTCTCGATCCGAACCGATGGTGAGCCGTTCCGTGATGGTGGCGGAGAACGACAGGCTGATCCGGATCGAGAAGAACCCAAGATCGATCTTGATCGAGACGCTCACCTTCACCGAGGCGGACAGGGTCAATGGAATCTTGCGGAACGATTCGTACTCGATCTTGACGTAGACGGTCACGGTCAGGCTGACATCAGCCTTGATGATGGCGAAATCGATCGATCCATAAAGCTTGCCGATGATCCCGAAGGTGCCGGCGATCCGGAAGTAGTAATCGCCCTGGACTTCGTTCGGATTGCCGGTGTCGCCGATCTGGTAGGGATGCCAGGCGGCGATCGTTCCCTCGATGATCCCGAACACGGTGATCGAGAAACCGGCCTTCAGGATGCCCTTGTCGATATAGCGGCCGATGCCGAGCTGGGCGCCGAAACCGAACACGATGACCGGGTTGAACGTGCCCTTCGTGGTCTTCGGCAGATTCGGCGCGGTCGCGTTGGACAGCTTGCCGAAATAGAAACCGCCGGAACCCAGCACCGGCACGCCGTAGACGATGGCCTGCACGCTGAAGGAACGACTGAAATCCATGTTGTAGGGAAAGCCGAAGTCGACCAGGAAATCGCCATTGGTGTAGATCTGCAGGCCGATCATCGGCAGGGTCACGGAGAACGCGCCGAAGTCGAGATTGCGCAGGACGCTCGGCAGGGTGAATTCGATCTGGTAGCAGCCGATCTCGTCGGTGATCTTCTTGTACAGGATGTCGATCGCCAGGCCCGCCAGCGCCTTCATCTTGTCGCCGCTGAGCGCGAGACGCAGGCCGTACAGATCGGGGTCGTTGAAGACCACCATGAAGTCGACTGCGTAATTCCGCGTCTCGCCGATGCGCAGCACGCCGAAATGCAGGGCACCGAGCCAATTGCTGCTGCGGTCGTAGAAGGGCTGCCCGGGCTTCTGCTGCGCCGGATCGAAGGGCATGCCCGGTCCGCTGGACGGGGGGATGGCGGCGAGCGCCTTGATCACTTCCTGGGTCGACTTGAAAGCCGGGGCGCCGTCGATCCTGATGCGCTGGCCCAGGGCCAGCAGCTTCAGATCGAAATACGCATTGCCCTGGCCGGGCACCGCCGGCATGTCCTTGACGTCCTGCCCACCGGTAGCCGGATTGAACAGCGGTTGATCGTTCAGCCCCGGCACCGTGGTCGAGCCATCGATCGCCAGCGTCACTTTTCCCTGGACCTGCAGGAACTGAAGGCCCTTGATGGTGAGAAAACCCAGAGAGATCGGACTGGGCAGGGTGTATTTGGCCGACACCCGATGCGCGACTCCGGCCTTCAGGTCGAAAACGATCGAGAAACCGTCGAGCGAGATCGAATTGAGGATGTCCCAGGGCGCAGGCAAGGTGAAATAGGGATCGCCGATCATTTCCACCAGCGCGGTGATCAGCGAGCCGACCGTCCAGCCGCTCAGCGAGAAGCTCACGGTCTGCTGGTCGAAACTGTACTCGGCGCGGAACCCCTTCCAGCTCATCCACAGGATGCTGTTGGTCGGCAGCCCCACCAACGGGGTCTGCGGCAGTGCATCGTGTGCGGGCAGCGCCAGCGCCCCGCTGCTGCTGGTGGGGGCGCCGAAGCGGTAGCCGATCTGCACCGGGCCGATCAGATCGATGTCGATGGTGCCGATAACCGAGCCGGCGAACTCTTCGCCCGCTTTGCGGTTGCCGTCGTAGTCGAGACCGAGCTCGGCCAGGATGTCGACGGGAATCTGGGGCGTGAGATCGAAGGTCCAGCGGATGCGGGTGGAGATCGAGTAGGACGACTTGGTGCCGGGCGCCGCCGCAGGCGTCGCGCGCAACCCGATCGCGCGGGCCGGACGCGCCAGGGCGCGAACCGGACTGCGCCAGCGGGCGCGCTCATGACTGCCATGCGCCGAACGCGAGCGCGCGCGTCCCGCGATCGCCGCCGGCATGGCCTTCGTTGCGACCGGAATGATCGCCTCCAGCGCCAAGGCTTCGACCGTCAGGGTCCCCGGCAGGAAGACCGGAAGATCGTAGGCGCGGAAGAACTGGTTGATCAGGTCGGACAGCACCAGTGGCTGCGCCAGCGAGGTCTGCAAGGTCCACAGCGGAGTCGACAAGGTGCCGTCATAGGCGACGCTGACGTTCGCGGCGACCGGACCGATGATGAGTTGACCGACCATCGAGCCCGCATACACGGTCTTGCCCGGCTGGCCATCGCTGCGGTTGGGCGTGCTGGCGGCGAGATCGAACACCAGACCGGCGACCTTGATCAGCGGCTCGCGCATGCCGTTGACCGGGTTGGTGTACTGAACGAAGGGCACGTCGATGAACGCATCGACCTGAAAGCCGAGCGCATAGGCCTTTCTGCTCGGGCTGACCTGCACGAAGATGTCGGAGAAGTCGATCGACACGCCATCAGGGAGGCCTATCGCGCCGCCGGTGATGCCGCGTAGAACGTCGTCCAGCGATGCCTTCCCGGTGAAGGCTCCTTCGAAATTGAGCGCGCTGTCGATTTCGATGTGGAACAGCCCGCCAGGCAGGCCGTCCTTGGTTCTGAATATCTCGGGGAACAGCCTGAAATCGGCTTCGATCAAGCCGCTTGAATCCAGTCGATTGCCCTGTTTGGCCAGCAACCAGTTCACCGAAAAGCTGTCGAGCTGAAAGATCTGCTGTGTGGTCGGATCGGAGAACAGCGGAATCGGTTGCCCCTGCACGCTGCCGATCAGGACCGACAGCTGGTTCCAGTCTGGCTGCGGCTTGAGCGGGCCGCCGAGCTGAAAGCCCTGCAACTGCACGCTGGCGAGATATTGCTGAAGCACGGGCGGCACCAGGCCGAAATAGCTTCCGCCCGCGCCGTCGGACATCAGCTTGAGCACTGCCGCCGGCGTGATCGGCGTTTTGTCATCGCCGGGCCCGATCGCGAATCGATACTGCGAGCCATCGGTGCTCACCAACACCTGCAGATCGAAGGGCAGCGTGCTGCCGTTCGCACCCTCCACATCGATCCGGGTGCCGAAGAAGTAGAAGGGCGTCTGCAACGGAACCGTCCTGGTTTCGCCGAGCGCATCGCGCAGCGGCTCGCCGTCCTCGTCTTCGACCTCCTCGACGGTTTCGATGAGCATGCCCAGGTGGGGTTCAAGCACGCGCAGAAAGAACAGACGCAGATCGTTCCCGCCCGTCAACAGGGCGCGAATGTTCATGTCGGTGAACAGGATGGTTTCGTCGTTCGCCTTGTCGAGCACGACAGGGCCGACCGTCAGCAGCCGGGTGGCCGGCACCGGCAGGTTGGCGATCAGCTGGATCAGCGGCACAGCCAGCACCGGTACCGAGGTCAGGCCGTACAGATTCTGTCCCGCCTGCATCGCCAGAACCGCGTTCTGTGCCGGCCACCGGAAGCTTTGCGGCGCGCTGGCGAAATAGAAGCGCTGCTGATCGAACTGCAGCAGGGCGAACGGCCAGTTGTCCGAGGACATGTCCGGAAACTGATCCGCCAACTGCCAGCCGGTCGGGACGACATCGATACCCAGCACGGGGGTCTGTGCCGTGCCTGCGGAGCCGTAAAGGGTGGAGACCGCGGTCGGCGCATTCAGGAAACTGAGCACGAGGCCGGGGATCGAGAAGCGGTCGTTCGCCACCGGCGTCACCGCTGAGCGTTCGTACTCGATCGAAAGCCCTGCAGCGTTCGCCGGCAGCCGGTAGGCCGCCTTGATGGCGGCGGTGAACCCCGCCGGCGGCGTCAGGCCGACCGCGCTGAAGAAGGCATCATTCAGGACGACGGGACCAGCGGGAGCATTGGCGAAGGCATCGCGCAGGGTTTGAACGGACGGGTCGGCCATGGTGTTCTCCTCGCTCAGATGTCGGCGACGATGGCGAGGTGGTCGCTGGTGCTGCGGATTCGTCCGTAGTTGTTCCAGCCCCGGAAGGCAGCCTGGCGCCCTGCGGAGTGCGCGGGTGCGGTCGCCGGTGTTGCGCCGAAACGGACCAGATTTCCCATCCTGATCGGCAGGTTGTAGGTGCCGATGGGCGGTGCGCCCGGTGGCATCACAATCGCGTCGTAGTTGGAACCGACGACGCCGTTCAACACGGTGACATTGGCCATCGGCCCCGCAGCGGCGGTCCCGTAACGGGCCAGAATGTTGTCGATCGAATAGAAGTTCTGGACGATGTGGGTGCCGGTGTATCCGTAGCCGGGGTAGTACTGGTTCTGCGTCAGTGTGGACCAATAGCTGGCATTGCCGGTACGCCGGATATGGGTGGCGAAGTAGTCGAGCCAGCCGTTGATCGGAGCAGGCGGCCCACCGGGACGATCAATCCCGAGCGTGTAGCCATTGCGCGCCAGTGCAGCGTAGCTGCCGTTGCGGGTGCGAGCGAGATCGGCGTTCAGAAGGTTGACATTGAAGTCGCCGAGCACGACGCGCACCTCATCGGCGGCGAGCGGCCCATCCGCGATCTCGGCGATATCGTTCAAGGCGGTGAGATAGGCCCCCGCGCCTGCGTTCGCCGGCGAGTGAACGCAGAACAGCGAGATATTGCGGGCCACGGGCCGCGGCCCGGGACCAAAGCCCAACTGGGCGAAAGTGACCCAGTACGGCGCGCGCCTGCCACCGAAGTCGATGGCCCCGACCAGACCGGGCGCGAGACCGGCCGAATACGTGAATGCCGTGGCCGCGGCGAGCCTGTTCTGCGCGACCCCCACATTGTGGGCCGCGCCGGGCGGGACCACTGCGTTGGCCACGATGGGCGCCACGAAGGGAGCCGCATAGTCGGCGATCGGAGGCGGGGCCATCCCGCCAGGATCGAAGGCAGGGCCGACCCCGCCCGGCCACTGCCACGGCCCCGTGAACACGTAGTCGGTGCTGTCGTAGAAGACAGCCACCGATTCGCGTGGTCCGGTCTGCAGCGGCGGCACCAGACGCCAGTTCGGATTGCCTGTGGTTGCCTGCAGGGCCGCCAGCAGGGTCAACGCACCGGCCGGGCCGCTGCCATTTGCGAGGATGCCGCGGGCGGCATAGCCGGTGGTGACTTCCACGACCACCACGATGTCGGGTGGAGCGACCGCCCCCAGCGCATCCGTGATGCCGAAGTGGGCGTTGATGTAGGCCAGCCTTTGCACCGAGCTCTGGTTCTGTTTCAAGGCTCCGCCGCGCTGGCGCTTTTTGCTCGGGTTCGCGATCTTGTTGGACGCGAACTTTTCGATGTTCCAGTAAAGGACACGCGTCACGACGCTTGCTCCTGATGGACGGGGAGTGAATGCATCTGCGGCAGTGCCTCGGGCAGTGCGTCGATGGCGGTCAGCGTGGTCTTGCTGTCCTGGACATACGCGGCGTACCAGCCGAGGCTGCCGTCGCCGGACGGGTCGCCGAACAGGAAGAAATTGATGGTCGCGCCGGGCGGCAGTTTGGCGATGCCGAGAAAGCTCAGGCCGACATTGTTCAGGCGCAGGGTGAAAGACGGGGTGGCGGCCGAGACGTGTTCGCGACGAAGCAGGAGGCTGTCGATCGACAGCTTGAGCACGCCCTGGATCGAAAACAGTTTGGCGCCCGGCGCCGCACCCGGAAGCTGCAAGCCGGTGAAAACCGCGGTACTGGCGTCGTTGGCCAGTGAAGTCGGCGCCCAGGCCAGCAGCAGCCTCGAAGTGAAGCCCGCCTGCGAAACCAGACCGCCGGGCGAGCCCAGGGTGATCTTGTAGGCGATGCCGAACCAGGGGCCGGAAATGGGCTTGAGCTTGGGCTCGACACCGACAGGCAGAAAGCCGAAATCGATCGGCCGCTTGTCTTCCGCACCCGCGATGAAGCCATCGACCTGCAGGGCGAGATCGGTGAACACGCTGTGCGGACGGGCCTGGCTGGCGCCCTGATCCAGTGCCAGCCTGCTGGCCTCGAACATGAAGCTGACCGCGTTCGGCGCGTCGACCGGCGAGGACATCGAGACCTCCAGACCCGAGAAAGCCAACCCCGTCGCGGGGGCCGTCGGGGCAGCTCCAGGCAACGGACCGAACGAGAGCAGGTCGGTTTCGCGAGTGCTCTTGTCCGGCAACTGCACCGACAGCACGGCGAACTCCAGCGCCCCGGACATCAGGAAACGGCTGCGCACGATGCCGTCGCCGCCGGGCTCGGTGCCGTTCGACAATGTGTTGAACACCACCCGCTGGATCGCGACCGAGGGCAAGGCATTGCTGGCCAGCTGGAAGCGCGTGGTGGCGTTCCGTTCGAACACATAGACGCCGGTGACGCCCTGTCGCTGATAGCTGCCCTTGAGCACGACCGCCTGGGCAGGCAGCCTGCCGATGGCGCCATAGGCCGCCTGCACCGGCGACAGGAACAGGCGATCGATCGTGAGCTGCACGTGGCTGCGGAAATCGACCAGCGCCGCATTGCGGAACAGGGTCTGCAACTGCAGCACCTGGAATCCGAAATCGCCGTCGGCAGGCAGGGCGATCGGCATGTCGTGGCTGCCACCTGCCGCGACGTTGGCGCGATAGGCCGGCAGCTGATAGTCGATCAAGCCGAACAGGCTGCTCGGCGTCTGCATCTTCACCGCGCTGCCATCGACCTCGACGCGGCTCGCCGTCGCGCCGAAATGGTGCGCCCGGAACTGCGAAAAATCGATGCCGGCGACGAGACCCTTGATCTGGTCGGGAAATCCTGAAGGGTCGACCTCGGCGGCCAGCACGATGAAGCCCTGCCACTGCGGGTCCTGGACGATCCGTGCGAAGTCGGCGTAGAGGCTGTCGCCGGCATCGGCGCTGGCGATGCCGGCCTCCAGATAATCCTGCAGATAGCTGGACAGGCCGGTGAGTGCGACCGCGGTATCGGCGCCGCTGTCCGTGGACAGCGAAAAACTGTCGGTGGCCACCCACTTGTTGGGATTGCGCACGCGCTCCAGCAGCGAACCATCGCAATACTTCAGAATCAGGATATTGCTGTAAGCGGTTGCATTGAGGGACTCGCCGACCGCTGCGGTCATTCGCCAATCCGCAATCACCACATCGCGATCGAAGCGGGGCTCACCCTCGGCGGCCTGCCCGGGCAGCAGCGGCGGAGTCGGTCGACCAAGCTTGGCCGGGTTGACGATCACGGCCATCAATTGATTGGTCTGGAACAGGTCCTGCAGTTCGGGCTCCAGCGACGCGAAGCCGAAATCCACGCTTCCGCGGGCCGGCAGTTTGGCGATGGATCGCGCGATCACCACCTTCTGGTACAGCGCTTCCGCTCCGGCCGCGCTCGTCGTTTCGATTTCCGCATACAGGCCTTGCGGCGTGGTCGCCTGCTGCGTCTGCGCCTCTTCGCCTTCGGCCGCCTGCACGCGCGCGCGCCGGAAGGCTCTCTGGGCTGCCAGACGTGGCAGGCCCTCGGCGCCCAAACGATCCTTGCGCGCCTGCGAGAGGATCTGGCTCTCATAGGCGCCCAGCGCGCCGATCGCAGTGCTGCCGGAGCCCGAGCCGATGCCTGCATACGGCGCGAAAGGCAGCAGCAACAACGCTCCGTCGCGACTGCTCTGCGGGATGGGCGAAGGCGTGGCCAACGGCGGCAACAGCGGCAGACTTCCGGCTTCGGCGCCACGGGGCGGCGCGTACAGCGGATTGCCCTCGGGCTGCGCCAGGTACGCAGCCTGCCCCTGCTCACCGCTCAGCACCGCGGCCCAGGCCGTAACGAAGCGGGCGTCGAGACGCGGTTTGCGCTGGCCCAGCCCCGGCGCATTGAGATCGGCCGGCGGAAACGGGAACACCGGCGCGCTGGCCGGCTGCCCGGGCACGAAACGCAACCGGTCGCAAGCACCCGACGCCTGCCAGGCGCGCAGACGCAGTTGTTCGTTGCCGTAGAGACCAGGCAACAGGTCGAGCGGCTGGCCATCGCTGTCGCCGGAACTGTCGGCCAAGGCAAAGTCGCCTGCGGGCGTCAGATAGACCCTGCGCAGTGGTGCTCCTGCGGCTTCTCGGGATTGCAGCACCAGAGCGCCGCACCAGGGGCGGGGCTCGTCGTTGCCATCCAGACCGTTCAGAGGAAGAACGTCGACCGCGCGCCCGTTCGAACTGCGGTACCAGCTGGCGATACGCGCGGGCGCTGTCAGTGCGAACTGGGTCCGCAGCCTGCCTGCTGCCGGATTCGAAAGCGGAGCGACCGCATTGAACAGGTCCAGCGGATCCACGGTGCCCGAATAGGCGAGATCCGCGAGGCCGGGCCGCGCGACCAGCATGGGATAGATCTGCCGCACCGCGACGCCCGCCGCTTCGTGCAGATAGTGGAAGCCGGTGGCGAGGCCATCGACCGTGCTCTGCGCACCCGAGCGCGAGAGCGTGCCCGCCACCGTGAAGCAGCCCGCATACGGCCCCAGGAAGGGCAGTCCCGAATTGCCGATGACCGAAGGCGGGCTGGTGCCATCGTTGGTATTGAATTGCACGACACTGGAGCCGAACCGGTAGAACACCAGGCCACGACTGCCCATGCCGAGCACGGTCTGGGTGGGGACCGAGAAGCCCAGCTGACCGATCAGCAGATTGAAGTCGTTGCCCGCTGCTGCCCCGCTCCCGGGATTGGGGAAGAAGGTCAGCGTGCTTTGGTCGGGCTCGGTGCTGAAGGTCGGCCCCTCGGCGTCGGGCAGCCACAGGCAGGCATAGCCGCGGAATGGATTGCCGAAGTTCCGGGCCAACCAGTCTTTCACTGCCTGGGCGTAAGCGACAGCGGCCATGTTGTCCGCGATCGGGGGCGCCGAAGGCGCGAACAGGTAATGGCCATCGAGGAAGGTGTCCTTCAGCGGCAGCGTCGGCGGCGGCGCGCTGCCCAGGCTGACGAAACCGACCCAACCCGGCGCACCTTCCGAGGGCTCGAGCAGGTAGAGCGGGCTGTCGAAGTAGCGGCGGAACAGCGCTTCGTCGGTCATCGCACACTCCCTGTCTGCGCTGGCCCGGATTACGGACGGGTGTTCAACTGAGCGGCGGCAGCGACCAGTTCGCTACCGATGACGAGACCCGCGTGGGCGGCGTGGTCGGCGAGGAAAACGTGGCCTGCAGGAACAGCCAACCCGGTGAGATGGTCGTGGGGATCGAAAGCGTGATCTGTGCATTCGGCTCGATCCGGACCCCGCCGCTCACGATCGCATCGGGAAAGACCTGGACCGGCGCGAACTGGGTGACTTCCGCCCGGGCGGTGAGCGTCGTCCCCTGATGGAACTGAAACTCGGCGAAGTTCGCGGCAGGCCCGCGCACGGTCGTCAGGGTGGAGAGTTCGCTGGTCAGAATCGCCACGAAATCGCCGATCACAGGCAAAGCGGTGGCTACCCAGCTGTCGAGCATGCCCTTGAACCGACCGGGCACCGATCCTTGCAGGGTGGAGACGTCGGCATCGATCGACGAGTAGCGCGGCGGTTCCAGCAACTGCAGCGTGATGCGGCCTGTGGCGGCGCTGTCGCCCTGGGCCAGGTCCAGCGTGAGCACCGGATCCACGAGGCAGATGAGCTGCGTGAGTACGGTAACGCCCGACAGCTGAAGGCTCACCACCGCCTGTCCGCGCGCCGGGTCGGATTGCACATTGATATCGAGCGGGCCGACCGTGGTTTTCGCGATCGGCAAGTCGGCGAGCTTGGCGATCAGTTCCCGGTTCGTCAGCGATCTCGGCGCATTCGCCCCGAGCGCGGCCGTCGTCGAGACAGCGAGCGACGTGCCGCGCAGAATCTCGGGCGGTCTCGCCTCGGGGATGTTCTTCGGATCCGGTGGCATGGTCATGATCGGCTTGGTCGCAGATGGAGGCGAGGCGCCAGCTGCGCATCTCCAGAACAGCCTGAGTGTGGCGTGACGCAGGTCAACGCACGCCATCGGATGAAAGACGGAAGCTCCGATCGAGTCGAAGCCCCAGAAGCATCGCGGGGCAGGCCCGGCCCGGCATTCGACGGATGGACAAGGGAGAAGCGGATCCGCCGTGCAGGCCCGGTGATTGCCTGATGTCGCCGCTAGCGCCTGCCGGGCATTGTCCAGTCGACGGTGCCCGGCAGGCCTGCGGTGGATCAGGACACCAGCGGCCAGGAGGCGACGGTGGCGGTGAACGGTGTTCCCTGCGGATTATTCAGGGTCGCGATGGTGAGATTGGCGATCACGGTGCCGTTCTGGAGCGTGGTCGGAATCTGCAGAACAAAGGTGCCGCCCTTCTTGATCGTCAAAGTGCCGGCGATCAGGTCGAAGGGGATCGTGGCGGTGGGCTCGAACTGGGTCAACGTCGCGCTCCACAGGGTCACCGACCCGTTCAAGATCGCCACCGTCGCGTTCTGGCGAGCATCGCCGGTCACAGCGGTGGTGATGGAGACGGTGGAACTGAGTACGAAGGTGAATACCAGTGGACCGGTAACGGCGCGTTCTGCAGAGAAAATCTCATCGAGCTGCTGCGTCATGGTGTTGCCCTCTTGGGTTGAATTGCTACGGGTTCTCTTCCTCTTCGTTCAGGGCGTGCCGAGGCCGCCCTGAGCGGCGGCCTTGGATTGAATCGGCGCGCTGGTAGCGAAGCCCGTTGTCCGATAATTCCCGCAGGTGGGCGCGCCCAGTAGCTGTAATATCTGACAGGATTGAAACTGATCGATCAGGCCTATTCCGATCGCGTGCGTCATCGGCCATGTCGATACAGCATTCCGGTCGATGCCTGAATCGCCCAGGGTTCCGTAGGCAGTCAGGACCCTCGTTGCGCATGGCGCCGTTCGTACTCTACAGGCGACACATCGCCATTTGAACCGTGCCGGCGCTTCGCGTTGCAGGACATCTCGATGCAATCGAACACGTCGGCCCGTGCGGCATCCTTCGACGGGTAGATGCGTCGACTGATGCGCTCGCGCTTCCGCAGAGCGAAGAAGCTCTCCACCGGCGCATCGTCGTGACAGTTGCCGCGTCGGCTCGATCCCGCATCGCCCAACCGGTGACGTGTCGGGAGAACAGGTCCAGCACGACCGCCGGATGCATCCAGCCTTCATGCGTCCGGATGAATGTGGAGTCGCTTGCCTACTCGGCATCCGGCATGGCGACGTCGAACTCGCGATCCAGCCGGTTGGCCGCCGCTGCATGCGAAAAGCCACAGTGGAAACACGGCTTGCGCCCGTAGCCGACCTGCATCCGCAGACCTTCCGCACGCATCAGGCGATGGACGCGATGCCGGCTGCAACGCTCGCCAGCATCTCGCAGATCCCTGCTCGGCTTGCGATGCCCATAAACGGTTCCGTTGGCCAGCCACTGGTGTCTGATCAGCCCGAGCAGTCGTTCGTCTTCCTTCACTTGCCGAACCGCCTCGATCCTGAACGCCTCCATGTCTCGCTTGGTGCTCATGAATGCCTCGAGTCAGACCATTTGCGATGACCCCGGGATATCGATGAAACCCCCGGGCGATTCAGTCGGGGAATCGCATAGTCAGTGCCGGGATTCGGCGAATTCGACATCAACGATGCGATCGCGAAGCACCTGATTTCGAGTCATGCCCAGGGGAGCGAAGGCAGCTCCTGCATGCGCATTCAGCTTCGGGGCCGTTGCGGCCGGAAGGATTCAGGCAGGTCCACCCACACTGGGTCCGATCCTGATCGCTTCCCCCATGGCGCCGGACATCCGGCGAGGAGTGTTCGATGAAGACCCGACACATCTACCTGATGCGGAACGTCGCCACCGCCGAGCAGGCCATCGCCGCATTGCGCGCGCGCGGCATCCCGGACGCGGACGTTGCCCTGGTCGCACGCGCCGACATCGAGATGGCGCGCATCCCGGACGACTACCGCAACGCCAGCACCGACTTCATGCCGGCCGCCCTGCGCGGTGCACTCGGCGGCGGCACCGCAGGCATGCTCGCAGGGCTGATCGGCGTGGCCGTGCCCGCGATCGGCATCACCATCGCCGGGGCCGCCGCAGTCGCCGCGATCGGCGCCGCTGCCGGCGCCTGGGCATCGGCGCTTGCGGGCTCGGCCCTGCCCGATCCGATCCGCCGCCGGTTCGAGCAGGAGATCGCCGAGGGCCGCATCCTGCTGCTGGTCGACTGCGAGGACGAGGCCTGCGCCGGCATCGACGCCGCGCTCGCCGCGTCCGGGGCGCAGCGCATGGACTTCACCGAGCCCTCCGCGCTCGGCTGATCGCCGCCCCCGCGCTGCGGCGCGGATTCGAGGGCGCCGCGCGATCGCCCGCCTCGTGAGGATCCGGGCGATGCCAGCCAGTCGCAGCCGGTGGAGGCTTTGCAGTTCACGAAGCCCTGGTTATCCCGCATGGACGACGCCGGAACCTTCCGGCGTCGTCCATGGCCCGCCCCGGGGCGGTAGCGGAAACTCAGTGCTCGTACGCGGCCTCGCCGTGCGAGGCGATGTCCAGGCCCTCGCGTTCGGCATCCTCGTTCACGCGCAGGCCGACGGTGTACTTCACGATCGTGAAGGCGACCAGCGACACCACGCCGGACAGCACGACGGTGACCAGCACGCCCTGCAGCTGCACCCAGACCTGGGAGGCGATGCTGTAGTCGGCGAGCGCGGTCTCGGTGACGTAATCCCACAGGCCCGCGCCGCCCAGCGACGGCGCCGCGAACACGCCGGTGAGCAGCGCGCCGGCGATGCCGCCGACGCCGTGCACGCCGAACACGTCCAGCGAGTCGTCCGCGCGCAGCAGCTTCTTCAGGCCGGTGACGCCCCAGAAGCAGACCACGCCCGCGATGGCGCCGATCGCGATCGCGCCCATCAGCCCGACCAGACCGGCCGCCGGGGTGATCGCCACCAGGCCGGCGACCGCGCCCGAGGCGCCGCCGAGCATCGACGGCTTGCCGCGCGCGATCCACTCCGCCGCGCTCCAGCTCAGCACCGCCGCCGCAGTGGCGAGGAAGGTGTTGACGAAGGCGAGCGCGGCGACGCCGTTCGCTTCCAGCGCGGAACCGGCGTTGAAGCCGAACCAGCCGACCCACAGGATCGAGGCGCCGACCATCGTCTGGGTGAGGTTGTGCGGCTTGATCGCCTCGCGCTTGTAGCCGATGCGCGGGCCAATGACGTAGGCGCCGACCAGACCGGCGATCGCCGCGTTGATGTGCACCACGGTGCCGCCCGCGAAATCCAGCGCGCCCTTGGCCCAGAGGAAACCGGCGGCGGCGGTCGCGGCCTTCCCGGCTTCGGCGTCGGTGAACGCGTCGGGCCCGGGGAAGAACCACACCATGTGCGCCATCGGCGTGTAGGCGAAGGTGAACCAGATCACCGTGAACAGCAGCACGCCGGCGAACTTCACGCGCTCGGCGAACGCGCCGACGATCAGCGCGCAGGTGATGCAGGCGAACGCGCCCTGGAACACGAAGAACGCCAGTTCGGGGATGTACACGCCCTTGGTGAAGGTCGCGGCCATCGCGCCGTTGAGGCCCGCGCCGAACAGGCGGTCGCCGCCGCCGATGAAGGCGTTGCCGGCGGTGAACGCGAGGCTGTAGCCGTACATCGCCCACAGCACCGCGACCAGCGAGAACACCACCAGGCATTGCATCAGGATCGACAGCACGTTCTTGCTGCGCACCAGGCCACCGTAGAACAGGGCGAGGCCCGGCAGCGCCATGAAGATCACCAGCGCGGCGCAGACCATGATCCACGCGGTGTCGCCCTTGTTGGCGGTGGGCGTGGGTGCGGCTGCGGGTGCAGCGTCTGCAGGCGCTTCCGGCGACGGTGCGGCGACGGCGGGGGCAGCCGTGGCAGCTGCGGCGTCGGCCGGCGCTGCATCTGCAGGCGCAGCGTCCGCAGGTGCCGCAGCGATGGACTCGCTCGCCGCGGGTGCCTCCGGCGCGGTCTGCGCGGAAGCGAGGAAGGTCGAACAGAGGGTGGTCGCGGCGAGCAGCATCGCGAAGGCGAATGCACGGGCGCGCGACCCGGACAGGGCAGTCGTCATGGGACGGTCTCCGAGGTGTGGGTTAGAGCGCGTCCGCGCCGACTTCGCCGGTGCGGATGCGGATGACCTGTTCCAGCGCGACGACGAAGATCTTGCCGTCGCCGATCTTGCCGGTGCCGGCGGATTGCTGGATGGCCTCGATCGCGGCATCGAGCTGGTCCGTGGACACCGCGACCTCGACCTTGATCTTGGGCAGGAAATCCACGACGTACTCGGCGCCGCGATACAACTCGGTATGACCCTTCTGTCGCCCGAAGCCTTTCACTTCGGTGACGGTGATGCCGGACACGCCGATCTCGGACAGGGCTTCGCGCACCTCGTCGAGTTTGAACGGCCGGATGATGGCGGTGATCAGTTTCATGCGCTCTCCCCGTGTGGACGGAGCGAGGGATGCCTGCGCAAGCGCACCACGCGCTCCAGGATGAACGCCGGTCGTGGCGGATCGATGCACGCAGGCGTCGATCCGCCCCGCCGGCTCCCGTCCGGGACACCGCACCGCATTCCGACGTGGGGAAGGAAGCTGCGATGCGTCTCCCGCGACCTCGTCGCCGTTCGCGTCTTCCGTCGAAGCGCGCGCACGGCCTTGAACTGATGGGCCGGCGCAGGGCGCCCGCCACGTACCGCACTCTCGTTCGCCCCGCTGCGGGGCGTCTGCCTCGTTCCTCTCGTCAGGCCCGAACCATCACAGTTCGAGCGTCATGAACACGCTCCACGGGTCCTCGGCGTAGTCCGCGAACGGACCGCAGGCCACGAACCCGAACCGCTCGTACAGCGCGCGCGCCGGTGCGAACACCTCGGGCGAGCCGGTTTCCAGGCTCAGCCGCCGATAGCCGCGCTCGCGCGCCGTCGCCACGATGTGGCGCAGCAGCGTCGCCGCCACGCCCTTGTTGCGATGCGCAGGCGCGGTGCGCATCGACTTGATCTCGCCGTGCGCGCCGTCCAGCGCCTTCAACGCGCCGCAACCCAGCAGCGCCTCGCCATCCCACGCCGTCCAGAAGGTGATCTCCGGACGACGCAGCTTGTCCAGGTCCAGCGCATGCACGCTCTCCGGCGGCGAGTGCCGGTGCATGTCGTCGAGATGATCCTGCAGGAACCGCGCGATCTCGGGTCCGCGGAGGTCGTCGATGCGGATGTCCATGCTGCCGATATCCACCTGTCATCCCGAACGCACGTGAGGGACCTGCTTGTTGCCGGTGGCGACATCGCCCTACCCAATCCCTCTCCCGCATGCAGGAGAGGTCATAGGGTGCGCCCTGGCGCACCGGCTTTTCCGCATGATTCCGAGGCGGTGCGCCGAGGCGCACCCTATTCCGTCGGAGATCAGATCGTGTAATACATCTGGTACTCAAGAGGATGCGTCGCGGCGCGGAAGCGCGTCACTTCCTGCATCTTCAGCGCGATGTAGCCGTCGATGAAGTCGTCGGTGAACACGCCGCCGGCCTTGAGGAACTCGCGGTCCTTGTCGAGGGCTTCCAGCGCCTGGTCCAGCGAGTGGCAGACGGTCGGGATCGCCTTCTCTTCTTCCGGCGGCAGGTCGTAGAGGTCCTTGTTGCTCGGCTCGCCCGGATCGATCTGGTTCTTGATGCCGTCGAGGCCGGCCATCATCAGCGCGGCGAAGGTGAGGTAGCCGGAGTTCATCGGATCGGGGAAGCGGATCTCGATGCGGCGGGCCTTCGGGTTTGCCACGTACGGGATGCGGCACGAGGCCGAGCGGTTGCTCGCCGAGTAGGCCAGCATCACCGGCGCCTCGAAGCCCGGCACCAGGCGCTTGTAGCTGTTGGTGGTCGAGTTGGCGAAGGCGTTGATCGCGCGGGCGTGTTTGAAGATGCCGCCGATGTACCACAGCGCCATCTGCGACAGGCCGCCGTAACCGTCGCCGGAGAACAGGTTCACGCCGCCCTTGGCCAGCGACTGGTGCACGTGCATGCCGCTGCCGTTGTCGCCGACGATCGGCTTGGGCATGAAGGTCGCGGTCTTGCCGTTGCGGTGCGCGACGTTCTTGATGACGTACTTCATCGTCAGCAGGTCGTCGGCCTTCTTCACCAGCGTGCTGAACTTGGTGCCGATCTCGCACTGGCCGGCGTTCGCGACTTCATGGTGGTGCACTTCGACTTCGATGCCCAGCGAGGTGAGCGTCTTGCACATTTCGGCGCGCAGGTCGTGCAGCGAGTCGAGCGGGGCGACCGGGAAGTAGCCGCCCTTCACCATCGGACGGTAGCCAGTGTTGCCGCCGGCGTATTCGCGGCCCGAGTTCCAGTGCGCTTCTTCCGAATCGATGTGGAAGAAGGTGTGGCCCATTTCGTTGGCGAAGCGGACGCTGTCGAAGATGAAGAATTCCGGTTCCGGACCGAAGAAGGCCTGGTCGGCGATGCCGCTGGCCTTGAGGTAGGCCTCGGCGCGCTTGGCCACGCCGCGCGGATCGCGCGAGTAGGCCTGCATGGTCGCCGGGTCGAGGATGTCGCAGGTCAGGACCAGGGTCGGGTCGGCGGTGAACGGGTCGAGGAAGGCGGTCGACGGGTCGGGCAGCAGGACCATGTCGGATTCGTTGATGCCCTTCCAGCCGGCGATCGAGGAACCATCGAACATCTTGCCGTCCTCGAACAGGCCGGGTTCGACGATCGAGGCCGGGAAGGTCACGTGGTGCTGCACGCCGCGCATGTCGGCGAAGCGCAGGTCGACGAATTCGACCTTGTGGTCTTTGATCAGTTTTTCGACGTGTTCGAGGGACATCTCGGAAACTCCGGCAGGGTGAGGAATGCCTCTCCCATTGCAAGGGGCGTGCCAGCTCGCGGCAGAGGCAAGTGGTTGATTTGTCGAGAGCGTCCGGCCGGAGCTCATTGCCAATGCACCAGAATGGTGCAGGAAGACCAGCCTTGCACCTTGTTCGTGCCGATCACGCCGATCGGCCCGGCCGGGCCGACAGGTGAACGAGGGCGACTCGAAAGCGATCATCCTTCCTTCTTTCCGAGCTCCGTGGGAAACGCCCGCATGAACCCGACATTCGAAGCCCGCCTGCTGCGTCGATGCCTGCGCGATCTCGACGCCCGGGCCCGCCCGCCTCGCCTGCCCGCCGAAATCGTTCCGATCGGCCTCTCCGCCTTCGCGCTGGCCATCGCACACCCTCTGATGGCGATGGACATGCCATGGGTCCGGGTGAGCGCCTCGATCGCGCTGTTCGTGGTCCTGCTGGCGGCAGGCGTCCGGTTGGGGCGCATCGGCCTGACGCTGGCACTGGCGCCGCTGATCGACCGGGCGAGGATCGAGGCTCGGATCGCCGAACTCGAAGCTGCCGGACAAGGCTAGACTTCCGCAGCCTTCGCCCTCCAGCAGAGAACGACCCGATGCGTCTGCGTGCGCTGATCCTGTCCCTGAGCCTGCTCGGCCTGTCGTGGGCGCCCGCCCGCGCCGCGGACTTCGACACCTGCCTGGTCCTCAGCGGCGGCGGTGCGCGCGGCATGGCGCACATCGGCGTGATCAAGGTGCTCGAACGCGAGCGCATCCCGGTGGACTGCATCGTCGGCACCAGCATGGGCGCGGTGGTCGGCAGCCTGTACGCCAGCGGCCTGAGCGCGACCGAGATCGAAACGCAGATGCGCGCGCTGGACTGGAACACGATGTTCGTCGATCGCATCGA
The DNA here is from genome assembly GCA_005502915.1 of Lysobacteraceae bacterium 2PB. Taxonomy (GTDB): domain Bacteria; phylum Pseudomonadota; class Gammaproteobacteria; order Xanthomonadales; family Xanthomonadaceae; genus Lysobacter_I. The sequence goes on along the minus strand of SCMT01000006.1, from coordinate 4,511 downwards.
CCGCAGCGTGTTCCCGGCGCGGCGCAAGGCCGAGGACCGCAGCTTCCTGGCCAAGGGCGGCTTCGGCCTGCGCGACGGCAAGGTCGGCGTGCCGCCGTCGCTGTTCGAAGGCCAGCGCCTCGCGGTCGCGCTGCGCGCCGCGCTGCTGCCCAGCGCGACGATCCCGCGCTTCGACGACCTGCCGATTCCGTATCGCGCCGTCGGCACCGATCTGGAAACCGGCGACGCGGTGGCGATGGACAGCGGCGACCTGGTCAACGCGGTGCGCGCAAGCATGGCCGTGCCCGGCGCGTTCTCGCCGGTGAGCTACGGCGAACGTTCGCTGATCGACGGCGGCGTGGCGATGAATCTCCCCGTGGAAATCGCGCAGAAGTGGGGCGCGCGACGGATCATCGCGGTCGACATCGCGGCCCGCCTGAAGACCCGCGACCAGTTGCTCGATCCCTTCAGCATCACCGACCAGATGATCACCGCGCTGATGCAGAAGGAAAGCCAGCGCCAGCGCGACCGGCTCGGCCCGCGCGACGTGCTGATCGTGCCCGAGCTGGCCGACCTGGGCTCGGCCGACTTCACCGGCGGCATGGACAAGGGTGTGGCCCTGGGCGAAGCGGCGACCGTGGCCGCGCTGCCGCAGCTGCAGGCGATGCGCGTGTCCGAGGCCGATTACACCGCCTGGCGGGCTGCGCGCGCTGCGAAACTCAGACCGCCGGGCACCATCGACCGTGTCGAACTGGTGAACACCTCCGGCGTCGACGACGAAGCCATCCTCGCGCGAATGTCGGCGAAGCCAGGCGACACCGTCGACGCGAAGAAGATCGAGCAGGATCTCGGCCGCCTCTACGGCCTCGGCGAGTTCTCGCGCGTCTATTACACGATCGAGTCGGACGACCGCGACGACACCGTGCTGACCTACGTCGCGCGCAGCCGCCGCTGGGAAGAGGACGGCACGCTCAAGCTCGGCCTGCTGATGCAGGACGATTTCGAAGGCCAGGGCGAGTACCAGCTCGGCGCGCGCTACGGCAGGCGCGAGCTCAACCGCTTCGGCGGCGAGCTGCTGCTCGAAGCGCGGATCGGCGACCGCAACCGCGCCTTCGCCGAGCTGCACCAGCCCTTGAACCTGCGGCGCACCGCGTTCTTCCGACCCTCGCTGGAATGGCGCGGCGAGAACGAAACGTTGCTCGACGGCGGCAACGCCACCGGCGAGTACCGCTACAGTTTCTGGCAGGCGCGCACCGGCGTCGGCGCCACCTTCGGCGACTGGGGCGAAGCCTCGGTCGCGCCGTTCGCGCGTCGCAACCACTTCGACCTGCGCCGCGACTCGGTGAGCACCGCGATCCCGCGCACCAGCACCAGCGCGGGCGTCGACCTGAACTTCGTGGTCGACACCCAGGACGACGCCGAATTCCCGTCGAAGGGCTGGTACGTGCAGGCGCGGCACACGCGTTATCTGCCGATCCTCGATGCGGACACGCGCGGCTTCACCTCGCGGTTCAACGCGAACCTCGCCTTCACCGGCCTCGGCGGACGCTGGCAGCTGGGCCTGCGCAGCCACGACCGCCGCGGCAACGCCTTCGAGGACGTGGCCACGCTCGGCGGTCCGTTCCGCCTGTCCGGCTACGGCATCGACACCCTGCGCGGCAACGGCGCGGCCCTGGGCACGCTGCAGTTCAACTATCCGCTGGCGCAGGTGATGCAGTACCCGCTGTTCGTCGGCGGCTCGCTCGAAGCGGGCCAGCTGTGGGGACGCGGGCAGGAGCCCTCGCTGCAGCGCACGATCTTCGGCGGCAGCATCTACACCGCGCTGGACACGCCGCTGGGCCCGATCTACTTCGGACTGGGTCTGGCAGAAGGCGGCGAGGAAGCCGTGTTCTTCCGCCTCGGGCAGCCGGACTGAAGCACGGGCGGCTGCGCGACCAGACGGCAGCGCGCGACTGCCGCTGTCGTGCAGACCCACGGCCTCCCGCGTTCGCGGACGAGCGGTATCGTGCCACCGTTCGATCGGCACGCGCCGTCTTATCCCGTGAGGCGCCTGCGCGCTACGCTATCGATGTCACGCATGGATGCGTACGTATCGACGAACGGAGAATCCCGTCGATCACGACGAGGCCGCGCGATGTCGATGCGGCGGACGGGCCCCCAATGCATCGATGTCGCGTCGTCCCCGGCATGCACCATGCGGACCGGCGCGGGATCGACCCGCGTCCGCATCCCATGAAAAGGAGTTTTCGATGCGCAATACCCGTACGTCTGCAGGTGTCCTCGTCGTTTCGCTGCTCGTCGCCGCCACCGCGTCGGCGGCGCCCCCCTCCCCCGACACCCTGCCGACGCAGTTGCGGTTCGCGATGCAGCGCGACCTCGACATCCAGCCACAACAGATCCCGCGATATCTCGACGCCGAACGCTTCGCCGCCACCGCCGAACGCGAAGCCCGCAACCGCCTCGGTGCCCGATACGCCGGTACCTGGCTGGAACGCGACGCCAAGGGCAACTATCGCACCGTCGTCGCCTCCACTCACCCGGGCACCGTCATGGTGCGCGGTATCGCCCAGCCCACGCGCGTGGTCGCTTACAGCCTGAGCAAGCTCGAAAGCGCGCAGGCAAAGCTCGATGCCGTGGCGCGAAACGCCTCCCGCACCACGCTGCGCAGCGTCAAAGGCACTGGCCTGGATTTGCGCATTCATTCCTGGCATGTCGATCCACGCAGCAACCGCGTCGTGATCACCACCGACATCGGCGCTGGCGCACGCGCGGCCGAATTCGTCTATGTCGCGGGTGTCGATCGTCGGATGGTGACCTTCAAGGAATCCGCCGCACGCCCGCGCACGACCGCCTTCGATATCCGTGGCGGCGACGGTTACAGCTACCCGACGCCTGGGCGCCCCGGCTACGAGAACAGGTGCTCGATCGGTTTTGCCGTCACCCTGGGGGTGAACAACGGTTTCGTCACCGCAGGCCATTGCGGCCCGGCGGGGCAGAACCTGACCCACATCACTGGCCAGCCGGTCGGCTACATCCATCAGAGCGTGTTCCCTGGAAGCGACTACGCGGTCGTTCACAACACCAATCCGCAGGGCATCCCGCGCCCTTGGGTGAACGCTTACCAGTACGGCGGCAACCTGGTGGTGCGTGGCGCCCAGCCGGCGGTGATCGGCGCGGCGATCTGCCGCTCCGGCCGGACGTCTGGCGCTTCCTGCGGCGCCTTGCTCAACACCAATGTGACGGTCAACTATGCCGAAGGGCAGGTCAGGGGGCTGTCTTCAACGACTGCCTGCGCCGATCCGGGGGATTCCGGCGGATCGTTCGTCACTCCGGAAGGTCAGGCGCAGGGCGTACTTTCGGGCACGCGTGGCTATGAGGCCTCCTGCTCGTTCGTCGGCCCCTTGCAGGATCCCACGCGCTCCTTTTACCAACCGATCGCCCCGGTCCTCGCTGCATTCCCCGGTCTCACCCTCGTGACCAGTCCCTGATCGATCGAACACCGATCGATCCAGTGCCGCCTCCCCCATGCGGGGAGGCGGTACGAAAGTGAATGGCCGGCGGGCTCAAGCACGGGCCGCTACACTAGCGGTTTGCTGCTCTAAGCCCCCGCGCAATGAACGACCTGCTCGCCGCGCTGCTGCTCGGCATCATCGAAGGCATCACCGAGTTCCTGCCGATTTCCAGCACCGGCCACCTGCTCATCGCGCAGCACTGGCTGGGCGCGCGCAGCGACCTGTTCAACGTGGCCATCCAGGCCGGCGCGATCCTCGCCGTGGTGGCGATCTACCGGCAGCGGCTGTGGACCCTCACCCAGGGCTTCCTTCGGCCGACCTCCGGCGAGGGAACCCATTCGCGCGACTACGGCCTGAAGCTCGGCATCGCCTTCGGCGTGACTGCGGTCGGCGGCCTGCTGGTCAAGGCGCTGGGCTGGGAGCTGCCCGAAACCGTCACGCCGGTGGCCTGGGCGTTGATCATCGGCGGCGTCTGGATGATCGCCGCCGAGCATTTCGCGGCCAAGCGCGCGGCCGTGCTCGGCGAGCGCGAGACGATCACCTGGACGGTCGCGATCCTGGTCGGCATCGCCCAGGTCGTGGCCGGGGTGTTCCCGGGCACCTCGCGCTCGGGCGCGACCATCTTCGTCGCCCTGCTCGCCGGCACCACCAGCCGCATGGCCGCCACCGAATTCGCCTTCCTGGTCGGCATCCCCACCATGTTCGCCGCCACCGCCTACGAACTGCTCGACCTCTACCGGGACGGGGGGATCGGCCAGGAGGACTGGTCCGCGCTGGCGGTGGCCTTCGCGGCCTCGGCGGTGACCGCGTTCATCTCGGTGAAATGGCTGCTGCGCTACATCCAGACCCATCGCTTCACCGCGTTCGCGGTGTATCGTTTCGCGCTCGGCGCCGCCCTGCTGTTGTGGCTGCCGGCCGGGGAGTGATCCCGGCCGCGGCCCCCGACACGGCCGCCAACCCCGAATCCCGCAACGCCCCGTTCACGACTCCGTTCCAGGAAGACCCTCCCCCCGCCCGGCC
>SCMT01000069.1 GCA_005502915.1 Lysobacteraceae bacterium 2PB | reverse complement strand
CCAATGGAATGGACTCCTCCCACTTCTTCGGCATCTAGGTGCCAGACTGGAAGGACGTTGAACCACCAGTCGCGAAGCAGGAGGAGTCCGCCATGCAGATTACCCGTATCGCCCTCGATCTGGCAAAGAACGTCATCCAGGTCCACGCCGTCGATCGTGCCGGCAAGCCGGTCCTGCGCAAGTCCTTGAAGCGCAGCCAGATCCTGCCGTTCTTCCGCGACCTGTCGCCCTGCAGGGTTGGCATGGAAGCCTGCGCCAGCGCCCATGACTGGGGCCGGCGACTGCAGGCGATCGGTCATCAGGTCGAGCTTCTGCCGCCCCAGTACGTGAAGGCCTTCGTCCTCGGCCAGAAGAACGACGCCAACGATGCCGCAGCGATCTGTGCGGCGATGGCGCGTCCGGATATTCCGCGCGTGCCGGTCAAGACGGTAGCGCAGCAGGATCAGCAGGCTTTGCATCGCGTGCGTCAGCTGCGGATGAAGCATCGCACCGCACTGATCAACCAGATGCGCGGGCTCATGGCCGAATACGGCATCACCATCGCCCAAGGACCGGGCGCGCTGCGCAAGGCGATCCCCGAACTACTGGAAGATGCCGACAACGGCCTGAGCTTTGGCTTCCGCGGACTGCTGTCCGAGCTGTACGAGGAACTCAAGCAACTGCAGACGAGTATCGACGCGCTGAGCGAGCGAATCGAGCGACAGGTCCGGCAGGATGCCGATGGTCGCCGACTGCTGGAAGTCCCGGGCGTTGGCCCGCTGACCGCCAGTGCGCTGATTGCCGCCGTCGGCGACGCCAGACAATTCCGCAATGGTCGGCAAATGGCCGCATTTCTGGGCCTGGTGCCAAAGCAGCATTCCAGCGGAGGCAAGGCCCGGTTGTTCGGCATCCACAAGCGTGGCGACAGCTATCTGCGCAGCCTGCTCACGCATGGCGCACGCAGCGTGCTGCGCAACGCCGCCAACAAACCCGACGATCGAAGCCGGTGGCTGATGAGCCTGGCGACGCGACGCCATCGGAACATCGCCACCGTCGCCCAGGCGAACAAGACCGCTCGCATCGCCTGGGCGATCCTGACCACGGAGCAGCGTTACCGCCCCGCCTGATCCTGAAACCAACCCATCACCGAGTTTGCCAATCGCCGATGGCGATCCCAGGGAAGACCAGTGCGGGAAGAGCCTGAGTAGGGTGACGGCCATACAGGCCGATCCGCCAATGAGGCACCCGCATGCGACTGTGCTCCATCATGGCCAGAGGTCAAAAGCCTCGACAACAGGCCGGATATACGCTCGCAATCTCACCTTGGATCGAAAGCGCTTGGCAACAGGGAGGAGTCCATATACACCCTA
>SCMT01000068.1 GCA_005502915.1 Lysobacteraceae bacterium 2PB | reverse complement strand
ACGAGCGCGCGTGCGAGCGGCACGGCATCGTCGAGGTCGTCGATGGCGAGCACCGGTACCACCGGCGCGGCGCGCAGGATGGCGTCAATGCGCTGCAGCTGGTCGGGCGTCATCGTGCCTGTTCCTTCGTCAGGTCGGCGCGCAGCGCCATCGCCGCGCCGAGCAGGCCCGGGCAGGTGTGGGTGATGACGCGGATGTTCACCGATTCGAGATAGGCGGCAAAGCGGCCCTTGGCGAGGAAGCGCTCGCGGAACGCGCTGCTGCGCAGGAAGGGCACGAAGCGCGGGACGATGCCGCCGGCGATCATCACCGTGCGTGATCCGTGGATCAGCGCCGCATCGCCGGCGACGCTGCCGAGCACGGCGCAGAATCGGGCGAGGGTGCGTCGCGCGGCGAGATCATGGCCTTCGAGCGCGGCGCTGACGATGTCGGCCGGTTCGCGCAATGCGTGGTGCTGGCCGTTGGCGTGGTCGACCGCATCGCGCAGGACCGCGTCGATGTGCGACAGGCCGGCGCCGCACAGCAGGCGTTCGTTTGAGACGCGGCCGAAGCGCGCTGAGAACCAGCGCGCGATCGCATGCTCCTCGTCGCCCAGGGGCGCGAAGCTGACGTGACCGCCTTCGGTCTCGACGACCTGCCAGTCCGCGTCGTGGCCGACCAGCAGGGCCACGCCGAGCCCGGTGCCGGGACCGAGCACGGTGATCGGGCCTTCGCGCAGGGCATCGTCGCCGCCGTGCAGCACGATGCGATCGTCGTCGCCCAGTGCGGGCACCGACCACGCGACCGCGCCGAAATCGTTGAGCACGTGCAGGTGATCGAGCGCCAGCGATGCCTGCAGCTCGCGCCGGGTGAACGACCAGGCGCGATTGGTGAGGCGGATTTCCTCGCCGTCGACCGGGCAGGCCACCGCGATCGCGGCGTGCTTCGGGCGTACGCCGACCATGTCGAGGTAGTGCTCGGCCGCATGCTGCAGGCTCGCGAAGCGCGATGCATCCAGGCTCTGCGGCTGCTGCACGCGCGGCACGGCGGACGCGAGATCGGTCAGAGCGAAACGCGCATTGGTGCCGCCGATGTCGGCGATCAGGGCCGGCAGCGCCAGCGGTTCCAGTTGGGTCATGTGGACGCCTCCGCGTCTTCGTCATCACCGAACAACCCACATGCGCCGCGTTCGGCGGAGTTGGTGGTGCGGCGCATCGTGGCGAACAGCTCGCGGCCGGTGCCGTGGGCGCTGGCGGTGAGGTCGGGCTGTGCCGGTTCGCGCGCGGACCACTCGGCCTCGTCGACCAGCGCCTGCATCGTGCCGGCTTCGGCGTCGATCGCGATCACGTCGCCTTCGCGCAGCATCGCGATCGCGCCGCCGCAGGCGGCCTCCGGACT
>SCMT01000067.1 GCA_005502915.1 Lysobacteraceae bacterium 2PB | reverse complement strand
TACGCCGCCGGCACCTGGGGCCCGACCGCCGCCGTGGCCCTGGCCGAGCGCCACGGCCACAGCTGGCGCGAGTGAAGGGAGACACGCATGCATGCACAGGCACAGCTGTACACGCTTCCGCTCCGCGATGCGCCGGAACGGCATGATCGGCACTATCGCAACCGGAGGGACCTCGCGATGGCGGTGATCGAACACGCCTACGAGGACAGCGCGGCGCTGGCCGAGGCGGTGGCGTCTCGCCTGCGCCAGGCCTGCACGAGCGCGCTGGCCCATCGCGGCCATGCGCTGCTGTGCCTGGCCGGCGGGCGCACGCCGTTCCCGGCGTATCGCCAGCTGGCCGCGAGCGCGGGCATCGACTGGGAGGATGTCGCGATCGTCCCCGGCGACGACCGCTGCGTGCCCTGGGACCATGCGGCGAGCAATGTCGCGTCGCTGCGTTCGGCATTTTCCGAAGCCGCTGGCGTGCGCATCGGGGCGCTGACCACGCCCGACGGCGATCCCGGGGCTTCGCTGCTGCACGCACGCACGATGCTCAGCCGCCATGGCGACACCTTCGACGCGGTGGTGCTGGGCATGGGCGAGGACGCGCACACCGCCTCGCTGTTCCCCTGCGCGCGCGGGCTGCCGGCGGCGCTCGCCGCGAGCGCGCGCGAGGACGCGTTCCTGATCCACCCCGAGCCGCTGCCGCCGGAAGCGCCGTACCCGCGCATCACGCTGGGCCTGGCGCGGCTGCTGCGCACGCGCGCGATCCACCTGATCGTCACCGGCCAGCGCAAGCGCGAGGTGCTGCGCGAGGCAATGGCCGCCAACGACCCGCTGCGCCACCCCATCGCCGCCGTGCTGCGCGCCGCCCGCGACGTGCATGTGCACTGGAGTCCGTGATGCGACGTGTCGCTGCGATTGTCACGCAAGAGCAAATCCCCCCTGCCCCCCTTTTGCAAAGGGGGGGAACAGCAAGGGCCGGGAATCATGTTCCCGATGTTGCCGACGCGAGAGACAGCACGCATCGAGGATCACCCATTTCTTGGGCACCCGGTGATCACACCCCCTTTGCAAAAGGGGGTCGACCGTCGCGCAGCGGCGGGCGGGGGGATTTGCGCGACCATGACATGCGCATCGGCGCAGACCGGACCGTCCACCCATGAGCCTGCACCCCGTCACCGAGCGCGTCACCGCGCGCATTGCCGAGCGCAGCGCCAGGCTGCGTAGCGCCTACCTCGCCCGCATCGACGCGGCCAGGCCACAGGGACCCGCGCGCAAGGACCTCGGCTGCGGCAACCTCGCCCACGGCTTCGCCGCCTCGGGCGCGGACAAGCCGCAGCTGAAGGCCGGACACGCCGGCCACCTCGGCATCGTCACCGCCTACAACGACATGCTCTCGGCCCACCAGCCGATGGAGCACTACCCCACCCTCATCCGCATGGCCGCGCGCAATGCCAGCGGCTCGGCGCAGGTCGCCGGCGGCGTGCCGGCGATGTGCGATGGCGTCACCCAGGGCCGCGCGGGCATGGAGCTGTCGCTGTTCTC
>SCMT01000066.1 GCA_005502915.1 Lysobacteraceae bacterium 2PB | reverse complement strand
CGCCCCCACTTCCCGGACCCCCGCCATGGCCGACCGTTTCCTCGCCCCGCGCACCGCCCTCGTCACCGGCAGCACCTCCGGCATCGGCCTGGCCATCGCCTGCGGGCTGGCCTCCGCCGGTGCGAAGGTCGCGATCAACGGCCTGGGGACGCCCGAACAGATCGAGGCCGCGCTGCAGGCCGTGCGCGATGCCGGCGCCGCCGAGGTCCGCCATTTCGGCGCGGACCTGCGCGACCCGGAGCAGATCGAAGCGATGATGGCCGCGATCGAGGTCTGGTCGCCGCTCGACATCCTCGTCAACAACGCCGGCATCCAGCACGCGGTGCCGCTGGCCGAGATGCCGACGCAGAAGTGGAACGACATCCTCGCCATCAACCTCAGCGCCGCCTTCCACACCATGCGCGTCGCGATGCCCGGCATGGCCGCACGCGGCTACGGCCGCGTGGTCAACATCGCTTCGGTGCACGGCCTCGTCGCCTCGGTGAACAAGTCGCCCTACGTGGCCAGCAAGTTCGGCATCGTCGGCCTGAGCAAGGTCGCCGCGCTCGAATACGCCGCCAGCGGCAGCCGCGACAGCGGCGGCATCACCGTCAACTGCATCTGCCCGGGCTGGGTGGAGACCGCGCTGATCGAGCCGCAGATCGAAGCGCGTCGCAATGGCGGCAGTCGCGACGACGGCGTGCGCGCGCTGGTCGCCGAGAAGCAGCCGAGCCAGCGCATGTCGCTGCCCGAGGACATCGCCTCGCTCACGCTCTGGCTGTGCCGTCGCGAAGCGCACAACGTCACCGGCGCCTCGTTCCCGATCGACGGCGGCTGGACCGCGCAGTAAGCCGCTTCGGGCCCGTACTGCAAACCCATGCGATGCCGCGCTATCGCCTCGCCATGTTCGATTTCGACGGCACGCTGGCCGATTCCTTCGGCTGGTTCGCCGCGACACTGCGCGAGATCACGCCGCGCTACCGCCTGACGCCGCTCGACGATGCGCAGCTGCAGGCGCTGCGCGGGCTGGAAGCGCGCGCGATCATGCAGCGCCTCGGCCTGCCCTGGTGGAAGCTGCCGCTGGTCACGCGCGAGATGCGCCGGCGCATGCGCGACGACATCGCCGGGATCGTGCCTTTCGACGGGGTCGACGCCCTGCTGGCATCGCTGAAGTCGCAGGACTTGCGCATCGCGATCGTGACCTCGAACAGCCCCGGCAACGTCCGTGCCGTGCTCGGCGAGCGCACCCTGGCGCATGTCGACGCACTGGAAGGCGACGTCTCGATCTTCGGCAAGAAGAAGCGGCTGGCGAAGACGCTGAAACGCCTCGGCTGCGCGCCCAGCGACGCGGTCTACGTCGGCGACGAAATCCGCGACGCGCAGGCGGCGGCGATGCTGGGCATCGACTTCATCGGCGTCGGCTGGGGCTATGCCCGGGCCGACGCCCTGCAGGCCCACACACCGAACAAAGTGTGCGCGGATTCACACCAGCTGCTGGCCGCACTTTCCGCTGGATAGACCGAATCCGCCGATTGTCGCGAGGACATGCCGGGATCGTGTTTCTGGTCACGATTTGTGCCCGGTCGCCCGCCACGCTGCGACTTGAATCCGGGGTATGGTGCGCGGGTTCCGCCCGGATTCAGGGCACATCGCCGGAGCCTGCATGTCCCGCCCCACCGCCC
>SCMT01000065.1 GCA_005502915.1 Lysobacteraceae bacterium 2PB | reverse complement strand
ACACCGCCGACTGCGCCGCCGACAGGTGGCACAGCTGGCGATGCTCCACCATCACCGCCTTCGGCTCGCCCGTCGAACCCGACGTGTAGATCAGGTACGCCAGGTGCGACGGCTGCAGGCCCGGCACCTCCGGACGCGTGGCCGGCAGGCGACGCGCCAGCACCAGCTGATCCACGTCCAGCCGCAGCACCGGCACATCCACCGCCGGCAGCTGTTCGGCCACCGACGATTGCGTCAGCACCAGCAGCGGCGCGCTGTCCTTCACCATGTACGACAGGCGCGCGGCCGGGTATTCCGGATCCAGCGGCACGTAGGCGCAGCCGGCCTTCAGGATGCCCAGCACGCCCACCAGGTACTCCACGCCGCGCTCCACGCACAGCGCCACACGGTCGTCCGGCTGCGCGCCCTGCGCCAGCAGGTAATGCGCCAGGCGGTTGGCGCGCGCGTCCAGCTCGGCGTAGCTCAACGACTCGCCTTCGAACTCGAGCGCGGTCGCGTCGCCATGGGCGTCCACCCAGCCCTCGAAGCAGGCGTGCGCCAGCCACGACGCCGGCTGCGCCGGCGCCACGACGTTGAAATCCTCGACCACCTGCCGGTAATCCGCGTCCGCCAGCAGCGGCACGCGCAGCACCTCCTGCGCCTCGTCCGCCACGAACCCCTCCAGCACCTGCAGCAGGCAGCGGCCCCAGCGCGCGACCGTCGCTTCGTCGAACAGGTCGCGGGCATAGATCAATGCGCCTTCCAGGGAGGCGCCTGTCTCGTTCAGGTGCAGCGAGACATCGAACTGCGTCGCCTGGTGCGGCAGCGGCACCGCCGCCAGCGACAGCTGCGGCAGGTCGATCGCGCCGCCGCCCGACTCGCCGTGCCAGATGAAGCTCGCCTGCGCGAGCGGCACATGGCTGAGGCTGCGCGCCGGGCGCACCGCTTCCACCACCTGCTCGAACGGCAGCTCCTGGTGCGCGAACGCCGCCAGCGTCTCGCGGCGCACCGCCTCGATCAACTGCGTGACGGTCTGTCCCTCCTCCACGCGCGTGCAGAACGCCAGCGTGTTGACGAAGAAGCCGATCAGCCCTTCCAGCTCGCGCCGGTTGCGGCCGGCCACCGGCGTGGCCACCACCACCGTCGACTGGCCCGACAGCCGCGACAGCAGCAGCGACCAGGCCGCCATCAGCACCATGTACAGCGTCGCGCCGCGGCGCTGCGCCAATGCGCGCAGGCCCTCGGCCAGCGGCGCCGGCACCGTCAGCGACCACTGCCCGCCCGCATGGCTGGGCATCGGCGGGCGCGGACGATCCAGCGGCAGCTCCAGCAGCTCGGGCGCGCCGGCCAGGTGGCCGCGCCAGAAGTCCAGCTGCTGCGCCAGCACCGCGCCCTGCAGCGTCTGCCGCTGCCAGTGCGCGTAGTCGGCGTACTGGATCGGCAGGGGAGGCAAACCGTCGGGTTCGCCCAGGCAGGCCGCGCGGTACAGCGCCGCCAGCTCGCGAACCATGACTCCGCTCGACCAGCCATCGCTCACGATGTGGTGCTGGTTCAGTACGAGCACGTGTTCCTGCGACGACAGCTGCAGCAGGCGGCCGCGAATCACCGGCCCGTTCGCAAGATCGAACGGCGTGGCCAGATCATCCGTGATCGCCTGCACGATCGCATCTTCGGAGGCTGCCGCCTCCTCGCGCAGGGCGAAGCCCGCGCCGACCGGGGCCACGACCTGGCGCGGCACGCCGCCCTCGGCGACGAAGCGCGTGCGCAGGCTCTCGTGACGCGCGACCAGGCCGTCCAGCGCCTGCTTCAGCGCGGCGCGATCCAGGCGCCCGGTCAGGCGCAGTGCCGTGGGCATGTGATACGCGCGATCCGCGCTCGCGTCCAGCGCCGACACCAGCCACAGCCGCATCTGCGCGAACGACAACGGCAGGTGGCCGTCGCGCGGCGCCGGCGGAATCTGCCGAGCCTCGGGTCTCAGTGCCGTTTCGCCGCGCTGGCGGAGCTGCTGGCGCAGGACCGCACGACGCAATTGTTCCAACGAGGCTTCCTCATGCACGCTCATGTTCTTCTTCCGAATTGATCAACATCGCACGCAGTTGCTCGGCCGTGAGGCCTGCGAGCGCAGCGTCCATCTCGCTCTTCATCTGTTCGTCGTACATCGCCAGTTCCGCCTGCACGATCCGGTCCGCCTGCTCGTGCAGGATCGCGGTTTCGAACAGGACCGGCAGCGGCAGCTCCGCGCCGAAGCGTTCCTGGATCTTCATGACCAGGCGGATCAGCAGCAGCGAATGCCCGCCGAGTTCGAAGAAGTGGTCGTGCCGGCCGATCCGCTCGACCTGCAGCAGCTCGCTCCAGATCTCCGCAAGCGCCTCTTCCACCTCTCCGTCAGGCG
>SCMT01000064.1 GCA_005502915.1 Lysobacteraceae bacterium 2PB | reverse complement strand
GATCCTCCTGTGCTTCGCCACCGCCGCCCCCGCCGCGCTGTTCCCGCCCGCCGAGTGGTACCTCGCCCTCAACAAGCCATCCTGGCACCCGCCCACCTGGGTCTTCGGCCCCGTCTGGTCCACGCTCTACGTGATGATGGCCGTCTCCGCCTGGCTGGTCTGGCAGCAGGGCGGCTTCGCCCGCCAGCGCCGCGCGCTCACGCTGTTCCTCGTCCAGCTCGTGCTCAACGCCGCCTGGTCCCCGCTGTTCTTCGGCCTCAAGCAGCCCGGCATCGCCTTCGCCGAAATCCTCCTGCTCTGGCTCGCCATCGCCGCCACCCTCGTCAGCTTCCACCGCGTCCACCGCATCGCCGCCTGGCTGCTCGTCCCCTACATCGCCTGGGTCAGCTTCGCCGCCTTCCTCAACGGCGTGCTCTGGCAGCTCAATCCCTGACGCACCACGCGTCGTCCCCGCCTTCCGATAGCCGCTGCTTTTCTCCCTCCCCTTCAAGGGGAGGGTTGGGGTGGGGATGGGTTTCATGGATCGTGGCAAACACGCAGGGAATTGCATGCCCGATAGCGATCTCGGCGCACCCGAGTGCCTCATGGCAACGCATCCGCAGGAAATTCCGAGGCATCGAACGAGCCCAGCGAGACCTCGCCGATCTCCTCCGCGCTCAAGGCTCGCTCCGCATTCCTGCCGTCGACCGTGTCGAACCCGCGATGCGTCACGCCCGTCAGGCGCCAACCGTCTTGCCCGGCGGAGTACGTGAACCTGACATCGCTCTCCCACAGTTCACGCGATCCGCCCGCGAAGCGCAGCATGATCACGCCCGGCTCGATGCGCACGCCGGCCAGCGGGTCGCCTGTCATCCCGCCGCACTCGTAGCAGGGAATCGCCCGCGGGCTCTCGACGACGCGCTGCAGGCGCCCGCCGGCATCCCGACGCAGCAACCACAGTGGACGCGGCTGGTGGGCATCGTCGACGGCGAGGACGACTGCAACCTCCTCGTCGCCATCGCCATCCGCATCACCCACCGCGAACATCCATATCCGCGAATCGGCAGGCATCACCTTCGACAATTCCGCCGACAGCGCCGCCAGTGCCTGCGAGCGGGCGTCAGCGCCTGGCCCTGGAGGCGTTGGCGGTCCCGCCTCCGCAGACGCACAGGCCGGCAACAGCATCAGCCACAAGCCGCCCCGGCGCGCGATCACGAGACTGGATTTCCGCATGGCCATCTTCTCCCCGCCCGAGGGGCGTCCCCGGAAGTCTGGCATGAGGGCGTCCGAAAGAGCCCCGCCCCAATCCCCGACCGCTTTGTAGGAAGGCCTTCAGGCCCGAGCTCTTCTCATTGGCGGCACCCGCACGCCCCTCCAACCCCCACCGTTGCCCCTCCGAGGGCCGACCTTGCCCCTCCAACGGCCACGCATGCCGCTCCGACGGGCACCGTTGCCCCTCCAGCCGCCATCGATGCCGCTTTTTTCGCCATAGGCATGCCCCTTCGAGGCGCAACGCCGGCCCTCTGACCGCCACGCATGCCCCTCCGAGGCCCATCGATGACGCTTTTCTCGCCATCGCTGCGCCTGTCGACCGGCAACGTCGGCGCTTCGAGGTGCAACAGCGGCCCTGCGAGGGGCAACGCTGCCCCTCGGAGAGGCATCGATGCCGCTTTTTTCGCCATACATGGCCCGCGAAGGGGCATCGTCGGCCCTCGCAGAGGCACGCGTGGCCCTCGAAGCCCCGGCGCTGGCGGCCGAAGCGCCATCGCCGGGCGGGCAGGGCGCGGGCCCCCGGCCGGTCAGCCCGCCGGTTCGATCACCAGCCGCCCCGCATCCACGCGCACGCGGACGCGCTGGCCGATGTCGAACCCCGCCTGCTGCAGCCACCGGCCGCTCAGGCGCAGCACCGGCGACCACCGCGTGCCCGTGCGGAACCCGTCGCGACGCAGGTCGCGCGCTGTGCCGTACAGGGTGGCGTGGCGTTGCGGATGGGCCTCGTCGGTCGAGGCATCGGAAGCAGGGCAGGCGGCCGGCGCAGCCGCCACGGGAAGCGACGGCGCAGCGCGCCGACGGGTGGTCCTGGGCATGTGAGTTGTCCTAGCGAGAAGTGTTCGAATTCGCCCTCCTGTTCAAGGGAGGGCGGCCGGGTGCTTGAACACGGTGCTAGGCCCGCCCGCAGGTTTCCCCGTGAGGGTCTTGTATCGCTGCGGACACCCGGCCATAGGTGAAACTTGCCCGCCGCATGCACGCATGCGGAAACGATGGGCGCAAAAAAACCGCCTGCCTGTCGGGTGCGGTATTCCGCCTAGCTAATGAAGGTGTGTTCAGCACCTGCCGCGACTGTAGACCCGCACCACACACCGGTCAATCCGCCCGCACACCCACACACGCCCCCTTTGCATATCAGCCCGCGCACCTTCACTACGCCCCCTTTGCAAAAGGGGGCCGACCTCGCGCAGCGAGGGCGGGGGGATTTGCGCGGGGGCGCAGCCGCCGCGCCCCGCGCACCCACAGCCCCACCGC
>SCMT01000063.1 GCA_005502915.1 Lysobacteraceae bacterium 2PB | reverse complement strand
GCGCCGATCGACGGCGTGGTGGGCCAGATGGCGCTGAAGCTGGGCCAGCAGGTGGTGGGCGGCACGGAGATCGGCCGGATCACGCCGTACGACAACCTGGTGGCGCTGCTGGACGTGCAGGACTACCAGGCGCGGGATGTGCGGGTGAACCAGCCGGTGCGGATCGACACGCGAGGCACGGTGCTGCCGGGTCGGGTGACGCGGATCGACCCTGCGGTGACCAACGGGATGGTGAAGGTGGAGGTGAAGCTGGACGGATCGGTGCCGGCGAACCTGCGCGCGAACCAGAGCGTGGAGGGCGTGATCGAGATCGCGCGCAAGGCCAACGCGCTGTACGTGAGCCGTCCGCCGCAGGCGCAGGGCCACGGGCAGTCTGTGGTGTACCGGGTGGAAGGCGATACGGCGGTGCGGACGCTGGTGAACTTCGGTCTGGTGTCCACGCGCGACATCGAGGTGCTGGGGGCGCTGAAGGCAGGCGACCAGATCGTGGTGTCCGACGTGTCGTCGTGGGGCGAGAACGACCGTGTGCTGCTCAAGTAGTCGCCGGCGGCGTCGCTCCCCCTGCTTCGCTTCCTTCCCATCCTTCGCTTCTTCCATCTTCCCTTTTCAACCTCAAGCACCCGCCAAGGGGCGGGTCTCCAAGGAGTGCAACGCGTCATGAACGGCGAAACCCTGATCGAACTGTCGGCGATCCGCAAATCCTTCCTGACCGAGAAGGTCGAGACGCGTGCGCTCGACGATGTGTCCCTGCGGGTGGGGAAGGGGGAGTACGTGGCCCTGTCCGGCCCGTCGGGCTCGGGCAAGTCGACGCTGCTGTCGCTGCTTGGTCTGCTGGATACGTGGGACGCCGGGCGCTACCTGCTCAACGGCCACGACGTGTCGTCGCTGGACCGCGACCAGCGTGCGTCGATCCGCAACCGCGAGATCGGCTTCGTGTTCCAGGCGTTCCACCTGATCAGCGACCTGACGGTGGAAGAGAACGTGGCGCTGCCGCTGACGTACCGGACGGACCTGGGCAAGGCCGAGCGTGCGGAGTGGGTGGCGCAGGCGCTGGCGCGCGTGGACATGAGCCATCGTGCGGAGCATTACCCGGCGCAGCTGTCGGGCGGCCAGCAGCAGCGCGTGGCGGTGGCGCGCGCGGTGGCGGGCCGTCCGTCGCTGATCCTCGCGGACGAACCGACGGGCAACCTGGACTCGAAGAACGCCGAGGCGGTGATCGAGCTGCTGGACAGCCTGCACCGGGACGGCGCGACGATCTGCATGGTGACGCACAACCCGGAGACGGCGGCGCGTTGCCCGCGCCAGATCGAGCTGTTCGACGGCCGGATCGTGTCGGACCGGTCGCAGTCCGGCACGCTGCGTGCGATCGGCTGAGGAGCGGACGATGTCGTACTGGATGGATGTGAGATACGCGCTGCGGTTGCTGCGCAAGACGCCGGTGTTCACGCTGACGACGATCCTGGTGCTGGCCGGCGGCCTTGCGGTGAGCCTGTACACGTACGGACTGCTGAACACGGCGCTGTACAAGCAGCTGCCGGTGGCCGATGGCGACCGTGTGGTGCGCCTGGAGGGTCGTTCGGACGGGTTCCCGACGCATACGCTGGACGCGTACGAGCTGTCGCAGATCGCGCCGCAGGTGAAGGAGCTGGAGGCGGTCGGGGTCTACAGCGACACGGACGTGGAAGTGAGCGACCGGGAGCTGAGCCAGATGGTGCCCGCGACGTACGCGCCGTGGGACATGTTCGGGTTCATCGGCGTGCAGCCGCAGCTGGGCCGCAGCTTCCTGCCTGCGGACACGATCGCCGGTGCAGAACCGGTGGCGATCGTCAGCCATGCGCTGTGGCAGTCGGCGTTCGCCGGGTCGCAGGACATCGTGGGCCGCGTGATCCACGTGAACCGCAAGCCGGTGCGTGTGGTGGGCGTGATGCCGGCGGGCGTGACGTTCCCGGTGTGGTCGCGCCTGTGGCTGCCGATGCCGCAGCAGCAGTCGCAGCCTGCGAACGAGGCGTCGTCGAGCGCCGTGGGCGCGTATGGCCGGCTGCGCCCGGGTGAGTCGCGGGAATCGGCCTCCGCGGCGCTGACGGCGCAGCTGGAGCGTGTGCGCCAGGCGGATCGTCGCGTGGACGGCAAGCCGTACGAGTACGACGCGATCGTGCTGGAGACGTTCCAGATGAGCCTGGCGGGAGGTGGCGCGGGGAACGTGATGTTCGCGGTGCTGAACCTGCTGGCGGGGTTCATCATGCTGCTGTCGTGCGTGAACGTGGGCAACATGCTGCTGGCGCGTACGCAGGAGCGGCTGAAGGAGATCGCGGTCCGGGTGGCGATCGGCGCGCCGCGGCTGCGCCTGCTGTGGCAGATGATGCTGGAGAGCCTGCTGATCTGCGTGGCGGGCGGCGGCCTGGCGCTGCTGCTGATCGCGTACTGGCTGAAGTCGACGGACCAGTTCCTGCATGCATGGAGCGACCGCCTGCCGTTCTGGGCGCACTGGGGCCTTGACGCGCAGACGGTGCTGATGACGTTCGGGTTCGTGCTGGTGGCGGTGTGCGTGGTCTCGATCCTGCCGACGTGGCGGGTGTTGCGGATGCCGTGCACGACGCTGCTGCGCGACGGGACGCGAGGCGCGCGCGGTCGGCTGAGCGGGCGGTTGTCGCGCTGGCTGGTGACGCTGCAGATCGTGCTGATCTCCGTGGTGATGGTGGTGGGCGGTGCGCTGACGTTCGTGGCGTGGCGCACGTCGAACGTGGACACGGGGATCGACGGGACGCGTCTGCTGGCGCTGGACGTGCCTGCGCCGCAGGCCAGCGCCCAGACGCCCGCCGGACGAGCGCAGTACCACGAGCGGCTGCTGTCGAGCCTGCGTGCGCAGGGCGACGTGGAGGGCGCGATGCTGTGGAGCGGCGGAGGCAGCCGTCGGTTCGGCGTGGACGGGAAGCGGTATCCGCTTGCGGAGGACTACCCCGAGGCGACGGTGCGGCTGAGTTCGGATGCGCCGGTGGCGCTGGGAGCGCGCCTGCTGGAGGGCCGCTACTTCGACTCCCGCGACGGCATCGACGGAGGCCGTACGGCGCTGGTGAGCAAGACGCTGGCGGCGCGGTACTGGCCGGGCGTGTCGCCGATCGGCCGTTCGATCCAGGTGTTCGACGCGGAAGGCAAGGCGAGCGAGCAGCGGGTGGTGGTGGGCGTGGTCAGCGACGTGCTGGACGACAGCCAGCTGATGCAGGCCGACGCTCGTGCGGTGACGGCGATCTACGTGCCGTTCGCGCAGTCGGCGCCGACGACGGCGCGGTACCTGGTGCGATATCGTGGGGATGAGTCGTCGGCGCGAGCGGCGCTGCTGAACGCGGCGTGGCAGGCGAATGCGGCGCCGGGCGTGGCGGTGGATCGTTACACGGCGCTGCGCGACCGGACGGTGATGCTGAGCCGGAGCCTTGCGAAGCTGTTCGTGTACAGCGGTCTGTTCGCGCTGCTGCTGGCGCTGACGGGGATCTACGGCCTGTGCAGCAACGAGGTGATCCTGAGGCGTCAGGAGGTGGGTCTGCGCCGTGCGATCGGCGCGACGGACGGATCGATCCTGCGTCTGTTCCTGCGCCAGGGCGCGGTACGCCTTGCGGTGGGCCTGTCGTTCTCGCTGCTGATCGGCGGAGCGGGCCTGTTCCTGCTGTCGCGCCTGGCGGGTCTTGGCGCGGTGGTGCCCGTGGTGATCGGGTTGGGCGTGGCGGTGGTGATGACGCTGCTGGTGGGCGTGGCCACCTACCTGTCCACCCGCCAGGTCCTGCGCGGCGAACCGGCGGAAGGCATGCGGTATGAGTGAG
>SCMT01000062.1 GCA_005502915.1 Lysobacteraceae bacterium 2PB | reverse complement strand
GGCGGGGGCGCAGGTTCACGCCCAGGCCTCGGCGTGAACCTGCGCCCCCGCCTCCTCCTGCTCGATACCGACGGCCGCGTGGTCGCCGGCAATCCGCAGGTGCCGCGCACCGCGCCTGCGGTCGATGTCGTGAGCGAGGGCGTCGTGGTCGGCCGCCTGCTGGTCGCGCCCCTGCCCCGGCTGCGCGAGGACATCGACCTCGAATTCGCCCGCGAACAGCGCCGGCACATGCTGTGGATCGCCGCCGCCGTGCTGCTGGTCTGCCTGCCGCTGAGCTGGCTGCTCTCGCGCTGGCTGCTGCGCCCGGTGCGCGCGCTCGCAGACGGCACCCGCGCGCTGGCGGCCGGCGACTACGCCGCGCGCATCCATATCGATCGCGAGGACGAACTCGGCGCGCTGGGCCGCGACTTCAACGCGCTGGCGGCGGCGCTGGAAAAACACCGCGAGATGCGCCGGCAGTGGGGCGCCGACATCGCCCACGAACTGCGCACGCCGATCAGCGTGCTCGCCGGCGAGATCCAGGCGCTGCAGGACGGCGTGCGCCAGGTCGACGCCGAGCGCCTGGCGTCGCTGCAGGCCGAGTGCCAGCGCCTGCGCGCGCTCGTCGACGACCTCTACCAGCTCGCGCTGTCGGATGCCGGCGCGCTGAGCTATCGCTTCGAGCCGGTCGATCTCGCGCAACTGGTCCGCGAGGCCGCGCGCACCCACGAAGGCGTGATGCGCGACGCCGGCCTGACCCTCATCGAGAACGCGGTGCCGGCGACCGCCACGATGGCGCGCGGCGACGCGGCGCGGCTGCGCCAGCTGCTGGACAACCTGCTCGGCAACGCGCTGCGCTACACCGATCGCCCCGGCCAGGTGGTCATGGCGCTCGATCCCGTGCCGAACGGCTGGCGCCTGCGGATCGACGACAGCGCGCCCGGCGTCGGCGACGACGCGCTGCCGCATCTGTTCGAGCGCCTGTACCGCGCCGAGCCCTCGCGCAGCCGTCGCCACGGCGGCGCCGGCCTCGGCCTGTCGATCTGCCGCAACATCGTCGAGGCCCACGGCGGCACCATCACCGCCGCGCACTCGCCCGAAGGTGGCTTGCGCATCGAGCTGGTGTTGCCGGATCGTTGACGCGATGGAGCCGACACCCCGCATCCTCATCGTCGAGGACGAACCCAAGCTCGCCGCGCTGCTGCAGGACTACCTGCAGGCCGCCGGCTACGGCAGCGCGATCGTCGACGACGGCCTGCGTGCGCTCGCCGCGCTGCGCGCCGAGCCCCCGGACGCCGTGCTGCTCGACCTGATGCTGCCCGGCCTGGATGGGCTGTCGATCTGCCGCGAACTGCGCGCGTCGAGCGACCCGCGCCTCGCCCAGCTGCCGATCCTGATGCTCACCGCGCGCGTGGAGGAAATCGACCGGCTGCTGGGCCTGGAGCTCGGCGCCGACGATTACATCTGCAAGCCCTTCAGTCCGCGCGAAGTGGTGGCGCGGGTGAAGACCGTGCTGCGTCGCGTGCGCGTGCAGGCCGTGGACGCCCCGCCGCCGCTGCAGCTCGACGAAGGCCGGCTCGAAGCGCGCCTGCACGGCACCGCGCTGCCGCTCACGCCGGTGGAATTCCGCCTGCTGCAGGCGCTGCACGCCCGGCCGGGGCGGGTGTTCTCGCGCAGCCAGCTGATCGACGCCGCATATCTCGACCACCGCGTGGTCAGCGATCGCACGGTCGACAGCCACATCAAGAACCTGCGCCGCAAGATCGCCGACGCCGGCAAGGGCATCGACCCGATCGTGTCGATCTACGGCGTGGGCTACAAGCTCGACTGGGACGCCGCCGACGCATGACATCGCTGCCGGCCCTGCGCATCCTGCCCGGCCTCGACGGGACCACGAGGATGCTCGACGCCTTCGTCGCACAGGCGCGCGCCGCGGGCTTCGACGATGCCACCGCGATCGGCTATCCGCACGACCGCGTGCTCGATGCCGACGGTCTCGAAGCCTTCGCCCGCGAACAGCTCCCCGGCGACCGCCCCTTCGTGCTGCTCGGCGAATCCTTCTCCGGCCCGATCGCGCTGCGCCTCGCCGCCGATCCGCCACCGACGCTGCGCGCGCTGGTGCTGTCGACCACCTTTGCCGTCACGCCGGTGCCGCTGCTCGCGCCCTTCGCGCCGCTGACCCGCATCGCGCCGGTGCTCACGCCGATGCCGCTGCTGTCGTGGCTGCTGCTCGGCCGCTGGCGCACGCCTGCGCTGGAAACCGCATTGCGGCAGGCGCTCGACGAAGTCTCGCCCGGCGTACTGCGCTCGCGCGCCGCGCTGGCCCTGCGCATCGACGCCCGCGACGCGCTGGCGCACATCCGCGTGCCGACGCTGTACCTGCGCGCGCACCACGACCGGCTGATGCATCCCTCGGCCGGCGACACGATCCTGCGCGGCATCGCCGATGTCCGCCTGCAAGCGTTCGACGGCCCGCACCTGCTGCTGCAGACGCGCGGCGACGCCCGCGCCGAGGCGATCGCCGCGTTCGCAGGCGGTGTCGGTCGCTGACGGGGCTCAGGCGATCCGCAGCGCGTCGAACTGCGCGGCGGTGCCGTTGAAGCGGTCCATGTCCACCGCGCCGCTGATCCCCGCCACGCTGCCGCTCTGCGAGTACTGCCAGAACGTCCAGGTCGACCAGCCCGTCGGTACCTTCGGCGCCGGGGCCGAGGTGTATTCCGCTACCCACAGCGGATAGGCGCCGAAGCCGGCCAGATACTCATTCGCGAAACTCACGCCCGAGTACAGAATGGGTTTCGCGCCGTAGGCCTGTTCCAGTTGCGCCAGGAAGGACTTCAGGTCGTCGACCAGGTCGGGACGACTGCCCTTCGCCAGCACCTCGATGTCGACCACCGGCGGCAGGTCGCCGGGCTTCACGTCGGCATGCTGTTTGAAGTTGCCGAACTGCGCCGACGGGTCGTCGTTGGTCTCGTAGAAATGGTAGGTGCCTGCCACCAGCCCCGCCGCGCGCGCGGCAGCGATGTTGCGTGCATAGTCCGGATCGACGCCGGTGATGCCCTCGGTCGCCTTCACGAACACATAGGTCATGCCCGCAGCCTTGATCTTCGCGAAATCGATCGTGCCCTGGTATTTCGACACATCGATGCCCTGCACCTCGCCTGCTCCATCCGTCGCCATCCCGTCCCCCTGCTCCGTGGCTGCGCCTGTCGCGCGAAGCGTTCACCGTACGAAGCCCGGCACGCGCGGT
This sequence comes from Lysobacteraceae bacterium 2PB, assembly GCA_005502915.1. Taxonomy (GTDB): domain Bacteria; phylum Pseudomonadota; class Gammaproteobacteria; order Xanthomonadales; family Xanthomonadaceae; genus Lysobacter_I. The sequence continues at coordinate 781 of SCMT01000062.1, read as the reverse complement.
CAACGCATGCAGGCCACGCGATACCGGACTGATCCGTGACGTGGAGGCCGCCGTGTCGGGCACCGGCTGCTGCCTGCTACCCTTCGCCGCAGACCCCGCCGCCGACCGCATCGCCATGAAGACCGTCGAAGTCCGCCATCCGCTCGTCGCCCACAAGCTCGGCCTGCTGCGCGACGCCGCCACCGGCCCGGCCCTGTTCCGCCAGGTGGTCGGCGAGATCGCCACCCTGCTCGCCTACGAGGCCACCGCCGACCTCGTGCTCGGCACGCGCCGCATCGATACCTGGGCCGGCCCGCTCGACGTCGGCCGCTGCGACCAGGACGCCATCACCCTCGTGCCCATCCTCCGTGCCGGCCTCGGCTTCCTGCCCGGCGTGCAGGTGCTGCTGCCCTCGGCCCCGGTCAGCGTGATCGGCCTGCGCCGCGACGAAGAGACCCTGCAGCCGCAGGCCTACTACCAGCGCCTGTACCGCGACATCGCCGGCCGCACCGCGCTGCTGATCGACCCCATGCTGGCCACCGGCGGCAGCGCCATCGCCGCCATCGACACCATCAAGGCCGCCGGCTGCGCCCGCGTGAAGGCGATCTTCCTCGTCTCCGCCCCCGAAGGCCTGCGCGCCCTCGAAGCCGCGCACCCCGACACCGAAGTCTGGACCGCCGCCATCGACGAACGCCTCAACGACCACGGCTACATTCTCCCCGGCCTCGGCGACGCCGGCGACCGGATCTTCGGCACGCCTGCGTGACGCGCTTGCACCACGCTCGCTTGCCCCACCCGCCCC
>SCMT01000061.1 GCA_005502915.1 Lysobacteraceae bacterium 2PB | reverse complement strand
TGCTCCATCATGGCCAGAGGTCAAAAGCCTCGACAACAGGCCGGATATACGCTCGCAATCTCACCTTGGATCGAAAGCGCTTGGCAACAGGGAGGAGTCCATATACACCCTACTCGGTGTCGGAGGGTGGCGGTGTGGCTGCGCGCACCACGGTCACGGTGCATGGCGCTTCTGCGACGACGCGGGCGCTGACGCTGCCGAGCAGGCGGCGGACGCCGGTGATGCCGCGTGCGCCCATGACGAGGTGGTCGACGCGGTTGTCGCGGGCGTAGTCGAGCAGGGCGTGGGCGGGGTCGCTGTGTTCGAGGACGTGGACGGTGACGCGGTCTTCGCCGAGGGCGAGGGGGCGGACCCAGTCGCGCAGGGCGATCAGCCGCTTGACGTGGCGGTTGCGGCCTTCGGCGTCGAGGTTGCTGTCCAGGCCGATGCGCGCGGTGCGCATGACGGTGACGCAGGCGAGCCGCGCGTGCGGGAAGGTCGAGACGATGCGGCGCACGTTGGCGCGCAGGGCTTCGCACAGCGCGGCGTCTTCGTGCTTGAGGTCGATGGCGACCATCAGCAGCGGGGCGTGGTCGAGATGGTCGCCGACGGCATCGCGCGGCGCGCGATCGCGGCCCATGTTGTCCCACCAGCGCTTGAGCACGGCGACGCGGCCATCCCGCTGGCTTCGGTCGGCGCGTGCGGTCAGCGGCACCTGTTCGGGATGCTGCAGGTCGTGCGCAAGCTGCGCGGCGGTGGCGTGGCGTGCATCGGGGTCGACTTCGAGGCAGCGCAGGATGACTTCCTGCAGCCAGCGCGGGATCTCCGGGCGCAGCGCGCGCGGCGGGACCGGGTCGCGATACAGGCGGCGTCGCAGGCCGGCGTCGCTGGTCGGGTTGCCGAACGGGCGTTCGCCGGTGGCGAGGTGGTAGAGCGTCACGCCGAGCGCGAACAGGTCGCTGCGCGGGTCGTCGCGGACGCCGAGTACCTGTTCCGGCGCGATGTACGGGCCGGTGCCGATCGGCACGTTGAACTGTTCGGCGAGCAGGTCCGGCAGGTGCGCATGATGCGAGAGACCGAAGTCGATCAGTGCGACCTTGCCGTGGTGCGGCGCGCCTTCCGGCCTGTGCAGCAGGTTGCTCGGCTTGATGTCGAGGTGGATCACGCCCTGCTGGTGCAGCGCGTGGATCGCGTCGGCGGCGAGCGCGCCGAGCAGTGCGACCTGCGTCGTCGGCAGCGGCGCGCGGTCGAGCAGGGGGCGCAGCGTTTCGCCGGACAGGTGCTCCATCACCAGCCATGGCTGGTCCTCGTGGTCGCCCGAGGCGACGAAGCGCGGCACGTGCGGGCCGGTGAGGCGCGGCAGGATCATCTTCTCCACTTCGAAGCCGACGATCTGCGTCGCCGCTTCGCCATAGCCGACGCGCGCGAGTTTCATCAGCAGCGACATCGCGTGGGCGGGATGCGCGACCCGCCACAGCGTCGCCATGCCGCCTTCGTGCAGTGGCGTGATCAGTTCGAAGCCGCCGATGTCGAGGCCCGGTGTGAGCCGTACTGGCATCTCAACCTCCCGTGATCAGTCGTCTGGCGAGTTCCTGGGGCAGCCCCGCGTCGATGATCTTCCGCGCGGCGGCGAAGTGATCGTAGGCCACGCGAAAGGTGGTGAAGGTATCGGTTTCGGTGTCGTACAACGCGCAGCAGGCGGCGGGATTGCCGTCGCGTGGCTGTCCGACGCTGCCCGGCAGCGCGACCCAGCGCCGGCTCGCGATCAGCGGCACGGGCACGCCGGGGCGCGGCGCGAAATGGCGGGCGCCGCCTTCCGGCTGCGAGTGGTAGAGCGCGGGTTCGTGGACGTGGCCGCAGAAGGTCACGCGCTGCGCGGTCGCGGCGATGCTCTGCGCGGCGGCGAGCGCGTTGCCGATGTAGCCCCACTCCAGCGGCGCCCACGCGTTGGCGTGGACGTAGAGCCTGTCCTCGTCCTCGATGCTCGCTGGCAGCGAGCCGAGGAAGCCGCGCTGGTCGTGGTCGAGCTGGCCCCGGGTCCATTCGATCGCGACCTGCGCATCGCCGTGGCGGCGGGCGCGTTCACCGGCATCCTCGCGTGCGCGCAGCACGGCCTGGTCGTGGTTGCCGAAGATCGCCAATGCGCCGTCCTCGACCAGCGCACGTGCCGTGTCCACGGTCCACGCCGGATCGGCGCCATAACCGACGATGTCGCCGAGCAGCACGATGCGGTCGCAGCCTGCCTTGCGCACCGCTTTCAGGCAGGCCTCGACCGCCTCGCGGTTGGCGTGGAGATCGGCGAGCAGGGCGATGCGCATGCGTGGTGTCGTTGGAATGTGCCGCCCATGCTAGTCGCCGGCCTTGCGGCCGGCGATAGGCGGATGGTCGTAGAGATGCTGTCGCTCGGGCGGGATCAGCGCTTCGGCTTCGCCGCTGGCTCGGGCGCCACGCGCGTGGGCACCGGGACGTTGCACAGGTCGATGTGGCCGGCGGGGCGCTTGTAGAAGTCGTCGCGGCGGTTGCGGCGCGCTTCCACCAGTTCCAGGAACAGCGGGGTATCGGTGCGCAGGACCTGCAGCTTCAGCCGTTCGGCGGGCTTGAGGTCGGCGGCGAGGCGGATGCTGCGGATCGCCACGCGCTGTTCCGCTTTCTCGTAGAAGCCCAGCGTGCCGGTGCCGCGCGGCAGGCTGCTGAGCAGTTCGATGCCCTGCACGACGCGGCCGACGGTGCTCATGTTGCGGTCGAGCTGGCGCGGCGACTGGCCGGTGACCACGTACAGCTCCGAACCGTTGCTGGAATCTGCCTCGTTCTCGCGGCCGGCGCCGACCATGCCGTAGCAGTGCGCCAGCCAGGCGATGCCTTCGTTGGTGTCGCGACCGACCGGGAAGCCGCCGCTGAAGCCGACCTGCGGCGCCCAGCCGTCGACATCGGGCAGCGGGGTGAAGGTCAGGCCGGTGTTGCTGCGGGTGAATTCGGCGGGGAGCTTGGCCTTGGTGCCCTTCGGCAGGGGCTTGCGTGGCTCGCCTTCGCCCGCCGGGTCGCCCCACTGGGCGACGAAGTTGTCCTGCACGCGATTGATGCTCATGCCGTTCCAGTAGCCGCCCTTGGCCATCGCCTTGATGTTGGCGACATGGGCCGGGGCGAAGTCCTGGGCCAGTTCGATCACCACGCGGCCGCTGTCGAGATCGAGATAGAGCGTGCGCGTGGGGTCGAGGTCGCGCCAGTCGCTGGCCTTCGAGCCGTCGAGCAGTTCCTGCATCGAGCGGTAGCGGTTGTGAGGGGTGGACTGGGCCGAGGCCTGGGCGAGGAGGCTGCCGGCGACGATGGCGGCAGTGAGCAGGGCGATGCGGGGGGACATGCTGGGGGACATGCGCGAGGACGACATGCGGGAACGCTCCTTGTGGTCGGCCGTCGATTCTGCCCCGGATCGGCGACCGCCGACCACCCGTCGACCCGCTCGGGGGCCACGGCTGTCGGATGTCCGTCGGGATGACCTCCGGCACATCCACTATGTTCAACTTCGTAATAGAGTGATCTCCACGATATCCATCCCGTCACTGCAGAGAGGTCGCGATGACCGAGCCCATTCCCCACGACGAGGCCACCGAGGCCCTGCTGCGCAAGTTCCAGAAGGAGCTGTCGGCGGGCACCGTCTCCCTGGTCATGCTGTCCGTGCTCGGCGCCGCCACCGAGCCGATGTACGGCTACCAGATCGCCAAGACCCTGGAGCGCCACGGCGACGGGGTCCTGAGCGGCAAGCAGAGCGCGCTATATCCCGTGCTGCGCAACCTGGAAGGGGCCGGGTTGCTCGACAGCCACATCGAGCCGTCGATCAGCGGGCCGCCGCGCCGCTACTACACCATCACCCCGCAGGGGCGCACGGTGCTGGAGGCCTGGTCCTCCGCCTGGCACGCCACCCGGGCGTCCGTCGATTCCGTTCTGAAGGGGAGCCTGTCATGACCACCCACCCGCTGCCGACCAACATTCCCGATTACCTCGAACACCTGCGGCGCTCGCTGGCCGGCGCCGATCCGGCGCTGATCCAGGACGCGCTCTACGACGCCGAGGAATACCTGCGCTCCGAACTGGCCGAGAACCCCGGCAAGACCGAGGCCGAGGTGATCGCCCAGGTCGCGTCCAGCTACGGCGCGCCGGAGGAAGTGGCCGAGATCTACCGCGATACCGAGGTGAAGGTGCAGAGCGCCCTGCGTGCGCCCACACCGAAGCCGCGCAGTTCGCTGCTGGGCAAGTTCTTCGGTGTCGTCGCCGATCCCCGCGCCTACGCATCGCTGTTCTACATGGTGCTGGCGATGGCGACCGGCATCTTCTACTTCACCTGGGTGGTGACCGGGCTGTCGCTGTCGGCCGGCCTGGCCGTGCTGATCATCGGCGTGCCGTTCGTGATCCTGTACTTCGGCTCGGTGCGGGTGCTGTCGCTGGTGGAAGGGCGCATCGTCGAGGTCATGCTGGGCGAACGCATGCCGCGCCGTCCGCTGTACGCCACGCGTGGCAAGCCCTGGCTGACCCGCATCGGCGAGATGTTCACCGATCCGCGCACATGGCTGACGCAGCTGTATTTCCTGCTGATGCTGCCGCTGGGCATCATCTACTTCACCCTGGTGGTGACGCTGCTCACCACCGCCGCCGGTTTCATCGCCGCGCCGTTCGCGGTGTGGTTCGGCGATGCCGTGGTCAACCACGATTTCGAGGGCTTCATGTTCCTCGGCATCCAGGACGGCGTGCTGGGATCGTCGCTCGGCTATGCCGCCATGCCGCTGCTGCTGTTCCTCGGCGTGCTGCTGCTCTTCGTCACCCTGCACCTGGCACGCGGCATCGGTTACCTGCACGGCCAGTTCGCCAAGCACCTGCTGGTGAAGACCTCGCAGTACGACTGATCTTCACGTGCCGGAAAGACGAAAGCCCTTCCGCCGCAAGGCGGGAGGGCTTTTTCATTCGCTTTTGTAGGAGGGCCTTCAGGCCCGAGCTGTTTACGCCTTTGCACGCCATTCAAGAGCTCGGGCCTGAAGGCCCTTGTGTCTTTTGCCCCGATAGATTGTTGGGGGAGAGCGGAGTGCGGCAGCCCGTTAAGTCGCAGTGCTGGAGCACGGGTAGGAGTCTGGGGC
>SCMT01000060.1 GCA_005502915.1 Lysobacteraceae bacterium 2PB | reverse complement strand
CGGTATAAAGACCCTGGCGATGACCTACTCTCGCATGCTGAGTGCACACTACCATCGGCGCGTGCGCGTTTCACTTCCGAGTTCGGGATGGGATCGGGTGGTTCCACGCAGCTATTGTCACCAGGGAGAGGGTGGAGGGTCGCCGTTGGTTCCGTGATGGAACTTCAGCGCTCACGCTCTCATTGGGTCTTGGGACGTAACGATTGTAAGGCGAAGGTCGACGTGTCGTCGAGGCCTAAGGCTACTTGAGGTTATATGGTCAAGCCACACGGATCATTAGTACAGGTTAGCTCAATGGATTGCTCCACTTACACACCCTGCCTATCAACCACCTAGTCTTGATGGTTCCTTTAGGGGACTTGTGTCCCGGGAGATCTCATCTTGAGGCGCGCTTCCCGCTTAGATGCTTTCAGCGGTTATCGCTTCCGAACATAGCTACCCGGCAGTGCCACTGGCGTGACAACCGGAACACCAGAGGTTCGTCCACTCCGGTCCTCTCGTACTAGGAGCAGCCCCTCTCAAATCTCCAACGCCCACGACAGATAGGGACCGAACTGTCTCACGACGTTCTGAACCCAGCTCGCGTACCACTTTAAATGGCGAACAGCCATACCCTTGGGACCGACTACAGCCCCAGGATGTGATGAGCCGACATCGAGGTGCCAAACACCGCCGTCGATATGAACTCTTGGGCGGTATCAGCCTGTTATCCCCGGAGTACCTTTTATCCGTTGAGCGATGGCCCTTCCATACAGAACCACCGGATCACTAAGACCTACTTTCGTACCTGCTTGATCCGTCGATCTTGCAGTCAAGCACGCTTATGCCTTTGCACACAGTGCGCGATGTCCGACCGCGCTGAGCGTACCTTCGTGCTCCTCCGTTACTCTTTAGGAGGAGACCGCCCCAGTCAAACTACCCACCATACATGGTCCCCGACCCGGATTACGGGCCCAGGTTAGAACGTCAAGCACATCAGGGTGGTATTTCAAGGATGGCTCCACCGAAGCTGGCGCCTCGGTTTCATAGCCTCCCACCTATCCTACACAGACGAACTCAACGTTCAATGTAAAGCTATAGTAAAGGTTCACGGGGTCTTTCCGTCTTGCCGCGGGAACGCTGCATCTTCACAGCGATTTCAATTTCACTGAGTCTTGGGTGGAGACAGCGCCGCTGTCGTTACGCCATTCGTGCAGGTCGGAACTTACCCGACAAGGAATTTCGCTACCTTAGGACCGTTATAGTTACGGCCGCCGTTTACTGGGGCTTCGATCAAGAGCTTCGCTTGCGCTGACCCCATCACTTAACCTTCCAGCACCGGGCAGGCGTCACACCCTATACGTCCACTTTCGTGTTTGCAGAGTGCTGTGTTTTTGATAAACAGTCGCAGCGGCCTGGTCACTGCGGCCCTCCTCAGCTATTCACCATGGAGGGCGCACCTTCTCCCGAAGTTACGGTGCTATTTTGCCTAGTTCCTTCACCCAAGTTCTCTCAAGCGCCTGAGAATTCTCATCCTGCCCACCTGTGTCGGATTACGGTACGGTCTGCGTAAGCTGAAGCTTAGGAGCTTTTCCTGGAAGCGTGATATCAGCAGCTTAGTCCGATAGGACTCGTCCTTGGTCTCAACGTTGCGCTCCCGGATTTGCCTAAGAGCACCGCCTCAACCCTCTCACCGGGACAACCAACGCCCGGCCTGCTTAACCTTCTCCGTCCCTCCATCGCACTTACGCGAGGTGCTGGAATATTAACCAGCTTCCCATCGACTACGCATTTCTGCCTCGCCTTAGGGGCCGACTCACCCTGCGCCGATTAACGTTGCGCAAGGAAACCTTGGGCTTTCGGCGTGCGGGCTTTTCACCCGCATTATCGTTACTCATGTCAGCATTCGCACTTCCGATACCTCCAGCGGACTTCTCAATCCACCTTCGACGGCTTACGGAACGCTCCTCTACCGCGCACACAAAGTGTGCACCCCAAGCTTCGGTTTATCGCTTAGCCCCGTTAAATCTTCCGCGCAGACCGACTCGACCAGTGAGCTATTACGCTTTCTTTAAAGGGTGGCTGCTTCTAAGCCAACCTCCTGGCTGTCTGTGCCTTTCCACATCGTTTCCCACTTAGCGATAATTTGGGACCTTAGCTGTGGGTCTGGGTTGTTTCCCTTTTCACGACGGACGTTAGCACCCGCCGTGTGTCTCCCGCGCAGTCTGTCTTGGTATTCGGAGTTTGCCATGGTTTGGTAAGTCGCAATGACCCCCTAGCCATAACAGTGCTCTACCCCCAAGAAGATTCACGCGAGGCGCTACCTAAATAGCTTTCGAGGAGAACCAGCTATCTCCGGGTTCGATTAGCTTTTCACTCCTAATCACACCTCATCCCCTACCTTTGCAACGGGAGTGGGTTCGGGCCTCCAGTTGATGTTACTCAACCTTCACCCTGGGCATGACTAGATCACCCGGTTTCGGGTCTACTGCCTGCGACTATGCGCCCTATTCAGACTCGGTTTCCCTTCGCCTCCCCTATACGGTTAAGCTTGCCACAAACAGTAAGTCGCTGACCCATTATACAAAAGGTACGCCGTCACCCTTGCGGGCTCCGACTGCTTGTACGCACACGGTTTCAGGGTCTATTTCACTCCCTTCACCAGGGTTCTTTTCGCCTTTCCCTCACGGTACTGGTTCACTATCGGTCGGTCAGTAGTATTTAGCCTTGGAGGATGGTCCCCCCATGTTCAGACAGGGTTTCACGTGCCCCGCCCTACTCAATTTCATCGACTGAGCCCTTTCACATACAGGGCTATCACCTTCTATGGCCGGCCTTTCCAGGCGCGTTTTGTTAAAGCTCAATCGACTTTTGGGCTAGTCCCCGTTCGCTCGTCGCTACTGAGGGAATCTCGGTTGATTTCTTTTCCTACGGTTACTTAGATATTTCAGTTCACCGCGTTCGCTTCCAGCAGCTATGTATTCACTGCAGGATACCCCGAAGGGTGGGTTTCCCCATTCAGACATCGCCGGATCAATGCTTGTTGCCAGCTCCCCGACGCTTTTCGCAGGCTGCCACGTCTTTCATCGCCTCTGACCGCCAAGGCATCCACCGTGTGCGCTTATTCGCTTGACCATATAACCTCAAGTCGCCTCGAGGTCATTCGTCGCGAATACAACGAACTACAACTTCAATAAAAGCATCTTGCGATGCTTCGCCTTAGCCTCTTTCGACACGTCTGGACATTCGTCTCAAACGCTCGTTACGTCCCAAGTTTTCAAAGATCACGATACCGGCTTCAGCGCCGGAATCATTTCAAATCTTTAGTGTGCGCGACTTCATCCAAAGCGATGGTGGGTCTGGGAGGACTCGAACCACCGACCTCACCCTTATCAGGGGTGCGCTCTAACCACCTGAGCTACAGACCCGTTGTTGCGTCTAAGCCAGATGGTGGAGCCAGTCGGGATCGAACCGACGACCCCCTGCTTGCAAAGCAGGTGCTCTCCCAGCTGAGCTATGGCCCCGTGTGCCTGTATCACGGACTTGCCGTGAGGCGGGACGCTTTGGATGCAGGTCACTTGTGCGGACGTCTGACAAGCAATTTGCTGTCTTCTGTCTCTAAAGGAGGTGATCCAGCCGCACCTTCCGATACGGCTACCTTGTTACGACTTCACCCCAGTCATCGGCCACACCGTGGCAAGCGCCCCCCTTGCGGTTAAGCTACCTGCTTCTGGTGCAACAAACTCCCATGGTGTGACGGGCGGTGTGTACAAGGCCCGGGAACGTATTCACCGCAGCAATGCTGATCTGCGATTACTAGCGATTCCGACTTCATGGAGTCGAGTTGCAGACTCCAATCCGGACTGAGATGGGGTTTCTGGGATTGGCTCACTCTCGCGAGTTTGCAGCCCTCTGTCCCCACCATTGTAGTACGTGTGTAGCCCTGGCCGTAAGGGCCATGATGACTTGACGTCATCCCCACCTTCCTCCGGCTTGTCGCCGGCGGTCTCCCTAGAGTTCCCACCATTACGTGCTGGCAACTAGGGACAAGGGTTGCGCTCGTTGCGGGACTTAACCCAACATCTCACGACACGAGCTGACGACAGCCATGCAGCACCTGTGTCACGGTTCCCGAAGGCACCAATCCATCTCTGGAAAGTTCCGTGCATGTCAAGGCCAGGTAAGGTTCTTCGCGTTGCATCGAATTAAACCACATACTCCACCGCTTGTGCGGGCCCCCGTCAATTCCTTTGAGTTTCAGTCTTGCGACCGTACTCCCCAGGCGGCGAACTTAACGCGTTAGCTTCGATACTGAGTGCCTAGTTGCACCCAACATCCAGTTCGCATCGTTTAGGGCGTGGACTACCAGGGTATCTAATCCTGTTTGCTCCCCACGCTTTCGTGCCTCAGTGTCAGTGCTGGTCCAGATGGCCGCCTTCGCCACAGATGTTCCTCCCGATCTCTACGCATTTCACTGCTACACCGGGAATTCCGCCATCCTCTACCGCACTCTAGCCCGCCAGTATCCAATGCAATTCCCAGGTTGAGCCCAGGGCTTTCACATCAGACTTAACGAACCACCTACGCACGCTTTACGCCCAGTAATTCCGAGTAACGCTTGCACCCTTCGTATTACCGCGGCTGCTGGCACGAAGTTAGCCGGTGCTTATTCTTCCGGTACCGTCAGAACACCGAAGTATTAATCCAGTGCTTTTCTTTCCGGACAAAAGGGCTTTACAACCCGAAGGCCTTCTTCACCCACGCGGCATGGCTGGATCAGGCTTGCGCCCATTGTCCAATATTCCCCACTGCTGCCTCCCGTAGGAGTCTGGACCGTGTCTCAGTTCCAGTGTGGCTGATCATCCTCTCAGACCAGCTACCGATCGTCGCCTTGGTGGGCCATTACCCCGCCAACTAGCTAATCGGACATCGGCTCATCTAATCGCGCGAGGTCTTGCGATCCCCCGCTTTCACCCGTAGGTCGTATGCGGTATTAGCGTAAGTTTCCCTACGTTATCCCCCACGACTAGGCAGATTCCGATGTATTCCTCACCCGTCCGCCACTCGCCACCCACAGTATTGCTACTGCTGTGCTGCCGTTCGACTTGCATGTGTTAGGCCTGCCGCCAGCGTTCACTCTGAGCCAGGATCAAACTCTTCACTTAAACTTTTCGGACCGAAGTCCTA
>SCMT01000005.1 GCA_005502915.1 Lysobacteraceae bacterium 2PB | reverse complement strand
CCTCCTTGAGGATACGGACGATCTGTTCTTCCGTGAATCGCGACTTCTTCATGTGGAGCTCCTTGGGTGGGAACTCTACTTCCAAGTGGATCGAATTAGCGAGGACGCTTCACTTCGGTCCAAGGCTGCTCTCGACGGCCAGCGGCATAGTCGTAGTAGCTTCGGGGTACTTCGGTAGCTGAGAAGCTCCGATAGAAGGCCCGGGTGCGGAGGGTCTGAACAGCATGGGCGTCCATCTCGGCGGACAGTGAGACTGAGAAGGCGCCCCGCCTGTCTTGCCCACGGGCATAGGCTTCGAAGCCGTCTCCTAGGCCTCCAGCGCCGGCAAATATATCTACAACGGGGATCGATTTTCCGCGTTTCAAGGGAGAAGGGGGGGGCTGGGTCAAGGGCGCAACGATGCCAGGCGGTGCGGCGCCCTGTCAAAGGAAATTTCTGGATTTAAAGCCATAGGGCTGGGTGGGTAGATGGATTTCGGCCGCTGGGTGTCGTCGGTGTTGGGAGACGTGCCCACTCATTGCAGCAGTCGCGGGAATGGTTCAGACAGGGAACAGTGGTAAGGGGCATGAAAGTTGAGGAGGGTGACTGGATGTCTATAAAGTCCTAGCCTGTCCAGGGCTTTCGCCTAGACAAGCTTGAGGAAGCGATAAGGCATGCGATTGATGGAGGTTTTGTCTAGTTGAAAGAGCTATGCGACAGACAGGGATTTGGTGCCTCCAAACGTTCACATCATGCAGGCCCGTCACTAACTGGAACTGGTGCGGGTGTTATGGCTCGGCATAGATCAGTCAATAGTTTAGCGTCGATCTCTGGCTGGCCAATACGTCCAATATATGCAGCATGTCTTTGCACGAGATTGGCAATGAACTGTGGTGCGACGGTTGCTATCCGCTGCTGCAATAGTTCGGTCACCTTGCTGCTGTCGACGACGCGAAGCTCTCGGAAATCCACAAGCCATGGGCCGCGTGTATCAAGCGGTGGCATGAAGTGCGTAGCAATGGCATGACCTTGCGTCGCGTGCTTCCTGACATCGTCCTCGGCCTTCTCCTTGACCTTGCTGGAACCGCCTAGATCTATTTGCCATCGGGCCCATGCTTCACATGGGGTGCACACCGCAAACACGATCTTCGTCGGCAACTTGCTGTTGGCCAGGTTGCAGCGAGGCGTCAGCACGATCAGTATCTCCTCACCGTGCGTCAGGATGTCGCCTGTCTCCAGTCGATCTGCATACAGCGCCGGAACGACATAGAACTCATCGGGATGGTGCGCCGGCGCCTGTGACAGTGCCTCGGCGACGTGTGCCACGGTCTGGCGGATGATGATCCCCTTGATCAACTCACGATCCCCGCGCGTCGCCCAGCGCTCCTCCCACCGTGGCCAGATCGAACGGTTGAAGAGATGCGACGTCTCCTGCGCCACCTTGCGCCGCATCTGGTCCATCGCATCCATCAGGCCGGCCTGCTTCTCGAAATCTTCAAGGATGGCGGCGGTCGCTCCTCCCTCCTTGCGTGCGACCTTGATATTGGATGCTTTGACCTCCTCGCTGATCTCGCTTTCGTAGCCGCTATACACCCAGGCCGGAATGCCGAGGTCACGCAATACTCCATGAAGCACATCATTGCCGATGGGTTCGCCGGTTCCTTGCTCATCTGGGCTATTTGGCAGGCGCAGGTCCACCACCGCACAGTCGAAGCGTTGCTGCGACAGTTTTTGCAGTGCTTCCCGTTTGTTCGTTGCAAATGACTGTCTGAACTCGAACGCCTTCTCGCTGCGCCGATTGAAATCTCGGATGTCCCGCTCCCATCCTTCGATGGTAAGCGTGTCGTCTTCGACGATCAGGATATGACAGGTGTCCAAGTCGCCCCCTATTGGTCTGCAGTGGTAATCGTCAATTTGAACCTTGCGCCTTCGTCTGACGGCATAAACACGAGATCGCCGTTGCTGCGGAACATGGCCTCCCGAGCGATGCTCAGCCCCAATCCGGTTCCGTTAGTGCGTGTGGAGAAGCCGACGTCGAACAACTGGTCCTCGAACTCCTGTGAAACTCCAGGTCCGTTGTCCTCGACAGTGATCCAGCCCTTTCCCGGTTCATTTTCTGTGCCTCTAATGCGGATGCGTGGAGATGCGATCCGGCGGTGAGCAAGCCAGTACAGCGCGTTGTCGACCAGATTGGTGAGCGCTGTTGTGAGATCGGCCTCATATCCATGCGCCACGATAGCCCGCACTGCGGGGTCGACATCGAACTCCACGCCCATATCCTCGATACGGGAGCGGAAGAAGAGCTGGATATTGCTGATCACGCGATCAACCGGATAATCCTGCGGCTTGCCGCGCTTCGCGCCTGAAAGCGGACTCAGCGCATTGAATAGGGAACGAAGCGTAGCGGAGCTTGCACGCAGTCCGTTGAAGATCCTGGGAAGATCAGCGCGATCTTCTGCTGCCTGTTCTGTGCCGTCGAAGAGCGTGGGAAGCTGCTTCTGAAGGCGGACGCTTTCATTCTCGATGAAGCTCAGGGGCGTATTTCCTTGGTGCATCACCTCGCCGACGATAAGGCCAAGGGTCACTTGGGCTTCGAGCTTGGCCTGCCGTTCTTCCAGTTCCTTGACGTGGTCCGACAGGCGATCTGTTTCGCGCGCGATGACCTTCTCCGCCTCCTGCCGCTCGGGGGCGGGTATCTTCGACAAGAGTGCATCAGCCCAAGCGTGCTGGGCGCTTTGCATCACCTCGCGAAAGTTCGTCTGCGGCCGTCGGTCGATACCTGTTGACATCCTGAACTTACGGCGCCTGGGTTCGACCTGTTCGGCAAGCAGTGTCAACAACAGGTTCTGAAGGCGGCGAAAGCTGCCGTTTTCCTCAAGCCCTTCGCGGCTGCTGCGCTCGACGAGACTGGAGTTCACTTCGTCATCGACACTGACGATGCCGGCCACTTGGTTGCGACCGATCTTCAAGGACGGATTCTGGACGCGTTTGGCATCAAGGGTGAGCCAGTCGTTTTCCGCATCGCCGTAGGGCCTGATGCGGAAGCCGGCGCGGTAGATGGCAATGCCAGCGATCTTGTCCAGGATCTTCCTTGCCTCCCGAATGCCGAGATGCCCAAATCCTGCCTTCTGGGCTGTACTGCGAATTGTCTCGGCCTCGCGATCGAAGATGCTCAGTCGAACGACCACTATTCCACAGGGATCCTCACCGTCGGCAAGAGGGACGCGGAGGGAGATCGGGATCGGATCCGCGCCGGCCCGCTGGATCGACATGGTCCCCTCGAAGGTGCCGTTCTCGTCGAAGATGCCATCCACGAGGTAGTCGCTTGCATCCAGCACCGGGAACGGCCTGACCTTCCACGGGTCCTGTCTTACACCGTCAATCAGGTCATTGCTCACACCGAGTATGGCAAAGCCATCAAAGCCGCTGTTTTCGATCGTGCAGTTCGAAAGATCAAGATGGATATCGAACCCACCTTCCTCCGAGTTGATGGGGCTTACAAGACGGCGCAGCTCGTCGTGCAGCCTGTTGATGGATGTTTCGGTCCAGTCATCCCGAAGGTGCGTGATGTGAAGCTGCGTGCCGGGAGGCTCATCAGTCAGTTCGGTCCGGTAGGCGAACGACACCGTATCCAGATACCTGGCTTCCTCGAACTGCTCCCAGTCCAGATCATCGATAGTTGTTCGCTCAAGGACTGTGTTGGAATCTTTGCTAATGCTCGCTGTTGAGACCAGCCGAAGGTGCGAGCCAAGACGCGCAGCTGCAAATCGGCCAATCCCCTTCGAGCCAAGCAGTTTCCGGCCACCAGGACTGGTCGATCGAGTGCGCTTATCACTTGTAGCTGGTTCCATCCACTTATCGCGGATGTCCGAGAAAGCCATCCCGTGCCCATCGTCCGAGAAAACGATTTCGCCGGCACCTGCCTTCAGTGGCGGGACGAGCGTAATGTGCACGGAACGCGCGTCGGCGTCGTAACTATTCTTTACAAGCTCGATTACTGCTGCTTCTGGGCCGCTGATCAGCCGGTCGCCAATGGTCCGGATGATCCTGGCGCGCGGCCTAAACGTCAGGCGCGGACTAGGCCATCCATCTGGTCTCCCATCCGGCCACAGAGTGCCCAGATCCGCAGGAATCACCGGGGAGACATCGGACCAACCGTTGTGCAGTGCTAGCTCATGAGTACGGCCCAATTCTACGAAAATTGCATCTTTGGTTGCCGGCTCGGTATTGACGCTCCAATCGACTGCTTCTCGTATGCTCCGGGTGTTCGCATCCGATACGATCTCGGGAAAGGCGCACTGCAGAGCCATAAGTGCTAGCGCTATGGCAGACCAGCCCCGACGGCAGAACGGTTCGATATGCTTATCAAGCGATAGATCGGCATGTGTGTTGTTCGCGGCCTGCGCGTACCCGGCCAGCGCCATTGCAAGTGCCTGGATATCGTAATGATCGAAATACTCGCCGTCGATCTCGAACGTATCGCTTACATCTCCATCCCCACCTCGGATGGCCGCTTGCTCGGCAAGTGCGACCGCGTTTCGAACAGCTACGCGGGATCCTGCGGGCTCATGCACGTCATCTGCATAAGCATCCGCGAAGCGTCTTGCGATGCGAGACACAACGGCTACGCTGGCCCAGCGGGGCAGGGGTCTGTCCAGCATCTCGTCAAGGCTTGGCGACCGATTGTCCGACCCATCAATCACGATGAACCTCTATGGCCATTAAGCAAGGAGGGTGTGTAGCTCATAGACTAAAGTGTCAATAGCAGGCCATGCTAGATGGCAACTTCTGATGATCTTGTCATAAGATCCGGTCCATGGTCGATGACAGGGGCATGCCTCTCCTTCCTCCAGCGTCGTTTGCGATTTCACAAGAGCCTATGGCAGCTCGGGAGGTCAGCATAGAGCCTTTCTGCTCAGTTCTGGCCAATGGCTTTGCCATCCAGTGAGTAGCTACCTGCACCCTAGGGACGGGTGAGTTTATCTGTAGGGCAACTCTTGGGCCCGCCATTTGAACGAAGCGGTGGTCCTGCCGGCATGCGGAGGTTGCAAGATCCGCCCTAGGAATCAAGAAAAACTGCTTTGCATGTAGTGGGTGCCCACCGTTGTCGTCCCAGTGTCGCACCGTGCTCGGCGCGTCAAGGTCGGGGCGACGCGGACCAGTGGTCCGCACTACGCATACCTTGACGCGCCTGCGCGCGATGCGGTGCGGGTCGCCAACGGCGTCCACTCCGGGCGCCGGGCGAAACGGAGGTCCGTCATGTCCAAGCCCAAGCCGCAGTTCCAGCCGTCCAACGTCCTGCTGGTCGAAGTCCCGCCCCAGTTCATCGCCCTGTGCGAAGCCAGCGGCGCCAGCCCGCAAGCCGCGCTGCGCGGCATGGCCGCTATGCTCTGCGGCCTGCGCTACGATGACGATGATCGACTGGTGCCGCTCGACGCCCCCGCCACGTAAGCTGCACCCGGGCGCAGGCATTGCCGGCGCCCGGGTATTGATCAACGCCTGATGGTCGCCCACTGATTGTTCTGGTGAAAATCGCGATGACCAGCGTCGGCAGTCCTGTCACCCTCCACCCCTCCGAGCGCGGTGTGCGCTGGCCGAGCGGCCGTTGCGACGAGATCGCGACCATCGAGATCGATGAGGATGAGGTGACCGCCAAGCTTGTACGCCCTTTGCTCGAAGGTGTCGAAGAGGGACTGGGCCCGTGGAAGGCCGACGGTTTCACGTTGTCGACAGGCGAGATGATGGAACTCATTCTTTACCTGCCGATTGCATCGGACGGTTTTATCCTGCGTGTCGATCACGGCACATCAGTCGATACCGCCATCGCGCATTTTCTTTCTGCTTTCGGGATTCCTCCTGATCGCGTGCGCTGGCGGTGCGATCAGGCGCCAGCCGATACGTAGCCAGTAGCCCGGATCAGGCAGCAGGCCGCATCCGGGATGCCCAGCAAGGCATCGGCTCCCCCCTCCCGGGTTTCGCTGCGCTCAACCCGGGCTACGACACATTGGCGCATCTGCCCGCGATGCGAGCGCGTATCCAATGAGCGTTCCAACCAAGCCCACGATTGGCTGAACGCGGAGGCGGAAGTCCGGCGCGCGTCACGGTTTTTGTTGGACACTTCGCACTTCGTTCCCCCCCCCATTCCATGGACCTGCCGATGACCCGTCGTCCGCTTGCGATGTTCGCTGCCTGCCTGCTGGCCCTCACCTGTGCATTGCCGGCCCTGGCGCAGACGCCGCCGGAGCCGGCCGACGAGGAGGGGGAGTTGAAGACCAGCGTCGACGATCCCTCGCTGCAGAGCCTGGACGCGATCGTCGTCAGCGGCCGGCAGCCGGGGCCGGGGCTGTGGAAGGTGACGCGGGGGGATCGCACGCTGTGGATCCTGGGGCTGCTGACGCCGTTGCCCAAGCGCATGGACTGGGACAGCGCGACGGTCCAGCGCCGCGTGGTCGAATCGCAGGAGCTGCTGTTGCCGCCGCGCATGACGCTGGACGCGGATGTCGGCTTCTTCAAGGGCCTCCTGCTGCTGCCGACGGTGATGAAGGCGCGGAAGAACCCCGATGGCAAGACCCTGCGCGAGCTGGTGTCGGCGGAGCAGTACGCGCGCTGGCAGGTGCTGAAGCAGCGTTACATCGGCGGCGACAAGGACATCGAGGAATGGCGGCCGCTGTTCGCGGCGCTGGAGCTGTATACCAAGGCGATCTCGCGCTCCGGGCTCACCCAGGATTCGGCGGTCGTCGAGACGGTGACGAAGATCGCGCGCCGCAACGACGTGAAGACGACCGACCCGAAACTCGTGATCAAGATCGAGAATCCGAAGGCGCTGCTGAAGGAATTCCAGCGCGAAACTCTGGACGACACCGGGTGTTTCGAGCGCACGCTGGCGCGGATCGAGGGCGATCTGGGCGTGATGACGCAGCGTGCGAACGCATGGGCGCAGGGCGACACCGAGGGGATGCGCAACCTGCAGGCCCGCAACACCCAGTGGTCGGCCTGCAACGCGGCGATGACGGGCAACGCCGTCGCCCGCAAGATCGGCATGACGGACATCGAACAGCGCGTGCAGCGCAAATGGATGGAGGCCGTCGAGGCCGCGATGTCGCGCAACAAGACCACGTTCGCGCTGCTGCCGGTGAGCCAGCTGCTCGCGCCGGACGGCTATCTGGCGGACCTGGCGGCCAAGGGCTACATGATCGAGGAGCCCTGAGCGCCAGCCCGGTTCGATTCCGATCCGCGCAGGGTTGATCCGCTGGGCGCGTGCATTACGCTGTCGATCCTGGAATCGACACGCCCTGGAGCGCGAACCCCATGAGTTTTGATCTCATCGTGCTGGTACCTACCCTGTCGCGGGAGATCGCCGAGCGCTTCAACCGCGAGCCGCATCCCGCCTTGCCCGAGGGCATGCGGTTCGACACGGACACCTGCGGCGAAGCCAGCCCGTGCTGGGAAGTGCATCACGAGGGCGAGGTCTGGGCGGAGATGTATCCCGGGCCGAGCCGGGCGCGTTTCGACGGCGCCCTGTCGCAGCGCATGGAAGGCCTGGCCCATCAGCTGCATTTTCCCAACCGCGCGCATCCGCTCGCCTTCCATCTTGCGGCGGACGTGGCGGAGGCTGCCGGTGGCCTGGTGTTCGATCCGCAGTGCGTCGCGGAGGAATTCGCGGATACGCTGGGCGATGCCTTGAACGCCGATGCCCGCCAGGGCGTCTACTCGCCTGCGCTGACCCGCCTGATCGCTGATGAAATCCGCCGGGTTGATGGCTGAGGCGCCGCGAGGCGCTCAGCTGCCGGAATAGGGCCCCGTGCCCGGCAGCGCCCAGAGCAGACCGTGGGTGATCGTGCGCGGGAGCACGGTGAGATGGTCTTCGTCCGGCAGGATTTCCGATTCGATGCGGAACCCGGGATAACGACGCGACCGAAGCACCTGCTCGAAGCGGGTCATGTCGCCGACCATGTCGGCCCCCATGTGGCGCGCATCGGGCCCGCGCGTTTCGTAGGCGCCGATCGACAGGAACACCTTGGCCTGCAGATCCCGGTGGCGCTGGGCGTACTCGGCTTCGAGATCGAAGATCACGCGCCGGTCGAACCACAGCGACGGACTGCCGAGGATGTAGTGGCTGAACATCTCCGGCCTGGTCAGCAGCACGTAGCTGCCGAACAGGCCGCCGAGCGAGTGGCCGACGTAGACCTTGCGCCGCATGTCGACGCGGTAGTGCTTCGCGATCAATGGAAACACGTCGCGCTCGATGTAGTCGCGATAAGCGGCAGCTTCTCCGTAGACATCGTTGCGGCTGTAGGCGTTCGATGCCTGCGTACCGGGCCGCGCGAAGGGGTTCGTCGGCGTGTAGTCGCGGCGCTTGCTCGGCATCGATTGCTCGCCGACGCCGTACGACAGGCCGACGAGGACGAAGTCTTCGAGATTGCGGCCCTTTGCGCCGATCCGGCGGCGCAGGCTGCGGATCACCGGGACGCCGTAGTCGGCGTCGGTGGTGAAGACGACGGGGTAGGGCTTGTCGCTCTCGAAATAGGACGGCGGCAGGTCGACCCAGACTTCGTAGCGACGACCGGTCGTGCTGTTCGGCACCGGATGCACGCGGGTGTTGGGCAGCGACAGCGGTGGCGCCTCGCGCGGGAGCGAGGCGGGCGTTGCGACGGCCGGTGCCGGCGCAGGCACGTCGAGCGAAGCGCTGGGCGCACTGCGCCCGATCCACCATCCCGCCAATCCGCCGAGTGCGAGCAGCGCGGCGGCTGCAGCGACCCGCGCGATGACCGGCATCACCCCGCTGCGCGTGCAGCGTGCGGCGCGACGAGCGCCGGCCAGCGCTGCAGCACGGCGGCGCGGATGCCGTCGACATCCAGTCCGGCCTCGGCGAGCAGCTGCTCGCGGCTGGCGTGGTGCTGGAAGGCGTCGGGCAGGCCCAGGTGCAGGATCGGCAGGGCAATGCCTTCGGCGGCGAGCAGTTCCGCCACGCCCGAGCCGGCGCCGCCGGCGACGACGTTGTCTTCCAGGGTGACGAAGCCGTCGTGGGTCTTCGCCAGTTCCAGGATCAGCGTGCGATCGAGCGGGCGGATGAAGCGCATGTTGACGACGGTGAGGTCGAGCGCGTCGCCGACCTGCTGCGCGGCCGGCACGACGGCGCCGAAGGCGAGCAGGGCGATGCGCGCGCCCATGTTCTGCGCTCCTTGGCGACGCAGCTCGGCCTTGCCGATGGGCAGGGTGTCGAGCGTGGGCTGGATCGCCGTGCCGGGGCCGGTGCCGCGCGGATAGCGCACCGCGGCCGGGCCGGGATAGCGATGGCCGGTGGTGAGCATCTGCCGGCATTCGTTCTCGTCGGCAGGCGCCATCACCACCATGTTCGGCACGCAGCGCAGGAAGCTGAGGTCGAGGTTGCCGGCGTGCGTCGCGCCGTCGGGACCGACCACGCCGCCGCGATCGATCGCGAACAGCACGTCGAGGCTCTGCGTGGCGACATCGTGGACCAGCTGGTCGTAGGCGCGCTGCAGGAAGGTGGAGTAGATCGCGACGACGGGCTTGGCGCCTTCGCAGGCCATGCCGGCGGCGAGCGTCACCGCATGCTGCTCGGCGATCGCGACGTCGAAATAGCGGTCCGGATATTCCTTGCTGAAGCGCACCAGGCCCGAACCCTCGCGCATCGCCGGGGTGATGCCCAGCAGCAGCGGATCGGCGGCGGCCATGTCGCACAGCCAGTCGCTGAAGATATCGGTGTAGGTCGGCTTTTTCGCGCCGGGCTTGGAGACCAGACCCTTTTCGGGATCGAAGGGCGAGACGGCGTGGTAGCCGATCTGGTCGCCTTCGGCGAGATCGTAGCCCTTGCCCTTGGTCGTCATCACATGCAGCAGCTGCGGACCCTTCATGGTCTTGAGCAGCTTGAGCGTCGACACGAGCGCGCCGACATCGTGGCCGTCGATCGGGCCTGTGTAGTGGAAGCCCATTTCCTCGAACAGCGTGGACGGCACGAACATGCCCTTCCAGTGCTCTTCCCAGCGGCGCACGAAACGCGCGGACTTGCTGGTGCGCTTGTCGCCGAGCAGCTTCTTGCCGCTTTCGCGGATCGCGTTGAGCGTGCGGCTGCCGGTCATGCGGCCGAGCATCTTGGTCAGGCCGCCGACGTTCTCGCTGATCGACATCTGGTTGTCGTTGAGGATGACCAGCAGGTTCGGCTCGTCGTCCATGCCGCCGGCGTGGTTCAGCGCTTCGTAGGCCATGCCGGCGGTCATCGCGCCGTCGCCGATCACCGCGACCACGCGGCGGTCGCTGCCCGCGCGCGCGGCGGCGATGGCCATCCCCAGCGCGGCGGAGATCGACGTGGACGAATGGCCGACGCCGAACGTGTCGTATTCGCTTTCCTCGCGCTTGGGGAACGGCGCGACGCCATCCTTCTGCTTGACCGAGTGGATGACGTCGCGGCGACCGGTGAGGATCTTGTGCGGATAGGTCTGGTGGCCGACGTCCCAGACCAGGCGGTCGTTCGGGGTGTCGTAGAGATAGTGCAGGGCGACGGTCAGTTCGATCACGCCGAGGCCGGCGCCGAAGTGGCCGCCGCTCTTGCCCACGGATTCGATCAGGTAGGCACGCAGTTCATCGGCGACGGCGCGGAGTTCGCTTTCGTCGAGCCGGCGCAGGTCAGCCGGGTACTGGATGCGGGACAGGCGCGGATAACGGGCGCCATCGATGGGAACGGAGGGGACGGAGACGGCCATCCGCGTATTGTCCCCGGACCGCCGCAGGGCGGCAAGGAACGCAGGATGACCGGGACGACATGTCCCGGTGCATCCGCAGTCTGGACGGGCGCTCAGCGCCCGCGGAGTCGGCCGAGCAGGCCGCCGCTGGCCTTGTCGGCGGGCGGGTCGCCGCCCTCGCTGGCCGGTTCGGCGAACCCGGTGGTGAGGTTGGCGTTGATGAAGTCGATCACGTCCTCCACCGGCACGCTGCTGGCGGCGGCGATTTCGGCGATGGTGGACGGGCCCTTCATCATCGCGGTGGCGATGCGGAAGTGGCGCGGATATTCGCGTTCGGTCTCCGGCCACTTGCTGAGCGTGAAGCGGCCGTCCGGGCTGTAGCCCGGCAGCATCTTGCCTTCGCCGGCGAGCAGGCCGCCGTACCACTGCAGGCGGGTCAGCGACTGGGCGGCGCCCAGCGATGCGACAGCGCTCTGCCAGGCGGCGTCGTCGAGCTGTTCGAAATCGCGCAGGCCGACTGTCGCGGAGAAGTACTCGGCCAGGGGCTTGAGCGTGGCCGGGCCGTAGTACTGGCGCTGGCCAAAGTCGATGTACAGCTCGGGGCCGCTGCCATGGCGGTAGCGAGCACGACCGGTCAGGGCGCCGGGGCGCAGCCAGTGCGAGAAGGCCGTGCTGCGTGCGGCGGCCGGGGGCTCGGCTGGGGGTGCAGCCACCGGGGCAGGCGCGGGTGCGGCGGCGACGGGCGCTGCGGGCGGTGCCACCGGAGCGGGTGCGGGCGCGACGGGCGTCGGGGCGGCCGCAACCGGTGCAGCCGGAGGCGGTGCGACGGGCGGGGCGACTACTGCAGGTGCAGGCGCTGGCGCCGCGACCGGGGCAGGCGCCGGGGCTGGTGCGGCGGCGGGAGGCGATGCCGGCTCGCCGCCGATCTCGGTGAGGATGCCGGCGAGCTGGCTGGCGTCGAAGGGACGGCTCAGCAGGAAGTCCGCCTGGGTACGCGGGGCCGAGGTCAGGCCGATCACCTGCTTGCCCGCAGCATGCAGGCGCAGCCAGCTCATCGGCCCGTACATGCTGTCCATGTCGACGATGACGTAGTCCGCATCGTTCTCCGCGACCATCGACCAATGGCCGACGCGCGCGCCGGCTTCCTTGAAGGCCGCCTTGAGCGCGGTTTCGGTGGCTTGATCCATCCCTGTCAGGCCAAGTGTGAGCGACATGATTTGCAGCCTGTGTGCCGTAAACCTCAGAGTGTCGCCAAGGGGATTTGCCACGTCAACGCGCACGGTGGGGCGTTTTTTTACCTTCCGCGTCAGTTTCTTGCGGCATTCTCTTCCGGCACAGCGCAAAGTGCGAACCGAGCCTCGCTTTGCGCGCGCAGGCCGGGCGTGTTGTGCATCGCAGCAGATGCCGCTGGTCGGCGAATGCCGGTAGCGCTCAGGTCACGATCGAAGTGCCCCTGGGATTCTTCGGCAACTGGTGCTTCAGGAAGGCCATCTGGTCGGCCAAGATGTTGCGATTGCTGAGGATCAGGTGCTCGATCCAGCTCGGCCGGTACGGGACCGCGAGCAGCGGCATGCCGGCCTGCTGCGGCGTGCGACCGCCCTTGCGCGAATTGCAGTGGAAGCAGGCGGCGACCACGTTCTCCCAGATGTCCCGGCCGCCGCGCGAGATCGGCACGACATGGTCGCGGGTGAGCGTGCCGCGGCCGTAGTGCTTGCCGCAGTAGAGGCAGAGGTGCTGGTCGCGCGCGAACAGCGCGGTGTTGGTCAACGCGGGCGTGGGATCGAGCGCATGCGCGCGTGCCTGGCCGCGCGAGGCGATGATCGGGTGCAGTTCGAGCACGCTGCGTTCGCCGCTGCTGCGGCAGATGCCGCCATGCACGCTGAGGCAGGGCTCGCCGAGCGTCCACGACACGGCATCGCGCGCATAGAGGCAGGCGGCGTCCTGCCAGCTGATCCAGTCGAGCACGCGGCCATGCGCATCGAGCGAGAGCAGGCGCACGCTGTCGAGCCGCGCGGGGACGGCGCCATGTGCATGCTGGCCGGAAGCTTGAGGCGCTGCGTCACCGTTGTCGGCGACGACGGTGAGGGCCGGGGGACGATCGTTGCGATCATCGACCCGGTGCGGAGTCCCGGTCTGGGACGCGCCCTGATGGAGCAGGCGCAACGTGGGTGTGTCGGCCTCCATATGGAAGCCGAGCATATACCCTTTTCGTGACGATTTGTCGATGCACCGCAGCGAGGGCGGAGGCCGCAGGCCGCCGCCCCGGAGGCCGCGTTCAGCCGATCAATCGAAGGCGTCGGCGTCGAGCGCCATCAGCGGCGCGGCGCCGCTGGCGATCGCGGCGGCATGCGTGCGCGTGCGCGGCAGCAGGCGCGTGAAGTAGAAGCGGGCGGTCTCGCGCTTGGCATTCTTCATCGACTGCGGATGCGACGAGGCATCGGCGGCGGCGACCGCGCGCGCCCACCAGTACGCGAGGGCGGCGTAGCCGGAATAGAAGAGGTAATCCCATGCGGCGGCGCCGAGCTCGTCGGCATCGCCCATCGCGCGCTGGCCGACCTGCATCGTCAATTGCTGCCATTCCTGCGCGATCTCGCGCAGCGGGCCGATGAACTCGGCCAGCGACGCATCGTCGGCGTGCGCGCTGCAGAACTCGCCGATCATGCCGAGGAACACGCGCAGGCCCGCGCCCTGCTGCTGCATGATCTTGCGGCCCATCAGGTCCAGCGCCTGGATGCCGGTGGTGCCTTCGTAGATCGTGGTGATGCGCGCATCGCGCGCCAGCTGCTCCATGCCCCATTCCTGGATGTAGCCGTGGCCGCCGAAGCACTGCTGGGCGTGATAGGTGCACTCGATCGACCACTCGGTGAGGCAGGCCTTCACGATGGGCGTGAGGAAACCGATCAGGTCGTCGGCGCGCTTGCGCGCCTCGGCATCGGGGTCGTGGCTCGCGACATCGATCAGCGACGCGGCGTGGTAGCCGAGCAGGCGGCCGCCTTCGATCAGCGCCTTCTGGGTCAGCAGCATGCGGCGGACGTCGGGGTGGACGATGATCGGGTCGGCGGCCTTGTCGGGGAACTTCGCGCCGGACAGCGCGCGCATCTGCAGGCGGTCGCGCGCGTAGCGCAGCGCGTTCTGGTACGCGCGGTCGGACAGGCCCAGGCCCTGCAGGCCGACCGCGAGGCGGGCGGTGTTCATCATCGTGAACATCGCCATCAGGCCCTTGTGCGGCTGGCCGATGAGGGTACCGACCGCACCGTCGAAGTTCATCACGCAGGTCGCGGACGCGTGGATGCCCATCTTGTGTTCCAGTGCGCCGCACTGCACGGCGTTGGGCTCGCCCAGCGAGCCGTCGGCGTTCACCTTGATCTTGGGCACGATGAACATCGAGATGCCCTTGCTGCCGGCCGGCGCGTCGGGCAGGCGGGCGAGCACGAGGTGGATGATGTTGTCGGTGAAATCGTGGTCGCCGGCGGTGATGAAGATCTTGGTGCCGGTGATCGAATAGGTGCCGTCGTCGTTGGGGACGGCGCGGGTCTTGAGCAGGCCGAGGTCGCTGCCGCAGTGCGGCTCGGTCAGGCACATCGTGCCGGTCCAGCGACCTTCGATGATCGGCTTGAGGAAGGCTTCCTTCTGCCAGTCCTCGCCGTGGTGCAGCAGGGCCTCGGTGGCGCCGTGCGAGAGCAGCGGGAAGTTGCCCCAGGCCAGGTTGGCGGCGTCGATCATTTCCTTCACCGGCACGCCGGCGGTATGCGGCAGGCCCTGGCCGCCGTATTCGATCGGGGAAACCAGGCCGGCCCAGCCGTTCTCGGCGAATTGCTGGTAGGCCTCGCGGAAGCCCGGCGGCGTGGTCACGCGGCCGGTGGCCTTGTCGAGCGTGCAGCCATGTTCGTCGCCGACGCGGTTGAGCGGTGCGATCACCGTTTCGGTGAAGCGCGCGCTTTCGTCGAGGATCGCGTCGACCAGCTCGCGGCTGGCGTCGGCGAAGCCCAGGCGTGCGAACAAGGCCTCGCTGTCGAGCACGTCGTACAGCGCGAAACGGATGTCGGCGAGCGGAGCTTTGTAGGTGTTCATGGCGACTGCGGATCCGGTGTGGATGGACTGGCGCCGATGATGGGCGCCGGAATTGGAGCAAACGCTCCGCTTGCGGAAATGCTGCGGTGCATCAACGCATCACGCCCGGCAGGCCGGGCACGGGGCTGAGCGCGCTGTCGCGCTTGATGTCGTACTCGCGCGGCTTGCGGTCTTCCGCTGCGGCGGTGACCGTGCCTTCGAGCTTGTACGACAGGCTGCGGCGGTCGGCGAGCGTGCCGGCGATCAGCAGGCGTGCGGGTGCGCTGGGAGTGAGCTTGATCGACAGGGTGTCGACCGATTCCGGGCCGACGGTGAGTGCGGGCGAAGCCTTGAGTTCGCCGGCGGCCTCGTCGCCGGTGCGCAGCTTGAGCGCGACCTGGTCGAAGCGCATCGGCACGTTGCTGAAGTTCTGCAGGCGCAGGTCGACCGTCCATTGCCCGTCGGCGCCGACGCTGAGCTGCTGGATGCTGGCGGTGGGCTCGGACACCCGCTTGATCGGGCCGCTCGCGCAGCCGGCGAGCAGCAGGGCGAGGGTGGTCAGGGCGAGGAAGTGGATGTGCGGGAACCGGCGTGACCGCATGGGGCGCTCCAGGAAAGGCGGGGTGTGTCGTGGAGCGACAATACTAGAGCGTGTTATGCACTTTTTCGTATGCCGCGTTGCGCAGCCTGTGGCGCCGAGACAAGGTTCCGTGGCGCAGTCCTTGGCTGGTGGCCAAGGCCAGCCACGGGCCGCAGGATCGGCGCCACAGGGGCGCAACCCGGAGGTAAGGCCGTCTGGGGGCGCGATCCGGCGTTGCGCACCTTGCCAAGGCGGCCAGCCTTGGCGGCGGCGCGCGCCTTGGCTCACGCCCCCGGACGACCTTCGCGGCGCACGAAAAAGTGCATAACACGCTCTAGTCGCCGCGTGCGCATCGCGGCGCAGCCTGCGCAAGGCGGGTCAGCCGCCACTCAGCGCAAGGGGGCGCTGACGATCAGGGCGTCGAGGTCGTAGCCCATCTCGATGGCGCGGGCCTTGAGTGCCTCGAAGCGCGCGCGCGGCATGTCCGGCGTGCGCGAGAGAATCCAGAGATATTCGTGGCCGGGTTCGCCGACCATCGCCCATTGGTAGTCCGGGTCGAGCGCGATCACCCAGTAGTCCGCCCAGGTCAGCGGCAGCCAGGACAGCCAGTCAGGCGCGAAACGCACTTCGAGACGGCCCGGATGATCGGCGACCTGGCGGGCGACGCCTTCGACCTCGTCGAGTTCGCCGTCCTCGTCGCGGCAGCGGTTGCGCACGCCGATCAGGCCGTCGTCGCGCAGGGTGTACTGCGCGGTGATCTCGCTTTTGCACTTGCGCTGGTAGAACAGCGGCAGCCGCGCGATCTCGTGCCATTCCCCGGCGTAGCGGGTGATGTCGAGCTGCTCGACGGAGGCGACGGGCTCGGCCGCGTGCGCGGTCGGGGACGCGCCGGCCAGCGCGAAGGACAGCGCGACGCACCGTAAAGCCAGCGACGTGACGAACGCGATCGAACGCATGCGACCCCCCGATGTCGTTGGATTGCGACCCTGTGCCGATGCGCGCGGGTCGGGCCGATCATATCGACCCGATGTTCAAAACCCGTTATGCGCGCAGATCAGCGGCCGGCGGCGCCGGTGGCCTTTCCGGTGAGGGGAGCGAATGCGACGGTGCCGGCGTCGTCCGCGCCCTCGAAGACCAGGGTCCGGGTCACGCCATTGCGTCGCACGTTGACCTGGTGGCTGCTGCCGGCGGTGAGGTCGGCGCCGAGCGTGGACTGCAGGTCGAGCGCGGTGGCGGCCCTCGGGAATCGGCCGCGATAGACCACGCGCACGTCGTCGCCGCGCAGGCGCAGCGCATCGAGGGTGAGCGCGATCTCGCCGTCGCCGGTCGACAGCGTGAAATGCCGGGCAAGGTGCGCTGTCAGTGCCGCCTGCGCCATCGGGTCGTCGAGGCTGGCCTCGGCGCCGGGCGCGAGGCGGGGCAGCAGGGGCTCGATGTCGTGTGCGGCGAAGTGATGGGTGGCGACCACCTCGCCGCGCGCGTCGTCGATCTCGACCACGGTCAGCGCGTCCTGGCCGCGATGCGCGGAGAGCGGCGCGGACAGGGCCAGCAGCAGTGCGGAGACGAGGGCGATGGAGATTCCGCGAAGACCTCGCATCACGGCGTGCCCGCCGGTTTCGCGTCCGACCCCTTCGCGTCGGACTTGGGCGGCGCGACCGGGAAGGTCTCCAGCGAGCCCGGCATGACCTTGAGGTCGGAATCCTTCATGCGGTTCTCGGTTTCCTCGGGCCTGGCGATGCGCAGCGTCTTCGTCTCGATCTCGCCGGTGAAGACGTTGTTGCCGCGGTTGGCGTCTGCGGTTTCCCACTGCGGGTCGAGCTCGGCGCGGATCACGGTCTTCGCGGTCACCAGTTCCCAGGTCGCCTGTTTCGCGTTGCGCCGCCAGATCTCGGCAGGCAGGCGCCAGGTGCCGTCGCTGCCGTCGGCGAAGGTCAGTTTCAGGATCACCGGCATCACCAGACCGCCCTTGTTGGCGAAGGTGAAGCGGTAGAAGTTGTCGGTCGTGGCCTGCGCCTCGCGCTCCTCGGGCTTGAGCGCTTCGCGGGCGCGCGCGGCCTTGCGTTTCGCTTCGGCGGTGACGGTGAATTCGTCGGTGCGGTTGTAGAAATCGCGGGTGGCCGGGTCGCGTTCGACCACGGTCGGTCCCAGCGGCTTCGTCGCGGCGTTGCGCTGCGCGGTGAGCGATTTCGGCTCGTCCTCGCGCTGTTCGCGGCGCTGGCGCATTTCCTTCTCCGGGTCGCCGCTGTCCAGACGATGGCGCACCACCTTCTCCAGCGCGATGTCGACGTGGTCGGTGGTGTAGAACCAGCCGCGCCAGAACCAGTCGAGGTCGATGCCCGAGGATTCCTCCATCGTGCGGAAGAAGTCGTAGGGCGTCGGGTGCTTCATGTACCAGCGCTGCGAATACTCGCGGAAGGCGCGGTCGAACAGCTCGCGGCCCATCACCGTCTCGCGCAGGATCACCAGCGCGGTCGCCGGCTTGCTGTAGCCGTTCGCGCCGAACTGCAGCAGCGAGTCGGACTGGGTCATCAGCGGCACCTGGTCCTGCGAGACCATGTACTCGACGATGTCCTTGGGCTCGCCGCGCCGCGAGGGGTAGTCCGCATCCCACAGCTTCTCGGCCTGGAACTGCAGGAAGGTGTTCAGGCCCTCGTCCATCCAGGTCCACTGGCGCTCGTCGGAATTGACGATCATCGGGAAGTAGATGTGGCCGATCTCGTGGATGACCACGCCGATCAGGCCGTATTTCGCGCGCTCGGTGTAGGTGAGGTTGCCGGTCTTCCTGTCCTTCACCGGGCGCGGGCCGTTGAAGGTGATCATCGGGTATTCCATGCCGCCGACCGGCCCGTTCACCGACTGCGCGGTCGGGTAGGGATACGGGAAGGTGAAGTGCGAGTACACCTTCAGCGTGTGCGCGATCGCTTTGGTCGAATACGCGTCCCACAGCGGGCGCGCTTCCTTGGGATAGAACGACATCGCCATGACCAGCGGCTGTTCGGCCGAGTCCTGGCGCACGCCCAGCGCGTCCCAGACGAACTTGCGCGAGGACGACCACGCGAAATCGCGCACGTTCTTCGCTTCGAACACCCAGGTCTTCTCGCCCTTGGCCTTCGTCTGCTCCGCCGCGAGCGCTTCGTCGGGGGTGACCACGTACACCGGTTCCTTCGCGTCGCGCGCGCGCTGCAGGCGTTCGCGCTGCGCCGCGCTGAGCACGCGGTCGGCGTTCTCCAGCGCGCCGGTGCTGGCGACGATGTGGTCGGCCGGCACGGTCAGGGCGACGCGGTAGTCGCCGAATTCCAGGGTGAATTCCCCGGAACCGAGGAAGGCCTTGTTGTGCCAGCCCTCGTAATCGGAATACACCGCCAGACGCGGGAACCACTGCGCGCCCTGGAAGATGCAGTTGCCGTCCTGGCCCGGGTCGGTGAAGCACTCGTAGCCGCTGCGTCCGCCGACCACGCGGTTCTCGGCCATCGGGAACGACCATTCGATGTCGAACGCGACCGTGCCGCCGTTCGCGGCGACCGGCGTGCCCAGGTCGATGCGCAGCAGGCTGTCGACGACGGTGAACGGCAGCGCGCGGCCGCTGGTGTCGCGGACGGCGCGGATCTCGAAGCCACCTTCCCAGGTCTGGTAGCGCCTGGCGCGGCGCACTTCGCCCAGGCTGATGGTCTCGCCGTTCACCGTGCGGCTGAGCTCGGCCAGCGAATCGCGCTTGTAGTGGTTCTGGTCGAGCAGCAGCCAGAGGTAGGGCAGGGCGTCGGGCGACTGGTTGCGATAGGTGATGCGCGCCTTGCCGCTCACCGTGCGCGCGGCTTCGTCGAGGCGGGCCTGGATGTCGTAGTCGACCTTCTGCTGCCAGTAGCGGTGACCCGGCGCGCCGGCGGCGTTGCGGTAATCGGTCGGCGTGGGCCAGTCCTCGCCTTCGAGCTGGCGGAACTTGTCCTCGAAGGGCGCCTTGGTCTGGCGCAGGGCCTGCGCGGCGGCACCGGGCGCGAATGCGCACACCACCATCGCGAGGGTCGAGAAGATCAGTCCATGCAGGACGACGGGACGCAACGACACTGGAATGCCCACGAACATGTTCCCCGGGAAGTGGACGCCGCCGGACCCCTCTCCCGGGTCTCGAAGCGGACAAACTCCCGATTCTGGCGGCCCGTGCGCGCCTGGGGCGTATGCCGGAAGTCCCGGATGACCGGGCCCGGGTCTCGATCCACCCGGGCCGGCAGACTCGGCACAGGCAGGATCGCCCCCTTTGACAAAGGGGGCCGGCGCGCGCAGCGCGGCGGGGGGATTTGCGGGAGCACGACGGACGGCCCGGCGTGTCGAAATCCTTGATCGGCAAGGCCCCAAATCCCCCGCGGACGCTGCGCGACCGCCGCCCCCTTTGCAAAGGGGGCAAAAGCAGACGCGCGCCTGTGTCTGGCCCGATGTCCGGAAGTCGTGGGATCAGTGGGCGTGTCAGGTGTTCTTCAGCGCCTTGTTGTCCCAGCCCGGGCGCGGCGCGAAGCGCTGGCCGTACTTCGCTTCCAGCGCCTTGAGCCTGCCCAGCAGCACATCGACGCCGGTGTCGCGGATGTACTGGATCGGGCCGCCGCGGAAGGGCGCGAAGCCGGTGCCGAAGATCACGCCGGCATCGAGCAGTTCGGCATCGGCGACCACGCCTTCGTGCAGCGCCGACACTGCTTCGTTGAGGAAGGGCAGGATCAGGCGGTCTTCGAGGTCGTCGGGTGCCTTGTAATCGGCCGGCACCTGCGGCTTCTGCGGCTTGCCGTTCTCCCAGCGGTACAGGCCCTGACCGTCCTTCTTGCCGCGCTTGCCGGCTTCCGGCGGCGCGGCGAGCGCGGCGGGAATCTCCAGGCCGAGGAAGGGCGCGAGTTCCGCGCCCACGCCGGCGGCGACGTCCAGGCCGACGGTGTCGACCAGTTCGACCGGGCCCATCGGCATGCCGAACTTCGTCGCGGCCTTGTCGATCACCGGACCGGGGATGCCTTCGCTGTACGCAGTCAGCGCTTCGAGCATGTACGGGAAGAGCAGGCGGTTCACGAGGAAACCCGGCGAACCGGCGACCGGCACCGGCAGCTTGTCGATGGCGCGGCAGAACGCGGCCAGGCGCTTCTCGACCTCGGGCGACATGCCGTCGTGGTGGATGATCTCCACCAGCGGCATCTGCGCCACCGGGTTGAAGTAGTGCAGGCCGGCGAACTGCGCCGGGCGCGCGATGTGTTCGCGCAGCTCGGTGAGCGGAATCGAGGAAGTATTGGTGGTCAGCATCGCGTCGGCCTTCATCCGCGGCTCGACCGATGTGTACAGGTCGCGCTTGGCTTCGGGCTTCTCGATGATCGCCTCGATCAGCAGGTCGGCCTTCGCCACGCCCGCGCCGTCGAGATCGCCGACCAGTCGAGCCACGACGTCGGGACGCTTCGCCGGATCCTTCACGCGCTTCTCGAACAGGGTCTGCGCGCGCTGCAGGGCGCCGTCGATGAAGCGCTGCTCGCGATCCTGCAGCGTGACGTGGAAGCCCTTGTAGGCCGCCCACGCGGCGATGTCGCCGCCCATCACGCCGGCGCCGACCACGTGGACGTGCTCGATGCCATGCGTCTTGCCGCCCAGGCCCTTCAGGCGTTCCTGCAGGAAGAACACGCGGATCAGGTTGCGCGCGGTCGGCGTGCCGGCCAGCCTCACCACCGCCTTGCGCTCGGCGTCCAGGCGCTGCTGGATGCCCAGGCCGGCGCTGCGGCGCCAGGTCTCGATCAGCGCGTACGGCGCCGGGTAGTGTTCCTTGCGCGCCTTGCGCGCGGTCATCTGCGCCATCTTCGGCGCGAGGAACTGGCGCGCCGGCCAGGTATTGGTCGCCCAGCCGAGGAAGCGCTGCCGGAACGGGCGCTCGGCGCCCTTTAGGCCCAGGGTCGCGGCGGCTTCGACCAGACCGACCGGATCCACGACCTTGTCGACCAGGCCGATGCCGCGTGCGGCCGAGGCCGACAGCGCGCGGCCGGTCAGCATCATGTCCATCGCCGCCGGCGCGCCGACCAGCTGCGGCAGGCGGGCGCTGCCGCCCCAGCCCGGGAAGATGCCGAGCATCACCTCGGGCAGGCCGATCTTCGTCGACGGGTCGTTCGAGGCCACGCGATACGTGCAGGCCAGCGAGATCTCGGTGCCGCCGCCCATGCAGAAACCGTGGATCGCGGCGACGGTGGGGAAGGGCAGCTCGGCGATGCGCTGGAACACCTGCTGGCCGCGACGGATGGCGTCGGCGGTGGTGCCCTTGCGGTCGAAGGTCTCGAATTCCTTGATGTCGGCGCCGGCGATGAAGCCCTTCTCCTTGGCCGAGCGCAGCACCAGCGCCTTCGGCGGCTCCAGCGCGATGCGTTCGAGCAGGGCGCCCAGTTCGATCAGCACGTCCTGGTTGAAGGTGTTGACCGATTCGCCCTCGCGGTCGAACGACAGCACCAGCACGCCATCGTGGCGCGGTTCCAGCCGCCAGTGGCGCAGGCGCAGGCCGTCGAGGCCGGGCAGGGGGGAGGATCCTGTGGTCATGGGTTCGGTTCCATACGCTGGAGAATGGATGAATGATCCGGGGTGGCTTCCGGCGCGTCAATGACGGGGCCGGGCCGGGACGTTGCCCGCCCGGATGCGCCGATCTGAACGCCCCGCCAACCGCCATGCCTTGTGGCAGGCGCGGCGCGGCCTCAGATCAGGCGATGTTGCAGCCACGGCGGCCCCCGCCGCCACTCGCCGGGAACTTCCCCGGGGGTGTATGGTCCCAACGACCGGTCATCCTGCTGGCCCGGCGCGCCCCGAAGGCGATCCGGGCAGGGGCGGCGCGGTCACCACCACGGGAGAGACGGCCTCATGGCCGAGATGACGTCATCGGAAAATGTGGACTTCGAACTGGTCCGGCGGGTGCAGCGGGGCGACAGCGCCGCGTTCGACCTGCTGGTGCGCAAGTACCAGAACCGCGTCGTGGCCCTGATCGGCCGCTACATCCACGACTGGAGCGAATGCCAGGACGTGGCCCAGGAAACCTTCCTGCGCGCCTACCGCGCGCTGGGCAATTTTCGCGGGGACGCCCAGTTCTCCACCTGGCTGCACCGCATCGCGGTGAACACCGCCAAGAACCACCTGGTCGCGCACAAGCGCCGGCCGCCGGGCGAGGACATCGACATCGACGATGCCGAGCAGTTCGAGTCCGCGCTGCGCCTGCGCGACAACGACACGCCCGAGCGCGAACTGATGCGCCAGGAGATGGAGCAGACCGTGATGAGCGCGGTCGACGCGCTGCCCGAGGAACTTCGCGCCGCGATCACGCTCAGAGAGGTGGAGGGCATGAGTTACGAGGAGATCGCCCAGCGCATGCAATGTCCGATCGGCACGGTGCGCTCGCGCATCTTCCGCGCCCGCGACGCCATCGACGCACGCCTGCGCCCGCTCATGGATGCGCCGCGCGAGCGCGAACGCGCGATCCGCTGACCTTCGCCGGCCGCGCGCCCGGCAGGCGCCGACAGATTCCAACAGGTTCCGCTCCAACAGGTTCCGCACGCTTCACCGCACTTCGACACCGCAACTCGACGCAAGCCCCCCTCTCCGACATCGAACCACCATGACCGGAATGCACGACACCGACACGAAGCAAGACGCCCAGGGCCGGGAATTCCACCGCGAGCGACTGTCCGCGATGATGGACGACGCGCTGTCCGCGGACGAATCCCGCTTCCTGCTGCGGCGCATGGAACACGATGACGAACTCGCCGACTGCTGGCAGCGCTGGCAGTTCTACGGCGACGCCATGCGCGGCGGCGCCGGCCGCGCACTGCCTGCCGACTTCGCCCAGCGCGTCGGCCGTGCGATCGCCAACGACATCGCCGAAGCCGAGGTCGCGCCGATCCGTGTCGCCCGGGGCGGACGGTCCTTCCTCTACTGGGGCGGTGGCGCCGCGCTGGCCGCCTCGGTCGCGCTGGCCGCACTGTTCGGCACGCGCCTCGACGCACCGGCCGCCGGCGACCTGCAGATTGCCGGGGCCACGTCGCCCGCTGCCACCGCGCTGCCGCTTCCGGCGCCGGCCCCGCAGCTGCCGTCCGCGCCCGAACCCGCCCCCGGCCTGGCGCCGGGCACTGCCGGGGTCGTGGCCGCCGCGACCGTCGTCGCTGCCGCCGCCGTCTCCGAGCAGCGCCGCGACACCAAGCCGAGGGTCATGGCCGCCTCGCGCGCCATGTCCGAGCGGACCTCCGAGCGCGCCGCGCTGGCTTCCGCCGCTTCCTCCCCGGCGCACAGCACGTCCCGTGCGCGCCAGGGCGCGGCGTCTCCTGCCGCCGCCGACGCGCCGGTGCAGACCTACGCCGCCGTCGATGCTCAGCGCGCCGCAGCGCCGGCATCGTCCCCGGTGCAGGCCTCGAAATCCTGGCCCCGCGCGCTGGTGCCGGGCGCATCGCAGTCGGACGAGGTGATGGTCACCTATCCGATCGAAACCACGCGCCGCTCGCCGTTCCAGCCCGACTTCGTGCCCCTGATCGATGCCTCGCAGGCCGAGCAGGCCGGCCGCAGGCGCTGAGACACCCGTCCGGTGCCTCCCGGCACCGGTCGTGGCGATCGGCATGGCGGCGCGTCCGCCCGCCGTCGGTCGCCCCGCACACGACGCCCCCGCATTCTCCTTTCCGTCTTTGTCGAGGACCTCACGCCCGATGAAATCGTCGCTCCGTACCCTCACGCTCGTCGCGGCCACCGCCGCCGCCACCGCGACCGCCACGGTGGTGGTGCCGATCACCGCCCGCTCGCCTGTCGTGCCGCCCGTTGCGGGACAGGTCGCCGCCGAGCCCGCTGCCGCCCCGCAGCTCGTCACCGGGCTGCCGGACTTCACCCAGCTCGTCGACCACGTCGGCCCGGCGGTGGTCAGCATCGTCGCCACCGGTTCGGCGCGCAGCCCGATGATGCGCGGCCGCGGCCCGCAGCAGATTCCCGAAGACCAGATCCCCGAATTCTTCCGCCGCTTCTTCGGCCCGGATACGCCTTTCCCCGGCGGCCCGGGCGGTGGTCGTGGCCAGGGGCCGGACGATGAGGACGAAATGGCCGGCCCGCAGAGCGCCTCGCAGGGCAGCGGCTTCCTGATCTCGGCCGATGGTTACGTGCTCACCAACCACCACGTCGTCGACCGCGCCGACAAGATCCGCGTGCGCCTGGCCGACCGCCGCGAATTCGAGGCCAAGCTGGTCGGCAGCGATGCGCAGTCCGACGTGGCCGTGCTCAAGGTGACCGCCAGCGGCCTGCCGTTCCTGCGCACCGGCGACTCGAAGAAGCTCAAGCCCGGGCAGTGGGTGGTCGCGATCGGCTCGCCCTTCGGTCTGGAGCATTCGGTCACCGCCGGCATCGTCAGCGCCATCGGTCGCAGCACCGGCGGCGAGCAGCGCTACGTGCCCTTCATCCAGACCGACGTGGCGATCAATCGTGGTAATTCCGGCGGCCCGCTGCTCAACACGCGCGGCGAGGTGGTCGGCATCAACTCGCAGATCTTCAGCAATTCCGGCGGCTACATGGGCGTGAGCTTCGCCATTCCCATGGACGTGGCGATGAACGTCACCGACCAGATCAAGACCCGCGGCAAGGTCGAGCGCGCGCAGCTGGGTGCGGTGGTCGGCACGGTCACGGCGGACACCGCCAAGGGCTTCGACCTGCCCGACACCCGTGGCGCCCTGGTCAACGAAGTCCGTCCGGGCAGCCCGGCGGAGAAGGCCGGCATCGAACCGGGCGACGTCATCCGTGCGGTCGACGGCGTGCAGATCAACGACTTCAGCGACCTGCCGCCGGCGATCGGCAGCCGGGCGCCGGGCACCTCGGTCACGCTCTCGATCCTGCGCGCCGGCAAGCCCATCGAACGCAAGGTCACCCTGACCCGTCTCGACGAGGGCGACGGCCCGGCACCGACTGTCGCGGGCGACAATGGCAAGCCCGCCGAGGCGGCCTCGGGCAACAAGCTCGGCCTGATCGGCCAGGACCTGGATGCCGATGATCGCCGCAGCCTGGGCCTGCGCCCGGGCGAGGGCGTCGGCTTGGCCCGGATCGAAGGCAAGGCCGCGCGTGCCGCCAACCTGCGCCCGGGCGACATCGTCCTGCGCGTCGGCACCACGCCGGTGGGCAGCGTCGCCGCCATGGACCGCGAGCTGGCGAAGTTCCGCCCCGACCAGACCGTGATGCTGCTCATCCGTCGCGGCGGCGCCACGTCCTTCGTCGCGGTCAGCCCGCTGGAGGAGCGCAAGTAAGCGCCCAGGCGCCCCGCCTGGTGCTACGACATCGCCCGGTCCGGCCCCGCCGGCCGGGCGATGTCGTTCCGGTGCCGCCGTTCGGCCGACGCCGGCGGGGAATCCCCGGGGGTGTGCGATAATCCGTCGTTTTCCCCTCAAGGCCGCCGACGGCCGCCGCCGACGACCATGACCGACTCCATGCGGAACATCCGCAACTTCTCCATCATCGCCCACGTCGACCACGGCAAATCGACCCTGGCCGACCGCATCATCCAGCTCTGCGGCGGCCTCGAGGCCCGCGAGATGGAAGCGCAGGTGCTCGACTCCAACCCGATCGAGCGCGAACGCGGCATCACGATCAAGGCCCAGTCCGTCTCCCTGCCGTACAAGGCGAAGGACGGCGAGACCTACTTCCTCAACTTCATCGACACCCCCGGCCACGTCGACTTCAGCTACGAAGTCAGCCGCTCGCTGGCCGCCTGCGAAGGCGCGCTGCTGGTGGTGGACGCCGCGCAGGGCGTCGAGGCCCAGTCCGTCGCCAACTGCTACACCGCCGTGGAGCAGGGCCTGGAAGTCGTGCCGATCCTCAACAAGATCGACCTGCCCACCGCCGACATCGAACGCGCCAAGAGCGAGATCGAAGCGGTCATCGGCATCGACGCCACCGACGCCGTCGCGATCAGCGCCAAGACCGGCCTGAACATCGTCGACGTGCTCGAGGCCATCGTCCACCGCATCCCGCCGCCGAAGCCGCGCGATACCGACAAGCTGCAGGCGCTGATCATCGACTCCTGGTTCGACAACTACCTCGGCGTGGTGTCGCTGGTGCGCGTGATGCAGGGCGAGATCAAGCCCGGCGACAAGCTGCTGGTGATGTCCACCGGCCGCGCCCACCAGGTCGAGAACGTCGGCGTGTTCACTCCCAAGCGCAGGGTGCTGCCGAAGCTCGGCGCCGGCGAGGTGGGCTGGGTCACCGCCAGCATCAAGGACGTCCACGGCGCGCCGGTCGGCGACACCCTGACCCGCAACCAGGACCCGGCCCCGCACCCGCTGCCGGGCTTCCAGGAAATGCAGCCGCGCGTGTTCGCCGGCCTGTTCCCGGTCGACGCCGAGGACTACCCGGACCTGCGCGAGGCGCTGGAGAAGCTGCAGCTCAACGACGCCGCGCTGCGCTTCGAGCCCGAGAGCTCCGAGGCGATGGGCTTCGGCTTCCGCTGCGGCTTCCTCGGCATGCTGCACATGGAGATCGTGCAGGAGCGCCTGGAGCGCGAGTACGACCTCAACCTCATCACCACCGCGCCGACCGTGGTCTACGAGGTGCTCAAGACCGACGGCAGCGTGATGTCGCTCGACAACCCGGCCAAGCTGCCGCCGGTGAACCACGTCGACGAGATCCGCGAGCCGATCATCCGCGCCAACATCCTCACGCCGCCGGACTACGTCGGCAACTGCATCACGCTGTGCGAGGAGAAGCGCGGATCGCAGATCGGCATCACCTACATGGGCAACCAGGTGCAGATCAGCTACGAGCTGCCGATGGCCGAGGTCGTGCTCGACTTCTTCGACAAGCTCAAGTCGGTCTCGCGCGGCTACGCCTCGCTGGACTACCACTTCCTCCGCTTCGACGCCGGCCCGTTCGTGCGCGTGGATACGCTGATCAACGGCGATCGCGTCGACGCGCTGTCGATCATCGTCCACCGCAGCCACGCCGACCGTCGCGGCCGCGAGCTGTGCGAGAAGATGAAGGACCTGATCCCGCGGCAGATGTTCGACGTCGCCATCCAGGCCGCGATCGGTTCGCAGATCATCTCGCGCAGCACGGTCAAGGCGCTGCGCAAGAACGTGCTGGCCAAGTGCTACGGCGGCGACGTCAGCCGCAAGCGCAAGCTGCTGGAGAAGCAGAAGGAAGGCAAGAAGCGCATGAAGCAGGTCGGCCGCGTGGAGATCCCGCAGGAAGCCTTCCTGGCCGTGCTGCAGGTGGACAGCAAGTAAGTCCTGCGATTCACTCCCGCGACGCCCGCGTGCTCTCCATCCCCGATCCCGTTCCGAAGGAAGTCCCATGGTCTGGTTCGAAATCCTCCTGGTCACGCTGACCCTGCTGTCCGGTGTCATCTGGCTGCTCGACAAGCTGATCTTCGCCAAGCGTCGCGCGAAGGCCGACGGCCTGCTCGACGAGGCCTCGGAACCGGTCGTGGTGGACTACGCCCGCGCCTTCTTCCCGGTGCTGGCGGTGGTGCTGATCCTGCGCAGCTTCGTCGCCGAGCCCTTCCGCATCCCGTCCAGCTCGATGATGCCGACCCTGCTGATCGGCGACTTCATCCTGGTCAACAAGTACGCCTACGGCCTGCGCCTGCCGGTCACCAACCAGAAGGTGATCGAGGTCGGCCAGCCCGAGCGCGGCGACGTGGTGGTGTTCCGCTACCCCGGCCGCGGTCCCGACGACCCGAACACCGGGCTGGACTA
This sequence comes from Lysobacteraceae bacterium 2PB, assembly GCA_005502915.1. Classification (GTDB taxonomy): domain Bacteria; phylum Pseudomonadota; class Gammaproteobacteria; order Xanthomonadales; family Xanthomonadaceae; genus Lysobacter_I. The sequence goes on along the minus strand of SCMT01000005.1, from coordinate 174,467 downwards.
CATCAAGCGCGTGATCGGCCTGCCCGGCGACACCGTCAGCTACCGCGACAACCAGCTCAGCCTCAACGGCAAGACCCTGGAGTACACCCCGGTCGGCGAATACGTCGGCAAGGGGCCGGGCGTGGAGATGACCGGCGCGACCGAGCTGCGCGAGAAGCTGCCCGGCCGCGAGCACGCCGTGCTCGAGATCACCCACCTGCCGGTGGTCGACCAGGGCGAGGGCGAATGGGTCGTGCCGCCGGGTCACTATCTCGTGATCGGCGACAATCGCGACCGCAGCGAAGATGGTAGATTCTGGGGCATGCTTCCGGAGGACAGGCTCCGCGGCAAGGCCTTCCTGGTCTGGTTGAACTGCAGCGGCTGGTTCTGCCGCAACAGCTTCGACACGTCCCGGATCGGCAACGACATTCCCTGACCGGGCGGCGCCCGGCCGGGTGCGTCCACCACCACATCGTCCAGTGCCATTGGGGAGTTCGAAACCATGCGACGTCACCAGAGCGGTATGACCCTGATCAGCTTCCTCGTCACCGCGGCGGTGGTGGGGTTCTTCCTCTTCATCCTCATGAAGCTCTTCCCCATGTACCGGGAGTACTTCGAGGTCAAGAGCGCGCTGAAGGGCCTGGCCAACGAGGCCGGCATCGCCTACGAGCAGCCGGCGCAGATCAAGGAAAAATTCTTCAAGCGCCTGTACATCAACTACTCGGAAAACGTGAAGAACGAGCACGTGAAGATCGAGAACAAGGGCGGCGGCCAGACCATCTACGTCAACTACGAAGTTCGCGTGCCGCTGTTCTACAACCTGGATGCCGTCGGCAAGTTCAGCGCCGAGCAGCCGCTGTCCGGTGGCGCCGGATCCGCACCGCTCTGATCGCGCGACCGAGGTGAGCGGTTCCCCTGTCGCGAACGCCGGGCATGCCTTCGGGCATGCGTTCCGCGACCCGGCGCTGCTGCAGCGCGCGCTCACCCACCGCAGCGCGGCTCCCGCGCACAACGAACGCCTGGAATTCCTCGGCGATGCCCTGGTCGGCGCCATCGTCGCCGAGGCCCTCTACACGCGCTGGCCGCGCGCGGTCGAAGGCGAACTCACCCGCGCCCGCGCCGAACTCGTCCGCGAGTCGTCGCTCGCCGCGCTGGCGCGCAGGCTGGACCTGGGCACGCGCATCGTGCTCGGCCCGGGCGAGATGAAATCCGGCGGCCACCGCCGCGACTCCATCCTCGCCGACGCCTTCGAAGCCCTGGTCGCCGCGATCTACCTCGACGCCGGTTTCGAGACCTGCCGCGCCGTGGTGCTGCCCTGGTTCGCCGAGGCCATCGACGCCCTGCCTCCGCCGCACAAGCTCGGCAAGGACGCCAAGACCCGCCTGCAGGAATGGCTGCAGGCCCGCCAGTGGCCGCTGCCGGTCTACTCCCTGCTCTCCGAGAGCGGGGAGGAGCACGCCAAGGTCTTCGTCGCCGAATGCGCGCTCGTCGACCGCGACCTGCGCCGGCAGGGCGAAGCCGGCTCCCGGCGCGCCGCTGAACAGCTCGCCGCCGAGGCGGTACTGGACGCGCTCGGCGCCTGATCCATCCTGCATCTCGACCGGGCACGGCGACGCCGCACGTCGCCCCGGATCGCCCCCCGCCGACATCCGCCGCTGCCGGCGCATCCGGTCCCGGTACAATCCCCCGATGAGCGAATCCCCTTACCGCGCCGGCCATGTCGCCGTCCTCGGCCGACCCAACGTCGGCAAGTCCACCCTGATCAACGCCCTCGTCGGCACCAAGGTCAGCATCGTCTCGCCCCGACCGCAGACCACCCGGCACCGCATGCTGGGCATCGCCACCTTCCCGGAAGGCCAGCTGGTGCTGGTCGACACCCCCGGCATCCACGCCGACAAGGGCAAGGCCACGGCCTCGGCCATGCATCGGATGATGAATCGCGCCGCGCGCGGTGCGCTGGAAGGCGTCGACGCCGCGCTGCTGGTGATCCGCGCCGGGCAGTGGAGCGACGAGGACACCCTGGCCTACGACACGCTCAAGGGCGCCGGCATCCCGGTCGTCCTGGTCGTGAACCAGGTCGACCGCTACCCCGACAAGACCGAGCTGCTGCCGTTCCTGCAGACAGTGAACGAAGGCCGCGAATTCGCCAGCCTGCATCCGGTCTCCGCGCTCAAGCGCAGCGGCCTGCAGCCGCTGGTGAAGACCGTGCTCGGCCTGCTGCCGGAGCAGGAGGCGCTGTACGGCGAGGACGAGATCACCGACAAGAGCCAGCGCTTCCTCGCCGGCGAACTGGTCCGCGAACAGCTGATGCGCCAGCTCGGCGCCGAGCTCCCGTATGCGACCACGGTGGAGATCGAACGCTTCGAGGAAGAGATGTCCAAGCGCAAGGGCGCCCCCCCGGAGCCGATGTACCGCATCGGCGCGGTGATCTTCGTCGAGCGCGAAAGCCAGAAGGCCATCGTCATCGGCAAGGGCGGCGCCCGCCTGCGCGAGATCGGCACCAAGTCTCGCCAGCAGATGGAACGCATGTTCGGCTGCAAGGTCTTCCTCGAAACCTGGGTCCGCGTGCGCGAAGGCTGGTCCGACGACGAAGCGGCGCTGAAGGCGTTCGGGTACAGCGACTGAGTCGGAACGAGCGTTCCGTGCGCGCCGCATGATCCGCTACGCCGCCGAACCCGCCTTCGTCCTCCACGCCCGCGCCTGGCGCGAGACCAGCCTGCTGGTCGAGGTGCTGAGCCGCGAGCACGGCCGCGTCGGCCTGGTGGCGCGCGGCGTGCAGGGGCCGAAGAAGCATGTGCTGCGCGCGGCGCTGCAGCCGCTGCAGCACATCCGCTTCGACGGCGTGCAGCGCGGCGAACTCGCGCAGCTGTCCAGCGCGGAAGCCATCGACGAGGCGCCGCGCCTGCAGGGCGAGGCGATGCTGGCGGGTTTCTATCTCAACGAGCTCATGCTCCGCCTCGCGCCGCGCCACGACGGCCACGGCGAGCTGTACGCGATCTACGGTGAAACCCGCGCGCGCCTGGCGCTGAGCGATCTCTCGCTGGCGTGGACGCTGCGCCGCTTCGAGCGCGACCTGCTGGAGGCGCTGGGCGTCGGGTTCGCCTGGGATTGCGACGGCGACGGCCGCGACATCGATCCGGCCGCGCGCTACGTGCTCGATGCCGAACACGGCCCGCGCCGCATGCTCGGCGACGCCGGCCGCGCCGGGCGCAGCGAAACCGCCACCGGGCGCGCGCTGCTCGACCTCGGCGCCGACACCGAACCCTGTGCCGAGGACATGCCCGGCCTGCGTCGCGTGATGCGCGTGCTGCTGCTGCACCATCTCGGCGGACGCGGGCTCAAGTCATGGGAATTGATCGCGGCCTTGCCGCGTGGCGGCGATGCGAATGCATCCGCGTCCCGCGACGGAGTTGCCCTCACTCCGGCCCTCCCCCGCGACGCGGGGGAGGACGCGCAAACGAACGATTGAGTGATCTGTTGAAGCGACGCGCTTCGCTCCCTCCCCCGCGAGCGGGGGAGGGCTGGGGTAGGGGCAAGGATTTCACGCGATTGCTGCGCGCATCGTGCCTTCCACCGCATCCTCGAATCCCGCGAACGCTTCACGCGACATCGGTGCCTCGCGCAGCGCCATCACCGCCGCGAGCACCCGCGTCGCGCCGACGAAACCACAGGACGCCTGCAGCTTGTGCAGCTCCGCGCGCATCGCATCGGCATCGGCACGCGCGAACGCATCGGCGATTCGCACGCGTACCGCGGGGAGTTCGCCGAGGAACAGGTCGCGCATCGCGGCGACGATCGATGCATTGCCGTTGAGCGCGCGAAGCGCGGCGGCATCGTCCCAGATCGGGGACGCCGTGCAGGTCGTGTCCTCCTCTTGCACGCCGTGCTTCAGTGCCTCGCAGGTCGCGACGCCATCGAGTGCCCGTTTCACCGCCTCCTGCAGCTGCGCCACGGACAGCGGCTTCCGCAGCACGTCGGCGAAACCGGCCGCGATCAGCGCATCGTGTTCTTCCTGACGCGGATCGGCGGTATGCGCGAGCGCGGGCGTCGCCAGGCCCTGCGCCCGCCAGCGCGCCAGCAGTCCGCCGCCGGTGCCGTCGGGCAGGTTGGCGTCGAACAGCCACAGCGTATGGTCGGCATCGCGCAGCGGCTCGGCCTCGGCCAGCGACGCGGTGATGTCCACACGCGCGGGCAGGGCTTCCAGCGCGGTGGCGAGGAAGGCGGCGCTGACCGGGTCGTCCTCCAGCAGCAGGAGGCGGGGCAGGGCGGGATCGGCATTCATTGCGCTTCGATTACTCTGGCGTCCATGTCGCGCCGCATCTTACCCAACTGCTCCACTCGGTCCGCCTCTGGATGGCTTAAATGGCGCTGGTTCATCGGGGTGTGCCTGCTGCTCGCCGTGCTGATCGCACCGGCGGCCCAGGCGCGCACCGCGACCGCGACGATCCAGCGCATCGGCACCGGGCTGGCCACGCTCGAACGCGTGCAGGTGCGCCTGGTCTGGCCGAAGGACGCCGCCTCGGGCCACCTGCAGCTGCGCGTCGGGCACCTCGTCGCGCCATCGCTCGGTTACGACTTCCGCGATCTCGACTGGCGCTGCCCGCTCACCCGCACCGCCGACGGCGCATGGCGCTGCGAGGGCGACCTGCGCGCCGGGCGCGGGCCCGCCCTGCGCTTCGGCATCGACCTGGGCGTGGCGCATACCGATGCCTGGCTCGTGCGCGGCGAATCCCGCATCGATGTCCGGCGCCAGGCTGCGGCGCCCGACGACACCCGCATCGATCTGACCCGCGTGCCGCTGGCCTGGACCCAGGCGCTGCTCGCGCAGGCCTGGTCCGATGCGCGCCTGACCCGGGGCCAGGGCGATGCCCGCCTCGTGGTGTCCGCGCCGGCCAAGGGGCCGGTGCGCGTCGCCGGGCCGCTGAACCTGCGCGGTGTCGGGCTCGAAACCGCCGACGCCAGCATCGCCGCCGACAACCTCGGCGGCCGGTTCGCGCTGGACATGCGTTTCGCCGAGACGAGCACGCGCATCGACCTCGACGGCGCGCTGCAGGGCGGCGAACTGCTCGCCGCCGGTGCCTACGTCGCGCTGCCACCGACGCCGATCGGCCTGCGCGTGTCCGCCATCGGCGATGCCGGCGGCTGGCGCCTGCCCACGCTGCGCTGGGACGACGGCAGCAGCCTGCGCATCGATGGCCATGCCGGCGTCGCGCCCGACGGTGCCCTGCGCACGCTCGATCTTGCGCTGGACAGCGACGACCTCTCGCCGGTGGCCGAACGCTACCTGTCGGCCTGGCTGGGCAGCTTCGGCCTGGGCAAGCTGCGGCTCGGTGGCGCGCTGCAGGCCCGGGTGCGACTCGATGCCGGTGCGCTGCGCGGTGTCGATGCGCACTTCGACGATGTCGCGGTGGTCGAACCCGAGGGCCGTTTCGCGTTCGAGGGCATCGAAGGCGACCTGCGCTTTTCGACCGATGCGCCGGTCGAGGGGCTGATCGGCTGGCGTGGCGGCCGGCTCTACGGTCTGGACTTCGGTGCCGTCGGCCTGCCGCTGCGCAGCGCCGATGGCGCGGTCGAGCTGCGCGAACCGGCGTCGGTCCCGTTGGCCGGCGGCGCGCTGCGCTTCGAACGCTTCCGCCTCCAGCCGCCGATCGGCGACCGGCCCACGCAGGCCGGATTCGCGCTGGACGTCGAGGATCTCGATCTCGGCACGCTGGCGAAAAGCCTCGGCCTGCCGGCCTTCCGCGGCACGCTGGCCGGGCGAATCCCGGACGCGCGCTATGCCGACGACCGGCTGGTGTTCGAAGGCGGCCTGGAGACGGATGTCTTCGATGGCCGCGTGCGGGTCGCGTCGCTGGCGATGGAGCGTCCGTTCGGCGTCGCGCCCACGCTGTCGGCCGACCTCACCCTCGACGACCTCGACCTGCTCGCGGTCACCGAGGTCTTCGACTTCGGCAGCATCAGCGGCCGCCTCGACGGTCGCATCGACGGACTCCGGCTCGTCGACTGGACCGCCACCGCCTTCGACGCCGATCTGCACACGCAGCCCCGGCGCGGCGTGAAGCAGCGGATCAGCCAGCGCGCGGTGCAGAACATTTCCAGCGTCGGCGACGCCTCGTTCGTGACCAGCCTGCAGGGCAAGCTCATCGGCCTGTTCGACGACTTCGGCTATCGGCGCATCGGCATCGCCTGTCGCCTGCGCAACCAGGTCTGCGACATGTCCGGCCTGGAGGGCGGTTCCGGTTCAGGCGCCGGTGGATTTACTATCGTCGAAGGTTCGGGGGTTCCGCGCCTGAACGTGGTGGGCTTCAACCGTCGGGTGGACTGGCCGACCCTCGTCGAACGCCTGCAGGCGGTCGGCAGCGGCGACCTCAAGCCGGTGGTGGAATGACCCGCCGCCCATCGTCCGGGCAACGCTGCGACCGCAGCGCCATCATCAGGAGAACCAAGATGTTTCGTTTGCTGGGTGCATCCACCGTCGCCGCGCTCGCGCTGACCGCCTGCGTCACCATCAACGTGTATTTCCCCGCAGCGGAAGCCCGCGAGGCCGCCAAGGAGTTCGTCGAGAAGGTGCTCGACCAGGCCGCGCAGCCGGCCAAGCCCGAAGGCGGCAATGGCGGCGGTGGCATGGCGATGGCGCTGCCGCGCTTCGATCCGCTGATGCTCATCGGCATCGCCCCGGCCCACGCACAGTCGCAGCCCGACTTCAACATCAAGACCCCGGCGATCACCGCGATCCAGGCGCGCATGGAGCAGCGTTTCGACAGCGCCCTGCGCCCGCACTTCGACTCCGGCGCGCTCGGCTTCACCGAGGATGGTCTGGTCGTGGTCCGCGACGCCGCCGCGCTGCAGCTCAAGGACCGCGTGCCTGTAAACAACGCGGTCGCCGACGAGAACCGCGACCGCAAGGCGGTCTACCGCGAGATCGCCGTCGCCAACGGCCATCCGGAATGGGAAGGCCAGATCCGCAGCGTGTTCGCGAAGCAGTGGGTCGACAGCGCGAAGTCCGGCTGGTGGTACCAGCGCGGCGGGGCGTGGAAGCAGAAATAAGCGGATTCCGTTCCCATTCCTGTCACCGCGGCGCCCGCCCTCCGGCGGGCGTCGTCGCGTTCGGACATGAGACAATCGCCGGCTCGCCAGCTCGCAGATCCCGCCCGTGGCCCGCAACCGCATCGACCAGACCCCGTTCCCGATCGACATCCTCGACCTGAGCCATGACGGCCGTGGCGTGGCCCGCTGGCCCGAGGGCTCGGCGCATGCCGGCAAGGCGATCTTCGTGGCCGGCGCGCTGCCGGGCGAGCGGGTGATGGCGAAGCAGACCGCGAAGTCGCGCCATTTCGACGAGGCCGCCACGGTCGAGGTGCTGAGCGCCTCGCCGGATCGCGTCGATGCGCGCTGCCCGCATTTCGGCACCTGCGGCGGCTGCGTGCTGCAGCACCTCGCCGAGGACCGGCAGATCCTCTACAAGCAGCAGGTGCTGCTCGACAACCTGCAGCGCATCGGCCACGTGCAGCCGGGCACGCTGCTCCCGCCGCTCACCGACGCGGCCTGGGGCTATCGCCGCAAGGGCCGGCTGTCGGTGCGTCGCGTCGAGAAGAAGGACAAGACCCTGGTCGGGTTCCGCGAGGCGGATCCGCGCTTCGTCGCCGATCTCGGCGAATGCCACACGGTCATTCCGCAGATCGGCATGAAGCTCGGCGCGATCTCGGCCCTGGTCGACGGCATGGACGCGCGCCGCGACATCCCGCAGATCGAATTCATCGCCGGCGACGCCACGGTCGCGCTGGTGTTCCGCCATCTCCACCCCCTGGGCGAGCGCGACCGCGAGGCGCTGGTCGCCTTTGCGAAGGCGCACGATTTCGCGATCTTCCTGCAGCCCGGCGGCATCGATTCGGTGCATCCGCTGTGGCCGGAGCAGGCGCCGCTGTCGTTCGCCCTGCCGCAATGGAACGTCGAGCTGAAGTTCCGGCCGCTGGATTTCATCCAGGTCAACGCCGGCCTGAACCAGAAAATGATCGCGCGCACGCTGGAGCTGCTCGACGTGCAGGCCGAGGATCGCGTGCTCGACCTGTTCTGCGGCCTCGGCAATTTCACCCTGCCGCTCGCGCGCGTTGCGCGCGAGGTCGTGGGCGTGGAAGGCGAGGCCGGGCTGGTGGCGCGTGCCCGCGAGAACGCCACGCACAACGCGCTGGGCAATGTGCAGTTCCACGCCGCGGACCTGGCGCAGGACCTGTCCGGGCATGCGTGGATGAAGGCCGGTTTCGATCGCCTGCTGCTGGATCCGCCGCGTTCCGGCGCGGACGGCGTGCTGAAGCAGCTGCCGCTGAAGGGGCTGAAGCGGATCGTCTACGTCAGCTGCCATCCCGGCTCGCTGGCGCGCGATGCCGGTTACCTGGTCAACGAATGCGGCTGGAAGCTCGTGTCCGCCGGTGTGATGGACATGTTCCCGCACACCGCGCACGTCGAATCGATCGCGGTGTTCGAACCGAAGTAAGGACCGTCGACGCGCGCGGCCGCTCAGGCCTGGCGTGGTGCGTGTTCGCGGACCTGCGCTTCCATGGCCTGCGCCTCGACGGCCTGCGCGTGCACGGGACCCGGGGTCGCGGCGGCGATCTCGACCTGGTGACTGCTCGTCTCGACCGACAACGCCCGGGCCTGTTGCAGGTCCACGCTGACGTGCACCGCATTCGGCGCCTCGGGCACCGGATGGTTGATCGCGAACAGGCGCTCGCCGTTCTGGCCGACGCCGAACGACAGCTGCGACGGATCCCCGACGTGCTGCGCGAAGGCCGGATCAGCGGCGATGCGCGCGGTCAGCGCGGCGGCGACATTCGCCTGCTCCGCCGGGCCGATCGCGGCCTGCGGAGGCGTCAGATCGGCCACGGCCTTGAGCGCGGCGCCATAGAGCGGGGCGTGCGGATGCGCGGGGTCGTCCAGTCGCACCGTGTCGCGCGTGGTCGCAGCAGGCGCCTTGCGGTCGATCGCGGTGTCCACCGGGGCCTCGCCGTCGCGCTCGACCCGCGTCCCGCCGCCGCCACCCGAGCCCGATGCGCCTGTGTCTTCGTTCTTCTCGACCGGGCCGCGCGCACTGCCGCCACCGCTGGCCTTGCCCGCGTCTGCCTCGCCATCCGTCCGGACCCGGACGTCATCGCCGCCCGGATGCCCCCGCTCTGCGCGAGGCGCACCGTGGCCGTGCCGATGCCCGCGCTCGTGCGCGCCGTCGGCCTGCGCACGCCGGCGGCCGCGGCCGCGTCGCCCGCCCATCGCCAGACTGTCGTCTTCGTCGATCCCGTCGTCGTGGTGCTTCCGCGCCGCGATGATCCGGCGCTGCTCGGCGATCGGCAGCTTGCGCTCGTGGGGCAGCAGCATCGTGCCGCCGTCGCCGCCGTTGTCGAATCCCAGGCCGTCGCTGGAGCCATCTCCGCCCGGCGTATCGAGCAGGTCCATGGCCATGGAATCGCCGCGTTCGCGGTTGTCGTGGGTGCTCGCCGCACCGTGCGGCACGGAAGCGTCGGCGCGGTCCTTGGGGGTCTCGCTGCGCATGGCATGTGTCCTGGTTGTGGTGGACGATCGGCGTTCGTCGGTATCGTCTGGCGGGCCGAGAATGTTAAGAATTCGCTAATGCCAGGCAACCGTTTTCATGCTAGCACGCGAGCGCGAGGCGCGGCGATGGGGCCTGCGGGTGTCGCCCGGGTGGCCCGACCGGCGGCGCAGCGGGGCGAACGGCGTCGAAATCGTCGGTTTCGTGCAGGAGAGGCGCGCGGAAGTTCTAGAATAGTCGGCCCGGATGCAGGACAGGACGCAAACCGAGCGTGGCCGTCGAAATCGAACGCAAATTCCTGGTGGTCAACGACCGCTGGCGCGCCCAGGCCCATCGCGTGGTGCCGATGGCACAGGGCTACCTGAACGACCAGGCGTCGATGGACAGCGGCGCGCAGCGCGCCTCGGTCCGCGTGCGCCTGGAGGGCGACGAGGCCCGGCTGAACCTGAAATCCCGCGAGCTGGGGCATACCCGCCAGGAATTCGACTACGTCATTCCGGTCGAGGATGCGCGCGCGCTGCTGGCGCTGTGCGTCGGTGGATTGATCGACAAGCGCCGTCACCTGGTCGAACACGGCGACCACCTGTGGGAAGTCGACGAATTCCTCGGCGACAACGCCGGCCTGGTGGTGGCCGAGATCGAGCTGTCCTCGGCGGACGAGGCGTTCGAGCGTCCCGACTGGCTCGGGGCCGAAGTCACCGACGCCTCGCGTTACTACAATCTCGCGCTGGCCTCGCGTCCGTATTCGCGCTGGAGCGATGCCGAGCGCGCAGGCGCCGAGGCGCCGCCGCCGGTGGTGCGCGCCGGATGATCGGCGGCACACGGAGGTGTCGTGGCCGGAACGGGGGCGGGCCCGTGACGGTGGACGCGCAAGCCGGCGCCGGCCGGTCCCGCTGCAGTGGCCCCTTCCGCGGACGGAACGGGGTCGACCTTCACCCAAGAGAATCCTCCCCATGCTCGTAATCGGCGTCGCCGGTACCGAACTCACCGCGCAGGAGCGCGACTGGCTGCAGCACGACGCCTGCGCCGGCGTGATCCTGTTCAAGCGCAATTTCGTCTCGAAGACCCAGGTCGCGGAGCTGTCCGCCGCCATCCGCGAGGCCGCCGCGCGTCCGCAACTGCTCTGCGTCGACCAGGAAGGCGGTCGCGTGCAGCGTTTCCAGGAAGGCTACAGCGCGCTGCCGCCGCTGGAAGCCTTCGGCCGCCTGTACGCCCGCGACGCCGCGCGCGCGCTGGCGCTGGCCGAAGAACACGCGTGGCTGATGGCCAGCGAAGTGCGCGCCACGGGCGTCGACCTGAGCTTCGCGCCGGTGGTCGACCTCGGCCGCGGCAATCTCGCGATCGGCAACCGCGCCTTCTCGACCGAGCCGGAGATCGTCTCCGAGTTCACCCGCGCCTACGTGCGCGGCATGCACGCCGCCGGCATGGCCGCGACGATCAAGCATTTCCCGGGCCACGGCACCGTGCGCGAGGACACGCACTTCGACGTTGCGGTCGACAACCGCACGCTCGACGAACTGCGCGCGACCGATCTGGTGCCGTTCGCCGCCGGCATCGCCGCGAACGCCGAGGCGGTGATGCTGGCGCACGTGACCTATCCGCAGGTCGCACCGGAACCCGCAGGCTATTCGCCGTTCTGGATCGAGACCATCCTGCGCCAGGAGATGGGTTTCCGCGGCGTGGTCTTCTCCGACGACATCGGCATGGCTGCCGCGTTCTCCGCAGGCGGCATCAAGCAGCGCATCGATGCGCACCTGGATGCCGGTTGCGACGTGGTCCTGGTCTGCCATCCGGAACTGGTCGAGGAATCGCTCGACGCGGTGAAGGGACGTGTACTGAAACAGGACATCTGCGCCAGCCTGATGGGCCGCGGCGAGCACGCCTGGGGACCGCTGCTGGCGGATGCGCGCTACGCGCGCGCGCAGGCCGACCTCGCCGCCGACGTGGAGCCGCTGGCGTGACCGCGCCGACCCTGGCGCAGGTCTTGCCGACCGCCGACGTGATCCATGATCGCGCGACGCTCGATGCGGCGGTCGCGCGCATGGCCGAGCGCATTGCGCCGGACTACGCGAACGACGCGCAGGCGCCGCTGTTCGTCACGATCATGCACGGCGGCATGCCGTTCGCGGCGCAGCTCGCGTTCGCGCTCGGCGAACGCGGCCTCGACCTGGAATTCGATTATCTGCATGCCACGCGCTATCGCGGCAACACCTCCGGTTCGGGACTCGCGTGGCTGCATCGTCCGGCGACGCCGATGCGCAGCCGTCGCGTGCTGCTCGCCGACGACATCCTCGACGAAGGCCACACGCTGCTCGCGGTGAAGCGCTGGTGCGAGGACCAGGGTGCCGCCGACGTGCGCGTCGCCGTGCTCGCGGTGAAGCTGCACGACCGCCGCGTCGACGGCATCGAGGCCGACTACATCGGCGTCGAGGTGCCGGATCGCTACGTCTTCGGCTACGGCATGGATTACCGCGAGCAGGGCCGCAACCTGCCTGCGATCTACGCACTGAAGGATTGAGCATGTCGATCGAATCCGCCCAGCACGATCAAGCCATCGCATTGGCGATCATCGGCGGCACGGGCCTGTACAAGCTTGCCGATCTGCAGGATGTGGTGACGCATCAACCTGTCACGTCTTACGGGGTGCCGTCCGGACCCGTGCGTATCGGCACATTCGCGAACAGGCGTGTTGCATTTCTTGCACGGCATGGCGAAGGCCATTCGGTGCCGCCGCACAAGGTCAATTACCGCGCCAACCTCGCCGCGCTGAAGGCGATCGGCGCCACCCGCGTGCTCGCGCTCAACACGGTCGGCGGCATCACCGAGCGCTTCGGTCCGCGCGTCCTCGGCTGCCCGGACCAGCTCATCGACTACACCTGGGGACGGATCTCGACGCTGTGCGAAGAGCCCGGGACCGAGGTGTTGCACGTCGACTTCGGCGATCCGTATACGCCTTGTTTTCGCGGGGAAATCCTCGCTGCGGCGGCGCGCGCGAACGTCGCCGTGGTCGATGGTGGCTGCTATGGCGCGACACAGGGACCGCGCCTCGAAACCAGGGCGGAAATCGCGCGGATGCGCCGCGACGGCTGCGACCTGGTCGGCATGACCGGCATGCCCGAAGCGGGCCTGGCGCGCGAACTGGGCCTGGAGTATGCGTGCCTCGCGATCGTCGCGAACTGGGCAGCCGGCGCCGGACCGGATCCCGACGAGCAGATCACGCTGCAGGACGTGCTGGCGAACGTGGAGGCGGCGAGCGCCGGTCTCGGGCCGCTGTTGTCCTCGCTGCTTTCCGCGGATTGATCCATACGCCTGCGTTGGCGGGGATTCATATGCCTGCAGGTGATGGCGCCGTTGGTCGCAGTTCGACGCGCCTCTACTTGCGCGGCGCGGGCGCTCAGGCATACTCGCCCCCGTGCGCACGCAGGAGTTGCGAGAACGCACGCCACCGCATCCCATTCGAGGTCATTAGGAATATGCCGTACGGAACAGTGAAGTGGTTCAACGACGCCAAGGGATTTGGCTTTATTGCCCCCGAAGATGGCAGTGCCGATGTGTTCGTGCACTTTTCTGCGATCAACGCCAAGGGCTTCCGCAGCCTGCAGGAAGGTCAGCGCGTCAGCTACGACGTGACGACCGGTCCGAAGGGCGCGCAGGCCGCTGGCGTGACTCCCGTCGCCTGACGCCAGGCGGTGCGCAAGACCCCAGGCCCCGCTTCGGCGGGGCCTTTTCGTTGAGCGGTGCGTTCGTTGAGCGGTGCGCTCGTTGGGCGACATCTTCGTTGCGTGACTTGATCGCTTCCGTGCAACGCGATGTGCAGCATCTGCATCATCCGTCTTATGCTCGCGCCTACGCCCCTGCGGAGCGCGCCATGACTGCGATATCCAGGCTGTCTTCCTTCCATCGTGCGGCTGTCCTCGTGCTGCCCTGGCGCACGCGCATGCCGCTGCTGCTGATGGCCAGCATGATGACGATGCCGGCATGGGCCGCGTGGCCACCGCCGCTCGCGCCTGCGTCGCAGCGCGCCGACGAAATCCATGTGGTCAAGCACCAGCGACGCATGGACCTGCTGCGCGACGGCAAGGTCATCCGCAGCTACAGCATCCGCCTCGGCGACCAGCCGCGCGGCCACAAGCGCCAGCAGGGCGACGAGCGCACGCCGGAGGGGCGCTACACGATCACCTACCGCAATCCGAAGAGCGCGTTCCACCTGTCGCTGCGCATCTCGTATCCCAATGCCGCCGATCGCGCGCAGGCGCGTGCGCGCGGCGTCGATCCGGGCGGCGACATCGTGATCCATGGCGGCACGCCGCCCGGCTACTGGCGCGACTGGACCGACGGCTGCATCGCGCTGATGGACAAGCAGATGGAAGAAGTCTGGTCGCTGGTGCCCACCGGCACGCCCATCGTGATCGACCCCTGAGACCGTCTTCGCGGGCTGACGATGCAGCGCTCCGGATTGCTGCGGCGCACGATGCCCCATCGTCCAATTCCGCACGGCAAGGCGGCGGCGCAGGATCGCGTCATCCGGCCACGGGCGCCGGCCAGGGAGTGGACCATGAAGCGTTTCGCGATGTGCGCGGTGGCGGTGTGCATGCTGTTCCTGTCGATCGGCGCCGTGCGCGCGGCCTGCGTCGACAACGTGGTGCTTGTGCACGGCAATACCGGGAAGCCCGCCGATTTCGACAATACCGTCGCCGAGCTGCAGCGGCGCGGCTATGCGGCCTCGCAGATCTTCCGGCCGAACTGGGGAAGCAAGACCTGCGCGGCCTGCAACGACCACAGCGGCAGCGAGGAAACCCCGGTCGAGAACGCGATCGTCGATGCGATCGCGCTGTCGTGCACGGGGAAGATCGACGTGATCGGCCACTCGATGGGCGCCACATTGTCGGCTCGGGTGATCGACCGCATCGCGGCGCGCGGCTACGTCGACAGCTTCGTCGGTATCGCCGGTGCGTTCCGGGGGTTGTGGAGCTGCGGCAGCTATCCGTTCAACGTCGCCACCAGCACCTGCGGTTACTGGGGGCTGTCGGTCGGCAGTCCGCTGGTGTCCGGGCTGTCCGGCAAGCGCTTCGGCGCGCGGATGCATTCGATCAAGTCCTGGACCGACCAGGTGGTCTGCGCGACGGGTGTCTGCACCGTCGGCGGGGTGCACAGTTCGCAGATCGCCGGGGAGGCGTCCAGCCTGACGTTCGCCACCGGCCACTTCGGCCTGCTGACCGGGACGGCCTCGACCCAGGCCGACCTGATCCGCTGATCCGCGGGGTTCGCGGGCCGCCGGTGTGGTGGGTATACATTTGATTTTCGATGGATTTCTGGCGGGGAAGGGGGCGGCTGGGGTAGTCTTGACGGTTCTTCCACGCCCCCAGAAACCGCCGTGTCCGCCGAGCCCGCCACCACCGAGCCCGCTGAGTCCGCTCAGTATTCGCCCCAGTCCATCGAAGCCGCCGCCCAGTCGTTCTGGCGCGACACCCGCGCCTTCGAGGTGACGGAGCTTGCGGACAAGCCCAAGTATTTCTGCCTGTCGATGCTGCCGTACCCGTCGGGCGCGCTGCACATGGGCCACGTGCGCAACTACACCATCGGCGACGTGATCAGCCGCTACAAGCGCATGACCGGCCACAACGTGCTGCAGCCGATGGGCTGGGACGCCTTCGGCCTGCCGGCCGAGAACGCCGCGATCAAGAACAAGACCGCGCCGGCGGCGTGGACCTACGCCAACATCGATCACATGCGCGGCCAGCTGCAGTCGCTGGGCTATGCCATCGACTGGTCGCGCGAGTTCGCCACCTGCCGCCCGGACTACTACGTCCACGAGCAGCGCATGTTCACCCGGCTGATGAAGAAGGGCCTGGTCTACCGCCGCAACTCGGTGGTGAACTGGGACCCGGTCGACCAGACCGTGCTCGCCAACGAACAGGTGATCGACGGCCGCGGCTGGCGTTCGGGCGCGATCGTGGAGAAGCGCGAGATCCCGCAGTGGTTCCTGAAGATCACCGCCTACGCGCAGGAACTGCTGGACGGCCTGGACACGCTGCCGGGCTGGCCGGATTCGGTGAAGACCATGCAGCGCAACTGGATCGGCCGCAGCGAAGGCCTCGAGATCCAGTTCCGCGTCGACGGCGAGGACGAGCCGCTCACCGTCTACACCACGCGCCCCGACACCCTGATGGGCGTGACCTTCATCAGCATCGCCGGCGAGCATCCGCTGGCGCGCAAGGCCGCCGAGTCCAACCCCGAGCTGGCCGCGTTCCTGGCCGAGCTGCGCAAGGGCGGCGTGTCCGAGGCCGAGCTGGAGACCCAGGAAAAACGCGGCATGGCCACCGGCCTGTGGGCGATCCACCCGGTCACCGGCGAGGACGTGCCGGTCTATGTCGCCAACTTCGTGCTGATGGGCTACGGCACCGGCGCGGTGATGGCGGTGCCGGCGCACGATGAGCGCGATGCCGAGTTCGCCAAGGCCTACGGCCTGCCGGTGAAGCCGGTGATCGTTTCCCCGGCGGTGCGCGACGCGCTGGCCGAGATCGCCGCCCACCTCAAGGACCACGACGATCCGATGGCGGTGGCGCTGGGCGCGCACGCGCCGGTCGACGTGGTCGAGATCGACGCCGCGGTCGCGGTGGTGCGCGAATACTTCGAGCGCATCGAGCAGGGCGTCGCGCACACCGAGCGCGGCCTGCTGATCAACTCCGGCGAATACGACGGCCTGGACTACGACGGCGCCTTCGCGGCGCTGGCCGCCCGCTTCGAGGCCGAGGGCAAGGGCGCGCGCAAGGTCAACTTCCGCCTGCGCGACTGGGGCGTGAGCCGCCAGCGCTACTGGGGCTGCCCGATCCCGGTGATCTACTGTCCCAAGTGCGACGCAGTCCCGGTGCCCGAGGATCAGCTGCCGGTGCTGCTGCCTGAGGATGTCCAGGACGCCTTCGCCGCCGGTGCCGTGACCTCGCCGATCAAGGCGGACCCGGAGTGGCGCAAGACCACCTGCCCGCAGTGCGGCGGCCCGGCCGAGCGCGAGACCGACACCTTCGACACCTTCATGGAGTCGAGCTGGTACTACGCGCGCTACACCTCGCCGGGCGCGGCCGACATGGTCGACGACCGCGCGAAGTACTGGACGCCGGTCGACCAGTACATCGGCGGCATCGAGCACGCGATCCTGCACCTGCTGTACTTCCGCTTCTACCACAAGCTGCTGCGCGACGAAGGCCTGGTGGCCAGCGACGAGCCGGCGGTCAACCTGCTGTGCCAGGGCATGGTGATCGCGGAGACGTTCTATCGCGACAACGCGGATGGTTCGAAGGACTGGATCAATCCGGCCGATGTCGAGATCGAGCGCGACGACAAGGGTCGCATCGTCGGCGCGAAGTCGAAGTCCGACGGCGCACCGGTGAAGATCGGTGCGGTCGAGAAGATGTCGAAGTCGAAGAACAACGGCGTCGACCCGCAGGCGATGGTCGATCGCTTCGGCGCCGACACCGTGCGCCTGTTCTCGATGTTCGCCGCGCCGCCGGAACAGTCGCTCGAATGGAACGAAGCCGGCGTCGAAGGCATGTCGCGCTTCCTGCGCCGCTTCTGGCGCGAAGTGACCACCCATGCCGCGCAGCCGGATCATCCGGAGGTCGACGTCGCCGCGCTGAACGCCGCGCAGAAGACGATGCGTCGCCAGCTGCACGAGGCGATCCAGAAGGTCGGCGACGACTACGGTCGCCGCTACAGCTTCAACACCGCGATCGCCGCGCTGATGGAACTGCTCAACCACGTCTCGAAGTTCGACGACATGAGCGAGCAGGGCCGCGCCGTGCGCCACGAGACCCTGCAGACCATGGTCCTGCTGCTGAACCCGGTGACCCCGCACATCTGCCACCGGCTGTGGCAGGTGCTGGGCAACGCCGAGACGCTGCTCGAGGACGTGCCGTTCCCGCAGGCCGATCCCGCCGCTCTGGTGCGCGACGCGGTGACGCTGGCGGTGCAGGTCAACGGCAAGCTGCGCGGCACGATAGACATTGGCGTGCAGACGCCGAAGGACGAGATCGAAGCGCTGGCCCTGGCCGAGCCGAACGTGCTCAGGTTCATGGAAGGCATGGCGGTGAAGAAGATCATCGTCGTGCCCGGCAAGATCGTGAACATCGTGGCTGGGTGAACGCCGCATGCACCCGGCGGGCCGCATGCCTCCGAGGGGCTGCGTCCCCGCCGGTCGGCTTGCCCCCCGCGCGCCCCTCCCTCAGACTCCGCCCATGACCAGACTCCGCATCGCCTTCGGCCTCCTGCTCGCCCTGTCCACCGCCGGTTGCGGCTTCCATCTGCGCAACGCACTGGAGCTTCCGACCGACCTCGGTCCCGTCGCGGTGACCGCGCAGGATCCCTACAGTCCGCTGGCCTCCGCGCTGGCGCGTGCGCTGGAACGCGCGGGTGCCATGCCCGCCGTCACGACCGATCAGGCGACCCGGCTGGAGGTGCTGTCGGAGAAGTGGGTCGACATCCCGATCGCGATCGATGTCCAGGGGCGTGCCCAGGAATACAGCCTGCGATACGCCGTCGTCTTTCGCCTGCGCAAGGCCGACGGCAGCGTGATGGTGCCGCAGCAGGCCGTGGAGCTGTCGCGCGACTACATCGCGCCGGCCAGCGACTCCGTCGGCAGCGGCAGCGAGCGTGAACTGCTGGCGAACGAAATGCGTCGCGAGATGAGCGCCTCGATCCTGCGCCGCATCGATGCGGCGCTGCGCGGCGTCTCCGGCGCGGCGGGATCCCGTTCCTGAGCCGCGGGCGCGCGGCCGCACGATGGAACTCACGCCGGAACGCCTGATCGCGCAGTTGCCGAACGAGCCGCTGCGCCCCGTCTACCTGATCGCCGGTCCCGAGCCGCTGCGCGTGCTGGAGGCCGCCGATGCCGTGCGTGCCCGGGCGCGCGCCGACGGCATCGACGAGCGCGAGGTCTTCGATGCCGATGGCCGCGACGCCGACTGGAACCGGCTGGTGCAGAGCTTCGGCGCGATGAGCCTGTTCGCCTCCCGGCGCCTGATCGAAGTGCGCATGCCCTCGGCCAAGCCGGGCAAGGAAGGCGCCGAGGTCATTTCCGAATTCTGCGCGCAGGCGCCGCAGGACGTGGTCCTGCTGATCACCGGCGACGACTGGAGTCGCCAGCACGGCGGCAAGTGGAGCGAAGCCGTCGCCCGCGTCGGTCACCACGCCATTGCCTGGGCGCTGAAGCCGCATGAGCTCACCGAATGGGTCGAGCGCCGCCTGCGCGCGCGCGGCCTGCGCGCCGATCGCGACGCCGTCGAGCGGCTGGTCGAACGCGTCGAAGGCAACCTGCTCGCGGCCGGCCAGGAGATCGACAAGCTCGCCCTGCTGTCCGACGGCCAGCCGATCGACCTGGCGCGGATGGAGTCCTACGTCGCCGATGCCGCGCGCTTCGACATCTTCCGCCTGCTCGACGCGGCCCTGAACGGGCAGGGCGCCCATGCGCTGCGCATGCTCCACGGCCTGCGCGCCGAGGGCGAGGCCGTGCCGGCGCTGATGGGCATGCTGGTGATGGAACTGCAGCGCATCGCCGCGCTGGCCCGCGTCAACGCGAAGGGCGGCAACCTAGCCAACGAGTTCAAGGCGCAGCGGGTCTGGGATTCGAAGCAGGCGGTCTATCGGCGCGCGCTGCAGCGCCACGACGCCGCACGCTGGGAAGCCCTGCTCGCCGAGGCCGGCAGGGTCGACCGCATCGCCAAGGGCCGCCCGCGCATCGGCGAGGAGCCGGCCGACGCCTGGCTGGCCCTGGAGCGCCTGCTGCTGGCGATGTCCGAGCAGCGCGGCATGCAGCTGCTGGCGAAGCGGGCGGGCGGCTGATGTTCCCCGGCGCATCGCAGCCCGGCGCCGCGTTGCCCAAACCGCTGCGGGTGTTCTACGGCGGCACCTTCGACCCCGTGCACAACGGCCACCTGGCCATCGCCCGCGCGGTGCGCGAGGCGCTGGGCACCACGGTCTGGCTGATGCCCGCCGCCGACCCGCCGCATCGCGAGGCACCGGGCGCGAAGGCCGAGGACCGGGCCGCGATGCTCGACCTCGCCATCGAGGGCCAGGCCGGCCTGCGCGTGGACCGTCGCGAACTCGAGCGCGCGGCGCGCAGCGATGCGCCGAGCTATACCATCGATACCCTCCGCGAGTTGCGGGCGAAGTTCGGCGAGGATGCGCCCATCGCCTTCGTCATCGGCGCCGATAGCCTGCACGGCTTCGCCGGCTGGCGCGAGCCGGAGGCCCTGCTCGCCGGGGCGCACTGGGTGGTGGCCGAACGTCCGGGCAGCGCGCTCGACGAACACCTGCCGCCGGCCGTGGCGCGGCTGGTCGCCGGACGCTGGACCCTGGACGCCCATGCACTGCGGTCGACGTCCGGCGGCAAGGTGCTGCGCCTCCGCCAGCCGCTGCACCCGGAGTCGGCGACCCAGATCCGCCGCCGGATCGCCGCCGGGGAGACCTGGCACCACCTCCTGCCCCTGGCGGTGGCCCGCTGCATCGTCGAACGCGGCCTGTACGGCGCGACCCCCATCGTGCTGCCGCCGGCCCCGCCGCGTTGAGCCGCGCCGGCCGGTGCCGTCCGTCGTCGCCCGGCCCGGGGCGCGGCTGCGCATCGCCTATAATCCAGGCCAGTTTCCGCGAGGATCGCTCTTGACCAACAGCAACAACGCGCACGTCATCAAGACCGTGCTGCCCAAACCCGCCCCCTCCGTCGATGCCATGCTCCGCCAGGTGCGTGCCGGCGTCGAGGACCTGAAGGCCAAGGACGTCGTCGAGATCGATGTCCGCGGCAAGACCAGCGTCTGCGACTGGATCGTCATCGCCTCGGGCACCTCGACCCGCCACGTCAAGTCGATCGCCGACGAAGTGGTGCGCAAGGTCAAGGACCTCGACGTGCTGCCGCTGGGCGTGGAAGGCGAGCGCGAGGCCGAATGGGTCCTCGTCGACCTCGGCGATGTCGTCGTGCACGTCATGCTGCCGCGCGTGCGCGAGTTCTACGCGCTGGAGCGGCTGTGGACGGTGGGCGACCAGCCGCCGGACGCGGAAGAGGCCTGAGCCACGCATGCAGCGCTCGCACGTCACCACCGCGCTGGAGCTCCCCGGGCAGCCGATCCTGCGCAACTTCGGCGTGGTGCGCGGCCTGACCGTGCGCTCGCGCTCGGTCGTGGGCAATTTCCTCGCTGGCATCCAGACCATCTTCGGCGGCGACATCAGCCTGTATCGCGAACTGTGCGAACAGGCGCGCCGCGACGCGTTCGACCAGATGTGCCGCGAAGCCGACCGCATGGGCGCCAACGCCATCATCGGCGTGCGCTACGACGCCACCGAAGTGATGGCCGGCGTCACCGAAGTCCTGTGCTACGGCACGGCGGTGCGCGTCAGCGAACTCCCGCCGCCGCTGGCCTGAACCCGCCTTCCCGATGCCACGGGCCGCGCCTCCCTGCGCGGCCCGTCGGTACTGCAGCTGCTTACAGCGGACCCTTCCACCACGGTCCGGTGATCGCGAAGGTGATCCCGGGCGACTGCAGGTTGACGAAGAGCGTGCGCCCGAACGGGTCCCAGCACGCCCCGCAGAATTCGCTGTCGCGATAATCGCCTTCTGCCACGGTCTTACCGGCGTCGGCGATCTGCGACGCGGTGAGTTCGACATCGTTCTTCGCGAAATGGAAGCACTGGCCGTCGCGGGTCAGGCCGACCAGCCGCGAGCCGTTGCCGTTGCCGTCCGGGCTTTCGCCGCCGTCCTCGCACAGCAGCACGCCGCCGCGCGGGCTGACCGTGACGTTGTCGGGATTGTTCGCTGCCAGCGGGTTGCCGCTGACGAACACGGCCGTCATGCGCATCTGCGCCAGGTCCAGCACCCACACCGCGCCTTCGCCGCGACCGCGACGGCCGCGCGCATCCACGCCGGTGCTGGTGTCGACGATGAACAGCTTGCCCTGCGCGTACCAGATGCCTTCGCCTCGGCTCATGCGCAGCGCGCCCGCGCTCCAGGCCTGCGCGAACGGGCCGCTCAGGGTCTCGCCGGCGGAGATGTCGGGGAAGCCGGCGGGCGCGACGATGCCGTCCAGATCCGGATCGGGCACGTCCACCCACTCCAGCGCGTAGCTGTCGCCGATCGCGGCGACGATGAGGTCGGCGTTCGGCTTGCCCTTCACCCGCGCGGCCTGCAGGCGACCGCCGCGCTCGAGCGCGCCCGGGCGCGGGCGGCGATCATTCGGGATGTAGCGGTACAGGCCCGACTTGTTGCGGTCGTCCTCGGTCAGATAGACGAAGCCGGTGACCGGGTCGATCGCCACGGCCTCGTGGCTGAAGCGGCCCATCTCGACGATCGGCGTCGGTCGGGTGAGTTCGGCGCGCGGATTCACCTCGAACACGTAGCCGTGCTTCCGTCCCGTGGACGAGACGGCATTCGTCTTGATCTCCTCGCAGGTCAGCCAGGTGCCCCAGGGCGTCGGGCCGCCGGCGCAGTTGACCAGCGTGCCACCGAGGCTGGCTTCCGCGCCCAGCCATTCGCCGTCGCGATACCACAGGTTTGTGGTGCCGCCGCCGGACAGCGCGCCATTGCCGCCGCCGATGTCGCCGGTGTCGTACATCGCCGGGGCCTGGATCTGCGTGCCGGCGCCGCGCTCGTGGTTGCGCACCAGCACCAGCGCCGGGCCGTGGCCCTTGCAGATGCCGGGATGGTCGAACTGGAAGCCGAAGCGGCCGTGTCCGCGCATCGCGGCCATGCCGTCGTGACGGTCGGGCGTGGGCTGGCCGTCGCTCATGCGGTCGCCGCTCCAGCCGTAGCTGGCGTAGCGGAAACCGGGCGGCAGGCGGAGCAGGGGCAGGCCGGTGCTGTCGTCCTTCACCGGCGCCAGCGCGCCGTAGGGATTGGGGATCGGCGCGAGCCGGGTGGGGTCGCCCAGGGTGCGGGCTTCGGCCTGGCGCGCGTGCAGCGCGCCGAGCGCGCCGGTGGCGCCCAGCGCCATCGCGGCTGCGGAGCCTTTCACGAGGTTGCGGCGGAGATCGTCGATGGCGTCCTTTTCGATCGTGGTCATCGTCTGTCCTGGCGGAAAGCGGGGGAGCCCGCACGCTAGGCGACGCGTGTCACCGCCGCGTGACGGCGAGGTGACAGCCGATGTCATCGACAGTCATCGGTCATGATCGACGACGTGCCGCGTCAGCCCAGCACCACCGGCGCCAGCCATTCGCCGGCGATCGTGATCGCGACGATGCCGAACAGGTTCAGCCACAGGCCCACGCGGATCATCTGCCGCATCTTCACCGCGCCGGTGCCGTAGGCGATGGCGTTGGGCGCGGTGCCGGCGGGCATCATGAAGGCGAGGCTGGCCGACATCGAAGCGCAGAACACCAGCACCAGCGGCGGCAGCCCGGTCGCGACCGACACCGCGCCGACCACCGGCAGGAACGCGGCCAGCGTGGCCACGTTCGACATGAATTCCGAGGCGAACACGGTCAGCGTCGCGAGCAGCAACAGCACCAGGATCGGCGGCAGCGTGCGCATGCCCGACAGCGCGTCGCCCAGCCAGCCGCTGACGCCATGCGCTTCCATCGCCGCGGCCACGCTCAGGCCGCCGCCGAACAGCAGGGCCACGCCCCAGGGGATGCGCTCGGCGGTCTTCCAGTCCAGCAGGCGGCGCGACGGGGTCGCGGCGTCGCCGGACGGGATCGCGAACAGCAGCAGCGCGCCGGCGATCGCGATCATCGTGTCGTTGAGTCCCGACAGCCCGTCGATCTTCTTCAGCAGCGGCGCGAACATCCACGCCAACGCGACCAGCGCGAAGACCGCCAGCACCCGGCGCTCGGGCGTCGACATCGGCCCGAGCGCGCGCCGTCGCACGTCGAGCATGCGCGCCACCTCCGGATTGGCCGCGTGCCCGCGCAGCGGGCGCGACAGCAGCCACCAGCAGGCCAGCAGCATCGCCACCATCAGCGGCAGCGCGATGATCATCCACTGCGCGAAACCGAGGTCGAGGCCTTCCTTGCGCAGGTAGCCCATCGCGACCAGGTTGGTCGGCGACCCGACCGGCGTGCCGATGCCGCCGATCGAGGCACCGTAGGCCACCATCAGCACCAGCGCGGCGGTCAGCGGCGCGGCCTGTTCGCGATCGTGGCCGCTGGAATGCGCGATCGCCTGCGCCACGCCCAGCGCCATCGGCACCAGCATCATCGTGGTCGCGGTGTTCGAGATCCACATCGACAGCGCGCACGCCGCCAGCGCGAAGCTGCCGACCAGCGCCACCGGGCGCGTGCCGACCGCCGCGATCATCGCCAGCGCGATGCGTTCGTGCAGCCGCCAGTGTTCGATCGCCACCGCGATGATGAAGCCGCCGATGAACAGGAACACGATCGGGTCGGCGTAGGCGCCGGTGGCGTCGGCCATCGGCACGATGCCCAGCAGCGGCAGCCAGACCATGGGCAGCAGCGAGGTCGCCGCGATCGGCACCGGTTCGGTCACCCACCAGACCACCATCCACGCCAGCAGCGCCAGCGTGTGCCAGCCCGGCGCCGGCAGCCCCTCGGGCGGCCCGACCAGCAGCATCAGCAGGGCCAGCGCGGGGCCGAGCAGCGCGCCGATCTTCGTGCCCAGCGGGCCGACGCCGGAGGCTTCGGCAGGCGCTTCGGCGCGGGCAGGCGGCGTGTCCGGTGCGGCGGCGGTCATGGCGGAGCGGCGTCCCTGTGCGGCGGTCCGCGCATGGTACAGGCGCGACGGGCGGGGCCGGCCGCTACCATGGCGACATGAAAGCCCGCCTCATCGCCGTCGGCGAACGCGCCCCCGCCTGGGTGGCCGAAGGATTCGCCGAATACCGCAAGCGCCTCTCGCATTGGCTGCCGCTGGACCTGGTCGAGATCGAACCGGGCCTGCGCGGCAAGGGCCGCGATGCCGCCCGCGCCACCGCCGACGAGGGCGCGCGGGTGCTCGCGGCCTTGCCGAAGTCGGCGCACGTGATCGCGCTCGACGGCCGCGGCCGCATGCACAGCTCCGAACAGCTGGCGCAGCGGCTGGAACACTGGCGCAACGGCGGACGCGACCTGGCCTTCCTGATCGGCGGCCCCGAGGGCCATGCGCCCGAAGTCATCGCCCGCGCAGACGAGCTGTGGTCGCTCGGTCCGCTGACCCTGCCGCACATGCTGGTGCGGCTGGTGCTGGCCGAGCAGGTCTATCGCGCCGCCGCGCTGCTGGCCAACCATCCCTACCATCGCGCCTGACCGCGCGCCTGGCATCGCGGCATCGCCCGCCCCTGCAGGCGCATCCGGTGGCGGATACCGCCTGAAAGCGTGATGATCGTCGCTCGCGCCCCGTGATCGGGCCCGTGTGGACGAGGTCGATCCACGATTGGTCCGGTCCATGGCGACGGCAATCACGGTTTTCGTCCTCATTCGCTGGCTTCATGCGCCCATTGCTGCGCTGCCGCAGCAGCCAGGCCACCGCAGCCGGATCGCCCCCGCGGCCCGGCAGCGTCCCCGTTCCAGACAAGATCCGGGCGCACGATGACGCGCGACCCGGGCGAGAGGTGAGATGCCATGCCCCTGTTCCTGAAGCTGTTCCCGATGCCGGCCGTGTCGTCCGCGCCCCTGCTTCGGCCGGCCCTCATCGGCCTGATCGCCGCCGCCTCGACCCTGAGTGCCTGCACCGCCGATTCCGCCTCCCGCCAGGCCACCGTCGCGGCTCCCGCCGCGAGATCCTCCCCGGTCGATTCGACCGATCCCGTGCGTCCGCGCCCGCAGCCGTGGGTCGGGCGACCCGTCGCCGCCGCGCCGCCCAGCCTGCAGGCCGACCTGCAGGTGCTGGCCGCCGCGCTGGGTCCGCGCGTGATCAAGCCGCTGATGCCCGCCGCCGAACTGCATGGCGTCGTCGAGGTCCGCCTGCACCCGGTCGAGGGCGTGGCCGCCGGCAGTGAACAGCTCATCACCTTCGGCCTGCCGTTCCCGCGCGGGTCGATCACCCAGGCCGGCCTGTCGAAAGTGCGCGTGCTCGACGCGCGCGGCCAGGAGATCCCGGCGTTCGTCGAACAGCTCACGCCGTGGCGCCACATCAACACCGCCGCGCTGGACAACACCTCGGTGCGCGTGGCGCGCATCCAGATCCGCCGCGCGCTCGGCGTGGTCCATCCCAACGCCGAAACCATCCGCGTCGAATGGGGCTTCAGCGACCGCACGCAATCGCGTCCGTCGCTGGAGAATCCGCGCAACGGCTGGCAGCCGGTGACCACGGGCAGCTTCATCGCCGGCGACGGCGTGTCCGAGCCGCGCGTCTACGCCGTGCTGCCGTCGTCGGTGCTGAGCAAGGGCCTGCTGCGCCTCGGCCCGATGCGTCCGTTCCACCAGGACATCGCCCCGACCCGCGACGATCCGGCGGTGATGGACGCGACCGAGCACTATCCCGAATACCGCGAGCAGATGTACGCGTCGAAGAACTTCTTCTACGCGCACATCAACGAAGACGATCCGCGCGTCACCACGGCGAACCAGACGCCGTACAAGGCCGCCGAGGGCGAGCCCTGGCTGTACGACCGCGTGTCGGCGTTCTACGGCCTGTATTTCCGCAGCGGTTCCTTCAAGGCGCTGCGCGAGTCGGTGCGCGCCGGCGAGTACTACCGCGTCAACCTCTATCCCGAGGGCACCACGCCGAACAGCGCGGTCGGCACGTTCCGCCTCAAGAATCCCAACCCCTCCGGTTACATCGGCGCGAACGGCGCGATGTACAGCTATTCCGAAGGCCTGGCCTACTCGCACTGGACCACCGGCGACGACCTGGCGAAGGACGGCGCGCGGCTCGCCGCGAAGGCGCAGCAGGACGCCAACGACGAACCCGACCGCTGGTCGACGGGCAGCAGTTACACGGAACGCCACGTCGGCATCAAGCTGTCGGGCCTGGTCGTGGGCTATGAACTGTTCGGCGACGTGCCCTACAAGGCCGGCGCCACGCAGACCTATCGCGAGCGCGTCGTCACGCTCACCACCAACCTGATCTGGCACCAGAACGGCGCTGGCGGCGCACTGCCGGCGAACCGCGTCGACGGCGGCCTGTGGAAATACGGCAGCCAGGAGGGCAACGGCCCCAGCGGCAGCCTGCTGGTCAGCTTCTGGCAGACGCCCTTCGTGATCGATCCGATGGTGCGCGCCTACGTGCTCACCGACAACGCCGAGATCGCGCACTTCATCCGCCGCACCGGCAACGCACTGAAGTACGGCGCGAAGTCCTACTCGCCTTCGCAGCGCACGGTGTACACCAACGTGCCGGAGAACCTGCGCCTGGTCGACTACGTGACCCTGGTCGATGGTTCGACCTACGCCGCCGATGGCGCTGGCCCCGAGCACGCGCTGTCGGTGGGCGGCGCGATGGCCTGGGCGTACTACTTCAGCCGCCTGACCGGCCAGCCCGACGCGACCCTGGCCGAGGCCGCGAACGAGCTGTACCGCACCTACGACTACGAAACCAACGAGTGGACGCGCCCGGCCGGCCCGGCCAGCGGGCTGAGCGCGTATCGCAACTCGCCGTGGCGTCGCTACAACTGGACCTACAAGACCAGCGGCAGCCTGTCGTGGTGCCTGTCGGACGTGCGCTGGATCACTGACTGATCCAGCGATCGAGCCGACTGACCCGTCGGCGTCGCGCCCGTCAGGGCGCGGCGTAGCGGGGATAGTCCGTGTAGCCCTTCGCGTCCCAGGTGTAGAACGTGGCCTGGTCGGGTTCGGCGAGCGGCAGGCCGTCGCGGATCCGTTCGGGCAGGTCGGGATTGGAGATGAAGGGCTTGCCGAAGGCGACGGCGTCGACCTGGCCCGCCGCGATCGCCGCCTCGGCTTCGTCCGCGTCGTAGCCCATGTTGCCGATCAGCACGCCACCGAAGGCCTCGCGCGCCGGGGTCATCACGTCGCCGGTCTGCTGGCCGAAGAAATCCCCGCGCATCACGTGCCAGTAGGCCAGGTCGAAGTCGTTCAGGCGCTTGCCGAGCCAGCGCACCAGTCCGACCGGGTCGCTGTCGCGCATGTCGTTGTAGCTGTTGAGCGGCGACACGCGCAGGCCCACGCGATGGCTGCCCCACACGCCGCAGACGGCCTCCAGCACTTCCAGCAGCAGGCGCGCGCGGTTCGCGATGTCGCCGCCGTACGGGCCGCTGCGCCGGTTGGTGCCATCGCGCAGGAATTCGTCGAGCAGGTAGCCGTTCGCACCATGCACTTCCACGCCGTCGAAACCCGCGGCCTTCGCATTGCGCGCGGCATGCGCGAAGCCTTCGACGATGCCGGGCAATTCCGCGTCGTCGAGCGCGCGCGGCACCACGTAATCGACCTTGCCCTTCGGCGTGTACACCTGGTCGTTCTCGATGCGCAGCGCGCTGGGCGCGACCGGCTGCGCACCGTCGTTGAGGTCCGGATGACAGGCGCGTCCGCCATGCCAGATCTGCAGCACGATGCGGCCGCCGGCGGCGTGCACGGCATCGGTCGCGCGCTTCCAGCCGGCGACCTGCGCCTCGCTGTGGATGCCGGGCTCGCGCCAGAACGCGGAATTGCCCGGCATCGCCATCGTCGCTTCCGCGATGATCAGGCCCGCACTGGCGCGCTGGGCGTAGTACTCGGCGATCAGCGCACCGGGGACATGGTCGTCCTCGGCACGGCAGCGGGTGAGGGGCGCCATGAGGATGCGGTTGGGCAGGTGCAGGTCGCCTGCCTGGAGCGGCGTGAACAGGGTGGTCATCGGATCATTCCGGGGAGAGGGAAGGATTGCGAGTGTCTCAGGCAACGATTCGTCTATCCATGCCTGATTGGATTCATTGGTGGAACGGAGATCCGCGCCGTGCCGGACAAAAAAATGCCGCCGGTCCTGCGACCGGCGGCGAACATGCCGAGGGGCTCTCACTTCATCACACAGGTCACACGCACAGGAGCAGGAGGGGGGGCGTCGCGCGGCGACGTCAGCCGCGGGTCAGGGTGAAACTCACCGGAACGATGCCGTAGACCTGGATGGCCTGGCCGTCCTTGATCGCAGGCCTGAACTTCCACTTGCGCAGCACCTGGCGGCGCGCCGCGTCGTCGAGCCTGCGATGGCCGCTGCTGCGCTCGATCTCCACCGACAGCGGCGAACCGTCCACGTCCACCAGCACCTTCAGCATCACCGTGCCTTCCAGCTCGCGCGCCAGCGCTTCGGGCGGATACGCCGGTGCCGGTGCCGAGGCGTACTCCAGGCGCGTGCTCGGCTGCGGGCCGATGTCCGGCGGGCCGATCGGGCCGGTGTCGATCACCGGATCGGCCGGCGGCACGTACTCGGTGCCGCCGTCGACCACCGGCGCTTCGGACTGGGTCTGCACCTGCGTCTGCGGTTGCGTGCGGACGGGCGGCGTCGGCGTGGTGGTGCGGACGGGCTGCTTCTTCACCTCGACGACGGGAGGTTGCGGCGGTGGCGGCTGTTTCGCCTCGATGAACTGGATTTCGATCTTCTCCTGCATCTCCGCGATCATGGCCGGCGGCGACACCGGTACCAGCAGCAACATCAGTGCGGTGGCGTTGAGGGTGATCGCACCGGCGATGCCCAGCACGCGCGCGGGCTGGATGCGGGCGATGGCGTCGTGCAGTCCATGTGCACTGGGGTGGCGTTGGGTCAGGACCATGGGGCACCTCCGTCGGTTGGGACAGCGATGCAAACGTGCCCGCGCGATGCGCGGGGTTGCGTCCTGCGAAAAATTTTCCGCGCCGGTGGATGTCCGCTTCCCGCCTCGAATGGCGATGCCGCAAACGACGACACCCGCCTCGCGGCGGGTGTCGTGGACTCGCTGTGCGTTGGCCGGCTTACTTGCCGAGTTCGAACACCACGTTGACCGTGGCCGACAGCGAGGTTTCGCCCGGCGAGACCGGGGTGTCCTGCGCCTCGGCCATCGCCATCTTCATCATCGGCATCGGGCGCGGCGGCTGGAAGTCGCCGCCTTCGCTGATGCTGACGATGCGGCGCACGCGCAGGCCGAGCGTCTTCGCGTACATCTCGGCGCGGTCCTGCGCCTTCTTCAGCGCGTTGCGGCGGGCTTCGTCGTAGGCCGATTCGGGCTGGTCGATCTCGAAGTTCGGGCCGTTGACCTGGTTGGCGCCGCTGGCGACCAGGGCGTCGAGCACCTTGCCGAGCTTGCCGATGTCGCGGACCTTGAGGTTCACGGTGTTGCTGGCCTGGTAGCCGGTGATCGTCGGCGGCTGGTTCTCTGCGTAGCGGTACTGCGGCTGGATGCTGATGCCGCTGGTCTGGATGTCGCGCTCGGCGATCCCGGCGGCCTTCACCGCGGCCATGACCTTGTTCATCTGCTCGGCGTTGGCCTTCAGCGCGGAGTTGGCATCGGCGGACTGGGTGACCACGCCGGTGGACAGGGTGGCGACGTCGGGCACGCGGCTGGCGCTGGCGTCGGCGCTGATCTGGAGCAGGGTGCCGTCGGTGGCGACGCTGGGGGTCTGTGCGGAGGCGGTCATGGCGGGGCCCGTGGCGAGAAGTCCGGTGAAAGCGGCGGCGAGCGCGAAGGCGAAGACGCGGGGCAGGGCGTGGGGGAAAGCGGAGCGGCGTACCATCTTGGGTCTCCTTGTGGGTGGGCCGGCGAGTGAACGTCCTGTAAGGCGGGGCGGGGTTGTCCTTTGGCCCATGCGGGCAGCGAGGCTCCGCAGGGTATCCTACCCGCATGCTGCATCTCGCCTCGAAATCTCCCCGCCGTCGCGAATTGTTAAGGATGCTCGGACTCGACTTCGGCATCCTCGACCTCGACATTCCCGAACACCCCGCCGCCGGCGAGCCGCCGGAGGACTATGTCCGCCGCGTCGCGCGCGAAAAGGCCGGCGCAGGCCTGCTGAAGGTCGTCGGCCAGCCGGATGCGCTGGTGCTGGGCGCGGACACCGAGGTGATCCTCGGCGACCGCATCTACGGCAAGCCCGTCGATGCCGCCGATGCCGCCGACATGCTGCGCAGCCTGTCCGGTCGCACGCACCGGGTGATCTCGGCGCTGTCGCTGGTTTCCGCCGGACGCGAGCTGCATGCCGTGTCCGAATCGGAAGTGCGCTTCGCCGAGCTGTCCGATGCCGACATCGCCGCCTACCTTGCCACCGGCGAATGGGACGGCAAGGCCGGGGCCTACGCGATCCAGGGCATGGCGCAGGCCTTCGTCGCGCATCTGTCCGGCAGCCAGTCCGGGGTGATGGGCCTGCCGCTGTTCGAGACCGCGCGCCTGCTCCGCGAATTCGGCCTGTTCCCGCCGCCGGGGGCGTCCCGCCGCATGGAGGCCGCGCCATGACCGAGGAGATCCTGGTCAACGTCACACCGCGCGAGACCCGCGTCGCGGTGGTCGAGAACGGCATGCTGCAGGAACTGCACATCGAGCGCGGCTGGCGCCGGGGCGTGGTCGGCAACATCTACAAGGGCAAGGTGCAGCGGGTGATGCCCGGCATGCAGGCGGCCTTCGTCGAGATCGGCCTCGATCGCGCCGCGTTCCTGCACGCCAACGACATCTTCCGTTCCGCGATCGCGCCGGTCATCGACACCGCGCTGGCGACCACCGAGCCGCCGCTGGAGCAGGACGGCGCCGCGACCGCGCCGCCTGCCGTGGTGCCGCAGGCGAACGGCAACGGCAACGGCGGTGGGCATGCGCCGGTACCGCCGATCACCGAGCTGCTGCGCGAAGGCCAGGAGATCGTGGTCCAGGTGGTCAAGGATCCGATCGGCAGCAAGGGCGCGCGGCTCACCACGCAGATCAGCATTCCCTCGCGCTACCTCGTGCTGCTGCCGCAGTCGAAGGTGGTCGGCGTGTCCTCGCGCATCGAGGACGAAACCGAGCGCCAGCGCCTGAAGTCGCTGGTCGCCGCGCAGGCCAGCGCCGACGCGTCCGCCGGACAGCCGCA
Source organism: Lysobacteraceae bacterium 2PB (assembly GCA_005502915.1). Lineage (GTDB taxonomy): Bacteria > Pseudomonadota > Gammaproteobacteria > Xanthomonadales > Xanthomonadaceae > Lysobacter_I. Next base: position 143,086 of record SCMT01000005.1, on the reverse strand, counting down.
GCATGGCTACATCGTGCGCACCAATGCCGAAGGCCAGCCGGCCGAAGCCATCGCCGAGGACATCGCCTATCTCGGCCGCGCGCTGTCGCTGATCGAGAACAACGTGCGCACGGCCCGCGTCGGCCAGTGCGTGTACGAAGACCTGACCCTGCCGATGCGCGCGGTGCGCGACCTGATCCGCCGCGACGTGGAGAAGGTCAAGGTGGATTCGCGCGAGACCTGCGACCGCCTGCGCACCTTCGCCGCGCAGTACATGCCCGGCCTGGCCGAGAAGATCGAGCACTACAGCGGCGCCCGCCCGGTGTTCGACCTGTACGGCGTGGAGGACGAGATCCAGCGCGCGCTCGACAAGGAAGTGCCGCTGAAGTCCGGCGGCTATCTCGTCATCGACCAGACCGAGGCGATGACCACGATCGACGTGAACACCGGCTCGTTCCTCGGCCAGCGCAATCTCGAAGAAACCGTCTACCGCACCAACCTCGAAGCGGCGCAGGCCGTCGCGCGGCAACTGCGCCTGCGCAATCTCGGCGGCATCATCATCATCGACTTCATCGACATGATCGATCCCGAGCACCGCCGCCAGGTGCTGCGCACGCTGGAGAAATCGCTCGCCCGCGACCACGCCAAGACCACGGTCTACGACTTCTCGCCGCTGGGCCTGGTGGAGATGACCCGCAAGCGCACGGTCGAGAGCCTGCAGCGCCAGCTCAGCGAGCCCTGCCACGAGTGCGGCGGGCGCGGCACGCTGAAGACGGCCGAGACCGTGACCTACGAGATCTTCCGCGAGATCACCCGCGCGGTACGCCAGTTCGAGGCCGCGCGCCTGCTGGTGATCGCCTCGCCGAAGGTGGTCGCGCGCATCACCGACGAGGAGTCCGCCGCCGTCGCCGAACTGGAGGAATTCCTGGGCAAGACCATCCGCTTCCAGGCGGACGAGCAGTACACCCAGGAGCAGTTCGATGTCGTGCTGCTCTGAGCACGACATCGCCCGCCGGCACGAGGTGCGGGCGGGCGCGGAGGAACGCGCCTGATGCCGGCGTCCTGGCGCCGCCGCCTGCGCCTGGCGCGTCGTGGCCTGTGGTACGTCACCGCGGTCTCGCTCGTGCTCCTCGCGCTGGTCGCGGGCATCGTCAGCCAGGTGCTGCCGATGGCCGAGCGTCATCCCGATCGCATCGCCGCATGGTTGAGCGCGCGCGCCGGCCGGCCGGTGACGTTCGATGCCGTGGAAACGGCGTGGACGCGGCGCGGGCCCCTGCTGCGCCTGGACGGCCTGCGCGTGGGCGCGGGCAAGGATGCGGTGTCGATCGGCGCGGCCGAGATCCTCGTCTCGCAGTACGCCGGGCTGCTGCCCGGTCGCTCGTTCACCGAACTGCGCGTGCGCAATCTCGCGCTGACCCTAGAGCGCGCCGACGACGGCCGCTGGCAGGTGCGCGGCCTGCCCGGGCAGGCGCAGACCGAGGATCCGCTGAGCGCGCTGGAAGGCCTGGGCGAGCTGCAGGTCATCGATGCGCGACTGGGCATTTCCGCGCCGTCGCTGGGCATCGAGACCACCCTGCCCGAAGTCGACGTGCGCCTGCAGGTGAGCGGCGAGCGCGTGCGTGCCGGCCTGCGCGCGTGGCGCAAGCCCGGCGTCGCGCCGCTGGACGCGGTGCTGGATTTCGATCGCGAACGAGGCGACGGCCGTCTCTATGCGGCGGCCAAGCGCACCGACCTGTCGGTCTGGTCGTCGCTGCTGCGCGTCGGCGGCGTGACCATCGATGCCGGCCGGGGCTCGGCCGCGGCCTGGGCCACCGTGCAGCGCCGCCAGGTCACCGCGATCGCGGTCGAAGGCGACCTGCGCGACGTGCGCCTGCGCGGCAGCGCGTCGGGTGACGGTCGCGATGCCCCGGTGGCAGGGTTCGCGCGGCTGCAGGCGCTGGCGCACTGGCGCACCGGTCCCGACGGCTGGCGGCTCGAAGCCTCGGAGCTTCAGGTGCATGCCGGGCAGGACGATCGGCCGCAGGTGCTCGACGGTCTGGTCCTGGCCGGCGGCGCGCGCTACGGGCTGCGCGCGGAACGCATTGACGCGGGCCCGCTGTTCGCGGTGGTCGCGCTGAGCGACCGGCTCGATCCCGGCCTGCGCCGCTGGATGCTCGCCGCCAGGCCCGGCGCCGTGCTCGAAGGCGTGCGCGTCGGCGGCGTGCGCGGTGGTGCCATGCGCGCCGAGGCGACGATCCGCGACCTGCATTTCGACAGCGTCGGCCACACGCCGGGCCTGGACGATTTCGGCGCCCGCCTGCTCGGCGACGCCAACGGCTACACCCTGCATTTCGATCCGACGACGCCGATGCGCTTCCTGTGGCCGACCGGATTCGGTGCGCCGCACGTGGTGCGCCTGAGCGGCGATGCGGCGCTGTGGCGCGACGAAACCGCCGGCTGGCGCGTGGCCTCGCCTGCGTTGCGCATCGACGGCGTCGGCTACGGCGCCGATGTCCGCGGCGGCCTGTGGTTCCAGGGCGATGGCACGCGTCCGCTGATCGATCTCGCCGCGGACATCCACGACGCGCACGTGCCGGTCGCGAAACGTTTCTGGCCGAAGCACGTGATGTCGCCGCAGGTCGTGCGCTGGCTGGACACCGCGCTCATCGACGGCACGGTGGCCGGCGGTCGCGCCGTGGTCAGCGGCGATCTCGACCACTGGCCCTTCAAGCCGCACGACGGCAAACCCGCGCTGGGCGTGTTCGATGCGCGCGCCACGCTGCGCGGTGCGGTGATCCACTTCCAGCCCGACTGGCCGGAGGCGACGCGCATGGACGCCGATGTGGCGTTCATCGGCAACGGTTTCAGCGTCGGCGGCAAGGCGGCGCTGGCCGAGGTCGGCGTGCGCGAGTTCAGCGCCGGCATCGCCGACTACGGCGATGCGCTGCTCGGCATCGATGCCCGCGCCGATGCCGATGCCGCAAAGTTCCTCGACCTGCTCAAGCGCAGTCCGCTGCAGCGCGAGCACGGCGCGACCCTCGCCAAGCTGTCCGCCAGCGGGCCGGCGTCGACGCGGTTCTCGCTGCGCATGCCGCTGAAGCAGCAGGGCGCGCGCGGCCGCATCGATGGCCAGATCGACCTGCGCGGCGTGCGCCTGGCGGAAAGCGAATGGAAGCTCGCCTTCACCGGCGTGCAGGGCACCGGGCGCTACGACCAGGATGGGTTCGACGCGGAAGGCCTGCGCGCCCAATACGACCGGCAGGACGGACGCCTGTCGCTGCGCGCGGGACCGGGCCACGTCCGCGACCGCAGGCAGGGCTTCGAGGCCGAACTCGACGTATCGATGACCACCGACGACCTGCTCGACCGCAGCGCCGACCTGGCCTGGCTGAAACCGCATGTCGGCGGACGCTCGCGGTGGACGGCGGCGATCTCGATTCCGTCGTCGGCGCTGTCCGGGGCATCGACGCCGGCCGGTGCCGCCGCTCGATCGCCGCTGGCGGGCGTGTCCCGCCTGCAGCTGCGCTCGGATCTGGTCGGCACGACGCTCGCCCTGCCGGCGCCGCTGGACAAGGCCGCCGGTGTCGCGCTGCCGAGCACCATCGACCTGGCCCTGCCGGTCGAGAAGGGCGACATCGGCATTGCCCTGGGCCAGCGCATGGCGTTGCGTGCCCGCCACGCGCAGGGGCAGCTGGGCATCCGTGCCGCGTTCGGCACGGATCGGGTGGACGAAGCGCCGCCCGCGTCGGGACTGGTGCTGGGTGGCCGCGCGTCGACCCTCGATGCGCTGGGCTGGGTCGTGCTGATGCGCGGCGGTACCAGCGGCAGCGGTCTGGCCCTGCGTCGCGTCGATGTCGTCGCCGACCGCCTGCTGCTGCTCGGCGCGCAGTTCCCCGACACCCGCCTGCAGCTCTCCCCGGCCGGCGCGCAGCTCAACGCCACGCTCGATGGCCCGGCGTTGGCCGGTGCGCTGCAGTTGCCCGAAGGCGAGGGCGGCACGATCGCCGGCCGCCTGCAGCGCCTGCACTGGCGCGCCGCGCCCGCCGGGCCTGCGGCGCCTGTGCTTGCATCCGCGCCGGCCGCTGGCGACTTCAATCCCGCCAGCGTGCCGGCGATCCAGCTCCGCGTCGACGACCTCCGCCTGGGCGCGGCGGCGCTGGGCGAGGCGCAGTTCCGCTCGCGTCCCACCGCCACCGGCCTGGAGATCGTGCAGTTCCAGACCCGTGCGCCGAAACGCCGGCTGGACGTCGCCGGGGAGTGGACCGGTCGCGGTGCCGCCGCGCGCACGCGCCTGTCCGCCACGCTCGGCAGCGAGGACTTCGGTGCGCTGCTGACCGACGCCGGACTCGGCGGGCGCATCGCCGGCGGCAAGGGCGAGATGCGCTTCGATGCGGCCTGGCCCGGCACGCCGATGGCGTTCCAGCTCGGGTCCCTGGAAGGCAGTCTGAAGGTCGCGGTGAAGGATGGGCGGCTGGTCGAGATCGAACCCGGCGGCACGGGCCGCGTGCTCGGCCTGCTCAGCGTGGCCCAGCTGCCGCGCCGCCTGACCCTGGATTTCCGCGACTTCTTCTCGAAGGGCTTCGCCTTCAACCGGTTCGAAGGCACGGTCCAGTTCGGCGGCGGCAGCGCGCGCAGCGATGACCTCGCCATCGACGGCCCCGCCGCCACGATCAACATCCGCGGCGCTGCGAACCTGCGCGCGCAGACCTTCGACCAGACCATCGAAGTGCTGCCCAAGGCCGGCAACCTGCTCACCGCAGTCGGTGCGATCGCCGGCGGCCCGGTGGGCGCGGCGGTCGGCGCGGTCGCCAACGCCGTGCTGCAGAAGCCGCTGGGCCAGGCCACGGCGAAGAACTACCGCGTCACCGGGCCCTGGAAGGATCCCAAGGTCGAGGTGATCGAACGCACCCCCGCGCGACCGGCGCCGAACTCTGGCTGATCGCGGCGGGTTGATCCCGGCCGGTTGATTCCGGCCGGTTGATCCCGGCGGCCCGCGTCGCCATCTCCTTCCCGCAGTCCCGCCCCTCACGCCCACCGGAACCCGACATGTCCTCGATGCTGCAGCTCTCCGAATCGCGCCTGCTCACGCCCGCCGGGCTGGACGACGCCGGCCTCGACCGTGTCTTCGGCCAGCTGATGGGCCCGGGCATCGATTTCGGCGACCTCTACTTCCAGCACGCCCGGCGCGAGAGCTGGACGATGGAGGACGGCATCGTCAAGGACGGCGCGCACTCGATCGACCAGGGCGTCGGCGTGCGCGCGATCTCCGGCGAACAGACCGGTTTCGCCTATTCCGACGAGATCAACGCCGAGGCGCTGCTGGTCGCCGCGCGCTCGGCCCGCGCCATCTCGCGCGATGGCGACGCCCGGCCGCACGCCGTGCCGGTGCGCGTGGGCACGCCCGTGCCGCTGTACGCGCCGGTGGACCCGGTCGACAGCGTCGACACCGCCGCCAAGCTCGACGCCATGCGCCATGTCGACCGTGTGCTGCGCGCCGCCGACCCGCGCGTGAAGCAGGTGGTGGTGTCGCTGGCCGGCGGCGTCGACACCGTGCTGGTCGCGCGCAGCGACGGCGTGGTCGCCGGCGACATCCGGCCGCTGGTCCGCTTCAACGTGCAGGTGATCGTCGAGCAGAACGGTCGCCGCGAATCCGCCTCGTCTGGCTTCGGTGGCCGCCACGGCTATGCCGAACTGCTCGGCGACGGTCGCCCCGAGCGCTGCGCGCGCGAAGCCCTGCGCCAGGCGCTGGTGAACCTGGAGGCGGTCGACGCCCCGGCCGGGGTGATGCCGGTGGTGCTGGGCAGCGGCTGGCCGGGCGTGCTGCTGCACGAAGCGGTCGGCCACGGTCTGGAAGGCGACTTCAACCGCAAGGGCACCTCGACCTACGCCGGCCGCATCGGCCAGCGCGTGGCCTCGCCGGGCGTGACCATCGTCGACGACGGCACCCTGCCGGGCCGGCGCGGTTCGCTCAACGTCGACGACGAGGGCACGCCGACGCGCTGCACCACGCTGATCGAGGACGGCATCCTTGCCGGCTACATGCAGGACACCCACAACGCGCGGCTGATGGGCGTGGCGCCCACCGGCAACGGCCGTCGCGAGTCCTTCGCGCACCTGGTCATGCCGCGCATGACCAACACCTACATGCTCGCAGGCCAGGACGATCCCGAGGACATGATCCGCTCCGTGAAGAAGGGTCTGTATGCCGTGAACTTCGGCGGCGGCCAGGTCGACATCACCAGCGGCAAGTACGTCTTCTCCGCGACCGAGGCCTACCTGATCGAGGATGGCAGGATCACCGCGCCGGTGAAGGGCGCGACCCTGATCGGCAACGGCCCTGAGACCATGCAGCGGGTGACGATGATCGGCCACGACCTCGCCCTGGACGAGGGCGTCGGCACCTGCGGCAAGGACGGGCAGAGCGTGCCGGTCGGCGTGGGCCAGCCGTCGCTGCTGATCGATCAGCTGACCGTGGGCGGGACGAAGGCGTGATGCGGGGGCGCATCCCCGCTCAATGTGCCGGGATGAAGGCTGTTGCGTTGCGCAGGAGCGGCTTCAGCCGCGAGCTCCTGCAGGACGACAATCCGAGCTCGGGCCTGAAGGCCCTCCTACAGGGCGCGATCGTCGTCGCTTTCCCCGTCGCCATCGCTTTCGCCATCGGCGTCGTGCGACTCGGCGAACAGCTCGCGCAGCTCGCGGAACAGTTCGCGGAACGCATGCGGCGGCTTGTTCTTCAGCCGTTCGTCGTGCGCGTTGCGCGCGAGCTGGCGCAGGTGCTGGCGGTCGGCGGTCGGGTAGGCATCGAGCAGTTCGGTCAGCGCCGCGTCGCCATCGGCCATCAGGCGCTCGCGCCAGGCTTCCGCGCGATGCAGCATCGCCGCTTCCACGCGCGCGGCCTGGCCGTTCACGTCGAGCGCATCGCGGATCGCGTCCAGCGTCTCGTCGTCCTCGCGACGCATCTGCTTGGCCAGGAACTGCAGCTGGCGCTTGTGCGCGCCGTGCGACGTGATCCGACGGGTCTCGTCGATGTGGGGGACGAGGCGCTCGGGCACGGGCAGCTTCGACACCTGCTGGGCGGTCATTTCGGACAGCTGCCGCGCCAGATCGAGCACTTCAAGGGCCTCCCGCCGCTGCTGGCTGCGGCTGGGGGACAGGAACTCACCGGTTTCGGGATCTTTTCCACGCATAGTGGGCACAGGATAAAGCATTGAACGCCATCGACTCTCCCCTTTCCGCGCAACTCGCCGCCGACGACGACAGCCAGGCCCGCCTGGACCGCCTGTCCGAACTGGCCCTGGACCTGCTCGCGCGGGCGCGCCGGCACGGCGCCAGCCAGGCCGAGGTCAGCTGCGACGAAGACCGCGGCCTCAACGTCAACGTGCGCATGGGCGCGGTCGAAAGCGTGGAATCCACCCGCGACCGCAGCATCGCCGTCACCGTCTTCTTCGGCCAGCGCAAGGGCAGCGCCAGCACCGCCGACCTGCGCCCGGAGAGCCTGGAGGCCACCGTCGCCCAGGCCTGCGCGATCGCGCGCCATACCGAGGACGACCCGGCCTCCGGCCTGGCCGATGCCGACCGCATGGCCACCGACCTGCGCGAGTTCGACGGTTGGCACCCCTGGGCGCTGGATGCCGATGCGGCCGTGGACCTGGCACTGGCCTGCGAAGCCGCCGGCCGCGAGGCCGATGCACGCATCACTCTGTCGGACGGCGCCAATGTCTCCACCGGCGACTCGGTCGGCGTCTACGCCAATTCCCACGGCTTCCTCGGCCGCGAGCGCGACACCCTGCACAGCATCTCCTGCGGCCTCATCGCCGGCGAGGGCGACGGCATGCAGCGCGACTACTGGTACAGCTCCGCGCTGGCCCGCGAGGACCTGGAATCGCCCGAGGCGATCGGGCGCCGCGCCGCCGAGCGCACGGTCGCGCGCCTCGAACCGCGCACGCTGGGCACCGGGGCGATGCCGGTCCTGTTCCAGGCGGAGGTGGCGCGTTCGCTGATCGGCCACCTGCTCAACGCCGTGTCCGGCAACGCGCTGTACCGTCGCGCCAGCTTCCTGCTCGACCGCGTCGATACGCAGATCCTGCCCGCCTGGTGCCGCCTGCGCGAGCGGCCGTTCCTGATGCGCGGCCTGCGCTCGTCTTCGTTCGATGCCGAAGGCGTGGCCACGCGCGAGTCCGACCTGGTCAGCGACGGCATCCTGCGCCACTACCTGCTGGGCAGCTATTCCGCGCGCAAGCTGGGCCTGCAGAGCACCGGCAACGCCGGCGGCGTGTTCAACCTCGACGTCGCCGCGAACGCCGGCGACCTGCGCGACCTGCTGCGCGGCATGGGCAATGGCCTGCTGGTCACCGAGCTGATGGGGCAGGGCGTGAACCCGATCACCGGCGACTACTCGCGCGGCGCGGCGGGTTTCCTGGTCGAGAACGGCGAGATCGCGTATCCGGTCGACGGCATCACCATCGCCGGCAATCTGCGCGACATGTTCATGGACATCGAAGCGATCGGCAGCGATGTCGACCGGCGCTCGCATGTCTCGGTCGGATCGATCCTGGTCGGGCGGATGACCGTCGCCGGAGGCATTTGACGTTTATGATCGGAAGGCGCGCTTGGCATGGCGCGCCTGGCATGACGCCACCGACACTCATCCATTCACCGACCGGGGAGCCCCATCCATGTCCGATTTCGACCAGTACACTTCCGCACCGGGCGCGCCGTCCGGGTCGCCCGGTGCCGAAGAGCGCCAGATGGGCATGATCGCCCACCTGAGCGTCTTGAGCGGCATCATCATCCCGTTCGGCAACATCATCGCGCCGCTGGTGATCTGGCAGATCAAGAAGGACACCATGCCGTTCGCGGCCGACCAGGCCAAGGAAGCGCTGAATTTCAACATCACGATGACCATCGCCGGCATCGTCTGCTTCCTGCTGACCTTCGTCCTGATCGGCCTGATCCTGGCCCCGATCCTCGGCATCGCCTGGCTGGTGCTCACCGTGATGGCCGGCATCAAGGCCAACAACGGCGAGGCGTATCGCTACCCGTTCGCGTTGCGCCTGATCAGCTGATCGCCTCCCGCGTCCCGCGCCATGAAGACCCCCGGCCTGCCGGGGGTCTTTGCTTTCCGTGGCCACGATTGCGGCCACGGGGGGGGGCGGCTGAGGGGCAGTGCGGCCGGCATCGCTGCGTTGCCGGAAGGGCGCCACGACCAGGATCGACTGCGGTGTCGGCGGCTTGGCGGTGCTGGCCGACGGCGCCGCACGCGGCGGACGCATTGCCGGCGACGGGCCCGGACTGGCCTCGTCCGATGTCCAGGGCGACCGCGACCTCGCGCGAACGCCCCTGCGCGGTGTTCAAGCGCGAATCGGCGGTCGAGTCGCATGTCTTCCCGGACAGCCGCGACGTGCGGCCCTGCGACGGTCTGCTCTGAGGACATGCCTCCCATGACCTTCGTTGGGTGTCTTCCGGTGCATGGTATTGGCCTGGTTTGGCCCCATCCTGATCCTGCGCCGGGTGTTCCGGCGCGCAGTCCGGGGGCGATCCCCGGGAGGAAGGCACGATGAACGACGTACTGGAGGCCCATGCCGGCATGTCCGGCGAATCCGATGCCAGCGCCCGCAACTGGGCCGCAGGCGCGCACCTCGCCGCGATGGGCGCGGCGTTCCTGACCAGCTGGTCGGCGGGCATCGCCGGCGCGGTGGCGGCCTTCGTGGTGTGGCTGATCGTCCGCGACCGCCATCCGTTCGCGGCCGCGCATGCGAAGGAAGCGCTGAACTTCAACCTCAGCATGCTGCTCTACGCGCTGGTGGCCTGTGCGCTTGCCGTGGTCCTGGTCGGCGCGACGATCTTCACCCTCGGGATCGGCGCGATCGTCACCGTTCCGGCCGGCCTCGCGTTGCTGGCTGCAGCGGGCGTGATCGCGGTGATGTGGCTGCTGTGCAGCATCATCGCCACGGTCAAGGCGTTCAATGGCGAGGAATACCGCTATCCGCTGACGTTCCGCCTGTTCTGAGGCGCGCGGCGCAAGCTGACGGAAGACCCGGGGCCGGTGCCGCGATGCGGTGCCGGCCTTTTCATTTGCGTGGTGCAGCTCAGTGGCTGCGTTCGACGACCATGCGCGCCAGCTCGGCCAGCGCCGCCGCGTCGTCGCCGAACGGCGCGATCGCGTCCGCCATGACTCCGCGCAGGTCCGCGAGCCGCGCGCGCGAACCGTCGAGGCCGAGCAGGGCCGGGAAGGTCGCCTTGTTCTGCGCCACGTCCTTGCCGGCGGTCTTGCCCAGCGTGGCGCTGTCGGCTTCGATGTCGAGCAGGTCGTCGCGGATCTGGAAGGCCAGGCCCAGCGCCTCGGCATAGCGATCGAGCGCGGCCTGCGCCGGCGCATCCGCGCCGCCAGCCAGCGCGCCCAGGCGCACCGCGCAGCGCAGCAGGGCGCCGGTCTTCATCGCATGCAGGCGTTCGAGTTCGGCCAGGCCGATGTCGCCGCCGCGCCCGGTCGAATCGATGTCGAAGGCCTGTCCTCCGCACATGCCCAGCGCGCCGCTGGCGGTGGCCAGTTCGCGCACCATCGCGATGCGCACCTCGGCCGGCGCCGGGGCGTCGGCCAGCTGGCGGAAGGCCAGGGTCTGCAGCGCATCGCCGGCGAGGATCGCGGTGGCTTCGTCGAAGGCCACGTGCACCGTCGGCTGGCCGCGACGCAGGGCGTCGTCGTCCATCGCCGGCAGGTCGTCGTGGACCAATGAATAGGCGTGGATCAGTTCGACCGCGCTCGCCGGCGCGTCGAGCCCGGCATCGTCGGCGCCGAGCATGCGTCCGGTGGCGTAGACCAGCAGCGGGCGCATGCGCTTGCCGCCGAGCAGCGCGGCGTGGCGCATCGCGGCCTGCAGGCGGGTGTCGTCGAGGACGTGCGCACGCAGGGCCTGTTCCAGCGCGTCGTCGGCGCGCTGGCGCCAGTGGGCGAGGGCGGTCGCGATGTCCGCCGGTGGCGGCTCACGCATCGGCGAAGGGCTCGGCGCCGTCGGGATGCTCGGGATCGGTGAGCAGGCGCACGCGCAGTTCGGCGTGCTCGAGGGCCTGCTGGCAACGGCGGTAGAGGCCGACGCCGCGCTCGTAGGCGCCGAGCGACTCCTCCAGGCTCATCTGCCCCTGTTCCATCTTCTCGACCAGCTGTTCCAGTGCGTCGAGCGATTGTTCGAAGTCGGCGACCGGCGAAGCGTCCGGTGCGGTGTCGGCGGTGGCGTCGGATGCGGTTTTTCGGGCCATGGCGGTGGAGTGTAAGGGGTGATGGCGACTGCCGACAGGGGGCCGCGTCACGTCCCGGCGGTTTCGTCGTCGCGTCGCAGTGTCCAGACCAGCCACGCGTCCTGGGCCTGCATCCACAGGTCGAAGCCGGCCGAGCGGATGCGGTCGCCGGCCGCGAGCAGGGTGCCGTCGTCGGTGCTCAGCAACGGCATCCGCGAACGATGCCACGGGGCGATGTCCATCTCCTGCAGTACATGCTTGAGACTGTGGTGCCGTGGCCCGCGTTCGGGCAGCAGGATGCGCTCGCCGCCCTGGCGCGCATGCACGCGCAGCGGCGTCGGAAAGCGGGCGACGCCTTCCAGTCGCAGCGTGTCGCCATTGGGCAGCGCCAGCGGCGCGCTGCCGTCCCATGTGCAGGACCAGCCCTTCGGCAGGTCGTGGTTCCCGTCGACGGCATGCAGCGCATCGCGCCAGCGGCGGATCTCCACGCCGTGCCAGGCGAAGCCGGGCAGGCGATCGTGGGCTTCCTCGCCTGGCGCCAGCAGATCGGCCTCGATCCGCGCGATGCCTTCGGCCGGCAGTGGTGGCCAGCCGAGGGTCGACACCCAGTGGCGGTACAGCCGCGCGCGCCGGGCAGGCGACAGCAGCCGCAGCGCCGCGATTGACAGCCCGGAGCCGACTTCCTCGCGCACCGAGGCGAGGATCGCGCCGTCGCGTTCGCCGAGGATGTCGCTGGCTTCGGCCGACAGCTGCGCGGCGCGCGCCAGCGCCGCATCGGCGTGCGGCCAGCGTTCGCGCAGCAGGGGCATCACCTGCAGGCGCAGGAAATTGCGGTCGAACCCCGGGTCGGCGTTGCTCGGGTCCTCGATCCAGCGCAGGTCGTGCTGGTCGGCATGCGCGCGCAGCGCCGCGCGCGGCGTGTCGAGCAGCGGACGCCACATCCAGCCGTTCGCGAATGCCCGCCACGGGCGCATCGCGGCCAGTCCATCGGGTCCGGAAGCGCGCAGGGCACGCAGCAGGAAGGTTTCCGCCTGGTCGTCGCGATGCTGCGCGAGCGCAAGGCATTCGCCGTCGCGCAGTTCCGCTGCGAAGGCCGCGCGCCGCGCCTGCCGCGCCGCCGCTTCCAGCCCGAGCCCGCTGTCGCGCGGCACGTCGACGCGGACGACGGTGAGCGGCAGCGACCACGCCTGCGCAAGCATCTGGCAATGGGCCGCCCACGCGTCCGCCTCCGGGTGCAGCCCATGGTGGACATGCAGCGCGCGCAGGCCGCGTCCGCGCACCTCGGCGTCCTGTGCGAGCAGGTGCAGCAGCACGGTCGAATCCAGGCCACCGCTCCACGCGACCAGCACCGGGGACGCCACCGTCTGCGGGATCGTCCGCAGGGTCGTCCGTGAATTCGGCGCGGGGGAGGGCGTCGTGCGGTGAGGCATGCCGCCATGCTAGCCGAAGGCTTGGGCGGTGGCTTTGCGGCAGCCGTCGGGAACGCAGGCCGTCGCGACCTCTCCGTCAACGCGAAGGGCTGCGCTCGCGTGAAGCCAGGTCGATCCACTCGCGCTGTTCGCGCTGGTAGTAACCCGGCGCGACGCGCGAGCGGCGCAGGGTCTCGTCGAATACGGCATCGGCTTCGGCGGCACGGCCCTCGCGCTTGAGCAGCAGGCCGTGGCGCACGCGCGCCTCCTCGCCTGGGAAACCCGCCACCAGCGCCTCGTATTCGTGCAGCGCGCCGGGCACGTCGCCCAGTGCCTCCAGGCAACGCGCGTAGAGCAGGTGGCCTTCGCTCGAACGGAAGGCGGGATTCGCCGCGATCAGCGCATCGAGGGTCTGTCGCGCCTCGCCCGGCAGGTCCAGCGCGAACTGCGATTTCGCCAGGCCCAGCATCAGGTTCGGATCCGTCGCGTACAGGCCGCGCAGGCCGGAGCGATACAACTCTGCCGCCTGCTGGTAATCGCCGCTGTCGTAGCTCTCGTCGGCCAGGCGCTGGCGGTTTTCCAGGGTATCGGCGACTTCCAGCTGGCGCGATGCCGCGCGCTTGTGCCGCTCCGGGTCGATGCGGTCGCGTGCGCCCTGCAGCGCGCGCCGCGCGGCGCGGTTGTCCTTCAGGCCCGGCAGGATCTCCGCGAAGACATAGATCGCGACCGCCACGTACGAGCCGATCAGCAGCAGGAAGATCCAGTACATCGGCCGGCCGGTGCGGATCACGTGCACGGCGCAGGCGATCTGCAGGACGAGCGACAGGAGGACGAAGGGCATTGCGGGCCACCGGGCAGCGTGCGTGGCCGCGAGTGTAGGTGGCGCTACCCGTGACGCCAAGGCTTGCAGGGGCGCCCCTGCCTGCTAAGGTGCCCGCACGCCACATTAGAGGCCCGGTCCATGCGCGCCCATCCGACCATCGCACCCCCGTCCACGCCGGTGCCGCCCGACGCCGCCCGTCGTCGCCCTGATGCACCGATCGCCCCTTCGTCCACCGGCAGCCGCGCGAGCCTCGCGTGATCGCCGGCCCGTCCGACCTCTCCTTCGAAACCCCTCGCGTCAAGGCGCGCCTGCTCTGCGAGGACGACCTCGACCTCTATCTCGCGCTGTACACGGATCCGGAGGTGATGCGCTACATCGGACCGGTGATGGGGAGGGGGGCGGCGGAAGCCCAGTTCAGGAAAGCACTTGCCTTGAATCTGGAGGAAGCCGGAAGGGTCCGATATTGGGCTGCATATGCAGCAGAGGACGTGGGCATCTCGCCGCTGGGCATCATGTCCGCAGCACGGAGCGGAACGGGCCTCGGCCCGGTCGAAATCGGCATCATGCTGTTGCGGCGCATGCAGCGCCGCGGGCGGGGGAGGTTGCTCTTGACCGGTCTGATCGATTCGATTTTCGGCCATGAACGCCCCGGCATCGATCTTGTGGTGATGGCTCGGCATCGAAGCCGGAATGTCGCGGCAAGTGAGCTGTTCTCCTGCATTGGCTTCTCGACATCGGCGATTGAAGATTCGAGAATGGTCGTGCGCACGCTCACTTCGCAGCAATGGCTTCGACGTGCTTCATCCTTGGCCTTGGCGCCAGTGTCTTCGTGAGGTTTTTCCATGCCCGATCATGGCGCTGGGCGTTCGTCAGGGAGTTTTGTTGCGGTCGGCCTCGGCATGATGCTGGGCGCCCACGTCACGCCACGCGCACGCAGCGAGATCCAGCATGCCGATGTCGTGTTCGTCCTGGTCTCCGATGCGATCGTCGAACGGTGGGTTCAGGAGATGCGTGCGGATGCCCGAAGCCTCCAGCCGTTCTACGCCGAAGGCAAGCGGCGGACGCGGAGCTATCGCGAAATGATCGAGGCGATGCTCGCGGAAGTGCGCGCCGGCCACCGCGTCTGCGGTGTGTTCTACGGGCACCCGGGTGTCTTCGCGCAGGTGCCGCACCATGCCATCGCGCAGGCACGCCGCGAAGGATTCGATGCGGAGATGCATGCCGGCATTTCGGCCGAGGATTGCCTCTACGCCGATCTGGGCATCGATCCCGGCACGTTCGGCTGCCAGCATTACGAAGCGAGCCAGCTCATGTTCTACCAGCGCAGGCTGGATCCGAGCGCCTATCTGGTCCTGTGGCAGATCGGCGTGGCCGGCGACCGCAGCGTGTCCCGCTTCGGTACTGGTCCGGCGCACCGGCGCCTGCTCATCGAATTGCTTGTCGACGAGGGCTATCCCCTCGATCATGAAGTCATCGTCTACGAAGCCGCGACCCTGCCGATCGTCGAGCCCCGCATGGACCGGATGCCGCTCTCGGCCCTGGTCGACGCCGATCTCCACCTGCAGAGCACTCTGGTGGTGCCGCCAGCCCGTCCCATGGCCCGCAACGAGGCCATGCTGGCGAAACTTGCCCGCCTCGAAGCCCGGCTGGATTCCGGTGCATAAGCCATGATCGCCGGAGGGTCGGCCCGTCGGATTGGCGCGCAAACATCAGGATGATCCTGCGGTCAGTGTCGTATGTCATTGACCCGGTTGATCTTTCCGGACTCATGGCTTAGCCTCGGGGCGTCGCCTTGGGGGATGATGTGGTTCGCGAGGGTCCGGCATCGAGTCCGATGCCCAGACCCGTCACTGCACCGGCATCAGGCAGCTTGGCCGACAAACGGTCCGAACTTCGTAAAACATCTATTGGAAAATGGGGGCTCAACGTGTCGAATGTCATTCAGTTTCTTGAGTCGATGGGCAGCAATGCGCTGATGGCCAGGATGTCGGTCGCGGAGTATGAATCGACCATCGATTCGTTGTTCGAAATCAAGGAGCAGGAGCGTGCCGCGCTTCGTTCTCGTGATTCGAAACATATCGGTGATGTTCTGGATGGCCGGGAGCAGATGCTCTGCTTTGTATTCGCCCCCGACCAGGATGAGCAGGCTCCCTCGCGCGAAGATGATGGTGCTGACGTTCCTGCGCCGGAAGAAGATTCGCCCGTGCAGGAGTAATTGGCGGTTCCAAATGACTCTGGAGTGAGAAATGGATTTTGTCCGCGCGATGTTTGCAGGCGCACTGTTGTTCGCGATGTCCCTGTCTGCCGTGGCGCAGGGGGGCAGTGGCGCATCCTTCGATGCGCTTTTGAACAGCGCGGAAAAATACCGCAGCTCCGACTCGTCGCGATTCACCGCATTGCTCGCGGAGATGGAGTCGAGGAAAAAGGAGGCAAGTCCTGCCCAGCTCCAGAGATACGACTACCTGCGTGCCTACGAGGCAGTCGTTTACAAGGATGAAATCAAGGCGGGAATTGAAACCGCGCGTCGCCTTTTCGAAGGCGACGCCGAGCCGACCTTGAAATTCAGGGCCGGCTCGCTGGTTGCGAATGCTGCCGCCCTCAATCGGGACTTCACCACCGGTTTGCGTTATCTCGAGCGCTCGCTTGAGATTCGCAATTCTGTTCGCAGCAAGGTGGTCAGGCATGAAGGGCTGGGTGCTGCGGCCGTCATCTACAATCAGATGGGGCAGCACGAGATCGCGCTTCGCTACGCAAAGGAAATACTCAAGGACAGTCCGTCGGCACGCATCCGTTGCGGTGTAAGTCACGCTCGGTTGTCTTCGGAATTCGCGCTCTCCAGGGTTTCCGACAGCAACGAAGCAATCAGCCGCATCATTGAGCAATGTGCGGAAGCGAAGGAGCCGATCGGCGCGAACCTCGTCAGGATCATCCTGGCGAAGAAGTTGGCGAAAGAGCAGAAGTTGCAGGATGCCCTGGCCCTCATGGATGGAGCGCTTCAAGAGGTCGAAAGCACCAGGTATCCGTGGCTCATCTCTGATTTCAGGGCTGTTTTGTCGGAACTGAAATTCGAGGCGGGGGACTTCGTCGCTGCCGAGGCCCATGCCAACGAGGCGGTTTCATACGGCAAGCAGGTGGCCTCATCCGCTGCGCTGGTTACTGCCTATCGAACCCTGTATCGCATTCAAGCGAACAAGGAAAAGGGCACGGTCGCCCTCGAACTCTACAAGCGCTACGCCGAGTCGCAGATGGCGCACCAGAGCGACGTCAAGGCGCGCGAGCTGGCGTATGAGATCGTGCGTCACGAGACGCAGCAGAAGAACAAGGAAATCGAGCTGCTGCAGGCGCAGCAGCGGCTGGAGCGGGAGAACACGCAGAAGGCGCAGCTGACGACGCTGTTCCTGGCGATCCTGCTGGCGGGCATCGTGTTCTGGGCATTCCAGATCAAGCGCCACCAGCAGCAGCTCAAGAAGCTGGCGCAGACCGATTCGCTGACCGGACTCGGCAACCGGCATTACTTCACGCAGAAGTCGGAGCGTGCGCTGGTCGATGCGGCGCGGGCCGGGGAGCCGGCGTCGCTGGTCATGTTCGATCTCGACCACTTCAAGGCGATCAACGACACCTATGGTCATGGCGCCGGCGACTGGGTGCTGAAGCAGGTGGGCAAGACCTGCTCGGCGCATTGCCGGAAGATCGACTACATCGGCCGCATCGGCGGCGAGGAATTCGCGGTGCTGCTGCGCGGCATCGACCTCGCGGGGGCTTCCCGACTGGCCGAGGATTGCCGCGCCCAGCTGGCGCAGATCGATACCCGCGACTGCGGTTACTCCTTCGTGGTCACAGGCAGTTTCGGGGTCAGTTCGACCGCGCAGTCGGGCTACGACCTGTCGCGCCTGCTGTCGCACGCCGACCAGATGCTGTACCGCGCCAAGAACGAAGGCCGCAACCGCGTCTGCGCCTACACCACGGAAGCGGCTGCCGACCATCGCTCCGCCCGCCGTTCGCCGAGCCTGTCGGTGGTCAACCGCTGACTGTGGTTTCGCCGCCCCCGGACGCGACTGTCGCCGACATCGGCGGCGACGGACTGCTCGGCCAGCTGCCGGCAGACCAGCTCGCCGCCCTCCAGGCGGCCTATGCCGAGCCACCTCGTGCCTACCATCACTTCGGTCATGTGCTGGAGGTGCTGGGTCATCACCGCGACGTGGCCGAAGGTCCGGGCTGGCACCGGCCCGATGAAGTGCTGTTCGCGGTGCTCTACCACGACGCCGTCTACGTACCCGGTCGCAGCGACAACGAAGCGGCCTCGGCCCGTCTGGCAGTCGAACACCTGTCGCGATGGCACCCTGCGACCGCCATTGATGCGAGTCGCGTGTCCGAACTGATCCTGCTGACCGCGCGCCATGGCGCCATCGACCGGGACGCGCTCGGCGAGGGCGCTGATGCGGAAGACACGCGCCGTTTCCTCGATTGCGACATGGCCATCCTCGCCGCCGACCCGGATCGCTTCGCCGCCTACGACCGCGAGATTGCCGACGAGTACCGCGCCGTGCCGCGCTGGCTGTACCGGATCAAGCGTCGGCAGTTCTTCAGGCGCCTGCTGGCCTCCGAGCGGATCTACCTCAGCGAGCATTTCCACGGGCGACTCGAAGCCCGGGCCCGGGCCAACCTGGCCGCCGCGCTCGCCGCGCGTTGAACCGCTCAGCGGCTCCTTCCCCCGCGCAGGGGGAGAAGAACAGGCCAAGGTGCTGCCGATCCCTGGCCAGACGCATGGTCCGGCTGGTATGAGGGCGTCGGTCGGCCGGTAGAATGTCGGGATGATCTGCAATATCGCCGCCTATCACTTCGTTCCCGTCGACGAG
Organism: Lysobacteraceae bacterium 2PB; assembly: GCA_005502915.1. Taxonomy (GTDB): domain Bacteria; phylum Pseudomonadota; class Gammaproteobacteria; order Xanthomonadales; family Xanthomonadaceae; genus Lysobacter_I. The sequence goes on along the minus strand of SCMT01000005.1, from coordinate 124,805 downwards.
CCGCAGGTCCTGTGCGACCAGTTGTTCTCGCGTGCCGAGTCCCTGTCGCTGCGCGGCACGATCCTGGTGGCGGGCGAGGGCCTCAACCTGTTTCTGGCCGGTGCGCCGGCCGATATCGATGCTTTCGTCGCCGACCTCCGTGCCGACTCGCGTTTCGCCGACATCATCGTCAAGGCCAGCGACTCCGCCGAGCAGCCCTTCGGCCGACTCAAGGCCAAGGTCAAGCCGGAAATCATCAGCTTCCGCATGCCCGATGCCGCCCCGATCGAGGGCCGCGCGCCGGCGGTGTCGCCCCAGGACCTGTCCCGCTGGCTGGCGCAGGGCGCCGACGACGCGGGACGCCGGCTGGTGCTGCTGGATACGCGCAATCGCGAGGAGTTCGCCCACGGCACGTTCGCCGGTGCGGAAACCCTGCCCATCGACAACTTCACCGAGCTGCCGGAGGCCGTGCTGGCGCGCCGCGATGCCTGGCACGATGCGACGGTGGTGAGCTTCTGCACCGGCGGCATCCGCTGCGAGAAGGCCGCGCTGTGGATGCGCGCGCAAGGCATGGACAACGTGCTGCAGCTCGACGGCGGCATCCTCGGATACTTCGAGGCCGTGGGTGGCCACGGCTACGACGGCGCCTGCTTCGTGTTCGACGGGCGCGTGGCGCTCGATCCTTCCCTGGCGCCGGTGTCGGCGCCGATCTCCGCCTCCGGGGGCGTCGCGCATGCTTGAATTCGGTTGGATCGGCCTCGTCCTGGCCATCGTCGCGGCTTATTTCGTCATCAAGGTCGTGAAGTTCGTGTTCAAGCTGTTCTGGATCGGCGCGCTGCTGTTCGGCGCCTACTGGTTCGTCGCGCCGATGCTGGACCTGCCGCGACCGTTCTGACCGCTTCCGCCATCGGAGGTGCCATGCCCGACCCGTCGCATCGCGATCCGCGCATCGATGCCTACATCTCCGGGGCCGAACCCTTCGCGCGCCCGATCCTCGAACACCTGCGCGCGCTGGTGCACGACGCGTGCCCGCAGGTCGAGGAGACCATCAAATGGGGCATGCCCTGCTTCATGCATGCCGATGCGATCCTGTGCAGCATGGCCGCGTTCAAGCGGCACGCCTCGTTCGGTTTCTGGAAACATCTCGATGTCGTCGGCGAGGCGCCGGCAGGCGAGGGCATGGGGGGATTCGGCAAGCTCGCGTCCATCGGCGATCTGCCGCCGAAGCGCCAGTTGCTGGCTTACTTGCGCAAGGCTGCGCGCCTGAACGAGGCGCATGCGAAGACGCCTGTCGGCAGGCGCGCGCGCCCGAAGGCGACCGTTGCGCGCAAGACGCCGACGGCGCGTCCCCTGCCGGAGATGCCCGCCGATTTCGCCGATGCGCTGCGTGCCGTGCCGAAAGCGCAGGCCGCGTTCGATGCGTTTCCGCCGAGCCATCGGCGCGAGTACCTGGAATGGATCATCGAGGCCAGGCGCGAGGACACCCGCGCGCGACGCATCGCCCAGGCCGTCGAATGGCTGGCCGAAGGCAAGTCGCGCAACTGGAAGTACGAGCGTTGCTGAGCAACGCCGCCCGCGATCAAGGTGCCGCGTCGGTCCTGAACACCGGATACAGCCCGTAGCGTTCGTCCCAGGCGGTGTGGCGGCGATAGAAGAACTCCAGCCGCGCATCCGCGCTGGCAGCGAACTTCGGATCATCCTGCAGCTTCTTCTCGAACGTCACGCGCAGCGCGGGATCGCGGGCCAGCATGTCGCGCGCGACCTCTTCCGCGACGTAATCCTCCATGTATTCCTTGCGCTCGAAGGCGTTGTTGAACCAGCCCCAGGCGAGCATCGAATCCGGCGCCTGCGGTTCGAGCAGGGCCATCGCCAGCCGAGATTTCGGCTGTGCGATCGGCACGAACAGCGCGCCCGCGCCGATGTCCTGCACGTCGGACGACCAGGCACCGTCGACGGTCAGTCGCTGCCGGCCTTCGCTCGACCCGGCCGAGAACGCCGGGGTGTCGTCGCGGTAGCTGTCGACCTTCGCATCGTCCAGCGCGCGGTCGATGCGCGTGAACGCGATGCCGTGCTGGCGCAGCTTCGCGGCGACGATCTCCGCATAGGCCGGTGACACCAGGTAGCCGCCCTTCGGCGCGGGCACCTGCAGCGACGGCACGATCTCGTCGCGCAGCGGGACCTTCCAGACCTGCGGCGCGCGGTCGTCGTAGCGGGTCATCAGCGCACCGGAGACCTCGGACGGCGTGCGCGTGTAGGCATAGCCGCGGAATTCGATGGTGCGCGCCTTGTCGGTGGCGGTCCAGGTCAGCGGCACGGTGGCGCCGCCGAGATTCGCAGCGCGCACATCGGCCGCATCGGCGAGCGCGCGCCAGTCGCGACCGTGTTTCGCCATCAATTCCATGACCGCGACGACCGTGTTGCGGGTGGCTCGCACGCGGGTGGGATAGTCCTTCCACGAATGCGTTTCGACCAGCATCGCCAGGCGGTTGCGCAGGTGGAAGTAGCCCGTGGAGAAGCGCGGCGGCGATACGCCATCGGTGAAGCCGGATGCGGGATTGTCATTCTCGACGAAGGACGGATAGAACGGCAGCGGCAGCGAGCCCTGTTTCGCGAGGCGCGCGATCGTGCCGTCGCGCAGCAGGCGACCTGCACTGCGCAGCGCTTCGTCGCCGGCATTGACCGGCTCGACCTGGATCGAGATGTCGTGTTCGAACTTCGCGCCATTGGTGGTGTGCAGGTCGATGGTCGCAACCGGGTCCCAGTCGTTCAGCAGCCCCAGCATGGCCTGCATTTCCGGAGCATCGGCCTTGGCGTAGTCGCGGTTGAGGTTGTGGTTGCGGCCGGTGACGCGCCAGCCCATCTCCGCCGGGCCGTTCTGGTTGGGCCGGTTCCAGGCGCCGAACCGCTCATGGCCGTCGATGTTGAACACCGGCACGAACACCAGCACCGTTTTCTCGAGCGCGCCGCGCGCGGCCTGGCCGCCGAGCATCTGCCGCAGCGCGAGGAAACCCGCGTCCTTGCCGTCGATCTCGCCGGCATGGATGCCACCCTGGATCAGCACCACCGGGATATTTGCCGAGCGCGCGGCATCCGGTGTGCGCACACCGCTGCGCGTGACCACCAGCGCCTTCATCGGCCGACCTTCCGGCGTGGTGCCGAACTCGATGCAGCGCACGGCGTCGGGATGGCGCTTCGCGAACGCATCGCACAGCGCGATCACTTCGGCGTAGCGGCCGGTGCGCGCGTAGCCGCTGCGCTCGCCTTCGGTCGACAGGTCCTGCGGAGCCGCAACGGCGACGACGGGCAGCGAAAGGGCAAGCAGCAGCGAAGCGATCGGCGGGGCGGGGCGCATGAGGCGTGGTCTCGGCGGAATGCAGCGTCGCATTGTGCCCTGTCGTGCGCGCGCACGGGCGCGCCATTCGTCATGCGAAGATTGGCGCCTTTCCCGCGTCGCAGGAGCGCCGATGAATCCGTCCCCGTACACGCTGTACTACTCGCCCGGTGCCGCCAGTCTGGTCGTCCACTGGGTCCTGCTGGAACTGGACCTGCCGCATGCGCTGGCGCTGGTCGATACCAAGGCCGGCGCGCAGAAGCGGCCGGACTACCTGGCCCTCAACCCCAACGGCGTGGTGCCGACGCTGGTCGTCGACGGCAAGCCGCAGTACGAGGCGGCGGCGCTGATCGCGTATCTCGCGGAAACCCATCCCGAACGCGGGCTGGCACCGTTGCCGGGCGATCCCGCCCGGGCGGATTTCCTGCAGTGGATGTTCAATCTCGCGAACATGGTGCAGCCGCTGTTCCGCCAGTGGTGGTACCCGCACGAACCGGCCGGCGAGGCGCAGGCCGAGACCGTGCTGGCGCACGTACGGCCGCGCATCGAAGCGCAGTGGGATCGCATCGATGCGCATCTGGCCGCGAACGGCCCGTACCTGCTCGGTGAGCGCCCGAGCGTGGCCGACTTCCACCTGGTCATGCTGATGCGCTGGTCGCGCAACATGCCGAAGCCCGCCACCGAATGGCCGAATCTGGCGGCATTGGCGGCGAAGCTGAAGGCGCGGCCGTCGTTTGCCGCGCTGTACGCGCGTGAAGGCCTGACCGAATGGGCCTGACAGCGGCACGCTGACCGGCAGGCGCGCGGCATCTCCGACCGGGCCGGTACGGATTCCGCGGCGAACTTGGGTACACTCCGGGGGCTCGCGTCCGGCCGCATGGCCGGACGTTCCGTTCACTCCGCGAGACATCCTGCGAGACCTGCCATGCGCGAAGCCGCCCAAGACGCCCCGCCCGCCGGCGAGAAAGCCCGGTTGCCCGGGCAGATTCCCTACATCATCGGCAACGAAGCCTGCGAGCGCTTCAGTTTCTACGGGATGCGCAACATCCTGGTGCCATTCCTGGTCGGCAGCGTGCTGCTGTCGTACCTGCCCGAAGCCGAGCGGCAGGGCATGGCGAAGGAGGTCTTCCACAGCTTCGTCATCGGCGTGTACTTCTTCCCGCTGCTCGGCGGCTGGCTGTCGGATCGCTTCTTCGGCAAGTACAACACCATCCTCTGGCTGTCGCTGCTGTACTGCGCCGGCCACGCCTGCCTGGCGCTGTTCGAGGAGAACCGCACCGGCTTCTACACCGGCCTGTTCCTGATCGCGCTGGGGTCCGGCGGCATCAAGCCATTGGTCTCGGCCTTCGTCGGCGACCAGTTCGACCAGTCGAACAAGCACATGGCGAAGGTCGTCTACGACGCCTTCTACTGGACGATCAACTTCGGCTCGTTCTTCGCCTCCCTGCTGATGCCTCGCATCCTCAGCGCGTACGGCCCGGCGATCGCATTCGGCATCCCGGGCATCCTGATGTTCATCGCCACGGTCATCTTCTGGATGGGGCGTCGCAAGTACGTGAACATGCCGCCGACGCCGCGTGACCCGAACGGGTTCATGGCGGTCACGATGACCGCGCTGCGCGGCGGCGCGAGCGGCGACAAGGGCGTGGGCACGTTCACCGCGATCGGCGGCGTGCTCCTGGCGATCGCGATGCTCGCGGGCTGGGCGATGAACGCGATGGGCAGCGGCGGCTTCTGGCCCGAGTCGATCAAGTTCGTGACCACGTTCTGCCTCGCGCTCGGTTCGGTGCTGCTGTTCGGCGGCATCGGCACCGCGCTGCAGCTCGAGCGTGCCCGGGGCCTGCATCCGGACGCGGCGGTCGACGGCGTGCGCGCGGTGCTGCGCATCCTGATCGTGTTCGCCATCGTCAGCCCGTTCTGGTCGCTGTTCGACCAGAAGGCTTCGACCTGGGTGCTGCAGGGCAAGGAGATGGTGCTGCCGCACGAACAGTGGTGGTGGCCGAGCTGGCTGGTGCAGGAAGCGGCGCAGATGCAGGCGCTCAATCCGCTGCTGGTGATGCTGCTGATCCCGTTCAACAATCTGGTGCTGTACCCCGCACTGTCGAAGATGGGCTTCCAGGTCACCGCGCTGCGGCGCATGGGCTGGGGCATCGCGTTCTCGGGCCTGGCCTGGGTGTTCGCCGGCATGATCCAGCTCCAGATCGACGGCGGCGATCCGACGTCGCTGGCCTGGCAGATCCTGCCCTACGCACTGCTCACCTTCGGTGAAGTGCTGGTGTCGGCCACCGGCCTGGAATTCGCCTACAGCCAGGCGCCGCAGCCGATGAAGGGCGTGATCATGAGCTTCTGGCTGCTGTCGGTGACCTTCGGCAACGTCTGGGTGCTGCTGACCAACGCCGGCGTGAAGAGCGAGTTCATGGTGGCGCAGATCGCATCGTCGGGCATGAGCGAGAACGCGTTCCTGATGTTCTTCTTCGCCGGCTTTGCCTTCCTCGCGGCGGTGGTCTTCGCCCTCTATGCGAAGCGCTATCCGATGCAGGACTACTACCGTGCGGCCTGATGCGACGCATGGCATGAGGCTGGGCACGCCGCCACGCGCGGGTCATCGCGCATGAACGACGGCATCGTCACCTGGCTGATCCTGGCGGTGACCATGATCGTCTCCTGGCAGGCGTGGGAACGTCCGCGCCTGCAGGAGCGCCTGATCCTCTGGCCGCCGGCGATCGACCGGCGCAAGGAGTACGACCGCCTCGTGACCTACGGCCTGATCCATGCCGACGGCATGCACCTGGCCTTCAACATGATCACCCTGTATTCCTTCGGGATGCTGATGGAGCGGTATTTCACCGCCAGCATCGGCTCGATGGGCTACCTGTTGTTCTACCTCTCGGCGCTGGTGGTCTCGATCCTGCCCAGCTACCTGCGCCATCGCCACGACAGGCAGTACGCCAGCCTGGGCGCGTCGGGCGCGGTGTCGGCGGTGCTGTTCTCGTCGATCCTGCTCGACCCCTGGGGCCTGATCCTGCTGTTCTTCGTCGTGCCGGTGCCCGCGTTCGTGTTCGCCGGCCTGTATCTCTGGTACAGCATCTGGATGGACCGTCGCGGGCGCGGCAACGTCAACCACAGCGCCCATCTGTGGGGCGCGCTCTACGGCATGGCGTTCGCCCTGGTGCAGGAGCCCGCGCTGGCCGGGCATTTCCTGGCGCGCCTGCTGTCGCCGTCGTTCGGCTGAAACCTGGCGGGCTTTCCCGCGTCCGCGTCTTCCGCTTCCCCAAAAAAGAAAACTTCGTTTCGCGGGACGGGGCAATGTCCCGCGAAACGAAGCACACACAAAAAGGGAGGGGAGGGATTGTGGTGTGACGGAAACGATGGATCAGCCGCGTTGACGCAGTGAAGCAGGCGGTGCTCGGCGGACCGGTCTGCTCAGGCTGCGTGGGCGCTGTGGACCAGGTCGCCGCCGTAGGTCTGGACCAGGCGCTTCTGGATGACGTAGTCGAGGAGCTGGAACTCCCTCGTCGACGTCTCGCCCTGGCGCGCCAGGTCGAAGAGCCGGGCCACGACCAGATCGTCGGAGACGTTGCTGGCAATGGGTTGATCGGTTTGCATGGGCCACCTTGGAGAGGGGTGGGGGAACGAGTGATGCCGGGTAATGCGGGGTCACGCTGCACGGGTGTTTCGAGATGTGGAATAGCAGGAAGCGTGCCAACGCAGTTCGCGCGTTTTCGCGGGTCCGGAACTGCCCTTGGGTGTCACTATCCACCGGTGCGGGGCCAGCGATGACGCCCTCCGCGGCAAGGCGCGCGGAAACCTTCCGACTGCGCCAAACCCTGCAAAATACGAGAAAAATGAACGTGCGATGTCCGGGGGGGCGCCGGCACCATGGACAAGGCCGAAAAAAAGTTCCCGGGCCCACTTCCCAAAACGGTTTCGTTGTGGTGTAAGGTGCAAATACTGTTCCAAGCGGGCACGGTACATCGTGGCCCGATGCGGTAGATCCAAGGTGGCAAGCCGGCAAGGCCCGCTGCGGATGCTCTCCCTCGGGAGCTCCGTTCCGGTGTACGACCTGCACCCGTCCCGACGATCCACTCATCGTTCGCGTTACCCCTGGCTAGACAGTCGCGGTGCCCGAAAGGTTCCGTGTATCCACCCAACTGTTGAATGTAAGGAGTAACACCCATGTCCGATCGTCAGAGCGGCACCGTCAAGTGGTTCAACGATGCCAAGGGCTACGGCTTCATCACCCCGGAAAGCGGCCAGGACCTCTTCGTCCATTTCCGCTCGATCCAGGGCACCGGCTTCAAGTCCCTGAAGGAAGGCCAGAAGGTCACCTTCAAGGTCGTGCAGGGCCAGAAGGGCCTGCAGGCCGACGAAGTCCAGGCGCTCTAAGCCGACACGCTTCGACACCAGGCCCCGGACGCTCGCGTCCGGGGCTTTTTCTTTGGCCGCGTCCCGGCGCCCTGCATCCGGGGCAGGCGATCCGATATCCTTGCGCCCTGCCAGGCCGGGCGCCACGGTGACCGCCCCGGCACTCCATCCCCCCGTGATCCCCATGCAGCGGGAACGGATCCCGCGAAGAGCCCCCCACGATGCGCATCCCCACAGCCCCCTCCCGCCTGTTCGTGGCCGTGATGGCCGCGACCCTGTTCATCGCGGCCTGCGACCGTGAACGTCAGGCGCCCGCGCAGCCGCAGCCGCCCGCCGCGACGACACCGCCGCCCGCGCCGGTCGCGGTCGAATTGAAGGACGTGATCGAACAGGATCCGCGCTTCATCGTCGGCATCAGCTATCCGCCGGGGATCTCGAAATACCCGGGCCTCGCCGAGGCCCTGCGCGCCTACAGCGACAAGGCGCGCGCGACCCTGGACCAGGCCCTCGCCAAGGTCGATCCGGCCAAGCAGATCGGACCCTACGACCTCACCCTCACCTACACCCTGCTCGCGGACACGCCGGAGCTGGTCGCGGTCTCGGCCGGCGGCGCTGTCTTCACCGGCGGGGCGCACGGCGAGCCACTGGTCGCGCGCTTCGTGTGGCTGCCGACGCAGAACCGCATGCTGACCGCCTCGGCCCTGGTGCCCGATCCCAAGGGCTGGGTCGCGATTTCCGACTACGTGCGCGAGCAGCTGCACGCCGAACTGTCGCAGCGCATCGACAGTGACGAGCTGCCGCCGGCCGAGCGCGCGGAGCTGATGCGCACCAGCGGCAAGATGATCGATGCGGGTACCAAGCCCAGCGCCGAGGCCTTCGCGATGTTCGAGCCCGTGCTCGCCCCGGAAGGCGGCAAGCTGGTCGCCCTGAAGTTCGTGTTCCCGCCGTACCAGGTCGGCCCCTACGTCGATGGCGAACGCATGGTCGAGGTGCCGACCTCCGTGCTGCGTCCGCACCTCTCGCCGGAATTCGCGCCGATGTTCGTGGATGCGCCGGCGCCGATGCCGGCCGATCCGGCCGCTGCGGCACCGGTGAACCCTGCGGTCACGCCCTGACAGGCGGTCGAAACCGCGTCTCCGCCGTCGCGTCGCCTCAGCGCGCGGCGGCCTCCAGCACCGCGCCGCAGTCCGCATCCAGCTTGAGCCCGCCGAGGTCGTCGGCGCGGGTGCGGCCGCGGTTGAGCAGGGCGACCGGCAGGCCGCGCTCGTGCGCCATGCGCACGAAGCGGAAGCCGGAATAGACCATCAGCGAGGTGCCCACGGCCAGCACGCCGTCGCTGGCATGCAGGGCGTCCAGCGCCTGCGCGTAGCGCGCGCGGGGCACGTTCTCGCCGAAGAACACCACGTCGGGTTTCAGCATGCCGCCGCAGTGTGCGCATTGCGGCGGCACGAAGCGCGCGACGGCCTCGGCATCGATATCGGCGTCGCCATCGGGCGCGGCAGCGGCGGTGTGCGGCCGCCAGTCCGGATTCGCTGCGAACAGCCTGGGCTGCAGGGCTGCGCGGGGTTGCGTGTCGCCGCAGCCGAGGCAGACCACGCCGTCGAGCCGGCCGTGCAGGTCGATGACATCGCGGCTGCCGGCGCGCTGGTGCAGGCCGTCGACGTTCTGCGTGACGAGGGTGGCCATGCGTCCGCTGCGTTCGAGCATGGCGAGCGCGTGGTGGCTCCGATTGGGTTCCGCGGCGGAGAAGATCGGCCAGCCGACGAAGCTGCGCGCCCAGTAGCGGCGGTATGTGCCCGGGTCGCCGGTGAACGCCTGCCAGGTCACCGGCGGCGAGCGTTTCCACGCGCCGTCGGCGTCGCGGTAGTCCGGGATGCCGGAGTCGGTGCTGATGCCGGCGCCGGTCAGGACGAAGACACGGCTTCGGCGCGCCAGCCACTCGCGCAGCGCGTCGGAGGCATGGGCGATGCCCTGCATTGCGGCGGGCACGATGTGGGGATCGGCGCTCATGGGCGAAGCATAGAACGCGTCTTCCGGAAACGACACCGCCCGGGCGAGCCGGGCGGTGTCGGTGCTGCAATGGTGCGTTGCGCTTACTTCGTGGTCAGGCCACGACGCTTCAGCAGCGGCTCGATCTGCGGATCGCGTCCGCGGAACTGCTTGAAGGTGCTGATGGCGTCTTCCGAACCGCCGCGGCTGAGCAGCTTGGCGCGGAACCAGTCGCCGTTCTTGCGGCTCAGGCCGCCGTTCTCCTTGAACCACTCCACGCTTTCGGCATCCAGCACTTCCGACCAGATGTAGGCGTAGTAGCCGGCCGAGTAGCCGCCCATGATGTGGCTGAAGTAGGTGGTGCGGTAGCGCGGCGGCACGGCGTAGAAATCGGTGCCGTTGGCCTTGAGCGATGCTTCCTCGAACGCGATCACGTCCTTGGCTTCCGGAATCCTGTCGGCCGGCAGCTGGTGGAAGCTCTGGTCGAGCATCGCGGCGCCGAGGTACTCGGTCGTGGCGAAGCCCTGGTTGAACTTCGAAGCGGCCAGCACCTTGTCCAGCAGTTCCTTCGGCATCGGCGCGCCGGTCTGGTAGTGCTTGGCATAGTTGGCGAGCACTTCCGGCCAGTCGGCCCACATCTCGTTGACCTGCGACGGATACTCCACGAAGTCGCGCGGCACGTTGGTGCCGGAGAAGCGCGGGTAGGTCACGTTCGAGAACATGCCATGCAGCGCGTGGCCGAACTCGTGGAAGGTCGTGGTCACTTCGTCCCAGGTCATCAGCGTGGGCTGGCCGGCCGGCGGCTTGGGAATGTTGAGGTGGTTCGCGACCACCGGCAGGTTGCCGGTGAGCTTCGACTGCGACACGTATTCGTTCATCCACGCGCCACCGCGCTTGGACGGGCGGGCGTACATGTCGGCGAGGAAGATCGACAGCTGCTTGCCGTCGGCGTCGAACACGTCGTAGACCAGCACGTCGGGATGGTAGACGGGCAGGTCGGTGCGCTGCTTGAAGGTCAGGCCGTAGAGCTTGTTGGCGGCGAAGAACACGCCGTTCTCCAGCACGTTCTTCATCTCGAAGTACGGCTTGAGCTGCGATTCGTCGAAGTTGTAGCGGGCCTGGCGGACCTTCTCGGCGTAGAACGCCCAGTCCCACGGCTCCAGCTTGAAGCTCGGCTCGCCCTTCGCCTTCTGCTCGGCGTCGATCACCGCCTGCATGTCGGCGGCTTCGCGCTTGGCGTTGGCGACGGCGGCCGGCGCCAGCTTGCCGAGCATCGCGTTGACCGCTTCGGCGGTGCGCGCGGTTTCGTCTTCCAGCACGTAGGCGGCGTGGTGCGGGTAGCCCATGATCTTCGCGCGCTCGGCGCGCAGCTTGAGCACCTGCGAGACGATGCCGGTGTTGTCGAACTCGTTGCCGCGGCTGCCGCGCACGATCGATGCCTTGTACAGGCGCTCGCGCAGGGCGCGGTTCTCGAGCTGGGCGAGGGCAGGCTGGCCGGTGGTGTTGAGCAGGGCGATGACGTACTTGCCTTCCAGCTTGCGCGCCTTCGCCGCTTCGGCGGCGGCGGAGATCTGCTCGTCGGACAGGCCGGCGAGTTCCGCCTTGGTGTCGACCACGACCGCCGAGGCGTTCACTTCACCCAGCACGTTCTGGCTGAACTTGGTGCCCAGGGTCGCCAGCTCGGCGTTGATGGCCTTCACGCGCGCTTTCTGCGCTTCGCTGAGATTGGCGCCGGAACGGACGAAATCGGTGTAGTAGCGTTCGACCAGGCGCATGCCTTCGGCGTCGAGGCCGAGGTCGCTGCGGCGGTCGTACAGCGACTTGATGCGCGCGAACAGCTTGGGATTGAGCGAGATCGCATCGCCGTGCGCGGAGAACTTCGCCGCGTAATCGCTCTGCAGCTTCTCCCGGGCGTCGTTGGTGTCTGCGCCGCTGAGGTTGAAGAACACCGCGAGGCTGCGATTGAGGATCTGGCCGCTCTTCTCCATCGCGACGATGGTGTTCTCGAAGGTCGCCGGTTCCGGGTTGTTCGCGATCGCTTCCACTTCCTTGAGCTGGTCGGCCATGCCGCGGTCGAAGGCCGGCGCGAAATCGCTGTCCTTGATCCTGTCGAACTGCGGGTACTTCAGCGGCAGCGGACTGTCGGCGAACAGCGGGTTGTTCTGTGTGGCGGGGGTGGACATGGCGGGCTTCTTGTCGGCGGCGTGGGCGGCCGGCGCGGCAGCGCCAGCGAGGCCGGTGGCGATGGCCAGCGCGAGCGCGCAGGCGATGGGACGTGTCATGGCGGTTCTCGGCGGACGGATTGAGCGGCCGACAGGGTAACGGATGGGGGCGGAGGCCGCCCATGACGAAAGGCATACTCTCCGGGCCGAGTACCCGTTTCGGACCCTGGTGCCGGTGCTCTATCACGGTTTGTTTACAATTCGCGGCCTGTTCGGGCCCCGATTCCGACATGATCGGCAAGCCAGGCCGTTCGCACCGTTCACACCTCCCGAGGACTCCGCATGACCACCCCGCACCGTTCGAACCGCGCCCTGCGCCTGGGCGGCCTCGCCGCCGCCGTCCTGCTGGCCCTCCCGGCCACGGCCCTGCCCGCGCTGGCGCAGGAAAAGGCGTCGCCCGACGCCCCCGAGCTGGACACGATCACCGTCACCGCGCAGCGCCGGACGGAGAACATCCAGGACGTGCCGATGGCGATCACCACGCTGGACCGCGAGAAAGTCGAGGCCCTGACCGCCAGCGGCGACGACATCCGCCTGCTCTCGGGCCGTCTGCCGAGCCTGAACATCGAGTCCTCCTTCGGCCGCGCCTTCCCGCGTTTCTACGTCCGCGGCCTGGGCAACACCGACTTCGATCTCAACGCCTCGCAGCCGGTGTCGCTGGTGTACGACGGCGTGGTGCAGGAGAACCCGATCCTCAAGGGCTTCCCGCTGTTCGACCTCGACGGCATCGAAATGGCCCGCGGCCCGCAGGGCACCCTGTTCGGCCGCAACTCGCCGGCCGGCATCATCAAGTTCGAATCCGCCCGTCCGCAGGACGAGTTCGGCGGCTACGCGCGCATCGGCGTCGGCGACCGTCGCCAGGTGAACCTGGAAGGTGCGATCACCGGCCCGGTCGGCGAGCACACCTCCGCGCGCCTGTCGATCATGCGCCAGAGCCGCGCCGACTGGGTCGACAATACCGCCAACGGCCCGGGCGACGATCTGGAAGGCTACGAGGAGAGCGCGGCGCGCCTGCAGTTCCTGTTCAAGCCGAGCGATAGCTTCGAAGCGCTGGCCAACGTGCATGCGCGCAAGCTCGAAGGCACCGCGCGCCTGTTCCGCGCCAGCATCATCAAGCCCGGCACCAACGAGCTGCGCGATGATTTCGAGCGCGATCAGGTCTCCATCGACGGCGTGAACGAGCAGCAGCTCGACCAGATCGGCGGCAACCTGCGCATGCGCTGGGATCTGGGCAAGGTCAGCCTGCATTCGATCACCGGCTACGAAAGCGTCGATGCCTTCAGCCGCGGCGACATCGACGGTGGCTCGGTCTACACCTTCCCGCCGTCCGCGCCCGGCCAGTCGCTGTTCCCCGCCGAATCCGCCGACGGCCTGCCCCGCCACCGCCAGTGGAGCCAGGAATTCCGCGTCGAATCCAACGACTGGGGCCGCTTCGACTGGCAGGCCGGCCTGTTCTGGTTCGACGAGCGCATCAAGGTCGACAGCTTCAGCTACAACAGCCTCGCCCCGGGCAATCCGCAGAACGGCTACGCGACGCAGCGCCAGGAGAACACGGCGTGGGCGGTGTTCGCCTCGGGCGATTTCGAGGTGAGCGATCGCTTCACGCTGCGCGGCGGCCTGCGCTACACCGACGACCGCAAGGAATTCGTCGCCGAGCGCGTCGTCGGTCCGTTCGGGCCGCCGATCGCGCCGATCAAGGTCAGCCCCGACGACACCAACCTCAGCTGGGACCTCAGCGGCGTGTTCGAGGCCAGCGACAACGTGAACCTCTACGCCCGCGTCGCCACCGGTTTCCGCGCGCCGAGCGTGCAGGGCCGGCTGATGTTCGCCGACGCATCGCTGCCGTCGAACCAGCTGGTCACCGTGGCTGACAGCGAAACCGTGCTGTCCTACGAGGCCGGCGTGAAGGCGACGCTGTGGGACAACCGCCTGCGCCTGGGCTTCGCGCTGTACCGCTACACCGTCGACGACCAGCAGCTGACCGCCGTCGGCGGTACCAGCAACATCGCCACGCTGGTCAACGCCGACCGCAGCGTCGGCCAGGGCGCGGAGCTCGACCTGCAGGCGTGGCTGACCGACCACCTGTTCGTCACCTTCGGCGCCAGCTACAACGACACCGAGATCCAGGACAGGACGCTGAGCGTGTTCCAGTGCGGCGCGCTGTGCACGCCGACCGATCCGGCCGGCAGCGTCGCGGGCACGCGCCTGATCGATGGCAATCCGCTGCCGCAGGCGCCGAAGCACGTCTACAACCTCACCGCGCGCTACGGCATCCCGCTGGGCAACGCCGAGTTCTTCATCTACACGGACTGGGCGTACCGCAGCAAGGTCAACTTCTTCCTGTACGAATCGACCGAATTCACCGGCGATCCGCTGCTGGAAGGCGGCCTGCGCCTGGGCGTGAACTGGAAGGACGGCCGTTACGAAGTCGCGGCCTACGGCCGCAACATCACCGACGAGGAAGCGATCGTCGGCGCGATCGACTTCAACAACCTCACCGGCTTCCTCAACGAGCCGCGCACCTGGGGTCTGGAGTTCAAGGCCAACTTCTGATCGTCGTCGATCGTCATTCCCCTGCAATGAACGAACGGGCGCCGTCGATGACGGCGCCCGTTTCGTTTTCGCAGCGCGATGCTGGCTCCGCTTCGTCCTTGCCGTGCGGACAGAAGATCCGTTGCCTCGTTTCCAGCAGCATGTCCACCCGCCGCACGGTCCCGATTCACCTTGATCGGGCTCGTCCAGGGGGCTCGGTATCCACGACAGGGGAACGGGGGCTATGCTTCGGCATCCGCCGCCCGGAGCTCCCGATGCGCCCGCTGCTCGCCCTCTGCCTCGCCGTCGCCACGATGACCGCCCACGCCCAGCACCGCCCCGAGAACAGCCCCTATCCCGACAATCCGATGCCGGAGAAGTCGATGACCGGTCGCACCGCGCTGGTCATCCACGGTGGCGCCGGGGTCATCGAACGCGACCAGTTGTCCGCCGAGCAGGAGCGCGCGATCCGCGCCGACCTCGACCGCGCGCTCGACGCCGGCCATGCGGTGCTCGCGCGCGGTGGCGACGCGCTCGATGCGGTCGAGGCCGCGATCCTCGTGCTGGAGGAATCGCCGCACTTCAACGCCGGCAAGGGCGCGGTCTACGACGCCGACGGCGGGCACCAGCTCGACGCCTCGGTGATGGAAGGACACACCCGCCGGGCCGGCGCGGTGGCCGGCGTCACCACGGTGCGCAATCCGATCAAGCTGGCGCGCGCGGTCATGGAGCGCAGCCCGCACGTGATGCTCGCCGGCGCGGGCGCGGAAGCCTTCGCCGATACGCTGAAGGACATCGAGCGCGTGCCGAACACCTGGTTCGACACCGAACACCGCCGGAAGCAGCTCGAAGAGGCGAAGGCGCGCGCGCAGCGCCAGGCCGGCAAGGACCTGCGCGGCACCTATTTCGGCACGGTCGGCGCGGTCGCGCTGGATCGCAATGGCCGCATCGCCGCCGGCACCTCGACCGGCGGCATGACCAACAAGCGCTGGAGTCGCATCGGCGACTCGCCGGTGATCGGCGCCGGCACCTGGGCCGACGACCGCTGCGGCGTGTCCGGCACCGGCTGGGGCGAGTTCTTCATCCGCGCCGCCGTCGCCCACGACATCTGTGCCCGCGTGGCCTATCGCGGCGACCCCCTCGCCGAGGCCGCCGATGCGGTGATCAATGGCGTGGTGCCGCAGCTCGGCGGCGACGGCGGCGCGATCGCCCTCGACAGCGCCGGCAACATCGCCCTGCCGTTCAACACCAGCGGCATGTATCGCGGCTGGGTCAAGCCCGACGGCAGCCGCGGCACCGCCGTGTTCCGCGACGATCCCTGATCGCTTCGGCCACGGGGCGCGGCCGGCGTGGACATCGACCTGTACCGCCGCCTGCGCAGCATGGCGCGGCGGCATGCCCGCAATGCTGCCGAAGCCGATGATCTGGTGCAGGACGCCTTGCTGATCGCACTGGAAGAAGGGCGTGATGCGCTCGACGCGGACGCCCTGCCGTGGCTGTCGGGCGTCATCCGCCAGCGCGCGCTGATGCAGGCGCGCAGCGCGATCCGCCGGCGGCGTCGCGAGGCGGCGGTGGCCGCACCGACCGACGTGGCCGCGCCATCGCCCGACCCCGTGCCCGATGCGACGGACCTGCTCGCGCGCCTGCCGCCGGCGGCGCGTCGGGTCGCCGTGCTGGCCCTGCACGGACTGGGGCACGAGGAAATCCGCTGGATCCTGGGCATCCCCGACACCGCGTTCCGCCAGCGCCTGACCCGCATCCGCAAGGCACTCGGCGCGATGTCGCCCGGCCAGCGCGCCGAGGCCCTGGCGCTGGCCTACGTGCGCGATCCCGTGCGCAGCGTCGACCTGCAGTTCGGCTTGGTCCGGCGTGCGCTGAAGGCCGCGCTGGGCGGACGCGACGGCCTCGGCAGCCACGATCCCGACGGCCACCTGCTGGTCGTGCGCACCCGCGCTCACACCTCGGCAGGCGGCGGCAACTGACAGGGGCGACCGGGCGTGGAGTGCGCCCGCCCGGCGTTCCCGCATTCGACCATCACAGGAGTCATCCCATGCTCGTCAACGCCAAAGTCGGCGCCATCGTTTTCTTCGTCGGTGTCCTCGACCGCTCCGTCGCCTTCTATCGCGACACCCTCGGCCTTCCGGTCGCGGAACTGGAGGGCCACGATGGTCCCTTCGCCCTCGCCGAGCTGGGTGAGCTGAGCCTGGTCTTCATCCAGCGCCCCGCGAAGGCCGGCGACAGTCCGGTGGTCGTGTTTTCGCTCGACGGCGGTATCGACGACTACGCCGAGGCCCTGGCGGGGAAGGGCGTGGAGATCGTGGTCCCGGTCAGCGAAGCGCCCGACGGCGGGCTGACCCTGGACTTCCTGGATCCGGACGGCAACGTGCTGAGCCTGTATCAAGCGCAGGGCGCACCGCGACGCACGCCTGGCTGAGCGAGGCCAGCCGGGCGCGGCGGGCTCCAAGGCCGCGCTACAGAAGCTTGATCCGGTCCAGCACCTTGTCGACCAGGCCCAGGTACTTGCTGGTGGCCTTGATGATGTCGCGCACCTTGTCGGCCTGCGCGATGGCGGTCTTCAGGTCGGTGCCGGCCGCGATCACGCTCTGCAGGTTGTCGTCGATCTGCGCGGTGGTCTGCTTGAACAGCAGGCCGCCGCTCATCATCACGCGGAAGTTGATCTCCTGCATCTCGCGCACGATCGCTTCGGCATCGTCGGCCGAGGTGACCGTCGCAAGGCGGTCGGACAAGGCCTGGTGCTGCGCGATCAGGTTGTCGTGCAGCTGCTTGGTCTCGCTGTTGATCGTGCTCTGGTTCGCGATGACGGCGTTCATGGCGTGGCTCCCTGCGAGCCGCCCTGGGCGGCCTGGCGTTGCTTGCGGATCGCGTCGACCTGGGCGCGGTAGGCGGTGTATTCCCGCTGCACCAGGTCGATCAGGCCCTGTGCGCCGTCGTTGCGGCCGGCGGCGAGTTCCGCATGCGCCGATGCCAGCAGCCCGAGCGATCGCCGCAGCGCCGCCAGCGAGGCATCCTGCGCGTCGCGCTGGTCCATGGTCGTGACGTACTGCTGCACCACCGCGCGCTTGGCGTCCTTGTCGGGCGCGCGCAGGAAGTCCACGGATTGCTTGGCCAGCATGGTCTGCCAGGTGTTGCGCACCACGCTGCGCACGCCGCTGTTCTGGTCGGCGCCGATGGCGTCCATCATCGTCGAGAAGGTGGCCTGGATGCCGGGATTGGCGGTGCGGATCGCGCGCATCGCGTCCCGCTCCCCCTTGATCTGCAGCAGCAGGCCGCCGAGCGTGGCGAAGCCGCCGGCCACGCCGGCCGGCAGCTGCCGGCCGTCCAGGGCGCCGATGGTCTCGCCGAGCTTCACCAGCTCCTGCTGCGCGTCGTCGCGTCGCTGCGGATCCAGCAGCTTCTCCAGGGAGGCAGCGTAGGCATCGATCACCGAGAAGGCGCGGCTCCACTTGGCCACGTCCTCGTCGCCGAGCACGGTCAGGAACTCGCCTTCGTTGAGCGTGGGCTGGCCGATCGCGCGCTCGATCTGCTGCTGGCGCAGGAAGGCGTTGATGTCGGAGAAGGCCTGCGCCGTCTGCTGGTTCGCGGTGGCCGCGCCCTGCCGGAACTGCGGAATCTCTTCTCGGTCCGGCGTGGCGGTGCAGCCGGCCAGCACGGTCAGGAGCAGGGCCAGCGGCCATGAACGCCGGCCGCGGACGGGAGGAGGCGCTGTGCGGGCCGGCCTCGCGCCGGTCGCTGGATACGGCATGTCCTGCATCGGTGGTCCCCTGTCGATCCGTGGCGCGTCCTGGAGCGGCCTTCGCGCCGGTAAGGCCGGCTTGCGTGACGGCCGTCATCGTAGCAAGCCCGCGGGTGGGGACGGCAAGCGCCTGCGGACCCCCCGGGTCTGGACGCCACCTGGAGCATCGCGGTCACCGGCCGTTCCCGGGGATGTGGCAAAATCGCCTGCCTCCGCCGCCCGCCCAGCCCCCCATGCCGGTCAACGTTCCGCGCCACCGCCATCGCCTCCCGGCCGGGAGCGCCCGCTGACATGGCGGACAACACCGGGCACCTGCCGCGCACGCCGGGGCGTATCCTCAAGGCCACGGTCTGGTCCCTGCAGGGCCTGCGCGCGGCCTGGCTGCACGAGTCCTCGTTCAGGCTGGAGGTCTACCTCTTCGTGGTCCTGGCGCCGCTGGCCTTCTGGCTGGTGGATGGCCCGGTCGAACGCGCCCTGATGATCGGCAGCTGCCTGCTGGTCATGGCGGCCGAGCTGCTCAATTCGGCGATCGAGGCGGTGATCGAACGCTACGGCCCCGAGTTCCACGAACTGGCCGGCCGCGCCAAGGACATGGGGTCCGCGGCGGTGTTCGTGCTGATGATGAACGTGCTGCTGGTCTGGGGCCTCATCCTCTGGGATCGCTATCTCTGATCCTCTTCCCGGGCGCATCCCCCGCGCCCGCAACGTTTCCCGGGACAACAAGCAATGCTGGAACTGATTTCCGATCCGCAGACGTGGATCACCCTCATCACCCTGAGCGCGATCGAGATCGTGCTGGGCATCGACAACCTGGTGTTCATCTCCATCGCCGTGTCCAAGCTGCCGTACGCGCAGCGCGAGAAGGCGCGCAAGTTCGGCATCGCGGTCGCCTGCATCACCCGCATCGGCCTGCTGCTGACCCTGGCCTGGCTGGCCGGATTGACCTACGACCTGTTCAGCGTGCTCGGCCACGGCTTCTCGGTGCGCGACCTGGTGCTGATCCTCGGTGGTGCCTTCCTGCTGGTGAAGGGCACCAAGGAGATCCACGGCATCGTCAGCGGTCGCGGCGAGGAAGAGGACATCAACACCAAGCCGGTGACCGTGTTCTGGGGCGTGATCGCGCAGATCGCGGTGATCGACATCGTGTTCTCGCTGGACTCGGTGATCGCAGCGGTCGGCATGGCCAACCGCACGCCGGTCATGGTCGCGGCGATCCTGCTGGCGGTGGCGGTGATGCTGCTGGCCGCGACGCCGCTGGGCAAGTTCATCGACCGCAACCCGACGGTGAAGATGCTGGCGCTGGCCTTCATCGTCCTGGTCGGCGCGTTCCTGGTCGCCGAGGGCTTCGAGGCCCATGTGCCCAAGGCCTACATCTACTTCGCGATGGGCTTCTCGGCGGTGGTCGAAGGCCTGAATCTCTGGACCAAGAAGCGGTCGCAGGACCGCTTGCTGCCGGACTGAGTCCGATCCCGCATTCCACGCATCGGGCACGGGATCGCGCCCGATGCGATGGCAGGTTCACCAGGCGACTTCGACCATGACTTTCCTGCATCAGATCGACCCCGTGCTGATCGCGTTCGGGGAGGGCTTCAAGGTCCACTGGTACGGCGTGATGTACCTGCTGGGCTTCACCGCCGCCTGGTTCCTCGGCCGCAGCCGCGTGCGCGCCGGTCGCCTGCCCGGCATCAGCGAACAGGCCTACAGCGACCTGCTGTTCTACAGCATGCTCGGCGTGATCTTCGGCGCGCGCATCGGCTATGTGCTGATCTACGACCTCAAGGCCTACATCGCCGAGCCGCTGCTGATCCTGAAGATCTGGCAGGGCGGCATGAGCTTCCATGGCGGCCTGGTAGGCGTGCTCGTGGCCTCGCTGTGGTGGGCGCGCAAGCACCGCATGCACTTCTTCGACATCGTCGACTTCGTCGCGCCGCTGGTGCCGCCCGGGCTCGGTTTCGGGCGGCTGGGCAATTTCATCAACGGCGAGCTGTGGGGCAAGTACACCGAAGCCGGATGGGGCGTGATCTTTCCGCATGCCGAAGACAGGATCGCGGGCCTGTCGTCCGTGCAGCTGGAGGCGATGCACGCCACCGGCATGCTCGACCAGTTCGCGCGGCATCCGTCGCAGCTGTACCAGTCCGTACTCGAGGGCGTGGTGCTGTTCTGCGTGCTGTGGTGGTTCTCGCGCAGGCCCCGGCCGCGCTACGCCGTCGCCGGCCTGTTCGCGCTGCTGTACGGCTGTTTCCGCTTCCTCGTGGAATTCGTCCGCCTGCCGGACCCGCAGATCGGCTATCTCGCCTTCGACTGGCTGACCATGGGCCAGGTCCTGAGTCTCCCGCTGATCCTGCTTGGCGCGGTGCTGCTGTGGCTGTCGCGCCGCGCGCCGACGCTGCAGCCGCTGCCTGCCAATCGCTGATGCTTCCGGAATGAATCCTCGTCCATGAAACAGTACCTCGACCTGCTGCGCCACGTCCTCGAACACGGTACCGAGAAAGCCGACCGTACCGGCACCGGTACGCGCAGCGTGTTCGGCTGGCAGATGCGGTTCGACCTGCGGGAAGGCTTTCCGCTGGTCACCACCAAGAAGCTGCACCTGCGCTCGATCGTGCACGAGCTGCTGTGGTTCCTGAAGGGCGAGACCAACATCGCCTATCTCAAGGACCACAAGGTCAGCATCTGGGACGAATGGGCCGACGCGGACGGCGAGCTGGGTCCGGTCTACGGCAAGCAGTGGCGGCGCTGGGCCGGTGCCGACGGCATCGAGATCGACCAGATCCGCTGGGTCGTCGAAGAGATCAAACGCAATCCGGATTCGCGCCGGCTCATCGTCAGCGCATGGAACGTCGCCGACCTGCCGCGCATGGCGCTGATGCCCTGCCACACGATGTTCCAGTTCTACGTCGCCGACGGGAAGCTCAGCTGCCAGCTCTACCAGCGCAGCGGCGACATCTTCCTCGGCGTGCCGTTCAACATCGCCAGCTACGCGCTGCTCACCCACATGGTCGCGCAGGTCTGCGACCTCGGCGTCGGCGACTTCGTGCATACCCTCGGCGACGCGCACCTGTATTCGAATCATTTCGAGCAGGCGCGCGAGCAGCTGTCCCGTGAACCGCGACCGCTGCCCACGCTGCGCCTGAATCCGGACGTGAAGGACATCTTCGGTTTCGCCTACGACGACATCGTCATCGAGAGCTACGACCCGCATCCCGCGATCAAGGCACCGGTGGCGGTGTGAGCCCCGCGCTCGTCCTGATCGCCGCACTGGATCGCAATCGCGCCATCGGGCGTGGCAACGCGCTGCCCTGGCATTTGCCCGACGACCTCAAGCGCTTCAAGGCGCTGACGCTGGGCAAGCCCGTACTGATGGGGCGGAAGACCGCCGAGTCGCTGGGGCGCGCGTTGCCGAAGCGGCGCAACCTCGTGCTCACCCGCAGCGGCCGGGTGCCGTTCGAGGGGATGGAGGCGGTCGCCTCGATCGAGGAAGCGCTGCGCCTCGCGGAAGCCGACGGCGCGAGCGAGCTGTGCGTGATCGGCGGCGGCGAGGTGTACGCGCTCGCGCTGTCGATAGCGACGCGGATGCACCTGACCCATGTCGACACCGTCATCGACGGTTGCGACGCGTTCTTCCCGTCATTCGATGCGATGGAATGGCGCGAGTCCGCGCGCAGCCATCATGCCGCCGATGACACGCATGCCTTCGCGTTCGACTTCGTGGATTACGAGCGCAGCCTGCCTTTGTAGAGCGGAGCGAAGCTCCGCTGTACGGCATCCGCCAGCCCGCTTGTCCGCCGTCGTTGGGATACGAACTCCGGAACGAGCACAGCGGAGCTTCGCTCCGCGCTACAAAAACCGATCGCACGTGCATCGGCTCGAGCGGGCGCTGTTTTACGGTGCAGGCTTGCCGGGCCGGTAATGCCCCGTGATCGGATAAGCGAACAGGATGTCTTCCTCGCGCGTGCCGCTGCCGATGTTGTGGATGATCAGTGGTACGTCGCGCCAGCTGGTACGGTCGCTGACGATACCGATGTGCGGCAGGTTGCCGGGCAGCATCCAGGTCACCAGGTCGCCGGGTCGGTAGGCGCTCGCGGACTGCGAAGGCGCGAGCGACCAGCCCTGTCGTGCGAACCAGGTCTGCAGGTTCGGCACGCGGCGATGGTCGATGTTGCGGTCGGCGCGGCGCAGGCCCCATTTCTTCGGATACAGATCGAAGTGCGCGCGCATGTCTTCGTGGACCGTCTTCTGCAGGTCGATCCCTTCCTCGCGCAGCGCGCGGATCACCACGTCGGTGCAGACGCCCCGGTTCTTCGGTACGTCGCCGCCGGGGTAAGGCAGCACGACGTAAGCGGGGTCGTAGAGCAGGGTGACGCCGATCTGTTTTCGTGCCGCGGCGACGCGCGGATGCGCTGCGGGACGTGCCTGGGTGCGAGCTGGGGCGGCCGTACGCGCGGAGGCCCCCGGGGACGACTGCGCGGCTTCCGAGCCCGAGCAGGCGGTGAGGGCGCATGCGGCCAGCGTGCAGGACAACGACACGGGCAACCAGGACATCCGGCGGCACGTGTCGCGACGCATCAGTCCTGCTCCCCGGGCGTGGCCACCTCGCGGCCCTGGACCTGCACGATGCGCAATTCGTCGGTGTCCAGCTGCAGCGCGGTGAGCTTGCCGCCCCAGACCGCGCCGGTGTCGATCGCATGCACGCCGTGGCCGATGAACAGACCCAGCGTCGACCAGTGGCCGCAGACGATCTTCAGGTCGCGTTCGCAGCGGCCGGGCACTTCGTACCAGGGGTACAGGCCGGGCGCCTGCGTGCCGGGCGCGCCCTTCTCGTTGAAGGCGATGCGCCCGCGCGGCGAGCAGTAGCGCAGGCGGGTGAAGATGTTGATGATCGCGCGCTCGCGCTCCACGCCGCGCAGCGCCGGCGACCACGGCGGGTAATCGCCGTACATGTTGCGCAGCAGCTTGCGGCGGCTGTCGCTGCGCAGGCGGTGTTCGACTTCCCGCGCGTGCTTTTCGGCATGCGCGGTGGTCCACTTCGGCGCCATGCCGGCATGGATCATCATCCAGCCCAGTGCCCGATCGCTGTGCAGCAGCGGCCGATGGCGCAGCCACTCGATCAGCGGCTCGCGGTCCTCGGCGAACAGGATGCGCTGCAGGTCCGGGTTGACCTTGCGCTGGTCGTCGGGGCTGCGCTCGGAGATCGCAAGCAGCGAGAGATCGTGGTTGCCCAGCACCACCTCGCAGTGCTCGCGCAGCGAATGCACCAGGCGCAGGGTTTCCAGCGACTCGCCGCCACGGTTCACGAGGTCGCCGCAGAACCACAGCCTGTCCTGCGCCGGGTCGAAGCGGATCTTCTCCAGGAGACGCTGTGTCGGGCCGTAACAGCCCTGCAGGTCGCCGATCGCCCAGATGGCCATCAGTGCAGCATCCTGGGAATGCAGAGGACGAACTGCGGGATCGGCGCCTCGAACTCGGTGCCGTCGTCGCCGCGCATCGTGTACGCGCCTTCCATCGTGCCGTAGGGCGTCTTGAAGAACGTGCTGGAGGTGTACTCGAAGCGTTCGCCTGGGCGCAGGTGCGGCTGCTCGCCGACCACGCCTTCGCCGACGACCTCGCGCGGGAAGCCGATGGCGTCGATGATCAGCCAGCGCCGGCTGATCAGTCGCGCCGCGCGCGCGCCGGTGTTGCGGATGCCGATCGTGTAGGCGAAGTAGTACAGCTCCTCGTCGGGCCTGGATTGCTCGTCGAGATAGCGGGTCGCGATATCGATCGCGATGGCGTAGTCCGGGTGTTCCGCTGAAGTGTCCTGCATGGGCCACAGTTTAGCAGGGCCCGCGACGCGGATTCGGGCGGCTCAGCCGCCGGCGGTCTCGTTCGCCAGGCGCACGAATTCCGATACCGCCAGCTGCTCCGCCCGGCTCTGCGGGTCGATGCCGGCGGCGGCGATCCGCTCGGCGTCGCAGAGGTTCGACAGTGCATTGCGCAGGGTCTTGCGGCGCTGGCCGAAGGCGGCGCGCACGACATCGGCGAAGTGGCGCGGATCGACGATGCCGACCTGTTCCGGCGGACGCGGCACCAGCCGGACCACGGCGGAATCCACCTTCGGCGGCGGCCGGAACGCACCTGGCGGCACCTTGAACAGCGACGTGACCACGCAGTAGGCCTGCAGCATCACGCTCAGGCGGCCGTACACCTTGCTGCCGGGCGTGGCGGCCATGCGGTCGACCACTTCCTTCTGCAGCATGAAGTGCATGTCGCGGATCACCGCAGCGTGGTCCAGTGCGTGGAACAGGATCGGCGACGACAGGTTGTAGGGCAGGTTGCCGACCAGCCGGAACGGCGTGCCCGCCGCCAATGCGGTGAAGTCGACGTCCATCACGTCGGAATGCACCAGTGTGAGTTCGCCGTGTGCCTTGGCGGCTTCGGTGAGCGGGACGAGCAGGTCGCGGTCGTACTCGATCGCGGTCAGCGCGCCGTGGCGGTCCAGCAGCGGGAAGGTCAGCGCGCCCTGGCCCGGACCGATCTCGACGAAGCGGTCGCCCGGCTTCGGGTCGATCGCCAGCAACATCTTGTCGATGATGCCGCGCTCGTGCAGGAAGTGCTGGCCGAGGGCTTTCTTGGCGGGCTGGCTGAATGGCGTGGTCATGGGGGCTGTCATCGACTCAGAGCAGGCGCGTGCCGAGCGGCACGTCGCGATCGGGCACGCACAGCGCGACGGCGCCGTCCGCGTCGTGGAAGCCGGTGACCAGGCATTCCGACATCAGCGGCCCGATCTGCTTCCTGGGGAAATTCACCACCGCCACCACCAGTCGGCCGACGAGGTCTTCGGGCCGGTAGTGCACGGTGATCTGCGCGCTGGACTTGCGCACGCCGAGCTCGGGGCCGAAGTCCACGTGCAGTACGTAGGCTGGCTTGCGCGCTTCCGGGAAGGGCTCGGCGCGCACGACGCGACCGACGCGCAGCTCGACCTTCATGAAATCGTCCCAGCCGATCGTGTCCATCTGCGTATTGCTCACCGTAGTGCTGCTCAGGTGCCCGCGCGCATGCGGTTGCGCGCGAGCCGGGTGCAGGTCTCGATCGCCGCGAACAGGCTGGATGGGTCGGCGACGCCGCGACCGGCCAGGTCCAGGGCGGTGCCGTGGTCCACGGCGACGCGGGGGTAGGGCAGGCCCAGGGTCAGGTTCACGGCCTGCTCGAAGCCGCTGTATTTCAGCACCGGCAGCCCCTGGTCGTGGTACATCGCCAGCACTGCGTCGAAACCGCGCAGCTTGGCCGGCAGGAAGGCGGTGTCGGCCGGCAGCGGGCCGATCAGCGTCCAGCTCTCGCCACGCAGCCGGTCGAGCAGCGGGATCACGATGTCCAGCTCCTCGCGGCCCAGATGCCCGTCTTCGCCGGCATGGGGGTTGAGACCGAGCACCGCGATCCGCGGGGTGTCGATGCCGAAATCCCGGCGCAGCGCGGCGTGCAGGATGCGCAGGGTGCGTTCCAGTCCGTCGGCGGTGATCGCATCCGCGACCTCGCGCAGCGGCAGGTGGGTGGTCGCGAGCGCGACCCGGACGATGTCGTTGGCGAGCATCATCACCACCTCGCAGCCGGCCTGCGCGGCCAGCAGCTCGGTGGTGCCGGTGTAGGGGATGCCGCCGTCGTTGATCGCGGCCTTGTGCACCGGCCCGGTGACGATGCCGTCGCACAGGCCCTGCAGGCAGGCGCCGGCGGCGGTCTCCAGCGCGGCGATGGTGGCGCGGGCGTTGCGAGGTTCGGGGTGGCCGAACGCGGCTGGGGCCGCCAGCGGGATCTCGACATGCGCCAGGGCGCCGGGCCCGGCGGCGGAGGGGTCGTTTGGAGAGATCAGGCGCAGCGGCAGGCCGAGGGCCTGGGCCGCGTGCAGCAACGCATTGCGGTCCCCGTAAACGACGAGGTCCGCGTCCCAGGATCGCTGGGCGGCGCGGACCACGAGTTCGGGACCGATGCCGGCCGGCTCGCCCGGAACCAGCGCGAGACGGGGGCGTTGGCGCATCGGTGGTGTCGTCTTGCGTCGATCAGCCGGCGTTGCCGCCGGCGGCGTCCGCACCGATGCGGATGTCGATGAAGGCTTCGCCGCGCATCTGGCGCAGGAAGTTATCCCACTCGGCCTCGAACTTGCGCTGGCCGATGGCCTCGCGGGCCTTGGCGCGGCGATTCTGGTCGGTGGCATTGACCTCGCGGCTGCCCACGCGCTGGACGATGTGCCAGCCGGCCTGGGTCTTGAACGCCTGGGAAACCTGGCCATCGGTGAGGCCGGCGACCTGCGCCCCGAACTCCGGACCGAAGTCGTCCTTGCCGAACCAGCCGAGGTCGCCGCCGCGTGCCTTGCTCGCAGTGTCTTCCGACTCCTTGCCGGCCACTTCGGCGAAGTCGGCGCCGCCACGCACGCGGGCGAGCAGGGCTTCGATCTTCGCCTTCGCGGCCGCGTCGTCGCCGTTCTCCGGCGTGCGGACCAGGATGTGGCGGGCCTGGAACTGGGTGGCCATCTGCGCGCCGGCGGCTTCTTCATTGCGCACGTCTTCCAGCTTGATCAGCTGGAAGCCGCTCGGACCGCGGATCGGGCCGACGATCTGGCCGCGCTGCATGGTGCGGATGGTGTTTCCGAAGCTGGTCGGCACCTGGTCGAGGCCGCGCCAACCCAGGTCACCGCCTTCGAGCGCGTTGGGGCTGTCGGAATAGCGGACGGCCGCAGCGCTGAATTCCATCTCGCCCTTGTCGAGCAGGGCCTTGATGCCTTCGATCTTCTTCTGGCCGGTCGCGATCTGCTCGGCGGTGGCGCCTTCGGGCAGGGCGACCAGGATGTGCGAGAGACGGTACTGGGCGTTGCCGCCGGCCTGCATGGCCATCGCGGCGTCGACCTCGGCCTCGCTGATGTCGACCTGCTGCGCGAAGCGCTGGCGCAGGCGCTGGACGGTGATTTCCTCGCGGAGCGAATTGCGGAAATCGGCCAGGGACAGGCCGTCCCGGGCGAGCTGCTGGCGCAGCTGGTCGTTGGTGAGGTTGTTCTGGCGCGCGATGTTGGCCATCGCGGCGTTCACTTCCTCGTCGGAGATGCGCATGCCCGTGCCCTCGGCGCGGGCGGTCTGCAGCTTGATGAGGATCAGGCGTTCCAGGACCTGGCGCTGCAGCACGCCGGGCGGCGGCAGCTGGGCTTCGCGGCCGGCGTACTGGGCACGGATGTTGACCACCGCGCGGTCCAGCTCGCTCTGCAGGATGACGTCCTCGTCGACCACCGCGGCGATCCGGTCCAGCGGCTGTTGGGCGAAGGCGGAGAAGCTGCCGGCCAGGAGCGCGGCGAGGGTGAGGCTGCGGAACGATCGGATCATGGGGCAGTGTCTGGAGAGGGGAGATCGCCGCCACCGCGCGTCTGGGGCGGCGGAACGAGGGACAGGTCCTCGCGGTAATAGCCGAGGATAGCACGGCGCAGACGGCCTTCCGTGTCGGGTCCAGCGGAGCCTAGCCCCTTGAGTTCGATTTCCAGCTGAATGGCGTTGTCGAGATCCTCGCCGCGGTTGCGCAGATAGCGGCGGCCGACCAGGCGCACGGCCACGCAGCAGCTTTCCCACTGCACGCCGAGGATGCCTTCCAGGAGCTGGCGCTCGTTGGTGGCCGTCCGCGAGTCGTCGTACAGCGAGTAGTAGTAGCGGCCGACCAGGCTCCAGGTGGGGTTGATCGGGTACAGGAACGACAGGTCGGCCTGTTCCAGGAGGTCGCGCCGGTAGCGGTAGCTCAGGTTGACGATGCCCGCATCGCCGATCAGGTAGCGGGTGCGGACGCTGGCCAGGTCGCGCCGGCCGGCCTTGGGATCCCACTGGTAGCTGGCGCCGATGGTCCAGCGGTCGTTCGCGGCGTAGTTGGCGTCGGCGATCCAGGCCGACTTGCCCTGTTCGATCGGCGCCTCGCCCGGCACGGTGACCCGCGAGTCCTCGAAGTAGCGGATCTGGCCCAGGCTGGCCGACAGCTTCTCGCGGCCGTCGGACTCGCGGATCAGGCGGGTGGACAGCGCGAGGGTCAGCTGGTTGCCGTCGGCCTGGCGGTCGGCGCCGGAATAGCGGTTGTCGCGGAACAGCTGGCCCCAGCCGAAGGTCAGCGGCCGGGTGTCGAAGACCGGGATGCCGGACTGGTCGCGGTAGGGCGCGTTGAAATAGAAAAGCCTCGGTTCCAGCGTATGCAGGTAGTCGGTGCCGCCGATCCGGGTCTCGCGGTCGAAGTAGACGCCGGCATCGATGGTGCCGATGGGCAGGCTGCGGGTGATGCGGTCGTTGCGGTATTGCTGGACCAGCGGGGCCATCACCGCCGGGTTGCTCGTGTCCAGGCCGTTGCGGAGCGCGTGGGTGAAAGCGCGGTCCAGCGCGTTGCCGGACAGCTGGAAGCTGGTGTAGCGCCAGGCGAGGGTGGGGCGCAGGAACCAGCTGTCGCCTTCCAGCGGCAGTTGGACGAACGGGCGGAGATCCACGCGCGTGCCGCCGCTGAACACCTCATGGTCGAAGCGGATCGCTTCCGCGTCGAAGCCCGCATTGAGCCAGCGCGTGAACGGCTGGTCCCAGCGCATGTGCGCGCGCGGCAGGCGGTTGAACGGCAGGTTGGTGTCGCGCAGCGTGTAGTCCGCCAGCTGCCAGTGGTCGGCCATGAACGAGGCTTCCCAGTGGCGGCCGCGGCCGTAGATGCCGATGTCGCTGGTGACGAACGAGTACGCCGCGCCGTTGAGGTTGTTGCTGGCGTCGTCGAGGTAGCGCGGGTCGCTGACCCAGCCCAGGTTGGCGCGGGCCTGCCACTGCGGGCCGAGGTTCTGGCTGCCGACGAAGCGGAGGTAGCCGCGGTCGTTGCGGCGCCGGTTGGATTCGGGAACCCCTTCGGCGATCTCCTCGGCGCGCTCGCGGTCGGCCAGCTGGTCGGACGGCAGGAAGGCGCCGTCCAGCACGCCCCGGCCGGTCTCGGTCAGATAGCGGAACTCGCCGCCGAGCTGCAGGCCGCGCTTGCTCATCCAGCGCGGGGTGAGGGTGGCGTCCATGTTCGGCGCCAGGTTGAGGTAGATCGGCTGGCGGTAGTCGAAGCCGTTGCGGCCGGACTGCGAGATCGCCGGGTAGAGCAGGCCGGTGCGGCGGCGGTCGTCGACCGGAAAGCGGAACCAGGGCAGGTAGAGCACCGGGATCCGACCGATGCGCAGCGTCGCGTGGCGCGCCGTGCCCATCCCTTCCTCGGTGTCCACGTCGATCTGCTTCGCGTGCAGTTCCCAGGCGCGCGCGCCGGGCGGGCACGTGGAGTAGGTGGAGCCGAACAGCGAGCCGACGTCGCCGTTCATCACGATGCGGTCGGCGCCGCCGTTGCCGCGCCGGCGGCTGAGCTGGTACTTGATGTCCTCCAGCTCGTGCGTGTCCTTGCCCTGGTCGCCCTTGGCGCGGGCCGCGCTCAGGCGCATGCCGCGGTCCTGGTAACGCACGGTGCCTTCGGCGACGTAGGTTTCCTTTTCCTGGTCGTAGGCGAGGTTGTCGGCCAGCAGCATCTGGTCGCCGCGGCGCAGGCTGACGTTGCCGTCGAGGTTCAGGACCTGGCCTTCGGTGCCCTGGAGGGTGTCACCGGTGACCTCGGTCTCGCCGGCCTGCGCTGCGGCATCCGCCTGCTGGGGCGGCAGCTTGTCCGCGAAGGCGGGCACCACTTCCTCGATCGGGCACAGCGCCCAGTTCTCGGGCGGCTGGTCGGCCGCGTGCGCCGACAGCGACAGGGCGATGAAGAAGGGCAGCGGCAGCAGGCGGAGGTTCTTTCGCACGCGGTCAACCATGAAGTAGGCAGGCATCTGGTAGGTAAATCCCGGCTAGCTTGACGCATCCGCCCCGGGGGGGCAACGCGCAGGCGGCGCGCGAGGTCAGGCGGCGGACAGCGCGCCGACATGGGCGGCGCAGGATTCGCTGAGGCCCTGCAGGTCGTAGCCGCCTTCGAGACTGGAGACGACGCGGCCGTCGGCATGCCGTTCGGCGATGGCGACCAGTTCGCGGGTGATCCACGCGAAGTCCTCGGCGTCCAGCTCCAGCTGCGCCAGCGGATCGAGGCGGTGCGCGTCGAAGCCGGCGGAAATCATCACCAGCTGCGGGCGGAAGGCGTCGAGCTGGGGAAGCAGGCGTTCGCGCCAGGCCGCGCGGAACTGCGCGCTGCCGGCGCCGGGCGGCAGCGGGGCGTTGAAGATGTTCTGCACGCCGCGATCGCTGGCGTGGCCGCTGTCGGGATACAGCGGCAACTGGTGCGAGCTGGCGAAGACCACGCGCGGCTCGTTGTCGAAGATCGCCTGGGTGCCGTTGCCGTGGTGGACGTCGAAATCGGCGATGGCGATCCGCGACAGGCCGTATTTCTCCAGCGCATGCGCGGCGCCGACCGCGATCGAGTTGAACAGGCAGAAGCCCATCGCCGCGCTGGTGGTGGCGTGGTGTCCGGGCGGACGGACCGCGCAGAAGGCCCGTTTCACTTCGCCGCTCAGCACCATGTCGACGGCGGCAGCGACCGCGCCGGCGGCGCGCAGCCCCGCTTCGGCGGAGGCCGGCGACAGCACGGTGTCGGGATCGAGCCAGATCCGGTGCGAAGGCCGGGTTTCCAGAACCGCGTGCAGCAGCGCGTCGGTATGCACCCGCAGCAGCTGCCCGCGCGTGGCGCGCGGCGCCTCGATCCATTCCAGGTCGGGATGACGCGCGCGTAGAAGATCGGTCACCGCCTGCAGCCGCGCCGCGCATTCCGCGTGGCCCGGACCGGTGTCGTGGGCAAGGCAGGCGGCATGGCTGAAGACGGGCAGGCTCATGGCTGCGGCTTGCGGCGCTCGTGCTGCCAGAGGACCTCGCCATGGCCGCCGTGTCGGGCGAGCACGCGCGCGAGCACGAACAGCAGGTCGGAGAGGCGGTTGAGGTAGCGGATCGCCTGCGGGCGCACCGCGTCGTGGTGCGACAGGGTCACCGACTCGCGCTCGGCGCGGCGCACGATGGTGCGCGCCAGGTGGCAGCGCGCCGCCGCCTCGCCGCCACCGGGCAGGATGAAATCCTTCAGCGGCGGCAGGGGATCGTTGTAGTGGTCGAGCTGCTGTTCGAGGCGCTCGATGTCGGCGTCCTCGATCGCGGCGTGACCCGGGATGCACAGCTCGCCGCCGAGGTCGAACAGCTGGTGCTGGATCGTGGTCAGCAGGGTGCGGACGTCGTCCGGGAGGTCGGCGGCGAGCAGCACGCCGATCGCCGAGTTGGCTTCGTCGACGGTGCCGTAGGCCGACACGCGGGCGGAGTCCTTCGCCACGCGGCTGCCGTCGCCGAGGCCGGTCGTGCCGTCGTCGCCGGTCCTGGTGTAGATCTTGGAGAGGCGGTTGCCCATGGAACAGTCCCTAGATTGTCGCGGATTGCGGCAGCGGCCCTGCTCCCAGCAGGCCGACGCGATAACCGTGCTGACGCAGGTGCTTTGTGGCGCGTGCGCTTGAAGTCGCAAGGATCAGCAGGCCGATCAGCGGTACGAACAACAGAACGCCCAGGATGATCCTGAAGGCCATCGGCATTCCGAGTCCGGACCAGATCCGGAACAGGCCGACGAACGACTGCACGATCATCACGAGTACCGCGACCATGGCGGGCAGCAGGAGCAGACGCATCGAAGACAGGCTGAGCGGGAGCAGCGAGAGTGCGCCGAGGGAGAAGTACAGCAGCATCGCCCAGATCACCAGTCGTTGCCCGGTACGTACTTTCTCGAGACGGGCAATGACTTCGGCGTTTCCCGCCAGGGGGCGCTCGACGTTCGCCAGCGGCGGACTGTACGGGTTCTCCATCGGTCGGGGCGGACTTACACCGTCTGCGCTTTCAGCGACGGCAGGCGCTCGCGCAGCAGGTCGAAGCCGCCGAACAGCAGTGCGGCGTAGAACAGGGTGCCGAGCACGGTCCACTGGAAGAACGGGATGCCGGCGACGTACGCGGCGACCAGGCCCGCGCCGGTCTGCGGGTACATCGTCGAGCCGAGCCAGGTGGTGAAATTGGTCACTAGGAAGAACAGCACCGAGCCGGCGAGCGAGTAGCCCAGCACGCGGCCGGCGCCGACCTTGCCACGCAGGCCGAAGCCCAGGACGGTGGACAGGGCGATGCAGAGGTAGACCGCCCAGAAGCTCAGGCCGGCCATGTAACCGAGGTAGTCGCCGCCCATGATCGCGGCCAGCGCGAGGTCCGAGACCAGCATCGCCACCAGCGGCACGGCCACGGCCCAGGCGCGGTTGGCGAAGTAAGCGCCGCCGAACAGGGCCATCGCTTCGACCGGCGAGAAATTCGGCGGATGCGGCAGCAGGCGGCTGAGCGCGGCGACCAGGATCAGGCCGGCGAGCATCAGCGGGCCGGGCGCCAGCAGGCGGTCGCCGGAAGAGGGGAGTGCGTCGGGACGGTTCATTGAGGTGTGGGCTGTTCGGAACACAGAGGCGTTAGCATAGCGCAATGTCTTCCCCCGCCCCCCTGCCCGGGCCCCCGGGCGCTCCGTCCGAGGCCACGCCTGCGGCGTCGCATGATGTCCTGATCGTCGGCGGCGGGCTGGTCGGCGCCAGTCTCGCCATCGCGCTGCACGGTTCCGGCCTGGATGTCGCCCTCGTCGAAGCCGCGCCGGCCGGCGCGCTGCCCACGGTGTTCGACCAGCGCAACCTCAGCCTCGCCGAGGCCAGCCTCCACGCGCTGCGCACCCTCGGCGTGCTGTCGCGCCTGCGCGCGCCGACCGGTCCGATCCGCCGCATCCACATCAGCCGCAGCGGCGACTTCGGCCGCGTCCTGCTGCAGGCCGCCGAGCACGGTCGCGACCGCTTCGGCGAAGTGGTGGTCGCCCGCGACTTCGGCGATGCGCTGGAGGCGACCCTGGCGGCGCTGCCGCGCCTGCGTCGCTATCGCCCGGCGCGCTTCCTCGGCTTCGATGTCGATGCAGGCGACCGTCGCATCGCCCGTGTCGCGACCGATGCCGGCGAGTCGCGGATCGCCGCCCGCCTCGTCGTGGCTGCCGACGGCACCGCCAGCGCGGTGCGCGATGCGCTGGGCATCGCGACGCAGCGCCACGACTACGACCAGACCCTGTTCGTCGCCCGCGTGCGCGGCGAACGCCCGCCCGACGGCACCGCTTGGGAGCGCCTGACCGATCATGGGCCGACGGCCGTGCTGCCGCGCGGCGACGGCCATTACGGCGTGATTCACGGCGTCGCCCGCGACGAAGCCGATTCGGTGGCCACGCTCGACGATGCCGGCTTCCTCGCGCGCCTGCAGCAGGCTTTCGGCTGGCGGGCCGGGCGCTTTCTCGATGTCGGCCCGCGCAGTGCCTATCCGATGGTGCGCGTGCGCGCCGAGCGCAGCGTCGCGCCGCGCGCGGTGCTGGTCGGCAATGCCGCGCAGACCCTGCACCCGATCGGTGCGCAGGGTTTCAATCTCGGCCTGCGCGATGCGCTGACCCTGGTCGAGTGCATCGAAGCCGCGCAGGCGCGCGGCGAGGACATCGGCAGCGCGGCGGTGCTGGCCGACTGGGCCGCGCGCCGGCGCGAGGACCGCGAGCGGACCTTCGCATTCTCCGACGGCCTGGCGCGGACGACCGCCAATCCGTCGACGCTGGCCGCGGCGATGCGCGGCCTCGGATTGTTCGCGCTCGATCACGACGCCGCGCTGCGCGCGCGCGTGGTCGGCGGCGCGATGGGCTATCGCGGCAATGTGCCGCGCCTGTGTCGTGGAGAAGCCGCATGAATCGCCGTTCCGGTAGTGGTCGTCGCGTCGATGCCGCCGTGGTCGGCGGTGGCGTGGTCGGCGCCGCCTGTGCGCTGTCGCTGTCGCGGCAGGGCCTGCAGGTCACCCTGATCGAACGCAGCGAACCCGCCGCATGGACCCGCGACGAACACGACCTGCGCGTCTACGCCTTCGCCCCCGACAACGCCGCGCTGCTGTCCGCGCTGGGCGTGTGGGAGACCATTCTCGACGCACGTGCGCAGCCCTACCGACGCATGCGCGTCTGGGACGCGGCCGGCGGCGACGAGCTGTGCTTCGATGCCGACGAGGTCGCGGTGCGCCAGCTGGGCTGGATCGTCGAGAACGCGCTGCTGCAGGACCGGCTGTGGGCCGCGCTGCGCGCCTCCGACGTGGTGCTGCGCTGCCCGGCGTCGGTGGTCGCGCTGACCCAGGACAGCGACGCCGACCCGGACGGTGTCGCAACCCTCGAACTCGACGACGGCCTGCGCATCGAGGCGCGGATCGCGATCGCTGCGGACGGTGGACGTTCCGCGCTGCGCTATCTCGCCGGCATCACCACCCGCACCGCCGACTACGGCCAGCAGGGCGTGGTGGCCTACATCGCCACCGAACATGCGCACGAAGACACCGCCTGGCAGCGCTTCCTGCCGACCGGGCCGCTGGCCTTCCTGCCCTGCGCGCCGTGGCCCGAGGCGCCGCACGTCAGTTCGATCGTCTGGACGCTGCCCGACGACGAGGCGACGCGCGTGGTCGCGCTCGACGATGCCGCCTTCGCCGAGGAACTGACCCGCGCGTTCGCGTCGCGGCTCGGCGACTGCAGGCCGCTGACGCCACGCGTGGCCTTCCCGCTGCGCCGCCAGCTCGCGCAGACCTATGTCCAGGGTCGCGTGCTCGCGATGGGCGACGCCGCGCACGTGGTGCATCCGCTGGCCGGGCAGGGCGTCAACCTCGGTCTGCGCGATGTGGCCGCGCTGCGCGAGATGGTCGTCTCGGCGCAGGCGCGCAAGGCCGACTGGGCCGCGCCGCACCGCCTCGCGCGCTGGGCCCGTGCCCGTCGCAGCGACGCCACGGCGTCCGCCTATGCCTTCGGTGCCATCAACCGCGTGTTCTCCAACGACGACCTGGTCACCACGCTGTTGCGCGGCCATGCACTGGGCCTGGCCGGGAAGATCGCCCCGCTGAACCGGGCGCTGTGGCGGCACGCCGCCGGCGTATGAACCGCATCCATTTCCAGGATTTTTCCCACGCATGCTGATCCACTGGAATTTCGACCCGATCGCGCTGCAGATCGGACAGGTCTCGCTGCGCTGGTACGGGCTGCTGTTCGTCGGCGGTTTCTTCGTCGGGCAGCGCATCCTCGCCCGCATGTTCCGCCGCGAAGGCGTGCCCGAGCAGCATGCCGATGCGCTGCTGATGTACGCACTGATCGGCGCGGTGGTCGGTGCGCGCATCGTCCACTGCCTGTTCTACGAGCCTGATTACTACCTGTCGAACCCGCTGGCCATCCTGCGCATCTGGGAAGGCGGGCTGGCCAGCCATGGCGGCGTCATCGGCGTGGTCGTCGGCATGTGGCTGGCCTGCCGGAAGCTGCAGTTGCCGTTCGCGTGGCTGCTCGATCGCATGGCGATTCCCTCGGCGCTGGTCGCGGTGTTCATCCGCACGGCGAACTTCCTCAACTCCGAGATCGTCGGTAATCCCACCGGTGGGCAGTGGGGCGTGGTCTTCGAAGCCGTCGATGCGCTGCCGCGCCATCCGGCCCAGCTCTACGAAGCCTTCGGTTACCTGCTGATCTTCTTCGTGCTGCGCGCGATCTACGCGCGCACCGGCGCCGACACGCCGCGCGGGCTGCTGCTCGGCTGGATGCTGGTGCTGATCTTCGGCGTGCGCATCCTGGTGGAGATCGTGAAGACCCCGCAGGCGGCCTACGAAGCGGGCCAGCTGATCTCGGTCGGACAATGGCTGAGCGTGCCGTTCGTGCTCTTCGGCATCGTGCTGCTCGTCCGCGCGTATCGTGCGGGCCGACAGGGCACCTGACCGCGTGCAGGTGCTGACCGGCACGCGGCTGTGGCTGGTGGTCGCCGCTGCGATGCTGGCGTTCGCGGGCAACTCCGTGCTGTGCCGGCTGGCCTTGCGCGATGGCGGCATCGACGCAGCGAGCTTCACCTCCCTGCGGCTGGTGTCCGGTGCGCTCGTGCTCTGGCTGATCGTCCGCCTGCGTGGCGGCGCGCCAACCGGCGGCGACCTGCTCTCCGCGTTCGCCCTGTTCGTCTACGCCGCCGGCTTCTCATTCGCCTATCTTTCGCTCTCGACCGGCACCGGCGCGCTGCTGCTGTTCGGTGCGGTGCAGGCGACGATGATCGGTCGCGGCCTGTTCGCCGGCGAACGTCTCGCCGCGATGCAATGGTGCGGGCTCGCGCTCGCCCTCGGCGGGCTGACGGCACTGCTCCTGCCCGGTGTCTCGGCACCGCCGATCGCAGGTGCGCTGATGATGGTCGCCGCGGGCGTCGCCTGGGGCGCGTATTCCCTGCGCGGACGCGGCGCAGGCGACGCCACGGCGAAGACCGCCGGCAATTTCATCCGTGCGGTCCCGTTCGCACTGGTGCTCAGCCTGTTCCTGTTGCGCGATGCCCATGCCGAGGCCGCCGGCATCGCCTGCGCCGTGGTCTCCGGCGCGCTGACCTCCGGCGTCGGCTATGCGATCTGGTACACCGCATTGCCCCACCTCCGTGCCGCCAGCGCCGCCACCGTACAGCTCAGCGTGCCCGCGATCGCCGCGATCGCCGGCATCATGCTGCTGGGCGAAGCGCCGACCTGGCGGCTGCTGTTCGCCAGCCTCGCCATCCTTGGCGGGATCGCGCTGGTGGTGCGAAGCAGGCCGCGCGTTTCGCGTTGAAAGCCGTGGCAGTGCTGCGCAACGGTGTGCCATCTGAACGATCTGGGCGTGCATGCGCACGACGCAAGGAGTAATCACCGATGCATTCGATCGAAGCGATCAGGAAACGACCCGGGATGTATGTCGGCGATACGCACGATGGCTCCGGCCGTTTGCAGTTGCTATGGGAGCTGATCGCCAATGCCTTCGACGAACATCTGTCCTGCGCATGCGACGAGATCCGCGTCGAGATCGACGCCGAAGGCGCCTTCATCGTCGAGGACAATGGGCGCGGCATGCGCGTGGACGAGGTCGACGGCCTGCCGTTCGCGGAACTCGCATTGACCCGTTTCCACGATGCGCCGACGCTGGACGGGCATGCGCCGCACGAGCACCTCGGGCCGCGTGGCGTTGGCCTTTTCCCGGTCTGCGTGCTCTCGCAGCATCTGGCGCTGCGCATCTTCAGGGAAGGGCGCGAGTACACCCAGTCCTGCGCGCGCGGATCGCCGCTCGGGCCTCTGGTCGAAGTCGGGCCGACAGATCGGCACGGCACGCACGTGCGTGTACTGCCCGATCCGGAGATCTTCGGCGATCAACCGATCGAGACGGATGCGATCACGGCCCGCCTCCACGAACTGGCCTGTCTGTTTCCGGGCCTGAGCTTGTGTTTCACCGATCGGCGCGAACGCAGGTTCCATGTGCCAGACGGCCTGTCCGGCATGCTCGATGCCGCGCTGCGCCGCGAGGGACTGCGCCTCGACGAGGCGCCGTTCGTCTGCACGGGTCTGGTCGATGGCGTCCGCATCGAAGCGGTCGCGACATGGACCTCATGTCGCGACACGCGCGTCGAGAGTTTCGCGAACGTGTGCCGCACGACCGACGGCGGGACGCATGTCGCCGGACTGTTGCGCGGCCTCGTGCAGGGCGCCCGGCAATCGACGGCCCTCGCGATCGACGGCGAGGGCGTAGAGGATCTCGAACGCGCGATCGGCCAGGGGCTGCGGGCGGTGGTCTGCGTCCGGCTGGCGGATCCTGCGTATGCCCGGCCGACGCGCGACCGGCTCGCTACGCCGGAAGTCTCCGATGCCGTGGCGAAGTGCGTCGCACCGGCTTTCGCGGCATGGCTCGGTCACCATGATGCCGTTCGCATGCGCATTGCTTCCGCGCTGGAATGACGAAGGCTTACTCCAGTTCCCGATGATACGTCGCCACTTCGCGCCAGCCCTTGTCGCGGGCATGGGCGGCAAGGGTTTCGGCGAGGTAGACCGAGCGGTGCTTGCCGCCGGTGCAGCCGAAGGCGACGGTGATGTAGCTGCGGGTGTCGGCCTGGATGCGCGGCATCCAGGTATCGAGGAAGGCGGTGACCTGCGCGACGTATTCGCCGACTTCCGGCTGCGCGGCGAGGTAGTCGCGCACGCCCTGGTCGCGGCCGGACAGCGGGCGCAGTTTCGCGTCCCAATGCGGGTTGGGCAGGCAGCGTGCGTCGAAGACGAAGTCGGCGTCGGCGGGTACGCCACGCCGGTAGGCGAAGGATTCGAACAGCAGCGATACCGGGCGTTCCGCCGCGAGGTCTAGCTCGGCGATCACGCGCCGACGCATCTGGTGGACGTTGGTCTCGCTGGTGTCGATGCTGATGTCGGCAAGCGCGCGCAGCGGCTTGAGCATGCGCCGTTCCAGTGCGATCGCCTCGTGCAGGGTCAGGCCGAGGTGGCTCAGCGGGTGGCGGCGGCGGGTTTCGGCGTAGCGCTTGATCAGCACGTCGTCGCTGGCGTCGAAGAACACCAGCTTCGGATCGAGGCCCAGTTCGCCGGCCTTCGAGAGCAGCGAGGGCAGGGTCGACAGGTCGGTGTTGCGGCTGCGCACGTCGATGCCGACAGCGAGCTTGGGCGGCAGGTCGCTCTTGCCGGTCGCGCTGCGCACGAATTCGGGCAGCAGTTCCGCCGGCAGGTTGTCGACGCAGTAGAAATCCAGGTCCTCGAAGGTGTGCAGCGCGATCGACTTGCCGCTGCCGGACATGCCGCTGACGATGATCAGCTTCGGGTTCGCGGCCACGCGTTCGGTATCGGGGGGGCTCATTCCGCACGCTCCAGGAAGTGCGAGTGGCGGGCCATGAACGCCGCGGCCGGGTCGACGCCCTTGATGCGCAGGATGTGCGCGCGCGCGGCAGCTTCGGTGAGCACGGCCAGGTTGCGGCCGGGCATCACCGGCAGGGTGATCATCGGCACGTCGAGGTCGAGCACGCGGCGCGAGCCGAGCTCGCCGGTGAGGCGTTCGATGCCGGTCGCCTGCGGTTCGAGGTGCGGGCGCGTCAGGTGCACGATCAGGCGCAGGTACTTGTTCCGCTTGACCGCGGTGTCGCCGAACATCTGGCGCACGTTGAGGATGCCGAGGCCGCGCACTTCCAGCAGGTCCTGCAGCAGGTCCGGGCAGGCGCCGTCGAGCACGTCGGGCGCGATCTGGGTGAATTCGGGGGCGTCGTCGGCGACGAGGCGGTGGCCGCGCGTCACCAGTTCCAGCGCGAGTTCGCTCTTGCCTGCGCCGGATTCGCCGGTGATGAGCACGCCGATCGAGTAGATCTCCATGAACACGCCGTGCACGGTGAGGCGCGGTGCGAGCTTGCGCGCGAGGTGGTACTGGACGTGATTGAACAGCTCGTGTCCGCGGCGCGGCGAACACCACAGCGGGGTGTCCGATTCCTCGGCGGCGGCGCGCAGGTCCTCGGGGCAGGGCTGGCTCTTGCTGATCACCATCGCCAGCGGCCGGAACTGGATGATCTTCTCGATCGTCTCCCAGCGCTGGCGTGCATCGAGCGCGTCCAGCCAGGCCAGTTCCTCGGTGCCGAGGATCTGCACCTTGTTCGGGTAGATGATGTTCAGGTAGCCGGCGAGCGACGGACGGCGCGCGACGGTCTCGACCGCTTCCAGCACGCGCTCCTGGCCGCGTTGTCCCGCCACCCAGCGCAGGCCCAGGCGCTCGTGCAGTTGGTCGAACAGGTCGCGGGCGCTGATGCTGGCGTTCATGTCGGAGGTGGCGGTCGCAGGTGCGTGGAGAGGAGGCGTGGACAAGAGAACGACCGCAGCGATGCGCGGCGGTTGCCGCCGCATCGAACTGCGGTCGTCGGTGGTGCTGATGCGAGGCTCAGCGGATCAGCCGGCATCCCCCAGCTGGGCGAGGCTTTCGCCGCGGTGATGATCGACCATCTTTTCCTTGTGCTTCAAGAGCAGTCGATCCAGTTTGTCGGCGAGGAGGTCGATCGCGGCATACATGTCCTGGCCGTTCGCGTCGGCGTGCAGGGTGCGCCCGGCGATGTGGATGGTGGCTTCGGCGCAGTGTTGCGGCTTGTTGATGCTCAGCTGGGTGCGGACGGTATCCATCGGGTGTTCGAAATGCCGACCGAGTCGCGCGAGCTTGGTTTCGACGTAGTCGCGCAGGGCGGGAGTGACTTCGAGCTGGTGGCCGTGGGTTTCGATACGCATCGACGGTGTCCTCTGGATGCCGGGCCTGGGCGCGCACCGCCGCGTGGGGCCCGGACGGCCACCGCCGCGATGCCGACAATGCCGGTTCCGGCACCGTCGTACCGGGAGAGATCGGGCCCGCAGGCTTCGATTGCAAGGCCCTGTCGCGCCCGAACCATCCCTCGTTCACAGAGTACCCCAGCGGGGCGGCGGCGCAAGCGCGGAATGCACTGTTTTTTGACCGCGATCAGGCGGCCCGGCGCGATGCGATCGGCCTCTCAGGCCATGCGCACGCGTTCATGCGACGCGGGAATGTTCATCGCCTCGCGGTACTTGGCGACGGTGCGGCGCGCCACAGGCACGCCGGAGGCCTTGAGCGTGTCGGCCAGCTTGGCATCGGACAGCGGCTTGCGCGGATTCTCGGCTTCGATCAGTCGCTTGATCATCGACTGGATCGCGGTGCTGGAGGTTTCGCCGCCTTCGTCGCTGCCCACGCCGGACGCGAAGAAGCTGCGAAGTGGCAGCGTGCCGCGCGGTGTCATCGCGTATTTGCGCGCGATCGCACGCGAAACGGTCGATTCGTGCAGGCCGACTTCCGCTGCGACTTCGCGCAGGGTCAGCGGGCGCAGCGCCTGCTCGCCGAATTCCAGATAGCCCGATTGCTGGCGGATCAGGCAGCGCACGACCTTGAGCAGGGTGTCGCCGCGTGCCTCCAGGTGCTTGAGCAGCCAGCGGGCCTCCTGCAGGCGTCCGCGCAGGTAGCTGGCATCGCTGCTGCTCGCGCGCTGGATCATGCTCTCGTAGCCGCGATGGATGGTCAGCCGGGTGTGGCTGCCGGCCAGTGCCGCACGCCAGATGCCCTGGTGGCGCCAGATCACGCAATCCGGGGTGATGTAGGTGTCGGCGCTCATGCCCCCGACCTGCGAGCCCGGGCGCGGGTCGAGCGACCGCACCAGCTGGAGGGCGACCGCGACCTCGTCGGCCGGCGCAGAGAGTTCGTGCGCCAGGCCGTCGGCGCCGATCTTCGGCAACCGCTCCAGCGGACCGGCCACGATGCGCTGCGCCAGCGCCTTGCCCGGCGTGTCGTCGGACAAGGCGTCGATCTGCAGGGTCAGGCATTCGCGCAGATCCCGGGCACCCACGCCGAGTGGGTCGAAGCGCTGGATCTGGCGCAGTACCGTCAGGATTTCGGCCGGTGTGGCGTCGATCTCCGGCCGCAGGGTCTGCGCGATCTCGTCCAGCGGTTCGCGGAGGTAGCCGTCGTCCTCGATCGCGTCGATCAGCGCGGCGCCGATCTGCATGTCGCGCGCGGACAGGCGGGTCAGGCGCAGCTGCCAGGACAGGTGGTCGTGCAGGGATTCGGTGTGGACCAGGCGGTCCATCGGGTCCAGGCCGTCCTCGTCGCTCCCCGACCCGCTACCGCTGCCCGAGCTGGTGGTGCTCCAGCTGTCCGGCGGTTCCCAGTCGGCCTCGTCGCTGTCGCGCGGCGTATCGGACGCGTCTTCGGCCGCCGGAACGGGCGCTTCCGGCGCGGGGATGTCGGGCATGCCTTCCGGCACTTCGGCTGCGGATTCGGCTTCGTCCCAGTCCAGCAGCGGGTTGCTTTCGACCGCCGTGGTGATTTCGGCCTCGAGTTCGAGCGAGGACAACTGCAACAGGTGCAGGGCCTGACGCAGTTGCGGCGTCAGGACCAGTTGCTGCCCGAGCGATGTCTGCAGGCGAGGCTTCATGTCCCTATGGTAGTGCGTTTACGACGATTGGCGCGATCCTTGCGTGGATTCATTTGTGAGACGGTGCTCGCGATTCCCGACGAGGTGCCCGACGCGGTGCCGATGTCGCCAGCCCAGGGCCTCGCACGACGCGCTGACGTCCCGTGCGACCTTACAGGGTGAACGCGTCGCCGAGGTACACGCGGCGCACATCCTGGTTGGCCAGCAGCGCTTCGGGGGCGCCCTGTGCGAGCACGGCGCCTTCGCTGAGGATGTAGGCGCGATCGCAGATGCCCAGCGTCTCGCGCACGCTGTGGTCGGTGATCAGCACGCCGATCCCGCGATTCTTCAGATGCCGGATGATGCGCTGGATCTCGCCGACCGAAATCGGATCGACACCCGCGAACGGCTCGTCGAGCAGCATCAGCCTGGGCTTCGCGGCCAGCGCGCGCGCGATCTCCACGCGACGGCGTTCGCCACCGGAGAGGCTGGCGCCGATCTGGTCGGCCACATGCGTCACCTGCAGTTCGTCGAGCAGGCTTTCCAGTTCGCGCTCGCGGCTCGCGCGGTTCAGGTCGGGACGCAGTTCCAGGACCAGGCGCAGGTTGTCGGCGACGGTGAGCTTGCGGAACACCGAGGGTTCCTGCGGGAGGTAGCCGACGCCGCGCTTGGCGCGGGCGTACATCGGTTCGCCGGTGATGTCGTGGCCGTCCAGCACGATGCTCCCGGCATCGGC
The DNA here is from genome assembly GCA_005502915.1 of Lysobacteraceae bacterium 2PB. Lineage (GTDB taxonomy): Bacteria > Pseudomonadota > Gammaproteobacteria > Xanthomonadales > Xanthomonadaceae > Lysobacter_I. The sequence goes on along the minus strand of SCMT01000005.1, from coordinate 82,136 downwards.
CGGCACGAGGCCGACGATCATGTAGAAGCAGGTGGTCTTGCCCGCGCCGTTCGGTCCGAGGAGGCCGACCACTTCGCCCGCATCCAGGCGGAGCCCGAAATTGCGGACGACCTCGCGCGACTTGTAGCGCTTGCGCAGCCCTTCGGCGACCAGCATCAGGGTTTGCCCTGCGTCGCCGGCTTGGCCTGGGCGGTCTTGGGCAGGATGCGCAGCGTGACCGGACCATTGCCTTCGCCGCCGCTCTCGACGCGACCGGTCTTCAGGTCGTAGGTCATCTTCTGGCCGCTGGTGCTGCCGCGTACGGTGCTGACGGTGTAGTTGCCGGTGAGCACGATCACGTCGGTGCCCATGTCGTAATCGATGCGATCGGCCCTGGCGGTCATCCAGGTACCGTCATCCATCTGCTGCTTGAGCTGCGCCTGGCTGCCGGTGAGCACTGCGCGGACAACGTCGCCGCCGCGCTGGTGGATGTCGGCGCGGGCGGCCTGGATGTCCAGCGTGCCCTGGGTGATGGTGACGCCGCCGGACAGCACGTTCACGCTGTTGCCGTCGAGCGTGCCCTCCTGCTTGCCGGCCTTGATGTCCATCGGCTGGTTGCGGTCGGTGCCGCGCGCCCAGGCGAAGGCCGGCAGCGCGACCGCGACGACCAGGGCCGAAAGCAGCATGCCGCGCATGGCGCGCGCAATGACGGAGGCAGGAGTCTTAGCGACGGGCTGGGACATAGCGGGTTTTGACCTCGGATCGGAACACGTAGCGTTTCGTGGCCGTGGACACCGCAAAGCCGCGTCCACTGAGTATAGAGCCGGGCTGAACGATGGTCATCACATCGTCGGTTTCGGCCAGATTCCTGCGTGGAAACACCCGCAGGGTCTCGGTATTCATGGTCACCGGGCGAACGGTAGCGGCCGGGCTGTTGGCCTTGACCTCGCCCGACAGGCGGATTTCTTCCTGGTCGGCGCTGACCCAGCCCTGCTTCGAGCGGATTTCCCAGTGCTGGCCTTCCGCGTTCGGGATCAGGAACAGCGGCGTGGCCAGCGACATGGTCGCGTCGTCGGGACGGCGTTCGAGTCGCGGGGCACGCAGGGTGAACGACTCTTTGCCTTCGCCGTCGAGCGCGGTCAGTTCGAAGTCGTGCAGCACGTAGTCGGGGCGGTTGTCGGCGACGCGGGCCTGCGGCGGCGGACGCTGCTGGTTCCACACGGCCCAGCCCGCGGCGAGGGCGCCGAGCGACAGCAACAGGATCACCACGGTGCGCCAGCTCACGAGACCTCCCCGCGCGCGGTGGGCGGCAGCGGATCGTCGATGCGGCCCTGCGCGGCCAGCAGCAGGTCGCACAGCTCGCGCGCGGCGCCCTTGCCGGCCTTCGCGGCCGTGCGCAGTTCGGCAGCGGCGGCGGTCAGGGCATGGGCATTGCCGGGGGCGGCCGACAGGCCCACCGCGCGCATCGCCGGCAGGTCGGGCAGGTCGTCGCCCATGAAGCAGACGGCGTCGAGGCCGATGCCCAGTTCCGCGCAGAGTTCGCGAACGCAGGCGAGCTTGTCCTTCACGCCGATGTGGCAGCGTACCCCCAGCTCGCGGGCGCGACGCTCGGCCACTTCGCTGCGGCGCGCGGTCACGAACGCGACCTCGATTCCGCACTGGCGCAGCAGGACGATGCCCTGGCCGTCGTGGACATGGAAGCTCTTGGTTTCCCGGCCGTCGGCGTCCAGGGTCAGGCGGCCGTCGGTCAGGGTGCCGTCGACATCGAAGCAGACCAGGCGGATGTTGCCTGCGCGCGCCATCAGCCGAGTGTCGCCGGCGGCGCGGCGATCGAGGGGCAGGGCGTCCATGGCAGCGTCGATCGCGGTGCTTTCCATGCTCAGACCACCCGCGCGCGCAGCAGGTCGTGGATGTTCAGCGCGCCGACCACCCGGCGTTCGCCGTCGACCACCAGCAGCGCGTTGATCTTGCGGGTTTCCATGAGCTGCGCGGCCTCGACGGCCAGCGCGTCGGCATCGATGGTCACCGGGGTGCGGGTCATCAGCTGCTCGATCCGGGTGCCGTGGACGTCGGTCGCGGGATCGGACAGCGAGCGGCGCAGGTCGCCGTCGGTGTACAGACCGAGCAGGCGGCGGTCGGCATCGACCACGGCGGTCATGCCGAGGCGCTTGCGGCTCATCTCCAGCAGGGCGTCGCCGAGGGTCGCGTCCGGGCCTACGGCGGGGATTTCGTCGCCCGAATGCATGACGTCGGCGATGTGCAGCAGCAGGCGGCGGCCGAGCGCGCCCGCCGGGTGGGACCGGGCGAAGTCGTCGGAGGTGAAGCCCCGGGCTTCGAGCAGGGCCACGGCCAGGGCATCGCCCATCGCCAGCGAGGCGGTGGTGCTGGCGGTCGGGGCCAAGGCCAGCGGGCAGGCTTCGGCAGGAACGCTGACGTCCAGGTGCAGGTCGGCCTCGCGGGCGAGGGTGGACTGCGGTCGGCCGGTCATCGCGATCAGGGTGTTGCCTTGGCGCTTGAGCACCGGCAGCAGCATCAGGATTTCGTCGGATTCGCCCGAGTAGGACAGGGCCAGGACCACGTCGCGATCGGTGATCATGCCCAGATCGCCGTGCCCGGCTTCGCCCGGATGCACGTAGAAAGCCGGGGTGCCGGTGGAGGCGAGGGTGGCGGCGATCTTCCGCGCCACGTGCCCGGACTTGCCCATGCCGATGCAGACGATCCGCCCCGGGCAGGCCAGCATGGCGCGGCAGGCGGCGGAGAACTGGCCGTCGATCCGGGCGGAGACGGCCGCGAGCCCGTCGCGTTCGACCTCGAAGACCCGACGGCCGCTGGCCGCGAGGGCGCCGTCGTCGAGCAGGGCGTCGTCCGGGGGGCCCGCAGGCGATGTGGTGGGGGTGGCGTTCGCCATTGGGGAGCCGACGGCTTTCCGTTACGCTAGTCGGCCAATTCTACGCACCCGCGTTCAGCTTTGCCCGCACGGGCGATGAATGCCGGTCTTCCCCTCCGAATCGAGGACGTTGCCCGCGCGATGCCCACTGCGGCCGGCGCGGCCCCGCCTCCCGAACCCTCCGGCACCATCCGCCATGACCCTCGCCATGACTCCCGACACCATCCGCCAGCTCATCGAACAGGGCCTGCCCGGCGCCCGTGCCCATGTCCAGGGCGACGACGGCGTGCACTTCGAGGCGCTGGTCGTCTGCGACGCCTTCCAGGGCAAGCTGCCGCTGGCCCGCCACCGCATGGTCTACGCCACCCTCGGTGACCTGATGGGCGGCGCGATCCACGCCCTGGCCCTGAAGACCGTGACCCCGGCGGAAGCCGGCGTCGCCGACGCCTGATCCGAGCCGGTGCGCTCATCCGACGCGTCGCGTCGATCCCCCTGAACCTTCCAGACCCAGAACACTCCATGCAGAAAATCGTAGTCACCGGCGGCGTGCCGCTCCAGGGCGAAGTCCGGATTTCCGGCGCGAAGAACGCGGTCCTGCCGATCCTGTGCGCGACGCTGCTCGCCGACGGTCCGGTCGACATCGGCAACGTGCCGCACCTGCATGACGTGGTCACCACGATCAAGGTCCTGCGCGAACTGGGCGCGACCGTCGATCACGACGTCGAGCGCGGCCACGTCCGCGTCGATGCGCGCAGCGTGCACAGCCACGTCGCGCCCTACGAGCTGGTCAAGACCATGCGCGCCTCCGTGCTGGTGCTCGGCCCGCTGCTGGCGCGCTACGGCGCGGCCGAAGTGTCGCTGCCGGGCGGCTGCGCGATCGGCTCGCGCCCGGTCGACCAGCACATCAAGGGCATGCAGGCGCTGGGCGCCGAGGTCAGCGTCGAGCACGGCTTCATCAAGGCCAAGGCCGACCGCCTCAAGGGCGGGCGCGTGGTGTTCGACATGGTCAGCGTCGGCGCGACCGAGAACGTGCTGATGGCCGCGACCCTGGCCGAAGGCACCAGCGTGCTGGAAAACGCCGCGATGGAGCCGGAAATCGTCGACCTGGCCGACTGCCTGATCGCGATGGGCGCGAAGATCGAGGGCGCGGGCAGCAACCGCATCACCGTGCATGGCGTCGAGCGCCTGCACGGCGGCAGCCACGATGTCGTGGCCGACCGCATCGAGACCGGCACCTTCCTCGTTGCCGCGGCGATGACCGGCGGCCGCATCGTCTGCCGCGCCGCGCGTCCGGACACGCTGGACGCGGTCATCGACAAGCTGACCGAAGCCGGCGCCGAGATCACCGAGGACGCCGACAGCATCACCCTCGACATGCACGGCAAGCGGCCGAAGGCGGTGAACATCACCACCGCGCCGCATCCGGGCTTCCCCACCGACATGCAGGCGCAGTTCATGGCGCTCAACTGCGTGGCCGACGGCGTTGGCATCATCAGCGAGACCATCTTCGAGAACCGCTTCATGCACGTGCAGGAACTGCAGCGGCTTGGCGCGGACATCCGCATCGATGGCCACACCGCCATCGTCCGCGGCCGCGAACAGCTCAGCGGCGCACCGGTGATGGCCACCGACCTCCGCGCCTCGGCCTCGCTGATCCTCGCCGGCCTCGTCGCCGACGGCGAGACCACCATCGACCGCATCTACCACCTCGACCGCGGCTACGAGCGCATCGAGGCCAAGCTCTCCGCGCTCGGCGCGAAGATCCAGCGCGTCGACTGAGTTACGCGCCGGGCGCAGAATCGATCCGGGCTGTTTCCACGTTCGATCAGGAGGATCCGAAATGGGCAAGTGGATGTGGTGTTCGTCGATTGCGGCGCTGCTGCTCGCGGCAGGCACTGCCGGCGCCATGGAGACCTACGCCGGCGTCATCGAGCTGCAGGATGGCGAGGCGACGTTCCGGGGCTGCGAGCGCGGTGCGAAGGCGTATCCGCTGCGCGATGCCGAGCGGGTGAAGGCGGTGGCGCAGCTGCGCGCGCGCCCTGCGCCGCAGGGCTTCTGGTACGGCGAAGTGACCGGTGAGATCGATCGCGGTACCGAGGGCGAGGTGCTGACCGTGCTGGCGATCACGGGGCTGCGCCCGGGCATGGGCTGCGAAATGGCCGAAGCGGGGCGGGGCAGCGCGAATTCGTCGATGTCCGGGCGTCCTGCGACGCAGCGCGGCACGCGTACGGCCGATTCGGCGCGTCTGGGTGACGATGACGGCGGCGGCGATCCCGCAGCGATCGGCGACGAGTGACGCCACCGGCGATCCGGGAGCGGGTCGCCGGTGGGTGAGAGCGGAACAGGGATCAGCGCACGTTGGTGATGCGCAGGTCGATGTCGTCCTTGCCGTCCTTGCGCTGCAGGATCCGCGCCGGCAGGGCCAGGCCCTCCACCACCCAGATCAGCATCTGCTTGTTGCCGCTGGTGGCGACCAGCTTGGTCGCCGGGCGCGGCTTGCCGCCGACGGTCACGGTGTCCTTGCCGGCGATGGTGAAGGCCATCGGCTTGGCGCGGCCTTCGTCGACCAGGCGGTAGCGCAGCGGCTTGCCGGCGACGGCATCGCGGGCGATGGCGAGGTTCAGCAGCAGGCCGTCGACGTCGCCGGCCTGCAGCGCGACCGGTCCGGCGCGTTCGGGCTTCACGTCGCCGGTCCAGCGCGCTTCGCCTGCGGCCCAGTCGTAGACGGCATTGCGGCGGATCTTCTTGATCAGCAGCAGCGAGGCATCGGTGCCGGTGAGCGGGCGCCAGTCGCCGTTGCGATCCTCGAACACCGTGGTCTGGGTGAGCTGCGCGACCTTGTTCGCGATCTTCAGCGTGTACTTCCACTGGTTGCCGCCCTGCGGCTCGATGCTCATCTGGCCGGTGGCCGAGAGGCCCATGTAATTGGCCTCGTAGTCGGCGGTGAAGGGCTCCAGCGCCTGTACGGGCGCGACGAAGGCGCCGGCGGCGAGCGTGAGCGCGGCGAGCGCGCGGCGGACGGGCAGGCGGGACAGGATCGACGACATCAGGGGGTTCCTTCGTATTCGATGAGGTGCAGGTCGACGGCGTCCTCGCCGTCTTCGCGCTGCAGGATGCGCACCGGGGTCGGTACGCCGGCGGCGACCCAGACGACGGTGTCGTCGTTGCCGCCGTTGGTGCGGGCCACGCGCAGGACGTCGTAGCTCAGTTCGCCGACCGACACCGTCTCGGATGCGGCGGCGACCTGGTACACGTGGTCGCGGATGCGTCCGCCTTCGACGAAACGATAGCGCAGGACGACCCCGGGGCGGGCGTCGCGGACGATCGCGAGATTGATCAGCAGGCCGCTCATGTCGCCCGGCTGCAGCGCGACCGGCTGCTGGTGGCGTTTCTTCAGGTCGCCGCGCCACTGCGCGCTGCCCTTGGCCCAGTCGTAGGTACCGGTGCTCCTGCGGCCGAGGAACAGGCCCTTGCGCACCGTGCTCTGGCTCAGCGGGCGGTAGCCGCCGTCGCTGCTTTCGAACACGGTGCTCTGCTGCACGTTCAGGCCGAGCACGCCGGCCATGCCTTTTTCGCCGTCGATGCCCAGGTCCACGCGCCAGCGCGGCGGCGCCTGCCGCACGACCTGCAGCGTGGCGCTGCCCGCCGGCTTGCCGTGGTAGCGCGCGTCGTAGCGGGCGACGAAGGGTTCCAGCGTGCGCGGCGCTTCCGCTTCCGTCCCGGCCGGCGCGGACGCCACGCCATCCTGCGCGGACGCGGGATCGGCGAGGGCGAGCAGCAGGGCGAGGGCGGCGAATGGGCGCATGACGGCCGGGATCATGCAAGTCGCCGGTTGGCTCCCAGCTGAAGCGGGGCGGCGAGGAGCACGCCGTTCAGGCGCGGGCCGTCGGCGCCCAGCTGCAGGCGGCCTTCGGCGAGCAGGCGCACGGTCTCGACCAGCAGCGGGTGCTCGATCGTCCGCACCCGCGCGCCCAGCGCTTCGGCATCGTCCCCGGGCAGCACCGGCACCCGCGCCTGGGCCAGCACCGGGCCGTCGTCGAGGTCGGCGGTGACCACGTGGACGCTGGCACCGTGTTCGGCCGCGCCCGCATCCAGCGCCTGCTGGTGGGTGTGCAGGCCCTTGAAGGCCGGGAGCAGCGAGGGATGCAGGTTGATCATCCGGTTCGGCCGGCGCTCGATCTGCGCGGCGGCGATGATCCGCATGTAGCCGGCGCAGACGATCAGGTCGGCCCCTGCCTCGTCGACGGCGGCGAAGAAGGCGTCGTCATGCGCTTCGCGGGTCGCGAAGCGCTTCGGCGGAACGACCGTGGTCGGGATGCCCGCCGCGCGCGCGCGTTCGAGCGCGAAGGCTTTGGACTTGTCGGAAAACACGCCGACGATGTCGATGTCGAGGTCTCCGGCGGCGACGGCATCGATCAGCGCCTGCAGGTTGGTGCCGGCGCCGGAGGCGAGGACGGCGATGCGGAAGCGTTCGGTCATGCGGGGGTACCGAGCGGATGTTTCGCGCGCCACGGCCAGGTCGCGAGCGCCCCCAGCGTGGCCAGCAGCATGTCCATGTGCGCGTCCCAGACGTCGCCCTGCTGGCCGTTGTAGGCTTCGGCCTGGTCCGGCGACAGCAGCAGGGCGATGGCCCATTCCAGCCACTCGTAGACCAGGCTGGAGGCCATGATCGCCAGCACCGCCAGTGCGAACGCGCCGCCGGCACCGACGCCCGGCCAGCGCTGGCGGGCGTGGGCGGCGAGCGCGGCGGTGAAGCACAGGCCGTACAGGAGGTGGATCAGCCGGTCGAAATGGTTGCGCTCCCAGCCGAACGCCAACTGCGGCGACCAGTCGAACAGGGCGCGGCACCAGGCATCGTAGGGCACGTTCGAATACAGCCAGCGCGCGGCGATGCAGTGGATCGCGATGAAGGCGCAGATGGCGATGAAGTCGCCGCTGCGCATCGGCCAGCGGCGGTCGTGCAGCAGCAGCCAGGCCAGCCCGACCACGGTCAGCGAACTGTGCAGCGCCTGTTCCAGCGGCCACAGCGGCGAGATCCAGGTGATCGCGAACACCGCGAGGGTGAGCGCGAAGGCGGTCCTCTTCGCGATGTCCGCCCGTGCGCGCGCCAAGCCAGGATCTGCCGACGTGATCAGCCGACGTGATCAGCCGATCCGCACCCGCTCGCCTTCGCCGGCGGCGGTGACGACCTTGCCGATCGTCCAGTGCGGCAGGGCGAGGCGGTCCAGTTCGTCGCCGATCGCGGCGGCGGCGGCCTGCGGGACGATCAGCACGAAGCCGATGCCGCAGTTGAAGGTGCGCCACATGTCCTCGCTCGGCACGTTGCCTTCGCGCTGCAGCCACTGGAACACCGGCGGCAGCGTCCAGGCGGCGGCATCGATGTCCAGGCCCAGGCCGTCGGGCACGACGCGGATGATGTTCTCGGTCAGGCCGCCGCCGGTGATGTGCGCCATCGCATGGATGTCGCCGCCGTGCGCGCCGCCGAGCAGTTCGAGGATGGGTTTGACGTACAGCCGGGTCGGTTCCATCAGGGCGTCGATCAGCTTCACGCCGTTGCCCAGGTCGAGGTCGGCCGGGCGACCGGCGCGGTCGTAGATCCTGCGGATCAGCGAATAGCCGTTGGAATGCGGGCCGCTGGAGGCGATGCCGACCAGCACGTCGCCCTCCTGCACCTTCGCGCCGTCGAGGATCTTCGACTTCTCCACGCCGGCGACGCAGAAGCCGGCGAGGTCGTATTCGCCCGGCGGGTACATGTCGGGCATTTCCGCGGTTTCGCCGCCGATCAGTGCGCAGCCGGACAGTTCGCAGCCTTTCGCGATGCCGCCGACCACGGCGACCGTGGTGTCCACGTCGAGCTTGCCGGTGGCGAAGTAGTCGAGGAAGAACAGCGGCTCGGCGCCCTGCACCAGGACGTCGTTCACGCACATGGCGACCAGGTCGATGCCGATGGTGTCGTGGCGGTCGAGCTGCTGGGCCAATTTCAGCTTGGTACCGACGCCGTCGGTGCCCGAGACCAGCACCGGTTCCCTGTACTTGGCCGAGAGGTCGAACATCGCGCCGAACCCGCCCAGGCCGCCCATCACTTCGGGGCGGAAGCTGCGCTTGACCAGCGGCTTGATGCGCTCGACGACTTCGTTGCCCGCGTCGATGTCGACGCCGGCGTCGCGGTAGGTCAGGGCGGAGGGGGCGGAGGGAGTCTGGGTCACGGCGAGGGCTGCGGGCGCGGGAAACCGCCATTGTAGCCGCTGGCGCCGGGCCGGGCCTACGCCGGTGACACCGGTGCGCCGCCTGTCGGGGCATGGAGCGGGGCAGTTGTGGCACCATTTCCGGCGTTGGCCAATGTCCGGGACGAAACGATGCGGCAGTCGAGGTGGTGGGTGGTGCGCGGGATGCTGGGGCTGTGCCTCGCCGTGGGTCTGCTGGCGGGCCTGCCGGCCGGGACTGCGTCCGCGCAGCGCGTGGAAGGCGATCGCGCCGGCGCCAGCGGCGTCTTCGAGGCCGAGGTGCCGGTGAACAGCCAGACCGACACCGAGCGCAACAACGGCTTCGCCCGTGCGCTGGCCCAGGTGCTTGCGAAGATCAGCGGCGACCGCGCCGCGACCGCCCGCCCGGGCGTCGGCCAGGAGCTGCGCCGCGCCAAGGATTACGTCGCCAGCTACGACTACCGCCAGGACCAGGGCGTGTCGGCGACCGGCGCGCCGACCTTCCGCACCACGCTGGTGGTGCGCTTCGACCAGGCCAAGGTCGAAGGCGTGATCTCGGCGCTGGGCCTGCCGGTCTGGCCCCAGCCGCGCCCCAAGCCGGTGCTTTGGCTGGCGATCGACGACGGCAAGGGGCCGCGCCTGGTCGGCGTCAACCAGAGCAATGCCGCCCGCGCCATCCTCGACCGCGCGATCGAGCGCGGCTACCGCCTCGGCCTGCCGACCGGCAGCGCCGCCGAACTGGCCGCCGTCGGCGCCATCTGGCGCGGCGACAGCGGCGCGATCTCGCGCCTCTCGGCCCGTTACAGCCCGCCGATGCAGCTGATCGGCAAGCTCTACCGCAAGGGCACCGGCTGGAAGGCCGACTGGGTGTTCGTCGACGCCGGCCGCGTGCTGTTCAAGTGGTCCAGCGAGGATGGCGATGCCCGCCGCGCGATGGCCGCAGGCGCCGACGGCGCAGCCGATGCGCTGATCCGTCGCTACGCCCGCCAGAGCGGCGGCGCGGGTCCGGCGGGCAATTACCGCGTGCAGATCACCGGCATCGACAGCGCCGACGACTACATCCGCCTGATGTCGCACCTGCAGGAGATTTCCGTGGTCCGGAAGATCCGGCCGATCAGCGCCGGCCCCGACGGCCTGCTGCTGGAGCTGGACCTGGTCAGCGGCCTGCCGGGTTTCCGCCGGATGATCCAGGGGCGCGGCATCCTGGTCGGCAACGAGCCGCCGGCCAGCGCCGAGGACGGCGAGCCGTCCTCGCAGACGCCGGCCGTGCCGGTCTTCGACCTGCGGTGACATCGACCTGCGCTGGCGTCGACCTGCATGCCGCGCGTGCAGTCGATGCCGGCACTTCCCTTCGTACCGACCACCATTCACGGGCCCTGACCGCATGACCACCGAATCGACGCCCAGCGGCCCGTCCAGCGGCCTGCCGAATCCCGGTCTCCCGAACCCCGGCCCGGTCGAGGACATCGCCACGTTCTTCCGTCGCCTGCAGTGGGCCCTGCTGCTGGTCGGCGTCGGCCTGCTGATCTGGGTGCTGACGCCGGTGCTGACCCCGTTCGCGGCCTCGCTGCTGCTGGCCTGGCTGGGCGATCCGGTGGTCGACCGCCTCGAAAAGCGCGGCTTCTCCCGGAATGCCTCGGTCGGTCTGGTTTTCACCGTGATGCTGCTGGTGATGATCGTGCTGGTGCTGGTGCTGATCCCGCTGGTGCAGAGCCAGGTCGAGGTGCTGGCGCGCTCGATCCCGGTCTATTTCGAGTGGGTGGTGCGCACCGGCCTGCCGTGGCTGCAGGAAAAGACCGGCATGGACGTGATGACCTGGCTCGATCCGGACTACCTGCTGGACATGCTCAAGCGCAACTGGCAGGGCGCCAGCGGCATCGCCACGCAGGTGCTCGGCATGGTCACGCAGTCCGGCTTCACCGTGCTCGGCTGGTTCGCGAACCTCGTGCTGATCCCGTTCCTGACCTTCTTCTTCCTGCGCGACTGGGACCTGCTGGTGCAGCGCGTCGCCGCGCTGGTGCCGCGCGATCGCGTCGACACCATCTCCCTGCTGGCCAGGGAATCCGACGCCGTGCTCGGCAGCTTCCTGCGTGGCCAGTTCATGGTGATGCTGGCGATGGGCGTGTTCTATGCGCTGGGCCTGTGGCTGGTGGGTCTGGAAGTGGGCGTGCTGATCGGTGTCGCCGCCGGCCTGCTCACCTTCATCCCGTACATCGGCCCGACCACGGTGCTGGTCGGCGGCGTCATCGCCGCGCTGGTGCAGTTCGGCGACTGGCAGCACATCGTCGGCGTGCTCGCGGTGTGGGGCATCGGCCAGCTGCTGGAAAGCTACGTCCTCACGCCCAAGCTCGTGGGCGATCGCGTCGGCCTGAGCCCGGTGACCGTGGTGTTCGCGGTGATGGCCGGCGGCACGCTGTTCGGTTTCCTCGGCATGCTGCTGGCCCTGCCGGTCGCGGCCGTGGCGAACGTGGTGATCCGCCATGCGCACGCGCGCTACACCGCGAGCCGCTTCTATCTCGGCGATGGCGCGAACGGGCCGAAGATCGAGATCGCGGGCGCGCACCATGCCCGCCCGGCGTCCGACGAGACGTCCAAGCCGACGGACCCCGTGTGACCGAATCGAAGTCCCCCATGGCCTCGGCGCAACTGCCGCTGGCGCTGCGTTTCCCGCCCGACCAGCGTTTCGATACCTTCGTCGCCGCTCCCGACGGCGCGCTGGCGCAGCTGCGCGCGCTCGCGCGTGGCGAAGGCGACAGCGTCTACATCGCAGGCGCCAGCGCCACCGGCAAGACCCATCTGCTGCTCGCCGCCTGCGCCGAAGCCGAACAGGCCGGGCGCCGCGTCGCCTACCTGCCGATGCTCGCCGCCGCAGGCCGCCTGCGCGACGCGCTCGACGCGCTGGAACAGGCCGACCTGGTCGCGCTCGACGGCCTCGATGTCGCCGCCGGCAACCGCGATGACGAGATCGCGTTGTTCGATGCGCACAACCGCGCCCACGACGCCGGCCGTCGCATGCTCTACGCCGCGCGCGCCATGCCGGACGTACTGCCGCTGACCTTGCCCGACCTGCGCTCGCGCCTGTCGCAATGCGCGCGCATCGCGCTGGAACCTCTGGACGACGCCGGCCGCGCCGACGTGCTGCGCCTCCGCGCGCAACGCCGCGGCCTGCAGCTCGACGATGCCGCCATCGACTGGCTGCTGAAGCGCGTCGACCGCGACCTGGTCACGCTGACCGTGCTGCTCGATCGCCTCGATCGCGAATCGCTCGCCGCGCAACGGCGGCTGACGGTGCCGTTTTTGCGGCAGGTGCTGGGTGGGTGAGCGGAGCGCGTCGCGATCGCAAGACGCGTCGAGACACGCCTGTTGCATGGAACGCTTCGCTGACATGCGTGCGACACGCCTCGATTGACGCTGTTCTTCCATCGTGGGCAGAATCCATGGCGTGCTCAAATCCGGGCTGGACATGGTGAGGTTGCTCCGCATGTCACCGTCGCTTCGAAGATTCATTGCCATCCTCGGCGGCCTGCTCATCGCCGCAGGCATCACTTGGTATCCGTGGACGTACTGGGACGATCTCGAAGGGAACCTGAGCGCGATCTACGGCATGTCCGCGATGATCTGGGCGCCCGCCGCGTTCATCGTGGGTGTCGTCGCGGGCCTGATGTTCGCTTTCGCGCTCTGGCCGCGCCGCCAGGGGGCCAAGGCTTTGCCCAAGCCTCCGCAAGGGCACGATGATTCATCGTTCGAGGCATGATGTCCTGCAATGCGCATTCGCAGCGTGTCATGGCCGTGGCCCCGAATGCTCCCGTCTGCCGCATGCTTCAGAGTACTGGCGTCCCTCGATGCGTTCCGTTGGCTGGAGTCCGGGCCGGCATCGAGGCCGGATACCGCTTCGCCGTTGGAATTGATCGGAAATCCTGACTGCCATGAGAGAACGCGCATGTTGAAATTCGCCCTGGCGACATTCGTCATCGGCTGGGGATTCATCCTTGCCGTTGCGTTCGGCCTGATAGCGCAGGACAGCAGGCTCGGCTTCGGCCCGCTCGTCTTCCTGATGGCGGCGACGATGGTGGGTGGCAGCGGTGCGATCGAGGACGAGGAGAATCGGGTGCCGTTGCTGCTCCTTGCGGTTGCCGCATTCGCCAGTTGCATGCTGTACGCCGTGATGCGTTACTTCATGCTGTTCAGCTGGGGTGGTCGATAGTCGCGCAGGCGTCGATGTCCGGCACCCTCACAGTGGTTCTTGCTGGCGTACAGGCGCACACATCCTGATGGGTTGAGCCTGCTCGTCGCGTTCGAGGTCGGTCACTCGTCATCGATCAGGGTTTCGATCATGCGCGACGGGCGATGCCTGTCGGAAACGGTCGCAGGGGATGTCCTGTCGATCCAGTTCCAGTCGTGGCATGGCGATCGCATCCTCCGTGTTCGATTCGACGAGAATTTTTCCGGCAACGACATGCGCATTCACCATCACCCCATGCCTTCCATCTGCTTCGTTTCCCGCGGACAGGGCGCCTGACCACACGCTTCGGCACTACCTGCGCGCAGCCGAGTGGCCTGTCCTATTTCCGCCTTCGCAGTCGGGATCGGGCGGAGTCGCATCGGCGGGCGCGGGTTCCGGGATGGGGGCTGCGAACAGGTTTCGCTCACCCGTTGCGTTGGCCCGGCCCGATGTCGGCGCAGGCCCATCAACCGTCCTTGCATCCGGGAGAGATCGGATGTCGCAATGCCTCATCGAGCACGAGCTGCTTTGACCGCATCAGGCTTGCCCGGTGCTGCTGAACCGTCAGTTCCAGCTGCGCCAGCTTCCTCGCCAGTCCCTGAGCTGTGTTGAGCGTGTGGACATAGCGGCCGTCGGGTTTGCGATAGGAGAGCAGGGCGCCGTCTTCGAGCATGACGAGTTCGATCGGATCCGCTGCATGCGGCGAGTGGCAGAACCGCGTCGTTGCGCTTCCTCCGATGAGCCTGCCCGGCGGGATTGCCGCGTGATCCGTCCTCAGCACGTATCGTCCGGGGCAATTCGGGATTTCCGCCCATTCAAGGCTCGCACGCAGTGTCTCCAGTCGCATGGTGTCGTCACGCTGCCGGTGTGCCGTCCGGATTGCGCTCGATCATCCACAGGCCGCCCCAGAGCTTGAGGTCCAGCTCGTAGCCTTCGCGCTGCTTCGTGACCAGCCACGCCGGCGCCTGCGTGCGCGGCACGGCGTGGACGATGATGTCCTCGCCGTCCACGCCGCCGCCTTCGCCGACCTTCACCAGTTCGGTGGCTCGGACGAAGGCGATGCGTTCGTTGCTCATCCCCGAGGAGGTGGGGCCGATCAGCAGCACCTCGACCTTCTGCGGTTCCCAGCCGGTTTCCTCGGCCAGTTCGCGGCGCGCGGCGCTTTCCAGCGTGTCTTCGAGGCCGTCGCCGTGGCTCAGGTCGCCGACCAGCCCGGCGGGCATCTCGATGGTGCGTGCGCCCAGCGGCACCCGGAACTGCTCCACGAACAGCACGTCGTCCTGTGGCGTGACCGCGATGATGATCACCGCCATGCCGTTCTTGCCATGGGTGCGCTCGGCGTACTCCCACTGGCCCCGGCGCTTCATGCGCAGCCACTTGCCTTCGTAGAGGGTTTCGTCGCGGTCGGTCATTCGGGCCTCGGGTTCTCAGAAATCGTCGGAAAGGGAAGGCGCGTGCGCGGCGAATTCCAGCCCGCCCAGCGTGTATGCGCGGCGCCGGGTCATCGGTCCGAAGCGCAGCGTCTCGCACACGGTGCCGAGCGCATCGGCATCGGCGGCGAGTCGCGAGAAGCGCGGATGCGCGCCGTCCAGCGGTGCATCGCAGGCGATCGTGGTGAGCTGGCGGAAGAGCAGGGCGTTGTCGCGGTGTTCGCGCAGCTTCGCTGCGGCCTGCGCGGCGCCGCGGAAGCGCAGGAACGGTACTTCGTCGACGCGGCGCAGCAGGCTGTCGAGATCGCCGAAATGCGCGAGCAGCACGGCGGCGGTCTTCGCGCCGACGCCGGGCACGCCGGGAATGTTGTCGACGGCGTCGCCGCACAGGGCGAGGTAGTCGGCGATCTGGTGCGCCTCCACGCCGTGCCGCGCCTTCACGCCGTGCGCGCCCCAGCGCTGGTTCCGCGCGTAGTCCCACTGTTCGTCGCCGATGTGCAGCAGCTGCGACAGGTCCTTGTCGGCGGACAGGATGATGCCGCGATGGCCGTCGGCGCGGGCGCGCGTGAGCGCGGTGCCGATCAGGTCGTCGGCCTCGTAGTCGTCGTGGCGCAGCACGCTCAGGCCGAGCGCCGCGCACAGCGCCTTGCAGTGCGCGAACTGGCGCTTGAGTTCTTCCGGCGCGGGGTCGCGGTTGGCCTTGTACGCCGGGTAGAGCCGGTTGCGGAAGCACGAATCGAGGGCTTCGTCGAAGGCCACCGCGATGTGCTGCGGTCGTTCGCGCTCCAGCACGTCGAACAGGAAGCGCGCGAAGCCCTGCACGGCATTGGTCGGCCAGCCTTCGCTGTCGCGGAATTCGTCCGGCATCGTGTGCCAGGCGCGGAAGACGTAGATGCTGGCGTCGATCAGGTAGACCGGTGCGGCCTGCGCGTCGGCAGCGCTCATGCAGGCGTCCAGTCGGTCAGCAGCGCCGCCGCGTCCGGGCGCTCGCGTTCGGGCGCTTCGACCTGCGCCGTGCCGATGTGGATGAAGCCGGCGACCACTTCGTCGTCGGCCACGCCCAGCGTGGCGCGGATCACCGGGTCGTAGGCGGCCCAGCCGGTCAGCCATTGCGCGCCGAAGTCCATCGCCTGCGCGGCCTGGAGCAGGGCGAAGCAGACGCAGCCCGCGGTCAGCAGGCGTTCCTGGGCCGGGATCTTCTCGTCCGGCCCCTGCTTGGCGATCACCGTGATGATGACCGGCGCGAAGGAGAAGCGCTGGCGATCCTTCTCGACCACGCTGTCCGAGGCGGCGGGGTCGCGTTCGCGGCTGCGGCGGGCGAGAATATCGCCCAGTGTGTGACGGACGTCGCCTTCGATCCGGAGGAAGCGGAAAGGCACGCGCTTGCCATGGTCGGGGACCCGGACCGAGGACTGCAGGATTTGGAGCAGTTCGTCACGATTCGGTCCCGGGCCGCCCAGCAGTCGACTGGGTACCGACCGTCGGCTGTCGAGCAATTGCAATCGTTGCTGCTGATGATTTGCGAGTCGGGTCACAGACGCCTCAGTACGGTTTGAAGGATCGTATCGTCTGGGTGTCCAGACGCCTCATTCTCCCCCGAATCCCCCCGAGACGACACCATGGACGACAACAGCCGGTACTACCCTGGCCGCTCGCCCGCTCCACCCCGCCCAAGCTCCGACAAGGTCTACGAATCCCTGCGCCGTGACAGCGTCACCGCGCTGTCGGGCGTGCTTGCCGGATTCTGGGGCGATATCGAGGAGCAGGTGCGTTTGGCCGCGATCGCCAGCCACGACAGCCGCGCGATCTACGACGACCGTCTCGCCATCCGCCTGCTCAACCAGCGTGCGCTGGAGCTGGCCAACCGCTACCGCGAATCCCTCGAATCCGCGTTCGACGCCTGGCGCAACCCGCGCCCGCGCCCGGTCGAGAACAAGAGCATGAGCCTGATGTCCGAGGCCCAGCTCGAATCCCACCTCTCCGGCCAGCAGATCATCGAACTGCTGGAACACCAGCTGATGCATCCGCTGCAGATGATGCATGAGCGCCTCGACGCGCTGGCCACCGCGCTGGGCCTGCCGCGCCAGTCCCCCGAGGTCAATCCGCTGCGTCCCGAAGTGCCGGTCACGGCCTTCGTGAAGCTCTTCTCCGAAGACGACCTCACGCCCGAGCTGCGCCGGTTGATCTTCCTCCAGCTCGAAAAGCGCCTCTCGAAGGTGCTGGTCGAGCTGTACGCCAAGGTCAACGAGACCCTGGACGTCGGTTTCGCTCCGCGCGAGCAGGTGCAGCCGGAGATGCCGCAGGTGCAGTCGCCGCAGGCCGGCTGGACGCCCGACGGCGGTCTGGTCGAGGGTCGCACGCCGCAGCCCCCGTATCCCGGTCATGTCCAGTCTCCGCAGGGCTATGGCCAGCCGCAGCCCGGTTACGGCCAGGCACCCGCAGGTTATGGTCAGCCCGCCCCGAACCAGGGCTGGGGCTATGGCCAGCAGATGCCCGGCATGCCCGGTCAGCCGATGCAGGGCGCACCGATGCAGGGCATGCCCATGCAGGGCGCGCCGATGCCCGGCCAGCCGTACGGCGCGCCGTCGGGCCCCTCCATGCTGGGCGACGGCACCGGCCGTCCGCTGCGCTACCGCGAATCCGTCCACCAGCAGCTGCGCGCCTGGCGCCAGACCGTGCTGCGCCCGGGTTCGATGCCGCCGCCGCCCTCGTCGATGGTCGGCGTGCGCGTGCTGGGCCCGCAGGAACTGCTCGGCATCGCCTCGATGCTGCAGGGCGACGACCCGGCCCCGTACGTCCGTGCCATCGCCGGCGACGACCAGCGCCCGCTGTCGGCGGTGATCCGCGACCAGATCGTCAGCGGCTCGCGCCAGCTCGGTTACGACCCCACCCAGACCCGCTTCAGCGAGCTGGACGAGGACGCGATCGACCTCGTCGGCATCCTGCTGCAGACCCTGGCCCGCAGCCACGCCGCGCTGACCCGTTCGCGCGCGCTGTACGGCCGCCTGGTCGGGCCCTACCTCAAGCTCGCCCTCGCCGACGACAGCCTGTTCGACCAGCGCGCGCATCCCGGCCGCAAGCTGCTGGAAGCGCTGAGCGAAGCCTGCGACGGCAACACCGGCGAATCGCCGCAGGACCAGCAGACCCTGACCCACGCCGAGCTGGCGGTGGATCGCGTGGTCGAGGAATACCGCGACGACAAGGCGATCTTCGAGCTCGCCGCGTCCGAGCTGCGCGACCACCTGGACAACCAGAAGCGCATGCGTGAAGTCGCCGAGCAGCGCGCCGCCGAGGCCGTGGGCGGCCGCGAGCGCCTGCAGCACGCCCGTCGCGCAGTGGACGAGCTCGTCGCCTCGCGCCTGGCCGAGCGCCCGCTCACCGACGGCATCGCCGAGTTCCTCACCGGACACTGGCGTCACCATCTGGTGCAGACCTGGCTGCGCGAAGGCCCCAGCTCGGCCCAGTACATTTCCGCCGTGGCCATCGGCGAAAGCCTGGTGCAGGCCGATGCCTACGCCATGCGCGCCGAGGGCGGCCGCGTCGCCGACAAGATCCTCGAACTGCAGGCGCCGCTCGGTCGCTGCTACGCCAGCTGTGGCCTCGACGCCGTCGCCGCGCGCGATTCGCTGTCGAAGATCGTGTCCGCACTGGCCTTCCCGGATCGCGCGCGCATGCGCCACACCCTGCCGGTCGAGGAGGATGTGGCCGCGTCGGCCGAGCCGAACGACGCCGCCAACTGGGGCGGCCTGCGCGTGGTCGGCGGGACGGATTCGCTGGACTTCGATCCCGCGCTCGCCGCGCGTCTGCGCCGCCTGCGCGTGGGCCAGAACCTGCGCCTGATCGAAGAGGATGGCCAAGAAACCTCCGGCCGCATCGCCTGGGTCAGCCCGCTGACCTCGCGCTTCCTGATCGTCAACCGACGCGGCATGCGCAAGCTGGTGGTGACGCCGGAAGAACTGGCGGCCTTGGTCGCGAAGAACCGCGTGATCCTGCGCTCCTCGGAAGCGCCGTTCGACGAGGCCATGCGCCAGATGTGGCAGACCCTCAACCAGTCGCGCAGCGCCGTCAGCGGGATTGCCTGAGGGCTGATCCGACGCCACCAGCGCAGGCGCGACCCCGGGCCGTCGGCATCACTGCCGGCGGCCCCTTTGTTTGCGGATGCCATGCCTTGCGCCGGGCCTTCGCGCGCGTTACCGGGAGGGTGTCCGGCCCGCGCCGCAGCCGGGTTATGCGTTTTCGTTGTGGCGCAATATCGCCGCTGCAGGAGGGCGGTCATCGCAACCTGCTAGGATGCCGGTCACCCAACGAAGGCGCTAGGAGAGCGGGCAATGGCGGAAGCGAGTGCAGGTGCGGCGAAGGTGGTCATCGGCTCGGTGCGTGAAACCGCATCCGGCGAACGGCGCATCGCGCTGACGCCCGAGACCTGCAAGAAACTCGTCGCAGCGGGCGCCACGGTTCGCGTCGAGCGCGGCCTCGGCAAGGCCGCCCATCAGCCCGACAGCGCCTACGCCGATGCCGGCGCGGAAGTGGTCGACAGTGCCGATGCCGTGCTCGCCCAGGCCGACATCGTGGTCTGCGTGCAGCCGCCGCCGGCCGCCGCCATCGCCTCGATCAAGTCCGGCGCCGTGCTGGTCGGCATGCTCCAGCCGCAGGCCGATGCCGCGCGCGGCGAGGCCATCCAAGCCCGGGGCCTCGTCGCCTTCCCGCTCGAACGCCTGCCGCGCACCACGCGCGCCCAGGCCATGGACATCCTCAGCTCGCAGGCCGGCATGGCCGGCTACAAGGCCGTGCTGATCGCCGCCCAGCTGGCGCCCAAGTTCTTCCCGATGCTGACCACCGCCGCCGGCACCATCCGGCCGTCGAAGGTGCTGATCATCGGCGCCGGCGTCGCCGGCCTGCAGGCCGTCGCCACCGCCAAGCGCCTCGGCGCGCAGGTCGAAGGCTTCGACGTGCGCCCGGAAACCCGCGAGCAGATCGAATCGCTCGGCGGCAAGTTCCTCGATCTCGGCGTCAGCGCCGCCGGTGAAGGCGGCTACGCGCGCCAGCTCACCGACGAGGAGCGCGCCCTGCAGCAGCAGCGCCTCGCCGACCACCTCAAGGGCGTCGACGTGATCGTCTCGACCGCCGCCGTGCCCGGCCGTCCCGCGCCGAAGATCGTCAGCGCCGCGATGGTCGCCGGCATGAAGCCCGGCAGCGTGATCGTCGACCTGGCCGCCGAGACCGGCGGCAACTGCGAACTGACCCGTCCGGGCGAGACCGTCGACCACGACGGCGTCACCATCGCCGGCCCGCTCAACCTCGCCAGCAGCGGCGCCATGCACGCCAGCGACATGTTCGCGCGCAACGTCTTCAACTTCGTCTCGCTGCTGCTCGACAAGCAGGGGGCGCTGCAGTTCGATTGGAACGACGAACTGCTGGCGAAGACGGTCTGGCCGGAGCGCGCGGCGTCCTGACGTTCCGGCGCCGGATCGATTGTCCTGAACCGCCACTGCCTGCCGTTCGACAGGTCGGGAGCCGAGGCTTGCCTGCCGCGATTGGCGGGCCTACCCTCGGGGCAGTCCGACGCCACCGCGACAGGCGCCGCTCGATGAAGGAACACCCCCGCAGGAGGCCATGACATGCGTGATTCATTCGAAGGGCAGGCAGCGGAACCGCAGGACACGCGCGGCGCGCATGGCGTGACCCTCGTGCCGCCCGATCGCGATGGCCCGATGCTGCAGGCGCCGCAGAAGCCGCGCGAACTGGAGATGAGCGCAGGCGAGCGCGAGCTGTTCGTCCGTGCGGTACACCTGGTGCAGAACAAGGCTGGCCTGAGCGAGGACGAGGCGCGCAAGGTCGCCACCGATGTGGTCCTCACCGCGCGCACCACGCCCGGCCTGTCGGAAAAGCCCGAATACATGGACGTGCGCAACGGCCATGTCATGCTCGCGCAGAAGATCGACAAGGAGCCGATCTTCAGCGGCTACGTGAACATCGAGCAGTCGAAGGCGCAGAGCGAGCAGCAGGTGACCGCGAAGGTCGACCAGCACGAGCGCGTGCTGCAGGAGCGCCAGGCCCGCGACGCCGAGCGCGAAGCCAAGCCGCTGGCGCAGGCCGTCGAGGATCGCGTCACCAACAGCTTCACCTTCTCGCGTTCGATCTGACCTTTTCTCCTTCCCCCGCGTGGGGGGAGGAGGTTGAACCAGACCATGCAACAACGGCGCCCTCGGGCGCCGTTGTCGTGTCTGCCTGCGACTTGCCGATTACTGCTTCGCCGGTGCCGCCACGTCCGTGGCCGGGGCGGCAGGTGCGGCTTTCAGCGACGCCGGCGGATTCGCCGCCATCATCGCATCGCGCGCGGCGCGGAACGGGTTGCCCGCATACCAGTTCGGCCAGAGATTGGTGTCGTGCACCAGCGCGAGGCCCACTTCGAACAGCGTCGCCAGGTCCTGCATCGTGCCGTCGAGCTTCCACGTCGCCGGGTCGTACTCGTCGTCGGGCTTGTGGTAGCGATGCTCGTTGTAGTCCTTGCCGGCCGCTTCGCCCGCCGCGGTGCCGCCTTCGACCAGATCGGTGCCGCCGTCCGCGTAGAGCGCGGGCACGCCGGCCTTGGCGAAATTGAAGTGATCCGAACGGAAGTAGTAGCCGCCGGCCGGGTTGGATTCCTCGACCAGCGTGCGGCCCTGGCGTTCGGCGATCGGCTTGAGGATGTCCTCCATTTCCGAATTGCCCTTGCCGATCACGGTGAGGTCGCGGGTGCGGCCGGACACGCTCATCGCATCGATGTTGATCACGCCGACCGTGCGGTCCAGCGGGATGCTCGGATGCGCGACGTAGTACTTCGAGCCGAGCAGCCCGGATTCCTCCAGCGTCACCGCCATGAACAGAGCGGAACGCTTCGGCTTCGGACCCTTGGCCATCGCCTCGGCGATCTCCAGGATGCCGGCCACGCCGGTCGCGTTGTCGACGGCGCCGTTGTAGATGTTGTCGCCTTCCTCGCCGTCGTGCTTGCCGAGGTGGTCCCAGTGCGCCATGTAGACCACGGCTTCCTCGGGACGCTCGCTGCCCGGCAGCAGGGCCATCACGTTGCGCGATTCCTTCTCGGCGATCGTGCTCTTCAGCGTCACGCTGGCCTTGGCCGGCAGGGGCACCGGCTTGAAGCCGCGCTTGCCCGCAGCCGCGCGCATCGCATCGAGATCGAGGCCGGCATCGGCGAAGAGCGCCTTCGCCTGCTCGCCGGTGATCCAGCCCTGCAGCGGCACGCGCGGTGCCGGGTCGTCCGCCGCACGCAGGTCGTACTGCGCGCCGGACCAGGAATTCTTCACCACGTCCCAGCCGTACGACGCGCCTTCGGTGTCGTGGATGATCAGCGCCGCCGCCGCGCCCTTGCGGCCGGCTTCCTCGAACTTGTAGGTCCAGCGGCCGTAGTAGGTCATGCGGTTGCCGTCGAACAGCGTCGCATCCTTCGAATGGAAGCCCGGGTCGTTGACGAACATGACCACGGTCTTGCCCTTCACGTCGACGCCCGCGTAGTCGTTCCACTTCTGCTCCGGCGCATCCACGCCGTAGCCGACGAACACCAGCTCGCTGCCCTCGATCTTCACTTCCTGCTGGCCGGTACGCGTGCCGACCACCATGTCGGTGCCGAACTTCAGCGTGCGCGGCGTGCCCTTCACGTCGATGGTCATCGTCGTCGACTCATCGGCGGTGGTTTCCATCATCGGCACGACCTGGAAATAGCTGTCGCCATTGCCCGGCTTCAGCCCCATGCGCTCGAACTGCGCCTTCAGGTACTGGACCGTCTTCTCCTCGCCCGGCGTGCCCGGGGCGCGGCCTTCGAATTCGTCCGACGCCAGCACGCGCACGTGCTCGGCGAAATCCGCGGGATCCAGCGCATCCTTGAACGCGAACGCAGCCGGCTTCGCGGCTTCCGCCGCCGGCTTCGCAGCCGGCGCATCCTCGCCTTTGCACGCGCTCAGCGCAGCGGCAGCAGCGAGGGACAGCAACAGGGTCTTGGGCAATGAACGGCTCATCGTACGGTCTCGGTATTTCCTGACGAACGGAACCTCCGAGTGTACGACGCCCGACCCCCATCCCGCCCGGTCCCGGTGTGCCGTTCGTGGCGAGGACGAAAAAAAAAGCCCCGGCGATGCCGGGGCGGGGGAGGGAGGCCTGGAACGTCGGAAACGATCAATCCTTCGGTGCGGTCGGGCCGTCGTAGCGGACGGCGGTGGCGCCGGTGACCTGGCCGATGCGGGCGGTGCTGTGGACGTAGAGGTTCACGTCGCGCTTGAACACCAGGGGGCCTTCGACGATGGCGTTGGGGCCGACGATGATGCGGAGCTTGCGCTTGCTGGCACTGACCGGCATCCAGTTGCTGGTGGGCTTTTCGACGGTGATGCCGCCGCGGACGTGGGAGCCGATCCCGACGGTGATGTCGCCATTGACGGTGCTGATGCCGCCGGCGACGTCGGTGTCGACCAGGCCGATGGCGCCGTTCACCGTTTCCACGTCCTTGCCGACGCTGCTGCCGCGATCGACGAAGATGCTGCCGTTGACGGTCTCGATGTCGCCGACCTGGCTGCCGCTGCCGAGGCGGATGCTGCCGTTGACGGTCTGCACGCTCGCGGCGCGGACGCGCTCGTCGCCGCGGATGCTGCCGTTGACGGTCTCGGCGTCGACGATGTGCGCGCCGGTTTCGAGGTGGATGCTGCCGTTGACGGTGGTGGCATCGATGGCCTTGGCGCCGGCTTCGACGCGGATGCTGCCGTTGACCGTGGTCAGGTCGCCGTAGGTCTGGCCGGCGTGCGCGGTGATGCTGCCCATGACCTTGTCGACATCGTTCTTGCCGGCCATGGCGGCGGCCGGGACCAGGGCGGCGAGCGCGACGGCCAGGGCGGTGGCGCGCGTGGCGGCGCGGGCGGTCGGGGCACGGAGCTTGAACATGGGAGACCTCTCGGTTGGGCGGTTGGTGCGCGTGTCGGGACCTAGGATGCGGGGCCTTCGCTACAATCGCATCTGTCCGAAGTCACTGCCCCGAAGGTCACATGTCCGCTGCCGCGCACCCCCAGTCTCCGAGTCCCAGGCCCGTCGTGTTGATGATCCTGGATGGGTGGGGGTATCGCGAGGACCCGAGCGACAACGCCCTGGCCCTGGCCGAGCTGCCGAACTGGCGGCGCCTGTGGGACGGCGCGCCGCGCACCCTGATCCACACCGAGGGCCGCCACGTCGGCCTGCCGGACGGGCAGATGGGCAATTCCGAGGTCGGCCACATGAATCTCGGCGCCGGCCGGATCGTCTACCAGGACCTGACACGCATCGACGCGGCGATCGAGGACGGTAGCTTCTTCGCCAATGCCGAACTGCGCGCGGCCTGCGCCGCCGCGAAGGCGGCCGGCGGCACGCTGCACGTGATGGGGCTGATGTCGCCCGGCGGCGTGCACAGCCACGAGCAGCACATCTTCGCGATGCTCGACCTCGCCGCGCGCGAAGGCGTGGCCCGGGTCGCGGTGCATGCCTTCCTCGACGGCCGCGACATGCCGCCGAAGTCCGCCGAGCCCAGCCTGCGCGGGCTGCAGGCGAAGTGCGATGCCTTGGGCAACGCCCATGTCGCCAGCGTCGGCGGCCGTTATTTCGCGATGGATCGCGACAAGCGCTGGGACCGCATGCAGCGCGCCTGGGACGCCATCGTCGAGGCGAAGGCAGACCACCATGCCGCCGATGCGCTGTCCGCGCTGGCCGAAGCCTATGCGCGCGGCGAGAACGACGAGTTCGTTGCCCCGACCGTCCTCGATGGGGCCAAGCCCATGGCCGACGGTGACGCCATCGTGTTCATGAATTTCCGCGCAGACCGCGCGCGCCAGCTCACCTCGGCCTTCGTCGACCCCGGTTTCGACGGTTTCGCGGCGCGTCGTCCGGCGCTGTCGCGCTTCGTCTGCCTGAGCGAGTACGACGCGAAACTGCCGGCGGCGGTCGCCTATCCGCCCGAGGACCTGCGCAACACGCTCGGCGAGGTGCTGGCCGGACGCGGGCTGACCCAGCTGCGCATCGCCGAGACCGAGAAATACGCGCACGTCACCTTCTTCTTCAGCGGCGGGCGCGAGGACCTGTACACGGGCGAGGAACGCATCCTGGTGCCCAGCCCGAAGGTCGCGACCTACGACCTGCAGCCGGAGATGAGCTGCCCGGAAGTCACCGCGAAGCTGGTCGAGGCGATCGCCTCCGGCCGCATCGACGTGGCGATCTGCAACATCGCCAACCCGGACATGGTCGGCCACACCGGCGACCTGCAGGCGGCGATCAAGGCCGCCGAGGCGGTGGACGTGGCGATCGGCGCGGTCGAAGCGGCCGTGCGCGCGGCCGGCGGTGCGCTGCTGATCACCGCCGACCACGGCAACCTGGAAATGATGCGCGACCCCGAGACCGGGCAGCCGCACACCGCGCACACCGTCGGCCCGGTGCCCTTCGTCTATGTCGGCACGCGTGCGGCGACCCTGCGCACGGGCGGCGCGCTGCGCGACGTGGCGCCGACCATCCTCGACCTGCTGGGCATCGATCCGCCGGGCGACATGACCGGCCGCTCGCTGCTGGTCGCCGGCTGACGGACGCCGGATGACTGTTCCCTTCGCCCGCTGGCTTCTGGTCCTGCTGCTGCTGGCGCTGGCGACGCCGCTGGCCGCGCGCCAGTCCGGTCCGGAAGCGCAGCGCCAGCTCGAGAAGGTGCGCCGCGAGCTGGACGAGGTCGCCGCCGAGCGCCGTCGGCTGGAAGGTCAGCGTGGCGCGGCCAGCCGCGAACTGCGCGCGGTCGACGAACGCGTCGCCCGCTCCAGCCGCGCCCTGCACGAGGCCGAAGCGCAGCTCGCGCGCGAACAGGCGGCCTACGAACAACTGCTCAAGCGCCGCGACGAACTGCGCAGCCAGCACGCCGCGCAGCGCCGCGAACTGGCCACCCTGCTGCGCGCCGCCTATGCGCAGGGCGGCCACGCGCCGCTGAAGCTGGCCCTGGCGCAGGATCGCGTCGCCGACAGCCAGCGGCAGCTGGCGTACTACGGTTACCTGCAGCGCCAGCGCGTGCAGCGCGCGGCGGCGCTGACCGCCGAGCTGCAGGAACTCGATCGCGTGGAAACGCAGATCCTCGCGCGGCGTACCGCGCTGGACACGGCCCGCGCGCAGCAGCGCGTGCAGCTGGCCAACCTCGACCGCGATCGCAAGGCGCACGCGGTGACGCTCGGCGAGCTCGAACAGCGCTACCGCGACCGCCAGGCGCGCGAGCAGGCGCTGGGCAGCGATGCCAAGGCCCTGCAGGCGGTGGTCGCGCGCCTCCGCGCCGCCGCCGCGAAGGCCGCCGCCGAGCGGTTGGCGGCGGAACGCGCCGAGAAGGCACGTGCCGAGAAGGCCCGCCAGGCCGGCGGCGCGAAGCCGGGCACCCGTACGCCGGGTGAGCGCAAGCCGCCGCGCCAGGTCGCCAGCGCCGCGCCGGTGCGCGTCGGCGGCGCCGGGTGGCCGCTGTCGGGCGGCCTGCTCGCCGGTTACGGCGGACGGATGCCTGATGGCCGGGCCAGCCACGGCCTGCTGATCTCCGCCGGCCTCGGCAGCCCGGTGCGCGCGGTGGCCGACGGCAGCGTGGTGTTCGCCGAATGGATGACCGGCTACGGCCTGATCATCATCGTCGACCACGGCAACGGCTATCTCAGCCTGTACGCGCACAACGAATCCCTGCTCAAGGACGTCGGCGCGACGGTCAAGCGCGGCGATGCCGTCGCGCGGGTCGGCAACTCCGGCGGGCTGGCGCAGCCGGCGCTGTATTTCGAGCTTCGCCGCAACGGCCAGCCGGTCGACCCCAACAGCTGGCTCCGCCGGCAGTAACTGGCTGCGCCGCCGACAAACCGATACGGTAGCCTTGCCTGAATGGTCGGGGCCCGTCATGGTGAACCCGCCCCCCGTCCGGTGGTCCAATTCCGGTCCGCTTTTCCGCTGGAGTGTTCGATGCGATTCCCCCGTCGTCTGCCGCTGACGCTCGTGCTGGCCGCCGCCATCCTGCCGGCCTTCGCCCAGAGCGGCGCGCCGGCCCCGGCCGCGAAACCCGCCGCAGGCAAGCCCGACGGCAAGCCCGAGAGCCAGGTGCCGCTGGAGGAGATCCGCCGCTACGTCACCGTCTACAACACGGTGAAGCAGGCCTATGTCGAACCGGTGGACGACCGCAAGCTCATGCAGTCGGCGATCCGCGGCCTGCTGCTCGACCTCGACCCGCACAGCGCCTACCTGGTGCGCAGCGACGCGCAGTCGCTGGAAGAGGACAGCAGCGGCGCCTACGATGGCATCGGCGTCGACGTGCAGGTCCAGCCCGACGGCACCATCCTGGTGATTGCGCCGATCGACGACACCCCGGCCGCGCGCGCGGGCGTGAAGCCCGGCGACCTGATCGTCGCCATCGACGGCAAGCCGCTCACCCCCGATTCGCTCGGCGAGAACCCGCTGCGCGGCGAGCCCGGCAGCAGCACCGTGCTGACCGTGCAGCGCGAAGGCCAGGCCAAGCCGATCGAGATCACCGTCAAGCGCGAGACCATCCGCATCAGCAGCGTGCGTGGGCGCATGCTCGAACCCGGCTACGGCTACATCCGCATCAGCACCTTCCAGGCCGATACCGCCAACGATTTCGTGCGCCAGCTCGACGCGCTGTCCGCCCAGGCCGCCGACAAGCGCCTGCGTGGCTTGGTGCTGGACCTGCGCAGCAACCCCGGCGGCCTGCTCACGGCCGCCGTGCAGATCGCCGACGAACTGCTCGACAAGGGCGGCATCGTCAGCACGCGCGGCCGCAATCCGGTCGTCGACACCGTGTTCAACGCCACCTCGGGCGATCGCCTGCAAGGCGCGCCCGTGGTCGTGCTGGTCGATGCGGGCTCGGCCAGCGCCTCGGAAGTCCTCGCTGCCGCGCTTCGCGACAACGGCCGCGCGCGCGTGGTCGGCAGCCGCACCTTCGGCAAGGGCTCGGTGCAGACCGTGCTGCCGCTGGACAATGGCGATGCGGTGAAGCTCACCACCGCGCGCTACTACACGCCCAGCGGCCGTTCGATCCAGGCGCGCGGCATCGAACCCGATGTCGTGCTCAAGCCCGAGGGCGCGCGCAGCGCCGGCAGTTATTCGGAATCGGCGCTGCCCGGCCACCTGCGCGGCGAGCAGGAAACCGCGGGGCAGGGCGTCGGCGACGTGCTCGACGGCGACGGCCCGATCACCGCCGCCCTGGGCGTGCTCAAGACGCAGGGCAGCATGCCGCTGGCCGCCAGCGCGAAGCCCTGAGCCACGCTTTCGTAGAGCGGAGCGAAGCTCAGCTGCTCCGTATCTGCAACCGATGCCGTCTCCGGAGACGGATAGCGGAGCTTCGCTCCGCTCTACATGGGCCCAGTGGCGCGATGGCCATGGGCCGCAAGTCACGCATGACTTTCGGCCCGATGACCATCGGCCTGCGCGGCGACCCTCGTGCCTCGTCTAGCATCCCTGCATGAGAGGGGCGCATGTCGCGCCCCACGACCTCGGGGGCCCCATGCTGTCCATTCGCGAACTGAGCAAGACCTACGCCAACGGCGTGTGCGCGCTCGACAATGTCACGCTCGACATCCCGCGCGGGATGTTCGGTCTGCTCGGCCCGAACGGCGCCGGCAAGTCCTCGCTGATGCGCACCCTCGCGACGCTGCAGGAAGCCGACAGCGGCACCGTCAGCTTCGACGACGGCAAGGGCGGCAGCATCGATGTGCTGCGCGACAAGGATGTCGTGCGCCGCCAGCTCGGCTACCTGCCGCAGGATTTCGGCGTCTATCCCAAGGTCAGCGCGCTCGACCTGCTCGAACACTTCGCCGTGCTCAAGGGCCTGGTCGACAGGAAGCAGCGCCGCGAAGTCGTCGATGGCCTGCTGCAGCAGGTGAACCTGTGGGACGCGCGCAAGCGCCATCTCGGCGGATTCTCCGGCGGCATGCGCCAGCGCTTCGGCATCGCCCAGGCGCTGCTCGGCAACCCGCGCCTGGTGATCGTCGATGAGCCCACCGCCGGCCTCGATCCCGAAGAGCGCAACCGCTTCCTCAACCTGCTCGCCGAGATCGGCGAGAACGTCGCGGTGATCCTGTCCACGCACATCGTCGAGGACGTGACCGACCTGTGTCCGAACATGGCGATCATGAACAAGGGCAAGGTGCTGCTGACCGGCAAGCCTGCCGACGCCATCGATGCCCTCGACGGCCGCGTGTGGCGAAAGGTCGTCGCCAAGGACGCGCTGCCGCAGTACGAACAGAACTTCACCCTGCTGTCGACGCGACTGGTCGGCGGCGAACCGGTGATCCACATCCACAGCGACTTCCCGCCGGGCGACGGCTTCGAGCGCGTGGCTCCGGATCTGGAAGACGTGTACTTCCAGCGTCTGCGCCAGCACGCCAAGGCCGCCTGAGGAGCTCGCCATGTTCGAATTCTTCAGTTTCGAGCTGCGACAGCAGCTCCGGTCTCCGTTGCTGTGGCTGATGGGCGGGCTGTTCGCGCTGCTCGGCTTCTTCGGCCTGACCACCGATGCCGTGCAGATCGGCGGCGCCATCGGCAACGTGCATCGCAACGCGCCCGTGGTCATCGTCCAGTACCTCAGCATCTTCTCGCTGTTCGGCATGCTGTTCGTGGCGATGGCGGTCAACGGCGCGCTGCTGCGCGACCACGAGCAGGGCATGGCCGACCTGATCTTCGCGAGCCCGATCCGTCGCCGCGACTACGTCGGCGGACGCATGGCGGCGGCGATCTTCGCCAGCCTGTGCGTCTACGGCGTGATCGCCCTCGGCCTGTTCGTCGCGCAGTTCATGCCCTGGCTGGAGCCGCAGCGACTCGGTCCGGCCACCGCCGTGCCGCATCTGTGGGCGCTGGGCGTGATCGTGCTGCCGAACCTGGTGTTCATGGCCGCGCTGCTGTCGCTGCTGGCGATCCTCACCCGCAGCGTGCTCTGGGTCTATGTCGGCGTGCTCGGCTTCATCATCCTCTACATCGTCAGCGGCGTGCTGATGCGCGACCTCGACAACGTCTGGGCCGCCGTACTGGCCGAGCCGCTGGGCATCCGCGCGTTCAGCCGCACGATCCGCTACTGGGCCGCCGAGCAGCGCAACACCGATGTGCCGGCCATCGCGGGCTACATCCTCGCCAATCGCGCGCTGTGGCTGGGGCTCGGCCTGGTCTTGATCGGCGCATGTTTCGCGCTGTTCCGGACCGAGCGCACCGGCACCGGCCGCGGACTGCGTCGCGCCAAGGCGCAGACCGTCCTGGCCGAGGCCGTGCCGACCCTGCGCGCGCTGAACCTGCCGCGTGCCACGCCGTCGTTCGGCACCGGCACCGCGATCGCGCAGTTCCTGCGCCAGCTGCGCTTCGACACCGTCGGCGTCTTCCGCGGCGTGCCGTTCATCGTGATGCTGCTGTTCGCGCTGGCGAATTTCATTCCCAGCGCGATCTTCGCCGAGACGCTCTACGAAACGCCGATCCACCCGGTCACGTCGCAGATGCTCGAAGCCCTGCAGGGCGCCTACAACTTCATGCTGATCATCATCGTGCTGTTCTATGCCGGCGAACTGGTCGGCAAGGAACGCGCGGCGAAGATCCACGAAGTCACGGACGCCATGCCCGTGCCGAACTGGGTGCCGCTGTCGGCGAAGTTCTCCGCGCTGATCGCGGTCATCTTCAGCTTCCAGCTGCTGGGCTGCGTCGCCGCGATCGTCATCCAGCTGCTCAAGGGACATACGCAGCTCGAACTGGCGGTGTACGCACAGACCCTGCTGCTGGACAGCATCGGTTTCGTGCTGATGGCCGGTCTCGCGCTGTGCCTGCAGGTGTTCACCGGCAACAAGTACGCCGGTTACGGCCTGCTGATCCTGGTGCTGATCCTGCAGGCCGCGCTCGGCGCGCTGGATTTCACCCACAACCTCTACAGCTACGGTGGTTCGCCCGGTGCGCCGTATTCGGACATGAACGGCCATGGCCATTTCCTCGGGGCCAAGCTCTGGTTCCAGGGCTACTGGGGCCTGTTCCTGGCGATCCTGCTGCTGCTGTCCGCGGCGATGTGGGCCCGTGGTTCGGTAGGCGGCTTCGGCGAGCGCCTGCGCGTGGCGCGCGCGCGCATGCGCGGCCCGCTCGGCGTTGCGACGGCGCTGGCCATGCTGGCCTTCGCCGCGACCGGCGGCTGGCTGTTCTGGAACACCAACGTCCGCAACGATTTCCTGTCGCCGGACGACACCCTCGACCTGCAGGCCCGCTACGAGCGCGAATACAAGCGCTACCAGGGGCTGCCGCAGCCGAAGATCGTGTCGGCGGATATCGACATCGACCTGCGGCCGGAAACGCTGACGATGACCGCCAAGGGGCGCTACGTCGTCCGCAACCCGCATGCGACCCCGATCGCCGAGCTGCATGTCGCCATGCAGGACGACGAGACGCTGGCGTCGATCGACGTCGGCGACGCCGAACTCGTGAAGCACGACGAGGACATGGGCTACCGCATCTATCGCCTGAAGCAGCCCATCGCGCCGGGCGGCGAACGCAGGATCGCATTCGAGGTGCGGCTGGCGCCGAACGGCATCACCAACGGCACCGCGCAGACGGCGATCGTCGGCAACGGTTCGTTCTTCAACAACCAGCTGTTCCCGTCGTTCGGCTACAACGACAACGCCGAGATCGCGGACAGGAACGAGCGTCGCAAGCGTGGCCTCGGCGAGCCGCGTCGCATGCCGAAGCTGGAGGACGAAGCCGCGCGCGCGAACACCTACATCAGCGACGACGCCGACTGGATCGACTTCAAGACCACCGTCTGCACCGCGCCCGATCAGATCGCCCTGTCCCCGGGCTACCTGCAGAAGGAATTCATGCGCGATGGTCGCCGATGCTTCAGCTATGCGATGGATCGTCCGATGCTGAACTTCTACTCCTACCTGTCCGCGCGCTGGCAGGTGAAGAAGGGCAAGTACAAGGACATTCCGATCGAGGTGTACTACGACGCCAAGCACCCGTTCAACGTGGATCGCATGATCGAGGCGGTGCAGAAGTCGCTGGCCTACTACGAAGCCAATTTCACGCCTTACCAGCACCGCCAGGTCCGGATCATCGAGTTCCCCGGGTACGCCTCGTTCGCACAGGCCTTCGCCAACACCATCCCGTACTCCGAGTCGATCGGCTTCATCGCCGACATCCGCGACGAGGACGCGATCGACTACGTGTTCTACGTCACCGCGCACGAGATCGCACACCAGTGGTGGGCGCACCAGGTCATCGGTGCGAACATGCAGGGCGCGACCGTGCTGTCGGAATCGCTCTCGCAGTATTCCGCGCTGATGGTGATGGAGAAGGAATACGGCCGGCAGAAGATGCGCCGCTTCCTCAAGAACGAACTGGACGGCTACCTGTCCGGTCGCGGTGGCGAGATCGTCGAGGAACTGCCGCTGTACCGCGTCGAAAACCAGCCGTACGTCCACTACCGCAAGGGTTCCGTGGTGTTCTACCGCCTGCGCGAGGAGATGGGCGAGGCGGCCTTGAATCGCGCGCTCAAGAAGTTCCTGCAGGACAAGGGCTACCAGCAGCCGCCGTACACCACTTCGAAGGAACTGCTCGACTACATCCGTGCCGAGGCCGGTCCGCAGCACGAGACGCTGATCGCCGACCTGTTCGAGAAGATCAGCTTCTACGACAACCGCGTGGAAGAGGCGACCGCGAAGAAGCGCGCCGACGGCAAGTACGAGGTCGTGCTCGACCTGCATGCTGCCAAGCGCTATGCGGACGGCAAGGGCAAGGAAACTCCGGGCAAGCTGGACGACTGGATCGAAGTCGGTGTGTTCGCGCGCGGCCCGTCCGGCAAGGAAGAGGACGAGAAAGTGCTGTACCTCGAGCGCCACCGGATCACCAGCGGCACACCGAAGCTCACCGTGGTCGTCGACGCGGAACCCCACGAGGCCGGTTTCGACCCGTACAACAAGCTGATCGACCGGGTGTCGTCCGACAACCGCAAGCGGGTGACGCTGCAGTAATCCATGTCGATGACCGATGCGGCGATGCGCAGGGAATGCGCATCGCCGCACATCGCATTCGAATGGCGGATCGGTGCGTGTTTGTCATGTCCCGGCGGCAGGACGAAAGCTTCTGTCATCCCGAGCGCAAGCGAGGGACCTGTTTTTGGGCGGTCAAGCAGGTCCCTCGCTTGCGCTCGGGATGACAGGAATCCACCGGACGAGCCTCAGCGCGGCTTCGCCGGCATCGGGAACGGGGTGACGACCTTTTCGCCGCTGGCGGCGTCGCGGATCGCGGACTGGCCTTTCTTCTCGACTTCCTCGATGCGGACGATGCTCTGCATCGGCAGGTGCAGCACCTTGGTGTTGCCGAACTCGTCGCGCAGGCGTTCCTCGGTGGGATCGACGACCAGGCCTTCGTGCACGTCGAACACCAGGTCGGCGACCTCGGTGAAGCCCCAGAGGCTGCTGCTGCCCACGCGGCCGGCGAAGACCTCGTAGATCTTGCCGTGGTTGAGGAAGGTGATCTTGTAGAGCGTCTTGTTCATGGCGGAATGATAGCCGGGGCGCGGCGGTGCGATCACCAGCCGAGACTCACCACCCCCGGACTTACCACCCCTTGGCGTGGCGCAGCCGGCGTTCGATCCCGGCCCGGGCCAGCACCGCGAAGACCACGCCGAACAGGAAGCCGGCGATGTGCGCGCTCCAGGCCACCGCGCCGAACGCCGGGCCGATGTAGGCGAACACCACCTGCAGGATCGCCCAGACCCCGATCAGCAGCGAGGCCGGGGCACGGATGAATTCCAGGAACAGGCCCAGCGGCACCACCACGCCGAGCTTGGCGCGCGGGAACAGGGCAAGATAGGCGCCGATTACCGCCGCGACCGCGCCGCTGGCGCCGATCACCAGCCGCTCCGGCGTGCCGATCATCAGTACGGTCGCCAGGTTGGCCACGGCGCCGCCGACCAGGAACAGCAGCAGGAACCGCCACGGGCCCATCGCCCGTTCCGCCGGCAGGCCGAAGATCAACAGGAAGATCAGGTTGCCAAGCAGGTGGGCCCAGTCCGCGTGCAGGAAGATCGCCGTGAACAGCGTCTTCCAGCGCAGGCTCGACCACAGCGCCTGCCAGGTCTCGGGCAGGCCCGGGCCGCCGGTCAGCGCGCCCCAGTCCTCCAGCAGCATCCGCTGGGTCGTCGGCATCCGCGTGCTGATCCACAGGAACGCGCACCATAGCGCCGCGAAGACCAGCGGCGTGGCCCAGCGCAGGCCGGACTTGGTGCGTGACGGGAGCTGAACGAACATGCGGCGCGCGGAACCTGATGTCCGAGGTGAGACCTCACGCAGGATAACGCTTGTTAGCGTTCGGTTAACATGGAATGTATAGTACATACGCCGTCGTACGTCGGGAGGGGGCTTCCGGCAGGAGCGGAGCGGGGGAGGGAACGCAACCCCGTCCGCGCGGCGCGACACACCACCTGTCCACGGAGACGCCAGCATCATGCAGACCTACCACCGCTTCATCCCCCTCACCGCGCTGGCCCTCGGCATCGCCGGCGCGCTGACCTTCGGCCAGGCCCATGCCTCGGGCTTCCAGCTGAAGGAAAACAGCGTCAAGGCCATGGGCCGCGCTTTTGCCGGTTCCGGTGTCGCCAAGGGCGATGCCTCGGTCGTCGTGAACAACCCCGCGACCATGACCCAGTTCGACGAGACCACCGCCCAGGTCGACCTGACGGTCATCGATCTCAACGCTGAATTCGAAGGCAGCGGCTACGCCGGCAATGGCCTGGGCCCGCTCGCTGCGCCGCTGACCGGCGGCCAAGGCGGCGACATCGGCGAGCCGACCCCGGTGCCGGCGATGTCCTTCATCCACAAGTTCGACAACGGCCTGACCTTCGGCGCCATGGTCAGCGCGCCGTTCGGCCTGAAGACCGAATACGACAAGAACTGGGTCGGCCGCTACTCGTCCACCAAGTCGGAAGTGAAGACGGTCGACGTGACCCTCTCCGCCGCCTACGAGATCGTGCCGGACCGCTTCTCGGTCGGCGTGGGCCTGATCTACGAGAAGGCCGAAGCCACCCTCGACAACAGCATCGACTTCGGCACGATCATGCTCGGCGCCGGCGTCCCGGGCGCCCGCCCGCAGTCGGCCGACGGCTCGGTCAGCGTGCAGGGCGACGACCATGGCCTGGGCTGGATCCTCGGCCTGAACTGGCGTCCGACCGACAGCCTGGCGTTCGGCTTCACGCACCGTTCGGAAATCGACCATGAACTGCGTGGTCGCGCCGACTTCACCCTGCCGGCCGCCTTCGCCGGCGCCCAGCCGGGCTTCGCCGCACTGGCCGCCAACCCGGCCGCGCCGCTGACCCCGGCCCAGCGCGCCCAGCTCTCGGTGCTCGGCAACGGTTTCCGCGACACCGGCGCCACCGCGCCCCTGACCACGCCCAGCGTCAGCACCCTGAGCATGGCCTGGCAGCTCAACGACAAGCTCGCGCTGATGGCCGACTACTCGCAGACCGACTGGCACTCGGTCCAGGCCGTCACCATCTACTTCGACAACGCCTTCCAGCCGATCTCCTCGGAAGAATTCCGCTGGACCGACACGACCTTCTGGTCGGTGGGCGCCGAGTACGCGCTGTCGGACAAGTTCACCGTGCGCGGCGGTTATGCGTACGACGAAACCCCGACGACCTTCCACACCCGCACCACGCGCCTGCCCGACGAAGACCGTCGCTGGTTCTCGCTGGGCCTGACCTGGAACGTGAGCGACAACCTCGAAGTCAACGCGGCCTACACCCGCATCCAGCCGGACAAGCCGAAGATCGGCATCATCGACAGCCAGCGCCACGTGCTGTTCGGCGAGTACAGCAGCAACGTGAACCTGTTCGGCGTTTCCGCGCAGTACCACTTCTGATCGCAAGCGCATCGCAGGACACGAAAAACCCCGCTTCGGCGGGGTTTTTCATTGCGCGGCGCAAGAAGGGAACACGCTTTTTGCGCAGCGTCGGAGCAGGGACGAGCGCCTCGCGCCCTGCCGTTGGCGTCAGGCGCGGTCAGCCCTCGCCCAGTTCGCGCAGGTAGAACGTGTTGCAGCCACCGTGTCCGGTATCGCCCATGGCGCGATCGATGCGGCGGAAGCCGCTGCGTTCGTACAGGCGCATCGCGGCGTCCATGCCGGTGAGGGTCTCGAGGTAGCAGCGGGCGAAACCGAAGCCGCGCGCGGCGTCCAGGCAGCGCGCCATCAGCGCGGCGCCCGCGCCGAGGCCGCGCAGCGACGGCAGGAAATACATCTTGCGCAGCTCGCAGGTCGCTTCGTCGCCGCCGGCCAGCGGCGCGACGCCGCCG
Source organism: Lysobacteraceae bacterium 2PB (assembly GCA_005502915.1). Lineage (GTDB taxonomy): Bacteria > Pseudomonadota > Gammaproteobacteria > Xanthomonadales > Xanthomonadaceae > Lysobacter_I. The sequence goes on along the minus strand of SCMT01000005.1, from coordinate 46,089 downwards.
CCACCTTCGACGACCCAGTGGCCGTCGCCGTGGTCGCGCTCGACGACGAAGTAGGCAGAACGCGGTTCGGCGTAGGCGCGATGCATCCAGTCGACTTCGGGGTCGCTGATCGCGAAGCCCGACCCGCAGGCGCCGAACTCGGGCATCACGGTGCGGATGATCGTGGCGATGGCCGCGTCGTCGCGGGCTTCGATGGGGCGGATGCGGAGTGGGGATGCAGGGGACATTGCGTCGGGAAGAGGGATGGGAGGATCAATGCGCCGCCGCCGACCGGGGGCCTTCCTGGCGCAGGCGGCGGGCGAATTCGTCGGGCTTGAGGCCGGGGGCGAACAGGAAGCCCTGGCCGACGGGGACGCCGAGGCGCAGCAGGAACTGGCGCTGCGCTTCCGATTCCACGCCCTCGGCGACGAGCCCCAGGCCCAGGCTGCTGGCGATGCCGCAGACTGCCTGGCATACCGCGACATCGGAGTGGTTGTGCGGCACGCCTTCGACGAACAGCTGGCTGAGCTTCAGGCCGTGGATCGGCAGCCGGCGCAGATAGTTCAGTGCGCTGTAGCCTTCGCCGAAGTCGTCGATGGTCAGCATCACGCCCATCTCGCGCAGCTCGGCGAAATTGCGCAGGGTGTCGGGTGCGTCCTCGATCAGCACGCGCTCGGTGAATTCCAGCTCCAGTGCTTCCCCGGGAAGGCCGAACTCGCCGAGCAGGCGGCGCACGGTGTCGGCGAGGTCTTCCCCGACGAACTGGCGGTAGGAGACGTTCACCGCGACACGCACGATGCCCAGGCCGGCGTTGCGCCAGTCGGCGGCCTGGCGGCAGGCCTCGCGCAGCACCCAGCCGCCGATGCGCACGATGTCGCCGGTGGTCTCGGCGTGGCTGATGAAGCGATCCGGACGCAGTTCGCCGAGCAGGTGGTTCTGCCAGCGGATCAGCGCTTCGGCGGAGACGATGCGGCCGCTCTGCAGGTCGACCTGCGGCTGGTAGACGAGATGGAACTCGCCGTTGTCGGCGGCGCGGCGCAGGTGGGTTTCCATCCACAGGCGATCGGCCTGGGTCTGTGCCAGCGCGGGGGTGAATGCCTGCCAGGCGTTGCGCGAGCGGCGCTTGCTGTCGTACATCGCGGCGTCGGCGTTCTGGATCAGCGACTGCGGGCGCACGCCGTCGTCGGGCGAGCGGGCGATGCCGATGCTCGCGGTGATGGTGAATTCCTCGTTGTCGAAGCGGAAGCTCTCCGACAGTGCCTGCAGGATCGCGGCGGCGATGCGCTCCGGGCGCTCGGGGGCGTCGGCGTACTGGCAGGCGACCAGGAATTCGTCGCCGCCGAAGCGTGCGATCAGACCCTCGCCGTCCACCGCGGCCGAGATGCGCTGCGCCGCCGAAGCGAGCAGTTCGTCGCCTGCAGCGTGGCCGAGCACGTCGTTGATGACCTTGAAGCGATCGAGGTCGATGTACAGCACCGCGACCTCGGTATTCGCCGGGTCCTGCATGCGCCGGTCCAGCTCGACCAGGATGGCGTCGCGGTTGAGCAGGCCGGTCAGCGGATCGGTGCGCGCCTGGACGCGCAGCGATTCCTCGGCGTGCTTGCGTTCGGTGATGTCCTGCAGCGTGCCGACGATGCGCGACACACCGGGGTCGGCGGTATCGGCTTCGCCGATCATCCGCACCCAGCAGGGCTGCTGGTCGTCGCGCAGGTACTGCAGTTCGAGGTCGAAGCTGCCGCCGGATTCGATGAGTCGGTCGATCGCGGTGCGCAGCCGCGCGCGGTCGGAGGCGGGCGCGCCGGCGATCAGCGCATCGACCGATTGCGGCGACGGCTCGCGGCCGAGGATGCGCTGCGCTTCGTGGGTGAGGTACAGGCGCTGCCGGCCGCGATCCCATTCCCAGCCGCCGATGTGCGCCAGGCCCTGGGCGCGATCGAACAGCACGTTGTCGCGCTTGAGGGTGGTGACGTCGCTGAACATCGCGAACACGTACTCGGGCGTGACGCCGTCGGTCTCGAACACCGGCACGTTGGTCACCGAGATCCAGGACATGCGCTGGTCGGGGATGTAGTACAGGCCGATCACGGTGTTGCTGATCACCTGGCCATGGTCCAGCGCCTGCGTGGTGGGCCAGTCGCGGAACGACAGCGGTCGCCCGCGCGCATCGACCACCTTCCAGTCGCCGGGACGCAGGAGGTTCTGCACGCTCTGCCCGGGTTCGGCGCCGATCGCGCGGTAGGCGGCGGGGTTGGCCGAGATCACGTGCATCTCGCGGTCGAACAGGATCACGCCGACATCGATCGATTCGAGCAGCAGGCGATAGCGCGACTCGGCCTGCCATCGCTGGCTGAGGTCGCGCGCGACCGCGACCATGCGCTTCTCGCCCCGGTACTCGAAACCGGCGGTGTGCACCTCGACGGGAAAGCGACTGCCGTCGGCGCGCATGTTGGTGACTTCGACGACGTAGGTCTCGCCGCGGTTCAGCGCCGCCCACACCGGACCGAGATGGTCCTTGGGCAGGTCGGGGTTGAGCACCTCGATGGACTTGCCGACGATCTCCTCGCGCGGTCGGCGATACGCGGCCATGCCGGCGGTATTGAGGTCGAGCACGGTGCCGTCCCAGGCGATGATGCTGACCGGATCCGGCACGGCGTCGAGCAGTGCGCGATAGCGCTGGCGCTCGGATTCGGTTTCCTCCAGCGCGGCGAGCAGGGCGTCGCGTGCCTGGCCGAGCAGGGTGCGCGTCGCCTCCGGCAGGGCCGTGTCGTCGCTGGCCCGTTCCAGCGCGTCCAGCGTCCGCAGGAGGTCGGCGGCGGGGGATTGCGCGGGATCGGGCCAGCGTTCGGTCATGGGGCGGCGGTCCTTGCCAACGTGAATCTGCTGCCACTGGGCCGGCCCAGCCGCTCGGCCAGCCAGCGCCCGGTGGCGCTGAGTGCGTCGAGGTCGATGCCGGTGTCGATGCCCATGCCGTGCAGCATATACACGACATCCTCGCTTGCGACATTCCCGCTCGCGCCTTTCGCGTACGGGCAGCCGCCGGTGCCTGACACGGCGGCATCGACCACGCGCACGCCTTCGTCGAGGCAGGCGTGGATGTTGGCCAGCGCCTGGCCGTAGGTGTCGTGGAAATGGATGGCCAGCGCCGGCATCGGCACTTCGGTCGCCACCGCGCGCAGCATGGCTGCGGCCTTCGCCGGGGTGCCGACGCCGATCGTGTCGCCCAGCGACACCTCGTAGCAGCCCATGGCGTGCAGAGCCTTCGCCACACGTACCACCTCGGCCACAGGTACATCGCCCTGATAGGGGCAGCCGAGCACGGTCGAGACGTAGCCGCGCACCGCGACGCCGTCGGCCTTCGCGCGCTCGATGACCGGCGCGAAACGCTGCAGGGATTCCTCGATCGAGGCGTTGATGTTCTTGCGGTTGAACGCTTCGGAGGCGGCGGTGAACACCGCGATCTCGTCCACGCCGACCGCACGTGCGCGCTCGTAGCCCTGTTCGTTCGGCACCAGCACCGGATAGCGCACGCCGGGTGCTTTCGTGATGCCGGTGTAGACCTCGGTGGCGTCGGCCAGCTGCGGCACCCACTTCGGGCTGACGAAGCTGGTGGCCTCGATGCTGCGCAGGCCGGTGGCGGACAACCGGTCGATCAGCGCGATCTTGTCGGCCGCCGGGACGAGGGTCTTCTCGTTCTGCAGGCCGTCGCGCGGCCCGACTTCGACGATGCGGACGAAGTCGCTCATGGCGCAGCTTCCGTCGGGACGCGCTTGAGGCGGGTCATGCCTTCGGCCTGGCTGGCGCGGAACAGCGCATCGCCCTGCGTGCGCAGCAGCTTCGCCGTCGCGCGTCGGCTGCCTTCGACATGGGCGAGGCGGTCTTCGAGGCGACGGGCAGGGGCGGTGCCCGCCTGCGTCGGCGCGAGTGCGACTTCGGGATCGGCCAGCCAGACCTTCACCTCATCGCCGTCGATCCGGTAGCGCGCCAGCAGCACGCTGCCGGCGGGCGCGCGCTTGCGCAGGTCGCCGTCCATGTCCATCAGGCGATCGGCTTCCTCGGGCGTGAACGCGAGATAGCGGTGGTCGTCGAGGGTGAAACTCCGCAACGTCGTCTCGTAGGTGCTTCCGTCGTTCAGCGGCCAGCGCATGCGGCAATCGGCACCGACTTCGATCGGGCGCGGCAGGCGTTCGGTCTTGACGGTCTGCCATTGGCCGGCCAGGGCGGGGTCGCAGTCGTAGCGCGAGACCGGCGCGTGTTCGAAGGTCACGCAGCCGCCGAGCAGTCCGGCGGCCAGCGCGATCGCGGCGAGGCTGCGCAGGCAGGCGTTCATGCCTCGCTCCCGAGCAGCACCAGGGCCGCGTCGGCTTCGACGAAATCGCCGGCGGCGACGCGCACTTCCTTCACCACGCCGGCGCAGGGCGCCTTCAGCGAAAGCTCCATCTTCATCGCTTCCATCACCAGCAGTTCCTGGCCCTGTTCGACCGTGTCGCCGACCTGCGCCTTGATCAGCACGATGCGGCCGGGCATCGGCGCCAGCGCGCGGTCGCCTGCGGCGCTGCCCTGTTCGCTGGCCGGCTGGTAGGCCGGCACGCGGACGAAGCGCCAGCGGCGCTCGCCGTCGTGGATGTCGACCGGCTGCACGCTGCCGGATCCGGAGCGCTGCAGGGCATCGGCATGCGCGTCGACGCGGACCCGGCGGCTGGCGCCGTCGAAGCGCGCGTCGAGGTGGGCGTCGGTCAGGCGCGCGCCGCGCACTTCGCAGGCGCCGTCGGCGTCTTCCAGACGGTAGTCGCCGCCGCTGCCCTGGGCGAGGATCGTGTGCCGCTGCTGGCCGTCGTCCAGCACCAGCCGACGCTGGCCTGCGTGGCCGAGGCGCCAGCCGTCGGCGCTGGCCCAGGGCGAGGTCGGGTCGCTGCTCGCGGCGGCGCGGGCGCGGGTCCGCGCTTCTTCCTGCAGCAGCGCGACCGTGGCTGCCGCCGCGCGCGCCAGGCGCACCTGCGCCGGGTCTGCCGGCCTGGGCATGAAGTCTTCGAGATCGCGGTCGAGCGTGCCGGTGTCGATGGTCGCGTCGACGACGGTGGGATGGCGGCAGAGGCGTTCGAGGAAGGCGACGTTCGACTTGGGCCCGTCGATCGTGCACTGCGCCAGCGCCTCGCGCAGGCGGGCGAGGGCGCGCGGGCGATCCTCGTCCCAGACGATCAGCTTGGCGATCATCGGGTCGTAGAAGATGGTGACGGTGTCGCCTTCGATCACGCCGCCGTCGATGCGCGTGTGCGCGTCGGGCGCGGGCAGGCGCAGGCGGGTGAGCTTGCCCGAGCCCGGCAGGAAGCCGGCTTCCGGGTCTTCGGCATACAGGCGCACTTCGATGGCGTGGCCGCGCTGCGCGATCTCGTGCTGCGCCTTCGGCAGGCGTTCGCCGGCGGCGACGCGCAGCTGCCATTCGACGAGGTCGAGGCCGGTGACGTACTCGGTGACCGGATGCTCCACCTGCAGGCGGGTGTTGATCTCCATGAAATAGAAACCACCGTCCTGGCCGACGATGAACTCGACCGTACCCGCGTTCTGGTAGTCGATCGCGTGGCCGGCCTGCACCGCCGCCGCGCCCATCGCCTCGCGCAGCTCCTGCGTCAGGAAGGCCGACGGCGACTCCTCCAGCACCTTCTGGTAGCGGCGCTGCGCCGAGCATTCGCGCTCGTTGAGGTGGATCACGTTGCCGAAACCGTCGCCGAAGATCTGGATCTCGATGTGGCGCGGCTGCTCGACGTAGCGCTCCAGCAGCACGCGGTCGCGGCCGAAGGCGTTGCGCGCCTCGCGCTGGCAGCTTTCCAGGTTCGGCAGGAATTCCGCGCTGCTGCGCACGATGCGCATGCCCTTGCCGCCGCCGCCGTGCGCGGCCTTGATCATCAGCGGGTAGCCGATCGCGTCGGCCTCGCGCTGCAGCAGCTCGGGCGACTGGTCCTCGCCGGTGTAGCCCGGCACCACCGGCACGCCGGCCGCCTGCATCAGCTGCTTGGCGCCGGCCTTGCTGCCCATCCTGCGCATCGACGCCGCCTTCGGGCCGATGAAGACGATGCCCGCCGCCTCCACCGCGTCCGCGAAATCCGCGTTCTCGCTGAGGAAGCCGTAGCCCGGATGGATCGCCTGCGCGCCGCTGCGCTTCGCGACCTCAAGGATGACATCGCCCAGCAGATAGCTTTCCTGCGGGCGCGCACCGCCGATGCGGTACGCCTCGTCGGCCTGGCGCACGTGCTGCGCGTCGGCATCGGCGTCGGAATACACCGCGACCGTGCGGATGCCGAGCTTGCGGCAGGTGCGGATGACGCGGCAGGCGATTTCGCCGCGGTTGGCGATGAGGATCTTGGAGAACATCAGGTGCCGCTCATGCTGTTCCCGCCACAGGACGAGGCGAGAGGGTGGAGGTGCCCGAGCTTGTCTCCCTCCCCTTCAAGGGGAGGGCCGGGGTGGGGATGGGTTGTCTTGATGTCCTGCAGCCGGCGCAGGATTTCGTCGCCGACCGCGTGGGCATCGGCAAGCACATCGTGATTCCAGAAACGCAGAACCATGAAGCCTGCAGCGGCGAGTGCAGCGTCACGCGCCTCGTCGCTTGAGGATTCCGCATGTTGACCGCCGTCCACTTCGATCACCATGCGGTGTTCGAGGCAGACGAAATCGAGGATGTAGTTCTCATAGGGATGTTGGCGACGGAACTTGCACCCATCGAGCTGGCGCCCCCGAAGGATGCGCCACAGCGCCTGTTCTGCATCTGTCATGCGCTTGCGGAGACCGCGCTGCAGTTTGCCGCGATGGATCGATTGGCTGGTTTGTCCTTCCATGAGACTGTCCTCGCTTCCTCTGCCTTTCTCCACCGAAGGCAAACCCATCCCCACCCCGGCCCTCCCCTTGAAGGGGAGGGTGAAAAGCGACGCGCTCACAGGCGTCATCACGCTTCGCCATCCCAGTAATCAAGCCCATCGCCGGGGCGGCCGACGTGGCGGAAGTCGCCGGGCTGCATGCCGGTGGTGGCGAGGAACTTGCCGGAGTCGGGGTATTCGCAGATCTCGGGATATTCCATCGTGCTCACCGCGAGCACGCGCATCGGGGCGTCGCCGGTGTTGACCAGCTGGTGCGCGGTCTCGGGGCCGCCGGGCGGGCAGGCGATCACGTCGCCGGCACGGATCGGATGCACCGCATCGCCGAGCCGCAGTTCGCCCGCACCTTCGATCACGAAGAACATTTCCTCGTTGGCGCGATGGCTGTGCTTCGGGAACGCGGCCTTGCCCGGATGGATCACGGTCAGGTTGTAGCCGAGCTTGCGCGCGCCGATGCGCGGCGCGATCGGCCCGATGCTGCCGCCGAAGCGGCCTTCCGGCATCGTCGTGCCGCGCTGGCGCGCGCGTTCGGCCAGGTCGATCAGTTCGACGGCGTCGAGGTTGAGGATGGGGGCGGTCATCGCGGCAGGACCTCCGGTGCTCACGCGATCCAGCCGGGCTTGCGCTTGTCGAGGAAGGCGCCGAGTCCTTCCTGGCCCTCCGCCGAGACGCGCAGGCGCGCGATCAGGTCGGCGTTGTCGTGGTCCAGGCGGTTGCGGTCGTGCTCGGCGGCGACCCGGCGTACCAGGGCCTTCGCCTCGCTGGAGGCCACCGGCCCGGCCTTGAGCAGCAGGTCGACCTGGCGCTTCACCGCTGCGTCGAGTTCCTCGGCCGGCACCACCGCGTGCAGCAGGCCGATGCGCAGCGCTTCGGCGGCGTCGAAGATCTCGGCGGTGGCGAACCAGCGCCGCGCCTGGCGGGCGCCGATCGCTTCGATCACGTACGGCGAGATCACCGCCGGCAGCAGGCCGAGCTTGCTCTCGGTCAGGCCGAACTTCGCTTCCGGGGCGCCGATTGCGATGTCGCAGCAGGCCACCAGGCCGACGCCACCGCCGAAGGCCGCGCCGTGGACGCGGGCGATGGTCGGGCGCGGCAGTTCGTCGAGCGTGCGCATCAGGCGGGCGAGGGCGAGGGCGTCGGTGCGGTTCTCGGCCTCGCTGGCGCCGGCCATGCCACGCATCCAGTTGAGGTCGGCACCGGCGGAGAAGCTCGGTCCGGCGCCTTCCAGCACTACCACGCGGACCGCCGGGTCGTCGCCGATCGCGACCAGGGCGGAGGTCAGTGTCTCGATCAGGTCGGCGTCGAACGCATTGTGCAGGTCGGGGCGGTGCAACTGGAGGTGGACCACGGGTCCATTGCGATGGTGCTGCAGCGAGTCGGTCATGCCCGGGGTCCCTGATCCTGTCGACAGGCGTGAATGATATCCGTTCGTCCCCGCCATTCGATTCCGTACGAGGCCGGGGCGGACCGGTCTGTTGCAGCGGAAATTGACCTGGATCGGTCCGGCGTCGCCGGAGCTGGTATAGAATTGAGAACTATTCCCATTTGGCAAGCGCACTGGACCCGGGCGTGAAGTTGACCGATCTGCCGCATCGCACTGCCGCCGTCGTCGACGAGGTGCTCGACCTCTCGGCCAACGACAGCATCGCGCGCCGTCTGCGCGAGCTGGGGTTCATCGCCGGGGAGCGGGTGGAGATCGTCGCGGCCGGACCGTTCGGCGCCGAGCCCCTGCTGGTGCAGGTCGGCTTCACCCGCTTTGCCCTGCGCCGCGCCGAAGCCGACCGGGTGCGCCTGCGCGCAGGGTCCGCCGCATGAGCGCGACCACTGCCAAGCCCCTGCGCCTCGCCCTGGTCGGCAACCCCAACTGCGGCAAGACCGCGCTGTTCAACCTGCTGACCGGCAGCCGGCAGAAGGTCGCCAACTATGCCGGCGTCACCGTCGAGCGCAAGGAAGGCCGCCTGCAGACCCCGGCCGGACGCCGGCTGACCCTGCTCGACCTGCCCGGTGCCTACAGCTTCCAGGCCGCGAGCCTGGACGAAGCCGTCACCCGCGACATCTGCCGGGGCTTCTATCCCGGTGAGCCGGCCCCGGACCTCCTGGTCTGCGTGGTCGACGCCACCAACCTGCGCCTGCACCTGCGCTTCGCGCTTGAAGTGCGCGAACTCGGCAAGCCGATGGTGCTGGCCGTGAACATGATGGATGCCGCGAAGCGCCGCGGCATCGCGATCGACCTCGAGGCCCTGCAGCGCGAGCTCGGCGTGCCGGTGGTCGAAACCGTGGCCGTGCGCCGCGATGGCGGCCGCGCGCTGATGGCGCAACTCGATGCGATGGCCGACCGCCTGCATCCGCCGGAGCGGCGCATGCCCGACCATGCCGATGCCGCAGTGCGCATCGAGGACACGCTGCACGCCGAAACCCGGCGCCTGCTCGAACTGGCCGTGCGCATGCCCGAGCGCACCGCGCGCGTCGACGATGCGCTCGATCGCTGGCTGCTGCATCCGGCCGCCGGCCTGATGACCCTGGCCGTGGTGATGTTCCTGATCTTCCAGGCCGTGTATGCCTGGGCGACGCCGCTGATGGATGCGATCGAAGCCGGCACCGGCTGGCTCGGCGGATTCGTCGGCAATGCCATGCCCGAGGGACCGCTGAAGAGCCTGGTCACCGACGGCATCATCGCCGGCCTCGGCGGCATCATCGTGTTCCTGCCGCAGATCCTGATCCTGTTCGCCTTCATCCTCGCGCTCGAGGAGTCGGGCTACCTGCCGCGCGCGGCCTTCCTGCTCGACCGGCTGATGTTCAAAGCCGGCCTGTCCGGGCGCAGCTTCATCCCGCTGCTGTCCTCCTTCGCCTGCGCGGTGCCCGGCATCATGGCCACGCGCAGCATCCAGGATCCGCGCGACCGCATCGCGACGATCCTGGTCGCGCCGCTGATGACCTGCTCGGCGCGCCTGCCGGTGTATGCATTGCTGATCGCGGCCTTCATCCCGAACCGCGAGGTCGGCGGCCTGTTCAACCTGCAGGGCCTGGTGCTGTTCGGTTTGTACGTCGCCGCGATCCTCAGCGCGTTGCTGGTGGCGACGGTGATGAAGCGCTGGCGTCGCTGGAAGGCGTCCGGCGAGGGCGGCGAGCACGCGCTGCTGCTGGAACTGCCCTCGTACCGCGTGCCGCATCCGCGCGACCTGCTGATCGGCCTGTGGGAACGCGCCGCGATCTTCCTCAAGCGCGTCGGCGGCATCATCCTCGCGCTCACCATCCTGCTGTGGTTCCTGCTGAATTTCCCCGCGCCGCCCGCCGGTGCCCTCGGTCCTGCCATCGACTACAGCTTCGCCGGCCGCATCGGCCATGCGATGACCGCCGTGTTCGCGCCGCTGGGCTTCAACTGGCAGATCTGCATCGCGCTCATCCCCGGCCTAGCCGCACGCGAAGTCGCGGTGTCGTCGCTCGCCACGGTCTATGCGCTGTCCGCCGCCGACGATGCCGCCGCAGCCGATGCGCTGACCCCTCTGCTCGCCCAGGACTGGTCGCTGGCCACCGCGCTGTCGCTGCTGGTCTGGTACATCTATGCGCCGATGTGCATCTCCACCTTGGCCACGATCAAGCGCGAAACCAATTCCTGGAAGCAGATGGGCTTCGCCACGTTCTACCTGTTCGCGCTGGCCTACCTCGCCTCGCTGCTGACCTACCAGGTCGCGGTCGCGCTCGGCGCCGGCTGACATGGACGCCTCGCTGTCGCTGACCCTGCAATACGCGGTCATCGCGATCGCGGTGCTGGTCAGCGCCTGGGTGGTGTTCCGCAAGCAGGCCCCGAACGCAGCGCGCCGCCTGCGCATCGCCATCGCGCTGCCGCTGGTGCGGGAAGGGCGGCCGGGGTGGATGCGTGCGCTGGGCAAGTGGATCGCGCCGGTGTCGAACGGACCGGCGGATGGCTGCGGCGGGTGTTCCGGCTGCGATGACGGCAGCAACAAGCGGTCGCCCTAGTCGCTCTTGCTTTGTAGGAGGGCCTGACCAGCCATTCGGCTGTTGAAAACCAGGCCCGAGCTCTTCGTTGTTTTGATGTTTCGAGGAAGAAGATCAAGAGCTCGGGCCTGAAGGCCCTCCTGCAAGAGCGCCGTGCCTCAGTCCGCAGCGCGTCGGCGCACGGGAGCGATGTGAAGCAATCGTCTGATCGCCCTGAACCCTGCAGACGTGGTGTGGATCGCCGCGAGCAACAGGTACAGCCACGCCTTCTGCCAGCGTCGCTCGATCACGAAGACGTGCATGTGCAGGTTCGGCCGCTTGCGAACGAAGCCGCCGCTGTGGATCGCGACGAAGGAGTGCGGGTTGCCGGTGATCCTGCGCGACAGGGCGTGGGTCTCGCCCATGAAGAAATCCATCACGGTGTAGTCGATGGCGGGATGCTCGCCGGACGGGTCGTGGCAGAGCACGAAGCAGTGCCGGCAGAACGGCATGCGGTACGAGACGAGGCGGCAGTCGCGCTCGGCGTAGCCGGGTGGTGTGTCGATCCTGCGATCGAGGACGAGCGGATTCATGGCGGGATCGCATCATTCCCGCGATCCGGGGTCAAGCCATGCGGCCGCAGGATCAGTGCTTGCGCGCCTTCGCGCCCCTGGCTTCGAACACTTCCACCGACAGGCTGACGGTGCGCTCGTCGCCAGCGTGTAGCGCGCCGACACCCACGACCTGACGTGCGATCTCGTGGCCGCGCTCATCGCGGATCGCGATCACCACCGAGTATTCCCAAGGCTCGCCGTCGGCGGGATGGCGGATCGTGCCTTCCACCTGCAGCGGCACCTGCAGCGGCGTCGCCGCGTGGGTGTCGCCGTCGAAGCGCAGGTAATGCTTGCACGCGGGACAGATCGCCGCGCTTTCGAGGATGGTCGCCTTGCAGTGCGGGCACGCGCGGGTGGCGCCCGCGGTGCCCGGTCTCGTGGTCATTCGGCGGGGGGCTCGACCTTGGCTGCGGCCTTCGGTGCCGCGCTTTCCCAGCCGCAATCGATGTGGCCGCGGATCTTGCAGCCGGCGGTCACGGTGAGCGTGCCGGCCTTGATGTCGCCGATCAGCGCGGCGCTCTCCGTCAGTTCGACGCGCGCGGCGGATTCGATGTTGCCTTCCAGTTCGCCGGACATCACGACCTTCTTGGCACGGATCACGCCCTTGAGCTTGGCGCCGCGCTCCAGGGTGAGGTCGCCCTGCACGTTGACGTCGCCCTTGAAGCGACCGGCGATGCGCACGCTGCCGGCGCCTTCGATCTTGCCTTCGATGGTGAGGTCGGCGGCGATGACGGACTCCTTCGCGGCAGGCGCGGCATCGGTGCGCGGGAAGGTCGCCGGCGAGAAATCGGTGTTGGCCTGCGGGGGCGGGGCGGCGCGCGCGGGTTCGGGCGTCGGGGCCGGTGGCGGGTCTTTCTTGCTCGGGCTGGACTGGAAGATGGCCATGAGGGTCTCCGGGTCATCGGGGGCATGCGGGAAGATCGTGCACCTTAGCGTCGCCTCATGACGACCGATGTGATCCGCGCAGCAGAACGGGCAGCGCCATCCTACGCCTTTGCCGCCTCGTGCGGGCAGGGTTCAGTCGGCCTGTGCATTGCGTCTCTGGCGCCACAGATCCTTCGCCCAGATGAACAGGGCCAGCCCGGCGATCGCGCCGAACATGCCGGCGTCGTCCATCCAGCCCGCTTCGCCGCCGATCGTGCGCACGATGACGAACAGGACGAACACGCGCCAGTAGCCGAGGTGGCGGCCCAGCGGCGGGCCACTGCGCTCGCGGTGCCGCGCCCAGGCGGCCAGCGCCGCCGCCATCAGGAGCATGCCGCCCGCAGCGCCGATCCAACCATCCGGTCGTGTCCACACGATCGCCAGCGCGATGGCCAGCAGCACGGGAATCGTGAAACGTCGCAGCATCGGCCGACGTTCGTCCGGGTCGTCCTCGCGCGCCTGCCACGCGGAGAAGAACGCGTAGCCCGTCCACAGCCCCCAGGCTGCGGCCATCGCGAACGCCGAGAAGAGCGCGACGCTCGCCAGCGGGGTCGCGCCGAGCGCCACAGCGCCGACCGATGGATCACCTTGTCCGATCAGCACGGCCAGGCCGAAGTACAGCAGCGTGACCAGCGCCGCATACGCCGCCACGCGCGAGCCCACGACCGCCAGTCGCTCCCGCGTCAGCCGCGATCGGTCCGAGGCCGCATCCCAGAACGCGACCTGCGCCGGGTCGATCGGTGGCGGCAGGTCGTCCAGGCGTCCGAGATCGAGGCGGTACAGGAAACGACGTACCGCCGACGGGTACATCGGCATCAGCGCCGAGAGCAGCGCGCGCGGCCAGCCGAAGGGGCGCGAGAGGTCGTGCAGGATGCGCCGCACCTGTCGCACCGCCGAGGTCACGCTGGTGCCCTCGTCGGCGGTGCGTTCTGCGAGCGCGCGCAGTTGCGCGGTCTTCAATTCCCAGGCGATCTGCAGCCGATGGCGCAGGCGCTGGATGTAGTACGCGTCATAGCCGGTGCGCAGGTCGATCAGGCCGAAGTAGTCCATCAGCAGGTCGAACCGCGACGGCGCCATTGGCGGCTGCCGATGGTGCATGGCATGCAGCAGCCAGTGTCCGATCTGCGCCTTGTGCGCGAGCGACCACAGGATCGGCTGGGCATCGAGCCATCGCCGCAGCTCACCCTCCACGCCATCGAAGGCGAGTCGGAAGCAGGTGTCGAAGAACGCCTCATGGTCGAAGACGACCGCGCTTTCCGACCGCGCCTCGTACGCGTCGTCTTCGACAAGCGGGTCCGACGTCTGCGTCGCCGGCGGCACTGCGTCCTCGTGTGCAGCGGCATCCATCTGCGCACGCGCAGTCTCGGACATGACCGAAGCCGAATCGCCGAAGTCTTCGCCCGCGTCGTTGTCCCGAGCGTCGTCCTCGTTGTCGCAGTCCTCGTCCCAGACATCGCTATCATGCGGCCCGGAGCGCACCCACGCCAGCGCCGCCTGGTAGGCCTCGTGCAGGCGCTGGAAGCCTTCCGGATCCTCGTCCGGACGCGTGGTCTTCAGCTTGGCTGCATACGCACGCTTGATCGCGCGCTCGTCGGCGTCGTCGGGCAGGCCGAGCAGGCGGAGGGCTCGGGTCATCGGCGTGACCTCGTGCGCCGCACCGTGCTCATCGTGCCCTCATGTCTGTGTTCCCCAGGATCATTGGCTTTCCTCGTCGCACGGGCTCAGCGCCCACAGCACAGCGGCCGCGATCCAGCTCAGCAGGATCCATGCGCCATTGTGGGCGCTGTTGAAATAGACGATGAAGGACGACAGCGTTACCACGACCAGGACCGTCATGACGCGCTGCGTCAGCACGGGGTTCCGCGCTTTCCTGCGCCGCGTGCGCGCCGCGAGGAATCGGAATACCGCAGCCCACAGCGCCAGCATGCCCAAGGCAAACGCAAGGGGCGATGCGCCGGCGACCACCGTGCTGACCACCGACCCCAGCACGAGAGACGGAATCGCCGAGCGATGCATCATGCGTTGCCAGGGGCGTTCAGGCGGCGGGCTTCCCTGCCAATACAGCAGCGACTTGAACGAAGCGATCCCCAGCCATGCCAGCATCAAGCCCGCGAACGGGTAGAACGCGCTCTGGAAAGCGATGGGCAGGCTCACGCTGTTCTCGGGGGCTTCGTCCATCTGCAGCAGAAGGGCGATCGGGAAGATCGGCACCGTGAGCAGCGCGCAGCGCAGCATGGCGACCAGCAGGCGGCGACGATGCCAGTGGCGATCGTCCGCGACGGAAAGCCAGAACGCGACCTGGTCGCGTCGGATATCCGCCGGCAGGTCGTCGATGCCGCCATAGGGATTGGCGTAGAGGAATGCACGCAGCTCGGACGCATGGTCGAGATTCATCAACAGGCGCAGGTCGCGCAGTCTGTTCGGCTTCTGGACGAGATGCGCGAACTGGCGCATGAGCCGGTGCCGCCAGGCCTGCTCCCGGCGCGTGCGCTCCAGGGTTTCATCGCGATTCGTCCATTGTGCGGGTGCCTGTTGATTCGCCCCGTACCCTTGTGCGATCGACGAAAACGAATACGCCGATGTCGGCACCGGTGCGCCCTGGGGACGTTCCGGACGTTGTTCTCCAGGCGGCTCGCCCGCCGACCCGCTCGCGGCGGCGGGTCTCTGCCACCGCCGCTGCGCCTGCAGCTCGCGCCACGCTTCGACCAGCCGCGCGCGCAGCCGCTGCAGCGCCAGCGGGTCGTAGCCCGCGTGCAGGTCGTTGTAGCCGAAGAACTCCGCGAGGATGTCGAAGTTGCGCTCTGGCATCGGCGGTTGCCGCGCGTCCATCAGCCGCAGCAGCCAGTGCCCGATCATCGCCTTGTGTTCCAGCGACCACAACACCGGCTGCGAGCGCAGCCAGTGCTCGAGCACGCGCGGGTCGCCGCCGCCTGCCGCGCCGAGGCACTCGTCCAGGAACTGGTCCAGCGTGATGCGCTCGCCCTGCGGCTCGCCATCGTCGACAGACTCGGTCTCGGCCGCCTGCGGCTCGGCCTCTGTGCTGTCGTTGTGATCGACATCTTCAGGCTGCGCGCGCGCTGCGCCTGCCTCCGCCGCTGGCGGTTCTGCCGGTGCTTGCGGTTCGGAGTCCGTATTGCTTTCCTGCGCGGCGAACGCCTCCTGCGCCAGCCGGTGCCGAAGCATGGCCAGCGCCGTCTGGTACGCCTCGTTCAGCTGCTGGAAGCCGTCCGGATCGTCGTCCGGACGCGTCGTGCGCAGCTTCGCCGCGTAGGCGCGCTTGATCGCGCGTTCGTCGGCGTCGAGGTCGATGCCGAGGTGCTCGTGCGCCCAGCTCACCGTCGATCAGCCCTGGGCTTCGAGCATGTCCAGCGCTTCGCTGAATTTCTCGCGATTGCGCGCGATCAGCTCGCCATCCTGCGTGTCCAGCAGGGAGCGGAAGTGCATGATCCATTCCTGCAGGCGCTCGCGCTCGTGGATGTACTCCTCGTACAGGCGTTCGGCGCGGGCGAGCACGGCGATGTTCTCCTGCTGGTCGCGCGGATGGACCTTCAGCGTCTCCAGCGCGGCGAGACGCGCGCGGATCTCCTCGGGCGACAGCAGGCCCGGATTCTGCTCCAGCAGCAGTTCATGGCGACGCTTGGTCGCGTTCTCCGTGACTTCGACCTGCAGCAGGCCGTTGATGTCGTAGGTGAAGCGCACGGTCACGCCGTTGTCGTCGGTGCTGCGGCGCTTGTCGAGCTGCACGGCGATTTCGCCGAGCTTGATGTTGTTGGCGACCAGCGGGTTCTCGCCTTGGTAGATGTCGATCGTCAGTTTTTCCTGCTTCTCGTGCATCGGGTAGAACTGGTCCTCGCGGCTCACCGGTACCGTGCTGTTGCGCAGGATGATCGGATGGAAGAAGCCGCTGTGGACCTGGCCATTGTCGTCGCGCCGCGCGATCTGCGTGCCCAGCGTGAACGGGCACACGTCGGTGAGGATGATCTCCTCCAGCTTGGCGTTGCGCGATTTCAGGCCCGAAGCCACGCAGGCGCCGAGACCGATCGCCTGGTCCGGGTTGACGTGGCGCAGCGGCAGGCGGCCGAACATCCGCGACACCAGCCGCGCGACCAGCGGCATCCGGCTGGCGCCGCCGACCAGCATGATTTCATCGAGTTGCGAAGGCTGCAGCTTGGCGTCGCGCATCGCGCGCTCGATCGGCGCGCGCATGCGCTGCACCAGCGGCTCGCAGATCTGCGCGAAGCGCTCCTCATCGATGCTCCAGCTGTAGTCGCGGCCATCGATGCTCATCTGCAGCGGCGCGGGCGTGCGCGCGCTGAGTTCGCGCTTGAGCTGTTCCAGGCGACGGCGCAGCTGTCCCAGTTCCTGGGTCTTCAGAGCCTGCTGGCGCAGTTCGTTGTCGCGGCAGAAGGCATCGACCATCATGTCGAGGAAATCTTCGCCGCCCAGGAAGTTGTCGCCCGCGCTGGCGTGGACTTCGAACACGCTGTCGAAGCATTCGAGGATCGACACGTCGAACGTGCCGCCACCGAGATCGAAGACCAGGAAGCGGCCTTCGCCGCCGCGATCCTGCAGGCCGTAGGCCAGCGCGGCGGCGGTGGGTTCGTTGATCAGGCGCTCGATCCTGACGCCGGCCAGTTCGCCGGCGGCGCGCGTGGCCTTGCGCTGCGCATCGGAGAAATAGGCCGGCACGCTGATCACCGCTTCGCTGATCTTCTCGCCCAGCGTGGCCTCGGCATCGGCCAGCAGCGAGCGCAGCACCAGCGCGGAGAGTTCCTCCGGCCGGAAGGCGCGCCCGCCCAGGCGGGTCTCGCGCGCCGTGCCCATCCAGCGCTTGAACGCCGCGACGGTGTGCTCCGGATGCGAGATCAGCCGGTCGCGCGCGGCCTGGCCCACGAGGACCTTGTCGCCGTCGACGCTGACCACCGACGGCGTCAGCAGTTCGCCCAGCGCATTCGGGAAGAGGGTGGGGCCGTCGGCGCCGTACGCGCCGATGAGGGAATGGGTCGTGCCGAGGTCGATGCCGACGATCATGCTTCTGCTTCGGGGTCAGTAAGGTGGATCACATCCGGAAGACGCCGAACTTCGCCGGTTCGATCGGCGCGTTGAGCGAGGCGGAGATGCCCAGGCCGAGCACGCGGCGGGTGTCGGCGGGATCGATCACGCCGTCGTCCCACAGCCGCGCGGTGGCGTAGTAGGGATTGCCCTGCGTTTCGTACTGCTCGCGGATCGGTGCCTTGAAGGCTTCCTCTTCCTCGGGCGTCCACACCTTGCCCGCGGCCTCGATGCCGTCGCGGCGCACGGTGGACAGCACGCCGGCCGCCTGCTCGCCGCCCATCACCGAAATCCGCGCATTCGGCCACATCCACAGGAAGCGCGCGCCGTACGCACGACCGCACATCGCGTAGTTGCCGGCGCCGAAGCTGCCGCCGACGACGACGGTGAATTTCGGCACGCTGGAGCAGGCGACGGCGGTGACCATCTTCGCGCCGTCCTTCGCGATGCCGGCGTTCTCGTATTTCTTGCCGACCATGAAGCCGGTGATGTTCTGGAGGAAGACCAGCGGAATGCCGCGCTGGTTGCACAGCTCGATGAAGTGCGCCCCCTTGAGCGCGCTCTCGGCGAACAGGATGCCGTTGTTGGCGACGATGCCCACCGGGTAGCCGTGCAGGTGCGCGAAGCCAGTGACCAGGGTCTTGGCGTAGCGCGCCTTGAATTCGTCGAAATCCGAGCCGTCGACGATGCGCGCGATCACTTCGCGGATGTCGAACGGGCGACGCGTGTCCTTCGGCACGATGCCGTACAGCTCCTCGGCCGGATACGTCGGCTCGACCGACGGGCGCACCGCGACCGGCAGCACCTTGCGGCGGTTGAGGTTGCCGACCAGGTTGCGCGCGATCTGCAGCGCATGGCGGTCGTCCTCGGCGAAATGGTCGGCGACGCCGGACACAGTGGTGTGCACTTCCGCGCCGCCGAGCGATTCGGCATCGACCACTTCGCCGGTCGCGGCCTTCACCAGCGGCGGACCGCCGAGGAAGATCGTGCCCTGTTCCTTGACGATGATGCTTTCGTCGCTCATCGCCGGCACGTAGGCACCGCCGGCGGTACAACTGCCCATCACCACGGCGATCTGCGGGATGCCTTCGCCGCTCATCCGCGCCTGGTTGTAGAAGATGCGTCCGAAATGCTCGCGATCGGGGAAGACTTCGTCCTGCAGCGGCAGGAAGGCGCCGCCGGAGTCGACCAGGTAGATGCACGGCAGCTTGTTCTCCTGCGCGATCTGCTGCGCGCGCAGGTGCTTCTTCACCGTCATCGGGAAGTAGGTGCCGCCCTTCACCGTGGCGTCGTTGGCCACGATCATCACTTCGAGGCCCATCACGCGGCCGATGCCGCAGACCATGCCAGCGGCCGGCGCCGCATCGTCGTACATGCCTTCGGCAGCCAGCGGCGCGACTTCGAGGAAGGGCGAACCCGGGTCGAGCAGGGCGGTGATGCGATCGCGCGCGAGCAGCTTGCCGCGTTCGGTGTGCTTGGCGCGGGCCTTCTCGCCGCCACCTTCCGCCGCGCGCGCCAGGCGCGCATCCAGCTCGGCCACCAGTTCGCGGTGGTAGGACACGGTGTCGCGGAATTCCTGGGACTGCGGGTCGAGGCGGGAGCTCAGGACGGGCATGGCGTCTTGTCGTGGCAGCGGGCAAAGGACGACAAGGATAACCGCTGTGCCTTGTTGCTGGCGCCGCATCGGGACCATGCTCTGCCGTCCAGGCGACGCGTCGGTGCGAATTGTCTCCGGGGCAGCGTGTCGCCCGCGCCAAGGGAAGACCGCCGAAACGAGGCATCGCTAGAAAAGGAAAGACCCGCCGAGGCGGGTCTTTCGATACGGACGTCCAGGCGTCCGCGATGCGCAGTGCGCGAAGCCGATTACTTCTTGGCTTCTTCGGCAGCGGCCTGGGCCTTGTCGGCGACGGCTTCGGCCTTGTCGGCAGCCTTGTTGGCGGCATCGGCAGCGGCGTTGGCGGCATCGGCAGCAGCGCCGGCGGTGGCGGCGGCAGCGGTGTCGGCAGCGTTCTCGACGGCACCGGCGGCTTCGCTCACGGCTTCGCCGGTGGCGGCGGCAGCGGCGTCGACGCTCTGGGTGGCGGCGTCACCGGCGGCGGCGGCGGCATCGCCAGCGGCGTCCACGGCGGCGTCGGCAGCCTGGGCCGCTTCGGCGGCTTCGGTCTGCGCGGTTTCGGTTTCGTTCTTGCAGGCGGACAGGGCGAACACGCTGGCGGCCAGCAGGACCAGAAGCTTGTGGTTCATTTCGGATCTCCCATGGGAAGGTAGGGGTCGTACGTCGATGGGGTGCCTGCGATCGCAGGGCGCGGCCGGGGATGGCGGCGTACGGTGTCCTCTCGCCGGTGGCGAGTCCGGCATCCCCGCGTGCGATGCCGTGCGGCATCGAACGGCAAGCCGCCGGATTCTAGCAGCATGTCTCCGGGCAATGTGCCCGATACGCGGGTGTCGCCGTTCAGGATTCAGGCACAAAAAAGAAGGCCCGCCAAAGCGGGCCTTCCCTTGTACTGCGACGGAGCTTGCGCTCCGCGGAAGTCGATTACGACTTCGCCGGCTCGGCGGCCGGAGCAGCAGCGTCGGCGGCCGGAGCGGCAGCGTCGGCGGCCGGAGCAGCGGCGTCGGCGGCCGGAGCAGCGGCGTCGGCGGCCGGAGCAGCGGCGTCGGCGGCCGGAGCAGCGGCGTCGGCGGCCGGAGCAGCGGCGTCAGCGGCCGGAGCGGCAGCGTCGGCAGCCGGAGCGGCTTCTTCGGTGGCCGGGGCAGCGTCGGTAGCCGGAGCTTCTTCAGCCTTGTTGCAAGCCGACAGGGCCAGGACGCCGGCGGCCAGGAGGACGTAAAGCTTGGTGTTCATACTTCTCTCCGTAGGAGTTGTCTGAGATTGCTTAGGGGTCAGGCAACGCCAGTGCGCGTGGCAGTCCGGCTTTCGCCGGCATGTGTTCGTTCACTGACTTACTTGGTGCTTGCCAGCACCATGAAAAAGCCGCGGGTGAAACGTGCGGCCTTTTCAATTGTAGCAATCAATTCAGCCTTGTGAAGCCCGACTGAACTGATTGTCTGCAACGGGGCGATCGGCGTCTTCCGACCGGACGTGCCGGTCGGAAGGGGCGGCGATCAGTTGGTCTTGGTCGCGTCGGCGGCCTTTTCAGCGGCTTCCGCAGCCTTTTCGGCGGCGTCGGCGGCAGCGTCGGCGGCCGCTTCGGTGCTGGCAGCGGCGTCGGCGGCGGCGCCCGGGGCAGCAGCAGCGGCGGCGTCGGCAGCAGCAGCGGCCTGTTCGGCTGCGGCGTTGGCGGCTTCGCCGGTGGCTTCGGCAGCCGAGTCGACGGCCTGGGCGGCGGAGTCGGCGGTTTCGGCAGCAGCGGCTTCGGCTTCGGCAGCAGCTTCCTCACCCTTGCCGCCGCAGGCGGTCAGGGCGAAACCGAGGGCGAGAGCGAGCAGGGCCTTGTTCAGGGTCATGTGAGGATTCCTCGATGGTGTGGATTGGCGCGGGGTGTCGCGGCGCTTGGTCGTCATCATGACAAGCCCGTTTCGGCTGTCAAGCGACCGTGGCCGGTGTCTCCCGGTTTGTACGTCTTGATTGCTTATGGAAGCT
Source organism: Lysobacteraceae bacterium 2PB (assembly GCA_005502915.1). Taxonomy (GTDB): domain Bacteria; phylum Pseudomonadota; class Gammaproteobacteria; order Xanthomonadales; family Xanthomonadaceae; genus Lysobacter_I. The sequence continues at coordinate 25,135 of SCMT01000005.1, read as the reverse complement.
CGATCGCGATCGCGGTGGCTTCGCCGCCGCCGATGCACAGCGAGGCCACGCCGCGCTTGCCGCCGGTGGCACGCAATGCCGCGATCAGCGTGACCACCAGGCGTGCGCCGCTGGCGCCGATCGGGTGGCCGAGCGCGCATGCACCGCCGCGGATGTTGAGCTTCTCGTGTGCGATGCCGAGATCCTTCATCGGCGCCATCGCGACGCAGGCGAACGCTTCGTTGACTTCGAACAGATCGACGTCGCCGACGCTCCAGCCCGCTTTTTCAAGCACTTTGCGGATCGCATCGACCGGCGCGGTGGTGAACCATTCGGGTGCCTGCGCATGCGTGGCGTGCGCGACGATGCGCGCGAGCGGCGTGACGCCGCGACGCTGCGCTTCGTCGGCGGACATCACCAGCGTGGCGGCAGCACCGTCGGAAATCTTCGACGACGAGGCGGCGGTCAGCACGCCATCCTTGCCGAACGCGGCGCGCAGGCCGGGGATCTTCGACGGATCGATCTTGCCGGGCTCTTCGTCGGTGTCGACGACCGTTTCGCCCTTGCGCGTAACAACCGTAACCGGGGCGATTTCGTCCTTGAACGCACCCTCGGCGATGGCCTTCTGGGCACGTGTGACGCTTTCGGCCGAGTAGGCGTCGAGCGCGGCGCGGTCGAACGCGTACTTGTGGCAGGCGGCGTCGCCGAAGACGCCCATGGCCTGCTTGTCGTACGGGTTGGTCAGGCCGTCCCACGCCATGTGGTCGAGGAACTCGCCGCTGCCGTAGCGCAGGCCGGTGCGCGAGCCGTTCAGCAGGTGCGGGGCGTTGGTCATGGATTCCATGCCGCCGGCGACGACGACCGAGGCCGAGCCGGCCTTGATCAGGTCGTGGGCGAGCATGATCGCCTTCATGCCCGAGCCGCAGACCTTGTTGATGGTGGTGCAGCCGGCCGAGGTCGGCAGCTTGGCGGCGAGGGCGGCCTGGCGGGCCGGGGCCTGACCGAGGCCGGCGGGCAGCACGCAGCCCATGATGACCTCGTCGACCTGGTCCGGCGCGACGCCGGCCTGGTCGAGCGCGCCGGCGATGGCCGCGGCGCCGAGGGTGGGGGTGGGAACGCCGGTGAACTGGCCGAGGAAGGAACCGATGGCGGTGCGCTTGGCACCGACGATGACGATGTCGGACATGTGGACTCCGTGGCGGGTGCGCCGGGGGGCGCTAGTCGGTCGTATCTGGGCCGGCGCGGGCGTGGGGCGGCGCGGCGACGGTCCGATTATGCGACGCCGTGCTGCAGTGCGGCAAATGGACCATTGGACAGCGAACATGCCGGATCGGTCAGGTCCGGCCCTGTCCTGATCTCCGCCAGATTCGGCATGGCGCCGGTCGCCCGCAGGCGTCTCCAGACAGGGGCGTCAGAGCAGGCGCAGGGTGATCGCCTTGAGCACAGCGTGGGTGCGGTCGCGGCAGTCCAGCTTCACCAGCAGGTCGGACATGTAGTTCTTCACCGTGCCCTCGGACAGGTGCAGGCTGCGCGCGATCTCCTTGTTGGAGTAGCCACCCGCGACCAGGCGCAGGATCGAGCGTTCGCGGTCGGTGAGCTTCGCGCCGGTGTCCGTCCCGGCCGGTTCGCTCCAGGCTGCGCGCACCGGCCCCAGGCTCACGGGCTGGAGCAGGGTCTCGCCGCCGGCGACGCGCTGGATCGCGGCCTTGAGGTCTTCCGGCGAGGCGTCCTTGAGCAGGAAGCCCTGCGCGCCGGCGTCGACGGCACGCATCATCAGGTCGGGGTCGTCGAAGGTGGTCAGGAGGATCACCGGGGTGGCATCGCCGCGCTCGCGCAGGGCGCCGATCAGGCCGATGCCGCCCAGACCGGGCATGCGGATGTCGCTGACGATCAGGTCCACCGGGCGCTGCGGCAAGGCCGCGAGGAGGCGCTCGGCGTCGGGCGCCTCCAGCGCCACCTCGATCCCGATATCCGACAGCAGGCTGGACAGCCCGCGCAGCACGAGGGCCTGGTCATCGCACAGGGCGATGCGGATGGGGCGGTCGGGGGTCGGGCTCATGCGTGTGCGTCCTCGATGCGCGCGACGACGCGCAGGCCGCGCGGGGGCGTCGGTTCGATCTCCAGCCGGCCGCCGATCGCGGCCAGACGCTCGCGCATGCCGGTCAGGCCGTTGCCTTCGTCCACGCGCGAAGGCGCGAGGCCGTCGTTGTCGATCGTCAGCGCGAGCCCGGTGCCGTCGCGTTGCAGGCGGAGGCGGATGTGGCGGGCGCGGCCGTGGCGCAGGGCATTGGTGATCGCTTCCTGGGCGCAGCGCAGCAGGGCCTCGGCCTGGTCGATGTCGTCGACGCGCAGGCCGTCCTCGATATCCATGTCGATGCGCACTCCGGGCACCGGCCGGCCAAGGGCCAGCAGGGCCGCGCGCAGGTCAAGACCGTCGTGCGCGCGCAGCGCCCCGACCACCTGGCGGATCTGCGCCAGCAGGTCGTCGGCGAGCTGCGCGGACAGCACGATCTCCTCGCGACCGGCCAGCGCCGGATCGCGCGCCAGCCGGGTGAGGTTGAGCTTGAGCGCGGTCAGGCTGTGCCCGGCCACGTCGTGCAGCTCGCGGGAGAGTTTCAGGCGTTCGCCGGCGCGCGCGGATTCCTCCAGCAGGCGCCTTGTCGCCAGCAGTTCGGCGTTGACCTGCGCCAGGTGCTCGCGCGCCTGCTCGCGGCTGCCGGCGTAATGGCCGGTGAGGGCGGAGAAGGCTTGGAATGCGCCGATCTGCAGGAGGGACACCAGCGCCCCGCTTGGCGGCACGCCGCGTTCCAGCCAGATCAGCGCCAGCCCGGCGTTGAACGCCAGCATCACCGCGACGAAGCCGCGCAGCGGCAGCATCAGCACCAGTTGCCCGGCGACGATGATCAGCAGCACCGAGTTCTGGCCGCTGCCGAGCAAGGCTTCGGCGGCGAGGATCAGCACGCCCTGGCCGAGGACGCGGGCGAGTCCGCCACGGCCGTCGCGCCCGGCCAGCGCGCAGGCCATGTACAGCGCGAGGATGCCGAGCAGGCAGGTGGCGCCGAGCCACTCGCGCGGGTCGCCTGCAGCCAGCTTCTCCGGTTCCAGCACGGCGAAGGCGATCGCCAGCCAGGTGACGTAGGCGGCGATGTTCAGCGCCGACAGCAGGTGCGTCGAAAACAGTCCGGTGGCCAGCGGGCCATCGGCGGGCGTCGCTGTATCGCGGTGCAGGGCAGGCGTGGTCATGGCATCAGCATGGCAGCCCGTTCCTGCCTGCGGAAGCCGCCGCGCGCACGAGGTGACTTTTCTCACCCCCGCGCGGTGACCACGGGCAGGTGCCGCGCCGATGCCCTGATCCGGAGACTGTCGTCATTCCCGATGCCCTTCCCGATGGAGTCACGACATGGACACGCTCTACAAGATCCTGCTGGCCGCGCACGGCCTGTGCGGCCTGGTCGCCCTGGTCACCTTCTGGATGGCCGCCTTCGCGAAGAAGGGCGCGCCTTGGCACCTGCGCGTGGGCAAGGCCTACATGATCGCGATGCTCGGCATCATCGTGACCGCGATGCCGATGGCGATCATCATCGGCCTGCGCGGCAAGCCGGGCATCGCCACCTTCCTCGCCTACCTGGTGGTGATCACCGCGACCGGCCTGTGGATGGGCTGGCGCGCGGTCAGGCGCAAGCGCGACCAGGCGGCGTTCCGCGACGGTGCCTACCTGTGGGTGGCGGTGCTGAACCTCGCCGCATCGGCCCTCGTGTTCGCGGTCGGCATGAAGATGTCGCAGGTCCTGCTGATGGGCTTCAGCATGGTGGGCATGCTGACCGGCGTGCAGATGCTGGTCCGTCGTGCGCGGCCGATGACGGCGATGCGCTGGTGGATGAAGGAACATTATTCGGCGATGGTCGGCTGCGGCGTCGCGACGCACATCGCCTTCCTCGCCATCGGCTTCGATCGGATCATCCGCATGGTCGGCATCGACCCGCCGGGCTGGTACCACCTGATCGCCTGGTTCCTGCCGTTGTCGCTGTCGTTCGTGGTCATGGCCTGGCTCAACCGCAAGTACATGCCGAAGGCCGCGACGACCACGGCGATGCCCGCGCGGGCGTGAGGCTTCCGCAGCTGCAAACGAAAAGGCCGCGACTTGAGTCGCGGCCTTCGTCGTTCGCAGCGAACGCACCGATCAGAAATTGCCGTTGAACAGCTCGCGGCCGATCAGCATGCGGCGGATCTCGTTGGTGCCGGCGCCGATCTCGTACAGCTTGGCGTCGCGCAGGATGCGGCCGGTCGGGTACTCGTTGATGTAGCCGTTGCCGCCGAGGGTCTGGATCGCTTCCAGCGCCACCTTCACCGCCGATTCCGACGCATGCATGAGGCAGCTCGCGGCATCGATGCGCGACTTGTAGCCGCCGTCGTAATCGCGCGCCACCTGGTAGGCGAAGGCGCGGCTGGACTGCAGGGCGGTGTACATGTCGGCGATCTTCGCCTGCATGATGCCGAAGGTGCCGATCGCCTGGCCGAACTGGCGACGGTCGCGCACGTAGGGCAGGGCGATGTCCAGCGCCGCCTGCATCAGGCCCAGCGGGCCGCCGCTCAGCACCAGGCGCTCTGTGTTCAGGCCGCTCATCAGCACCTTCACGCCGTTGTTGACCTCGCCCAGCACGTTCTCGGACGGGATCTCGCAGTTCTCGAACACCAGCTCGCAGGTGTTGCTGCCGCGCATGCCCAGCTTGTCCAGCTTCTGCGCAGTGCGGAAGCCCGGCATGCCCTTCTCGACGAGGAACGCGGTCATGCACTTGCTGCCCAGCTCGCGGCTGGCGGTGCGCATGTACACGATCAGCACGTCGGCCTCGGGGCCGTTGGTGATCCACATCTTGTTGCCGTTGGCCACCCAGCGGTCGCCCTTGAACTCGGCGCGGCAGCTCATCGAACCCACCACGTCCGAACCCGCGCCCGGTTCGCTCATCGCCAGCGCGCCCTTCCACTCGCCGCTGCACAGCTTCGGCAGGTATTTCTCGCGCTGCGCCTGGTTGCCGTTGGCGTAGAGATTGCTCACGCAGAGGTTCGAGTGCGCGCCGTAGCTCAGGCCGACCGAACCGGAGGCGCGGGAGATTTCTTCCATCGCGATCAGGTGGGCCAGGTAGCCCATGTCGCTGCCGCCGAACTCGCCCGGCACGGTGATGCCGAGCAGGCCCATCTCGCCGAGCTTGGCCCACAGGTCCTGCGGAAAGGCGTTCTCTTCGTCGATCTTCGCCGCGCGCGGCGCGATCTCGGTCTCGGCGAAGCGGCGGACCGCCTCGCGCAGCGCATCGATGTCTTCACCCAGGGGGAATGGACGCATGGTCGTTCTCGTGCTCGTCTGGTTTGCTGTCGAATGACGCCGGGTCGCGACGTCGAAACGGAAAACGGGGCCGAAGCCCCGTCACCGAAATGGATCGGTTGTATCAGTGACCCCGCATCCGGCCGAGGAAACGCGGCGCGGTGCGGCCCATCGGAAGCTTGAGCTTGCCGATCGCCGAGATGCGCTCCTCGGCGAGGCGGTCGGCGGCCAGGTAGGTCGGGATGCCGTCGCGGTCGGAGATCTCGTAGATGCGGCCGAGGTTGTGGTAGATCGTCCGCATCATGCGCATCGCGCGCTCGCGGTTGTAGCCGTCGATCTCCAGCGACACGTTCATCACGCCGCCGGCGTTCACCGCGTAGTCGGGGGCGTACAGGATGCCGCGCTTGGTGACTTCGTCGCCGATCGCGTTGTTCGCCAGCTGGTTGTTGGCGGCGCCGCAGATGATCTTGGCCTTCAGGCGCGGCAGGGTCTGCTCGTTGACGGTGCCGCCCAGGGCGCAGGGCGAGTAGACGTCACAGTTCACGTCGTAGATCTCGTCCGGCGACACGGCTTCGGCGCCGTATTCGTCCACGGCTTCCTCGACCAGCTTCTTGTTGATGTCGGTGACGAAGATCTTCGCGCCGCGCTCCTTGAGCAGCTTCACGAACTCCATGCCGACGTGGCCCAGGCCCTGCACCGCGTAGCTGCGGCGGCCCACTTCCTCGTCGCCGAACTTGCGGTTCAGCGTGGCCATCAGGCCCTGCAGGGTGCCGTAGGCGGTGAACGGCGAAGGATCGCCCGAACCACCGTGGACCTGGTGCACGCCGGTCACGTACTCGGTCTCGCGGTACACGTATTCCATGTCGTTGACATCGATGCCGACGTCCTCGGCGGTGATGTAGCGGCCGCCCAGCGAGTCGACGAACTTGCCGAACGCGCGGAACAGGGCTTCGGACTTGTCCTTCGACGGGTCGCCGATGATGACGGCCTTGCCGCCGCCGATGTTCAGGCCGGCCACCGCGTTCTTGTAGGTCATGCCGCGGGACAGGCGCAGCACGTCGTTCAGCGCGTCCTGCTCGGTCTTGTACGGCCACATCCGCAGACCGCCCAGCGCGGGGCCGAGCACGGTGTTGTGGATGGCGATGATGGCCTTGAGGCCGGCATCCTTGTTGTGGCAGAACACGACCTGCTCGTGGCCGTAGTTTTCGACGTGTTCGAAGATCATCGGAAGCTCCAGTGCGCCGGCGTGTTGGCTGGAAGATACGCCGGGGTATGTGGCAAGTCGTTGAATTCGTTTGGATCAGCGGCTTGGTGAAACGGCCCATAGGGGCCGCAGGCGCCGTAGTCTAATGGAATCGCTCCTCGCGTTCGCATGCCTCCGGTCGGCTGCGCGAGGCGCGTCATCCGCATGCCTCGCATCCGTACCGTCCTCCTCCCCGTAGTGATGCATGCCGCCCACGGAAATGACTCCGTGAAGCGAGATCGTATACAGGGGGAGTACATGCATATCGTACTGTCGTGCCGGGGCCTGTTGGCCCTGGTGCTGATGTCTGCCGGATTCGCGCAGGCGCGCGACGGGGCCGCGTTGCGTGGCCGCGTCGAACTCGTCGGCGATGGCCGGCAGGACGTCCATGCAGGCGAGGTTGCCGAAACGGTCGTCTACTACCTGCCGAAAGGCGTCGAGCTGCGGCCTGCGCCAGGCCGCTTCAAGGTGGATACGCGCAGCAAGGGCTTTTCGCCTTCGCTGCTGGTGGTGCCGCAGGGCAGCACGGTGAGTTTCCCCAACAGCGACACGATCCTCCACAACGTGTTCTCGCGCAGCGGCGCGAACGGGTTCGACCTCGGGTTCTACGGCGCAGGCGTGTCGCGGGAGCATACGTTCAGGCGGGCCGGCCTGGTGGTGGTGAACTGCAGCGTGCACCAGTCGATGCGCGCCAACATCCTCGTCCTGTCGACGCCGTACTTCGCGCGTCCAGACCGCAGCGGACGCTATCGCCTCGAAGGCCTGCCGTCCGGATCGGGTTCCCTGGTCTTCTGGCATCCGCGCTCGGCGCCCACGAGCGTGCAGGTCACCGTGCCTTCGGAGGCCATCCCCGCGCAACGCCTCATCGCGAGCAAGCCGCCGATCGATGCACACGCAGCAGGGAGGCACTGAGCATGCGAACGAACAGGAAACGACCGCTGCTCGTCGCAGCATGCCTGCTGGCGGGAATCGCCATCTGCGCGGCCATCCTCGCGTGGCACGAATGGTCGCTGGCACGCGCACTGGCCTCGCACGATCTCCAGGGCGCGCGCGCAGCGCTCCGCGCGACGGAGACGCAATTCGCGCGGGAAATCACCCAGCGTGGCGAGACCATCGCGCGCAACCAGGCCGTCACCGGCTACATCGGGCAGGCGCTGGACAACACCTTGCCCGGGATCGAGCCGGACTACACGTCGGTCGTCGATCTCCTCGAAGAACGCCGTACGCAGATGGGACTCGCCATGGTGGCGATGCTCGATGGCCAGGGGCGCGTGCTGGCGACGACCGATCGACTTTCCGGGGTGCGCGAATATGGCGCGATGCCTGCCTTCGTCGCGGCGAAACGCAGGCAGATGCCGGAACACGGCCTGTTCGTCGAGGACGATCGTGCGATCCGTGTGGTGGTGATGCCGTTGGCCAGCTACGGTTTCAGCGATGTCTTCCTGATGCTGGGCGAAGCCCTGACGCCCACGTTCACGCAGACGGTCATCGAAACCTCGGGCAAAGCGACCGGACTGGATGTCCTGCTGCTCGCATCCGATGCAGCCGGAACGCGCTCGCTCGTCTCTTCCCTGCCTGCGCAGGCCAACGGGAACCTCGCTGCGCAATGGGCGGCGTTGCGTGCGTCGGGTGATGGCGGCGCGTCGATCGAACTCGTCCCCGGTGACCGCAGGCTCGCCACCTCGCTGCCAATGTCCGGCACTGCGCAGGTCTACGCCGTGCTGCTTGTCCCTGCGAATGGCGATGCGCAGGTGCGCGACGCGGCGCGCTGGCCCGTGCTCGCCGGTGCCCTGCTTGCGTTGCTCGCACTGGCGCTGGCGATCTGGTGGGTCATGCGTCGCATCTTCATACCGCTGGACGACGTGCTGCGCGTCGCCGAGTACGCCGCCGACACCGGCGACCTCCACCTGCGCATGCAGGACATCGGCATCCCGCAGATGAAACGCCTCTCCGCCGCCTTCAACCGCATCTGCGCCCGCGCGTCCATCACGGCGCGCGATTGATCCTCGAACCGCATTCCATTCCCGGAGTTCCCATGTCATCCAGACCCTTCGTCGGGCCGCCGCCCGCACGCCGTTTCCTCGTTGCCGCCTGCTTCGCGACGTTCGCATGTTCCGCATCGCAGGTGGCTGCGCAGGAATTGTCCGACCTGCAGGTCGACGAGCCCGTCGAAACCGTCGAGCCCGACAACCGCGTCACCGGCGGGAAGCTGCTGCTCACCGCGGGCGTGAGCCAGATCGAAGGCGCCGGTGGCGGCGGCCTCACGCCCTGGGCGCTGATCGGTGGCTACGGCGAATCCGGCCAGTTCGGCGCGAGCGCCTACTACACCCGCGTCGATGTCGACGACTACAGCCTCGACAGCTACGGCGCCCTGGTCGGCATCCACGACCGCGTGGAGCTGAGCGTGTCCCGCCAGGTGTTCGACACCGAAGTCGTCGGTGCCGCGCTCGGCCTCGGGCGCGGTTTCGAGATCCGCCAGGACACGCTGGGCGTCAAGGTGAAGCTGTTCGGCGACGCGATCCTCGAACAGGATCGCTGGCTGCCGCAGGTCTCGCTCGGAGTCCAGCGCAAGCGCAACGATCGCGGTGCGCTGGTCCGCGCCATCGGCGCGGACAGCGACTCGGGCACCGATGTGTATCTCAGCGCGACCAAGCTGTATCTCTCGCAGGGCGTGCTGGTGAACGGCACCCTGCGCTACACCGAGGCGAACCAGTTCGGCATCCTCGGCTTCGGTGGCGATCGCCGCGACGGCCATTCGCTGCAGTTCGAGGGCTCGGTCGCCTACCTGCTCAATCGCACGCTGGCCGTCGGCGCCGAGTACCGCACCAAGCCCGACAACCTGAACATCGCGACCGAAGACGATGCCTGGGACGTGTTCCTCGCTTGGACACCCAATCGCCATGTCGCCCTGACGGTCGCCTACGTCGATCTCGGCAACATCGTCATCCGCGACCGGCAGCGTGGCGTCTACGCCTCGCTCCAGGTCGGTTTCTGATCGCCTCCGGAGGCCTCCCATGCACCACACCATCCCCAGCTCCCTGCGTTCCGTCGCCGTGCTCATCGCAGGCACGGTCTTCATGGCCGCATCCTCGCTGGCCGCTGCCCAGTCCACGCCGCAGCCCGTCGAACGCACCCCCGGCGCGGCGGATCCCGCGCCGGTCCATGCCGAACTGGTGGGCGTCTTCGAGGATTTCGGCGGACGTCCCGGCCTCGATGCCCTCATGGACGAGTTCATGACCATCCTGCTCGCCGATCCGCGCATGCGCCCCTTCTTCGAGAAGGTCGAGCACGACCGGGTGAAGCGCCAGCTCGCCGAACAGTTCTGCGCGATCCTCGGCGGCGGCTGCGTCTACACCGGGCGCGACATGGTCGCCGCCCATGGCGCGCACCGCATCGATCGCGCCGATTTCAATGCCCTGGTGGAAGACCTGCAGATCGCGATGAACCGGCGCGGCATCCCGTTCCGCGCGCAGAACAAGCTGCTGGCGGTGCTCGCGCCGATGCACCGCGAGGTCATCAACCGCTGATGCGATCGTGATCGGGCGTTCAGAACGCCCGATACCGCCCCTGCCGGATCCACAGCGTCGCCAGCCATTTCTCGCCGGCTTCGACCGGCATCCCGGCGTGCAGGGAATCGGGATCGGGGCGGCCCTGCGGCGACGCGTCGTCGTACCGCATGTTGTCGAACACCACCGCGCGCCCGGGTTGTGGCTCGACCTGCAGCCCGGCGACGGGGAAGGCGGTGGCGCCGCCGGCCGCGACCGGGTTCAGGTACGCGCAGATCGTGCGTCGCCGGTTGCCGGCCTGCGGGCCGTCGCGGGCGATCGACGCCGGCGGCAGGTAGTCGCGATGCGGCTTGTATTCCTGTCCCGGCGCGTAGCGCAGCACGATCAGCGGCTCGGCCTCGACCAGTTCCAGCCCGGCCGCTGCGGCCATGCGCCACTGCACCAGGCGCACGGCGAGGCTTTCCAGCAGCGGATCGAACTGCGCGTCGTGGCTGGTGCGCAGGTCCACGTTCAGCGCCTGGCCCGAGGTCGGATCGAGCGTGCGCGAGGCGTGCAGGTGCGGGCGTGCGCTGACGATCAGCAAGCGGCACTCGTCCGCCGAGAGCAGCCGATCGATCACCGAGACCCGAGGCTGCGTCGACAGCACGCGGGCCTCCGGTGGCGACAACGCCTCTTCCAGCGCCAGCTGTCGCGGCAGCGCATCCGTCGGGCCCGGCGGCGGCAGCGTGAATTCGGGCACGCGCTCGATACCGGCCGCCTCCAGCTGCGTCCACAGGTCGCGCGCCGCATCCGGCTGCGCCTCGCAGCCTTCGCCGTGGGCCAGTCGCTCGGCCAGCAGCACGGCAGCGGCGATGTCGCCTCGACCGGCGCCGCGTTCCAGCAGTTGCAGGCACAGTGCCTGGTCGTCGACGTGCGGCTTGCGTCCGAAGTGCACGGCCGCCGCGAGCAGCGACGGCGCGTGATCGGACTGCACGCCGCGCAGGACGCGTTCGTTCATGCGCATGTCGCGGGGCAGGGCGACGCCGCCGATGGCCAGCTTCACCAGATACTCCGACGCCACCGGATGCCCCGCGCGCTCCGCACGCTCGAACCACGCCAGCGCCTCCTGCGGTGCGGGCGCGCCGACGATGCCGTAGAGCCGCATCCGCGCGTATTCGACCTGCGCGCCCGGGTGTCCGGCCTGCGCCGCGCGCAGATGCCACTGCAGCGCCTCGTCCATGCGTTCCTGTGCGACCAGCGCCTGCGCCAGCGCGAAGGCATGCTCGACCGATCCGCGCTCGGCCGCAGCGCGCAGCGCCGCAAGATCCTGCTGCGTCGCGCTCACAGCTGCGATTCCAGCGGCAGCCAGCCGATGGCATGCGCGCTGAAGCGCTGCATCGTCGTGGTGTCCGGTTCCTTCGTGTGCAGGGTCGGCGGCTTCGTCGCGCGATCCAGCCAGCGCGGCGCGCCGTCCTTGCCGATGTGCATCCAGTAGCTCAGCTCGGGATTCGCCAGGCGCAGGTATTCCTCGCGCACCGCCTTGGCCAGCGCCGGGTCGTCGAACATCACGCCCATCTCGGTGTTGAGGTAGGCCGAGCGCGCATCGAGGTTGAACGAGCCGATGAAGCCGCGCGTGTCGTCCACGCTGTAGGCCTTGGTGTGCAAGCTCGCGCCGCTGCTGCCGAACAGGCTGCTGTCCGGATGGCCCTGCGCGCGCAGTTCGTACACCGACACCCCCCCGCGCACCAGCGTGTCGCGGTAGTGCCGGTAAGCGCCGTAGACCGCGAACACGTCGTTCGCCGCCAGCGAATTGGTCACCACGCCCACGGTCACGCCCTGGTTCACCAGCCCGGTCATGCGCTCGGTCACGTCCTGGCCCGGCACGAAATAGGGCGAGATCAGCAGCACCTTGCGCGTCGCCGAGGACAGGTCTCGCTCGATGCGATGCACGATCCACTCGTCCTGCTTGTCGTCTTCCCACTTCAGCGGCGGGTCCGACACCAGGTGGATGCGGTCGCTCCAGAACGGCGTCAGCCGCTCGCGCGCGTAGTCCTGCACGCGCGGCGAGGCGGCCACGCGCTGCAGGTAGCGCTGCGCCGCCGAGCCTTTCGCCTCCGCCTCGATCGCCTCGCCGATCTCGTCGAAACCGCCGCGCGGCACGCGCGCCAGCGCCTTCAGCGGCACCACCGCTTCGCTGTTCCAGTAATGGTCGAACATCGTGCTGGTCTCGGCCACCGCCGGACCGAACAGCACCACGTCCAGGTCGCGGAAGTTCACCTCGTCGCTCGCGCCGAAATACTCTTCGCCGATGTTGCGCCCGCCCACCACCGCCACGCGGTTGTCTGCGATCCACGCCTTGTTGTGCATGCGATGGTTCACGCTGAAGATGCGCTGCACCATCTCGAACAGCCGGCCGATGCCTTCGCGGTTGCGGAAGGGGTTGTACAGGCGGATCTCGATGTTCGGATGCGCGTCGAGCAGCAGCAGCTTCGAATCCATGCCCTGCGCGTTCATGTCGTCCAGCAGCATGCGCACGCGCACCCCGCGCTCCGCCGCGCGCCAGACCTCGCGACCGAGCAGGCGGCCGGTCAGGTCGTCGTGCCAGATGTAGTACTGCAGGTCCAGGCTGCGTCCGGCCCGTTGCGCGGTGATCGCCCGCGCCGCGAACGCATCCACGCCGTCCTCCACCAGCAGCGCGCCGGTCTTGCCGGGATTGGCGGCTAGCAGCGGCTCGATCTCGCGATCCAGCTCGGTTTCGCCCGCCTTGATCGGCAGCACCACGCCCGGCGCGCCCGTGGCGGGTGGGGTCAGGTGGTCGGCGAACAGCAGCCCGGTGCCGATCAGCGAGGCGAGCGAGAAGGTGCCCCACGCGAGGATGCGCTGGAAACGGGTCATGTATACGATTCTGTGGATATTCCGTGCGGCCGAGTATCCCTGCCGTATGGTCATGCGGGCAAGGGCGGGGCGGCGCGGTTACAATACGCCATCACCGTTTTCAGCATGGAGCGCGCGCCATGAGCACGCCAGTCGCCAACACCTTCGAAGGCCACGCCCCCGCACAGCAGCCGGACGCCACGCCGCTCCGCTTCGTCACCGCCGCCAGCCTGTTCGATGGCCACGACGCCGCCATCAACATCATGCGCCGGCTGATCCAGGGGCAGGGCGCCGAGGTCATCCACCTCGGCCACAACCGCAGCGTCGAGGACGTCGTCCGCGCCGCGCTGCAGGAAGACGCCGACGCCATCGCGCTCTCCAGCTACCAGGGCGGCCACGTCGAGTACTTCAAGTACATGGTCGATATGCTGAAGGAACGCGGCGCCGGCCACATCCGCGTCTTCGGCGGCGGCGGCGGCACCATCACCCCGGAAGAGATCCGCGAACTCCAGGCCTACGGCGTCGAGCGCATCTACCATCCCAACGACGGCATGCACATGGGCCTCGTCGCGATGATCGAGGACGTCATCCGCCGCGCAGGCGCCGCGCGCCAGCCGGTGATCACGCCCAAGCGCGTCGACTTCAGCGACGAAATTGCGATTGGCCAGATGCTCAGCGCCATCGAAGAGAGTGCGCTGGACGAATCCGAACTCGCCCATCTCCGCAAGGAATGGCAGCTCGCCGGCGGCAAGACGCCCGTCGTCGGCATCACCGGCACCGGCGGCGCCGGCAAGTCCTCGGTCACCGACGAACTGCTCAACCGCTTCCTCGCCAACTTCCCCGAGATGCGCATCGCCGTCGTCTCCGTCGACCCCACCCGCCGCCGCACCGGCGGCGCGCTGCTCGGCGACCGCATCCGCATGAACTCCCTGCGCAGCCCGCGCGTCTTCATGCGCTCCATGGCCACCCGCCGCCAGCACGCCGCGACCAACGTGGTGCTGAAGGACTGCATCGCCTTCCTCAAGTCGCTCGGCTACGACCTCGTCATCGTCGAAACCGCCGGCATCGGCCAGAGCGACTCGGAGATCGTCGACCTCGTCGATTTCCCGATGTACGTCATGACCAGCGACTTCGGCGCACCCAGCCAGCTCGAGAAGATCGACATGCTCGACTTCGCCGAGCTCGTCGTGCTCAACAAGTTCGACAAGCGCGGCGCCGAAGATGCCCTGCGCGACGTGCGCAAGCAGTGGAAGCGCAACCGCGTCGCCTTCCAGACCAAGGACGAAGACGTCCCGGTCTACCCGACCATCGCCTCGCAGTTCAACGACCCCGGCATCAGCTGGATGTTCGCCAACCTCTGCCGCCTGCTGCGCGAGAAGCTCTCGCTGCCGGAAGACCGCTGGTCGCCCGCCATCGACACCAGCCTCAAGGAACCCCGCGCCACCGTGCTGATCCCCGGCAACCGCGTCCGCTATCTCGCCGAGATCGCCGAGCAGGGCCGCAGCATCAACAAGCGCATCGAAAGCCAGGCCGAGATCGCCGACCGCGCCCAGGCCTACTGGCAGTCGCTCGAAAGCCTCGGCGACGCTGCGCTGCCGAAGATGCTGGACCTGTACGCCCCCGACGCCCTCGTAGAGCGGAGCTTGCTCCGCTCCGAAGACGCCGCAACGTCTGATGCCCAGAGCAGCGGAGCAAGCTCCGCTCTACAACAGCAGGGCGTGGACAAGACCCTCCTCACCCTCCGCCAACGCTACAACGACGCCGTCCAGTCCCTCGACAGCGAAGCCCTCAAGCTCCTGCGCGAATGGCCCGCGCGCCTGAAATCCATCGTCGACGACGTCAACGAATACCAGGTCCGCGACAAGACCATCCGCGTCGAGAACTACCGCGAATCCCTGTCGCACCAGCAGATCCCCAAGATCGCCGCGCCCACCTACAAGAGCTGGGGCGAACTGCTGACCTTCCTGCAGAAGGAAAACCTGCCCGGCTACTACCCGTACACCGGCGGCGTCTACCCGTACCGCCGCACCGGCGAAGACCCCATCCGCATGTTCGCGGGCGAGGGCACGCCCGAGCGCACCAACCGCCGCTTCCACTACCTCAGCGTCGGCCTGCCCGCCGCGCGCCTGTCCACCGCCTTCGACAGCGTCACCCTGTACGGCGAAGACCCGGCCATCCGCCCCGACATCTACGGCAAGATCGGCAACTCCGGCGTCAACATCGCCACGCTCGACGACATGAAGAAGCTGTACTCCGGCTTCGACCTCTGCGCACCCAGCACCTCGGTGTCGATGACCATCAACGGCCCCGCGCCGATCATCCTCGCGATGTTCATGAACACCGCGATCGACCAGCAGGTCGAGAAGTACCTGCGCGCCGACCAGTCGCGCTGGGACGCCGCCCACGCCACCATCGAGAAGCTGTTCGAAGGCCGCCGCCGTCCCGAATACAGCGGCGAACTGCCCGAGACCAACGACGGCCTCGGCCTCGGCCTGCTCGGCGTCACCGGCGACCAGGTGGTCGACGCCGAAACCTACGCCAACATCAAGGCGCAGACCCTCGCCACCGTGCGCGGCACGGTGCAGGCCGACATCCTCAAGGAAGACCAGGCCCAGAACACCTGCATCTTCAGCACCGAATTCGCGATGCGGATGATGGGCGACATCCAGCAGTTCTTCGTCGAGAAGAACGTGCGCAACTTCTACTCGGTGTCGATCAGCGGCTACCACATCGCTGAAGCCGGCGCGAACCCGATCAGCCAGCTCGCCTTCACCCTGTCCAACGGCTTCACCATCGTCGAGTACTACCTCGCGCGCGGCATGAAGATCGACGACTTCGCGCCCAACCTGTCGTTCTTCTTCAGCAACGGCATGGACCCGGAATACACCGTCATCGGCCGCGTCGCCCGCCGCATCTGGGCACGCGCCATGCGCGAACGCTACGGCGCCAGCGCCCGCAGCCAGATGATGAAGTACCACATCCAGACCTCCGGCCGCTCGCTGCACGCCCAGGAAATCCAGTTCAACGACATCCGCACCACGCTGCAGGCCCTGTACGCGCTGTTCGACAACTGCAACAGCCTGCACACCAACGCCTACGACGAAGCCATCACCACGCCGACCGAAGAGTCCGTGCGCCGCGCCGTCGCCATCCAGATGATCATCAACAAGGAACTGGGCCTCAACTTCTGCGAGAACCCCTGGCAGGGCAGCTTCATCGTCGACAAGCTCACCGACATCGTCGAGGAAGCCGTCTACCGCGAATTCGAAGCCATCAGCGAACGCGGCGGCGTGCTCGGCGCGATGGACACCATGTACCAGCGCGGCAAGATCCAGGAAGAAAGCCTCTACTACGAACACAAGAAGCACGACGGTAGCCTGCCGCTGATCGGCGTCAACACCTTCCTGCCCAAGGACCATGGCGGCGACATCGTCACCGAGATCGAGCTGATCCGCTCGACCGAGGCGGAGAAGGGGCAGCAGATCGAGAATGTGGCGGGGTATCAGGCGCTGCGGAATACGCCGGAAGGCTTGGGTTACCTGCAGAAGACCGCCCGGGATCGCGCGAATGTGTTTGCCGCGCTGATGGAAGCTGTCAAATCTTACAGCTTGGGGCAGATTTCACATGCTCTCTACGATGTGGGTGGGGAGTATCGGAGGAATATGTGAGAGCGTCCTAGTGGCATTTCTTAAATGGGCGGGAGGAAAACGGTGGCTAGCGCCGCTGATCCGTGACTGTATTGGCTCAGTCGAAGAATACGTAGAACCTTTTTTAGGGGGAGGTGCAGTCTATTTTGAATTGAGCCCGTTGCGAGCAATGCTGTCTGATGCCAATGCTGATCTTATAGACGCCTATATTGGTGTTAAATCCGATCCCGCAAAAGTAGTCTCTCGGTTAAATAGCTGGCAAGTTTCACCGGAAATATTTGCGATTGTCCGTGACTCTCGGCCAAGATCAGCTGCTGGCAAGGCGGCTCGATTTATCTATTTAAATCGGACTGCCTTTAATGGATTGTATCGTGTTAATCGTTTCGGGAAATTCAATGTCCCATATGGTTGCAAGCCGGGAACCGTTTCATGCGATATTGGTGCAATTATCCGAGCTTCGCGCAAGCTTCAGAGTGCAGATTTAAGTGTCGGTGACTTTTCGGTAGCGTTTGATAGGGCTCCGGACGGTGCGCTAATTTACGCTGATCCGCCATATGTATTGCCTTGCAGTTCTGGTTACGCGCGCTATACCCCAATGGCCTTCACTTGGTTAGATCAGTCGCGCTTGGCGCTGGCGGCGTCCGCTTCGGTTTCCAGAGGGTGCAGAGTTATAGTTTCAAATGCCTATAACAGCGAACTCGTAGAGCTGTACCCGAGGAGAAAATTTGAAGTTTTTCACGCGAGACGATCGAGTCGGATGGCTGCTAAACCACAGCATCGAGGCATTCAGTCTGAGGTTTTGATTGTATCGCGAAATATTCCAAAGGCGGTCAGAGCTAGATTCGGACGGATTCTGGAGGCGCTCTAATGGCAAAAGGCGAGAGCGAGTTTCTTTCGGTTGCGGCAACGGCGCTGCAGGCTACTCGTCAGCCGATGACTCCCAAACAAATCGTTGACTATGCTATAGAGCATGGTCTATTCACTGATCGAGTTAGCGGCAAAACTCCTCATCAAACGATGAAGTCTAAATTGAGTGTGGATGTTCGTCGGAATGGGGATAAGTCGCGTTTTGTAAGAACTAGGCCGGGAGCGTTCTCCATTAGAGATGTGGTATCTGCGGATAGCATTTACGAGGCAAGGCCGTATACCCGTTCCCCAGATCAGAGCGACGTTCGAGTTGTGCAGCCGTCTAAATTGGATCGGCTTGGGAGGTTTCAGGGTGTCAAGCTGGCTTGGGCCCGCTACGCACAACTGCTAGAGAAACCCGAGGATGTCGAATATCAGCCCCGGATGGTCGCTGAAAGAACGGAGGACTGGAAGCAGGTCTTGACATATATTTTGGTCACTAAAAACGACAAAGTTCTGTGTTTTCGCAGAGGGAACTTCAATCGAGTTGAAGATTATCTTAGGGGTTCTCTTTGCATTGGATTCGGCGGGCACGTAATTAGAGAGGACTTCGATCTGCTAGCGCATGGCGTTCAAGGCTTGCTACGGTCCGCAGTGCGTGAACTCTCAGAAGAACTAAAGATTCCCGCCGCCGATGCGCAAAGGCTGGCTTGCTTTGACGGGCTTAAGATTATCGGTGTTTTGAATGATGACTCTTCTGTAGTTGGAAGAAAGCACATAGCATTCATACTAAGGTATGAAACTTCGTCTTCAAGTGAGTGGATTCAGCCCGTTCGTGGCGAAAAATCCATTGCGCAGCTGCAATGGATAGAGGCTGATCCATTTCCCTATCCAATATGGCGATTTGAGTATTGGTCGCAGTTGTGCCTGCGGACCTTTCTTCCCTGGATCGCAAATTCAGCCCCTGCCTTTCGTTTGGTGAGGCGAGCTAGGTTGCGAGACTCTAAAGTCATTTTTGTTATGGGCACTGTTGGTAGTGGCAAGACGGAGGCGGCCCGCCGTATTGCAAAATATACTGATCGAGCTTACATCAATTCCGGGGAAGTAGTCGCTAATCTGCTGGGAATCCCAGCGGTCACACCAGAGAATCGAGAAAAATTTCAAAGCGATGCTTTGAGTTTTATATCTAGCAGGGATGGTCCGGTTCGATTGGCCGAAGCTATCTGTGCCAGAATTGCCGCTTCTAATGGAAGAGCAATTGTGGATGGAGTGAGGCAGCGAGCTACGTTGGATAGAATTTATCAAATTTTGGGCGGACGTAGATCTTGCGGGATTTTGTATGTGCACACGCCGCCTGATATGGCTCATAAGTTCTATTGCGCAAGAAGGGGTGCAAAGATATCTTTTGAACAGTTCTTGGCTGTTCGTGATGCCGAGGTCGAAGCTGAGGTTCCTAAGTTTCTCCGAGATGCAGATGGGGTCATTTACAACTGGTTTGGGAGAAAGCAGTATGGAAACACTTTGCGTCAGTTCGTGAATGGAGTATCAAATGCAAATGGATAAAGGAGGGTACGATGATGGGTATGATAAATGTTGCCCATTCTGGGATGTTTCACCCGGATCGCTCGTCCGAGAAGCGACTAGCTATTGGAGTTTTAGCGATTCCAAAGTAATTGATCTGGGGTGTGGCGAAGGAAAAAATGCAGCGTTTCTTGCCGAATTAGGTGCAACGGTTGATGCAGTTGATATATCCGGAGCGGCGCTTAAAAATGCTGGTAGATTGTGGGCTGGTCGTAAATGCATTAACTGGATTCAGGGAGATGTTAGACGATTTATTTCCCGAGATGTGACATATGATGTGGCTGTCGTGTACGGCGTTGTCCATTGTTTTCCTGATAAAAGTGATATTGAGCAGTTTGTTAACCGTTTGCCCCAGCTGGTGCGCAGAGGTGGGCTTGTTTTGTTCTGCTCGTTCAATGACCGCAGGCAAGATATTGAACGAGCGCACCCAAATTTTAAGCCCACTTTAATTAGTCATGAGCGTTACCTGAATTTATTTGGCTTCTTAGATATTGTGAGCGCCTCTGACATGGATCTCCATGAGAGTCACCCGCATAATGGAATTGAGCACGTTCATTCCCTAACGCGTATTGCAGGTAGGATCAATGTCTAACCGTTGTCCTGAGTTGCTTAGAAGGCGTTATCAAGAAGGAAAGGTTATTCCCTTTATCGGTGCTGGCGTGTCTATGTCGGTTTCACGACGCGGTCCATCGTGGGGCGAATTGGTGGAGCAGGCTGCCTTGGATCTTGGTTTTCAGGATCCGGCTCTGGCGCGCGTTCGCGGCACGGATCTGCAGATTCTTGAATACTATAAGCACAAGCACTCCGGTCAAATTGCCAAAATAACTAATTGGCTTGTAAAGAGGATGGATATCAGTGATGATGAGCTATCAAAATCTACTGTTTTATCTAGCCTTGCTGATTTAAATAGATGCTCTGTTTTTTACACAACTAATTATGATGACTACTTAGAAAGAGCGTTGCGTCTTTCAAATAGAACGGTTCATGTTGTAGCTGTAGAGTCAGAAATGGGCGGTACTGGCGCGGAAGTTGAGGTTGTTAAATTTCATGGCGACTGGGATCATCCCGCGAAGATCGTATTGACCGAGAGCGACTACGAATCTCGTTTGAGACTTGAGGATCCTCTTGATTTGCGCCTCAGGTCGGATTTGCTTGGGCGCACGCTTCTGTTTGTTGGTTATAGCTTCCGAGACCCGAATGTTTCGTATTTGTTTCGACTTTTTACAGAGGGCCGCGCATTAGATGGCGGTTCTCCCGGGCCGCGTGCATACATTGTGGTCGCCGATCCTTCAGACTTTGAATATACGCTTTTCTCAAGTCGGGGTATCGATGTGATTCCGGTGTCTAGCCTTGATTTGACTGCTGAAACTGCTGATGTTCTAAATTGCATGAGGGATTCAAAATGAATAAAATTTCTATTCATTATGTAACGTCTAGCAGATTTAAGCGCGACGAGAACAAAGTGTTTTGCGAGGTCTCTAAGTTAAATGATGGCCGATTTGTGTGTGATGTCTTTGATTTTCACATACGCGAGTCGGCGATCACGGAGGTTCTTGAAGTTGACCTTTTCGTTCTTGTGCAGAATGAAGTGGCGAAGGCATATCAACAAGTGAAAGTACCGTGCATCGTTGAGCATGCGGGACTGATCTTTGAGGATTACTTAGATGGTGGATATCCCGGCGGTCTTACTAAGCCGATGTGGAATGTGCTAGGTGGCGATTTCGTAAAAGAAACAGGGTCGGCTGGTCGACGAGCATTGGCGAGGGCGGTCATTGGATATTGCGATGGTAAATCGATTGCAACTTTTGTCGGAGAAACTTCTGGCGTAATAGCTGATGCTCCACGCGGGGATCGTGCATTTTACTGGGACACCGTTTTCATTCCCGACTGTGATGATCCTATGATTTCTGGTCGCACGTATTCCGAAATTGTTGCAGATCCGAAATATGGGCTGAGCTATAAGCTGCTTAACTTTTCGCAGTCATCAAAAGCAATGCTGAAATTCCTTGAATATAGACTGCAGAATGGCGTTGGCCTTTGGCACGCTTGACTCCTGAATTCGTAAGATGGGGTGCAGCTGAGCTGAAGAATGTTTTTCGTAGGGCGAGTCTTGGGCCCGCCGCTATCGAAGCGGGAATGCGGCAGGGTCGTAGGCTGGGTCATCGACCCAGCGATTTGCTTCGTCAGCAATCGCTGGGTGCGGAGCACCCAGCCTACGGGTCGTGATGTCTTTCCTGATATGTGCCCACCGTTGTCGTCCCATTCTCGCATCGTGCTCGGCGCGTCAAGGTCGAGGCAAGTTGCTGCGCAAACCTTGACGCGCCTGCGCGCGATGCGGTGTGGATTCGCCAACGGCGTCCACTCCGGGCGTCGGGCGAAACGGAGGTCCGTCATGTCCAAGCCCAAGCCGCAGTTCCAGCCGTGCAACGTCCCGGTTTCAAACGTGTTCGTAGTCGAAGTCCCGCCCCAGTTCATCGCCCTGTGCGAAGCCAGCGGCGCCAGCCCGCAAGCCGCCCTGCGCGGCATCGCCGCCATGCTCTGCGGCCTGCGCTACGATGCCGACAACCACCTGGTGCCCCTCGACGGCCCCACCGCGTAAGCTTCACCCGGGCGCAGGCGGTGTCTGCGCCCGACTGTTTTCTCATGTGTGAAAGATTGGACCAGGGCTGATGACGCACTCGAACGACCTCGAACCATGTCGCTACTTGCCGGTCCCGAGCGACGGGCTCATCTCCGTTGGTTGGCTGTCGCGCGGCTGCAAGTTCGAGACGGGCGAGGTGAGTCCTGCATTCTTCGAGAAGCTCAATCATCTGTGTCGTGAGCCTTGGCAGCCTGTTGTGTCCGCTGGCGTCCATGAATGCGATCTATGCCAGTTCGAAGGTCCTCGTTTCAATGCGAACGTTCTCGTGCCATTCGATGGGCTCATCTATGTTGCGCCAGTCGCGATCACGCACTACATCGCATCGCATTGGTACAAGCCACCCGACATCTTTATTCATGCAGTGAATGCCTGTCCGCCAATGAACAGCATGGATTACAAGAAGGCGATTCTCGCTAATGGCGGTCGTGGCCTTGTTCAAGGCAGCAAGTCAACAGGATAAAACCAAAGGCCGCATCCGTGCCTTTGGGATAGGCATGCGTGCGTTCATGCCGGATGCACGCGTCGCGCTTACCCGGGCGACCAACCTTGACTAGCCTGCGCGCGATGCGCCGATCAGCCTGCGTCATGCATCCTCCCCTCCTCATCCCGGCGCAGGCCGGGATCCCGCTTCAAGGGCTTCAATCACGTCAAGGGCTGGGTCCCGGCCTGCGCCGGGACGACAAGCGTCATTGCTGCGGGGCAGGTGGATTTGGTCGCTGGCAACCGCGCGGTGTCCATGGATGCCCCCAGCGCGTAAGCTGCACCCGGGCGCAGGCGGTGTCTGCGCCGGGGTTTCGTTCGAACCCGCAGTGGCGATGAACGGGGCGACATCATTCTTTCGAATGCGGTGAATCCCGATGCACGAAGACCAGTGGCCGTGGTGCCAGTTGTACAAGGACATCCACGAGAAGCCGGATGCTCAGGTGTATCCGCAGATCATCGAACCATGGCTCGATGAATACCCAGGGGAGGCCGAGTGGCTGAAGGCGTTTTCTGCCCGCGCGGAACGCCCTTGGCCTGCTGCCGAAGTCACGGACCTCTGGCGACTGTACGCGGCCAGCATGGTGTTCGAAACCCTCGCGCTGGGATTGATCCCTGGCCCGATGTATCCGGACGATTGGACGGGGCCATGCATCACGCCGGACGAATTCCGCGCCTTCGCGATCGCGTTGGGGTTTACCGTCGAAACACCTGCCGCTTACTCGCCCTTCGATGTCGAAGTCACCGGGCTGATCGCTTCGGCTGGCGACGGGGATTCGGTGCAAATTCTCAGAACCCATTGGCCTTGCCTCATGCTCGGGCCGATGCTGTTCATGCGCTGCGGCGCGATCGTGCGCGCGCCTGCGAGCCAGCTGAGAATCGGGATTGCGGATGAGGCGCCACTCTACTGGGCTTACACGCGGAAGACGCGTCCCGTCTGCAATCTCTCCCAGGGTTGGGGGAGCAATTCGCGCTGGAGGACCGCCTTCCGACGAGACTATAGGATCGATGGCGTCGTGCATTTCAATGTCGACGCCCCGTACGATCTGGCCATGGGACTCATGCCGCCCGACTACGACATGAACCTCCAGCAATGCCGGGAGATCCTGGTCAACCGCAGCTTCGTGGTCACGGATTCGCTATCAGAGCATCTGTGGCCATACGACTTTCGATTGTCGATGCCTGCCTGACTTGCCTGGATGTCCAGACTCGACCGCAGTTCCAGCCCTCCAACGTCCCGGTTTCAAACGTGTTGGTAGTTGAATTCCCGCGCCAGTTCATCGCCGCGTGCGAAGCCAGCGCCCGGTCTTCCAGGCTATCCCGTATTGCGGTGCACGCAATGCCTGCCTGTCAGGTTCGCGCAGGCTGTGCATTCGAATGCTTGACCATCCGCAGTCATGACCATAGGGTGTCATCCCTTCATCGTGACCTGGATATCTGCAATGCGCGACAAGACTCCGCTCACCCCTTTCGCATTCGCGATTCTCGCCGGCAGCATGCTGGCGGGATATGCGATGGCATCGCATGCGCAACCTCCGCCGGCTGATTTCAGCGGAGCCTGGTCCGTGCGCTGGTGCGATCGCTCGAATCCGAAGCTCGACTGCGGCGGTTTCAATCTCGATCTGATCCAGGACGGCGAGCGGCTGTGCGGTGATTTCGGTGGCGCGTTGGTCAATTTGCGACAGGTCGACGAAGGCCGCGTCTCCGGTTCGGTGGTCGGACATACTGCAATCATCGCGGTTGCCAGCCAGCGCAGCGAGTCGGTCGTGCTCGTGCGTGCGGAGCATTCGGGCGACAGTCTGCATTGGAAGCAGATCGATACCCTCGTCGAAGGAAACGGCGATATCGCTGTGATCGCGGTGGATGAACGACTGACCAGGGAGCGCGCTCCCCTGCAACCTGGCGACGCAACGACGAAGCCGCGCAGGACGTGCTCTTCCGCCCCGGAGTGATGCGACGAGAGCAACTAGCCCGGGTCAGGCCAAAGGCCGCACCCGGGCTTTTCTTCCCCCGGTTTCGCTCCATGCTCTGCTGATTTTCTTCGTGCATCATCCATCGGATAATGTGGCCCTGCAAAATAAAGAGACCGAGGAAATGATCACCCTGCTGCGCGTTCACCCTCTGCTGATTGTTGCCGGTATCGCGGCTGTGCCCTGCGCAGCAGCGGCTCAGGATGCGGGTCGTGAAATCCAGCTGTCCTGCATCGTCGCCGAGAAAGATGCGGAAGGCGAGTGGGTCGGAACACGCAGTCTCACCCAGCGCGATGGCGAGGTGCGGGCTGGGCGCGACAGTTACGAGTGGCGGCCCAGGCAGTCGACCGAGATCGCGCCGGGCATTTCATTGAAGTGGGATATCGGCTACGACTGGCCGGCGGATGAAAAGACGCAACGATCTGCGCCGGAAGACCGCATTGCAGTGACCCTGAATTTCCGCTTCGACGCAGCGAAGATCGGTGAGCCATTGAAGAATCCGCAGCGGACGTGGCTGCACCTCTATCGCTCCGGAAATGCCGACGAGAAGTTTTCCTTCACTGCGACCAGCATGATGAGCGTCATGCTCTGGCATCAGTTCAACAATGGCAACCTCAGCACGAAGGCGCTGGTGCCCCTCGACCATCTTCTGGCGTTCGGAACAGGATTCGATACATTGGCCTGGAATATCAGAGGCGCCCCCGACGCATATGGATCGACATACGTCCTCGCCAAAGGGACGATCCCGGTTGCGGTGATGCGCGGAAAAGCCGGAGAAATCCCGAGGCTGCGCCGATTGCTCGATCGCAAGCAGGCGAACCATCGCACCGAATGTCTGCCGCCCGTCATGTCGCCGCCGTGACGGACTTGTCCCGCAACAGGTCGCCGGCGGTGAATGGAGAACTCGCAAGGCGTATTCGAGGGCATATTCGAGGGCGTATTCGCAGGCCATAACCCGAGTGAAGCGTCCTCGTTTCTTCGAGTCATGCAGAAGTAGAGGTTGACGGGGATTGTGCCCGAGCGAAGGCGACCGGCGACAGGCCGGCCAGCGATCGATGCGGGCGATGGTGGT
>SCMT01000059.1 GCA_005502915.1 Lysobacteraceae bacterium 2PB | reverse complement strand
CCTCGCCGCCACCGTCTTCGCCCTCGGACTCGTCTTCGCCACCGCCGCGCATGCGCGCGACACCGTCAGCGACGACGTCGTCGGCATGGTCTGCGACGAAGGCAACGCCGGCACGATCGCCGACGACGGCTACAACGTCTATTACTGCGACGGACGCAACTGGATCCGCACCGGGTCGCTCTGACCTTGCCGCACGGAACACCCGGCGGGTTGTCGGGTGTTTTTGGCTGGCGTGTGGGGGTGCTGTCAGTTCTTGCAGGGTGGGGTGGGATCCGGATTGCTAGAAAATTTGCTGATATGGCTGCTTTCGATCCAAAGCTGTTGTCCGGAAAAATCAATCTGAGCGGTCTTTTTAGAGGAATTTCTGGTATGCCGCGTGCTGGTGTTGTCTGATTGCCGAGAATGTTGCCGGTCGCCCCACGAGGGGCGTGCGCCCTTTCCGTTGTGAAAGCAGGGTCGAAGAATGCGCCGGGCAAAAACTGTTCCTTGGTCAATAGGGCCTCGGACTTTTAAGCGAAGCGACGTCAGGTATGTGCTTGCCGTTTTACTGTATGCAGCGCAAAGATTATTTTGGGCTGGGATAAGGGTATGCTGCCCGATATATGAGGGGGGAGCTCATGCTCGTAACGCCACAACACGGACTGCTTAGCAGGCTACTGGACTACGTAGTCGAACAAAGCAAGGACATTGACCCGAGAGCCTACACGTTGTCGGGTACCACAGTGTTCAGGCGCTTTCAGGACGATCTTGCCGCGTTGCCAGGTGTCGACTTGGACATCAAGCTCGAGGGCGACCACATCTGGCTCCAGGTGCAGCGGCTGGAGGCACGTCCCGCACCACGCTCCGGCGACCCGACGCTGCGTGAGCTAATCGCGATCTCTGATGACCCAAGCGGTCCAGCGCCGCAACCCAACGAAACAGCTCTGAAGCACCGCTATGCGACCGAGGTCCGCACACTGGGGGCCGAGCGTGCAACCCAAGCTGACGCGGAACGTCGGGGCGCAGTTGCAGAGGCGCTACGCCAACTCCGACAACTGTGGCAGGCTTGGGCCGAAGGTGAGACGCCGCGACGCCGGTCGATCGCGCTCTACGGCGATCTATTCATGCTCAAAGGACGGCTGGAAGCCGAGGAGACCTCGAAGCCCTCAGAACTGGTCTGGGGTATCGGCATTTCTGCCTGGCAGTTTCAACGGCAAGTGACGGAAAGCGGGGCCGGCGCCCCCGACACCATTGACTTCCAATACCCGCTGCTCACACAAGTGGTTGAGATCGAACTCGATCCACAGACCCACCGCATCGCTGTCCGCCCCCGATCGGTTTCGCCGCGTCTTGAGTTCGATGCGTTCGGTGCCTGCCAAGTCATGGGCGCCGCAGAGGTTGAGAAGCAAGCCCGGTATCTGCTTGCCCGGAATGATGAACACCCGGTCACGCCCTTCGACATCGGCAGTTTCGAGCCTATCCTCAAACTGGCCGCGGGCAATCTCAGCGGGGAGGGTCGCTATGACCCGGTCCTCCGGGGGCTACCCATGCCGGGTCCAGAGCTGGTGGTCACCCCTCGCTGGGTGCTGCTGGTCCGGGAGCGGTCGAGCAACTACCTTGTCGAGGACATCCGCCGGCTCAAGGCTCGGTTGCAGGTCGGCGACCCGATTCCAGCGGGCCCTTTGGCCTTGGTAACGCCTCCCTCTGATGAGGTGATCCGCTATGAGGCCATCTCGTTCCGAGGCATGTGCGGCGGAGGTCGCCGGCAAGGCGAGCCGCGGGAACTGTACTTCCCCTTGCCCTATAACCAAGAGCAGGAAACGATCGTGGAGATGCTGGAGCGCGCTCCGGGTGTGGCCGTTCAGGGGCCACCGGGCACCGGCAAGACTCACACCATCGCTAATATCATTTGCCATTACCTCGCGACCGGCCGCAAGGTTCTGGTGACTTCCAAGGGTGAGCATGCCCTGGA
The DNA here is from genome assembly GCA_005502915.1 of Lysobacteraceae bacterium 2PB. Classification (GTDB taxonomy): domain Bacteria; phylum Pseudomonadota; class Gammaproteobacteria; order Xanthomonadales; family Xanthomonadaceae; genus Lysobacter_I. Next base: position 3,563 of record SCMT01000059.1, on the reverse strand, counting down.
GGTGCTGCAATCGAAGATACCCGAAGAGGTGCGCCCGCTTAGCGTGGCCCTTCTTTCAGGTGATAAGGAAGGTATGCGGCAGTTCCAGAATTCGATTGAAGCCATCATCCACAACCTGTCCCAGCTCAATCCGCGCATCACCCAAGAGGAGATCGAGCGCTGCAAGCAGCAGATTGACGCTGCACATGGCGAGGTGTCCGTCATCGATCGTCGGGTGAATGCTATCGCCGAGCAGCAGCTGGCCAACATTGAGGTCGATGGCGTGTTGATGCGCGCGCAAAAGATGGCTGAGATGGTGATCGAAGGCCAAGCCTTGTACGGCTGGTTCGACGATGCGCTAACGCTTGGGACCGAGCATGCCCCACCACTCACAGCTGCGGACGCGCAGACCCTTCGTGACGCACGTCGGCGCCTCGGATCTGATCTGCACTATGTTGACTCCCGCTTGCCGTCGAGCCAGTCGCTGTTGCCCATCCAGACCGTTGAGCGCTTGCATAACGCGCTCTTGGGAATGCGCCAGATCGATGACGCGCAGAGCAGCGGAAAACTAGGCGCTCTGCGTGCCACGACTCCGGAAGTTTTTGAGGAAGCGCGGCGCCTACTCGCGTCCGTCGAGATTGTGATCGGCATCGTCCGCGAATTGGAAGCGCTGGACAGCGCCTGGGTCTTCGAACTACGCGGTAAGTGTCGACGACCTGAGTTCGCCAGCGAACGGGCTGCCCTCGAAGCACTGTTTGGCGAGATCGAAGAATTATCCAAGGCGCGAGCTGTATTCCTGCAGCGGCCGGTTCAAATACAGGCGGAAGCTATCAGCCATCCGAAGGTGCGGGAGGCCGTCGAGAAAGCGAGCGAGACGGGCAAGCCGTTCGGACTGTTCACGCTCGGCGCTGGCGACGTCAAGTCGCAGGTCTCCGCAATCCGCGTCTCGGGCCAGCCACCGGCCGGCCAGGACGACTGGGAACATGTGAAGCGCTATCTGGAGTTGCATGCTCGGGTGCATTCTTTCAGCGTGCGCTGGAACCAGTTCGCCGAGTTGCTGTCGGTACCTAAGGTGGTCGGGAACGTAGAGGCTTTGCGTTCCACCGAGCTGACAGCGCAGGCTGCGATGAAAGTCCATGCACTGGCCACCGTGCATGATGTGCAGTTGCCTCTGATGGCGGGGCGCGTGTTCGAGACACCGCCTGCGCAAGAGCTCGCAGGGGGAGCCGATGAGCTGGCGATTATCCGGACCCAACTGCTGCAGCACCTGACGCGCGCGGAACTGGCTGCGGCCGCGACCCAACTGGCGATCCTTCAAGAGAAGCTGGCCGGGACGAACGGGCCTGTCACCGAAGACCTACGCGCATTCATCGCAACGGAACTGGGCAATCCGGATGTGAAGACCGAACGTGCCGTCGCCCGTTATGCAGAACTGTTTGGCGAGATCAAGCGCATCGAAGCTCTGGCACACCCTATCGCCACTGTTAGCGAGCTTTGCCGCCGGGTAGAGTCTGCGGGCGGGCAGAAGCTAGCTGCACGTCTGCGCACGCAGGCATTACCAGCTTCCGGCGAAGACGAGATACTGCCCATCGCTTGGCGTGACGCCTGGAACTGGGCGCGAATCCGACATCATCTGGACAGCATCGACGCGCGAGACGAATTGTTGGCGTTGTCTGCCCGGCGTCGCGATTTGGAGAGGTTGCTTGCGCAGCAGTACGAGCGGCTGGTGGCACGCGCCGCATGGTTGGAAGCGAAGTGCCAAGCATCGGCCAGGGTACTTTCGGCACTCGAAACCTACCGTACCGCTATTCGCAGGATCGGGCAGGGCACCGGCCCCAATGCAACGCGCTACCGTCGGGATGCGCAGCAGGCTATGCAGGAAGCCCAGGGCGCGATCCCGTGCTGGATCATGAGCCATGCTAAGGTCTCGGAAAGTATGCCCGCCCACTTGGGAGCCTTCGACTTGGTGATCGTCGACGAGGCTAGCCAGTCAAACCTGTGGGCGTTGCCAGCCGTACTGCGCGGCAAACAGATATTGGTAGTGGGCGATGACAAGCAGGTTTCGCCGGAGGGCGGTTTCATTTCAGCGGCGAAGATCCAATCACTCCGCGAGCGCTTTCTGGCCGACCAAGCATACGCTGCGGACCTGACACCGGAGAAGTCGCTATACGATATTGCTTCCACGGTTTTCGCGGCCCAAAAGGTGATGCTTGCGGAGCACTTCCGGTGCGTACATCCCATCATCGCCTATAGCAATCGGACATTTTACAAGGATCAAATCAAACCGCTGCGGTTACCAAAGGCCTCGGAGCGTCTGGATCCGCCGCTGATCGACATCTACGTCACTACTGGCGAGCGCAGCAAAAAGGACGCGAACCGGGAAGAAGCCGAGGTGATCGCCGCGGAGATTGAGGCTATCTTACGTAATCCAAAGCTGCGGCACCGAACGCTTGGAGTTGTGTCGCTACTCGGCCCAGACCAGGCTCAATTGGTCGATACGTTGGTCCGCAGCCGGTGTGACGCCGCTGAACTGTTGCGTCGCCGCTTCGAGTGCGGCGACGCACGGGTGTTCCAAGGCAGTGAGCGCGACATCATGTTCCTATCGATGGTCGCGGACAGTCGCAATCACCACGCGCTCTCCGGCAACATGTTTGAGCAGCGTTTCAACGTCGCTGCCAGCCGCGCGCGCGACCGAATGTACTTGGTGCGATCGGTGCGGCTCGACGAGTTGTCGACGGCTGACATTCGTCGCACGCTGCTGCAGCATTTCAGTAAGCCGATGGAGAGTAACGACGAGCACTCGAGTCTGATCGACTTATGTGAGTCCGGCTTTGAGCGCCATGTCTACACCGAACTGTTCAATCGTGGCTACCGAGTCATACCGCAGGTCAAGGTCGGCGCTTTCCGAATTGACATGGTGGTCGAAGGTGCGGACGACGTGCGCTTGGCGATCGAATGCGACGGTGATGAGTTCCACGGCCCCGATCGTTGGCAGGCCGACATGCAGCGGCAGCGAATCCTCGAACGCGCCGGCTGGGTATTCTGGCGCTGCTTTGCCTCGACTTGGTCTCTCCGCAAGAACGACGTGCTTGAAGAACTGATCGAGCGTATGCGTAGCATGGGTATTGAACCTCTCGGCGCCATAGAGCGTACGCCATCGTTGGTGGAGTACCGCGAATGGCCAATGCGGAACCTAGGAGACCAGGGACAGGGCGTGCTGGTCGATCCAGCCCTTGGATTGTCTCTGTCGGGATGATGGGTGCTTGGTATGCAGCGCTGTAGCTTGGATTGAGGTGCAGTGCCATAGCCCGGGTATGCGCGAAACGCGCACCCGGCGGCTCTTCGTAGAGACATGCATCTCGTCACCCCGGGTTTCGCCTTCGGCTCTACCCGGGCTACTGGCGCCTCGCACCGCCTCAAAATCGTATACGATCTGCGTTCCACCCCGGTCCCAGGTCTCTCCATGCGCAAGCTCATCCCGTGGTGCCTGCTGCTGGCGCTGTGCGCCGCGGCCCCGGTGCCGGCTGCCGATTTCGATGGCCTGCGCTGGCGGTTCGTGGGGCCGTATCGGGCGGGGTGGGCGA
>SCMT01000058.1 GCA_005502915.1 Lysobacteraceae bacterium 2PB | reverse complement strand
CCTCCTTGAGGATACGGACGATCTGTTCTTCCGTGAATCGCGACTTCTTCATGTGGAGCTCCTTGGGTGGGAACTCTACTTCCAAGTGGATCGAATTAGCGAGGACGCTTCAATATGCCTGCAGTCACGCATCACTTGCTGTCCGATAGCATTGCTGAAGAATCGCCTCGCCATCGACCATCGTCGTGACGACGGTGTGCGATACGTGCGATTCCGCAATGAAGTCAACGAAGCGTCTGGCCGGAGCCTGCGACGCGCACACCGATAGCGTCACCTGGCCGGCATCGATCTCGCAGGCGAATCCGATCGGCTGGTCCAGCGTGTTGCGGAAGCGGAGGTCGCGATGGCCGTAGACCACGGTGGCGTCGGCGCCGAGCGGGGCGAAGCGGGTGGCGTCGGTGTAGATGTCGAGGCTGTGCGGGTGGCGTTCGAGGATCTCCAGCCCGCATTCGAGCGCGGCGACGTAGAGCAGGCCGCTGAGCTGGCAGAGACCGCCGCCGATGCTGGCGGCGACTTCGCCGCCGACCAGCGTGCGCCCGGCGCGATAGCCGCGCGAGGCGATCGGCGGGCCGACGACGCGCGCGAACGAGAAGACTTCGCCCGGCGCGATGCGCGTGCGCTGCAGCGCATCGGCGGCGAGGCGCAGGTTGTGGCGCTTGGCCTCGGCGGTCGGGGTCTCGTGGATGACCTGGGTCCAGGCATGGCACGCAGGCAGTCCGTGCGGCGCATCGGGTCGCGCGAAGCGGTGTTCGGTGCGCAGCAGGTCGCGCGCGAGCAGGCGTGCCTGCAGCAGGCATGCGCGCGGCGCGTCGGGCAATGCACGGAAGAGCCGGCGCAGCATCGTCGGACCCTCAGCTCCGCCGCAGCGCGATCAGCTGGTACGAGGCCAGCGGTCGCAGCAGGCGGCAGAGCAGGCGATCGAGGCTTGCGCACAGCGGGCGCCAGCGGGTCGGCACGCGATGCAGCGGCAGCATCAGCAGGCCGTCGGCGCAGTCGAGCGTGAAGCCCTGCGCCATCGCCAGGATCTCGGCGACGTCATGGGCCGAATGTCCGTGCCAGTGCGCGATGTCGGAGCGATGCGGGCGCAGGCGGCGACGCAGGCGGCCGGGCACGTCGATCAGCAGCAGGCCGCCGGGCTTCAGGCAGCGCGCGGCCTCGGCGAACAGCGTGCGCAGCTGTGCGTCGTGCAGATGCATCGCGAGATGGAAGCAGAACGCCGCGCCCAGCGTGCCGTCCGCGAGCGGCCATGCGGTGGCATCGGCGCGGGCGAACGTCGTGCCCGGCTGCGCGTCGCGCGCGATGCGCAGCATGCCGGCGGCGAGATCGATGCCGAGGTCCGCACGATCGCTGAAGCGGCCGTCGCCGCAGGCCAGGTCGAGCACGGGGCCGTCGGGGCGTCGCGTGAGGCAGGCCTCCAGCCAACGTCGTTCGGCCGCGTCGATGAAGCGCCCGTAGCTGTTGCCGAAGCGGTCTTCGCGGTACGCCGCCGCGATGCGCTCGTAGTAATCGGCAGGCGTGTGGTCCGTGGTGCGATCGACAGACATATGCAGCCTTCCGCCCTCCCCGACGTCGTCGGCCGCAGGATAGCGCGCACGGACACGGGCGTCAGCGCGCCGGCAGGCTCAGGCTGACCAGCAGGCCGCCGCCTTCGCGGTTCTGCAGGGCGATGCGGCCGCCGTGGGCTTCGATGATGTCGCGGCACAGCGCCAGGCCCAGGCCGGTGCCGTGGCGCTTGGTCGAATAGAACGGCAGCAAGGCCTGCGCCAGCACCGCCTCGCTCATGCCGCTGCCGCGATCGAGGATGTCGATGCGCCACTGCTCGGGCAGGCGGCGCAGCTGCAGCTGCACGTCCTGCGGCGGCGAGCCGGATTCGTGCGCGTTCTTGATCAGGTTGAGCAGGGTCTGCTCGAACTGCGGGATGTCCACGTGCGCCACGTCGTCGGCATGCGCGCCGTCCCAGGCGAATTCCACCTGGCTGCGCAGCTGGGCGAGGAAGCGGCCCCAGGCGAGCGGTTCGAGGCGCGGCGCCGGCAGCTTGGCGAAGCGCGCGTAGTCGCGGATGAAACCTTCGAGATGGCGGGCACGGTCCTCGATCGTGGCGAGCGCGGTCGGCAGTCTTTCGAGCTGGCCGCGCTTGAGGAATTCGGCGCTGGAATGCGCCAGCGAGGCGATCGGCGCCAGCGAGTTGTTGAGCTCGTGGCTGATGACCCGGATCACCTTCTTCCAGGTCTGCACTTCCTGCCGACGCAGTTCGGCGGTGAGCTGGCGCAGCAGCACCAGTTCATGGCGGCGGCCGTTGAGCCGGAAGCCGCGGCGCGAAAGATGGAAGATGTCCTCGTTGTCCTCGTCGCCGACCGCGAAGATGCCGTCGCCGCCGCGATCGATGGCGTCGCGCAGCGGCTGCGGCGCTTCGGAGAGGATCTCCGCGAAGGCGCGGCCTTCGAGACGGCGGCCGTCGCCGAGCAGCTTGCGCGCGGCAAGGTTGCCCAGCACGATGCGCCCGGACTCGTCGACCAGCACCATCGACACGGGCGTGTTCTGCACCATCGTGTCGAGCAGCAGTTCGCGCTGCACCAGCGACACGCGCTGCTCGCGAAGCGCGTCGCCGAGCGCGTTGTGCGCATCGACCAGTTCGACGAGTTCGCTGTACTTGTCCCAGGTGATGCCGAAGCCGAAGTCGCCGTCGCGATAGCTGGCCACGGTGCCGGCCAGCGCGCGGAACAGTGCGCGCATCGGCGCGACCGTGCGCCACAGCTTCCAGCCGAACAGCGCGGACACCAGCAGCGCGGGCAGCAGGGCGGCCGCCCATTCCGGCAGCCAGCGCATCAGCAGCACGGCCGACAGCGATGCCAGCACGATGCACAGCGCGCCGAGGACGATCAGGCGCAGCGTGAGCGGGAGCAGGCGGAGGATGTGCATCGTGCGGGGCCGGTCAGTCGCGCGCGATGCCGAGGCGGTCGATGCGCCGGTACAGGGCCTGCCGCGACATGCCCAGTTCGTTCGCGGCCTGGGCGAGCACGCCGCCGGCACGGGCGATGGCGGCCTCGATCGTCGCGCGATCCGGCTCGTGCGCATCGCCGTTGCCGGCAGCGACCGGTGCGGCGATGACCGGCGCGGGCAGCCCCAGGTCGGCCGCGGCGATGCGCGGCCCGTGCGCGAGCAGGGCCGCACGCTGCAGGGTGTTGCGCAGTTCGCGGACGTTGCCGGGCCAGCGATGCGCGAGCAGCGCACGTTCGGCCGACGCATCCAGCGATTTGTCGGCGGGCAGGAAATGCCGCGCCAGTGGGAGGATGTCATCCGGACGCTCCGCCAGCGGCGGCAAGCGCACTTCGATGGCGTTGAGCCGGTAGTAGAGATCCTCGCGGAACTGGCCGTTGGCGATCATCGCCGCCAGGTCGGCATTGGTCGCGCTGACCACGCGCACCCTGACCTCGCGCTCGCGATTGCCGCCGAGACGCTGGAAGCGACCGGTTTCGAGCACGCGCAGCAGCTTGATCTGCCCGGCCAGCGGCAGCGTGCCGATCTCGTCGAGGAACAGCGTGCCGCCGTCGGCGGCTTCGAACTTGCCCTCGCGTGCGCGGTTGGCGCCGGTGTACGCGCCCTGTTCGGCGCCGAACAGTTCGGCTTCGATCAGGTCCGCAGGCAGCGCGCCGCAGTTGAGCGCGATGAAGGGCCCTGCGGCGACCGGCGAATTGGCGTGGACGATCTCGGCCATGCGTTCCTTGCCCGCGCCGTTGGGACCGGTGATGAGCACGGGAAGATCCGAGCGCGCGACCTGGCAGGCCAGGGTCAGCGCGGCGGCGGTCATCGGGTCGGCGTGGACGAAGCCGCGCAGGTCGAATTCGCCGAGCGCCGCGCGGCGCCGCCGTTCGCCGGCATCGCGACGCGCGAGCTGCTGCCGCGTCTGCGACAGCTCCAGCAGGTTGTTGACCGTGGCCATCAGCTTGCGGTCGTCCCACGGCTTGGCGAGGTAATCCGCCGCGCCGGCCTTCACCAGGTCCACCGCCGCTTCGAGATGCGTCCAGGCGGTGAGCAGGATCACCGGCAGGTCCGGGTGACGCGCACGGATCTGCCGGAACAGCGCTTCGCCTTCCTCGCCCGAGGTGGTGTCGGCCTCGAAGTTCATGTCCTGGACGACAAGGTCGATGCCCGACTCCTCCAGTGCCGCCAGTCCGCTCTGCGGGCCATCGGCGGTGCGGGTGTCGATGTCGTGCAGCGCGAACAGCGTTTCGAGCGCGGTCGCGACCGCCGGGTTGTCGTCGATGACGAGGATGGTGGGCATGGCGTCAGGTTAACCCAGTCCGTGGGAGCGTCGATGCGGAGGAGGTCATGGGCGTCACACGCTGCGCGTGGCGATCGCCGGGGGCACCGCCGCCGCGCGCCGCGCCGGGCCGAACACCGCGACCTGCCCGAGCAGCCACAGCACCAGCGCGCCGACCGGGAGGTACAGCGCCGGCAGCCGCGACAGCTCGTAGTGCGTCATCAGCAGCTGGTTCAGGCCGAAGGCGCCGAGCATGCCCAGGACGATGCCGAAGCTGGTCAGCAGGAAGTTCTCGGTCTGGAAATAGCGCAGGATCTGCGCCCGGGTCGCGCCCAGCGCGCGGCGCACGCCGATCTGCTTGGTGCGCTGCTGCACCCAGAAGCTGGCCAGGCCGACGATGCCCAGCGCGGTCACCACCAGCAGCGCGGCGCAGACCGACACCAGCAGCCATGCCATCGCCTTGTCCTGCCGGTACCAGCGTTCGATGAGGTCGGTGAACGGCGCCTGGTCGAGGATGATGCGGCTGTTGCTGGTCTTCTCCAGCGTCGCCACCGCCGCCTTGAGCACCTCCTCGCGACGCTCCGGCGATGTGCGGATTGCGAAGCGGCCGAACACCGGCCGCACCGGCAGCAGCGTCGAGAAGTGCGACTCGGCCGGGCCGCCGTTGTCGTTCGGGCGGATCACGGGCGCCATCACGCCGACCACGCGGATCGGGTTCGGGCCCCAGAAGTCGTACAGCAGCTTGCCCACCGCGCTCTCGCCAGGGAACAGGCGGTCCGCGAGCGGTTTGCTCAGGATCGCCACCGGCGGCTGGTTGGTGTTGAACTGCTGCAGCGCTTCCCAGTCGATGAACTCGTCGGCGTTGAAGTCGCGGCCCTCGATGATCCGGATGCCGAGCGTCTCGACCATCTGCTCGTCGCCCAGGTACACCGCCGTGCTGGCGCTCGGCCGCTGCTGGTCGGGTTTGAGGTTGATCGACGAGTTCCACGACGAGTAGTCGAACGGCACGTGGTTGAGCGAGGTCGCGGCCTTCACGCCGGGGATGGCGCGCAACGCCGCCGCGTCGACCTTCGCCTGGGCACCGGCGTTGTCGTCCTTGCCGATGCCGGCGACGTTGATGCGCACGATCTCGTCGTTGGCGATGCCGGTTTCGCGGTTCATGCGGTCGAGACGGCCGGCGATGAGGAACAGCGCATTGCAGATGATCGCGCAGCTCAGCGCGATCTCCAGCACGATCAGCGCGGCCGCGGTCTTGTGCCGGCGCAGCGTGGAGAGGATGGGGCGGATGTCCATGGTGGGCTCCGGGAGTGCGGGGAAAGGGGAAGGGGCGACGAG
>SCMT01000057.1 GCA_005502915.1 Lysobacteraceae bacterium 2PB | reverse complement strand
AGCTGCCGCGGACGAGCAACGGGAAGCTGGATCGCACGGCGCTGCCGACGACGCAGGCTGGCGCGGTGGCGCAGCGTGAGTACGAAGCGCCGCAGGGCGAGGTGGAAGAGACGTTGGCGCGCCTGTGGCAGGAGCTGCTGGGCGTGTCGCGCGTGGGCCGGCACGACCACTTCTTCGAACTGGGCGGGCACTCGCTGCTCGCGGTGCAGCTCGCCTCACGCCTGCGCGAGGCCTGCGGCGTGGAAATGCCGCTCAAGCTGCTGTTCGGCACGCCGACACTCGCGGGCCTTGCGGCCGCGCTGCCTGCGTCGGAAACGCTCGAGCCGGCGCTCGTCCCGGTCGCGCGCGACCGACGCCTGCCGCTGTCCCTGGCGCAGCAGCGTCTGTGGTTCGTCGACCGATTCGATCGCCAGGCCAGCCTGTCCTACCACCTCCCGCTGGCGCTTCGCCTGACCGGCACGCTCGATGTCGATGCGCTGAAGGCGAGCTTCTCGCGCATCTGGGAACGCCACGAAGTCCTGCGCAGCTTCTTCCCGGACGACGGCGGCGTGCCCTACCTGGGGTTCCTCGATCAGCCGTTCGTTCTGCCGGAGCAGGATCTGTCGATGCTGCACGCCGACGACCGATCGGCTGCTTTCGACCGGATCGCGCTGGAAGAGGCGCGGGCCCCCTTCGACTTCGGTCGCGGGCCGTTGATCCGCGCGCGTCTGGTGCGCATGGACAGCGACGATCACATCCTGCTGGTCACGATGCATCACGTGATCAGCGACGGCTGGTCGCTGGCGGTACTGGTGCGCGAACTGGGCGCGCTGTATCCGGCCTTCCGCGGGGGCGCATCCGATCCGCTTCCGCCGCTGCCGGTGCAGTACGCGGATTACGCGCTGTGGCAGCGCGAACGCATGCACGGCGAACGCCTGGAACGCGACATGGCCTTCTGGCGCGCGCACCTGACCGGCGCGCCGAGCCTGATCGACCTGCCGCTGGATCGCCCCCGTCCGCCGATCCAGGACCATCGCGGCGATATCGTCCTCTTCGACTGCCAGGCCGATCTCGCGCGCGACCTGCGCGCATTCGCCGATCGGCACGGTGCGACGCTCTACATGGTGCTGATGGCGGGCTGGGCGATCGCGCTGTCGCGCATCACCGGCCAGGACGACCTGGTCATCGGCACGCCGGTGGCCGGGCGTCAGCGGCGCGAAGTGGAAGACCTGATCGGCTTCTTCGTCAACACGCTCGCGCTGCGCGTGCGCGTCGCCCCCGACGCCACGGTGGCCGCGATCGTCGCCGACGTGAAGGACACCGCCCTCACGGCTTTCGCCCACCAGGACCTGCCTTTCGAGCAGGTGGTCGAGGCGGTACAGCCCGAGCGCAGCCTCAGCCATGCCGCCCTGGCGCAGGTCAGCTTCACCTGGCACAACGAACCGACCGGCGGCACGCTGGCCTTGCCCGGCCTGACCCTGGCGCCGGTCGAACTGGCCACGGTCGACACCCATTTCGACATGTCGCTGCATCTCACCGATGCGGGCGATCGCCTGTCCGGCCAGATCATCTATGCGGCGGCGCTGTTCGAAGGCGGCACGGTCGAGCGCGTGGCCGAACTCTTCGTGCAGGTCCTGCGCTGCATGGTCGCGGCCGACGAGGCGGTGGCCGGCACGCTGCCCCTGCTGCCCGCCGGGCCGTCGACATCGTTCCCGCAGGCGGTGCCGCATCCGGTCGTGCAGCGCGTGCGCGGCGAACGCGTCCATCGTCGCTTCGAAGCCTGGGCAGGCTCGCAGCCGGACGCCCCGGCGCTGGCGCTGGCCGGCGAAGTCCTGACCTACGGCGCGCTCAACGCGCGGGCCAACGCGTTGGCCCACCACCTGCGTTCGCAGGGTCTGGCGCCCGACCAGCGCGTGGCGATCGTGGCGGAGCGCAGCTTCGAGTTCGTGATCGCCGTACTGGCCGTGCTGAAGGCGGGCGGTGCCTACGTGCCGCTCGATCCGGCGCTGCCGCGTAGCCGGTTGGCCCACATCCTGGGCGAGTGCGGACCCGGTGCGCTGCTCATCCAGTCCGACGTGGAAGACATCCTGCCGCCGCTCGACATTCCGGTGCTGCGCCTGGATACAGACCTGCCGCTGCTGGCGCGACGCCTGCCGCAAGGCGACCTGGCCGACCATCCGGAAGCGGGCGAGCGCGACCTGTGCTACGTGATCTATACCTCCGGTTCGACCGGCACGCCCAAGGGCGTGATGGTCGAGCATCCCGCCGTGCTCAACATGGCGCTGGCGCACGGCGAGTGGCTCGGGTTGTCGCCGCGCGACCGCGTGCTCCAGTTCGCTGCGCTGTCCTTCGACGTCTGTGCGGCCGACGTGTTCATGGCGCTTGCCCATGGCGCCTGCCTGCATCTTGCGGAGCGGGAGTCGCTGCAGCCGGGCGGCCCGCTCGAACGCACCCTGCGCGAGCAGGGCATCAGCGTGGTCATGCTGCCGGTGGCGGCGCTCGCCGCCTGCGTGCACGGTGACCTGCCGGCGCTTCGCTGTCTGGTGGTGGGCGGCGACGTCTGTCCGCCTGCACTGGCGGAACGCTGGCGTGCCGGGCGCCAGCTGTTCAATGTCTACGGTCCGACCGAGGCGACGGTGGCGGCTTCGGCCTACGAGTGCAGGGGCGAGCCGATGGCGCGCCTGCCGATCGGGCGCGCGCTCAACAATGCCCGGCTGTACGTGCTCGACGAAAACCGGCAGCCGGTGCCGACCGGCGTGGTCGGCGAAATCTGCATCGGCGGCGCCGGCATCGCGCGCGGCTATCTGGGACGCCCGGAGGAAACGGCGGCGCGCTTCCTCCCCGATCCATTCCATTCCGACCCGGGCCACCCCGATGCCACGCCGCGGATGTACTGCACCGGCGATCTCGGGCGCTGGCGCGCGGACGGCACGCTGGAGTTCCTCGGACGCCGCGACCAGCAGGTGAAGATCCGCGGCTTCCGCATCGAGCTCGGTGAAATCGAGGGCCATCTGCTGGCCTGCGAAGGCGTGCGGGAAGCGGCCGTGACCGTGCACGAGCGCGGCGGCCAGCGACAGCTGGTCGCGTACGTCACCACGCTCGACGGCGTCGAGCCGGACGTGGCCGGCTTGCGCGCGAAGCTCGCCGGCCAGTTGCCCGACTACATGCAGCCTTCGGCCTATCTGTTCGTCGAGCGCATGCCGCTGACCGCAAACGGCAAGCTCGACCGTTCCGCGCTGCCGGCGCCGCAGGTCGACGACTGGCGGCATCGTGCCTACGAAGCGCCCCAGGGCGAGACCGAGCAAACCGTCGCGCAGGTATGGCAGGCATTGCTCAACCAGCCGCAGGTCGGCAGGCACGATCACTTCTTCGAGCTCGGCGGACATTCCCTGCTGGTGGTCGCCCTGGTCGAGCGCCTGCGCGAGCATGGGCTGGCCGGCGAAGTGCGTGCGATCTTCGGCGCGCCGACGCTCGCCGAATACGCTGCGGGACTTCGTCCCGTCGAAGCCGCGGGCGACGAGGCACAGGATGAATCGATCCCGCCGGGTACGACGCAGATCACGCCCGACATGCTCACCCTGGTGACCCTGAACCAGGACGAGATCGATCGCGTGGCTGCGGCGATCCCCGGCGGTGCCGCGAATATCAAGGATGTGTATCCGCTGATGCCGCTGCAGGAAGGCATGCTGTTCCACCATCTGCTGGAAGCGCGTGGCGATACCTACCTGTCGCGTTCGCAGGTGGCCTTCGAGAGCAAGGACCTGCTGGATCGCTTCCTTGCCGCGCTGGACGAGATCGTGCAGCGGCACGACATCCTGCGCTGCGCCTTCCTGTGGGAAGGCATGCCGCAGCCGATCCAGGTAGTGCAGCGCGAAGCCTCGCTGCCGGTGCATGTGCTGCACCTCGAGGCGGGCGAAGATGCCGCCGCCGTCCTGGACGCGCGGACCGATCCGCGCCACATCCAGCTCGATCTGCGCCGTGCGCCGCTGCTCGCCGCCTACATCGTGGAGGATCGCGAGCGCAACGAGTGGCTGCTGTCGCTGCTCTACCACCACATCCTCGGCGACCGTACCGCATCGGAGCTGGTGCGCACGGAGCTGGGCAAGCGACTGCAGGCCGGATGGCTGGAGCAGTCGACGTCGCCGTCGTTGCGCGCGCTCATCAAGCAGGCGTCGAGCGTGGCGCCGGAACAGTACGAGACGCACTTCCGCAAGGTGCTGGCCGGCATCGACGAACCGACCGCGCCGTTCGGCATCCTCGATACCCGCAAGACATCGTCGGACCTGAGCACGGTGCAGCGCATGCTGCCCGATGCGCTGGCCGCCGCGTTGCGCGAATGCGCGCGCGTCGCGCAGGTGTCCGCCACCACGTTGTTCCATGTCGCCTTCGCGCGCGTGCTGGGCGCATGCACCGGGCGCGACGACGTGGTGTTCGGCACCGTGCTGTCCGGGCGACTGCAAGGCGCGGAAGGCGCGGATCGCGCGGTGGGCATGTTCATCAACAACCTGCCCGTGCGCTTCCCGATGCGCGAGGTGTCCGTGGCGCAGGCCGTGCAGGATGCGTATCGCCAGTTGCTGGAGCTGCTCGCCTACGAACAGGCGCCGCTGGCGCTCGCGCAGCGCTGCAGCGACGTGCCGCCGACGCTGCCGCTGTTCACCGCCATGTTCAATTACCGGCACAGCCACGGCACCGCCGCGATCGGCAGCATGCTGCCGGTGGTGGAGGGGCTCAGGCTGCTGAGCACCGAGGATGGCGTGAACTACCCGCTCTCCATGTCGGTCGACGACAACGGTCGCGATTTCACGCTCACCGCGCAATGCGTCGGCGGGATCGACGGCGAGGCCATCTGCGGCTATCTCGAACATGTGCTGGCATCGATGGTCTCGGCGCTGCGCGCACCTGCGCCGGAACGGCTCGATGCCCTGCCGCTGCTGACGCCTGCGGAGCGCGAGCGCGTGCTCGAGGGTTTCAATGCGACCGCGGTCGAGTATCCGCGGGCGTCGCTGATCCACGAGCTGTTCGAGCGCCAGGTGGCCGCGTCTCCCGATGCGGTGGCGGTGGTGGACGAACACCGCGTGCTCACCTATGCGCAGGTCAACGCGCGCGCCAACCGCATCGCGCATTACCTGATCGCCCACGGCGTGCGGCCCGACGAACGCGTGGCCCTGTGCTGCGAACGTTCGGCGGAGCTGGTCATCGGCCTGCTGGGCATCCTCAAGGCCGGCGGCGCGTACGTGCCGCTGGATGCGGAGTATCCGCCCGAGCGCCTGGCCTTCATGCTCGAGGACAGCGCGCCGAAGCGGCTGCTGCTGCAGTCGGCGATGCGCGAGCGCCTGCCTGCGAGCGCGGTGCCGCAGCTGGTGCTGGACGACAGCGAGGCCGAGCTGGCGGCGTATCCGGACCACGATCCGGATCCGCGCGCGCACGGCGCGAGTGCGCGGCAGCTGGCCTACGTGATCTACACCTCCGGTTCGACCGGCACGCCCAAGGGCGTGATGGTGGAGCACCGCCAGGTGCTGCGGCTGGTGATGCAGGAGGGGTACGCGCCGCTGGATGAGACCGATGGCGTGGCGCTGTGCGCGAACCCGGCGTTCGACGCGGCGACGTGGGAGATCTGGGCCACGCTGCTGCACGGGGCGCGGCTGATCG
>SCMT01000056.1 GCA_005502915.1 Lysobacteraceae bacterium 2PB | reverse complement strand
CACGCCGCCCTCGGCGACGAAGCGCGTGCGCAGGCTCTCGTGACGCGCGACCAGGCCGTCCAGCGCCTGCTTCAGCGCGGCGCGATCCAGGCGCCCGGTCAGGCGCAGTGCCGCAGGCAGGTGATAGGCGCGATCCGCGCCTGTATCCAGCGCCGACACCAGCCACAGCCGCTGCTGCGCGAACGACAACGGCAGGTGGCCGTCGCGCGGTGCCAACGGCATCGGCGCATCGCCGCCGGAGGGCATGGAAAGCCACTGGATGATGTCCGCCTTGTGCTGCGCCAACTGCTCGCGCAATGCGGGGTCGAGCTTGCCCTGCGGATCGCGCAGCAACAGGCCTCCGTTCTTGAGCGCCAGTTGTATCCCGCGTTCCCGGCACGCCTCGAGTACGTCCAACATGCTCATAGTTCCGTCCATTCCTGTTCGAGCAGCTCGTCATCCACCGGCGCGGCCACCATGGCCTCGCGCCAGGTGTCGAGCACCTGTTGCTGTTGCACGAAGCCGGCGAAGGCCTTGAGCGTGCGATGTGCGAAAAGCGCCTGGATCGGCACGACGCAGCCGAACTGCGCACCGATCTGGGTCACCAGGCGCACGGCGAGCAGCGAATGGCCGCCCAGTTCGAAGAAGTCGTCGTTGCGACCGACGCGCGGCAGCTCCAGCAGGTCCTGCCAGATCCCCGCCAGCGTCGATTCCAGCCCGTCCAGCGGCGCCTCGTATGCGCGCTGCGCACGCTCGCCGTCGCCCGGCGGCGGCAGGGCCGCGCGATCGAGCTTGCCGTTGACGGTCAGCGGGAAGGCATCGAGCGACACGAACGCACCCGGCAGCATGTGCTCGGGCAGGTGCGCCGAAAGCGCTTCGCGCAGGGATTCGGCCGTCCACGCCGCATCGGCTGCCATCGTCAGATAGGCGACCAGCAGGCCGTCGCCGGCGCCTTCCTTCCGCGCCAGCACGGCCGCCTCGCGCACGCCCGGCAGGGCGAGCAGCGCCGACTCGATCTCGCCGAGCTCGATGCGATAGCCGCGCACCTTGACCTGGAAGTCGTTGCGACCGAGGTAATCCAGCCCGCCATCGGGCAGCAGCCGCGCCAGATCGCCGCTCTTGTACATGCGGTTGTCGCCACCGGCGAACGGATCGGGCACGAAGCGTTCCGCAGTGAGCGCTTCGCGGCGCCAGTAGCCGCGCGCCAGGCCGGCGCCCGCCACGTAGATCTCGCCGATCGCACCCCATGGCACCGGGCGGCGCGCCTCGTCGAGCAGGTAGACGCGCAGGTCGGGCAAGGGCCGGCCGATCGGGCTCAGGCTCTGCGCCATCATCGACGCGTCGATTTCCTGCCACGTGACGTGCACCGTGGTCTCGGTGATGCCGTACATGTTGATCAGTCGCGCGGCGCGACCTTCCGGATGGCCGAACCAGGAACGCAGGCGCCCCGGGTCGAACGCTTCGCCGCCGAAGACGACCCAGCGCAGCGATCGCGACCAGGCCGCATCGCCTTCCTGCGCGGCCAGCAGCGCCCAGAAGGCGCTCGGCGTCTGGTTGAGCACCGTGACCTGCTCGCGCCGCAGCAATGCGCCGAAGGCGTCAGCGGAACGCGCGACGGCCTGCGGCACGATGACCAGGCGCCCGCCGTACAGCAGCGCGCCCCAGATCTCCCATACGGAGAAATCGAAGGCGAACGAGTGGAACAGCGTCCAGACATCGCGATGCCCGAAATCGAACAGCGATTCGCACGTCGCGAACAGGCGCAGCACCTGGCGATGCTCGACGAGCACGCCCTTGGGCCGTCCGGTCGAACCGGAGGTGTAGATGATGTAGGCGAGACCGTCGGCACGCGCCCTGGGGGCCGGGTCATGCACCGGCTGGCCCGACAGCGCCTCATGCAGCGCCTCGTCGTCGACGCACAGCACCGGCAGCGCGGCGTCGGCGTCGAACCGCGTCGAAAGCGCGACGCTGGTGATCAACGCGGAGGGCTCGCAATCGGCCACCGTATCGCGCAGGCGGCCGTCCGGATGGCTCGGATCGAGCGGCACGTAGGCGGCACCGGCCTTGAGCACGGCGAGCAGCGCGATCACCTGCGCGAACCCGCGTTCCAGGCAGATGGCCACCCGTGCCTCCGGCTGCAGGCCCAGCCCGCAGAGGTGGTGCGCCAGGCGATTGGCCTGCTCGTTCAGGACGCGATAGCTCAGCGACTCGCCCTCGAACACCAGCGCGACGGCGTCGGGCCGGCTCGCCACGATGGCCTCGAAGCCTCCGTGCAGCGTCTCCGCGCCCAGGGCATGGACCGGCAGTGCGTGGTCCTCGCCCAGCAGCATGCGCCGTTCGGAGGACGGGATCACATCGAGGCCCTTCACCGCGCACGACGTGTCGGCTGCACGACACAGCGCCGCGAGCGCGGTTTCCAGGTAACCCAGCAGCCGCTGCGGATCGAAGTCGCGGTGGCAGTCGATGCGCAGGCCGAAGTCGGTGCCGAAGTCGTCGACCTTCGCGGTGAGCGGGAAGTTGGCTTCGTCGCCCGTGGTTTCGAGCACCTGCATGCCCGGCCAGTCCAATCCCTCTCCCGCCTCGCCGAGGCTGTGGCGGAAATTGAGCAGGCTGGTCAGCAACGGCATGGAACCCGGCAGGCCGCTGATGCGCTGCGCCAGCGTCAGCGGCGCCTGCTCGTGCGCGAGCAATCCCAGCATCTGCTGGTGGCAGCGCTGCACGAACGCACGCACGTCGACCTCGTCGATCCGCACGCGGAACGGCAACGTGTTGATGTGCAGGCCCAGCGCTTCGCCGCGACCATCCGCGCCCTGCAGCCGTCCGGAGAGCACCGTGCCGAACACGACGTCGTCGCGCCCGGAGCAGCGCGAGACCACCAGCGCGAATGCCGCATGGAACAGCACCGAGACCGGCACGTGCAGCTGTCGTGCCGCATGGCGGAGCTCGGCGCCCAGTTCGCCGTCCAGGGGACGGGACGCCGTGGTGAGATCGTGCGCCTGCAACTGCACGTCGAGCATGCCGAACGGCGCACTCGGCGCCTCCAGCCCGGCCAGTCCTTGGCGGAAGAACTCCGCGTGGACCTCCTGCGGCGTGAGGCATGCCTCGGCCACGACGTCGCGGAAGAGCGGGGCCGGTGCCGGATCCAGGCGTCCGCGACGCCATTCATCCAGTTCGGCGAGCACCCGCTCCATGGTCAGGTGGTCGCAGGTGATGTGGTGGTGGAGCAGCGCCGCGAGCCAGCGCCCATTCGCCTCGTCGTGCACGATCTCCATGTGCAGCAAGGGTGCGCGGCGGAGGTCGAGGCGCACCTTGCCCAGGTCGGTCCGCTCGCGCAGCAGGGCTTCGGCGACGTCGCCGGGGCCCACTGCACATTCGTGCACGGACAATTCGGCCCGGCGACGGATGACCTGCACCGGCTGCGACAGGCCTTCCCAGTAGAAGCCGCTGCGAAGCACTTCATGACGGTCGATCATCGCCTGCAGGCCGACGCGCATCTCGTCCAGCGTGGCGCGGTCGTCGAACGCCATCAGCACCCGCGCCAGGTAGAGATCGCCCTCCTCCTGCAGCAGGTGGTGGAACAGCATGCCTTCCTGCATCGGCAGCAGCGGATAGATGTCCTGGATGTTGGCGACGCCACCCGGCACCGACGCGACGATCCGGTCGATCTCGTCCTGCGACAACGCGACCAGCGGCAGGAGGTCGGGCGTGATGGCCGGCGTCGCCGGGGTCAGCAGGTTCGCCGGCACGCGCGAAACGGCGTTCCCTTCGCGCAGCACGGCAGCGCATTCGCGCAGGGTCGGCGCGGCGAAGATGTCACGGACTTCGCAGTGCAGGCCCGCCGCGCGCAGCTGTTCCATCATGGCCATCACCAGCATGGAATGACCGCCCAGCTCGAAGAAGTGGTCCTCGCGGCCCACCCGCTCCACGCCCAGGAGCCCGATCCAGATGCGCGCGAGCGTCTGCTCCCTCTCGCCCTGCGGCGCCTCGTACCCGCGCTGCACCCGCGCGGATGCATCCGGCGCGGGCAGCGCCTTCCGATCGAGCTTGCCGTTCGTCGTGAGCGGGAACGCATCGAGCACCACGAACGCACTCGGCACCATGTAGTCCGGCAACTGCGGCTGCAATGCCTCGCGCAGCTGCACTGCGGTCGGCTGCGAACCGGCGGCCGGCACCACGTACGCCACCAGGCGCTTGTCGCCCGGCACGTCCTCGCGCGCCAGCACCACGGCTTCGCGCACGCCGTCGCACGCCGCGAGGCGCGCTTCGATCTCGCCCAGCTCGATGCGGAAGCCGCGGATCTTCACCTGGAAGTCGTTTCGACCCAGGAAGGCGATCGTCCCGTCAGGCAGCCACCGTCCCAGGTCGCCGGTCCTGTACATCCGCGCCTTCGGATCGGCACTGAACGGATCGCGCACGAAGCGCTCCGCCGTCAGCTCCGGACGATTGAGGTATCCGCGCGCCACGCCGGCACCGCCGATATGCAACTCCCCCGCGACGCCCATGGGCACCGGCGCGCCATGCCCGTCCAGGATGTAGATCCTGGCGTTGGCGACGGGCCGGCCGATCGATACGGCCGTCATCCCGGCAGGATCCGTAGCGCAGTCCAGCGCGAGCGCGGTGGCGTTCACGGTCGTCTCGGTCGGACCGTAATTGTTCAGCCATCGGCACTGCCGCGTATTCGGGTTGGCCGCCCATGCCCGCAACTGGCGGGGCTCGACCGATTCGCCGCTGACGATCACCAGCCGCAGTGCGCTGCCGGGCGACAGCGCGGGGTTCCCCGCGAGCACGCTGGCCCAGGCACTCCAGAACGCGGTCGGCAGGTCGACCACGGTGATGCGTTGCGCTTCCAGGAATTCGCCGAAACGATCGTGGCCCAGGTGGTCGGGGCGGAGCACCAGCGTCGCGCCGACCGACAGGGCCGGGATCATTTCCGCGATCGAGCTGTCGAATGCGAAGGACGCGAACTGGAGCACGCGGTCGGAGCGATCGAGCGCGCACAGCCGGACATGGCCGGCGATGAAGTTCACGGTGCTCGCGTGTTCGACCATCACGCCCTTCGGCGTTCCGGTCGAACCGGAGGTATAGATCACGTACGCCAGGTGGCGGGAGGTCAATCCACGCGCACGGCATTCGGGATCGTGCGTCGGCTGCGTCGCCAGCAGGGCACGGGCGTCGATCGCGTCCAGGCGCAGCGTCGGCAGCCCATGCGCCGGCAACCGCGCATCGAGGCTCGCCTGGGTCAGCAACGCCACCGGCGCGCTGTCCTCGAGCATGTGCGCCAGCCGCTCGACGGGATAGCCGGGATCCAGCGGCACGTAGGCGCCGCCGGCCTTCAGGATTCCCAGCAGGCCCGCCACCATGTCGGGACCGCGCTCCACGCAGATCGCCACCCGGTCGTCCGGCTTCACGCCGAGCGCGAGCAGCCAATGCGCCAGCTGGTTGGCCCGCGCATTGAGCTCGCCGTACGTCAGGCGCCCGCCTTCGCAGACCACGGCCTCCGCTTCCGGATGCGCTGCGGCCTGGCGCTCGAACAGTTCATGGACCAGCGCATCCTGCGGATGTTCCATATCCGTGGCGTTGAAGCGTTGCAGCAGGCATTCGCGTTCGGACTGCGGCAGGACATCCAGCGCATGCAGCGGTTGCGCCGCATCGCTTCGCAGCGCCGCGGTCAGGCTGGCCATCGCCTCGGCGAGGTATCCGGCCAGCCGGGCCGCATCGAGGCCGCCGACGACCTGCGCGGTCAGCGCGAACCGGTCGCCGAAGTCGTCGACGTCGATCGAGATCGGATAGTTCGTCGTTTCCTCGGACGCCAGCAGTCGCAGGCCGCCCGGGATGTGCGACGGATCGCCGGTGTGCCGGTAGTTCAGCAGGGTCGTGAACAGGGGCCGCGACGCGGGCACGCTGCTGCAGCGCTGCGCAAGCGCAAGCGGCGCGTGCTCATGTTCGAGCAGCGCGGCGAGACGACGGCTTGCCTGGTCGACGGCATCCGCTGCGCTGCCTTCCACCACCATGCGGATCGGGAGCGTATTGATGAACATGCCCCAGGCGCGATCCGCATCGCCCGCGCCATGCATGCGTCCCGACAGGACCGTGCCGAACACGACTTCGTCGCGACCCGTGCAGCGCGCCAGGACCTGGGCCCATGCCACATGGAACAACACCGCCGGCGACACGCCGCGTCGGCGCGCTTCGGCGCGGATGTCGCGCCCGAGCGCTGCGTCCAGCGGCAGTTCGACGGTCGCGTACGCAGCTCCGCTCTGGTGCGCGTCGAGGACGTCGAACGGCGCGGTGGGCTCGTCGATGTGCGACAGCTCGGCCCGGAAGTAGGCCTCGTGGCTTGCCGCGGGCACCCGCAGCGCCTGCGCCACCAGCTGGCGCATCGGCACCTCGTCGACGAGGTCCGCCGCGTTTCCGCGACGTATGGCATCCACCTCGGCCAGCGCCAGGGCGAGCGTCACGTGGTCGCACACCAGGTGATGCTGCAGCATGGACAGCAACCAGCCGCCCGCGCGGTCTTCCGCGACGAACGCCGCCAGCAGCGGCGCACGCGTGACATCCAGGCGCATTCTGCGCGGATCGGTCAATCCGGACAGCGCCGCGACGGCATCGCCATCGTCCGGCAACGCGAGCTCGCGGACGGGCACGCGCGCCTGGCGATGCACCACCTGCACCGGCGTGGACAGTCCCTCCCAGACTACGGCGGTACGCAGGATGTCGTGCCGCGCGACCACGGCGTCGAGCGCGTGCAGGAAGCCATCGAGCTCCCCGCGACTGTCGAACGCGAGCATCGTGCGCAGCAGGTAGGTATCGCCCTCGCCATCCAGCAGGTGATGGAACAGGATGCCTTGCTGGGACGGCAGCAGCGGATAGATGTCCTGCACATTGGCGACGCCACCGGGAACGGTCGCGACCACGCGATCGATTTCGGCCTGCGTCAGGCTGACCAGGGGCAGGAGGTCCGGCGATATCGCGCGGGTCTCCGGGGTCAGCAGGTTGGGGGGCGCCGCCTCCGCGCCTTGCGCGTCGCCACGCCGCAGCGTGGCCGCATAGTCGCTGAGCACCGGCGCGATGAACAGCTCGCGCACTTCGCCGCGGAAGCCCCTCTCGCGCAGGCGCGAGGTCATCGCGACCACCAGCAGCGAATGCCCGCCGAGTTCGAAGAAGTGGTCGTGCCGGCCGATCCGCTCGACCTGCAGCAGCTCGCTCCAGATCTCCGCAAGCGCCTCTTCCACCTCTCCGTCAGGCG
>SCMT01000055.1 GCA_005502915.1 Lysobacteraceae bacterium 2PB | reverse complement strand
CCTCCCGCCCCCCGCGAACGCCCCGCTGGCCCGCCTGCACGGCGTGCGCAAGGCTTACCGCGCCCTCACCGCGCTCGATGGCGTGGGTTTCTCGATCCGTCGCGGCGAGGTGCTGTCGGTGCTCGGCGCCAATGGCGCCGGCAAGAGCACCTCGATCGCGGTGCTGCTGGGCCTGGTCGCCGCCGATGCCGGCGAGGCCGAGGTCCTCGGCCTGGCGCCTGGCGACATCGCCGCGCGCCGCCGCATCGGCGTGATGCTGCAGTCGGCCGGCATTCCCGAGAACGCGCTCGTGGCCGAGCTGCTCGACCTCACCCGCAGCTACTACCCGCGCCCGCGCAGCGTGGCCGATTGCGTGGCCATGGCCGGGCTGGACGGCCTGATGGCCCGCCGCTACGGCCAGCTCTCGGGCGGCCAGCAGCGTCGCGTGCAGTTCGCGCTGGCGATCTGCGGCAACCCGGAACTGCTGTTCCTCGACGAACCGACGACGGGCCTGGACATCGATGCGCGCCAGCGCATGTGGGCGACGATCCGCGAACTGGTCGCCGGCGGCACCGGCGTGCTGCTGACCACGCACTACCTGGAAGAGGCCGAAGCGCTGGCCGACCGCGTCGTCGTGCTCGATCGCGGCCGCGTGGTCGCCGACGGGGCGATGGACGATGTCCGCGCGCGCGTCTCGCAGCGGCGCATCCGCTGCCTGTCGGCGCTCGACGTGGCACGCGTCGGGACCTGGCCCGGCGTGCGCGCCGCCAGCCGCGAGGGCGCCCGCATCGAGGTCGTCGCCGACGCCACCGAGGACGTGGTCCGCCGCCTGCTGGCGGAGGACGCCGCGCTCAGCGAACTGGACATCCGCCGCGCCGGCCTTGCCGACGCCTTCCTCGAACTCACCCGCGACACCGACCGCGAGGCCGCCTGATGAACACCGTCATCGCCACCGTTCCCACGATCTCCGCGCATTCGCCGCTGCGCAGCTACGCGCTCGAAGCCTGGTACGAATGGCGCCGCCTGCTGCGCACGCCGTCCTATGTCATTCCGACCCTGCTGTTCCCGGCGCTGTTCTATGTGCTGTTCGGGCTGATGCTCAACAAAGGCAAGGGTGACGCCGCGCAGTACCTGCTCGCCACCTACGGCGTGTTCGGCGCGATGGGCGCCGGCCTGTTCGGCTTCGGCGTGACCGTCGCGATCGAGCGCGAACAGGGCCTGCTCACCTACAAGCGCGCGCTGCCGATGCCGCCGGGCGCCTACCTGGTCGCGAAGATGGTCACAGCCGTGCTGTTCGCCTCGGCGATCTTCGCGCTGCTGGCGGTGCTGGCCGCAGCGTTCGGCGGCGTGTCGCTGTCGATCGCGCAGTGGCTGCTGCTCGCCCTGGTGTGCACGCTCGGCGTGCTGCCGTTCTGCGCGATCGGCCTGTTCATCGGCACGCTGGTCGGCGGCCAGGGCGCGCCGGCCGTGGTGAACATGCTGTTCCTGCCGATGGCCTTCCTCTCCGGTCTGTGGCTGCCGCTGAAGCTGCTGCCGTCGTGGATCGCCGGCATGGCCCCGGTGTGGCCGGCCTACCACCATGCGCAGATCGCGCTGAAGGTGATCGGCCTGGACGGCGGCGGCCTGCTCGCGGTGCACATCGGCGTGCTGGTCGGCGTCACCGTGCTGTTCGCCGCGCTGGCCCGGCGCAGGCTCGCGGGTTGAGCATCGCTGCATTACCCTGATCGATCGCATCCGTCCGTTCCTGTCACGAACCCCGCACGAAGCCGCCATGTCCGGATCCCTCATGCCCCTGCTGCTGCGCTGGCGCAATCGCCTGGTGCCCGATTCCCTGGGGCTGGGCTGGATGCCGCTGTTCACGCTCGGCTACCTGCTGTTCCTGTTCGTGCCGTTCGTGGTGGGCTGGCTGGCCGACACGCGCGGCAGCTGGGTCGGCGAGCCGGCCGAAGTGCTCGGTCCGACGCTGCTGTCGATCGTGGTGTTCCTGCCGCTGTACTTCGCCTCGTTCCGCTTCGAGGGCGCGGCGCGGCCGGTGTGCATGCTCGCCATCGCTGCTGTCGGCTATGCGCTCATCCCTGTCAATCCGTTCGGCAATACCTACATCATCTATGCCGTGGCGATCGCGGCCGGTGTCGGGCGTTCGCTGTGGCCGCGCGTGGCGTGGGCGT
The DNA here is from genome assembly GCA_005502915.1 of Lysobacteraceae bacterium 2PB. GTDB lineage: Bacteria > Pseudomonadota > Gammaproteobacteria > Xanthomonadales > Xanthomonadaceae > Lysobacter_I. The sequence continues at coordinate 6,034 of SCMT01000055.1, read as the reverse complement.
TCCTGATCCTCGCCGGCATGCTGGTGGAAACCCTGGTGCTGCGCATCCCGCCGTTCGTGTTCGTGATCACCCTGCTGGTCGCGCTGGGCGCGTTCTTCGGGCAGTACCAGTTCATCGAGAACCTGCGCAAACGCGCGGAGCTCAAGCTCAGCCACGACGAGGTGCGCCGCCTGGCCACGGTCGCCGAACGCGAGCGCATCGGTCGCGATCTCCACGACCTGCTCGGCCACACGCTGTCGCTGGTCGCGCTGAAGAGCGACCTTGCCGGCAAGCTGCTGGCGCGCGGCGAAGGCGACGATGCCCGCGCCGCCGAGGCCCGCGCCGCCGCGCAGCGGGAGATCGCCGAGGTCAGCCGCGTCGCGCGCGAAGCCCTGGCCCAGGTGCGTTCGGCGGTGACCGGCATCCGCGCCGCCGGCATCGCCGCGGAGCTGGTGTCGGCGAGACTCCTGCTCGAAACCGACGGCGTGGCCTTCGCTTCGCAGGTCGATCCGCGCTGGCTGGAAGGCGGCGCGTTGCGGGCCGAGGTCGAGACCGCGCTGGCGATGACCGTGCGCGAGGCGGTGACCAACATCCAGCGCCATGCCCGCGCGCGCAGGGCGAGCGTTGAACTCGAAACCATCGGCGGCGACGCGGTGCTGCGCATCGTCGACGATGGCCGCGGCAGCGACATCGTCCCGGGCAACGGTCTGGGCGGCATGCGCGAACGCATCGAGGCGCTCGGCGGACGCCTGCGCATCGACTCGCGGCGCGGCGAGGGCACGCGCATCGAGGCGCGGCTGCCGCTGCAGGCCGGCCACGACGTGGCCATGGCGGTGAACGCATGATCCGCATCCTGCTCGCCGAAGACCAGGCGATGGTGCGCGGCGCGCTGACCGCGCTGCTCTCGCTGGAAACCGACATCGAGGTGCTCGGCGCCGCGCCCGACGGCGAAAGCGCCTGGCGCGAACTGCAGCGCCTCAAGCCCGACCTGCTGGTCACCGACATCGAGATGCCCGGCCTCAGCGGACTGGAGCTGGCGCAGCGCATCCAGCGCCACGAACTGCCGACGAAGGTGGTGATCGTGACCACGTTCGCGCGCGCCGGTTTCCTGCGCCGCGCGCTGGATGCCGGCGTGTCCGGTTACCTGCTCAAGGACGCGCCGGCCGAGGACCTCGCCGAGGCCCTGCGCAAGGTGCATCGCGGTGGTCGCGCGATCGATGCCCAGCTCGCGCTCGAAGCCTGGTCCGAACCCGATCCGCTCAACGACCGCGAACGCCAGGTGCTGCGCCTGGCCGGCGAGGGCCTGTCCGCCGGCGAGATCGCGACGCAGCTCAGCCTGTCGCAGGGCACGGTGCGCAATTACCTGTCCGAGGCCATCGGCAAGCTCGGCGTCGGCAACCGCATCGAGGCCTACCGGCTTGCGCGACAGAAGGGATGGCTGTGATGCCTCCCGACCGCCCCGGTTCCGGATAGCCGCACGGCCCGATCCCGATCTCCATCCCCTTTGGTTTCCATCCCGCATGCGGCCGGTCACATCGGCCGCACTGGATCGTCCTGTCCCTCCATCGCCCCCCTGCGGTCCCTTCACCAAGGAGTCCAGCCATGTCCCTGTCCACCCCGTCCCGCCGGCTGCCGTTCACGGTCGCGACCGCCATCGCCGTCGCGATCTTCGCCTCGCTGTCCAGCGGATCGCAGGCCGCATCCCCGATGCGCGACAACGACCCCGACAATGACGTACTGATCGACAACGTCCGCGTGTTCGACGGCAGCCGCGTGCTGGCGAACACCCGCGTGCTGGTCATCGACGGGCGCATCGCCGAAGTCGGCGGCAAGACCACCGCGCCGGCAGGCGTGACCCGCGTCGACGGCAGCGGCAAGACCCTGTATCCGGGCCTGATCGACGCGCATGCGCACAGCTGGGGCGAGGCGCGCGCCGATGCGCTTCGCTTCGGCGTCACCTCGGAACTCGACATGCTCGGCGACTGGAACCGCCTGTCGCAGCTGAAGCGCGAGCGCGAGTCGATGGCGCGCACGCAGCAGGCCGACCTGTGGAGCGCGGGCGCCGCCGTGACCGCGCCGGGCGGCCACGGCACGCAGTACGGCATGAAGGTGCCGACACTCGACAAGGATGGCGACCCGGCGGCCTTCGTCGCTGGCCGCATCGCCGAAGGTTCGGACTACATCAAGATCATCCTCGAGGACTTCAGCGCGCACAGCGAAACGCGGCGCATCCCGACGATCTCCCACGCACAGGCGAAGCAGGCGATCGACGCTGCCCATGCCGGTCAGCGCCTCGCCGTCGTCCATGTCTCGCGCCTGCGCGACGGCACGGCCGCGATCGAAGCCGGCGCCGATGGCCTCGTGCACATCTTCGGCGAACCCGCCGACGCCGCTTTCGTCGACGCGGCGAAGCGCCGCAAGGCCTTCGTCATTCCCACGCTCTCGGTGATCGGCACCATGGCGCAGGCCGGCGAAGGCGCGAAGCTGGTCGACGATGCGACGCTCTCGCCGTGGCTGACGAAGGAACAGCGCGACAGCCTCAAGGCCACCTTCGGTGCGGGCGATCCGCACCCGGCCATCCTTGCCGATGCCATCGCCAACGTGCGCGCGCTGCACGCGGCCGGTGTCGAGGTGCTCGCCGGCACCGATGCCGGCAATCCCGGCACCGCGCACGGCGTCAGCATGCATGGCGAACTCGAACTGCTGACCCGCGCCGGCCTGTCGCCAAGCGAAGCCCTGGCCGCCGCGACCTCCGTGCCCGCGCGTCGCTTCAGGCTCGCCGATCGCGGCCGCATCGCGCCCGGCCTGCGCGCCGACCTGGTCCTGGTCGACGGCGATCCGACCACCGACATCCGCGCCAGCCGCGCGATCGTGACGGTGTGGAAGAACGGCTATGCGGTGGAACGCAAGCGCCCCGTTGCCGGGGAGACGAGCATCCCGGTCGGCGAAGCGCTGCCCGCGCAGACCGTGCTGTCGGACTTCGATGCGGAGGCTGCAGGCAATGCCGCGGGCGTGGTGCCGGCGAATTTCGGCGCCGGCTGGATGTCGACCACCGACCAGATGGCCGGCGGCGCATCGACCGGACAGATCCGCCGCATCGCCGGTGGCGCCAACGACAGCGCCGGTGCGCTGGAAGTCAGCGGCGAGATCAAGCCCGGCTTCGCCTTCCCGTGGTCCGGCGCGATGGTGTTCCCGTCGAAGGTGCCGATGCAGCTCGCCGACCTGTCCTCGCGCAAGGACCTGGTCTTCCGCGTGCGCGGCGACGGCCGCCGCTACGCGCTGATGCTGTTCCACGGCAACCAGCAGATGCCGAGCATGCAGATGTTCGAAACCACCGCCGACTGGACCGAAGTCCGCGTGCCGCTGAAGAACTTCCCCGGCGCCGATCTCGCCCGTGTCCGCGGCCTCGCCTTCACCGCCGGCAACCCCGTGGGCACGTTCACCTTCGTGCTGGATGATGTGCGGATCGAGTGAGCTCCGCATGAATTGCGTCCTTCCTCTTCATGCGGGAGGAAGGACGCGCTGTTTTCGTAGGAGCGACGCGAGTCTCTGGCCGTGCTGTCAAATCGTCGCCTTCAGCGAGACAGGCGATGAAAGCAATTCGTAGCGATCACGAGAATCAGCACGACGCACCACATGCGCCACTTGAGATCGAAATCGGGGCCGTCCAGGAACGGGCAGCACCAGTCCCGCACGCGCATCCACAACGGCGCGGACATCGCGAAAGCGAGGGCGCTGATCGAGACCCACGGAGTCCATCTTGCGCCGCGCGCAAGTCCGGTGAATGCGCCGATAACGAGCGATGCAGCGACAAGGGAAAGCATCAGTGCGATGCGCGATTCTTCGATGTAGCGTCCTGGATGACCCAGGGCAGCCAGGGCTGCGAGCGTGTTCCTGGGATCCTTGAGCACTGGTTCCGGAAGAGGCGGAGGCTTCGCCTGGAAGGCCGCTTCCGCGAAGATTCCGCATTCGAAGAAGAGCGCAAAGCCGGCATACAACAAGGCACCCGGGAGAACCCACTGGCCTCGTGACCAATCACCAGGACCACCAAAGACCATGCCTTGAAAAGCCGTGGCGTGCCTGGGCATCAAACCCAGGTGGAAGGTATTGCGCACGCGTTTCAACCAGCGGCTGGAGATCAGAATGACGGTGGCAAAGACAGTCAGGGTCCCGGATGCCAGCGCATAGTCGGCGAGGTCGCGTTCGATCCACCCGATCACGATGAGCAGGCCGGCACAGGAAAACAGCAGGACTGGCGACTTCCCGATGACATGTGGATCACGCGCGAACCAGCCGATCGCCCACCACCACGAGATCAGGACCAACAGGAACTCCAGACCGATGCTGCGCAGCGCCCAAGGTTCCGAAAGCGGGTAGGGGATTTCGCCGTATCGCAAGATGAAGAATATGTCGTCGGAGAGAATCGCGACCAACGACGCAAGCGATATCACCGGCAGCACCGCCGTCGCCCACGTGACCGGCCACAGCCAGCCGCCGAGGCCAGCGGGCTGGCCTGCATTCGCCGACGCGGCATCGGTCATCGGCGGCACCGGCGACGGCTTACTTGCCCTTCACGCACGCGCGCAGCCGGTCGCGTGCGGCGTGGCCGCCGTGCCATTCGATCTTCAGCACCGGCTTGCCCTTGATCGAGAGTTCGAAGGGCTGGCGGTCGACCATGGTGTCGAGGGCGGCTTCGATGGTGGGCACGGCGAAGGCGATCACGCCGCTGTCGATGCCCGGCTGGGTGTAGTTGAAGGCCTTGACGGTCTGTGCGGGGCCGTCGAACTGGTCGAGCTTCACCTGCACGGTCGCCATCTCGCGCGGCTTCGGGACATCGGGACCCCAGAAGGTCAGCATCGCGCCGCGATAGTCGCCGCCCGGTCCGCTGAGGGCGACCATACCGTCGATGTTCGCGAACATCGCCATGCAGTATTCGCCGGCCGCAGCGCCTTCGCGTGCGCGGAAGTGATCCCAGAAACCTTCGCGGTAGCGCCGGAACTTCGGGTCCTTCGCCAGGGCGGCCTGGCGGTCGAGATTGCCGGACAGCGCCTCGAGCGCGTTGAACGCGGCGTCGATCTTCGAATGGATCGGGTCCGGCGGCGTTGGGCCGAGCGTCGCCTGGCTCGTCCCGTCCATGCCCGAGGCTGCGCAGATCGGCACCGCCGCGATGCCGTGCGAACCGCCGGTCACGCCGATCTGGCGGTCGCCCGGTGCCGGCCCGTTGGGGCAGGGATAGGTGTCGGCGATCGCGAGTCCGGGCAGGGCCAGGAGCGCGAGGGCGGCGAGGGTGGCGGATCGGCGTCGGATCATGATGTCGGCTACGGAAGATGTGTGCGCAGCGTAGCCGTTCGCGGGCGTCGCGTGCAGTTGCTCAACCCTCCACCGCGATGTCGAAATGCAGCACCTCCTCGCGGGTGCCCAGCCTGGTGTAGAGCGCGATCGCGGGGGCGTCGCCGTGGTCTGCCTGGACGAAGACCACCCAGGCGCCGCGTTCGGCGGCGAGGCGCTGCAGCGTGCGGATCAGCGCGGTGGCGATGCCCCTGCGTCGATGCGCGGCGGACACGGCGAGGTCGTAGAGATAGACCTCGCTGCGCTGTCGCTCGAACTTGCGCAGGGTGTAGGCGACGAGCCCGCCGATCACCGCTCCGCCTTCGGTCGCGACCAGCGCGAAGACACCGTCGTCGGCGAGCAGGTCGCGCAGGTAGCCGGGATCGGGTCGCTGCGCGGTGTACGTCTCCATGTCCTCGAAGACTTCGCCGAAGAGGGTGTTGAGGTCGGCGAACGTGCCGGCATCGCCCGGGGTCAGGCGGTCGATGCGGCAGGGGGTGATGTCGTCCATGGCGGACATCCGGCGGGGGAGGTCCGGATGGTCGCGCGCCGCCGCTGCATCCACCACCCCCTCCCGACCGTCCATGCCATCAGTTGGGTCCCGCCGGGCTTGCGTCGCCGCCCCCTTCGCCCGGCCATCCTCGTCCAGGGTCGACAGCGGCGCGCCGTCGAGCAGCACGCGGCCGTCGCTGGGGGTGTCGAGTCCGGCCATCAGCGCCAGCAGGGT
>SCMT01000054.1 GCA_005502915.1 Lysobacteraceae bacterium 2PB | reverse complement strand
CGCTTGCCCCACCCGCCCCACCCCGGCACGATGTCGCGATGAATCCGCCGTCCCCCGCCATGCCCTCCTGCGTCGTCAACTGCGCGGTCTACCGCGACGGCGTCCGCACCGACATCACCCTCGACCAGATCAGCGACGTGCTGTCGGTCGACGACAACAGCTTCGTCTGGGTCGGTCTGTACGAACCGGAAGAGGCGCAGCTCGACAAGCTGCAGGAGGAATTCGGCCTGCACGACCTCGCCATCGAGGACGCGCACCACGCCCACCAGCGCCCGAAGATCGAGGCCTACGGCAACTCGCTGTTCCTCGCCGTGCACACCGCACAGCTGGTCGAAGGCCACATCCGCTTCGGCGAAACCCACGTCTTCGTCGGCCCGCGCTTCCTGGTCACCGTGCGCCACGGCGCCTCGCTCTCGTACCGCCACGTCCGCGCCCGCTTCGAACGCGAACCCGAACTGCTCGCCCAGGGCCCCGCATTCGCGCTGTACGGCATCCTCGACTTCATCGTCGACAACTACCAGCCGATCGTGAACGAGTTCCGCGACGAACTGAACGCGCTCGAACACGAGATCCTCGCCGCCAACTGGCGCCGCGACACCATCGTCAAGCTCTACGAGCTCAAGAAGGAACTCACCCAGATGCGTCTCGCGGTCGCCCCGCTGCAGGACATCCTCGCCCAGCTCACCCGCACGCAGATGACCCAGGTCACCGAGGAAGCCAAGCTCTACTTCCGCGACGTCCTCGACCACGTCGTCCGCCTCAACGACATGATCGACACCCTGCGCGAGATGCTCACCGCCGCGATGAGCGTGAACCTCTCCATGGTCACCATCCAGCAGGGCGAAACCGTCAAGAAACTCGCCGGCTGGGCCGCCCTCCTCGCCGCCCCCACCCTGATCGCCAGCTGGTACGGCATGAACTTCGAATTCATGCCCGAACTGAAAGGCAAATACAGCTACCCCATCCTCATCGGCAGCGTCGCCGTCGTCTGCATCGTGCTGTACCGCTACCTCAAGAAGGTGCGGTGGCTCTAGGCGACATCACTTCGCAAATAGCCACCTGCTTGCGGCGCAAGAAAACGGGCCGCCTGTCGGCGACCCGTTCGCATGCGTCCTGCTTCGTTTCAGAGGATATTCATCGCGTCGCTCATGGTGTTCCATGGCGAATTGATCGATGTCGTCTGATAGGTGAACGTACCGCCCTGGTAGCCATCGAGATTCCAGTAGCGCGTGAAACCGACGATGGTCTGTCCGGGTGAGCATGCCACCAGATAGTTGCTGCCGCAGAAGTTGAGGGTCTGGTAGTTGGCGCTGCTCGGCAGGTTGACGCCGTTGATCCTGGCGACGCGGCTGGTGCCATAGCCCACCTCCACCGTCACCACGCGCAGTTGCGCACCGCCGTGATCGAGCGTGGTGGAGAACTGGCTGTCCGACAGGTTTTCCCAGCCCTGATTGCTGGAGCCGACGTGGCGGATCTGGACATAGGACAGCGGCGGCGCGGATTGCGCGAAAGCGAAACAGGAAACGGCGAGCAAACCGAGCGCGGACAGCGCAAGCATGCATATCCTGAACTTCGTCATGACTGACTTTCCCTGTATTGGATGGTGTGATGCGCGCGAACGGCCATCACGCGCGGCCTTGCGGCCAGCCGAGCATTTCACCCTCGCGACACGGCGTCCACTATCAGAAAAGACAGGATGGGCTGTAACCGGATAAAGACGGCATTTGCAAGCTGCGCTGGTCGCAGACCGCTGATTCGAAACGTCATGCACCCACAGGCAGCGCACACAACTCCGGCGTCGCCGTCGGCATCCCCGGATCAGGCGCCAGCAGCGCGCGTGTAAGCTCGGGCCACTCGTCATCGTCCATGTACGCCTTCACCGCATGCGGATGCCGCAGGCCCTGCTTGGCGAAGTTCACGGCGAGCAGCCGGGGCGGTGCGATCCCGAGGTCTTCGCCGACCTGCCGGCACGACTGCCGGATCTTCACCGCCATGCAGGTGGCGCCCTTCCATCCGCAGGGAATCACGCCGTACTTGTTGGTCGCGGCGTCGCGCTTGCTCAGGCCGAGGATCAGCCGCTGCGGCACCATCGCGCGCTTGGCGGGATCGGGCTGGCCGGTGCCAGCATTGCGGAAGTAGTTGCGGAACGCGATGGTCGGCTGCGCGGGCACCAGCATCGCGACGCGCAGATCCTGCAGTTGTGTGGGCGGCGCGTAACCGGGCACCATGCCCGCGCTGCGCTGGTGGTAGATCGGCGGCATCGCGTCGAACTGCGCGCCCGCCGAGGCATCGCCCAGCGCATTGGTGATGACGTAGGCGCCGGAGCTGTGGGTGAACACGCGCAGCGGCGTGTCGCCTTCCACTTGGGCCAGCAGGCGGCGCAGCTCCAGCCCGACCAGGTAGCCGTTGTACTGCGCATTGTCCCAGATGAACAGCGGCGTCGTGCCCTTCAGCCCGTCCCAGTACATGCGCACGAAGGTGATGAGCCGGCCATCACGCGCGGCTGCCTTGCGGAAACTGGCCTCGGCTTTCTCGTACCACGCCTGCGCATCGGCATGGTCGTTGTTGTAGCCGTGGATCAGCAGCACCACATCGTCGTACCCGCTGCCCAGCTCGGAGATCCGCTGCGCCTCGCGCCTGCGCAGCACGCCCTGCACCGCCGCCCAGTCCGCCTCGAAATCCCCGCTCGCCGCCACGTCGGCATACGCCAGCAGATTCGGCCAGTCCCGGTCCGTGCCCGGCGCGCGCCCCGCCTTCCATGCGTACAGGGACTTGAGGCTGGCGAACTCCGGCGAGCCCGGCGACACATACGGACGCGGGCCGTTCCTGACGTTGATGAAGTGCGACACATCCAGCGACACCGACGCCGGCGGGTACAGGTCGCCGTAGCGGTCCATGTAGAACGCCACCGCCTCTTCCTTCCCGCGCATGCAGTCGTTGAAGAAGACCTGCTTCGGCCTCGGCTCGCCGGTGCAATCCTCGGGGAATCCCTCCTCAGAACCGGCCTGTGCCGGCATAGCGAAGGCGAGCCCCGTCAGGCAGAGCGCAGCGAGCGCGAGCGTGTGGATGAAGCGCATTGTTGTAGGTTTCCTGTCGTGGGTGTTGCTTCACTACGTCGTCACGCGCTCCACGAAAGCCTGAATGCCGACGATCGTGCCCTCGCGATACTGCCGGTAATGCACCGGAATACCGAAACGGTCACGCAGCATGCGCATGCATTCGCGGTCTTCCAACTTCTCTATACCTGCACAAACGACCTGCAGCCATTCTCTTGCCCAACACATTCAGCGCAACTGTTCTTGCTGAGCATTCCTGCCTTGACGACTCTTCATCCTCAGTGATTAAGCGAAGATCTTTAATGCCGCGTCAAGGCCGCCTCAAGGAGCGTGAACTCAATCGGCCGCACGGCGTTCGAGATTGCATCAAATGCTAACGGACAGATGACGCCCCTGTGCTCACGGAAACAGCCCAATTGCTCTGACACCCAAGAACGAAATGCTGGGTCGGTGCGTAGCGACGGCGCGAGTAATTTTGCGAGGGCAACCCGGGTATCAATCTCTACAATCTTATGGAGTTCAGCCACAACGAGCTCTCGGCAGTCCCTGTCGGCTTGAAGCCTATTTAAAACCGCATCGATTCCATCTCGAACCTCCGAGAAATGATTATTCTTAAACTTGGCTGGATAGCGCAGGAGATAACCTTTCATAAGTTCTGCATCTGCCTTGGACGCCAACAACCATGCAGCCACGGGCTCATCAGCATCAATCAATGCAGGCAGATTTACTGTAGCGGCAGCAATTGGAGATGAATCTGGCCATCCGCGACAAAGTGCTATCAACCCAACATCGCCAATCATTCCAGACCGGGCCACCGAAACCATCACATTACCAACAGCCACATCGCCATGGTAATGATCAGAGATGTAAGAAGCCATTTCATTGTAGGCCGCCCTTTCGACCACCATCATCGATTGCTGCCCGCCAGCAAGGAAGTGCTGCAGGCGGGCCAAGAACAAATCTCTCAAGAGAGTGCTGCGGCCATGTAGCGCAATCAGGGCTCGCACTTGCTCTACCTCTAATCGCTGCCCCGTTCGAACTGCGTTCTCATAAATGGCGCTTTGATCAATTGCATAACTGCCTTTACCTACTTTTGCTAGCTCGGTAGCGATTATCGGCGAATGGTGGAATCTCGTCCAAACATCTGGTACCGCAGCGACAAGCTCTTCCCAGTGTTCGACCACTGCTGAAATGAACTCCCAATTGTGGCCTAAACTTGAGTAAGTGCTGAGGTTGATCGAATTTCCGTCTTCTCGCTCCAGCACCACATGGTCGGCACGGCCAAGGTCGAGTAGCGCAGCGATTGCTGCTTGCTGGCGATCTTCTCGACCAATCAATGATGCACCGAGCTCTGCACTCAGAACTGATGTCAATTCACAAGTCGAGCGTCCCATGCGAAGGCAGCCACGGGCATACGCCCTCGCCGCTACCGTGCGGACATCCGCATTCGGTTCATCTATAAACTCTGCAACAATCGCGACAGCCGGCTCCACTCCTCGTCGAGCCAAAGGCTCAATTGCCCGGACTAGCTCAAGACGGAGGTCGTCGTGGAGGACCTGCATTGTCCGATCAAGCATTGGGCGAATTTCAGAATCATCTCCGTAGACCTCATAGAGCACGGGAAAATACGTGTCCTCCGCATAAATGGTCGATATTGCCAGCTGGCGAATTAGAGGCTGCTCAGGCCAGATTCTCAGAAGGGTGCCATGTCCCAATCGCCAGTAATTCCCACCCTTGTCGTTGGTAATCCGGGCCTCGACTAGCGGCCACAGGCCGGGCGCGTCGCGCCCTTCTCTCTCCACAATAACAGCTATCGCAGAACAAGAATCGAAAACATGAGCGTCGCGCACCACGCTTCGCAGCATGACTCCAAGTTCCTTTGAGTCATCGACAACGCTGCTAATCCATCTCACCGCCCCAAAACGTCGTCGCTCATCGCTCATGTATTGAGTCAGAGCTGCTTTGACTTCTGGATCACCCGGTGATGATATCTTCATGAGGGCAGAAATTATCCACGCGGACAAGATCTCCCCACGACTCAGCCAATCGAGCAAGCACTGCCTACATTTTGGAGAACCCCCCAACTGAGCCATGACTGCGATCTCTATCCGGTCGTGGGTGGAAGCATTCTTATCAAGCCATTCTTCGACAGCAGGAATCAGAAGTGGATGTTTAGCGAATCCAGCTAGAAGTTCTTCATGAACATCACGGATGATAAATTTTCGATCATAGCGGCCCTCCAAAGTCAACTGCGTTGCCAGCAACTTTGCCACGTCGTCATCACCCGGAAATGCCTTAATTAGATAGTGGATCGCAGGCTTGACGTCCCAACAACCGGGAAAGCTGATGCCATTCATACGCTCAATTGCTGCTTGTTTTAGGTCAGGATCACTTGGCCAACCCGAGACCAACGCGGCCACAACATCCTTCTCCCAAGACCATGGCCATTCGCCTTCACGACAAAAATCGACCAGAGCATCGCGGATTTCGGCGGTGCGCTCGCCCTGCTTGAAACGCGCAATAATTGCCGCGCATCTAAGCTCTTTCGCTGGCGCCACGCTTGCAGCATCTAAGAGCGAAGGAATATCCGGGTGCAAAGGCCATCCCGTGGCAAGGGCGTGCAGAGCACCGCACAGCAGCTCTGGTTCCGCCGGACCTTTCAGAATATCGAAAAACTCGCCGGCCAATTCAGGAACTTTATCAGCATAGGATGCTAAAGCCTCGGCTATGTAACGGTAATCAAAACTGCTTTCGCAGTTGTGCAGCGCTACGCGGAGATCAGAAACTGTCTCGGCCGTCGGCTTCTTTGCAGCGACCGCAGGAACACTGCGGAGATAACGAGCTCTGCCCGGAAACCAGCGAGCCATCCGCGTCCTCACCAAGTCGCTTACATGCTCTGATTCCAAGCCCGCCGCCAGTTCCCGCACCAACGAGCGACGAAGAGGCATCCATCGTCCACATTCAATCCACTCGAATATCTGCGATACCAATTCACGCGCCTTTCTACGTGAACAATTCGTTTCCGCCACAGCCAAGCGCGTAAGCAGGATCTTTTGAAGGGGTTCATCCAAGTGATCTGACGCCGGCTTTCGGAGTTCTTCAATCAGCCCATCGACTTCATCCTGCCGCTCCAGCAACTGCATCAGCGTCAAGGTAACTTCATGCCAAGGAGCTTTTAATCCAGTCTCGAAACAGTAGACTTTCACTCTGTCGAGCGAAAGCTTGGCAAGATATTTGGCAGCGAGATACTCCTGAAAAATCCGATGCACCAACCCTACATGGTGCTCCTGCGGAGCCACAAGCACGCCGAATTCGTTCTGGCCGAGCTCCAAGACGCGAGCTGCCCACTCTTCTGCCTCACTGGAGTTTAGTTCCAAGCAGGATCGAAAATAGTCGAGCAATAGATCCATTGCGCGTTCATTTGTAATGGCTACAGAATTTGGCTCCTGATGAATCTGATAAGCGAGATACTCAATTCCTCGACGTATGCGGAGCGAACGGATTACAGACTGATCCGTGCACTGCATCGCCGCCTGTGCGCGGCGGCGAGGCTGATCATCCAAAAGCGCCCTCACAAGCCCTTCAATTGCGGCCAAACGACTGCGTGGGAGTACCCGCCCCGTCAATCGCAAATAAATCATGACCGAAAGAAGCAACGGGATGCCGCCTAATTCGGATAATGCAGGATCTTCAGAAAGATCGTTTGAGAACCCACTAGCATCCCGCACAACAGCCAAATCGAGCGCCGTAGCGTCTAATGCCCCTGCTGTTTCGTGGAAGTGTCTGAACCAATAGCTCGCAAAATCACGCTGCTGATCGGTGGAGAGCGGCAGTAGTTCCGCCCGCTTCCAATCAGAACCGAAATCACTGATTCGCTCGAAACCCAAAGGCCGTCCGGTCGCAATTAGTGGCAGTCGGCGAGTTTGAGCATAGGACGTCAACGCGGTGAGTGCTGTCACAGCGGCCTCCCTGTTCTGCCACTCATCGAGGCCGTCCACGAGCAAAAGAAGACGATCGTCTGTGAGCATTTCCTCAAGGAGCATTAACACATCGTTTTTGGCTCCGAGCATTTTCAGCCAAGCCTTAAGAGCAGTCTCAATCGTAGCTGTTTCGTCTTCTGCAAATTGACGAGTCAGAAAGCCGAACGGAAGAAGCAAGGGCAACCGCTGGCCCCAAGACTTCGCCAAGTCCGGAAAACGGGTGTCGTTACTCAGCAGCGAATGAACGACAACTCGCAAAGCAGCGCTTTTTCCAAATCCAGCACCCCCGAGCAGAACGAAACGATCGCTAGCCGCCAGCCCTAACGACAGCGTCATCTTTGTCCGGATCTCCCGTTTCCGAAATCCAGAATCCGTGGAGTCGTAGCTAGCGCGCTCTGTTACGCCTTCATTCTCTCCATCTCTATTGCCTGCCGAGTGGGAACTAGATGCCTGCCCTCGTTCAACAATGGATTCGACGAGTTCAATGCTTGGTTCGATGTAACGATCAAATACCGGCAATGGCTTAACTGCGCCGCGAAAATTGGTTGCAGCGGCTGGGATTCCGCCGTCGACAGTTTGAAAGTGAGTGGAGTAGAGGGTAAGAATGAAGCGGCGTGCATCAAGCTTCTGCTCGCGAGTCAACTTACGACCATGCAGACTCACTGCGGCCTCATGGCCATTAAATGCCTCGACCCAAGATCGGCCGAAAAAATCGTCAACTAGATCGGGATGCTCTTTCAGCATCAGCGATAACTTGTCCCTATCCAAAGGCTCGAAGATGATGTTCTTGGCGTGGCACCGTGCTCGTTGTTTTTCAATTTCTTCAGCGAGCTGCGTTGCATTCAAACTGGGAGCAACGGCCAGCCGAAACAGCTTAGTTTTAGGTGCCCATTCGCCCTCCAAGAACTTTGTGACGGCATCTCTCAGATCCGTGGCTGTTACATCCTGATAACACTTGCATTGCCAAGTGGAATATTCGCCCGTTGCACGCCGGACATACAAATCGATCCCTTCTTGAGCTTGCCCGCGGACTCCGTAAATCCGTGCCTCTTCGACATCGCCGCCGCGATGCGCAAGCCGGAAGCAAAGGCGCTCAAAATTCTCCCAAGTAAGGCTTCCCAACGGCAATACTTGTTCACGAGTCACCATCGGCGGAGCAATCGCCGAGGGGCCCACATCGAACCATAGAGAGGCTAGCGCGGCTGATGTGTCGGCCTTTTCTGTTGATTCTGCTTCCGCCGGTGCGGCTTGTTGTTCGCGTGCCGGCTTAGCAGCGGCGAGTTTTGGTTTGGCCGGCACCGTCTTAGATGGCGGCACTGCGCGCCTGACCGATCCGCCGCGGCCACGACCGGTTTCCAGCTTGCCTTCTTCAACCAATGCGTCGCGGGCTTCGAAGTAATCTTCGTCCTTCACTTTGGCATCGAGCCGTACGGCAATGCGCTTGCGCAGGCTCTGATTGCCGACGGCGGTGCCGTCTTTCGCTAGTTCCTTCAGGATGGCCTTGCGGATCTCGGCGATGGTGGGCTTGGCCATGCGTTAGTGCTCCCCTTGTTTCAGCCGGAGATGTTACCGGAGCGGTCGTGATCCGATCGGGCATTCAGCCTGTCGGAAATGACAGCTCGTCGTGCGTTCGCCCCCACCCCAGCCCTCCCCCGCGCGGGGGAGGGGGCGATGCGGTGGGGCTGTGGGTGCGC
>SCMT01000053.1 GCA_005502915.1 Lysobacteraceae bacterium 2PB | reverse complement strand
ACCATCGCCCGCATCGATCGCTGGCCGGCCTGTCGCCGGTCGCCTTCGCTCGGGCACAATCCCCGTCAACCTCTACTTCTGCATGACTCGAAGAAACGAGGACGCTTCACATCAATATCACCGAAGTGGTCATCGAGCGGATCGACCCCCTTCAGGATCTGCGATGGGATACGAGGCCAACTCATCGACCGAACAGAACTTGCAGTAGGCCGGCAGCAGCAGTCCATTGGAACTGGATGGAAAGTCCGTATACCAAGGGGAAGAGTGACTCCGGCCTTGCTTCTGAGGACGCGATGCCCTTGCGCGTTGCCGGAGCATGGAGCCGGCTTCGGTCAAAGCGGCGGCTTCCGGAAAGAACTTGGGAACCTTCTGGATATTCTGCCTCTTGCTGGAAACGACATGCATCACGAGCTCATTGAGCTCGGACAGCACATCGTTCCAAGGATCCGCACCTGGCGTCGTATCAAAGTTCGGCTCGCGGACCATCTCTCCAGCTTCAGCGAGAGCGCCTCTTCGTTGCTTCTCATCGCGCGATGACATTGCCGAGTGACCTAACGTTTGAATTCAGCGGATCACCTAGCGCAGCTGGCGCACGTCCGCTGCAATGAAAGCTTAGCCCTCGTCATCAGCACGAAATGAGGCAAAGGACTAGCGAACGACACTGATCTGTTTTCCGGTCTCGCAGTCCACGACGTAAACGATGACGGTCTTCACTTCGAAAAGCGTGCGCTCGTCCTTGCAGTTCCGCTGCTTTTCAGGGAATTCTCTTCCGAGCGCCCGGGATATTTCCCAACGCGCAGAAATTTGGCCCTCGTTGAACCCTTGAGCGCGCCAATTCTCGCGCACGCTTGGAATCGTAAATGTAAGAAATACCAAAGCCGTGCAAGCAACGCCGAACACGAATGACAGAAGTGTGCGAATCATGCGAGGGCTAACGCCTGAGTTAAGCCGAGCCGCGAAGCGGCATCGGCTTGAATGAACTGTTAGACGGCAACTGCTGCTACATTGGCGCCGGACCCACATCCATGCCGTCATACGAGCCAAGGCCATGCTCGTCAGCGAACTGATACAGAAACTGGTTGCGCTGGTTGAGCGTGTCAGGAGTGTGATGCTCTATCCGCTCGACGTGTAGCCACCATAGATCTGGCTCATCTGGCTCATCCTTGTCTGCCTGATAGATGTCTACGATCTTGTACCCTTGTGACTCTAGCAGCGGAGCCGCACGCTCGAGCTTTTCTTTGGACGAGTCAGTGAAGAAGTAGCCTCAGAGCAGAGGGCCGGACAAATCCCAAGTGGTGTTCTCGGCCATCCCGTCGAACATCTCAACAAGTGCATCTCTTGTAATCACGACACCGCCCCTTGCGTAAGTAGGTCCTGAAAGAGCCAGGAGAACCGCTATTGTTACCAGTTTCCAATGAGTCTTCATTTGCAGCCTAACGCCTGAATTAAGCCGAGCCGCGAAGCGGCTTCGTCTTGAATGAATTGTTAGGCCCCGGCATATCGAGACCGCAAGAGAGGAAAGCCGGTCTCTCGCCAGAAGGCGAGGCTGACCCGGCCAGACGACATGCCCCCATGATTGTACCGCTCTACAAACACAGAGGATGCCGATGAGTCCAGCGAGGAACCGACCAGACGCAAGAACGTCTCCTCGAGCAGCGCATTGAGCTGCGCCTCCGCTGATGGGAGAGGGACGTCCGAGAGCGCCGTTGCCATCTCCTCCCACAGATACGGATCGCCCCGGAATCCCCACTGGGCCGGTTCTGGCTTGAAAAGATCTGATACGCGCCGGTTTGCTGCCATAGAGGCCTAACGTTTGACATGAGTGGGGCCGACCGGCGCAGCCGGTTGGGCATCCCCTCGATGGAATGGTCAGGCGTCATTCTTCTGGCGCTGGCAGTACCAGGCATGAATGAGACCCGCTTGATAGAACTGCACTGGAGGCTCGAAACCTGCGGACGCAATGATGGCTTCGACGCTTCGGATCGGAAGAATCGCCACGTCTCGGTTATAGGCGGCTCGCATTTGCTGAACCCGCTCTGCGGAGAGGTCGGCTGCTGTCATCGTTCGCAGCCAAACTTCCAGCAGGCTGGAGTAATGCGCGGCTTCCGTATCAGAGGCCAGATCGGACGTGGCCAGGATGCCGCCCGGCTTGAGCCGACGTGCGATCGATAGGAAGAACTCTGCTCGCTCACGAGGGTCAAGCAAGAACTGCGATACAAGCAAAGAGCTAGCGCAGTCGAACGCCTCGCAGGGAGGTAGCGATTCGAGGTACCCGGTGTGGAAGGTACAGCGATCGCCCAGCCCGTTTTGCTCGGCTCGAAACTTGGCGACTTCGACCATGCCAGCCGAGGGCTCAACAGCTACGAATGTCCATGCGGGAAACCGCTCAGCAAGGAACTGGATCTCGGCGCCGGTTCCTGCACCAACGCACAGCATGCGCGCGTTTTGAGGGAGGCGGCTAAAGATCGATGCCATCAGCAAGTGAATGCCGTCTCGAAACGGTGCAAGTTTCGCCCACTGCTGATCGTATGTTCCAGCCTGCTGGTCGAATGTGGACTCAAGCTGATTTCTATTCATTGACGCACACTGAAGTTGATGGATGCTGACGCCTAACGCCTGAGTCAAGCCGCGCCGTGAAGTGGCGTCGGCTTGAACAAATAGTCAGGGCTCACCTTGCCACAGTTCGGCCCACGCCTCCGGGCTGACTGTCCCCTCGCTCACGACGCGCAAGCAAGCAATTGCTTGATGCGCTTGGCCACAGCGAAGTACGAGGAAGTGATGACTCTCTGGGCCAGTGATAGTTGTCCAATAGACGCCACCCTCACCGCATTGCCTGAGCTTGGACAACAGCTCTAGCGTGCCCAGCTCTAGTTGGCGAGCATGCGCACCATTCTTACGCCGAAGATGGCTGAGACGAACTTGATAGATTCTCGCAAGTTCATCGACTGAAACATTCTGAGGACCAGCGCGCACGGACCACCCTGCCTCTATCGCGTCTATAGCACTTTGCGCAGCGAGCAAGTCGGAAGCTCTTAGTGCAGCAATCAACCCCATGTGAGCCCTAACACCTGAGTTGAGCCGCGCCGCGAAGCGGCGTCGGCTTGGACGAATTGTTAGGCCGCTGCCGCGCCACTAAATACTGTAGCCCGTGGCCAAGCGCCGCTCCATGACCGCTATTGGATCATTCGATCGTTGGGCAGCGAAGAACCGATATATCTCCTCCAGAGCATTGGAGATACGGACGCCCTGTTCCGCCTCTGGTTCGCTTTCACCAAGGGCGTATTTGACGACGGCCAAGTGGTTATTGAAGTAGCGATCAAGGAGCGGGGCGGCTTTTGCCAGACCGGGCAGCGAAGCTTCACAGAATATCTTTGTGTGTTGCAGCGCGTTCACTTCCTCGGGCTCGAAAGCAAGAGATGGCCGGGCCGCAGCACGCTCCAGAATTGTACGTGTCTGTTCGGTGTGCTCGGAGAGCTCTCTAAGAAGGACTTCTAGCTCTCTCGAGCGCACCTTCTTCGTCTCGTGCGCTTCGAGCACACGAGCGACTCGTTGTGGAAGGCTGGCAAGTAGGTAAGCGATGGCAAGCCCGAGTATCACGACCGCGATTGTCAGTAGGGTCACGTCAGACTCCTTGATGGATGTTCAGCGGCCTAACTACGATTAGACCCCAACTCGGGGCGTAGCGCTGATTCTGCCCACGGCTGCCGGCCACCGTCAATCAGGCTTTTCCTGCACAGATCAACGGCTTTCGCCGACAGAACCCTTTGTGTGAATCGTCATGATGACGGTGTTATCCCGCATGGTTGCAGCCTAATGCCGTCCGCAGACTCCGATACCGCCACAAGAGCGCACGAACAGCGCTCGCCACGCCCCAGACTGCTGGACGAAGTCCGCAGGCGATTGCGGCTCAAGCGCTACAGTTTGCGCACGGAGCAGGCGTACCTGTACTGGATCCGCCGGTATATCCGTTGCAATGGCCTGCGACACCAGCGTGAATCAGGCGGCGCAGCGGCTGAACGATTCCTCAGTGATCCGGCTGTACACGTTGCGACATTGCTGCGCGACGCACCTGCTCGAATCGGGATCGAACATCCGCTCCGTGCAGGAGCTGCTGTGGCTGCAAGGATGTGACCACGGCGCAGATCTACACGCATTTGCTGAATTGAGACGCGGGCGTGGCGTTGAGTCCACCGTCGGTGAGACTCATCCGGCGCCATCACCTGCTGCGGTTGCACCCTGCGCAGGGCGTGGCGGGCTCACCGCCGCCTGACCGGAATCCCGCTCGCAGGAAAGCGGGCGACGTCCTCGCCGCCTTCGCGGATCGGGACGCCGTGTTCCGGGGCCCAGGCAACGGCGGTGACGATTTCCCAGGTGGCGGGCAGCTGGTCGCGGTGGCGGAACTGTTCGTAGGCGCGGGCGGCGGCGGCGAAGCGGGTCTTGCCGGTGAGGGTGTGGCGGCGCGCGTGCAGGGCATTGGTGGCGCCGATGGCGCGCTGTTCGCGCATCAGCGCGGGCAGGTCGGGATAGCGGGTGACGAGTTCGTCGCGATCGAGCACGGGATTGCGGAAGCCGCTGCCGATCAGCGCGTCGCCGACCTGCGCGATCGAGGCGAAGGGGCTGACGTGCGGCACGGCGTCGGCTTCGGCGAAGGCGCTGCGCAGTTCGTACAGGGTGTCGGGGCCGAACGTGGACATCACCAGCATGCCGCCAGGTTTCAGCACGCGGCGGAAGCCGGCGAACACCGAGGGCAGGTCTTCTACCCACTGCAGGCAGAGGTTGGAGAACAGCAGGTCGACGCTGTGGTCGGCCAGCGGCAGTGCGCGCGCGTCGGCGCAGATGCGCTCGGGCGTGCGCTGGCCGAGGCCGACGCGTGCGAGCGTGCGCGCAAGCCCGCCTTCCGCCGGCTGCCGCTGCAACATCGGCAGCGCGAGATCGAGCGCGAGCACGCGCGCCTTCGGCCAGCGCTGCTGCATCGCGCGCGCGGCGCTGCCGGGGCCGCAGCCGAGGTCGACGACGACGGCCGGGGTCTTCGCGTCGGCGGCGCGACCTTCCTCGTAGAAATCCAGCGATTCGAGCAGGCGCGCTTCGACTTCGTGCTGCAGTTTCGCCGCGTCGGCGTAGCTGGCGGACGCGCGCGAGAAGGCGCGACGCACCTGGCGGGGGTCGAAGAGCCGGTTCATGGCGACACGTTCATGGCAACACGCTCATGACGACGCGCTCATCGCGGCACGTGGTCGGCGAGGAAGGCATCCAGCGCCGCCACCACCTCGTCCACATGCGTCAGGAACGGTGCATGCCCGGCATGTTCGATCTCGACGAAGCTCGCGTGCGCATCGCTGGCCTGTTCGATGGTCGCGGCAGCAAGACGCATCGCGCGCGGATCGACGAGGCGGTCGCGGCGACCGGCGATCCACAGGCTGGGCACGCGTAATTGAGACAACAACGGGCGCAGGTCGGTGGTTTCGAGGATGCGCAGCCCGTCGACGAGCGCACGCGCGGCGGGTTCGCCGCGGGCGAAGAGTTCGGCGCGCAGTTCGCGCAACTCTTCCTTGGCGTGGTCGGAGCCGAAGGCTTCCAGCGCGACGAAGCGGTCGAGCGTGCCGCGATAGTCGTCGGCCAGGCCCTGGGCGAAGTCGCGGAAGATCTCCGGCGAGACGCCGAAGCGCCAGTCGGCGCCGCGCACGAAGCAGGGGCTGCTGCACAGCGCGACCAGCGCGGGCACGCGCGTGGAGTCGCGTACGGCGGCATGCAGGGCGAACATGCCGCCGAGCGACCAGCCGATCCACGGCGCGACCGGCACCTGCGCCTGGATGGCATCGCAGACGGCATCGAATTCGAGCGGCGTGGCGGCGTCGCGGCTCAGGCCATGCCCGGGCAGGTCGATGATGTAGAGCGTGTGGCGATCGCGCAGGCGATCGACCAGCGCGTGGAACACGCCGCCGTGCATCGCCCAGCCGTGGATCAGCACCAGGGGCGGGCCATCGCCGCTGACGGTCATGTGCAGGGAGTCGTTCATGCGCAGGATGCGTTGCGGGCCTTGCGGATCATGGGTTCGAGCGCGCGCCAGTGCTCGCGGACCATGCCGAACGACAGGCGCGTGAGCCGACGCAGCCACAGCGGACGGCTGCGCACGGCCTGCACGTGTTCGACCAGCCATGCGTCATCGAAGCCCGCCCATTCACCGGCCACCTGCAGCAGGTTGGCGTGCAGCGCGGGATGCACCTCGTCGACGAGGATCCGCTGCAACTCGTCCAGGGCATAGGGCGATGCGGCGAGCGTGCGCGCGATGCTGTCGTGGAAGAGGCGGACATCCGTATCGAGATAGAGCCCGGACAGCGCGACCCAGACCGGACTGCGCGCGTCGAGGTCGTCGGTCGACGTCGTCGCAGGCCTCATGCCACGGCGGCGCCGGACGCACCGGCGTTGCCGTAGCCCATCTCGACCGCGTCGCGCGCCCAGCTGAGCGCATCGACCAGGGCATCGACCTCGGCCTGGGTGTGCAGCGAGGACAGAGTGATGCGCAGGCGGGCCTTGCCATCGGGCACGGTCGGCGGGCGGATCGCGGGCACCCAGAAGCCCTGGGCTTCCAGCGCGGTGGTCAGGGCGAGCGCGCGCTTTTCCTCGCCGCACATCAACGGCTGGATCGGCGTGGTCGACGGCAGCAGCTGCAGGCCGCGGAACTGCGCGTTCTGACGGAAATGACCGATCAGGTTCTGCAGCTTCTCGCGGCGCCAGTGGTCGCGACGCGCCAGCTTGACGGCGGCCAGGGTCGCGGCGGCCTGCGCCGGCGGCAGCGCGGTGGTGTAGATGTAGGGGCGGGCGGTCTCGGCGAGGTGGCCGATGATGTCCTCGCTGCCGACCACGCAGGCACCGTAGCCGCCCAGCGCCTTGCCCAGGGTGGCGAGCTGGAGGACATCGCCGGGGGCCAGGCCCGCGTCGACCGCACAGCCGCGTCCTTCGGCACCGACCACGCCGATGCCGTGGGCATCGTCGACGTACAGCAGGGCGTGCTGGACCTTCGCGACCAGCGACAGCTCGCGCAGCGGCGCGACGTCGCCATCCATGCTGAACACGCCGTCGGTGGCGACGATGGCGGCACCGTCGGGCACGGTGCGCAGCTGGCGCAGCGCGCCTTCGGCATCGTTGTGCGGGTAGCGGCGCAGCTTGCAGCCGGACAGGCGCGCGGCATCGATCAGGCTGGCGTGGTTGAGACGGTCCTGCACGCAGACATCGTCTTCGCCGAGCAGGCCCTGCAGCACTGCGAGGTTGGCCAGGTAGCCGCTGCCGAACAGCAGCGCGCGCGGCGCGCCCAGCCAGTCGGCGATTTCCTTCTCCAGCGCCTCGTGCGCGGCATGGTGGCCGCAGACCAGGTGCGAGGCGCCGCTGCCGGCGCCGTCGCGGCCGGCGGCGGACTGCAGGGCGTCGACGACGGCGAAGTGCTGGGCCAGGCCGAGGTAGTCGTTGCCGCTGAAGTTGGTCAGCCAGCGCCCGTCGACTTCATAGCGCACACCGTCGCGCCGGGTGACCGTGCGCCGCTGTCGCTCGCGCCCCTGCAGGGTGCGTTGCACGCGGGCGGCGAGGATGCGGTCGGTGAGGCGCGGGCGGCTCATGGGCTGTGCTCGGTCGTGCGGTGCGGTTGCGATGCGGTCAGGCGGCGCGGGTGCAGGCGGGCGCGTCGCCGGCCGGCAGGGATTCGACGATGTCGGCGTGCACGGTGCCGCTGGTCTCCACCACCTGCATCGGCCGCAGACCCAGGCGCTCGAACAGCGCGAGGTCGCGCTCGGTGTCCGGGTTGCCGGTGGTCAGCAGCTTCTCGCCGTAGAAGATGGAGTTGGCGCCGGCCATGAAGCACAGCGCCTGCAGCTCGTCGCTCATGCTCTCGCGGCCGGCGGACAGGCGGACCATCGATTTCGGCATCAGGATGCGGGCGACGGCAATCGTGCGCACGAATTCGAACGGGTCCAGCTCGGCGGTGCCGTGCAGCGGCGTGCCTTCGACCTGGACGAGGCGGTTGATCGGCACCGAGTCCGGATGCGCGGGCAGGTTGGCCAGGGTCTGCAGGAAGGCGGCGCGCTGGCGGCGGGTCTCGCCCATGCCGACGATGCCGCCGCAGCAGGTCTTCATGCCGGCGTCGCGCACGTGGGCGAGGGTATCCAGGCGGTCCTGGTACTCGCGGGTCTTGATGATGTCGCCGTAGAACTCCGGCGAGGTGTCGAGGTTGTGGTTGTAGTAGTCGAGGCCGGCGGCCTTCAGCGCCGTGGCCTGCTCGCCGCTGAGCATGCCGAGGGTGGCGCAGGTCTCCAGGCCCAGGGCCTTCACCTCGCGGATCATGTCGGCGACCTTAGGGATGTCGCGATCCTTCGGCGAGCGCCAGGCGGCGCCCATGCAGAAGCGCGAGGCGCCGGCGGCCTTGGCGGCTTTCGCGCGCTCGACCACGGCGTCGGTGTCCATCAGCTTCGTGGCCTCGACCCCGGTGTGGTAACGCTGGGCCTGCGGGCAGTAGGCGCAGTCCTCGGGGCAGCCGCCGGTCTTCACCGACAGCAGGGTGCTGACCTGGACCTCGGCGGGATCGAAGTTCGCCCGGTGCGTTTCGGCCGCCTGGTGCAGCAGCACCGGGAAGGGCAGCGCGAGCAGCGCCTCCACTTCGGTGCGGCTCCAGTCGTGACGCAGGGGGCCGGAAGCACTGACAACGGACATCGGGGTTTCCTGACAGACACAGCGAAGCGGGACGGGCAGTCTGGAAAGCATGTCCAGCCCTGTCAACCTTGACGCATCGCGCCCCTGGGCCCGCCTGCGCGCGGCCTTCGACCGCCTCTGGCCGGCCGGATGCCTGGTCTGCGGCGAACGCGCCGGCAACGACGACCTCTGCCCGGCCTGCGTGCGCGAACTGCCGTGGAACCGCTGCGCCTGCCCGCGCTGCGCCCTGCCCCTCCCAGCCCCGGCTCCGGCCTGCGGCCACTGCCAGCGCCGGCCGCCGCCGCTGACCGAGACCCGGGCCGCGTTCCTCTACGCGCACCCGCTGGACCGCCTGCTGCCGCGCCTGAAATTCCATCGCGACCTCGCCGCCGGCCGCGCCTGCGCCCTGCACATGGCCGAGGCGCTGGCCGACGCGCCCCGGCCCGGCGCCCTCGTTCCCCTGCCCCTGCACCCCGCCCGGCTGCGCGAGCGCGGCTTCGACCAGGCCCTGGAGCTGGCCCGGCCGCTGGCGAAGGCGTTGGACCTGCCGCTGCTCGACCGGGCGCTGCTGCGGGTCCGCGACACCGCGCCCCAGTCCCGCCTCGACGCCCCGGCGCGGCGGCGCAACCTCCGCCGCGCGTTCGCGATTCGCCCAGGGGTCACGCTGCCAGCCCACGTGGCCCTCGTCGACGACGTGATGACGACCGGCGCGACCCTGCACGCCGCCGCCGACACGCTGCTGCGTGCCGGTGTCACCCGGGTGGATGCGTGGGTGGGTGCGCGGGTGGCGTGAAGCCAGAGCTACTGCCGGTACGGCTCAAACG
>SCMT01000052.1 GCA_005502915.1 Lysobacteraceae bacterium 2PB | reverse complement strand
GCACCTGCACCACGAACTCTCCCTGCTGCACCGTCGCCAGCATCACGCGGTCGCGAGACGCCAGGCGGTCAGCACCGCCCAGCATCCCCATCGTCACCGCCGCGACCACCGCCACCCCTGCTCCCAACAGCAACCACTTCATGTGGCGTCGCCACCAGGGGGGTGAAGGAATGTCCTGTCTCCTGATATCCACGCGATCCCTTTCCTCGTTGTCCGGCCGAGGTCATGGCCGGTCTCGGGAGCTTGGATGCGCCTGGGGACACGAATGGATTCAACTTTTTTCAGATCATTGCGACGCCCTGCCGGTCGACCGGGCTGCCGTCCGCCCGCAGGTAGCCGGACAGCATCGCCACTTCCTCCTCGGCCAGCGGGATGCCCGTCCGCCGGCGGTCTGCTTCCACCTCGCGCTCGGGGTCGCCGGGCACGCGGACCGGGGTGTCCCCGGCCGGCCGGCTATCCCGGAAGAGCGTCAGCAGCTCGGAAAGCCGCGTCCTGAACACCACAGGGTCCACGAATGCCGAAACCTCGATCGCCACCATGAAGTGGCTGATCTGGCGCGGCGTGTCGTAGGGCTCGCGGTAGAGATTGGACAGTTCGGCATCGAACGGCATGTTGGACAGCAGTGCGCACAGGATCTGGATCATCATGCCCAGGCCCTGGCCCTTGACGCCGCCCAGGGGCTGCAGGGCACCGAGCTCGCCGCCCTGCGACAGATCCTGGCCATCCTGGTTGGTGGCCAGGCCGGGCTCGACCTGGCGGCCGTGGCGAAGCGCGAGCAGCACGCGCGAATACGCGGTCTGGCTGGTCGCCATGTCCAGGTGGAAGCCGTCCTCGCCCAGGCCCGGCGCCGCCATCGCCAGCGGATTGGTCCCGTTGAGCGGAACCACGCCACCGTAGGGCACCACCAGGGCATCCGAGTTGCTGAACACCAAACCGATCTGCCCGGCAGAGGCTGCCATGCGCGCGAAGTAGTCGGCGCGGCCGAAGTGGTTCGAGCGGCTCACCGCCAGTGCGGCGATCCCGGCCTTGCGTGCACGGCCGATGGCTTCACGCATCGCCGCCGCACCCGCCACCACGCCCAGCGCGTCGTCGGCATCGAACAGCGCCGCGGCGGGGTAATCGCCGGTGATCCGGAAAGACGGATGCTTCTTCGCGCGACCGCCTTCGATCTCCTTGAGATAGAAATCGAGCAGCCGAACGCCATGCGTATCGATGCCGCGCAAGGACGCATCCACCAGCGCATCGGCCACGTCGGTCGCATGCGCCGGCGGAAGCCCGCGGTCACGCATCAGCGCGACCATCGCGGCATGCACGGCATGGGCGTCATACCGCTGCATCGCACACCTCCTGGCACTCGCGGACGAACCGGCCCAGCCGGGCCACGCCTTCGTTGATCAGCGACGGCTCGACATTGCTGAAGGCCAGCCGGATGCTGTCCTGGCACGTACCCGTCAGCGAGAAGAACGAGAGCGGCATGGGAATGACATGCTGCTCTCGTGCGCAGCGCAGCACTTCCGCCTGCCCGAACGCGAACGGCAGGTCCATCGTGAGGAAGAAGCCGCCCTCGGGGCGATTCCAGCGCACGACGTCGCGCTGGTCGGCGAACTCCTTTTCCAGCGCGGCCAGCAGGAGGTCGCGGTTCCGCCGATAGTGCGCCAGCTGCGGGGCGACGAGCTCGCGCAGCGATCCGTCCTGCGCCAGCAACATGCCGCCGATCAGCGCCTGGTTGAGCTGGCTGGTGTTCACGGTCAGGAAACTCTTCCGCTCGCCGAGGTTCGCCACCAGCGCACGGGCCGCCGCCGCATCGCCGAACAGCGTGTCGGGCACCAGGGCGCCGCCGACGCGCACGGCCGGGCACAGCGTCTTGGAATAGGTGAAGAGGTAGATGACGCAACCCGCGCGATCGAGCGCATACATCGTCTGCATGCGCTCGCCTTCGTAGCGGAACATGCCGTACGGGTTGTCCTCCAGCACCACGATCCGCTGCTCGGCGCACACGTCCAGCATGGCCATGCGCGCGTCCAGCGACAGCACGGTCCCGGTGGGATTGTCGAACTCGGGGATGAGGTACAGCGCACGCGCACGCTTGCCCTCGCGGCGCAGCTTCTCGGCGACCTCGGCCAGCTCGGCCGCCAGCTTGTCGTCTTCCTTCGAATGCAGCGGGACGATCTCGATGCCGTGCAGGTCCGCCACCCCGGTCATGCCGATGTAGGTCGGATCGCGCGCGATCACCACGTCGTTGCTGTCTTCGCACAGCGACAGCATGCACAGCGCGAGCGCCTCCTGGCAGCCCGCGCTGATCACGACATGCTCGCTCCGGCCACGAACGCCCTCGTCCTGGGCGAGCTGCCCGGCGATGACCTCGTTGACGATGCCGTTGGTCCGCCCGTACTGCGCGAGCAGCCGTCCCGCATCGGCATGCGACAGGCCACGGCGCGACGCGAACTCGCGCTGGTACAGCGGGATGGCATCGAGCCAGCGCTGCAGGTCGAAGAAGGCCTCTGCAGGACGCCCCGACGCCAGGGAAATGGCGTCTGGAAAATCGCCCGAGACCTCGTTGAGAAAATTCATCACGGCCAGCCGCGATGTCCCTGTCTTCATGCTCACGATGCTTCTCCCGACTGCCTGGCGTACGACCACTCAATAAGCATCGGCACGCTCAAGCTCCTCGAACAGACGGTTGATGTTGTCCTCCTTGAAGCCGGTCTCGCCGGTACGCTCGATCAGCTCGAACATCATTCCCGACACTTTGTCGCGCTTGCTGAAGGTCTGGCGCAGCCCGGGTGCGTTCAGGACGCTGGTCGAAAACTCCATGCCGTTCTCCACCAGCGCGCGCTGGGTGCCTTCGATGTCCTGGACCTCGAACGCGACGTGCTGGACGCCCGGCCCGTACTCGTTGACGTAGCGGCTGACCTGCGACTCGGGGCTGGTGCCCTCGATCAGCACGATCTGGAAGTTGCCCGCGGACATCACGGCGGAACGCATGCCGGTGTACTTGCCCATGGTTTCGCGTCGCTCGACCAGCGGCAGCTTCAAGGTGTCGCGATAGAAGAGGATGGCCTCTTCAAGATCGTGGACAGCGATCGCCAGGTGGTCGATCCGCAAGAAATGATTCGATTCCATACACTTTCTCCTTGTGACGGCAGTTGCCGTACGATGATTTCAGGCGGGCGTGGCGTCGGCCACTTCCATGCCTGCGACATGAGGGACTTCATGCCCATGACGCTTCTCGACGATTTTTCCATCCTCCATGATCAACAGTTGGTCAGCGACGTGGAAATAGCGGTCGTCGTGGCTGACGACGACCACGGCCTTCCCCTGGGCCTTCAGGTCGGGGAGGATTTCCGTGTAGAACACCTTCTTGAAGACGGGATCCTGGTCCGCCGCCCATTCGTCGAGCAGGTAGAGCTTCTTGTCGTCGACGAACGACACCACCAGCGCGAGGCGCTTGCGCTGGCCGTCCGACAGATCGGTGGTGGAGAACATCCCGTCCTTGACCTGCACCTTGTGGTCGATCGCCAGTTCGCGCAGGTAGCGATTGGCCGCCTCGAGCTTCACGTCGTCGATCGGCGAAAGCAGTCGGTCGAACAGGTAGAAGTCCGAGAAGACCGTCGCGATGTCCTGGCGGAAATCGTTGATGCATTCGGCGTCGACCACCTGCTCGTCGAACAGGATGCGCCCGCTCGACGGCGGGTAGTGCAGCGACATCATTTTGCAGAGAGTGGACTTGCCGGATCCGTTGCCGCCGACGATGAACGTGATCTGCCCCTTGCGGACGCTGAAGTCCAGCGGACCGACCGTGAAACCGTCGTGCGCCTTGTCGGTGCGATGCTGGTAGCCGATCCCGTCGAACGAGATCGCATGCCAGTCGCGCTGGCGCAGCGGGCGCTCCGCCTCGATCTGCTCCGGCAGCTCGCCCAGGATCTCTTCGATCTTCCGCAGCGACACCGCGGCCATCGACATCCTCGGCAAGGTATTGAGGATCACGGCGATCGGACCGGTGATGTACAGCAGGACCATCACCACGGCCATCAGGTCGGCGCTGGAGATTTCGTGATAGTTCACGAACACGAACGAGATGGCGCCGATGGCGAAGAAGAACAGCAGATCGCCATAGCTGTTGGCCGCGAGCATGATCGTGATGGCGCGCTTCTCGGCGGTGAGGAGCTGGCGCTCGCAGGGACGCAGGATCTGGCCGAAATAGCCATCCCGCTTGTGCCGGTCGAGCTGCAGCTCCTTGATGCCGAGGATCAGGCCGCGCACGCCGTTCTCCAGCGTGTCGTAGAGCTGGCGCGCACGATGGAAGTAGCGGTTCGCGAACAGCAGCGGGATGTGGAACGTCACCACGCCGAAGCTCACCGCGCCCAGCACGAAGAGGAAGACCTGCGTATTGATGTACCAGAGGAAGCCGAAGATGCCCACCAGCATGACGCCGTTGATGAGCAGCTGCGGCACCACTTCGGCACCGCCGATGATGCGACGCACGTCATCGGTGACCGCGACCGTCAGCTTGGCCTGCCCGAGCGTTTCGATCTGCGGGTAGCTGGAATGGACGATGCGCTGGCACAGCCGCTCGCGCAGGCTCGCCGACAAGTCCATCGACACGCGCGCCACGAGGATCGACGCCGTGGCACGGGTGATCATGATGAGCAGGCAGAAGAGGGCGAAGAACGCCGCCAGCCGGCCATTGCTCACTTCGAAGCCCAGGAACATCTGCACGCTTGCTTCGGCCGAGGCGAGCCCGCCTTCGGGACCGCGCAATGCCGTCAGGATCAGCGGGATCGCCAATGCGTAGAGGCAGCCCGAAAGCCCGCCGGCCAGCACCGCGAGGAACACGCGACCCGGGGAGAAGCGCCCGAACTCGGACATCAGGCCGATGCGGCGACGCGGCCGCTCATCAGGATTGCGGCGCTGATTCATTTCTTGTCTCCAACGGTAAGTGTGTAGAACTCGCCGCGCGCGAACGGCTGGACCATGTCCGCGTAGTGCCGGCTCATCCAGTTGCCCGACTGTCCGGTCGAGTTCATGTAGTGGTGCTGCACGCCGCTTCGACCCAGTGCGATGACCTGTCGCGAGCTGGCGCCGAAATGGCCGATGTACCCATTGGTGCCGTCGACCGAGAAACCGGAGACGTTGATGCTGTCGGGCCCGCCGCCGCTGTCGACGCGGCGCTCGAACAGGCCGGACAGGCCGCGGATGCTGCTGAACGGCTGGTGCTCGTACAGTACGTGGTGGATGTCGCCCCAGCGCCAGTCCTCCTCGTCTTCGCCCATGCGCCTCTGCAGTTCGGCCACGGCCTGGCCGAGGCTCGCGCGCAGCACGCCATCGCAGGACCGGCGGCTGCTTTCCGGCGCCTTCGGATCGCACCAGACCGCCTGCGGATCGGTCAACGCACGTTCGATCTGGTCGATCGTGGCCATGCTCAGGACGCTGCGCACGTACTGCACTTCGTCGTGTCGCACCCAGTCCTCTCCGAGAGCGCCGCCGAAGAGGGCCGACGAGAGGTGTCGCATCCAGACGTTGAACAGGGCGGCCTGCCCGCTCGATGCGCTCATGTCGCCCGACCAGCCCTTGAGCAGGGCCAGCGCCCTGCGCTCTTCCTCGCTGGCGGGCTTGATCGCGGTCAGCACCGGAACCAGTCGGCGGGCCGACAGGCTGCGCTCGTCCATCTGGATCTTCTGCATGTCCTCGACCTTCAGGCGACGGCCGGACGCGATGCCCTGCGCCAGCAGCTCGCGGATCCGCTCGCCGCGTGCCGGCGGCGCCCAGTCGTTGGAAATGAAGTACGGGTAAGTGTCGTCGACCGGGCGATCGTTCGCCGAGGCGATGTAGCCTTCCGGCGGGTTGTAGCGGGACGGCATCGCATCGAACGGGATCTGGCCCTGCCAGGCGAAATCCGCATTCCAGCCGGGTACCGGCATCGATCCGTCGCCCTTGCGCCGGACCGGGATCGCGCCGATGCCCAGGTAGCCGATGTTTCCTTCGCGGTCCGCATACAGCATGTTCAGCGCGGGCGCCACGTAATGCCGGTAGCTCGCCTTGAATGTCTCCCAGTCCTTCGCGTAGCTGACGGCATACATGCTTTCATAGCTGCGGTCGCCCGCTTGCAGCGCGGTCCAGCGGAGGGCCAGCGGTTGCCCGATCGCCTTGCCGCGCATCGCGCTGACGATCGGTCCGTCGCGGGTACTGCGCACTTCGATCCGCACCGGCTTGAGCTTCTGGTGCAGGAAGGACGGGAACGCCGACGCGACGACGATCTCTTCCATGCGCCGCTCCACGGGCAGCCATGCCCCGTCGGCCAGGTAGCGCCCCGGATCCTTCGGATCGAATCGCTGGACCGCGAGGTCCTGCACGTCCGCCATCATCGCGGTGCCGCCCCATGCGATATGACCGTTCTGGCCGAAAATCACCGGCGGCAATCCGACCAGGCTCATGCCCTGCGCACGCAGCTGCGCCCCCTGCTGGACCACGGGATACCAGGGCGACGGCATCTGCAGGCCGAGGTGGGGATCGTTCGCGAGCAGCGCCCCCCCATCGACGGTGTGGCGGCCGGCGACGACCCAGGCGTTGCTGCCGACTTCGCGCCCGCCGATGTTCCAGTCCAGATGGAGATTCCTCGACAGCGCCGCCAGCGACGTCAGGGACGCCAGCGATGACGGCTGCACGACTTCGCCCTCCTCGGGATCGACCTTGCCCGGGAAGAACGACTGCATCTGCCGGGGGGCGAGATAGCGCGCGGAGACCGCCTTGCCGATCTCCTGGTCGAGGTTCCCGCTCAGGCTCAGGGAGAACACCTTGCCCCAGGACAGCGAGTCGATCGCGCTCCACGGTTCCGGCTTCACGCCGAACAGGCCGAATTCCAGCGGCAGCGGGTGCCCCTCGCCCAGCCACGCGTTCACGCCATTCGCATACGCGGCGAGCGAGCGCCGCGCCGGTGCGCTCAGGGCGGAATGCGCGCTCTCGGCGGAGCGGCGCAACCCAAGGGTGCGCATCCAGCTGTCCTGCATCAGCAGTTCCTTGCCGAAGACCTCGCTCAAGCGGCCTGCGGCCAGGCGCCGTTGCAGTTCCATCTGCCACAACCGGTCCTGCGCCTGCACGTAGCCCATCGCGAAATAGATGTCTTCATCGCGATCCGCTTGCAGGCGCGGCACGCCGTGCTCATCGCGGACGATGCGCACCGAACCGCCACCCGGAACCTGCACCACCTGCGACGGCGGCGGCAACCCCTGGCGGCCATGCACGTAAAGCCACGACAGCAGCAGGACAAGCGGCAGGAACACGAACAACGCAAACCGCTTGAGTATCGGAAAACCACTTCTCATTAGTCATTACTCGAGAGGAGAAACATGGAACAGCGCCACTCGCGTCGGCACGTGGCCGGCGCGCGAAAGGCGGACTCAAAGCTCAAGCGCGTACTTTCCGCACAGGCGCTCGACCGGAAGGCCCAGCGTCCTGCAGTGCTCGACCATGCGCGTCGACTGGACGATCTGCTCGGAATGCTCGTTGTATTCCAGACCCATGAAATAGCCGTACCACGGCTCCATGCCGAGCGCGTAGATCAGCATCTGCCCGGGCTTGAACGCCTCGACCATCCGTGCGGCCTGCTCGTAGCCGGAACCGTTGAGGCGACGGGATTCCTTGACGTTCTTCGGGACCAGCTCCGTGTTCAACGCACCGTAGAGCCAGGTGTAAGGCGCCCCCACGCACTCCATGCCGATCGCCAGCACGTCGAGGTCGCCGGTGAACTCGTGCAGCATCTGGTACATGCGCGGCTCGAGGTTGGAGGAATCCGCGCCGGCATAGATCTTCTTGCCGTTGAGCTCGAAGAACCACGCGGACTTGCTGCGGATGTTCAGGTCGCCGTGCTCGCCGAGGAAAGGAATGCTCACGATGCGGCCACCGGGCAGCTCGAACTGCTCCAGCTCGTCCACCTCGACCGCCTGGAATCCGAGCTGCGTCAGCATCAGCCGCAGCGACGGGTCTGCGAGCGTGCCGCCGTTGTTCTTCGGGACGAGTACCTTGGCGACCTTGTGGCGGAGCTGCAGCAGGGTTTCCAGGTTCACGTGGTCGGCGTGGTTGTGCGTGATGCACAGGTAATCGATGCGCTCGGGCAGGTCCGCGTAGGAATAGGTCTTGTCGGCATTGTCCTCCGTGCACGTCGCGATGACCGGGTCGACCATGACCGCGCATGCATCGCTTTCGATCAGGAAACCGGCATGCCCCATGTAGCGCAGGCGCACGCCGTCGGCCGGAGCCTGGTGGGACTTCGGCGCCACGTCGGTGAACAACGAAAGGGGATCGAGCCCGCCCTGCGTCGGCATGCCGTCGAACAGGGCATCGATTTCTTCGCGAGTCAGCGGCTCGGTGCGCGCACTGAACAAACGATCCCACCACGTCGAGCGGAACGGCAGGCGGATGTGCAGGTGCTGATCGTCGACCAGGCGGGGCGTGCTGAGCACGAACGGTCGCTTCTGGCCCGGCGCCAGGATGCCCAGCGACACAGACTGCATGGATTCGTCGTAATAGCGGCTGCGATACAGCAGGGGTTCGATCAGTCGATACCCCGGCTGGTGATAGAGGTCCATGTGCAGCTCGATGTAGCCCTTGAGCAGCTCCGGGACCTTCGGATACAGCGGCTCGATGGATTCGCCGCTGCGATGCGCGCGAACCATCGCGTCGAGCTCGCGGATCGCCTCGGCGAGCTCGGCGTAGAGGCTGTAGTCGTTGTCGAAGCGCTGCAGCAGTTCCTGCACCTGCCCCAGCTGCTCGCGGCTGCAGTCGACGAATTCGCCGCCACCGGCGAGTTCGGGATCCTGGTTCGCCAGGATGTGCAGCTCCGTGTTCTTCACGAAGGAATGCATCAGTCGACGATGCGTCTTGCTCATGTACATCGCATACGTCAGCGGCGCGATCAGGTTCGGCCATGCGTACCAATGGTTCACCAGCGGCTCGACGTAGACGTCGGGCCTCAGATACCAGTGTTTTTCACTTTCCATGTTCTCTACCTCAAGATGTGAGCACGACCGGAGGCTCCCGCAGCGTGTCCGACAGCTGTCGGGCGATCGCTGCGAGCAGGCGCGTCCGCTCGTCGTGAATGAAGAAATGTCCGCCCGGCAGGCATTCGAAATCGATCGACGGCTCGATGCGCTGCGTCCATGCCGTCAGTTGCTCCTCCGGGATCGCGTCCTCCGCGCCGTGGAAAACGTGCGTGGGAACGCCACGCAACGATGGCCACGGGCATTGGTAGTCGTCGGCGAGGGCGAAGTCCGCACGCAGGCCGGGCAGCAGCAGGTCCAGCAGTGCTTCGTGCTCCAGGACTTCCGGCGGCGTCGCCTTGAAGTCGCGCAGCATCGCCTTGAATGCCGCGTCGTCCAGCGTCGCATAGCTCCGCTTCGGACGGGCCCACGGCGCCCCGCATGCGGACAACAGCAGCCGCCTCGGCATCGGCGCACCGGCGGCCTGCAACCGGCAGCACAGCTCGAACGCGATCAGCGCGCCGTTGCTGTGCCCGAAGAAGCTGTACGGCATCGAGCTGTTCAACAGCGGCGCGAGTTGGACGAGCAGCGTCCTGCACAGCAGGTCGAGGTCGGTACAGGGCGGTTCGAGCACCCGCCCACCCTTGCCCGGCGCCTGGATCGCCAGCACCTCGATTCCCGGCAGGGACTGCGCCCAGCCGTGGAACACGCGCGCATTGCCTCCGGCGTACGGCAGGCAGATCAGGCGTGCGCGTACCGGTGCATCGCCCACTTGCCTGATCCACCACGGTGACGAGAGGCACTCACTCATACCGCATGCCTTCCGCCGGTTCGCCGCGCAGGACCTGGCGGGTGGACAGGTAGGTGGCCACGCCCACCAGCAGCGTCATCACCACCGCCACGCCCAACCCGATC
>SCMT01000051.1 GCA_005502915.1 Lysobacteraceae bacterium 2PB | reverse complement strand
GCGCCGCCCCTGTTCCGCCGCGCCACCGCATCGTCGCACCCGTCATCCTCGCCCTGTTCGGCGTGGTCGGGATGAGCGCGATCTGGGCGCTCCTCGCCCTCATCCTCGACCGCCAGTGCGCATGGATGGCGGCCGTGGCCGCGATCGACATCGTCCTGCTGCTGCGCCTGGGCCGCGCCGCGCCAGGCCTGCCGCGCGCCCTCGTCGCGCTCGC
Organism: Lysobacteraceae bacterium 2PB; assembly: GCA_005502915.1. Lineage (GTDB taxonomy): Bacteria > Pseudomonadota > Gammaproteobacteria > Xanthomonadales > Xanthomonadaceae > Lysobacter_I. Next base: position 9,704 of record SCMT01000051.1, on the reverse strand, counting down.
CGCAACCTTCGCCACCGTCGCGTTCAGCAACTGGATCATCGCCGCCAGTCAGGTCGGCGGTCCGATGGGCTTCCGCACCCTCGACGCCCTGCAACGCCTCGGCACCGACCACGCGCAGACCCTGTTCGGCCTCGCCAACCAGCCCGCCGAATGGGCCTGGTACGCGATCGCCGCGATCATCGCGCTGTGGGCGGGGCGCTGATCGGATCCCTTCCACGCTCCAGCCGCCATCCACAACCCCGTCATGCCTGAACGCTTCATGCGCGCGTCGCGTTGCCTTGCCGTCCTCGCCATTGCCATCGCCCTCGCCTTGACGCCAGCCTGGGCCGCGCATGCCCAGGCCACACCCCCACAGGCGCAGGCCACACAGGGCACGCAGATCCCGATCGAGCATTTCGTCCGCGCCGACAGCCTCAGCGGGCTGGTGATCTCGCCCACCGGCGAATACCTGGCGATGACCGCCGAGCGCGACGACGCGGACACGCTGATCGTGCTGCGCACCAGCGACCTGAAGCCGGTCAGCGCGAACAAGCTTGCCAAGGGCGATCGCTTCGTCAGCCTGCAGTGGAGCAGCCCCGACCGAATCCTGTTCTCGACGGCGCGCTCGAAGGGACGCTACGCCGAACTGGACGGTCTGGAGCATTGGGCCGCGATCAACGCCGACGGCGGCGAATTCAAGCGCATCCAGGTAGGACGAGACGGTAGCCTGGCCAATTCCTACACGGTCAAAAGCGGCTATTTCAGCCTGCTCGATGTGCCCGGCCACGACGACGGCAAGGTGCTGGTCAACCAATACATCCTGCGCGACGGCAAGTTGCTGGAAGAAATCGGCGAGATCGACACATTCGAAGGCAAGTTGCGACCGATCACACGTTCGCCGCGCCTGCACTGCGAGGTGGCGATGAAGCTCGACCAGCCGGTGCTGGCGATCTGCCCGATCAAGGAAGGTGGTCGCAAGCGCAAGGACAAGACGAGCGGCAAGCACGACGACGGCGGCGAGGAGGTCTATCGCTATGTCGGACCGAACGAGTGGACCCTGGTCGCCAGCTACACCGGCGCAGCCGGACGCATCTCGCTGCAGGGCTGGTCCGATGAGGGACACATCTACGTCATGCACGGCGACGGGCGTTCGACGCATGCGTTCGGCACGCTCGACCCGCAGACCGGCGCCTTCACAAGGCTGTTCCAGGACACGGTCTCGGACCCCGCATACTTCCTGTCGACCCATGACAAGCGCGGCGCGGTGATCGGCGTGATCACAGAAGCGGGCCTGCCGAAGGTCGAAGTCTTCGACGGCGAACACCCCGACGCTGCGCTCTACACCTCGCTCGCGAAACTGTTCCCGCGCAGGCTGGTGACGCCGCGCAGCGCCACCCGCGACGGCCGGCGCTTCCTGTTCCACGTGGGCAGCGACCAGAGCCCGGGCGAGCTGTATCTCTACGATCGCGAGCAATCCCAGGCCCGCCTGCTCATGCGCCATCGCGAATGGCTGCCTGCGGAACGCATGGCAAAGACTCGCGCCTTCACCTCGACCACGCGCGACGGCGTGAAGGTGCACGGCTACCTGACACTTCCGAACGGCAGCGACGGGAAGCGGCTGCCGATGATCGTCAGCGTGCACGGCGGACCGATCGGCGTGCGCGACCGATGGATGTTCGACACCGAGACCCAGTTGCTGGCCAGCCGGGGATACGCGGTGCTGCGCGTGAACTTCCGGGGGTCCGGTGGCTACGGCGAGGCCTTCGAGGACCAGGCCCATGGCCAGTGGGGCAGCGGCATCATGCACGACATCATCGATGCCACGCAGTGGGCCATCGACAAGGGCCATGCCGACAAGGACCGTATCTGCATCTATGGCGGCAGCTTCGGCGGCTACGCGGCGATGATGGCGCCTACCCTGGCCCCCGGCCTCTATCGCTGCGCATTCGGTTACGTCGGTCTCTACGATGCGGAAATCGACATGAAGAAGAGCGACACATCGCGCACCGAGGCAGGCCGCGCTTACCTCACCCGTGCACTCGGCGCCACGCCGGAAGCGCGCGCCGCGATTTCGCCGGTGAATCGCGCGCACCTGATCCGCATTCCGGTCTATCTCGCCGCTGGCGCGGATGACGAGCGCTGTCCGCCCGAGCACACCGTCGCGATGCAGAAGGCGCTGACCGCCGCCGGCAATCCACCGGAAGGCGTGATCATCCAGAAGGGCGAGGGCCACGGCTTCGAGAAACCCGAGAACAACCTCAGGCTCTACACCGAGATGCTGGCGTTCTTCGAGAGGCACATCGGCGCGAATGCCAGGCCCCCAGGCCCCTGAAGCTCCGGCAAGGGATCGTCAGGCCTGCCCGCGCGCAGGGCGAGACAGGCCACTGCGGCACGACATCGACATCGAATCGGTTCCTTCGATCACGTGCCGACGGGCTGTACGCAACGAAAGACCAGAAACATGCGCGGCCGGAGCCCAGGATGGCCGCGAAGCCCGGATCAGTCGAGGATCGTGAAACCCTTCGGCGCGCGCGTCGGTCGATCGGACGCGCAGTGGTACATGTCCAGATACAGTCGGGTCCGTTGTTCGCCGCATGCGACCTCGTAGGCATCGACCACATGCAGGTCGGGGCCGCCGCTTCCGCTCGCCTTGCCGGGGGATCTCATCTCTGCAAGCAGAGCCTCGATCTGCGCATCCGACATGTCGTCTGGCAGCGGCGTGCGCGGACCGACGCTGCCGGCGCGTTCGAACGTGGGATGCGCGCCCCCTGGGCAAATCAGGCGGGCAAGGTACTCGCGCTGCCCCTGTGGATAGCAGACTTCGATCGCCTGGGCCTTGCTCATTCCGTAGGCGTCGTCGTCCTGCACGGGTGCCTGCGTGGACGGAGCCGCTTCGGGCATCTGTCCGGGCGTACCGGCCGGCAAGATGGCGTCCTGCGCGAAGGCGGGCAAAGACACGATGGCGAGGATCGAGCAGAACCGCATGCGCATGTCCCATCTCCCGTGGCGAGAATGGGGGAATCCTGCCGCCGGCATGCCCGGTGCGCAAGTGGCCACGCACGCCCATGCAGGATTCGGCCATGCACAATAGGCGATCACGTCACCGGAAACATCTCATGCGCGACCCCCGCTACGACATCCTGTTCACGCCGATGGCCATCGGCCCTGTCACGGCGAAGAACCGCTTCTTCCAGGTGCCGCACTGCAACGGCATGGGCCATGCGATGCCGCTGGCGCATGCGGCGATGCGCGAGGTGAAGGCGGAGGGCGGCTGGGCGGTGATCGCGACCGAGGAATGCGAGATCCACCCGTCCGGCGACGTCTCGCCCTACGTCGAGGCGCGTCTGTGGGACGACCACGACATCCCTGCCCTCGCCCTGATGTGCGACAAGGTGCATGCGCATGGCGCGCTGGCGGCGGTGGAGCTGACCCACAACGGACCGACCGCGTCGAATCTCTACTCGCGCGAGGTGCTGATCGCGCCCTCACACCAGCCCTCGAAATACGGCTATCCGGCGCAGGCGCGTGCGATGGACAAGCGCGACATCGCGAACTATCGGCGCTGGCACCGCGAGGCCGCGCTGCGCGGGATGCGCGCCGGCATGGACATCATCTACGTCTACTGCGGCCACGACCTGTCGCTGGCGATGCATTTCCTGCAGCGCCGACGCAACCACCGCACCGACGAATACGGCGGTTCGCTCGACAACCGCGTGCGCCTGCTCCGCGAAGTGCTGCAGGACACGAAGGACGCGATCGGACATCGCTGCGCGGTGGCGATCCGCTTCGCGACCGAGGAGATGCTCGGACCCGGCGGCATCGAACGCGCCGAGGCGCAGGACATCGTCGGCATGCTCGCCGAACTGCCCGACCTGTGGGACGTCAACGTCGCCGCCTGGTACAACGATTCGGTGCCCTCGCGCTTCGCACCGGAAGGCGCGCAGGAACCCTTCATCGATTTCGTGAAGAAAACCACGAGCAAGCCCGTGGTCGGCGTCGGCCGCTTCACCTCGCCGGACACCATGGTCTCGCAGATCCGGCGCGGCGTGCTCGACTTCATCGGCGCCGCGCGCCCCTCGATCGCCGACCCGTTCCTGCCGAAGAAGATCGAGGAGGGCCGGATCGAGGACATCCGCGAATGCATCGGCTGCAACCTCTGCGTCTCCGGCGACAACACCATCACCCCGATCCGCTGCACGCAGAACCCGACGATGGGCGAGGAATGGCGCAAGGACTGGCACCCGGAGCGGATCGCACCGGCGAAGTCGAGCGCGAAGGTGCTGGTGGTCGGCGGCGGACCTGCAGGACTGGAAGCGGCGCGCGCGCTCGGCCAGCGCGGCTACGAGGTGCATCTTGCGGAAGCGCGGCGCGAACTCGGCGGACGCGTGACCCGCGAAGCACGCCTGCCCGGCCTCGCCGAATGGGCGCGCGTGCGCGACTGGCGACTCGGGCAGATCCGCAGGATGAACAACGTCGCGACCTATCTCGACTCGCTGCTCACCGCGCAGGACGTCTTCGACTTCGGCGCGGAGCACGTCGTGATCGCCACCGGCTGCCACTGGCGTCGCGACGGCTACGGCCGCACGCACGGCGAGGCGCTGCGCGATTTCGTCGACAACCCGGCGGTGTTCACGCCCGACGACATCATGGATGGCCGCCTGCCCGACGGCCCGGTCGCGCTGTACGACGACGACTATTTCCACACCGGTAGCGTGATCGCCGAAGCGCTGCGCAAGGCCGGGCGCGAGGTCTTCTACGTCACGCCGGACGACACCATCGCCTCGTGGAGCGCGCATACGCTCGACTATCGCCACATCCAGTGGCGCATGGCCGAACTCGGCGTCGAGCAGGTGGTCTCGCACAGCGTCACCGGCTTCGCCGATGGCAGGCTGTCGCTGGAACACGCGTGGAGCGGCAAGCCGCGCACGCTCGACTGCGCGGCAGTGGTGGCGATCACTGCGCGCCTGCCCGACGACGCGCTGTACCACGCGATCGCCGCGCGCGAGGCCGACTGGGCCGACGCCGGGATCCGCACGGTGACCCGCATCGGCGACGCGCTGGCGCCGGGACTGATCGCGCATGCGGTCTACGCCGGCCATCGCTACGCACGCGAACTCGACGAGCCCGCCATCGACGGCGTGCCGTTCAAGCGACATTTTCACACCGCGAACGCCAGCGACATCCTCAAGCCCTGAGACACTGAGCATGAGCCCTCACTTTTTCGTTGTATATCCTCGCAATCCTGTGCCCACTAAAGCATCTGTCAGCTGTCGCTGTTTTTGATCTTGATCTACCGGGGCCCCTGGTTGCGACGGGCTTCGCGGATCAGGCCCGCAGGGCGCGCGGCAGGACGCCGCGCGTTTTTCGACAAGACACGGACGTCTTGTCGAAAAACCCCGCGAAGCCCGTGGACCCGGCGCGCAGCGCCGGGCGCAACCGACGGGGTGTGCTTTCTTTTGGTTACCTTTTCTTTGCACAAGCAAAGAAAAGTAACTCGCTCGCGACAGCGAGCGAAATACAGGATGGCTGGAATACCTTTCCGCAAGAGTTGGAGAAGCAACAAGCAGATCTCTCGCCTTCGGCTCAGGATTACAAGGGTGAAATCACAAATCCAACTCGATGATCCATCGAGAAATAACGTTGGGATACCTCAACGCCAACCGCAGCATCTGCTCACACATGAAAAAAACCGCCCCCGCTTTCGCGGGGACGGCGTGCACGCAACATGGGGGCGATGATGCGGAATCTGCAACCGACCGGCGGAGAGGGACCGCCGGTGCGGACGATCAGAAATCGTAGCGCGCGGTCAGCGAGAACTGGCGCGGCGCGCCGTAGAAGCCGGTGAGCACGCCCAGCGACGAGACCAGGTTGTAGCCGGTGGTCAGGTATTCCTTGTCGGTCAGGTTGGTGCCCTGCAGCGACAGCGTCCACGACGCATTCGGCTTCCAGATCACGCCGGCGTTGAGCAGGCCGTAGCCGTCCTGGGTGATCGGCTGGGCCGTCGCACCCGTGACCGGGTCGCGGACCACTTCGGTCGTCGCCACGACTTCGCTCTGGTAGCTGTAGCCGAGGCGCGCCGACAGGCTGCCGGCACTGCCGAGCGTGGTGCGATACTCGACGTTCAGCGCGCCGGAGAATTCCGGTGCGTTCGTGAACTCCTGCTGGTCGGCGATGTTCACGTTCTTGAAGATGTACTCGTCGAACTTCGCGTCCAGCCAGGCGAGGTTGCCGGTGATCGCCCAGTGCGTCGTCGGCAGCCACTGGTACTCGACTTCCAGACCGTTGACCGTGCCCTGGCCGGCGTTGGTGAAGTCGCCGAAGAACGCATCGTCGATGCCGTCGCCGTTGCTGTCGTAGGCGGTGAACACCGACAGCTGCATGTCCTTGTACTTGTTGTGGAAGGCCGACAGGTTCAGGAACAGGCGCTGGTCGAGCAGCGACATCTTGCTGCCGATTTCCAGGCTGTCGACCTGCTCGTCGTCGAAGGGCTCGGCCGAGCGCGGCACGGCCGTGGCCTGGGCGCGGATGTTGTAGCCGCCCGACTTGAAGCCGCGGCTGGCGAGGCCGTAGATCATGATGTCGTCGTTGACCTGGTAGTCCAGCGAGATCTTCGGCGAGGTGTTCTTGAAGTTGATGGTCTTGTCGAAGTTCGCGACCACGCTGATCGGACGCGTGAAGGTGGCGTCCGAATACCCACGGTTCAGCACGCGGGCGCGCTTGTCCTCGTCGGTGTAGCGCACGCCGACATCCAGCGCCAGGCGATCGGTCAGGTCGAAGGTCCAGTCGGCGTAGACCGCGAAGCTCTCTGTGTCGACCTTGCCCTGGGTGTCGCCGAACAGCAGGTTGAAGAAGTTGTTCAGCACGCGTCCGCCGGCGGTGCCGTCGAAGCTGTAGAGGCCGATCACGCCACGCGCGCGACCGCCCTTGTCGTAATTGGCCTGCAACTCCTGCGAACTCTGCTCGTCGCTGTAGAACGCCTTCACGTCGGCGATCTTGTTCGGCAGGGTGTCGAAGTCGATGTTGGTCTCGGTGTCGGACTCGCGGCGCGCGGCCACGTACTTGAAGGCCCAGCCTTCCAGCGCCGTGCCGTCGGCCGGGCGCCAGTTGAAGGTGGCGGACATGCCCTTCATCTCGGTGTCGTTGACGTTGGGCATGCCGTTGCGCACGTCGTAGCGGCTGTCCAGCGGCTGCGCGGTCGGCGCGAAGCGGTTCGGCGCGAGCATGCGCGCGGCGCGCACGCCGGACTGGTCGTCCATCCAGTCGAGGGTGAACTGCGCGTCGAAGGTCTCGCCGGCGTAGGCACCGAGATTGAAGCGGACGGCATTGATTTCCTTGTCGCTCGCCGGCTGCCCGGTGTTGACGTTCTCGCCGAAGCCGTCGCGATTGAGGCTGGCCACGGCGACGCGCGCGCGCAGGCCGCTGTTCTCGCCGAAGATCGGGCCGCCGATCGCACCCTTCACGTCGAACTGGCTGTCGGTGCCGACGGTGATCGAAGCGAAGCCGTCGAAGGAGTCCGGCAGCGGCTTCGACACGTACTTGATCGCGCCGCCGATCGTGTTCTTGCCGTACAGCGTGCCCTGCGGGCCGCGCAGCACTTCGATGCGGCCGATGTCGAACACGTCGAGCAGCGCGCCCTGCGGACGCGCGATGTACACGTCGTCGAGGTAGATGCCCACGCCCGGATCGACGCCCCACAGCGGATCGGACTGGCCGACGCCGCGGATGTAGGCGGTCACGGTGCTGCTGGAGCCGCGCGCGGCGTAGATGGTGAGATTGGGCACCTGCGCATCGAGATCGCTGAGGTCCTCGACGTTGAGCTTGTCCAGGGTGTCCGGCGTGAATGCGGTGACCGCCACCGGCACGTCCTGCAGGGTTTCCTCGCGCTTGCGCGCCGTGACCTTGATGGTGTCCAGCGTGCCCGATTCGGAGGCCGGGGCGTCGGCAGCCTCCTGGGCATGGCCCAGCGGGGCGAACAGGCTCAGGGCGATGGCCAGGCTCAGGCCGCTGTGCCGGATCGCGGCACGGCGGAGGGCAGCGGGGGACAGCGTTTCGACGGTACGGGTGCGGCGCATGGATCGGTCCTCAACGGAAAGCCACCGACGTTAGGCGGCCAGGGTGCGGCAAGCCTAGGGCCCGGCAGCCACGGCGGACACTTGTACCTTCGGACAATGGGCCGTGTCGCCTGCCCTGCCGACACTGGCGCGGCCTCCCCACGCCTGCGCGGCCCCGCCCCATGTCCTTCCTCATCGTCCTGGCCGCCCTGTGCTTCCTGATGTTCGTGGCCTACCGCGGCTACAGCGTCATCCTGTTCGCGCCCATCGCCGCGCTCGGCGCGGTGCTCGCCACCGATCCCTCGCTGGTCGCGCCGATGTTCACCGGCCTGTTCATGGACAAGATGGTCGGCTTCCTCAAGCTCTACTTCCCGGTGTTCCTGCTCGGCGCGATCTTCGGCAAGCTCATCGAGGTCTCCGGCTTCTCCAAATCCATCGTCAGCGCCGCGATCAAGCTGTTCGGCGCGGAGCGCGCGATGCTGTCGATCGTCGCGGTCTGCTCGGTGCTGACCTACGGCGGCGTGTCGCTGTTCGTCGTGGTGTTCGCGGTGTATCCGTTCGCGGCCGAGCTGTTCCGCCAGAGCGACATCCCCAAGCGCCTGATCCCCGGCACGATCGCGCTGGGCGCGTTCACCTTCACCATGGACGCGCTGCCGGGCACGCCGCAGATCCAGAACATCATCCCGACCTCGTTCTTCGGCACCACCACCTGGGCGGCGCCCTGGCTGGGCTCGATCGGTGCCGTCTTCATCCTCGTCGTCGGCTTCAGCTATCTGGAATGGCACCGCCGCGTGGCGAAGCGCAACGGCGAAGGCTACGGCGATCCCGCGACGCTGGTGAACGAGCCCGCGCCCTTCGCCGAATCGCGCCTCGCGCATCCGCTGGTCGCGCTGCTGCCGCTGCTGCTGGTCGGCGTGGTGAACAAGCTGCTGACGCTGTGGATTCCCGAGGTCTACGGCACCAGCCATGAATTCATCCCGGCCGTGATCGGCAAGGCCGCGCCGGTGGTGCAGGAGGTCTCGAAGGTCGCGGCGATCTGGGCCGTGCAGGGCGCGCTGCTGGTCGGCATCCTCAGCGTGCTGGTGCTGGCCTGGAAACCGGTCGCCGCGAGCTTCTCGGAAGGCGCGAAGACCGCCGTCGGCGGCGCGATGCTCGCCGCGATGAATACCGCCTCCGAGTACGGTTTCGGCGCGGTGATCGCGGCCCTGCCCGGCTTCCTCGTCGTCGCGAACGCGCTGGGCTCGATCCCGAATCCGCTGGTGAACGAAGCCATCACCGTGACCTCGCTGGCCGGCATCACCGGTTCGGCCTCGGGCGGCATGAGCATCGCGCTCGCGGCGATGGCCGACACCTTCATCGCGAACGCCAACGCCGCCGGGATCCCGATGGACGTGCTGCATCGCGTGGCCTCGATGGCCTCCGGCGGCATGGACACCCTGCCGCACAACGGCGCGGTCATCACCCTGCTCGCCGTGACCGGCCTGACCCACCGCCAGGCCTACAAGGACATCTTCGCGATCACCCTGATCAAGACCGCCGCGGTGTTCGTGATCATCGGCGCGTACTACGCGACCGGGCTGGTGTGAGTCTCTGGCTCTTGCTCTGAAGCCCTCGCCTTCAAGGGGAGGGTTTGGGTGGGGATGGGTTTGCTCGGATGTTTGCCCGCATCCTGAA
>SCMT01000050.1 GCA_005502915.1 Lysobacteraceae bacterium 2PB | reverse complement strand
CGATACGGGTAATCTGCATGGCGGACTCCTCCTGCTTCGCGACTGGTGGTTCAACGTCCTTCCAGTCTGGCACCTAGATGCCGAAGAAGTGGGAGGAGTCCATTCCATTGGCGCTGAGCACAGCGAAGCCCACCAACCATCAACCACCATCAGGCGGCAGCGTAGGCCCCGAGCATGCCTGCCTCATCACCCTGCGCCGCGATGTGCACCAGCACCACCCGAGGCAACTCCACCACCGGATGCCTCGCAAGCCGCTTGCAGAAATCGAAGACCTCGCCCAACGGCTGATCGTTGTGCCACGTGGTCCACACATCGCGGTCCTCCGGAATGTCGCCGTAGTCGAAGGCTTCGAGATTCGCGATATCCACCGAATCGTCCCAGGTCGTGCAGTCATGCCCCCAGGCCATCATGTACAGGCACCCCGACGCCACCAGCCAGTCGCTGACCTGCCACTGCCAGTCGACCCGGACCTGCGCCTCGATGATGACCACCGCGCGGAAGGGCGCCAGGTGGCCGATGTCGGGGGGCGGGCTGCCGGGCGGGAGGTGGAGGTAATGGGATGTTTCGGTCATGGAAGAAGATTGCAAGCGGAGTACCCGCGCGCCTTTCCCGGATTCTCGACATCACCCGATTCGAAACGGGACGCGACGGATTCGCCTGGATTCCCGGCGAGGACAGACCTCGACGCATGGCAAGCATACCGCTCATCCGGGCCCCGGCTCACGCCGCAACCGAGGCTTCGCGTCGCTCCACCATGCGCCCGACCAGCCAGACGAAGGGCTCGGCCTGGCCGTCGAGCGTGCAATGGCCGCTGCAGACGGCATGCAGCAGGGCCTGCACGTCGGAAGACTGCAGGGCCGCGAGCGCCGCGTCGTCGTCGAGTCGCAGCGTGCACGCCGGCAGTCCGTCGGTGCGGTCGTCACGGACGGCGATCGCGCCATCGCGCAGGACCAGCGAAACCGGCACGCCGTGCCCGGATGCGGTGATGGCGATGGCCAGGTCGGGGATCGCCCCCGGCGCGTGGCTCCGCCGGTCGTGCATGGACTCCCGCAGGTGCGCGGCGAAGTCATCGGCCCAGGCCCGCAGCCGTGCGTCCGCATCGCGCGGCGCCGTGCTGCCGCTGCGTGCTTCGGCAAGTTGCCGGTCGACTTCGCGTTCCGCCTCGACGAGGGCATCGACGGTCCTGTCGACATCCTCGCGCGTGTGCGCGGCCGAGCAGATCAGGCGCAGGCGGCCGCGGCCCGGTTCGACGATGGGATAGGTGACGGCGGAGGTCTGGATGCCGCGACGGTACAGCGCCTGCACGAGGGCGTAGAGCTTGTCCTTGTCGGCGAAATGCGGGGTGACGATGGGGCCGTCCCCGGTGCCGAGGTCGTAGCCGGCGTCGACGAAGCGCTGGCGCATGTAGCGCGTGGTGTCCCACAGCCGTTCGCGCAGCGCGTCGTCGCTGCGGATGCGGCGCAGTGCGGTCAGCGCGGCGGCGGTGTCCGCCGGGCTGATCGAGGCTTGGAAGATGTAGGCCCGCGCCGAGGACTTCAGCAGGTCGACATGTTCCTCGCGCGCCGCGACGACGCCGCCCAGGCTGCCGAGCGCCTTGCTGAGCGTGGTCATGATGAAGTCCACCTCCGCGGTCACGCCCTGCGCGGCGCAGATGCCCGCGCCGCGCGGGCCGTAGAAGCCGAAGGAATGCGCCTCGTCCACCAGCACCAGCGCGCCGTGCCGCTTGGCCATGCGCACGATCTCCGCCACCGGTGCGGCGCCCTCGCCCATGCTGTAGACGCCTTCCAGCACGACCAGCGTCGTGCGGTAGGGCGAGCACTCGGAGGCGAGCACCGCGTCGAGGTCGGCGGCGTCGTTGTGGCGGAAGCTGCGCACGGTCGCGCCGCACAGGCGCGCACCGTCGACGATGGACGCGTGGCAGAGCTGGTCGATCACCACCACGTCGTGCCGGCCCAGCAGCCCGGCGACCGCGCCGACGTTCGCGGTGTAGCCGGTGGGGAACAGGCAGGCCGCGGGCTTGCCGACCAGTTCGGCGAACTCGCGCTCGAAGGCCAGGTGCTGGTCGGTCATGCCCGAGGCCGCGGCCGAGGTCCCCATGCCGGTGCCGTAACGCTCCAGCGCATCGCGCGCCTGGGCGATGACCTCGCGGTCGCGGTTCAGGCCGAGGTAGAGGTTGGTCGTCCAGATGATCGCGTCCTGCGATTCGTCGTTGTAGGCATCGGCAACGGTGCCGCGGGTTGCGCTGCCGGTGCGCAGCACCTTGCCGTAGGGGTTCCGGCGCTGGTCGTTCACCATGCGCATCACCTCGCGCACGAAGCGCGCCTTGTCGGTCGCGCACCAGGCCGGGGCCTTCGCGGCCTGGAAGGTGGGATGGCTGGACTGCAGCTGCGCCTGCAGGACGGCGAGCGAGTCCTCCGCGATGCGTGCGCCGGCGTGGCCGGCGTTGTCGGCGGCGCCGCCTTCGCCCGGCGACCGCGTGTCGACAGGCCTCAGCAGGCACGCGACCAGCGCGGACGGCGTGCGGTGCTCGGCGAGCGTGTCGGCGGCGATGCTGCGCCGGAGGCGCTTGCCCAGGCGGCCGCAGAATTCCAGCGTGGTCAGCGAATCCAGCCCCAGGCTGCCGAACGACGACAGCGCCGGGATGCGCGAGGCATCGGCGATGTGCAGCAGGCGGGCCAGCTCCTCGCGGACCAGCGCGAGCAGCGCGTCGTGCCCTCCTCTGTCGTGCGCGCCGCCGTCGAACGCATGCGCGTCCGCGACATCCGCTGCGTCGTCCTCGTTCACCGCACGCTGCGCGTCGAGGCCGGGCAGGCGCGCGCGGTCGAGCTTGTCGTTGGGCAGGCGCGGCAGTGCGTCGAGATGCATCACCACCTGCGGCACCATGTACTGCGGCAGGTGCTGCGCGAGGAAGCGCTTGACCGCAGGCTCGGTCGCCGAACCGTCGCGGCTGACCACGTACGCGGCCAGCAGCGCCTGGCCGATGCCGCCTTCCACGGCGGCGGCGGCAGCCGCATCCACGCCCGGCATGCGCTCGAGGACGGATTCGATCTCGCCGAGTTCGATGCGGTAACCACGCACCTTGACCTGCTGGTCGACGCGGCCGAGGAATTCGATCTCGCCCGCCGCGTTGCGCCGGCACAGGTCGCCGGTGCGATACAGGCGGGTTTCCGGCAGCGCTGCGTCAGGTTCGCGCTCGATGAAGCGCTCGCGGGTCAGCGCATCGTCGTGCAGATAGCCGCGCGCGAGCTTGTCGCCGGCCAGGTACAGTTCGCCCGCCTCGCCTGCGGGCAGCGGCCGCATCGCTTCGTCGAGGATCCAGGCGCGCGAGCCGGGCACCGCCGTGCCGATCGGGATCGCCCCCGTGCCCGCGCGCACGTCGCACGCGGTCGAGAACACCGTGTCCTCGGTGGGCCCGTAGGCGTTGATCACGCGCGGTGGCGCGTCCAGCGCATGGATGCGATCGACCAGCGACCGCTTCAGCGCCTCGCCGCCGAACACCACGCAGCGGATGCCGGCCGGCAATGCATGCGACGCGAGCAGCGCCTGCATCGAGGACGGCACCATCACGCAGGTCCTGATCCGGTCCACGGCCGGGAGCAGCGGCAGTTCCAGCGCATTCCTGCCCAGCACGAGGGTGCCGCCCAGCGCGAGCGTGCCGAAGATCTCCATCACCGACGTGTCGAAACACACCGACGCCCCGGCGAAGACACCATCGAGTTCATCCTCGTCGAGCAGCCCGCGCATCGCGCGCACCATCGCCAGCACGGCACGATGCTCAACCGCCACGCCCTTCGGCCGCCCGGTCGAGCCGGAGGTGTAGATCACATAGGCCAGGTCCGCACCCGAAGCCCCACCCACGATGCCGGCGACGTGGTCGTCGCGATCGTGCAGCGCATCGTGGCGGATGCATTGGCCTACACCTTCGCACAGCGCCGCCGTGGCATGGTCGTCCACGATCGCCGCAGCCGCGCGCGAGTGTTGGAGCATGTAGCGCACGCGCTCGGCGGGATACCCCGGGTCCAGCGGCACGTAGGCGCAGCCCGCGCGCAGCACGCCGAGCAGCGTCGCCACCAGCCGCCAGTCGCGCTGCATGCACACCCCCACCAGCGACCCGGGCGGCACGCCGTGCGCATCGAGCGCATTCGCGACCGCGGACGCGCGTGCGACCAGCTGCGCGTAATCGATGTGCGACGTGCCGTCGATGACCGCGGTCTTCGCCGGATGCGCGGCCGCCTGGGCGAAGATCGTCGCGTCGAGGGTGTGGGATGCGTCCATGTCGTGCTCCTGTTGCGTCCATGGCAGACCCGGCGAGGAGGCCGGGTCAGAGAGGGTGCCGGTCCATTCGGGGCGACGTGGATCCGTCGCGATGCCCCGGATCATAGCGAATGTCCCCGAGACACGCCGATGACAGGATCGGTCGCGTCCGTCGCAGGTGTCATGCTCCCGGCATCGACGCTGCCGGATGCCGCGCCCGCTGTCCGCGATCCGACTTTCGTTCGTCGCCCCGTCTTCGTCATCCCGCGCGGGAACTGCGTCCTGATCGATCGCCAGCGCGACGCCTGAGCAGCGGCTGCCTTCGATCAACCGAACATGCCGATCGATTCCATGATCTGCCCGTCCTTGCCATCGACCGTCCAGAGCCAGAAACGATCGTCGTGGGTCGTCAAGGCGGGCGTCAGGCGACTGCGGATGCGCGTACCATCGGCAGCAACCACGGGAACCAACTGCTCGAACCTTGGCCTGCTGCTCATGGGCACCATGAACTGCATGAGCGATTGCAACTGGCCATCATCGCCCTGCGGAAACACCAACAGTACATTGGCACTGCCGGGCTGGGCGGCCGAAGCGACAGCCTGTCGCGTCTCGACGGACGTGCCGTCATCGAGAAGCACCGGCTCGTTACCGATGAAATCGATGGCACTAGAACCCTCGTCGATGCCGATCCAGTAGATCGTATGCCCCCCATGGGCACGGAAGTGCATGAAACCGTGCACATTCAGGGACGTTATCCCGACCGCGACAGGCTGATCATCGGTCATCGCCGGATATTTCTGCGCAGCGGCGTTGACCGGTTGATCGATGTACCAACCTCGCAGTCGCTGCCAGGATGCGAAGTAAAGTACATCGACGGCATATCCTTTGTGGTAGACGTGCAGCTCCTGCTTCGACGGCAGCCACACAGCTGTCGGCGTCGCATCGGTTCGCACCGTGCGGCCGTCCACCTCGACGATGCCATTGTCCTGCCACACATAGCCATCGCATTGCAGCCAGCGCAGTGCGCCTCCGGTTTCGGCGTAGAAGCAGTGGAGAAGGCCTCCCTGCTCGACCAGGCAGGGCCCGGTGATTGCATGCATCTGCAAGCCCGGCACGGCCATGGGCATGAAGTCGGACCAGCGGCCGTCGTGGTGGATGCCCACCAGCAATTGTTCACCCTGCTTGACGCAAGCCCATAGCTGGCCACGGTAGGAAGCGAGTGCCGGTGTCGCATCCGTGCTCAGCGGAACACCGTACTTGGCTTGCACGGGAACCGGCGACAACCAGGTGGACACCAGCCCGGTTCCATTTACATGGGGGCCGGATGCGTTGGCGACAAGCGGCGGCGCGCCGACCCGGGTCTCCGAGGCCAGGGAGCGCGTCTCCAATGCGACGATCCACCACGGATCGAGAATGGGACGCCATGCATACGTGTCGAGCATGGACATCGGCACGCGAACGAGGACCGCATCGTTATCGAGGACGAACAGAGGCGAGTAATTGGACTTGTCCTGCGAGCCGGCCACACGAGGCAGAAACGTCGGCGATTTCGGCGATGACAGCACGGCGCCCTGCTGGAAAGCGGCATGCACATCGGCGATCGCGGCACGGACGGCAGCGCGCATCACATGGCGATTGGCCGTGTTCGCATCGTCGAAGTAGCGATCATCGCCGTAGGCGATCCAGCGATCGCCGGCTTCGTTGTCGACCCAGAGACCATTGTAGTTGTCCTCGGCATGCATGGACTTGGCGCAGACATCGGCCGCGAAGGACGCGGTCGAAATGATTCCGCTCGGGAACGTGTGGAGATGCCGACGCGGAGTCCGCATGTGGCCGGCGGAGAAACTGTCGGTGAAATAGTGGCAGGCGAATGCCAGCAGGGCATAGGCCCGCTGCAGCTTGCGGTCGCGCTGCTCGCCTGACGCCGCCGATGCGGCGGCGGCCTCCTGCATGGCGACTTCCAGACCCGCCCGGTAGACCTTGTGCGCATGCTCGCCGAAATGGTCCCAGTTGGTCGCCGCGATCCAGAGATAGCGTCCCCAGTCACCGATTTTCAAGATGTAATGCTCGCCTCCGCCCGTAGCGATGTTGTAGGCGGTGTCCCAGCCTTCCGCACCGCGCACATAGGCCTCGTGTGGCGATTCTCCGGCCAGGATGGCCGCCTCGATCGCAGCGAACTCCTCTTCCATGATGGACAGGATCTTTTTCGTCTCATCCCGGTCATGGTTGAGGTTGAGCGTGTTGAAGGTCTCCATGAACGCCTTCTCCATATCCGGCTGGTCGGAGATGGGGGCTTTGTAGAGCGCATAGAAGTCGCCGGCCAGGGCGATGATCTGTCCGAACGTCAGCGTCATGCCGTTGTCCATCCTGAACAGATGGCTGCTTGCGTTCGCCAGGCGGCCATCCGCCATCGGCAACAACATGCCGTCGACGATGGACCAGTGTTCGGCGCTATCGAAGAGCTTGGTGCCGATACGCCGTCCACCGGTGAGCGCCGTGCGTATGCGCGATCGCACGGGGCGGAATGGTGGCAAGTCCTGCGCATCGGGCACGCGGAAATCGGCTGCGGACTGTTCCTGATCGGACATGGGATGCTCCTTGCGTTGGGGAGTTGAAGTAGATTTTCCACGGGCATCGCGAGGACGTTCGTCGTCCGGATGCGATGCCACCTCCCCTGTTCCGCAGACCGATCGCGTTCCTCGTGCAAGCGACCCGTGCACGGGATGAGCATGCACGGATTCATGCCAGACTCGGCCAGATCCGGACGCCCGGCACCGTTCTCAGTGAGATCGACGACAAGCGCACACCGTACAGTGTGGCATCTGCCGACGAACGCGACGCATCAGATCGGTATCATCTGGCCGCTGCCACCGAATGCACGATGACGCAGCATCGCGTCGCCTGCGCCCGTTTGATGCTTACGCGACAGGGCCGTCAAGAGCCACCAAGCCGTTGTCCGCGACTGAATCACACAGCAAAAGCCCTCGTCGTCCCGGCGCAGGCCGGGAACCAGCCCTTGAATTGCCTGAAACCCATGAAGCGGGATCCCGGCCTGCGCCGGGATGACGTAGGGAGGCGCGCATGGCGACTATTTCTCTCCGCGCGCGGCGTGCAGATGCGGCACGACCTTCACGCATCACCTTCGAATGACTGCCGCATCGTCGGCATGTCGTGATCGAGCAGATAAGCAGCGTGCTTCCGATAAAGCATGGCGAGCAGCTTCCGATTCGGACCCACGACATCCATGCCTCGGTCGTCATAGGGAAACGCCAGCAAGTTCCTCTCCAGATTGAAGAGGTAGACATTGCAGCTCGGACTGGGCTCGATCGAACCGAAGTCCGAAGCCAGCGCGCACCACAGCAGATTCGGCAACCGATTCACCGGAGCCTCGAATGCCAGATAGACCGATGACAGACCCTCGTTGTCGCGGCCCGTCGACCACATCTGCCGCAGAGCAGGAATCCTGATGCCGGCATCCGACAGGGATCGCAGTACGTCTCGATACGAAAATCGGCTTTCGTCGTAGTGGTAGGAGTGCAGGCAGACCGTCAACCTGTCATTTTCGTCGAAGATATCCGCGCAGATCTCGGATGCCTTGCGGTGCGCCGAGAGGAAGCGATCGATTGCAGTTTCGCCTTCAGACAGCTCGAATCTCAGCCCGTCGAGACAGGAATAGAACAATGGGCGCAAGAATGCGCGCCCGGAAAAAGTGGTTTCGATGGTGTGGCGGAATGTCATGTGCGGGTATGGCCTGATTCGCTACTGGTTTTCAGCATCCAATCGTGCAAGGGTCTTTTTGGCCGAATCACAGGCTTCGGTGTCCGGATCGAGATCGCAGGCTCTTTCCAGCGCGGTTCTTGCCTTGTCCAGATCGCGCGCCGCGCCCTCGCCCCTGAAAAGTAGACCGCCCAGCATCGTGCAAGCCCAGGCGTCGCCGATGCGACAGGCATTCTCGAAACTGGCATGCGCGCAGGCTTGCACTTCAACCGCTTGGCGATCCCGACGAAGCTGGCCCGCCGCGCGATGGGTACATGCTTCCGCAACGCCCAATCGACAGGCACGCGACATCAGGACTTCGGCGGGCTGCGGCTGATCGCGTACCAGCAGATCCCTCCCCAACCAGAAGCAAGCGCCCGCATCACCTGACTCGCATCGTGCAAGGCATGCTCGGCCATCGGTCCAGGCGCAGTCGTCCTCACCGACATCGACCGGCTGCCTCTTGCCCATCAAATCCACGGGACAACGTCGGGTGTCGGCGATCCAGTCTGCGTGGGCCATCACGGCCTGCCCCGCACCCTGCGCTGTGGGCGAGTACACGGTCACACCCAAGCCGTCGCCGACCAACGCAGTCCTGAATGCCTGCCAGATGCACTCGCCGGATGCCGGATCGTCCGCGCGCGGCCGATAGCCGAGCCTCAGCACCTCCGGCTGATCGTCGAATGCCACATAGGCCACGTATGACATGCGGTCGCCGGCCTGGTTCTTCGATTCGCCGACCAGCACCATGCCACCCCGCACCTTGGCGAGACTGACCTTCGCCTCAGGAAGCGACTCCATCATGTCGCGCAAATGGCGCCCATCGGCGTCGATGAATGCCAGCGTGTCGGTATCGAACACGACACCGACCGCCGGAGTGCCGTACATGAAGTCGTCGAGTCCGCCGCCCCGCCTCGCAACGGCCGCACGCTCCAGCGTCAACCAGGTGGAACGAGCAGGGTGTATCCCGGAAAGATCCGTCCGGCCATAGTCGGCCGGAACGCTGACTTGCAGAGGAATGTCTGCCGGAACCTCTCCACCCATGAACGCGCTCAAGGACAGGGTCTTCATGTCCGGACACGTCCCCGCCTGCACAGCGGGAACCGCCATCAACATGGCAGCGATCAACAGCAGCAGACTGAACGCACCACGCAACATCGGAGTCCTCGCCGGAAGGCGGCTCTGGCAGGTAGGGTCGGACGCACAGCATAGCCGCCGCGCCCCAGGCAATCACGGTGGTCGTCGCCCTGGACATCCCCCACCCTCGTCGTCCCGGCGCAGGCCGGGACCCAGCTCTTGAATTGCCTGAAACCCATGAAGCGGGATCCCGGCCTGCGCCGGGATGACGATGGGAGGGTGGCGTGACGATGATGTCTCACGCGCGCCGCGCGCAGCCGCGTCAAGGTTTGCACCGCAACTCACCTCAATCTCGACGCGCCGAGCACGGTGCGAGGATGGGCCGGCAACGGTGGGCACCTATCAGGAAGGTCATCACGACTTGTAGGCTGGGTCATCGACCCGGCAATGACCGACCGAGAAAATCGCTGGGTCGATGACCCAGCCTGCGACCTTTGCAAGTTATGCGATCGACGAAACTTCGGCATTCGGAAGTTGCAGAATTGAGACGTGTTCAATCTGCCTGGATACCAGTGACAGCAAGCACGAATGCCAATATTTTTCGTCCATCGGCTCTCTCTGGCCAAGCAATTCTGCAGCCAAGGAAAAATCACCGCTTTCACGAGCGATGTTTGCGCGCAATAGCCAATGCACTTCGTCACGAGAATCCATGAGCCCGAGCAATGCGCGAATGTTCTCGACTTCGAACGGCGTCCGCGCCATCAAACCGACCCACTCCAGGTTCGAATGGCGATAAGCCGCGTTTGACAACTGATAGACATAGATCCGCACGGCACACTCATCGGGCATTCCATGATGGACAACTTCGGAAAGCTCGCAAGGGTGCGTCGGACAATATGCCCAAGGGGCATTCAGCCGCTCCGGAGGATCGGGCGACTCGGTGAAGACTTTCTCCATGTCGCACCCAGCGCCATCTTCGAGGAGCGCGTCCCGCAGCTTGATGGCATCCTCCGGAAGCCGAATGGTCGGCAGCTCGATGGGCAGCGATGCGAGGCGAGCCTTGGTTTCGGCAAGTTCCCAGCCATACACCGCGCGAAGACGCTTCATTACTTTCAGCGGCTCGGGCCCAATGGTGGTCAGGCGGAGGTCAAGATCATAACAACCGTGATTGATGCATCCGGCGAAGTCGAATGAAGATTTCGCGCCCCATTGCCCACACACCCCGCAACGGAGGAACGACACATCACTGCCGTAGGGCATGCAATATCCGTCGCTCCAGGCGAACACGAGGTTCGACATCGTCGATGCGACGGCAGAACTTCGATTGAGCCCGCGACAGGCAGGGCAGCGCACAGCGATGTCAACGACGGATGTCATGCCGACACTATAAATCGCCCGCTCGGTTCACGCTGTCATGTCAACGTTGAACCCGGGTGAAGCGTCCTCGTTTCTTCGAGTCATGCAGAAGTAGAGGTTGACGGGAATTGTGCCCGAGCGAAGGCGACCGGCGACAGGCCGGCCAGCGATCGATGCGGGCGATGGTGGTTGTAACGGTGGCGCCAGTCCTCGGTCATACGCCGGACTTCGTGCAGGCTG
>SCMT01000004.1 GCA_005502915.1 Lysobacteraceae bacterium 2PB | reverse complement strand
TTGCCACCCATCGTTCCCGAGCACGAAGTGACAACCGAAAACGAACCCGACACACTCGCCGCGTAACCGCTCCTGCCGAGGCCCGGGTGTCGGGTAATTACCCGACTTGTACATTGAGGCGACAACTATTCTGACGCGGCGGGGTCACGCATAAACAAAACCCCGCCGGGCAAGGCGGGGTTTGTGGTTCGTGCATCCCGTGCGCCAGGGCGCACGCTACATGAGATTGCTTAGGGCGTGCTCCAGCACGCCGGTTTGTACGAGTTACAGGCCTTATGGACTAAAAATTTTCACCATATCGGCTTCACACGAAATCCCGCATGAAAAATATTCTGCGGACCCAGTTTTCGATTCCGAATTATCTGCATCGACCAAATAAATCAAATGACTATCTATCTCCCTCATTCCATAATCAAAACCGAGACTAGAATCTCTTTTTTTTGCTCTGCCTATAAAAGCGACTTCCGCCTCACAGGGAAGAACGAAAATTATTGCCATTGATTGCTCAGTTAGCTTTCCAAAAACGAGCGGAAGCGAAGAAAAATCCTCCACCTTCACAAGCCCACATTCACTAGCTACCAAGCCTCTCAGAAAAAAAAGTGCAGACGGCATAAGGCTTGATTTTGCTAACAGCTTTATACCGTTGATTTTTGAAAGACC
Organism: Lysobacteraceae bacterium 2PB; assembly: GCA_005502915.1. Classification (GTDB taxonomy): domain Bacteria; phylum Pseudomonadota; class Gammaproteobacteria; order Xanthomonadales; family Xanthomonadaceae; genus Lysobacter_I. The sequence continues at coordinate 205,998 of SCMT01000004.1, read as the reverse complement.
TTGGTATGTTCCTAGCGGCATTCCTCCATCGCCAAGAACAAAGCAAGATACGCCTTTCTTCAAAGTCAGCACTTCAGAGAGTCTCGACACTCGATGCTCTACTAGCGCCATGTCAACAGCGCCATCAAATTCAACGCCTACTACAGCGCTTTCACTCCGGGATAGAAGCTTACCAAAAGCAAGCCGACCCATTTTTCACCTCCATATATGCAGATGCCCTGCATCTGCAAATCGCCAGCCAGGTAAAGGAATTCTTGAAACACGAGCCAACTGATTCACAATTCTCATGGTCAAATTGGGAATCTGCTTTACGTATTTAAAGTTGTTTGCAGGAGAAGCTCCCCAAGACAAACTGAGTCTCGTTTTAAATCCACCCGCCATACTGTAACTACCTTTCAGTCTCATCCAATTTGTTAACGGCCCCATTCCAAGTCGGCTTGCAACCTTCTGCAGCCCCCATTTTCCAACCTTGAGCGCTCCACCGCCACCCATCGCTAATGCAATACCTGTGCCTGTGTATCCGCCGTATCGATATTCATCCGAACACCGATCAACCGAGTCGCCGCCAAGAGCCTCTCGAGCAGCCGCTGAGATTGAAAAATCGGTAAATGGAATCGTCGAGATCGCATCACCAGTACCGGCCACAAAATCGACCAAGCCCGCCGGCAAACTCGGATCGAAATTCATCATCTCGCTGGCTGCCACTATCGGTCCGAAGTAATAGTCGCCGAGAGTGAATTCCCCGTCCCCCCATGCGAGTCCATGCGGATCAAGGTGGCTCAATGGATTACCGCCTACATAAGCATAGGTATTGATCCCGCCCAACAAGCCAATCGGATCAGACTGCGTATACCTTCCACTTGCCGGGTCGTAATCCCGGAAATAGTTGTAATACAACCCACTCGCCATGTCGTACCGCTGCCCCGGGAAGCGCAGGTCGAACACGAAGGTCTGGCCATTGCCATCCGGGTCGGTGTTCGGTGCGGTGTCGCCGAAGCCTTCCAGGCTCTCGTCCCAGCGCCACACGGCACGCTGCTGGGTCGGGTCGACCACCGCGCGCGGCGTGCCGAGCTGGTCGGTCTGCACGTAGCGCATGACCTGGCTGGTGCCACTGCCGGTGAGCACGCCGACCGGCACGCCTTCCATCCAGACGTACTGCTGGATCGCGTTGCCGGCATTGTCGTACTGGCCCAGCAGGTTGCCGCCCTCGTCGTACACGAACCGCGTGGTCACGCTGGTGGCGCGCAGCACCTGCTCACCCATGCCGTTGTACTTGTAGGTCGCCTGGATGACGCCATTCGCCTTGGCGATGCTCATCCGGTTGGCGTTGTTGTAGGTGTACTCCTTCGCTGTTCCACCCACGGTGCTGAGATTGCCGTTGGCTTCGTAGGTGCGGGCCACGCCACCGATGGAAGTCAGGCGATGACTGGTCGGCGCGTAACCGTAAGTCGTCGTCGAACCGCCTACCGTGATGCTCTCGCGATTGCCGGTGAGGTCGTAGGTGTAGCTCTCCTGGATGACATTGCTGATGTTCTTGCGCGCCAGCAGACGGCCAACGGTGTCGTAGTCGAACTTCGCACGGGTGGTCGTCGACGACAGGCTCGCTGCACGGATCTCCTTGAGATAGCTGGCATTGTCGTAGACGTAGCCAATGTTCAGGCCATCGTCCAGCTGTCCTGTCGTCGTGGTGCTGGTGTTCGGTCCGGCGTCGTAGACGGTCGTAGCGCGATAGTTCTGGTCATAACCGCGTGTCAGGGTACGGTTGTTACCGTACTGCCAGCTGCTGGCAGGGCCAGCAGGCAGGTAAGCCGCATTTTTCACCAGCACCTGACGGGTGCCGCCTGATGCGGTCACGCCGACTTCCTGGACCCGGTGCTGCGTATCGCGCACGTAGTCCACAACCGTGCCATCCGGATAGGTCAGGCTGGCCAAAGCGTTGCTCTTGCTGTAACCATAACGAACCACCCGCACCTGGCCATCCGTGGTCTGGACCTTGCGGGTGATGTTGCCGAATCGGTCGTAGCAATACTCGGTCGTGCCGCTTTCATCTGTCATACGGCTGAGGCGACCGATAGCGAACGTTTCCCCTGCCTCGCACACCGTGTTTACAGTGTCGTACGCATAAGCCACGTTCTCGGCGGCATTGGGGTACGTGACCGTCAGCGGGCGATTGAGGGCATCGTAGGTATAGGTGGCCGTGATGCCTCGGGCGTCGGTCTGGCTGAGACGGTTGCCCGCGTTATCGTAGGTGAAACTGGTGGTGCCGCTGTCGGGACTGACCTGCTGGGTCAATCGACTCAGCGCATCGAAGGTGTAGCTCGTGGTCAGATTCTTCGGATCGGTTACCGAGCGCAGGTTGCCGATCGCGTCGTAGGTCATCGCAGTGGTGATCTGCAGGCCGCCGCTCGCACCGTCGGAAATGGTGCTGATCAGGCGATCCAGGTCATCGTACTGGTTGAGTGTCTGCACCGCATTCGGATCAGTGACCTTCGTCTGACGACCGGCCGCGTCGTAGGTGAACGTGTTCGTTGTGCTCGTCGTGCCAGTCACGCTTGTCAGGCGATTGAGCCGATCGAACACCGCGGTCTGCGTGCGCTTGAGCGAATTTCCGGGGTCATAGGCACGGTCGGTCAGGCGATTGCCTGCCGAGTCGTAGGTATAGCGCAACTCGTTGCCCGCCTGATCGCGCACGGTCATCAGCCAGTCGCGATTGTTGTAGGTCATATCGACGTAGTTGCCATCCGGGGTGGTCACCCGGGTTGGGTTGCCTCGCGCATCCACGGTATACGTGGTGATCTGGTCGTCCGTGGTGACGCCGTCATCCGGGCCACGCACGATCTGCTGCAGCAGCCAGCCACGGGGATGGTAGACCATCTCGGCGATTACGCCGTTGGCGTCGCGGATCTTCGTGGGACGCCCCGCGCCGTCGTAGCGCAGGAACTCGATCTTCTGGCCGATGGCGTTCTCGATCTCCTTGCGGTCGCCGAGGCGATGGCACGGCTCGCTGCCGGAGACGCAGCCGCTGGTTTCCGTCGTGGTGTAGTAGCGGATGGTCACGATATCGTTGACATCCGTTCGCGGGCCATCGATCTGCCTGACCAGCCTGCGATCCGGACAGAACCCGTTGGGATCATTGACGTCGATGCCGGTGCAGTACGTGTATGCCGTTGTCGCGAAGGTGCCGTCATCCTTGCGCTGACGGACTTGTGTAACGGCTGCGGGACGCCCCCCCGCGAACAGGAAGCTGTATTCGGTACGGAACACCTGCGGACTGGCGCTGGAGGTAATCTGCTGACTCGACACCCAGCCACTGGTGTAGGTCCAGGTCGTCGTGATCACCTCGCCACTGTCGAGCGTGACCGATTCGGTCAGCTTCTGCGACTGCCCGTTATAGGTGCTGTCCACGGCCTTGAGCAGCGTCAGGCTGCCATCGGTTTGCTTTTCCCACAGTTCCTGACGGATTTGATCACCATTGGCATCGTAGGTATAACGCACCTCGTTGCCGAGCGCATCGATCTCCTTGTTGAGGTAGCCGCCCGGATTGAAGATCTGGGTAGTCGTGCGAACGCTGGTCGTACTGCCCAGATCGACCCGCTCAGTAATCGTGGTCGTATTGGCAGAGGGGTACGCGAAGGTCCATTCGTTGTCGCCCTGGACCTGCTTCGTCACTTTGTCTAAAGCATTGTAGGTGTTGACCACCGTGACCGCGCCGGTCCCGCTGGTGATCGACGTGACGTTGTGCTGATCGTTGGGATCGGCGTAGGCAAAGGTCTGGCTGTAATCGGTCAGGCCCGAGACAGCCACCAGGTTGCCGCGCGTCGCGCCCTGATGGACATCGTGCGTATAGTTCACCTCGCGGCCATCGTTGGCGACGATCTTCGTCAGGCGACCCGTGGTGTCGTTGTACTCGAAGTCGAGTGCATAACCAGTCGGCTGACCAACTTGATTTTTTTCAACGATTCGCGTCAGGCGTGGCTGGTATGCCACAAGCATCGGCTTGTTCGGATCGACACCGCGCCTTGACGTGCCGATCAACGGCAAACGGTTGCGCTCGTCATAGAACAATTCCTGCTGCCAGCCATTGGCCGCGATTCGGACCGCCAGGTAGCCGCGGGAGTCGTAGATATCGCGCGCACCATCACGATAGACAAACTGGTAGCTTCCACCCCAACTTGCGATCAACTGCCCAGTCGCACCGTCGGCCGGCGATACATAGGCGCCACCGGAATATACGTAGCGACTGCGGCTACCGCAGCCTGTACGGATCACGATGGAGCCGTCCGGATACTCGAACAGGCGCTTGTCGTAGTTGTGCGACCAGCCGTAACCGACTGCGCTGTCGTACTCCGACTTGCTGTCGTAGCGACGCGTCAACTGAATGGGGAAGTGCGCGCCCACCGAGATGTCGGTGTACTTGAGGTACAGACTGCCGTCATAGGTCCATACGGGGTCGCCGAAACCGGTGCCATTGGAGCCCTGCGAGTTGCCCTTGCAGCAGCCGTCTGTCGTGCAGGGTCGTCCGTCCGGACCCACTGGTGCGCCGCCCGGCGAGGCTGTACCACCGATGCCGTCCGCACGCACCGGCCCGATCGCCACCAGCGGCGACAACAGCAGCGCGCACAGGAAGCCCATTACAAGCCCCTGCCAGCCTCGCGCAGGACGCTTCGAATTGGCGCTGGTTTCGGTCGCCGATGCATTCAACGTCGAAAGAGTCAACATGATCACTTCCCTTTGGCACGTTCGCCGGACTCGGGGGCGACATCGGCCCGCTCGACCAGCACCTTGACGGTGGCGGCGCCGAAGTTGCCTTCGTAGCCACGGATATTGAGGGTGACGAAGTGTTCACCCGGATTGAACTTGCTGCTGTCCCACTTCCACGTCATGGGCAGATAGCCCAGTTCGTTCTCGTAGGTGAAGACGCCATCGACGTAGTACACCGCCTCGAAGCGACGCTGAACAACACGCTCTCGATCGGCATCGGCCACGTCGACGCGGAACGGCACCAAGCCGCTCACGACCCAGCGCCCCTGCTTGTCCTGCTTGAAATCCCCCACAGGCACTAGACTTGCCTGGACATCGCCACGCGTATCGAGCGGCTGCTGGGCCCTATTGGCGATCTGCTTGGGCGCTTCCGATTTTCCCTGACGCAGCGCCAGCGTGTCCTTCTCGGCGACGAACTGGACCGTCCGGGGCGGAGCGCCCACGAACAGCGTGTTGTCCGGCAAGGTATAGGCAGATACAACCGGCCTGAGCGCGGGATTGCCGGCCAGATCGAGGACGCCCGAGGCATCCTTCCCGTCCCACTGCTCCGCATGCTCGCCTGCCGGCCGGGGCACCCAGTCGACAACCGTACGTAGATAGGGGCCATCTTCAATGCCCAGTCGCAGATTCACGCGCGCAGGCTTGTCCAGGTAATAACGGATGAGGCCCGCCTCAGCATCCCAGCGCACGTCACGCGCCTCGATGCGTTGACCACCCGTCAGGTCGGTCAGATCATGGCTGCTGCTGCCCTTGGCGCTGCGCGCCGTCAGAACATAGCTGTACGCCTCGGGGGGTACAATCCTCCCTTTGTGATCGCGTCCATCCCATGTAATCTGACGATCACCAGCCCCTAACGCCTTGACTTCACGTTCGAACACCACTCGATTGCGTCCATCGTGGACGGACAGCGTGACATCGGATGGCGCGCTCAGGTTGAATTTCACGGCGACAGATTCCGACTTGCCGGGATCGATCGCCATGCGATCGGTGCGGACCTGGGCGATCACCACTGCGGGCTGGCTTGACGCACTCGAAGACGCTTCTTCGTCGCTGCCTTGGCGTTGGCATCCGGCCAGCATCGCCATGGATGCCACCAAGCACAGCACCAGAATTCGTCGATTTTGACTGATGGACTGCATCACGGGATGGCCCTCGCCGGCGCCCAGACCGGCATCCGCGCGCCGCCCTTGAGGTTGGTCAGCCGCGTGAGCTGGCGCGACTTCGGATCGATCCGCCACAGCTGTGAGATTCCACCCTCTCGGGTCGATTCCAGGACAAGTGCCTTTCCGTCCGGCGACCAGCTTGGATGTGCATCCAGCGCGGCATCTTCGGTCAGCCGTTCCGGCGTGCCACCGGGTTTCACCGTCCACAGATCGTAGTCTCCTCCGCTGTTTCCCGAATACGCGATGCGGCCGTCCTCGCGTACGGCCGGGTCGAAGTGATACAGGGCATTCACCGTCAACTGCTCAGAACTGCCCGTCGTCGCATCGACGCGCCACAGGTCGTGGGATTGGGGATTGCTGGCCGAAAGGAAATAGATCGACTTCCCATCCGCGCTCCACACTGGGTTGTGCTGCAGTCCAGGCATGTTCGTCAGCTTCTGGCTCTTGCGCGTCGTCAGGTCGAAGGTCCAGATGTCGTTACGGTCGCCACTGTCGACCATGCTGACCGAGTAGGCGATACGGCGGCCGTCCGGCGCGATCACCGCGTCGGCAACGCCTTGCGCCGGAAAATCGACCTTGCGGGCAGCACCGGTTTCGATGTCCAGACGGACCAGTCGACCATCCTGCAGATTGAGCAACATCTCTCGCCCATCCGGGAACCAGGAAAGACGGATGACGTCTTCCTGCTCGCTGGAAACGGGTTTCGGCTCGGCGCCTTGACGCTCGATCATCCAGACTTGCCACAGCCCGTCGCGTTGGCCAAGAAAAGCAATGGGCGCGTCGACAGGCTCGGAACGACAGCCCGCCAGCAGCAACGCTGACAGCACCATCGCCATTGGCCAGCGATACGCAGCTTTCGTGCCGGATACGCCAAGCGGTCGCATCACTGCACCATGCTCAGCACGCCGCGATACGTGGTCTTGCGACCCGTCGCAGGCAGGGTCGCTTCGATCGCGAATGTGTAAGCGCCATCGGTCGACACCAGGACACCGTTCGGATCGGTATCGTTGTAACCACGCCAGATCACCGTATGGTCGATGGGATTGCCGTTCGAGTCGCGCGCGGACTGCGAGACGTTGTTCAAGAGCACGATCGCCGAAGCATGGGATGGATCGACAATGCCAGGCGGCAGCATCGTGACTTTGACCACGGCGTCGGCATCGATGCGGTAAACGATGCTGGATGCCTGGTCAAAGCTGTGGGTCACCAGATAGGGGTCCGACTTCACCTCGATGTTTGGGGCTGCCCCCGTGCCGGTGATGGTGATGGCTGGGGTATAGGCGAAGATCCCGTTGGCGCGCATGACCTGGGCGTCGGTCGCGAACGTGGCGGCTGCAGCCGTCACGAGCGTGCCGTCAGGGGCACGACCATCCCAGTAGATCCAATGACTGCCAGCCGGATAGTGCAGGTTCTGGAACGCATAGAACGGCGTACCGCCCGAGGGCGTCACCACCAACGACGCGAGTGAGGACTGCGAAAAACTCAGGTTGACCTTGTAGGACTGATTGAGGTACGGGTTGTAGCTCGCGTTCAGAGAACCGGATGGCGCAATCACTGTCGAGGGCATCGGGACGTCGAAGACATAGGGATCGAGTCCATCGGTCGCAATGAGGACCATTCGATACAGCCCCCCAGAGACCGCCGCTCCCTGATCGTCCAAGCCGTTCCACTGGAATGAGAATTGGCCGGGTACGGCATAGCTCTGCGTCCACTGACGAACAACCGCATTGTCGGCATCCCGAACGACCCGATAGGTGACGCTGCCGCTACGATTGATACTGAAGACACCCGCCGCGACCTGCGCTGTGATGAGCGGTCGTACTTGCTGCGCGGACATCGAGAAGGCCGTCAGCAGCATGGCCTGTGGAACAGGCTCGGAAGAGAGGAAACCAGTGGTATCGACTGCGGTCGACGTCGAACCCGCGGTATAGATGGTTGACGCGATACCTGCTTCAGTCGCGATACCCCACCAGTTGCCGGTCGCATCCAGTGTCGGTTTCGGCGTCACGAATCCCCGCGTATAGAAATTGTACGAGGCGTTCGAGAACAGGCTGTTCCCATTTGTTACCGGCAGCGGATTGTTGGCGGCGACGGAGTTCCCATGCACGTAGATGCCGTAATCGTTGTGCGAGATCTGGTTGCCTTGATGAATGGTCGGATTGCTCTTGGCCCGCACATAGACGCCATTCGTGTTGAATCGCAGCAGCGAGTGCGCCACCGTGCCTTGACCACCGTTGAAGTCGATTCCATTCACGGCATACTCGACGCGCGCGTAGTCAACTACGGCAATGCCGCCCTCCAGCACCTCGATGCCATCCCAGTCGCCTTTCGCCGGGTACGGATTGGCCGACGTGAAGTGCACGCGCTGCGTGGTACTGCCGATCGCATCCAGTCGACCACTTGCCGCCACCTGCACTCTGCGACCGGGCATGGAACGAATGGTGGCTCCAGGCGATAGCGTCCAGGTCACGCCGCTGTTCACGACGACGTCGCCCAGCATCTGATATGTCCCCGGTGCCAGCGTCGAGGTCGTGGTGACGGGCCCGATGAGCGTGCCATCGGACGATGCAGGTGGCCCACCGGCTGCAGCAAGATAGCCACCGAAGTCCACGAATGGTGCCGTCGTGCTGTCCTTGCGATCTCGGATCGAATTGGCGATCGCCACCGGATCGGATGTTCCCCACCAGTTATCGCGTGCATTCAGGACCACGGCAGCCGGGTTGCCGTAAGTCGTGGCGTAGTAGTTCGCGGAGCTGTTGTCCTGCAGGCTGTTTCCGTTGACCACCGGAGCGGGATTGAAACTTGCAGTGCCGCTACCTGCGACGTACACGCCATAGGTATTGCCATGAATCTCGTTTCCGCCCGCGATCAGGGGAGAGATCAGTCTGTCGGGCGAACCTGGATTCACGCGCACGCCATTGCCTCCGTTGCGGATCCGCGAGTCGCGGACGGAGCCGGTACCACCATTGAAGAAGATGCCGTAGTCGGCACAGAGCACATTGGCGTGTTCCGTCGAGACACGTCCATCCGCCCCGGTGGTTTCTACGCCAATCCAGTCGCTACGGCGCGGCGTGGTGTCTGTGCAAGCCGTCGTACTTGGACGCAGAGTCACCGGCTGGGAGCCGGTCCCTCGGATGGCGAGCTCACCGTTGGCCGCGAGAATCTTGTAGTTACCTGAGACGCTGACCGTGACACCAGGTTGGATCCACAGACTCCCGCCGGTTCCGATCGTCAGCGCACCGTTCAGGGTGTAAGTCGGTGCGTTGCCGGCCGTCCATACCGTCGGCGTCGTGATCGTCGTCGCACCATAGCTGCGCGGGATGCTATTCGTGTAGGCCACCTCCACGGTGTTCGATGCCGGACTTGCGCCCGTCCCGTCGTCGGCCGTCGCGTAGATGCTGTTCTGCCCGTCTTCCAATGGTACCCAGGCCGAGAACGCACCATTCGCCGGCACTACGACCTGCCGGGTATACCGGCCGTTCACGAAAAAGCTGATATTCGCCCCGCCTGGGGCAGTTCCCGTCAGGGTGACCGGATTACTGGTGCTGGTTGACGGCGGCGTGTCCAGCGACGGCGCGGCGGTCATGATCCCCATCGAGCGCCCGGTGACCGGCACCTTGCCGCGACTTGCCCGCAAAAGAATCGCAGGCGGTGCGTGCTGAACTTGATAGATCCGTGAACGGTCAGGATACAGTCGCTTGCCATCTTCGACCGCCTGTACCTTGCGAAACCCTGGCGCGGGTGTCACGAGTGCCACGAAGTCCCCGCTCGCGTTGGCACGCGTCCGCGCGACGACAGCGCCATCGATTTCAACTCGGATCAACTGGCCCGGCTCAGCGAGGCCGGTCACTCGCAGGAGACGACCATGATTCACAGCGGGCAGTGGATACAGCTGCACATCGTCGTCCGCGCCTTGTGTCACTGGCACGATAAACAGGGCCGCGAGGGTTGCCATCACCGCCGAGCCAACCAGCCATCGACGCCACCGAAACTGTGGAGCGGACCCAGCCAAACCACGGGAGTACTTCGACTTCGCCGTCATATACACGTCCTTCTGCTGAAAGGCAGGCCCGCGCCCACCTCCGGTTTGAATTCGGCATCCTGCGATCAGGACGCGATCACATTCACGTTCTGGAACGCACTGCGCGCCATGCACGCAGCGCCCCCATGAGGCATACCACGACGACCAGTCCAAGCACGACGTAACGCATCGCGCCGTAGCGCGATTCGGTGCCGATGGCAAACGCATGCCAGAACACCAGGCCAAAGACGATCGGCCAGAGCAGGTGAATGAGTTTCCAGCGGCGGCCGCCCCGCATTGTTCTCCAGCCCGCAAAGATGGTCAGGCACACCAGCCAGAATGCGGCCGCCCCCAAAGCGACGCTCGATCGGTAATAGCCATGCGTGAAGTCCGGCAACAGCAGATCCCAGGCCACATGCCCGGTCCTGAGCGATGCCGCCACTACGAAGAGCACAACGTGAGCGAGTAGCAACAGCGCCGTCACGATGCCCAGATTGCGGTGCCAGCGAAGATCGCTTGCAAGCCAGGTGGACAGTCGCGGCACATGGCGCGCGAGAGCGATCACGCATTGCGCCCAGAACAGGCAGAACGCCAGGAGACCTGCGAGCTTCGCGGCGAGATACCACTGCTGCCCGGGCGGCAATCCGTCCCAGCGGACATAGGCCATCGGATCGTTCACCGACAGCGTCCAGACCGTCACCGGCGCACAGCACAATGCCAGAAGAGCTAGATTGCGCCTGCGTGCAGTCGAGATCATGGCGCTCATTTGCTGGTCCCCTTCGCTCCTCCGGCCAATGTCGCCCCCGCGTCCGCCTTGCAGACTTCGGGCGACATCACGCACTCACCGAGCCGGGACTGCGCATCCTGCGCGGACAATGCCTTCGCACCAGTCGTCGGCAGCCCCTCGGCGATCCAACCCTTGATGCCGTAGGGATTGAGGATCACCGAATTCGAGATCCCGGCATCGCGCAGGCTGCGCGCCATTTCAAAGCCCCGGAAGTCCTTGATGCAGTAGCTCACGACATAGTCCGCGCCACGGATCCTGGCCAACGCATTCTCATCGAGTGCGCGTAACTGGATATTCAACGCCCCCGGGACATGCGCCTCGACGAATTCCTCAGGCTCACGGACATCAACGAAACGCACGGTCTTGCCGGCCTTCATTTCCGCCAGCAGCGTCGCGATCGACATCTCGGGTACCAATGCGCCCTTCGCCTCCTTGCTGGCCAGTGCATGGCAATCGACGTCGAGACGCGCAGGGTCGGCAGCAGTCTTCGGGTCGCTGCCTGCCTTGACCTGAGCGTAGACCTTGTCGAAGAAGGCCAGATAACACTCGGGCGATACCGAGTAGCGTCCATGTCGCTGCTGGAGCGTACGGAACGCATGTTCCACCGCTGGCGACTCGACGGCATCTGGAGCCCCCCAGTAGTTCACCTCGATGTCGCGCACGATCTGCGCCATGCGCAGCAGCGCCGGATCCGTCAGCCGATAGTGGTCCATGACCGACTGGAACGCTGCGTGATCGCGCTCGCGGCGCAGCGGCGAGGTGGGCACATCAAAGGCAATGCCTGCTGTCAGCGGCTGCCCCTGGGGCACCACCTTCAGTTCAGCCCCGGGTACAGCATGCCGGGCCATCAGCCACGCCGTCGCCCACTTGTCGGGGCCAAGGCCGTAATCCGTCACCACCGGCTGCGTAGGCTGGGCAGGCGCACTACACCCACCTATCGCCATGACCGCCATCAACACGCCAATACGCAGCCATCGGCTGCTGTGCAGATCCTGCAACATCCTTGATTGTCCCTGTTCTGGTTGCCTGCCAGCCTGCCTCAGGTCGGGCGCATGATGTGAGACGCGCCGGCCCTGACCACTACCCCACCCCCTGAGCGGGCGCTTGGCCCTTTAGGAGTTGGCCGCAATAATTTTGCGGACTGTATCACATCGAACCCGATCGACCTCATAAGAATTCGCGTCAACAGAACAGCAAAAGGGGCAGGAACAGCAGCATCATTGCCACTCTCTCGACCCGCTCCATCCGTCACAGTCCCACATCCTCTTTCGTATTGGACCGCTTAAAGCGGCCATCCAATCCGAAACGGCCGGTTCGCGCGGTGCAGCCATGACCAAAGGGGCGTCGGCTGCTAGCAGCCAGATGCCCCAGGTAGACCTCCCCCCCTCAACACCGTGATTTCCCCCGGGACCTCGAAGGACACCTTCATCCCTTTGTCCTTCGGGCGCTGCGCGTGCAGCCGCCGCGCACGCTCCAGTCACATCGACAGCGCGTGTTTTGCCGCTTCGCGCGCGCCCGCCAGCTTGCGCTCGATGTCGCGAATCACGCGCCCCAGAATCGTCCTCTATCTCCGCAATATCCGCTTCATCCGCTTGTATTGCTTCGCGTGCGCATAGCCGCCCGCGCGGCGACGCGATTTCGGCCCTTCACGCTCGTAGCTTTGTCTCAACGCGATGCCGTACCGCTTTCCCAGCAGCACCAGCTTGCGACGGCCAGCTTCCAGCAAGCGGCTGTCGGTCGGATACACCACCTCCTTCTCCGGGACCGTCGTGTCCACGATCGCCCGCTCCAGATCGCGCGCCGTGATCGCCTGCGTCAGCAACTCCTCCATCCCTGCCTCGCCCAGCCGCTTGCGCCAGCGCGTGAGCGAACCGGGATCGCAGGGCAGCCGCGTCTTGAAGAACACCTCGCGGGTGAAGAACTGCCAGTACGGGTTCTACAGCCAGCGCCAGCGCACGTCTTCATTGGACGGGACGTTGGCGTGCTTCAGGTACAGCAGGCCCGCCATCAGCCGCACCGGCAGCGCCGGGTGACCGCCGCCGACCGGCGCAGGCGGCAGCGTCGCCGAGAGCGCATCATCCAGCTCGGCCCAGGGCATGCGTCCGGCCAGTTGCACCAAGGGATGGCGCAGGTCGATCTGCGAGTCCAGGCGGGAACGGAACAACTGGCCCGCACGCTGCTTGCCCGTGTCCGATGCCATCTTGCCTCGCCGCATTCCCTGTCCGGAATTGCCAGAAAACCGGTGCGTGCATAGCGGTTTCCTGCAGTGTCCGCACGCATGAAATTGGCGGAAAGCGCTTCAAATCATGCAGTGGCGGAGTTTTTCAGGGGGCGACGAGGTAGAGGCGATTCCATAGAAAGACTTGCAGGCCTGCCGCTACTCGGGGACCGATTCGCCCTTGCAGCGCTAAAAGAAAACGCCCAACCGAGAACGGTTGGGCGTCTTGGATTGGTGGAGCCAGGGAGGATCGAACTCCCGACCTCGTCATTGCGAACGACGCGCTCTCCCAGCTGAGCTATGGCCCCGTGATGCTGTGCGGCAAGCCTTGGGGGACTTGCGGCTGCGGGCGATGCCCGCGCGGGTGCGCAGTATAAGCCGGTGGGTCAGCGCTTGCCAATCGTGGCGAGGACGGGGGCCAGGGCGGGTTCGAGCTGGGTGCGGCGCCAGCCGGAGAGGGCGCCGGGCCAGTCTTCGCCGTCCTGCAGGGCTTCGAGCCAGCGGCGGGAGGCGAGGACGCCGTCGGGGAGGCCCAGTTCGGCGCTGCGGGCGGCGACGGCCTGCTGCAGCTGCTTGTAGGTGGCGCGGTCGCGGTCGTCGCCCTTGGCGGGGGGCATGTCGGCTTCGTCGGGCAGTGGGGTCTGCACGGCGGCGAGGATCTGCGCGGCGAGCTTGCGCGGGGCCTTGGGCGAGGCGTCGAAGGCGCGCTGCAGGTCGGCGAGGTCGCGCGGCGGGGTGCGGGCGAGGCCGGCGGCGAGTTCGTTGTCGAGGATCCAGCTGCGCGGGCGGTCGTGGTCGCGGGCGTAGGCGTCGCGCCAGCGCAGCAGGCGCAGCAGGCGGACCTGGCCGTCGCGGTCGAGGAACTGGGCGGTGCGCATGCCGAGGTGCGGCCAGCGGTCGCCGTCGTCCTGGGCGGCGTTGGCGAGCATGCGGGCGCAGTCTTCCTGCAGCCAGGCGTGGCGGTCGAACAGGTCGAGCTTGTCGACCAGCTCGCGATGCAGGGCGTGGAGGTGGCGCACGTCGTCGGCGGCGTAGTGCAGCTGCGACTCGGACAGCGGGCGGCGCAGCCAGTCGGAGCGGGTCTCGCCCTTGTCGACGTTCACGCCGAGCAGTTCGAGCAGGATGCGCTGGTAGCCCAGCCCGGCGCCGACGCCAGTGAGCGCGGCGGCGATCTGGGTGTCGAACAGGGGTTCGGGCAGGGCCTTGCAGGCGTGCTTGAAGGCGACGAGGTCTTCGCCGGCGCTGTGCATGACCTTGAGGATGCGGGTGTCGGCGAGGATCGCGGCCAGGGCCTCGGGCACGCCGGGGCGCAGGGGGTCGACGAGGAGGATGTCGCCGTCGGCGGTGCTGATCTGCACCAGGGCCAGCTGCGGCCAGTAGGTGCGTTCGCGGACGAACTCGGTGTCGAGGCCGATGACGGGAGCGGTGCCGGCGGACGCGGCGGCGATGAGCGTGTCGTGCAGCGCGTTCAGCGGTGCGGGGGTGTCGATCCAGCGCGGCACGGGCTCGGTCCGGAAGTGAGGGGCCGTTATGCTACCGGAGTGCGGTCCGGGTCAGGCGTGACCCGCTACGGTGACCGTCGGGCACGGGAGCGAAGATTGAACGCGGGCATCGATCGACGGGCGAAGGCGGTGGCATGGCGGGGGCTGGCGTTGTCAGCCGCGCTGGGGCTGCTGGCCGCCTGCGGCGGCGACCGTTCGGACGGGGCGAAGACGCCCGACGGCGAGGCCCGGCCCGAGGGCCAGGTGACCATCGGCGGGGACCATGCGATCGCTGAGCAGCTGACCTGGCGGCGGCCGATCGCGGTGTTCGACCCGGCCAACCCGCAGGCGGCACATCGCCGAGCGGCGGCGGCGCTGGCCCGGGACCATCTGTTCGAGGACGGCGAAGCGGCCATTCCGCTCTACCTCGCCCTGCTCGACTTCAACCGCGAGGACGGCCAGGCCGCACTGGGCCTGGAGCGGGCGCTGGAGCGCCTGCGCGATGCCGGCGACGAGGCGCTGGCGCAGGCCGGCGACGACGAGGCGGCGCTGCGGCGTGCGCACGCCATCGCGGCGGTGATGCGCGCGGTGGAGATGCAGCGGACCGAGGACGGCGCGGCCTACTTGCAGCGACTGGACCTGGCCGACGAGCTGTGGGCGCTGAACGAGGCCGGCGAGCGCGCGCTGGCGGACGACAAGCTCGGCGAGCAGGGGGGCGACGGTGCGCTGCCGCTGTTCCGCAAGGCGCTGGCGCTGCAGCCCGGGCAGCCGCGCGCGATGCAGGGCGTGGCGGCGGTGGAAAGCGCGCTGATCCGGCGCGCCGAGGAGGCGGCGGTGCGCGCGGATTTCATTGCCGCCGAGCGCTGGCTGGCGGAGGCGGACAAGGTGCGGCCGGGATTCGGCGCGGTGCAGGCCGGGCGCGAGCAGGTCGAGGAGATCCGCCGCTTCCAGATCGCGTTGCTGCGCGACGAAGGCCTGGCGCTGCTGGCGCGGCCCGGGCAACGCAACAACCTGGAAAAGGCACGCGAGCTGCTGGCGGTGATGCTGCGCATCGCGCCGCCGGGCGATGCGTCGGCGAAGGAGCTGCGCACGCGGATCGACATGGCCGCGCACTACGGGCTGATGCGCCCGGGGCAGCGCTTCACCGATGCGCTGCAAGGCGGCGGGCGCGGGCCGCGCATGGTGGTGGTGCCGCATGGCGGTTTCCGCATGGGCGCGCGCGACACCGAGCCGGATGCGAGCGGGTCGGAGCGGCCTTCGCGCTACGTGCGCTTCGACCGGGGCTTCGCGATCGCGGTCACCGAGACCACGGTGGGCGAGTTCCGCCGCTTCCTGCAGGCCACCGGGCACAAGCCGCGCGCGGAACGGCGCGGGCATTCGCTGGTGTACGACGAACGCGGCGGCACCTTCGTGCGGCGCAGCGGCGTGGACTGGCGCCACGACCACATGGGCCGACCGGCCGCAGACGACATGCCGGTGCTGCACGTCAGCGCGAAGGACGCCGAGGCCTACGCGCGCTGGCTGTCGGAGCGCAGCGGCCAGCGTTACCGATTGCCGAGCGAGGCGGAGTTCGAATACGTGCTGCGCGCGGGCCAGCCGGGCCGGTATCCGTGGGGCGACCAGCCACCGACGCCCGGCACCGGCAACCTCACCGGCGGCGGCGACCGCTCGCCGGCGGGACGCAGCTGGGGCAATGCCTTCGTGGGCTATCGCGATGGTTACTGGGGCCCTGCGCCGGTGGCGCGCTTCCGTGCGAACGCGTTCGGCGCCTACGACATGGAAGGCAACGTGAGCGAGTGGGTCACCGATTGCTGGCATGATGGCTACCGCCGCGCGCCCACCAACGGCGAAGCCTGGGTGAATCCGGGCTGCCGCACACGCGTGGTGCGCGGCGGCGCATGGTCGAACGCACCGGCGCAGACGCGCGCGGCGTGGCGACGCCATGCGGAGTACGACAGCACCAACGCGGTGGTGGGTTTCCGCGTGGTCCGCGACATCTGAATCAATACGCGCCAAGCCGACAGGCCCATACGAGGACGACACGATGCGACAGAACCCTTTCGGCGGCGGACAGCAGCATGGCGGACAGCGCCGCGGCGGCATCAATCCGCGCTTCATCCTCCTCATCGGCTTCCTCCTGTACGGCGCGTACTACTGGTTTTCGAACCGCACCGAGGACCCGTACACCGGCGAACAGGTGCTGATCGACAGCAGCATCTCGGTGAACGAGGAGAAGGCGCTGGGCCTGCAGGCGTACGAGGACATCCTGTCGAAGGAACGCCCGGTCGACCCGAATTCGCAGGTGGCGCGTCAGGTGCGCGAGATCGCGCGACGGCTGATCGCGAAGGTGCCGGAAGTGGAAGCGGCGCTGGCCGCCGAGAACGGCAAGCAGCCGAACGGCTTCTGGCGTGAATTCGAGTGGGACGTGAACGTGATCGAGTCGCCGCAGGCGAACGCGTTCTGCCTGCCAGGCGGCAAGATGGCGGTCTACACCGGCCTGCTGCCGGTGGCGCAGAACGCCGATGCGGTGGCGGTGGTGATGGGCCACGAGATCGCGCATGCCCTGCTCCGCCACGGCGCGCAGCGGATGTCGCAGCAGAAGCTCAGCCAGATCGGCCAGATGGCCGGCAGCATGAGCGGCATGGACCCGCAGCAGCAGCAGATGATCCAGGCGGCGATGGGCTACGGCTACCTGCTGCCCTACGCGCGCAAGCACGAGACGCAGGCGGACGAAGTGGGCCTGATGCTGGCCGCCGCCGCCTGCTTCGATCCGCAGGAGTCCGTGCCGCTGTGGGAACGCATGAGCCAGGCCAGCGGCGGCCAGGCGCCGCCGGAGTTCTCGTCCACGCATCCGAATCCGGGCACGCGCATCCAGAACCTGCAGGCGCTGATGCCGAAGGCGATGGAGTACCGGAAGAAGTTCTGCCGCGAGGCGCAGCAATAGGCCAGCACGATCACCGCGTTTCGCCGGCCTTTCCCGCTGTCATCCCGAGCGCAGCGAGGGACCTGCTTTTCCATTGAAGATCAAGAGCGAACAGCAGGTCCCTCGCTGCGCTCGGGATGACAGGGATGAGCGCTCGCGATGATGTGAGCGCACATGGATGTCGCAGCCCCCCAATCCTCCCGCGCGTGCGGGAGCGAGCCAAGGCAGATCAGATCGGCGCGCCGGGCGGGATCGTCGGCAGCGGGCGCAGCTTCACCGAGGTGGAATCGTCGAGATGGCGACGCACGTGCGCGGCGGCGGCCTGGCGATCGGCATCCTTCGCGCGGCCCTGCGCATCCGCGAACGCGCGCAGCGCGGCGCGCCACTGCGCAGCGACGCCGGCATGCAGTTCGCCGCCATCGAGCGCGAGCAGCGCGGCATCGAGCATCGTCCAGTTGCGCGAGGACTGCAGCAGCGCGCCCTGCCCTGAGGCCGGCGCTTCACGCCACGGTCGCGCGACCAGGGCATCGAACACGTCCGCAGGCGACGGCACGACCGCGTCCTGCCCGTGCTGCCACGCGAGCCGGTTGAGTCGCGCGGGATGGAAGCCCTGCTGCGCGACCAGCGCGGAGGCCACCGCGGCGGCCTGCACGGGATCGAACACCGGCGCCATGCGCGTGTCGATGTATTCGACGCTGCGCGCATATTCGTTCGAGGGCGGCGACAGCACGGCGAGCACCGATGACGGCAACGACAGCACGTCGAGCGACAGCAGCGACGACGCGGCCGCCAGCGCCTTCGCCTGGCGCGCGCCGTCGGTGGCACGCACGCCGCCGGGCTTGTCGCCGATCAGACCGTACCGGTATTCGCCGCCGCCGAGCAGGCGCATCGCGGCTTCGGTCTGGTAGCGGTGCAGCAGGTAGATCGGCACGAGGCGGCGCTCGGCGTCGCCGGCCTGGCGATCCGGCGGCAGCGCGCCTTCGGCGAAGCGCGCGAGCGCGGCCTTGCGCACACGCAGCAGGTGGTCGAGACCGTCGAGCGGGTCGCCGGGGATGTCCCACAGCACGCCTTCGGCATGCACGTCGCCGCCGACGCGCGCATCGGGATCGGACACGTAGGCATAGCCCTTCGCCGCGATGTCGGCGCGCAGCCGCGCCAGCTCCGCCGCCTCGCGGTCCGCCGGAAACTCGCCGTAGCCGTGCGCGACGAGGAAATGGTCCCAATCGCTGGTCCCGGTGCGATAGGCCGACGCGAGGCGCGGCTGGCCGTCGGCGCCGAGGGCGATCATCGGATGCGGATAATCCAGCACCGAGCCCTCGCCGGTGCGGCTGGCGGCGAAATTGTGCGCGAAGCCGAGCGCATGGCCGACCTCATGCGCCGAGAGCTGCTTCAGGCGATCGAGCGCCATGCGCTTCGCTTCCTCCATCAGCGCAGGATCGGCACCCGGACGATGCGGCGCGAGCAGGCCCTCGGCGATCAGCAGGTCCTGGCGCACGCGCTGCGAGCCGAGGTTCACGTAGCCCTTGATGATCTCGCCGGTGCGCGGATCGACGAGGCCACCGCCGTAGGACCAGCCGCGCGTGGCGCGATGCGTCCAGGTGATGGTGTTGTAGCGCACGTCGCTCATCGACATGCCTTCGGGCGCGAGTTCGGCGCGGAAGGCATCGATGTAGCCGGCGGATTCGAACGCGGCCTTCCACCAGTTCGCGCCTTCGAGCAGCGCGCTGCGTATCGGCTCGGGCGTGCCGCGATCGAGATAGAACACGATCGGCTTCTTCACCCGGCTGCGCGGCGCATTTGGATCGAGCTTTTCCAAGCGGAAGCGCGGCTGCAGGCGCACTTCGAGGTTGCGATCGATCGGCTGCGCGAAATCGAAGAAGGCATGGCTGTAGGCGCCGGAGCCGGGATGGTAGGCGCGCGGCGTGTAGCCGGCGCCGGGCAGGCGCACGAAGCTCACGCGCTGCTTGACGGTGATGCGCCGGGCATCGGCGGCCGCCTGACGCGCGAATCCGCCCTGCCCCTCGCCGGTGAAGGTGAGCAGCGCCGCGAATTCGGCATTGTCGGGAAACACGCGGGTGTCTTCGGCGAGCACGGCGCTGCGCTCGGCGGAGAGCGCATGCTTGCCCTGCTTCGTCGCGTCGAGGCGATCGGCGACGCCGATCAGATCGCTGGCGAGCAGGCCGCCGATGTCGAGCCACTGGCGACCGGCCGCATCGGTCGCGATCTCGCCGGACCAGACGACCGATTCAGCGAAGGCGTCGCGCGTGGCCGCGGCTTCGTCGGCATCGGCCGAGCGCGCGACGAAGCGCATGTTCTTCTGCACCAGCAGCACGCGCTTGCCGGCGCGACGGAATTCGACCAGCAGAGGATCGACGTTCTGCGCGCGATCCAGGCCGATGTCGTTGGAGCCGATGGCGCGCTCGAGCGTGGCGACCATCAGGAATTCGCGAGGCACGGTGGCGAGGTCGATGCGGACGCGGCCGCTGCTGCGATCGGCATCGACGGCGGCGAAGCTGGCGGCGGGTGTCGATGCGGATGCCGGCTTGGGCGCGGCGGCCGGCGACGCGGCGAGGATCGGCGTCGCGGCGAACAGGCCGGTGGCGCAGCACAGGGCGAGGAGCAGTCGATGCATCACGTTCTCGTTGTTCCGGGGCGACCCGGCGCACCGTAGCGCGGGGGTCTTCGACAAATCAAGGCGCTGGGGCATGGCGGGCCATCCCGGCATCTTTGCTTCAAGGGGTGTCGCGACCGCTCTTCGATCAACAGAAAGCCTGGCCAAGGGAAGCAACGTCATCCTCGCGCAAGCGAGGACCCATGCATGGCCGCGGCGGTAGGCTGGGTCCTCGCTTGCTCGAGGATGACGATGATTTTTCTCATGTCGTGAACCACATCGCGACCGCTTTCAAATCCATGTGCAGGCACGCAAAAACGGGGCGGACGCGTCATGCGCATCCGCCCCGGCCGCGAATCCGGCGCCCCGGGGGCGGTTAGCCGGCACCACATGGCGGCAAGACCGGCGGGCGTTGCCCGCCGGCGGAGTGAGTACTGCAGGAGGATCAGTACTCGGCACTCACCTTCACGCCGCTGAAGTTGGTGGCGGCGTGCAGCGACACGTACAGGTAGCCCGCAGGCGGATTGGCGATCACGATCGACTCGCCATTGCCGGCATTGCGCGAGACGTAGCTCGACGAGGTGGTCGCCCACGACACCGTGCTCGCGTAGAGGTCGGCATTGCCGGTGCCACCCGACGCGGTCAGGCGGATCTGCGCGGTGCCCGGCGGGACCAGCAGGTACATGTAGACATAGTTGCCCTGGGTCGCCGACAGGTTGCTGCGGCTGCAGTTCCTGCCCAGCTCGTCCGCGCGTGCCGCGGTGCATTCGGGCAGCGCGGTGCTCGGCGTGTAGCTGCCGGTGAGGCTGACGCCCGAGAACGTGCTGTACGCATTGACCATCACGTGGTAGCGACCCGCCTGCACGTTGGCGATGGTGCAGGTCTCGCCGTTGCCGCTCAGGTACGGACGGCAGTCGTAGGTCGTGGTGGTCGGCGCCGAACCGAAGCGCACGTAGAGGTCGGCATCGCCGGTGCCGCCGGCCATCGTGAACTTCAGGTTGGTCGCGCCTGCCGGCACGTCCATCACGAAGGCGAGCTTCTGCCCCGTCGCTGCGGCCAGGCCGGTCCGGGCCACGCCGTTGGCGAGCACGTTGTCGGTCGGCGGAGGCACCGCTGCGACCGTGACCGACTGCGTGCGGGTCGCGGTCGCGCCGCGGTTGTCGGTGACCGTCAGCACGACGCTGTAGGTGCCGGCCGTGGCGTAGGTCTTGCTCGGGCTGGTGGCGGTGGAGGTGGTGCCGTCACCGAAGTTCCACGAACGCGAGGCGATGCTGCCGTCGGGATCGCTGGAGGCGTCGGTGAAGCTGGCCACCAGGCCACTGGTCGTCACGCTGAAGTTCGCGGTCGGCGGGGTGTTGACCGTGCCGCCGCAGCCGCTGGCGTTCGGGTTCGCAACGCAGGGCAGCCAGGCCTTGAAGTCGGCGTCGTACTGCGTGCCGATGCCGTTCATGAAGCTCTCGTAGCCGTTGTAGTTGCCCGGACGCACGTTGCCGAGGATCGTCGTCACCTGCGGGCGACGCTTCTCGAACATGTAGCGCACCGCCAGGTAGCCCCAGTTGTAGACCCGGGTCTGGCCGCTGTTGTAGTCGTTCCGGAAGATCGTGCTGATCGGATACGTGCCCTTGGCCGCTTCCTGCTGCGCGGCGGTGTAGGCGAGGTTGCGGTACGAGTAGGACATGTACTCGGCCAGGCCCTCGATCCACCACACGGTCTTCTTGGCGATGGACGCGCCGAAGTCGCCGTAGAGGTTGAAACGGCCGTCGAGGTAGTGCACGTACTCGTGGGTCAGGTTCCAGATCTCGAAGCTCGGCAGCACCCATTCGGCCTCGTAGGCGATGAAGCGCGCCTGGTTGCCGACCGTGGCCGGATTGCCTTCGAGATACATGCCGCCGTTGTTGGTGTCGATGCCGAAGATCGCGCCGGCATAGGTGCCGTAGTCGGTGCTGCTGTTGAACACCACCATTTCCAGCGCGGTGTTGTTGTCGTTCGGCACCGGGGTGCGGCCCGTGGCCAGCTGGTCGTGGAAGAAGGTCTCCTGTCCGGCGACGATGGTGCAGGTGCTGGCCAGTTGCGCGCTGGTCATCGCCTGCGCCCGGATCTTCAGCGTGGGGCTGCAGGTGTGGCTGATCGGCAACGCGGCGGCTTCGACGCGGGCTTGGAAGTTGCACATGTTGTAGTAGCTGCAGTTCGCGCCGTCGTAGTAATTGACCAGGTCGCCGAGCCCGACCCACAGCGGCGCCGTGACGCCAGTGATCGAGGAACGATCGCCCAGCGCCTTCACGCGCGAGCTGGCCAGGGACTTCAGGCTGCCACTGTACTGCAGGAAGCGCGCGGCTTCGCGGCCTGCGTTCACCACCATGTAGTCCTCGGCGGTTCCCAGCCGCGAGAAGTTGGCGTTGGCGAAGTTGTACAGGCTGTCGACGATGGAGCTGTCGCTCTGCACCAGCGTGCGGAAGTCCGCGTTCTGGTGGCCGCGGAACATCACCGTGAAGGTGTTGTTCACCGCGACCTTCATCCAGTGGTACGCATTGTGGCCGCTGCCGTAGGACGACAGCAGGCGCTTGACCGCCGGCAGCATCCGCGCATTCTCGGTCGAACTGTCGATCAGGGTCACGTATTCGGCGAGGATTTCGCCGTGGGTGTCGTTGACCAGGCCGAAGTTCGCGTTGTTGTAGAAGGCATCCAGCGCGGGGCCGATAGCGCTCTTCAGCGGCTGGCCATAGCTGCCGACCGCCGGGTCGTAGAACTGCACGTAGTAGCCCGCGCGCAGGAACACGATCAACTGCAGCGTGCTGTCGGCATTGGTACCGTTGTAGGCGCTGGCCGAGCTGCGCAGCGCATTGGCGATCGTCACCATCTGCGACTCGCGGAAGGTGTTGAACGCGGCGCTGCCGGAAACGCTGAACAGCTCATTGATGCAGCTGACGTCGGCGGACTTCACCGCCGTGACCAGCGCGGAGCCGCTCAGGCTCTGGAACGAACTCGGATTGCACACCGCAGCGGTCGACACCGCCCGCCCCGTCCGCAGCCGATAGGCGTGCGGCGTGCGGAACGAGGGCCGGCGCAGCATGTCCTTGCGCGAATGGCCGTGGTCGTAGCTGGTGTGCTCGCGTGCGACCGCCGGCTGGCGGGGCAGGCGCATGCTCGGACTCAGCGGCCTGGCCTGGATGTGCCCGCCGACGATCTGGTCTTCGAGGCTGGGCATGCGCCGCGACACCGGCGACACGAACGGCGAGCCCGGCATGCGTGCTTGTTCGCCGGCCAGCGCTGCGGACGTGCCCTGCTGCGCGCCGGCGTGCTGTGCGCTGGCGTGCATCGCCCCGGCGTGGCTCGTGCGGGTTTCACCCGCGAACCACTGTCCCGTGGTCGCGGCATAGCTGAGTACCGCTACCGTGGCGGCCGAAGCCCCCAGCAGCAGCGCCTTGCGCTTGTTCTGTACGAAAGACATCTGTCTCCCCTCTTTGCTGTCGAGAAATTGGAACAACGAGAGAGACGTCGGCGCACCCGATGCGCCCGGAGCTGCGCCTGGGGCGCGCCCTCTTGTGGTGTCGTCCGGCGCGTGGCGCGCCGTCGCGGTGTGTCGCACGGGTTGTCGACGTCGATGGACGGAGCCCATGACGGCGCTCCGCGACTGCCGCACCGGTCCGCGCGTCGCCGCACGGCCCGATGCATCGGCACGAGGCTGCGATGCCCCATCCCGGCGGTCGTCGACGCAACGGCTGCCCCCAGCCCCGTGCGACGGCCTGATCCTTGTCCGTGCCGTGCGAGGCGCGCTTGCTCTTCGGCATTGGCGCGTCTTCCCGGCATCGGTGCATCAGTTCAGCGTGCGCATCACCCCCGCAATCCGAAGGGATCGACGAACGACGTCGCGGGCGGCGTGAACCACTGCGCGCCCTCGTCGGTGACATGGAAATGGTCTTCGAGACGGATGCCGAAACGCTCCGGCACCACGATCATCGGTTCGTTGCTGAAGCACATCCCGCGTCCCAGCGGACGCGTGTCGCCCTGCACCAGGTAGGCTGGCTCGTGGATCGACAGACCGAGGCCATGTCCGGTGCGATGCGGCAGGCCCGGCAGCCGGTACGCGGGGCCGTAGCCGTTGCGCGCCAATGTGCGACGCGCCACCGCATCGATCTCCTCGCACGGCACGCCCGGACGCACGGCGTCGAACGCAGCCTGCTGGGCGTCGCGCTCGTGGGCCCAGGCTTCGGCATGCTCGGCCTGCGGCCGGCCGAAAGCGTAGGTGCGGGTGATGTCGGAGTGGTAGCCATCGACGGTGCAGCCCGTGTCGATCAGCACGAGGTCGTCGGCCTGCAGCGCCTGTTCGCCCGGAAGGCCATGCGGATAGGCGGTGGCGACGCCGAACTGCACCGCGCAGAAGGTGCTGCCGCCATCGGCACCGAGCGCGCGATGGGCCTCGTCGATGAAGCGCTTCACCTCGCCGGTGGTGATGCCCGGCCGCAGCAGCATCGCCGCCTGGCGATGCACTTCCAGCGTCATCGCCATCGCATGGCGGATCAGCGCCAGCTCGTTCCCGGACTTGTACATCCGGCAACCGTCGATGAGTGGCGCACCATCGAGCAGGCGCGTCTCGGCCGCATGACGCTGCATGCCCTGCACCAGTCGCCACGGCAGTTCCGGATCGAGTGCGAGCGACGCCACGCGCCGCTCGCGCAATGCGGCGGCGAGGACCGCGCAGGGATCCTCGTGTTCCTCCCAGCCGAGCTGCGCCAGCGCCAGCTGGCTGGCCGCGACCAGCGAGCCCCGCTCGAATTCCGGGCCGATCAGGAAGGGCGCGCCGCTCTGCGGCACCAGCAATGCGACCAGGCGCTCGGTCGCCCCCCACGGAATCCCGGTGAAATAGCGCAGGCTGGCCCCGGCATGGACCAGCAGCGCATCCACGCCCGCCCCCGCCATCGACGCCTGCACCCGGGCGATGCGATCCTCGCGCTCCTCAGGGCCGATGCGCTCGGCACGCTCGCCCCAGGGGCGGAGCGCCGCCAGCAGGCGCTGACCGTCGGCATGGGGCTGCGGCATCTCGGCTGTCATCAAACGGACCCTGAATGATCGTATACGATATATTTTCTATACGACACATCAGGGCATTGCAAGTATCGGCTGCGGATTCGATGCGCCTGTCACGGTTTTCCCCGAAACCACTGGAGCATCGAGCATGCAGACCGACGGATTCGTGCCGCGTCGCAGCATGAAGATGCGATGCCTGCAGGATGCCCGGTACAACATGCCAAGGCGCGCACGTCCTGCGATGGTCAGGCGATGGAGCGAGGATTCCGGAAAGACCGGCGACATGGCACGCCGGTGAGCGCCCGAGCGCCGTGCGCGAGGGCGGGAAATCCTTCACAGGGAATGCTTCTGGAGAAGTGGTGGGCCGTGAAGGATTCGAACCTTCGACCAAAAGATTAAAAGTCTTCTGCTCTACCGACTGAGCTAACGGCCCATTGTCCGGACATGCCGGCCCGGCCTTGCGCCGGGGCGCGCATTCTAGCTCAAACCTGCCGGATGGTCAGCAGGCGCCATTCCATTCAGACATAACGCGTGGGATCGGCCACGCCGGCGGCGGCGAAACCTTCGGCGCGCAGGCGGCAGGCATCGCAATGGCCGCAGGCCCGGCCATCGGCATCGGCCTGGTAGCAGGACACCGTCTGGCTGAAATCCACGCCCAGGCGCAGGCCCTCGCGGACGATGTCGGCCTTGCTCATGCGCAGCAGCGGCGCGTGGACGCGGAAGCCCGCACCCTCGACGCCGGCCTTGGTCGCGAGGTTGGCCAGCGCCTGGAAGCCTTCGATGAACTCGGGCCGGCAGTCGGGATAGCCCGAATAGTCGACGGCGTTGACGCCGCAGAACAGGTCGGTCGCGCCCAGCACCTCGGCCCAGCCCAGCGCGACGGACAGCATGATCGTGTTGCGCGCCGGCACGTAGGTGACCGGGATGTCCGCGCCGATGACGTGGCCGTCAGAATCGACCGGCACGTCGATGTGCTCGTCGGTCAGCGCCGAGCCGCCGATGCTGCGCAGGTCGACGTGCACGGTCTTGTGCGCGGCGGCGCCGAGGGTCGCTGCGACGCGCGCAGCGGCATCCAGCTCGGAGGTGTGACGCTGGCCGTAGCGCACGCTCAGCGCATGCGGCGCGAAGCCCTGCTCGCGGGCGATGGCGAGCACGACGGCGGAATCCATGCCTCCGGAGACGAGGACGACGGCGGGTTTCATGCGAGTGTTCCTTCTTTGACTTCTTTCAACGACCGGGCTCGTCGTTCCACAGGAGTTTGTGCAGCTGCATCTGGAACTTCACCGGCAGGCGGTCTTCGACGATCCAGTCGGCGAGATCGCGCGCGGACACCTGGTCCTTGCTCGGCGAGAACAGCACGTCGCAGCGCTCGTGCAGGCGATGTTCGCGCAGCACGTCGCGCGACCATTCGTAGTCCTCGCGGCCGCAGATCACGAACTTGACCTGATCGTGCGCGGTGAGCAGCGGCAGGTTCTCCCAGCGGTTGCGCGCGACTTCGGCGGACCCGGGCGTCTTGATATCGAGCACGCGCGACACGCGCGGGTCCACGTCGGCGATGTCGATGGCGCCGGAGGTTTCCAGCGATACCACGTATCCGGCATCGCACAGGCGGCGCAGCAGATCGAGGCAGCGCTTCTGCGACAGCGGCTCGCCGCCGGTCACGCAGACGTGGCGCACGCCGTATGAGGCGACTTCGGCGAGCAGGTCGTCGATCGACCGCCATTCGCCGCCGAAGAACGAATAGGTGGTGTCACAGTACTGGCAGCGCAGCGGGCAGCCGGTCAGGCGGACGAAGACCGTCGGCCAGCCGGCGTCGCGGGCCTCGCCCTGCAGCGAGAGGAAGACTTCGGTGATCTTGAGGCGGTCCGCCGGCACGGCGGGCGCGGCGGGCGCGTCGTTCATCGGCGCATTTTACCGTTCACTGCCGGATTGCGCCGGGCATCTCCCCGACGCGACCGGCCCTGCCCCGCTCAGCGGACCTTGAGGAGCTGGATCGCGCGGAGGCGGTCGTCGGCGACGCGGGCGGCCTCGGTGCCGGGATAGCGTCCGAGCACCTGGTTGTAGCTGGCTTCGGCGGCATCGAGCTGACGCAGACCCTGCTGGCACAGGCCGACCTTCAGCAGCGCGCCAGCGGCCTTGTCGTGGGTCGGATAGCGGTCGAGCAGGCCCTGGAACTGCTCCTGGGCCAGCGCGTAGTTCTGGGTCACGTAGTAGCTCTCGCCCAGCCAGTACATCGCGTTCGGCGCATAGGTGCCGGCAGGATGGCGGTCCAGGAAGGCCTGGAACTGGCGCGCCGCATCGGCGTAGCGGCCGGCCTTGAGGGTCTCGAAAGCAGCGTTGTAGGCGTTGCGCTCGTCGACGCCGGTGCCGAGCGTGGCGGCATCGCCATACACCCGCGGCGGGGTGTCCTGGTAGATCGTCGCGGGCGGGGTCGGTACAGACGGCGTCGTGGCGGGCCTTGCGGTGGAGGCCGGTACCGCAGCGGCAGCCGGAGCTGTGGCAGGCGCAGTGGCGGCGGGTGCAGCGCTTGCCGGGGCGGCAGCGGCGCCGCTTTCCAGGCGCTCCAGACGACTGTCGAGATCCAGGTACTGCGAACGGCCGCTTTGCGCCTGCTGTTCGAGCTTCTGCTGGAGCTCCTCGATCTGCGCGCGCTGCGCCTGCACTTCGGATTTCAGTTCGCCGATCTGGTTGAGCAGGTCCAGGTTGCCCGAACGCATCGCGGACAGCTGCTGTTCGAGCGCGGCGAGGCGGTCGGCGGTGCTCACGCGCTGCGCATGGGCGGGCGCGGCCAGCAGGCAGGCGAACAGGAGCGCGGAGATCAGGGGGATGCGTCGGAAATTCACGTCGGGCACGGCTCGTTGCAGTGGGGAAGCTCGGCGGTGAGCATCACGGGGGCATCGTCGCCGATGCCCCCGCGCGGTGCGCGTCACTTCGCGGTGTAGACGATCTCGACGCGACGGTTGCGGCCCCAGCAGTCTTCGTTCGAGTCGGTGCAGGTCGGGCGCTCTTCGCCGTAGCTGACGACGGTCATCTGGCTGCCCGAACCACCGTTGGCCTGCACGGCCGAGGAGACGGCATTGCCGCGGCGCTCGCCCAGGCCGAGGTTGTACTCGCGGCTGCCGCGTTCGTCGGCATTGCCTTCGAGCGTCATGCGCGCGCTCGGACGGTCGCGCAGGTACTTGGCGTGGCAGGCGACGATGTTCTGGAATTCCGGCTTCAGCGCATCCTGGTCGAGGTCGAAGTAGACCACGCGCTGGCGCAGGCAGGCGTCGGTGTCGAGATCGCCCGGACCATACGCGCCGCTGGCGGTCGGGCCGGTGTCGCGCACGGTGCCGGCGGAGGTCGACGGGCCGCTGCTCGGCGTGCCGTTATTGACTTCTTCCTTCACCTTCTTGGAACAGGCGGCGGCCGTCACGCACAGGATCGCGGTCAGCAGGAGTTTGGTCGTCGTGTTCATGGTGTCCTCGTCAGGTCTGTCGGGTGTCGCGGGAAGTGAATGCCCGATGGGCGATGGGAATGCATTCGGATCATGGATTCGGATCAGCGCGGCAGGCGATACGGCCCCCAGGCCGGTTCGCGCACGTCGCCGCCGGACACCACCAGGCGCTGGCGCACGCGCGCATCGGCGGAGACCGCGTACAGGACCCCGCGCCCGCCTTCGCTGGCAGCGTACAGGACCATCGCGGCGTTCGGCGCGAAACTCGGCGACTCGTCCTGGCTGCCCGGCGAGAGCATCGACCAGCGCGCCGTACCGAGGGTGCTGTCCATCAGTGCGATGCGGTAGGTGTTGCCGCTGCCCTGCGCCATCGCGATCTTCTTGCCGTCGGAAGACACCGTCGGGCGTGCGTTGTAGCTGCCCTGGAAACTCACGCGCGTCGCAGAGCCGCCGGTGGATGCGACCTGGTAGATCTGCGGGCGACCGCCACGGTCCGAGGTGAAATAGATGCGGCTGCCGTCGGCGCTCCAGGTCGGCTCGGTGTCGATGCCGAACTGGTTGGTCAGCTGGGTGAGCGCGCGACTGCCGAGGTCCATCACGTAGATCTCGGGATTGCCGCTGCGCGACAGCGCCATCGCCAGCTTGCGGCCATCCGGCGAGAAGCTCGGCGCACCGTTGATGCCCTTGAAGCTGGCCACGGTCTCGCGCGCGCCGGTAGCGATGTCCTGCACCACGATCGAGGAATTGCCGCGCTCGAAGCTGACGTAGGCGAGCTTGCGACCGTCGGGGCTCCACGCCGGCGACATCAGCGGCTTGTCGGAACGCACCACGGTCTGCGGGTTGTAGCCGTCGGCGTCGGCGACATAAAGCGCGTATTGCGCGCCCTTGCCGACGCCGGTCTGCACGACGTAGGCGATGCGCGTCCAGAACGCGCCGCGCACGCCGGTGATCTTCTCGTAGATCGCGTCGGCGATCTGGTGGGCGACATCGCGCATGGCGTTGGCGCGCGCGGTGAGCGCGAAGGCGAGCATGCGGTTCTTCGCGATGTCGTACAGCTCGTATTCGACGCGGTAGCTGCCGTCGGCGGCATCGAGGACGCGACCGACGACGATGTAGCTCTGCTTGGCCTGCTGGAAGAAGCCGAAATCGATCTCGCTGCCCCGGGTCGGGCGCTGCGTGCCCAGGCCGCTGCCGGTCAGCGTGCGGAACTGGCCGGAACGCGCCAGGTCGGCCGCGACGACTTCGGCGATGTCGGTCTGCGGGGCCGCAGCGGCGCCCTGGTAGGGCATCGGCACCACGGCGATCGGCAGGGCCGCGGCATTGCCGCCGACGATGTCGATCTCCAGTCCCCTGTTCTGGGCGAAGGCGAACAGCGGCACCAGCAGGCACAGCAGCGCCAGCAGGGCGGCCGGAAAGGCGGGACGGGTCGCAGCGGGGGATCGGGTCATCATGGGTCCAGGCGAAACGGCGCAGTCGTGGGAACGGTCATTCGGAGGACTCGCCCGGGTCGTGCATCGGACCCATTGGCGAGGGGACAGCTTGGCCGCGAACGCGGTCAGAAAGATGAACGAAAACGGACTTGTATGAACCGTTGAGGCACATCACGGGTCTTCGGCGCGGAAATTCAGGGTGATCGTGCGGCTGAACACGCTCTCGAACCCCTTGTACGGCAGGGGCTGGGCCAGCAGCACCGCGCGCTCGACCGAGCGCCGGCCGGGTTCGTCGAAGGGGCAGCTCGGGTCGACCTGGGCCTCGATCACCTGCCCGCCCGGGATCTGCCGGATCACGATCTTGCAGCGCTGCCCGAGCGGGACGCTCTCGGGACGGGTCCAGTTGCTGAGGATCGCCTGCTGCAGCGCCTGCTGGTAGGCCGCGAGGAGGTTCGGCCCCTCACCGCCCTGCCCGGGCGGCGGGCTGGCGCTGCTGGCGGCGGTCGAGGCCTGCCGCGCGCGCGCATCGGCGAGTTGCTGCAGCTTGGCCTGGGCGAGTTCGGCCTCGCGCTGCGCCTGCGCGCGCTGGCGGCGGATGTCCTCCAGCTGCTGCTCGCGCTGGCGCTGCATCTCGTTCTTCGCGCGCTGCTCGGCCTGCTGCTGGCGGTCGCGCTCGGTCAGGTCGACCTGGCCCTGGCGCCGTTTCGCCTCCTGCTCGCGCTGCGCGGTCTCGGCGGAGGTCGCGTCGGGCTTCACTTCCTGCTGGTCGACGGTGTCCGGATCGACCAGTTGCTCCTGCGGCCTGGGCTGCTCTTCGACGACTTCTTCCGGCAGCGCATCCGGCAGGGGCTCTTCCGGCAGAGGCTCCTCGACGGATTCCGGCTCGGCCGGCTCGGGCAGCGGCACGGGATCGGCGCGCAGCGCGGCACGCATGCTGGCCGGAAGCGCATTGGGATCGATGACATCGGCGCTGACCGGCTCGCCGCCGGCCATCGACGACGGCGGGCGGAACCAGGACCCCACGATCAACAGCAACAGCAGCACGCCATGCAGCAGCAGGGCGACGACGACGGCGAGGACGGTGTCGGCGCGGGTCTCCCGCATTTACTTCCCGTCCTTCGGCAGGCTGACCAGGCTGACCTTGGCGATGCCGGCGTCCTTGATGAGGTCGATGCCGGACATCACGGTCTGGTAGCTGGCGTCGCTGGCGCCGTTGACCAGCACCACGGCGTCCTTGTTCTGGGCGTGGATCGCCCTGAGTTCGGCGACCACGTCGGCGGCGGCCAGTTCGCGGTTCTTGCCGCGCTCGAGCATCAGCGCGTAGCGGCCGTCGGCATAGATGCTGACGACGATCGGATCCTCCGGGGTTCCCAGCGACTTGGCGCGCGACTGCGGCAGGTTGATGTCGGTGCCGAGATTGAGCAGCGGCGTGGTGACCATGAAGATGATCAGCAGCACCAGCATCACGTCGATGTAGGGCACGACGTTGATCTCGGCCTTCAGCTTGCGCTTGCGATGGCGGCGCGCGGTGGTGAGTGCCATGGGCAGGTCTCGGGAGTTGCGGGCGTCAACGGTTCGATGGCGACGACGGGGTCGCGGCGATCACGCGTCCTCGATGTGCGCCTGGCGCTGCAGGATCGAGGAGAACTCCTCGGCGAAGGTGTCGTAGCGCGAGGCGATGCGTTCGACGCGGGTGGCGAAGCGGTTGTAGGCCCACACCGCCGGGATCGCGGCGAACAGGCCCATCGCGGTGGCCAGCAGGGCTTCGGAGATGCCGGGCGCGACGGTGGCGATGGTCGCTTCCTTCATGGTGGCCAGGCCGTGGAACGACATCAGGATGCCGAGCACGGTGCCGAACAGGCCGACATAGGGGCTGATCGAACCGACGTTGGCGAGGAATTCGAGGTTGTGCTCGAGCGCATCAAGCTCGCGCGAGGACGCGGCACGCATCGCGCGCTGGGCGCCTTCGAGCTGCGAGCGGGCGTCGATGCCGCGACGCTGGCGGACGCGGTTGAACTCGCGCAGGCCGCCTTCGAAGATCGCCTCCAGGCCGCTGATCTCCTGCTTGCGCTGGGTCGCGGCTTCGTAGAGGCGGCCGAGGTCGCCGCCGGACCAAAAGCGTTCCTCGAACAGGTCGGCTTCCTTCTGGGCGCGGTCGAGCACGCGCTTCTTGCGATAGATGATGACCCAGGAGACGAACGAGGCCAGCAGCAGCAGCGCCATGACCACCTGCACCGGCAGGCTGGCCGCAGCGATGAGTTCCAGGTAGTTCAGACCGCCGCCGTGGAGGGTCGACTCGGCGGCCTGCGCGGCGACCGGTGCAGCCGCCGAAGCCGCATCCGCCGCTTCGGGCAGCGGTTCGATGGCGGTGGCCTGCAGGGACATGCTCGGCAGGAGCGTCAGGCTCGGCAAGAGCGTGGGCAGAAGGGACATCCGGTGACTCCGCGTTCGATTCGAGGTGGGACTATTCGGTGGGGGATGCAGGCGCGCGGGTTTCGAGCGCCTTCAGCCGCGCATGCATCGCGTCAGGCATCGGCCGGGGTCGGAAGTCGCTGGCGCGCAGCGATGCGCAACGGACTTCCGCATCCAGCAGACGCTCGCCGTCGCGTTCGATCGACTGCACGAGCACCAGGCTGGCGCCGCGGCATGCGGTCAGGGCGACGGAGACGCGCAGCGCGTCGTCCAGTCGCGCAGGCCGGCGGAAGTCGATCGACATCGCGCGCACCGCGAACACGAGATCGTGCTCGCGGCGCAGCAGTTCCTGGTCGTAGCCGAGATCGCGCAGCCATTCGGTGCGCGCGCGTTCGAGGAACGCCAGGTACTGCGCGTGGTAGACCACGCCGCCGGCGTCGGTATCTTCCCAGTAAACCCGGACGGGATGGGTGAACATGGCATTCATCTTGTGGGTGGAGGTCCGTGGTCGGTGACGCGGGGTCCATTCTGCGTGCCGGCCCAGGCTCGTCGGGTCCAGGCGCTACGCGCGGTCACGCATCCGGCGTATCCGCTGCATCCGCGAACAGGTCGGCCGGGCCGCTTGTGCCGGGTTTCGGCTTCAGGCCCAGGTGCAGGTAGGCCTTGCGCGTGGCCATGCGTCCGCGCGCGGTGCGCACGAGGTAGCCCTGCTGGATCAGGTAGGGCTCGATCACGTCCTCCAGCGTGCCGCGCTCCTCGCTCAGCGCCGCCGCCAGCGATTCCACGCCGACCGGGCCGCCGTCGAAGTTGTCGATGATCTGGTGCAGCAGGCGGCGATCGAGGTCGTCGAAACCTTCCGGATCGACCTTGAGCATCTTCATCGACGCGGCGGCGACGTCGCGGTCGATGCGGCCGTCGGCCTTGACCTGGGCGAAATCGCGCACGCGGCGCAGCAGGCGGTTGGCGATGCGCGGGGTGCCGCGCGCGCGGCGGGCGATCTCGCCGGCGCCCTCGGGCTCGCAGGCGATGCCGAGGATCTGCGCGGAGCGGCGCACGATGCGGGTCAGCTCCTCGGCGCTGTAGAACTCCAGGCGCTGGACGATGCCGAAGCGGTCGCGCAGCGGCGCGGTGAGCAGGCCGGCGCGGGTGGTCGCGCCGATCAGGGTGAACGGCGGCAGGTCGAGCTTGATCGAGCGTGCGGCCGGGCCCTCGCCGATCATGATGTCGATCTGGAAATCCTCCATCGCCGGGTACAGCACTTCCTCGACCATCGGCGAAAGACGGTGGATCTCGTCGACGAAGAGCACGTCGTGCGGCTGCAGGTTGGTCAGCAGCGCGGCCAGGTCGCCGGCCTTCTCGATCACCGGACCGGAGGTGACCCGCAGGTTCACGCCCAGCTCGTTGGCGATGACGTGGCTGAGCGTGGTCTTGCCCAGGCCCGGCGGGCCGAAGATCAGCACGTGGTCGAGGGCTTCGCCGCGACGCTTGGCGGCCTCGATGTAGATCGACATCTGCTCGCGGACCGGCACCTGGCCGAGGTATTCGTCGAGCCGCTTCGGGCGGATGCTGGCGTCGACGACGTCGTCTTCGCGGGTGGCGCCGGCGGCGATGATGCGGTCTGTACTCATCCGCGCATTATGCATGGCCCGGCGGAGGAGCGGCCCAAGGCCGGTCCTCCTGCCCGGACCGACATCAGATCTGCACCTGCGCGCCCAGTTCGACCAGGCGGTTGCCCGGGATGCGGAAGAACCCGGTCGCCGGGGCGGCGTTGCGATGCATCAGCGCGAACAGCTTGTCGCGCCAGATCGGCATGCCGCGATGGGCGCTGGCGACGATGGTCTCGCGGCTGGCGAAATAGGTCGTGTCCATCGGGTCGAAATGGATGCCGCCCTTGTCGCAGCTGCGCATCAGCGCCAGCGGCACGTCGGGCGTCTCCATGAAGCCGAAGCGGATGATGACGCGATAGAAGTCGTTGCCGATCGATTCGATCTTCAGGCGCTTGTCCTTCGGCGCATAGGGCACGTTGAGCGTGTCCACGGTCAGGAACACGTTGCGCTCGTGCAGCACCTTGTTGTGCTTGAGGTTGTGCATCAGCGCATGCGGCACGACGGTCTTGTCGGCGGTCATGAACACCGCGGTGCCGGGCACGCGCACCGGCGGCGCCAGCATCAGGCCGGGCAGGAAGCTGTCGAGCTGGATGCCTTCCTTGCGGATCTCCGCGTGCAGCAGTTCCCGGCCGCGACGCCAGGTGCGCATCATCGTGAACGCGGTGATGCCGATGAACAGCGGCACCCAGGCGCCGATGCCGCTGAGCAGCTTGGCGCCGTTGGCGAACAGGAAGGCCAGGTCGATGAACAGGAACAGCGCGCACAGCGGCAGCACCCAGCGACGCGTGTCCGGCCAGCGGGTGTAGGCGACGATCGCCAGCAGCAGGGTGTCGATCAGCATGGTGCCGGTGACCGACAGGCCGTAGGCCGTGGCCAGCGCGGTGGAGCTGCGGAAGCTGAAGACCAGCAGGATGACCGCGCCGAACAGCATCCAGTTGATCGACGGCACGTAGATCTGGCCGATGGTGTCCTTCGAGGTGTACTTGATCGCAAGGCGCGGCACGTAGCCGAGCTGGATGGCTTGGCGGGTGACCGAGAACGCACCGGTGATCACCGCCTGCGAGGCCACCGCCGCAGCCGTGGTGGCCAGCACCAGCATCGGGATCTGCGCCCAGGCGGGGATCGACATGTAGAACGGGTTGGCCACGGCGGCCTGGTTCTCCAGCAGCACCGCGCCCTGGCCGAAGTAGTTCAGCGTCAGCGCGGGGAGCACGAAGCCGAACCAGCCCCAGCGGATCGGCGCCTTGCCGAAGTGGCCGAGGTCGGCGTACAGCGCTTCGCCACCGGTCACGGTGAGCACCACCGCGCCGAGGATCAGCACCGCATGCCAGTTGTGGGTGGCGAAGAAGTGCCAGGCCCAGTAGGGATTCATCGCCTTCAGCACGATCGGGTTCTGCGCGATGTTCCACAGGCCGAACGCGGCGATGACCACGAACCAGGTGATCATGATCGGCCCGAAGGCCTTGCCGACCTTCGCCGTGCCGAAGCGCTGGAAGGCGAACAGCCCGGTGAGGATGACGACGCTGATCGGCAGCACCCATTCCTTGAACACCGGCGAGATCACTTCCAGGCCTTCGACCGCGCCGAGCACGGTGATCGGCGGAGTGATCATGCCGTCGCCGAAGAACAGCGCCGCACCGAAGATGCCGAGGATGCCGACCGTGTAGCTCAGCCGCGAACCGGGCTTGAGGCTGCGCTGCGCCAGCGCGGTCAGCGCCATGATGCCGCCCTCGCCTTCGTTGTCGGCGCGCATGATCACGATCACGTACTTCAGCGTGACCACCAGCAGCAGCGACCAGAAGCCGAGGGACAGCAGACCCTTCACCGTTTCGGCATCGGGCGTGAGCCCGAAGTGCGGGTGGAACATTTCCTTGATCGTGTAGAGCGGGCTGGTGCCGATGTCGCCGAACACCACGCCGACCGCACCAGCGACCAGCGCGGCCATGCCCGCCGCACTGTGACCGCCGTGACCATGGCCCGGATTGGCGGTTTCGTGGGAAGAAGAAGTACTCATCGGAGAAAGCCGGAAGGCCCTCGGTCAGGATGGAATGCGGGGAGGCGTCAGCGCAGTGCGGACTGCAGCGCCTTGCGGATGATGGTCGCGGTGTCGTCGCCGGCGGTCGTGGCGTCGCGCGCCATGCGCGCGGCCTCGGCGGGCTTGTAGCCCAGCTGCTGCAGGGCGATCACGGCCTCGGACTGCGCGTCGGCCGGCACGCCCGACATCGGGGAGCTGGTGCCGGTGGCGAAGTCGGTGGCGCGGTCGCGCAGCTCGACGATGATGCGCTCGGCGGTCTTCTTGCCGATGCCGGGAATGCGGGTGAGCGCGGCGACGTCGCCGGTCTGCACCAGGCGCGCGAACTCGTCGACGCTGGCCCCCGACAGCACCGCCAGCGCGATCTTCGCGCCGATGCCGCTGACCTTCTGCACCTCGCGGAAGAGGCGACGCTCGGATTCGCGCAGGAAACCGTACAGCGAGACGCTGTCCTCCTTCTGCGCGTAGTGGGTGAACAGCACGACCTCGCGCCCGACCTCGGGCAGGTCGAAGATGGTGCTCATCGGCGCTTCGAGCTCGTAGCCGACGCCGTGGACGTCGACCATCAGCCAGGGCGGCTGCTTGTGGACGAGGATGCCTTTGAGGCGACCGATCATGGGTTCACTTCCTCCACGCCTGGCGCGCGCTGACGCCCAGGCGTTGCGCTGTCGCGCGGACGTGGGCATGGGTGATGGCGACGGCGAGGGCGTCGGCGGCGTCGGACTGCAGCTTGCCCTTGAGGTTGAGCATCATCCCGACCATGTGCTGGATCTGGGACTTCTCGGCGCCGCCGGTGCCGACCACGGCCAGCTTGATTTCCTTGGCGGCGTATTCGTGCACCGGCAGGTCGCGCAGCACGACCGCGCAGAGCGCGGCGCCGCGGGCCTGGCCGAGTTTCAGCGCGGAGTCGGGATTGCGCGCCATGAACACTTTCTCGATCGCCACTTCGTCGGGGCGGTGGGTGTCGAGGATATCCCCCAGCGCGTCGAGCAAACGCTTCAACCGCAGCGGGAACTGTTCCTTGGTCTCGTCGGCGGCCAGCAGGTTCAGCGGCGCGTGGAAGACGTGGGTGGCCCGGCCGGCGGCATCGACATCGATGATGCCCACGCCGGTGCGCTGCGATCCCGGATCGATGCCGAGGATGCGCACGCGGCCCGCGCCGGTGCCGGACCCGGCGCCGGGAGGGGCGAATCGTGCATCGAGGGTGGCCAAGGGGCTGGGCTCGGCGATTCAGGGGCGGGAGGCGATCCGGGAACGACGAGGCGGCGGGCGCATGGCGTCCGCGTCCCTGCCCCCGCATCCGTCCTCACGCATACGCGTCCGCGCCGAGTTCGGCGTTCGAGTACACGTTCTGCACGTCGTCCAGGTCCTCCAGCCAGCGGAGCAGCTTGACCACCTGCTGCGCGGTGTCCCCGCTGACCGGGCTGTCGTTGTCGGCGCGATAGGTCACTTCAGCGATGTCGGCCTTCAGGCCGGCGGCGTCCATGGCGGCCTTCACCTCGGCGAAGGCCTCGGGCGCGGTCAGCACGTCGATGGCGCCGTCCTCGGGATACACCACCACGTCGTCGGCGCCGGCCTCGATGGCGACTTCGGTGACCTTCTCCTCGTCCGCGCCGCCGGCGAAGGACAGCACGCCGAGCTTGCGGAACATGAAGGACACCGAGCCCTCGGTGCCGAGGTTGCCGCCGAACTTGCTGAAGGCATGGCGCACGTCGGCGACGGTGCGGACCTTGTTGTCGGTCAGGCAGTCGACGATCACCGCGACGCCGCCGGGGGCGTAGCCCTCGTAGCGCACTTCCTCGTAGACCACGCCTTCCAGCTCGCCGGTCGCCTTCTTGATCGCGCGCTCGATCACGTCCTTGGACATGTTGACCGACAGCGCCTTGTCGATGGCGGTGCGCAGGCGCGGATTGCCGGCGGGATCGCCACCGCCGGCGCGCGCGGCAACGCCGATCTCGCGAATGATCTTGGTGAAGATCTTGCCGCGCTGCGCGTCGACCGCGTTCTTGCGGGCTTCGATGGAAGGACCTCTACCCATGCCGCACCTGTGGACCTGTAGCGAATGCCAAGCCCGGCATTTTACCCCAAGCGCCGGCGCCGCCCGCCATCCCGTGAGCCGGCCGGCGGCTCAATCGGCGAACCGACCGTGGCGGAGGAACCGGGCCGCCCGGCGCGCGGCCTCGGCCGACAGCACCAGGCCGGTGTGGCTGGCGGGCACGATGCAGTGGTCGGCGATGCCCGGAAGACGGGTTTCGGACACGGCCACGGTACCGTCCGAGGGGCCGTCGAGGCGCGTGAGCAGTCCGCCGACACCCCGGGCATGCCCCCCGGCGACCACGCCGACCTCGGCCCGCCCGTCCCACGGCGCGCAGCCCCGCACCAGCAGGTCGCGGCTGCGCCCCAGCGCCCAGGCGAGCCCGGGACGCGCGCCCAGGGCGGCCGCCACCCCGCTGCCGTTCAACGGCGAGCCCAGGCAGACCACCCGTTCCACCGGGAGGTCGGGCGCGCGGCGCAGGGCTTCGAGGATGACCAGCCCGCCCAGGCTGTGGCCGACCAGCCACGCCGTGGGCTTGCGCCGGAGGTGCTCGACCAGGCGCTCGGCGCCGGTCTCCGCGCCGCGGAGGATGCTGTCGTAGCCGAACAGCCCGGGCGCCAGGCCCTCCCGGCGCAGGTGCAGGGCGAACGGGGCCAGCCAGTGCCGGGCATTCCAGATGCCGTGGACGAGGAGGACCCGGCAGCCCGTCGCTGCCGCCGCCCGATCCTTGATGCAAGCCGTCTGCGTAGTCTCGATCGACATGGGGCACCATTCACGGGAGATGACGATGACATGGGCATCGTCGCACCGATCGACAAGACCACGATCGTCCAGGGCAGTTCCGCGCTCAATCGGTCGCCGAGAGGATCGCCTCGGCGATGCAGCCTCCGATCAGTTCGTTGCCGGCCCCGGTGTAATGCACGCCATCGGGCAGCAGCAGGGCATCGATCGGCGCCTGCATCAGGCGCGCATGCAGATCGTGGATCCGGATGCCGAACGCATCCGCGATTTCGATGGAAATGCGATTGTACTCGAGCAGATCGATCCGATAGCGCCTGGACGCCTTGGCGATGTTGTGTCGCACCTCGTCGATCGGCGTACTCGTGGCCCACACCACCCTGGCGCAGGTCCGCACGAGCACCGCGAAGATCGCGCGGAGATTCTCGGCATATTCATGCGGAAGACTGACCGGTCGCAGCCGGCCGGGGTCGTACCGGATATCGTGCAGGCCGCAGTTGATGTGGACCACGTCGCACGACTCCGCAGGCAGCCACTCGCGAAGGCGCGCACGCACGACTTCCGACGATCCGCAGTTCTCCGCGGGCGCGATCAGCGAGACCTCGGCTGGCAGCCGATCGCGAACGAAAGGCTGCGCATTCATGCGTATGGAATCGCCGATCAGGATGGCCCTCATGCCGGGCTCCGCAGGCACCCGTGCTCAGTCGCGCGGCGCATCCGCATCACGCCGGAAAATGAATTCGTGGTCGTTGGTCTGGCCGACCGGGAACAGGTACTCGCCGGCCTTCTCGAAGCCGTAGCGCGCGTAGAAACGCTGCGCGCCGAAGTTCTCGCTCCAGACGCCCACCCACAGCGTGCGCGGGCCGTCGCGCAGCAGCCAGTCCATCGCGGTCTGCATCAACCGCGCGCCCCATCCGCCGTTGTGGGCGTGACTGAGGATGTAGAGCCGCTTGATCTCGCCGTGCGTC
Source organism: Lysobacteraceae bacterium 2PB (assembly GCA_005502915.1). Classification (GTDB taxonomy): domain Bacteria; phylum Pseudomonadota; class Gammaproteobacteria; order Xanthomonadales; family Xanthomonadaceae; genus Lysobacter_I. Next base: position 166,350 of record SCMT01000004.1, on the reverse strand, counting down.
TCGTCCGCGTCCGGATGCGGCAGGCCGCAGGGCCCGACGTAGACATGGCCGATCGCCTCGTCGCCATCTTCCAGCAGCCAGATCGCGCAGCGCGGATCCTCCAGCGCCTCGCGCTGGGTCTCCGGCGTGTAGCTGACCGCCAGGAAATACACGAGATCCTCCGGCGGATACAGGTGTCCGAAGGTCTCGGTGAAACAGCGACAGGCGAGGTCGGCCACGCGCTCGGCATCGGCGGGGGTGGCGCGGCGGATGGCATACGGCATGGCGGATGATCCTGTCTTGCAGAGCGGATCGAAGATCCGCTACCCCGTCTCCGGAACGTTGTGCAGCGGATCTTCGATCCGCTCTACAACAGCGTGTCGATCAAGCCTCGGTCGGCCTCACCTGCACATGCACCTCGGCCAGCTGCGCGTCGGGGATCGGCGACGGCGCGCCGGTCATCAGGCACTGCGCGGTGGTGGTCTTCGGGAAGGCGATGACGTCGCGGATCGATTCGCTGCCAGCCATCAGCGCGGCGATGCGGTCGATGCCGAAGGCGATGCCGCCGTGCGGCGGCGCGCCGTACTTCAGCGCGTCGAGCAGGAAGCCGAACTTCAGCTCCGCTTCCTCCTTGCCGATGCCCAGCAGGTCGAACACCGCGCTCTGCATCGCCGAGTTGTGGATACGGATCGAACCGCCACCGATCTCGTTGCCGTTCAGCACCATGTCGTAGCCGCGCGACACCGCGGTCTTCGCGTTCGCGCGCAGGTCGTCGATGTCGTCCACGGCCGGCGCGGTGAAGGGATGATGCAGGGCGACGTAGCGCTGCGCCTCGGCGTCCCATTCGAACATCGGGAAGTCGACGACCCACAGCGGCTTCCAGCCGTCTTCCACGAGGTTCAGGTCCTTGCCCAGCTTCAGGCGCAGCGCGCCCATGAAGTCGCTGGCGGTCTTGTAGTCGGCGGCGCCGAAGAAGATCGCGTCGCCGGTCTGGGCGCCGGTGGCCTGCACGATGGCAGCCAGCGTGGCGTCGTCGAGGAACTTGGCGATCGGCGAGTTGATGCCATCGCGGCCCTTCGACGCATCCTCGATCTTCATCCACGCCAGGCCCTTGGCGCCGTACTTGGCGGCGTGCGCGCCGCACTCGTCGATCTGCTTGCGCGAGAACGCGCCGGCGCCGGGCGCGCGCAGCGCGATCACACGACCGTCCTCATGGTTCGCCCAGTCGGTGAACACCTTGAACTCGCAGGTCTTGACCAGCTCGGCGATGTCGACGAATTCCAGCGCGATGCGCAGGTCCGGCTTGTCGGAACCGTAGCGACGCATCGCCTCGGCATAGGTCATGCGCGGGAATTCGCCGAGCTCCACGTCCATCACTTCCCTGAACACCTCGCGGATCATCGCTTCGGTGGTGTCCTGCACGTCGCGTTCGCCCACCCACGCGAACTCCATGTCGAGCTGGGTGAATTCCAGCTGGCGGTCGGCGCGCAGGGCCTCGTCGCGGAAGCAGCGCGCGATCTGGTAGTAGCGGTCGAAGCCCGCCATCATCAGGATCTGCTTGAACAGCTGCGGCGACTGCGGCAGCGCGTAGAACTCGCCCGGATGCATGCGCGCCGGCACCAGGAAGTCGCGCGCGCCCTCGGGCGTGGCCTTGGTCAGGATCGGCGTTTCGATGTCCTGGAAGCCGCGCGCGTCCAGCCAGCGGCGCAGTGCCTGCACCAGGCGGATGCGCGTGCGCATGGCCTGCTGCATCTCCGGGCGGCGCAGGTCGAGGTAGCGGTATTTCAGGCGCACGTCCTCGCCCGGGTTCTCGTGGGCATGGAACGGCAGGGCCTCGGCCTTGTTCAGCACCTCGATGGCGGTCGGCACGATCTCGATCTTGCCGGTGCGGATCTTGTCGTTCGGCGCATAGCGCGCGCGGACGGTACCGGTCACGCGCACCGCGTCCTCGGCGCCCAGCGTCCCGGCGATCGCGAACAGTTCGGGCTGGTCGCTTTCCACCAGCACCTGCACGATGCCTTCATGGTCGCGCACGTCGACGAAGGCCTGGTGGCTCTGGACGCGGGCCTTGTTGACCCAGCCGCAAACGGTGACGGTCTGGCCGATGAGGGTCTCGTGAACGAGACCGCAGAAATGGGTGCGCATGGGGGAAGCTCCGGGGTAGGATCGCCCGGCAGAGGCCGGAGGGACCCGACATTTTAGCGGTTGCGCCGGCCGCGTGCCTTGGCCTCGTCCACCGGGCGGCCGGCACGATCCCCCAACCCAGCCAAGGATCCCCCATGACGACCCTCTTCCGGACCCTCACCCTGTGTGCGATGGTCGGCCTCGCCTGGTCGGCCGCCCCCGAGGCGCACGCCCAGTTCGGCAGCAAGGACAGCGTGCGCTGCGAGAGCAAGGACAACCGCCGCGAGACCTGCGACACCAAGTGGCCGGGCCAGACCGAACTGACCCGCCAGCTGTCCGACACCCGCTGCGTGAAGGGCAGCACCTGGGGCGCGAGCCCGGGCAAGGTCTGGGTGTCCGGCGGCTGCCGCGCCGAGTTCGGCCCGCAATACAGCGGCAAGGTCATCAAGTGCGAGAGCTCCGACGGCAAGTACAAGACCTGCGGCAGCAATCTCTACGGCAATCCCGACCTGATCCGCCAGCTTTCGGACACGCCCTGCCAGCAGGGCGTCAGCTGGGGCCTGCGCAACGGTTCGATCTGGGTCGACAAGGGCTGCCGCGGCGAATTCCGCGTCGGCGAGAGCAGCGGCCGCTACAGCGCGACCTGCGCCAGCGAGAACGGCCGCCGCGCCAGCTGCGCCTGGGACGCACGCAAGGGCAAGCCCAGCCTGCTCGAAACCCTGTCGAAGTCGCCCTGCGTGCAGGGCCGCAGCTGGGGCTACGACAAGCGCGCCGGCCTCTGGGTCGACGAAGGCTGCCGCGGCCGATTCGGAGTACGCTGACCCACGATCGGCGTCCCGGCCGGGTGTCGGGACGCCTCCTTCCGCCCCACCGATGGGAGACGCACGCATGACACGGTTCACGATCCCGTTGTTGCTGTCCGCAACCCTGGCCGGCGCCGTCGTCGCGGCCCTGCCGATCACTTCCGCACACGCCCAGATCGGCGCGCGCGCCTACGCGCCGGAACGCCTCTGGGAGCTGTCGCCTTCCGAGCAGCGCCGGGTGATCGCGCTGGAATATTCGGACCAGTCCGGCGGTCGGCGCATTCCCGAAGACCAGATGCGTTTCTATCTCGACCAGGTCCGGCTCTCGCGCTGGACCTTCAGCCGCGTGAAGGCCGACATCGCCGAATCGCTGGGCTATCAGGGCGGCGGCAACTACCCGCCCGGCCAGGGCAACGGCAATACGATCCGCTGCGAAAGCCGCGACAACCGCCAGCAGACCTGCCGCACCCCGTGGCGCGGTCGCTCGGAACTGGCGCGCCAGTTGTCGGGAACGCCATGCAACGAAGGCCAGAACTGGTCCAGCGGCAATGGCCAGGTCTGGGTGCGTGGCGGCTGCCGCGCGGAATTCCGCGAAGCGCGCTGGGACAACGGCGGGGGCGGTATCGGTACCGACATCCGCTGCGAAAGCGCCGATGGCCGCTACCGGCAGTGCGGTTCGAACCTCTACGGCACCCCGCGCCTAGTGCGCCAGCTGTCCGACACCGCGTGTCGCGAAGGCCAGAACTGGGGCCTGCGCAACGGCTATCTGTGGGTCGACAACGGCTGCCGCGGCATCTTCCGTGTCGACCGCAACGGCGGCGGCTGGGGCGGCGACTACAGCGTGACCTGCACCAGCGAGAACAACCGCTACACCACCTGCGCCTGGGACCGGAATCGCGGCGTGCCGCGCCTGATCCAGCAGCTGTCCGACAGCCCCTGCATCGAAGGCAGCAGCTGGGGCTACGACTGGCGCAACGGCCTGTGGGTGAACCGCGGCTGCCGCGCCCGGTTCGGGGCGCGCTGACCGCAGCCTTCCCCGGAAACGCACAAGCCCCGCTTCGGCGGGGCTTGTCGTTGATGCAGGTCGTCAGGGCACGACATCCCCGGCCCCCCAGGGCGGCGGCGGCACGGAGATCGGCCGGTCGAGGTCGAAGACCACGCGGAACAGGCGACCGCCCGGCCTCGACAACTCGTAGACGAAGCGGTTGCCGGACAGCTCCACCGCCCAGGTATTGGTCGTCGACACCGCGCGACCGCCGGCCTGGAACATCGCGATCGACTCCGCGTCCACCGGGAAGGCGATCCGCAGCGACGATGGCGCCGGGGCACGGGCCACGGCCGCGTCGCCGCCGTACATCGTCAACGCATCCGGGCTGCCATCGGCGTGGCGGTGATCGTGCTTGAACCGCAATCCCGACGACGTCCGCGTGAACACCCAGGTGCGCGAGCGGTCGTCGCCGACATGGAACGGCACCCGCACCGCATCTCGCCCGCATTCGCGCACATGCATCACCAGCGGCTTGCCGGCGAAGGGCGAATCGGCGGTCTCGGGCACGTCGATCTCGACCACGCCGGCGTACGCCTGTCCGCAGCGACGCGCCAGGCCCGCCAGGAAGGCATCGATCGACGCCTGGAGGGGCAGATCCGCATGGCCGGCCAGGGCCGGCGACGGCACGTCCGCAGCTGCGGGCGACTGCGGTGGTGCAGGCGTCGAGGCACACCCCGCCAGCAGGGCGACCAGCAGGCCGCCGCACGCACCGCGACGCAGGCGGCGGCCGGTCATGTCGATGACGACGACGGCGCAGGAGCAGCCGCGGGCGCGGGCGCGGCGTCAGACTTGCCGCCGCCGGAGGGCGACTCGGCCAGGTTGCGCTTCTTGTCGCCGTCCTTCTTGAAATCGGTCTCGTACCACCCGCCACCGGCCAGCCGGAACGAAGGCGCGGTCAGCTGGCGCTTGACCCGCGGCGCACCGCAGGACGGGCATTCGGCCGGATCGGGGTCGGACAGTTTCTGCAGGCGGTCGAAGGCGTGACCGCAGGCTTCGCATTCGAAGGCGTAGATGGGCATGGGTGTGCTGGGTTCGTCGTGGGCCGCCGGGAATCCGCCGGTGGCCGCCATTCTGGGGCCCGGCGCCCCGGATTCAAGCCCCGCGCATTCGCCGAGTGGTCAGGCGCCCGCATCGACACCGGATCGATGCAAAGCCTCGCGACCATCCAGCCCACCTATCGAACCGACGCGGACGACCACATCCTGCCGCGCAAATCGCACGATGCGGCCCATGCCGATGTCGCTGCCGCCGCAATCTGCCCCGTCGCGTCACTCCGGAGGTGGACAACACCGGAAACGCCTTGCCTGAGGTGCCGAACACGCTGTTCGGCATCGCCGCAAGGGCCTGGCGACCAGGATGAAGGGGCTCGATCACGACGCATCGGCCTGATCGTGCACAGTCGCGAACGGCAGGCACGACGCCATCGAGGCGCCGCATGCCCCGTTATGCGACGACACCCACAGATTCCGCGCGATGTCTGGCATCGGGCTTGCGGAAGCGTTCACCGGAGCGCCGCAAGACGCTTCGTGGGCACGGAGCTGGAGCGCATCGACGCCGTGCACGCCATGAACGAGATCGACGCGCACAGACCGCCGGGCAGACGGCCCAAGGAACCAGATCCATGCTTTCGCTCCACATCCGCGATACCGAAGACGCCCCCTTCCACGCGCCTCACCTGGGAAACGTCGATCCGCGCTTCGCGTACGACCCCGACCTGGTCAAGCACCTGTCGGCGGACCACGCCACGCTGCAGGCCACGCTGGCCCGGCTGGAGGACCATGCGCGCCATCGTCAGTTCGCGAAGATCCCGGCGGCGCTGGGGCGTTTCCGCATCGACCTGCTGCGTCACATCGAAGACGAGGACGTGCATTTCTACGCCTACGTCGAACGGGCCCTGCGCGACGACCCACTGGTGTCCGAACGCCTGGAGCGCGCCCGCGCGCGCATGGCGGGGATCGCGCGGATGGTGGCGCTGTTCGCACGCCGCTATAACGAACTCGGGGTCACGCCGGCCACGCGCGAGGCCTTCCTGCGGGACCTGGACGTGATCGCGTCGCTGCTGGGCGACCGCATCGCGCTGGAAGAAACCGCGCTCTACGCGCTCTACCAGCCGCCACACCGGGCCGGCGAACTGCCCGACGAAGACTGCCTGCTCGGTCTGGAATCCCCGTCAACCTGAAAGAGCGGTGGTCGCGCTCAGCCGTAGAGCGCGAGCAGCTCCGCTTCGGCCGATTCGAGCTGCGCGCGCAGCGCCTGCTGCTCGCGGCCGAGGTCGTTGGCGCGCTTGCCGCCGTCGGCGTAGGCGGCGGGATCGGCCAGGGCCGTTTCGATGTCGGCCAGCTTCGCTTCGATCTCGGCGACGCGGGCTTCGGCCTTGGCGAGCTTGTGCGGGTTGATCTTCTTCGTGGGCGTGGCGGGCGCCGGCGCGGGTGCGGGCGGCGCTGCGGGCGCCTTCACCTGCGCCCTGGCCTCGCCCTTCTTCTGCTCGCTGCCGCTGCGCGAGCGCAGCCAGGCGGCGTATTCGTCGAGGTCGCCGTCGAAGGGTTCGACCACGCCGTCGGCGACGCGCACGAACTTGTCGCAGACCAGGCCGATCAGGTGCCGGTCGTGCGAGACCATGACGATCGCGCCGTCGAAGTCGCTCAACGCTTCGGCGAGGGCCTCGCGCATGTCGAGGTCGAGGTGGTTGGTCGGTTCGTCGAGCAGCAGCACGTTGGGCTGGCGCCAGGCGATCAGGGCCAGCGCGAGGCGCGCCTTCTCGCCGCCGGAGAAGCCGTCGATCACCTCGAACGCGCGGTCGCCGGGGAAATACCACTTGCCGAGGAAGTCGCGGAACGCCTGCGTCGGCGCATCCGGCGACAGTTCGCGCAGGTGGTCGATCGGCGAGGTGCCTTCGACCAGCGATTCCACGGTGTGCTGCGCGAAGTAGCCGATGCGCAGGTCGGGATGCGCATAGCGCTCCCCCGACAGCAGCGGCAGCTCGCCGACCAGCGACTTCACCAGCGTCGACTTGCCTGCGCCGTTCGGGCCGAGCAGGCCGATGCGGTCGCCGGCCTCCAGGCCGAAGCCGACGTTGTGCAGGATCGTCGCGTCGGCACCGTAACCGCAATCGGCATCGTTCAATCGCATCAGCGCGAACGGCATCTTCGCCGGTGCCGGGAAATCGATGCGGAACTCGCGCTCGGCGCGCACCGCCTCGGTGCCGGCCAGCTTCTCCAGGCGCTTCATGCGCGACTGCGCCTGACGAGCCTTGCTGGCCTTGGCCTTGAAGCGGTCGATGAACTTCTGCAGGTGCGCGCGTTCGGCCTGTTCCTTCTCGAACGCGATGTTCTGCTGGCGCAGGTGTTCGGCGCGCTGGCGCTCGAACTGGGTGTAGTTGCCGGTGTACAGCTTCGCCTTGCCGTCGTGCAGGTGCAGGGTGTGGGTGGTGACGTTGTCGAGGAACTCGCGGTCGTGCGAGATCACCAGCAGCGTGCCGGGATAGCGGCGCAGCCACTCTTCCATCCACACCACCGCATCGAGGTCGAGATGGTTGGTCGGTTCGTCGAGCAGCAGCAGGTCGCTCGGCGTCATCAGCGCGCGCGCCACGTTCAGGCGAACGCGCCAGCCGCCGGAGAAATCCGACACGGCCTTCGGGTGGGTCTCGGCGGGAAAGCCCAGCCCATGCAGCAGGCGACCGGCACGCGCGCTGGCGTCGTAGCCGTTGACCTCCTCCAGCCGCTGGTGGGCCTCGGCCACCGCTTCCCAGTCCTCGGCGGCGAAGGCGTTCGCCTCGGCCTGCACCGCCGCATGCACCTCGGCGTCGCCGCTGAGCACGAAGTCCAGCGCCGGGTCGGGCAGGGACGGGGTTTCCTGCGCCACGCTGGCGACGCGCGCCTTGCCGGGCAGGTCCAGGTCGCCCTTGTCGGGCTCGATCTCGCGCATCAGCGCGGCGAACAGGGAGGACTTGCCGGTGCCGTTGCGGCCGACCACGCCCACCCGCCAGCCGGCATGCAGGGCCAGGTCGACGTCGGACAGCAGGAGGCGCTCGCCCCGGCGGAGGGCGAAATTGCGGAAGGAAATCATGGGGATGGCGACATGCGGTGCCGGAGAGGCCGGCCGGTCGGCGATTTTACGCTGGTCGCCGCCCGGACGGGGCGTCGATCCGCCGCGGATCGACCGCAGCCCCGGCGTGACCAGCATCGCTTCATGCGGATAAGTGGATTGACCCCTCTCCGAACCCCGTGCTACACCCGGTCGGACAGGATTCCCCACATGGATGCATTGACGATGAAACGACACCCCCTCGCCCTAGGCCTGCTCGTGGCCCTCGCGGCCGGTCCCGCCCTCGCCCAGTCCCCCCCGCCGTCCGAATCCGACCAGGAGGCCGGCGCCCTCGACACCATCGTCGTCACCGGCACGCGCACGTCGAACCGTACGGTGGCCGAATCGACCTCGCCGATCGACGTGATCACCCCGCAGGCGCTGGAAGCCACCGGCACGACCGAACTGGCCACTGCCCTGTCGCGTGCCCTGCCCTCGCTGAATTTCCCCCGCCCGGCCATCACCGACGGCACCGATGCCGTCCGACCGGCACAGCTGCGCGGCCTGGCCCCGGACCAGGTGCTGGTGCTGGTCAACGGCAAGCGCCGCCACACCACCGCCCTCATCAATCTCAACGGCAGCCAGGGCCGCGGCGCCTCGCCGGTGGACCTCAACGCGATCCCGGTCTCAGCAATCCAGCGCGTCGAAGTGCTGCGCGACGGCGCGTCGGCGCAGTACGGCTCCGACGCGATCGCCGGCGTCATCAACATCGTCCTCAAGGGCAGCGACAGCGGCGGCTCGGCCTCGCTGACCGGCGGCCAGTACAGCGCCGGCGACGGCCGCACCGTCCAGGCCTCGGGCGACGTCGGCTTCGCCCTGGGCGAGCGCGGCGCGCTGCACCTTGCGGCCGAAGCCCGCGACCAGGAACAGACCGATCGCGCGCGGCCGTACGTGCTGACACCGGGCACGACCGTGCGCCCGGCGACGGCACCGCCGCCGGGCCAGGTGGTGCAGCGCTACGGCGACCCCGAAATCGAACAGTACGCGGTCTCGGCGAACGCCTCGTTCGACGTGAACGACGCCCTGAGCTTCTACGGTTTCGCCAACGCAAGCCGTCGCGACGCGCTGTCGAACGGGTTCTACCGCACCGCGCTCGACACGCGGAACATCCAGGCGATCTACCCGAACGGCTTCCTGCCGCAGATCCGCAACATCGCCGAGGACCGCGCGCTGGTCGCCGGCCTGCGCGGCCTGACCGTGCTCGGATGGGACGTGGACCTGAGCTACAACTACGGCGCCAACGACCTGAGCTTCGGCGTCGAGAACAGCCTCAACCGCAGCCTCGGCCCGACCTCGCAGCGCAACTTCCACGCAGGCGACCTGGAAATCTCGCAGCACCTGCTCAATCTCGACGTGACGCGCTCGTTCGATGTCGGCTGGCTCTCGTCGCCGCTCAACGTCGCCTGGGGCCTGGAGTGGCGGGGCGAGAACTTCCGCCAGCGCGCCGGTGAAGTCGCCTCGTGGGTCAACGGCGGCGCGCTGCTGCCGGGCGGCGTGCCGGCGCCCTCGGGTTCGCAGGTATTCCCGGGCTTCCGACCGTCCGACGCCGGCGATTTCAATCGCGAGAGCTACGCGGGCTACCTCGACCTGGAAGCCGACATCACCGAGAAGTTCAACCTCGGCATCGCCGTGCGCAGCGAGGAATACAGCGACTTCGGCAGCACCACGTCCGGCAAGCTCGCGGCGCGCTACGCGTTCAGCGACCAGGTCGCGCTGCGCGGCACGGTGTCCACCGGCTTCCGCGCACCGTCGCTGCAGCAGCAATTCTTCCGCTCGACCGCCACCAACTTCATCGGTGGCGTACCGTTCGACATCCGCACCTTCCGCGTCAACGACCCCGCTGCGATCGCGCTCGGTGCCGAACCGCTGAAGGCCGAGGAATCGACCAATCTCAGCCTGGGCCTGGTGCTGCAGCCGATCGAGAACCTGTACGTCACGCTCGATGCCTACCGGATCGACATCGACGACCGCATCATGCTGTCGGAAAACCTCACCTCGACCGCGGTGCGCAACTTCCTCAACGCCACCGTGGATCCCGCGCTGGGCGGCGGCCGCTACTTCACCAACGCCATCGACACCCGCACCCGCGGCGTCGACCTGATCGGCACCTACCGCTGGGACATCGGCGACGGCCAGCTCGACATGACCGTCGGCTACAACTGGAACAAGACCACGGTCGAGCGCATCGCGCCCAATCCCGCCGCGCTGTCCGCCATCGACCCGACGGCGGTGCGCATCGGTCGCGTCGAAGTGGGCCGCCTCACCGTGGGCGCGCCGCGCGACAAGTTCCAGCTCGGCGGCAACTACAGCCACGGCAACTGGCGCTTTGGTGCGAACGCCACGCGCTACGGCGAGTTCAGCGTGCTGTTCGGCAACAACCCGGCCGACACCTCGCGCGACCAGACCTTCGACGCGCAGTGGACGCTGGACCTGTCCGGCAGCTACAGCCTCGGCAACTGGGACTTCACCCTGGGCGCGGACAACGTGCTGGATGCGTATCCGGACGAAGTGCTGTTCGCGAACTCGACCAACGGCCAGTTGCCCTACAGCGCCAGTTCGCCGAACGGCTTCAACGGCGCCTACGTCTACGCACGCATCGGCTATTCGTGGTGATACCGCGGTGACCCGGCACTGAGGACACGACGAGGCCCCGGCGACCCCGGGGCCTCGTTCGTCGGAGCGGCCGCTGCGGCTGAACGGGCAGACAGGAAGCGCGTCTCCGATCCCGTATATTCGCTGAATGCCGCATCACACGTCCCTCATCGCCATTCTCTGCGTGGGCTTCGTGCTCGCGTTCGTCTTCGGCCTGCTCGCCACCCGCCTGCGCCTGTCGCCGATCGTCGGCTACCTGTTCGCCGGCGTGCTGGTGGGCCCGCACACGCCCGGCTTCGTCGGCGATCAGACCCTCGCGCCGCAGCTCGCCGAAATCGGCGTGATCCTGCTGATGTTCGGCGTCGGCCTGCATTTCTCGATGCGCGACCTGATCTCGGTGCGCAGGATCGCCGTGCCCGGCGCGCTGGTGCAGATGGCGGCGGCCACGGCAATGGGCTGGTTCCTCGGCACGCGGCTGGGCTGGTCCGACGCGGAAGGCCTGCTGTTCGGGCTGTCGCTCTCGGTGGCGAGCACGGTGGTGCTGCTGCGCGCGCTCGACAGCGCCCGCCTGCTCGACAGCGAACGTGGCCGCATCGCGGTCGGCTGGCTGGTCGTGGAGGACCTGGCGATGGTGCTCGCCCTGGTGCTGGTGCCGGCGATGGCCGCCAGCGCCGGTCCCGATACCGGCAGCTCCCTGGGCGCCGCGCTTTTCGCGACCCTGCTGAAGGTCGGTGGCTTCATCGCACTGATGCTGATCGTCGGTCGCCGCGTGCTGCCGTGGATGCTGGAACGCGTGGCCGGCACCGGCTCGCGCGAGCTGTTCACCCTGTTCGTGCTGGCCTGCGCGATGGGCGTGGCCTTCGGCGCGGCCGAGCTGTTCGGCGTGTCGTTCGCGCTCGGCGCGTTCTTCGCCGGCATGCTGCTCAACGAATCGCCGTTCGGGCACAAGGCCGCCGAGGATTCGCTGCCGCTGCGCGATGCCTTCGCGGTGCTGTTCTTCGTCTCGGTGGGCATGCTGTTCGATCCGATGATCCTGGTCGAGCAGCCGCTCGAAGTCCTCGAAACCCTGGCGATCATCGTCGTCGGCAAGTCGCTGGCGGCCTGGGCGGTGGTCCGAATGCTGGGCAGGACCAACGAGATCGCGCTGACCATTGCCGCGAGCCTGGCGCAGATCGGCGAGTTCTCCTTCATCCTGGTCGGACTGGGCGTGTCGCTCGGCGTGATGGGCGAGGATGCGCGCGACCTGGTACTGGCCGGCGCGATCCTGTCGATCATGCTCAACCCGCTGCTGTTCGCGCTGCTCGCCCGGCGCCAGCAGCGCAAGGCTGCGGCAGCGCAACCATCGCTCGTCGACGCACCGCCGCCGCTCGAGTACGTGCTGCTGATCGGCTACGGCCGGGTCGGCATCAAGCTGGCGGACCTGCTCGCCCGCGATGGCGTGCCCTTCGTCGTCGTGGATACCGATGCCGATCGCATCGAGGCCGCGCGCAGCGCCGGGCACCAGGCCGTGCGCGGAAACGCAGCGGACGACGATGTGCTGGCGGAGGCCGCGCCCGAGCACGCGGCTCTGGCCGTGGTGACCGTGCCCGACCCGCTGGAGGCCGGCAAGGTGGTCCAGCACCTCAAGTCGGGCCCGACGCCGATCCCGGTGCTGGCGCGGGCGCACAGCGACGCGGGCGTGAAGCACCTGCTGGAACGCGGCGCCGATGCCGCGATCCTCGCAGAGCATGCGCTGGCGCATTCGCTCAGCGAGATGGTGATGTCGGCGCCGCCGTATCGGAAGATGCGGACGGCGCCCCAGGGATGAGCGCGGGAACCGCGCTCAGTTCGCCTCGATGGTGAACTTGCTGAAAGCCACGCCCAGCGACCAGCCCTTGCCCTTGCCCGTCAGCGCAAGCGAGACATCGCCGTTGGTCATCGCCTGCGCCGAGGCGCTCTTTTCCGCAGCGGCGTGGGCTTCGGCGGTGGCGTAGCTGCCGAGCACGTCGCGGATGTCGCCGACGTTGGCGAACTCGCCGAAGCCATTGACGATCTTGTACTTGCCGAAGGTGACGCCGCCCCCCTTGGTGCGGATCTTCACGGCCAGGCTCTGGCCATTGCTGCAGGTCACGGTGCCGGTGCCGGAGGCGGTCTTGTAGAACGCGGACCAGCCCGACAGGCTGTAGTTCATCTTGCAGGTGAGGTCGCCGCCGGCCATCGCGGCCGGACTGAGGATCAGGGCCGCGCACAGCGCGAGGCCACGGGGGATCGCATGACGCATGGAGGTCTCTCCTGTGGAGGCGGGCTGAACCCGCGACCGCGCCAGCTTGCCCCATCCGGGATGAATCGCGCATCAAGCCGGCTAGAATCGCCGGGCCCATTTCACACAGGCCGCGCAGACCCGCATGGACACCGCACAGGACACCGCCCCCGCCGCCCCGGCGCTGACGCCCGTCGAGGCCCGCATCCTCGGCAGCCTGGCCGAGAAGGCGGCGACGACGCCCGACGTCTATCCGCTGACGCTCAACAACCTGGTCATGGCCTGCAACCAGAAGACCGCGCGCGAGCCGGTGACGAACCTGTCCTCCGGCGAGATCGGCCATGCGCTGCGCCAGCTTGAGCCGCGCGGCCTGGTGAAGTCCGAGTACGGTGCGCGCGCCGAGCGTTACCACCACCGCATCGACCGCGTCTTCGACCTGACCGCGGCGCAGACCAGCCTGATGGCGCTGCTGTTCCTGCGCGGCCCGCAGACCCTGCACGAACTGCTGGCGCGCAGCGAGCGCATGCACCGCTTCGCCGACGCCGACGACGTGCGCCACGCCCTCGAACGGCTGGCCGAACGCGCGACGCCGCTGGTCCGTCGCCTGCCGCGCGGCCCGGGCCAGCGCGAGGACCGCTACGCGCACCTGCTCTGCGGCGAGCCGGTGATGCCCGAGCGCGACGACGACGGCCCGGCCGGTCGCGCGCACGATGCCCGCATCGACACCGATGCGCTCCTGGCCCGCATCGAGGCGCTCGAAGCGCGGGTCGCGGCGCTGGAAGCGGCAGCGTCCGGCCAGGACGGCTGAGTCTCAGCGCGCACTGGCGGGCGCGCTGGCGGGCGTGTTCGCGAACGCGTCGGCGATCGGCACCGGACGGCCGACGAGATAGCCCTGCACCCAGTCGACGCCGAGTTCGCGCAGGCAGCGCAGCGTCGCATCGTCCTCGACGTATTCGGCCACCGTCCTCGCCCCGAAAGCGCGGGCCACCACGACCGTGGCTTCGACCATCGCGTGGTCCTTGCCGCGCTGGGTGACGTTGCGGATGAACGATCCGTCGATCTTGATCACGTCGACCGGCAGTTCCTTCAGGCGCCCGAAGCTCTGCATGCCCACGCCGAAGTCGTCGACGGCGATCTGGCAGCCGCGTGTGCGCAGCGCACCGAGGAAAGCGTAGGTCTCCGCAGGACTGGAGATCGCGGCGGTCTCGATGATCTCGAAGCACAGGCGCGAGAGCGGCAGCGGCGGGCTCGCCAGCATGTCGAGCAGCTGCGCGCGGAAGCCCGACGAGGCCAGGCTTTGCCCGGTCAGGTTCACCGCCAGTTGCCCCACCCGCGCGGCTTCGGCCGGGTGCGCGCGCAGCCAGGCGAACAGCGCGCGGGTCACCGCGAGGTCCAGCTCGACGCCACGGCCCGCGCCTTCGATCGCGCGCATGAAGCGATCCGGCATCAGCAGCGTGCCGTCCTGCCGTCGCAGCCGGCACAGCACCTCGCCATGCAACTGGTCCGGCTCGCCGCCGTCCGGGGCGCACAGGCGGACGATCGGCTGCACGTACAGCACGACGCGCTCGCCGCGCAGGCAGGACAGCGCCTCGGCGGCCTCGTGCAACCTCGCGCTGACCTGGGGCGCCTCATCGCCCGCGTACAGCGGGTGCAGCTCGTTGCGACGCCGCGCTTCGTGCGCGAGGTGCGAAGCGCGCATCAGCGCCGCATCGATGGCTTCCTGGTCTTCGGGCAGGCAGTCGGCGACACCGACGTAGGGCAACAGGCGGATCGGCTGGCGACCGCTCTCCAGTTCGAGCTGTTCGACACGGGCGATGACCCGCGTCCAGATCGCGCCGTCGGCATCGGGCTGCAGCGGGAGCAGCGCGAACTGGCCGGTGCCGATGCAATAGGCCTCGACCAGGTCCGCCATGCCGCCGGCGACGAGGTTCATCAGCCTGGTCTGGCTGGCGAGGCCGATGCCGTGGACCAGTTCGTCGGCCTGGTCGAGCACGAGGCAACCGATCTCGCAGCGTGCGGGAGACGACGACAGCAGGCGATGCGAGAGCGCGTTGAGGTTGGGCAGCCGTGTGGTGGCGTCGCGCCGCGATTCGGCGACCAGCTGCGCGGACAGGTCGCGCGCATCGCGTTCGACCACGTTGAAGTACAGCATCGCCACGAGCAGGATGTTCAGCTCGACCGCGAGGTGCAGCAGGTTGAGGAAACCGAACGGCGTGGCGCTGGACGCCGCCGTGCCGGCCAGCGAGTACACGAGCGCGAACAAGGTCGCCGACAGCAGCGGCATGGCGAACAGCGGACGCAGGTGGAGCATGCACCAGGCCAGCGCCGCGAACAGCGTGAACCGGTAGTCCATCAGCACGACGCCGGGCTGGCCCGCATCGGGATGCAGGGCACGCATGCTGACCCCGATCCACAGGCTGCCGACCAGGAAAAGGCCGAACAGCACCGCCCAGCGGAGATGGCGCGGCAACAGGCGTTCGCTCGGGCGATGGCGCTCTGTCCAGGCCAGGATCAGCGGAAACGTCACGATGGCCACGCCGAAGTGCTTCGCGAACAGGATCTGCACCGCATTGAGCCACTGCCCCGACGCGCTTCCGGCGTTGTTGATCGCGGACCACGAGACCACCATGCCCGCCGGGAACAGCAGCAGCCCGACCATCAGCATGCGCGGCAGGTCCTCGCGACGCAGGCGCTGGCCCCAGACGGGCCGGGGCCAGCCCATCCAGTGCGCACAGAGCAGGGTCCACAGATAGGTCGCGATCGCATTGACCACGCCGAGCAGATACACGCTGCCCTGGTAGTCCATCCACCACGCGCGCACCAGCCAGCCGGCGAAGGCGACCAGGCTGCAGCCGAGCAGCACGCGACGGTCGGGATCCAGCAGGGCCACCGCCAGCAGCAGGCCGGCATGCAGATGGACGAGGGAGGCAGCGGCCGGGGCGGCTTCGGCACCGGGGAGGGCGAGCAGGTAGGGCACCGGGATCTGCTGCAGCAGCAGCGCAAGGCCGCCAAGCCACAGCACCCGCCCCCGCCAGTTGCGCCAGAACACGTGCATGCGTCCCCCGCGACGGGGCCGCCCGCCGGCGGCCGGAGTCCATCCTGCCACGAAATCTCAGGGGATGGCGCGCCTGGTCACGGGAGGTACCGGGCGCCGCCGGACGATCCGGCACGCGCCCGGCATGGGCGGACTCAGTCCTTGCCGAAGACCAGCCGTCCGCCCTCGGCGCCGACGCGGACGGTATCGCCCTGGCCGTAGTCGCCGCCGAGGATCTTCTGCGCCAGCGGGTTCTCGAGCTGCTGCTGGATCGCGCGCTTCAGCGGACGGGCACCGTACACCGGGTCGAAACCGACGTTGCCGAGGAAATCCAGCGCGGTCTCGGCCAGCGCCAGGCGGATGCCGCGCTCGGCGAGGCGCTTCTCCAGCCCCCGCAACTGGATCCGCGCGATCTCGCGGATCTGCGCCTTGTCCAGCGGATGGAAGACCACGATGTCGTCCAGACGATTGATGAATTCCGGACGGAAATGCGCCTGCACCACGCCCATCACCATCGCCTTCATCTTGGTGTAGCCCTCGGGCGTGTCGTCGACGGAATGCTCCTGGATCATCTGCGACCCGAGGTTCGAGGTCATCACGATCACGGTGTTGCGGAAGTCGACGGTGCGGCCCTGGCCGTCGGTCAGGCGACCGTCGTCCAGCACCTGCAGCAGGATGTTGAACACGTCCGGATGCGCCTTCTCGACCTCGTCGAGCAGGATCACGCTGTACGGACGGCGACGCACCGCCTCGGTGAGGTAACCGCCTTCCTCGTAGCCGACATAGCCCGGAGGCGCGCCGACCAGACGGCTCACCGCATGCTTCTCCATGAACTCGCTCATGTCGATGCGCACCATGGCGTCCTGGCTGTCGAACAGGAATTCGGCCAGCGCCTTGCACAGTTCGGTCTTGCCCACGCCAGTGGGGCCGAGGAACAGGAACGAACCGCTCGGCCGGTTGGGATCGCTCAGCCCCGCACGCGATCGGCGCACGGCGTCTGAGACGACCTTGATCGCTTCTTCCTGGCCGACGACGCGGCCGTGCAGCGCGCCTTCCATCTTCAGCAGCTTCTCGCGCTCGCCTTCGAGCATCTTCGACACCGGAATGCCGGTCCAGCGCGACACGACCTCGGCGATCTCCTCGTCGGTGACCTTGTCCTGCAGCAGCTGGAAGCCCTGCGTCTCGGCCTGCTGCGCGGCGTGCAACTGCTTTTCCAGCTCGGGGATGCGCCCGTACTGGATCTCGCTCATCTTCGCGTAGTCCTGGCGGCGCTGCGCGGCCTCGAGTTCGAGCTTCGCGGCCTCGATCTGCTCCTTGACCTTGGTGGTGCCCTGCACCGCCGCCTTCTCGGCCTTCCAGATCTCTTCCAGGTCGTTGAACGCGCGCTCGAGCGTGGCGATCTCGGCTTCGAGGTCGGCCAGGCGCTGCTTCGAGGCCTCGTCCTTCTCCTTCTTCAGCGCCTCGCGCTGGATCTTGAGCTGGATCAGGCGGCGCTCCTTGCGGTCGAGCTCCTCGGGCTTGCTGTCGATCTCCATGCGGATGCGCGACGCGGCCTCGTCCATCAGGTCGATGGCCTTGTCGGGCAGCTGGCGGTCGGCGATGTAGCGGTGCGAGAGCGTGGCCGCGGCGACGATCGCCGGGTCGGTGATCTCCACGCCGTGGTGCACGGCGTACTTCTCCTTCAGGCCGCGCAGGATCGCGATGGTGTCCTCGACGCTGGGCTCGCCGACGAACACCTTCTGGAAGCGACGCTCCAGCGCCGCGTCCTTCTCGACGTACTTGCGGTACTCATCCAGCGTGGTCGCGCCGATGCAGTGCAGCTCGCCGCGGGCCAGCGCGGGCTTCAGCATATTGCCAGCGTCCATCGAACCTTCGGCCTTGCCCGCGCCCACCATCGTGTGCAGCTCGTCGATGAACAGGATGATCTGGCCCTCGTTCTTGGCCAGGTCGTTGAGCACCGCCTTCAGGCGTTCCTCGAATTCGCCGCGGAACTTCGCGCCGGCGATCAGCGCGCCCATGTCCAGCGAGAGCACGCGCTTGCCGCGCAGGCCCTCGGGCACCTCGCCATTGACGATGCGCTGCGCCAGGCCCTCGACGATCGCGGTCTTGCCCACGCCCGGCTCGCCGATCAGCACCGGGTTGTTCTTGGTACGACGCTGCAGCACCTGCACGGTGCGGCGGATTTCCTCGTCGCGGCCGATCACCGGGTCGAGCTTGCCCGACTCGGCGCGCGCGGTGAGGTCGATGCAGTATTTCTCCAGCGCCTGGCGCTGCTCCTCGGCGTTCTCGCTCTGCACCTTCTCGCCGCCGCGCACGGCGTCGATGGCGGCTTCGAGCTTCGCCTTGTTCGCGCCGGCGGCCTTGAACGCGCGCCCGGCATCGCCGCCGTCTTCCAGCAGGGCGAGCAGGAACAGTTCGCTGGCGATGAAGGCATCGCCGCGCTGCTGCGCCAGCTTGTCGGTGAGGTTGAGCATGCGCGCCAGATCGTTGCCGACGCCGACGCTGCCGGCCTGGCCGGAGACCTTCGGCAGCTTGTCCAGCGCTTCGCCGACGCGTTCGCGCAGCACGGGCACGTTGACGCCGGCCTGTGCGAGCAGCGGGCGCGTGCCGCCGCCCTGCTGGTCGAGCAGGGCGGCGAGCAGGTGCACGGGTTCGATGACGTTGTGGTCGCGACCGACCGCCAGCGACTGGGCGTCGGCGATGGCCTGCTGGAACCGCGAGGTGAGTTTGTCCATGCGCATGGGCGGGACTCCACGAAGAGAAAGGGCGGCCGGGCCGCGATGCCCCTGACATAGGGGCCCGCGAGACGATTCCAAGCCCTGCCCGGCCCGGCGGCCTTGACGCCGGTCAAACGGCCAGTCGAACGGTGCACATGTTGCCGATGCTCACAGCTCGGCGAGGGCCGCCTTCGCTTCCTTGAGCTTCGGGTCGATCTTCAGCGCCGCCTGCAGGTTCGCGCGGGCTTCGTCCTTGCGCCCCGCCTTGGCGAGCACGAGCCCGAGGCGGTAGTAGGCGTGCTGGCTGGCGGGATCCTCCTTTCCGCGCGGCAGTTTCAGGTAGGCGCGCAGCGCCGCCTCGCCTTCCTGCAGGTATTGTCCGGACAGCGAGGCCATGCGGCCGAGCTGGTACTTCGGCCTCACCGCATCGGGGCTCTCGGCGCTCCACTTGCGGATCGCGTTATAGGCATCGGCCCAGCGCTTTTCCTGCTGGTAGAGCAGGATCAGGCCCAGGCGCAGGCTGTCGTCGCCGGGCTTCGACGCGACGGCGGACTCGTAGGCCTTGATCGCCTGGTCCGGCTTCTTCTCGTGCGACGCGATCTGCGCCTGCGCCAGGAAGCCCTTCGCACGGTCGTACTTGGCGATGGCCGCGGCCTGCGCGCGCGCCTTGTCGATGCCGCCGCCGATCGCACTCGGCGCCTGCAGGTAGAACAGGACCAGCGCATTGCGCGCATCGACCAGGGTCGGATCCAGCGCGACGGCCTGCTCGAAGGCATCGCGCAGCTTCGGCGCCATGGCCATCTTCGACAGCATCCCGACCTCGCCGATGCGGTTGCCGTAGGCATTGCCCAGCCACAGGAAGGCCTGCGCGTTCTTCGGTCCCGCTTCGGTCGCCCGTTCGGCGGACTCGATCGCCGCCTCGGCCTTGCCCGCCTGCAGGCGCGCGCGGGTCAGCGCGATCCATGCCCCCGCATCCTTCGGCGTCGCCTTCGCGAGCGCTTCGGCGGCCTTCAGCGCCGACGGGTTCCGCGCCTCCAGCAGGGACTGGACTTCGGACAGTGTGGCGGCCTCCGCGCCGGGCGCAGCGAAGGCGAGCAGCAGGGACAGCTGAGCAGTGCGGGAGCGATACGCATTCGGAGGCAGACCGTGGCTGGCGGGAACACGGACTGTACCGGCCGTGCCGCCAAGCTCGGCAATGCAGGACGTCATCCGCACGCAATCGGTTCAGCCACGGGCGGCGTTGCTCCACCGGCTACCATGGGCCCATGCGCATCCTCGTCCTCGGCGGCTATGGCCTGTTCGGCAGCCGTATTTCCCGCACCCTCGCCCGCGACGCCGGCCTGACCGTGATCGTCGCCGGCCGCGACCGCGCACGCGCCGAGCGCCTGGTCGCCGGCATCGAACATCCGCAGGCGCGGATCGAGACCGCCGCGATCGACACCGCCGCGCCCGACTTCGGCGCACGCCTCGCCACCCTGCGCCCGGACCTGGTGATCGACACCGCCGGGCCGTTCCAGGGCCGCGACTACCGCGTGGCCGAAGCCGCACTGGACGTCGGCGCGCACTGCGTCGACCTCGCCGACGGTCGTGCCTTCGTGGGCGGCATCGGTCTCCTCGACGAACGCGCGCGCGCGGCAGGGCGCTGGGTGGTCTCGGGCGCGAGCAGCGTGCCCGGCCTGCATGCGGCGGTGATCGCCGCGCACCTCAACCGCTTCTCGCGACTCGACCACATCGAGACTGCGATCGCGCCGGGCAACCGCACGCCGCGGGGCTGGGCGACGACGCTGTCGATCCTCGGCTACGTCGGCCATCCGTTCCGGATCCTGCGCGACGGCGCCTGGCGCACCGCGCATGGCTGGCAGTCGCTGCGACGATTGAAGGTGGACGGCGTCGGCGCACGCTGGGCCGCCCGCTGCGAAGTGCCCGACCTCGACGTGCTGCCGGCGCGCCATCCGGATCTGCGCACGCTGGATTTCCGCGCCGGGCTGGAACTGCGGCGCATGCATTTCGGCCTGTGGCTGGCGAGTTGGGCGGTGCGTGCGCGCCTGCTGCGCAGCATGCTGCCCTTCGCGAAGCCGCTGTTCGCGATGAGCGAGTTCTGGCAGGACATCGGCAGCGACACCGGTTTCATGCAGGTGTCGATGCGCGGTACCGGCCTCGACGGCACGCCGCTGCGGCTGGACTGGACGCTGGTCGCCCGCAACGGCGACGGCCCGCAGATCCCCGCCACCGCCGCGATCGTGCTGGCGCGCAAGCTCGCGCGCGGCACGCTGCCGGGCAGCGGCGCACGGCCCTGCCTCGACCTGTTCACGCTGGAGGAGTTCATGGCGGCGCTGGAGGGATTCGCGATGACGGCGACGCTGCGGGAGGGTTGAATGCACGACCAACCAAACTGTCATCCCGGGCCACAGGCGAGGGACCTGCTTTGGATGCCACTGCTTCACATCCTCGGATGCCAGGCTCAAGCCATGAAGTCAAAAGCAGGTCCCTCGCTGCGCTCGGGATGACAGGACATTTCCAGAGCGCGGTGATCTTCAGAGAAATCTTTCGCGCTCTTCCGGCGTCGGCACCCTGCACGCATCGTGCCGGCCGAACAGGCGATAGCGATTGCGTGCGACGAGGCGATACAGCGGATCGCGGACGAAGGCCGGCAACAGCGCGGCGAGATGCGCGACGCGCCAGGCACCGCCGAGGCCGGCGAGCACGCGGCGGATCGCGGTGGTGTCGGTGGAGACGCGCGGCGACGCGGCGTGGTCCGGCCCGATGTCGTATTCGACGAGCAGGAACGAGACCGGATCGTCGGGGTCGAGGCCATGGCGCGCGAGCAGTGCGCGCCCGGCCTCGCCCTGCATCGCCGCGAAGCGGTAGCGCTGCCGGCGATCGTGGCGCAGCAGGAAGCGAACCCAGCCATTGCACAGCACGCAGACGCCATCGAAGACGATGACCGCGCCGGTGCCGGCCTCTTGAACGAAGTCGTTCACTCGACCTCCAGCCAGCCCCGGTAGTGCACCAGCGGCCCTGCGAGCGGCAGCGCGGCGACCACTTCGAAGCAATAGCGCTCGCCGTCGGCGAATTCGCGTGCCCGCACCTGCGAGAACCACGCGACCGGCAGCGGCAGCAGGCCGAACACGCGCACGCCGGCGACGGTCCACACGATATCGCGATCGACGCTGGCCAGGCGGAAGCGGAAATCGACCAAGCCCAGGCGCTCGTCGAGCAGACCGTCGACGGCACGCAGTCGCGAGCGCATCGCGTGGCCGGCGACATGCCGCGTCCACTGCTCGCGCCCCTGCGCGGCGATGATCTCCACCTCGATCGGCCCCGTGCCCGCTGGTGGCAGGCGCGTGGACCAGGCGCAGAAGCGCGACAGCAGGCTACGGCCGCGGATCACCTCGACTTCGCCGCGCCACAGCGCGCGACCGTCGCGCAGGTGCAGGATGCGCAGCGGCGCCGGAAGCGCATCGAAAGCCTCGCCGAGCAGTCCGGCAAAGAGCGATGTATGCGGAATCGCGTGCGTCGACATGCGTGCCCCCTTGCCTGCGAGACGCCATCATCCAACATCCCGATGCATCCTGCACGATGCGTCGTGCAGGATGCCATGCGCCACGGGCTTTCACGCCGCACATCCGGGGGTTCGACGTGCAGGCGTCACATCCTGCATGCGCAAGCCGACGGGTTGACGATTCCGTAACGCATCGCTGGTTAGCCTCGCGACATGGATGGCCTGGATGCAACACGACCACGCCCGCCCGCGCTGCATCGCGATCATGCGCTGTTCCTCGACATCGACGGCAGCCTGGTCGAGTTCGCGTCGCGACCGGAATGCGTGGTCGTTCCCGCGGCGCTTCGATCGACGCTGTCGCGACTGAGCGGATCGCTCGATGGCGCGCTTGCGCTGGTGAGCGGGCGCGAGGTGGACGCGATCGACGCCTTGTTCGCACCGCTTCGCCTGCCCGTCGCTGCGCTGCATGGACACGCCTTGCGCACCGGCGACGGCGTGCTGCGACAGACCATGCCCGCCGCGACCATGCCGGCGGTGGTCGCCGATGCGGCGATGCTATGCCGTCAGCACATCGGGACGCTGATCGAGGACAAGGGCGTCTCGATCGCCCTGCACTGGCGCAACGCGCCCGGCGCGGAGCGCGCGTTGCGCGCCTTCGCCGAAGACGCACTCGCGCGCCTGCCCGGCTATCGACTGCAGCCGGGGCATTGCGTGATCGAACTGGTTCCCGCGTGCGCGGACAAGGGCAGCGCCATCGCCTCACTGCTGGAGGAACCACCCTTCCGCGATCGTCGCCCGGTGTTCGTCGGCGACGATCTCACCGACGAACCGGGGTTTCGCGAAGTCAACGCCCGCGGCGGCATCAGCGTGCTGGTCGGCATGCGCGAGGACAGCGCCGCCCGCCATGCCCTGCCCGATCCGGCGTCGGTGCGCGACTGGCTCGATTCGCTCACACACGGAGAATCCGCATGATCGACGCCACGGGCACCACACCGGAACGCGCCACGCTCGACCTCGGCATCATCGGCAACTGCAGCATCAGCGCCCTGATCGATGCGCGCGGACGCGTGGTCTGGTCCTGCCTGCCGGCCTTCGACGGCGATCCGGTGTTCTGCGCGCTGCTGTCGCCGCGCATCGGCGGCGGCGTGCATGCCGTGGAAATGGAAGGCTTCTCGCACGCCGAACAGGCCTATCTCGGCAACACGGCGGTGCTGCGCACGGTCCTGCACGACCACGACGGCGGCGCGCTCGAGATCGTCGACTTCGCGCCGCGCTGGCGCGAGCACGAACGTTTCTATCGCCCGGTGATGCTGGTGCGCCGCATCCGCCCGCTGCAGGGTCGTCCGCGGATCCGGATCCGCGTGGAGCCACTGGCCGGATGGGGCGAACGCGTGCCCGAACGCACCTGGGGCAGCAACCACGTGCGTTTCCTGCTCGACGGCATGACCATGCGACTGAACAGCGATGCGCCGGTGCGGATGCTGCTGGATGCGCTGCCGTTCGTGCTGGATCGCGAATTGAACCTGATCCTCGGTCCCGACGAGACACTGACGCAGCCGATCGCGCGCTTCGCGCAGGACGCGGAACACCGGACGCGCGACTACTGGCACGAATGGTCGCGCACGCTGTCGATTCCCTTCGAATGGCAGGACGCGGTGATCCGCAGCGCGATCACGCTGAAGCTCTGCCAGTACGAGGACACCGGCGGCATCGTCGCGGCGATGACGACCTCGATCCCGGAAGCGCCGGACAGCGCGCGCAACTGGGATTACCGCTACTGCTGGCTGCGCGATGCCGCGTTCGTGGTGCGCGCCCTGAACCGGCTGGGCGCGACGCGCACCATGGAGGATTACCTGCGCTACCTCTCCAACCTCGCGGTCAGCGAGGACGGCGACCTGCAGCCGGTGTTCGGCATCGCCTTCGAGCGCGAACTGCACGAGGACACGGTCGACGCCCTGGCCGGGTATCGCGGCATGGGTCCGGTCCGGCGCGGCAACCTCGCCTGGATCCAGCCGCAGCACGATGCCTACGGCAGCGTGGCGATGACGTCGACCCAGCTGTTCTTCGACCAGCGGCTGAGCGCGCCGGGCGACGAAGCCCTGTTCGACCGTCTGGAACGGCTGGGCGAGCGCGCCTGGGCCCTGCACGACCAGCCGGATGCCGGGCTGTGGGAGTTCCGTGGGCGCGCCGAGGTGCACACCTACTCCACGGCGATGTGCTGGGCCGCCTGCGACCGCCTGGCGAAGATTGCGGGGCGGCTCGGCCTGGCCGCGCGGCAGGGCTTCTGGCGGACGCGCGCGGACGCGATCCGCGCGCTCGTGCTCTCGCGCGGCTGGAACGCGGAACGCGGCCACTTCGTCGACGTGCTGGGCGGCGAGCGACTCGATGCAAGCCTGCTCCTGCTCGAGGACATCGGCCTGGTCGCGGGCGACGATCCACGCTATATCGCCACGGTCGACGCCATCGGACGCGAACTGAAGCGCGGCGATGCGCTGTTCCGCTATGTCGCCCCGGACGACTTCGGTGCGCCCGAAACCAGCTTCACGATCTGCACCTTCTGGTACATCGACGCGCTCGCGGCGATCGGCCGGATGGACGAGGCGCGCGCCCTGTTCGAACGCGTGCTGCAGCGGCGCAATCCGCTGGGTCTGCTTTCCGAGGACCAGTCGTTCGAGGATGGCGAAGCCTGGGGCAACTTCCCGCAGACCTATTCGCATGTCGGCCTGATCATCGCCGCGATGCGCCTGAGCCGGCCCTGGCGGGACATGGTATGAGCCGCCTCGTCATCGTCTCGAACCGGGTCGCGCTGCCGCAGGAAAGCCGGGCCGGCGGTCTTGCCGTCGCCCTCAACGCCGCGCTGCGTGAGGGCGGCGGGCTGTGGTTCGGCTGGAGCGGCAGGCGCGTGCGCGAAGCGTCCGGCGCGCTGCACGAGGTGCGCGATGGCGACCTGCGTTTCGTCACCATGGACCTGTCCCACGAGGACCACGACGCGTACTACAGCAACTTCGCCAATCGCAGCCTCTGGCCGATGCTGCATTTCCGTCCGGACCTGGTCGACTACACCCGCGAGACCCACGCCGGCTACCAGCGCGTCAACGCCCTGTTCGCCGAGCGGCTGGCGCCGCTGCTGCGCGAGGACGACACGCTGTGGGTACACGACTACCATCTGATCCCGCTGGGTCGTTACCTGCGCGAACGCGGCATCGGTTGCCGCATGGGCTTCTTCCTGCACGTGCCGCTGCCCTCGTCCGACCTGGTATCCGCGCTGCCCGGACATCGCGAACTTTTCGGCGCCTTGGGCGCCTACGACCTGGTCGGCTTCCAGACGCGGCGCGACGTGGAGCGCTTCCGCGACTATGTGCGCCTGTTCGGCGAAGGACATGCGCTGGAAGGTGACTGGCTGGCGAATTCGGATGGTCGCCGCTTCCGCGCACGCCACTTCCCGATCAGCATCGACACCGCCGGCATCGCCGCGCAGTCCGCAGCCGGCGTGCGGCGCACCAGCGTGCGCCGGCTCCGCGCCAGTCTCGGCGAGCGCGCGCTGGCGATCAGCGTCGATCGGCTCGACTATTCGAAGGGATTGCCCGACCGCTTCCGGGCCGTGTCGCGCCTGCTCGAACGCCATCCGCAGCATCGCGGACGCCTCACCTGCCTGCAGATCGCGCCGGCGTCGCGCAGCGAGGTGCCCGAATACCAGACCCTGCGCCGCGAGCTGGCGGAGCTGACCGGCCACATCAACGGCCGCCATGCCGAGCCGGACTGGACGCCGCTGCGCTACGTCAACCGCAACTTCTCCCACGATGTGCTGACCGGGTACTACCGCATCGCCAGACTGGGCCTGGTGACACCGCTGCGCGACGGCATGAACCTGGTCGCCAAGGAATTCGTCGCCGCGCAGGATCCCCGGGATCCCGGCGTGCTGGTGCTGTCGCGCTTCGCCGGCGCCGCGAACGAACTGACCGATGCGCTGATCGTCAATCCCTACGATCTGGACGGCGTGGCCGATGCCATCGATGCCGGGCTGGGCATGCCTCAAGCCGAACGCATCCAGCGCTGGCGCGCGATGATGGACACGCTGGAACGCCACGACATCACCCACTGGCGGCGCAGCTTCCTCGACGCACTCGCAGCGACGGAGGGCTGAAGCTGCGTCAGGGCGAGGCAGGCGATGGATCGATCCAGGCCAGCGTCGCCATCCGCCCGGTGCGGGCGTCGCGGCGATGCGAGAAGAAGCGCTGCGGGTCGGACAGCGTGCACACGCCGCCGCCGAACACCCGACTCACGCCGGCGCGGGCGAGGCGCATCCGGGCGATGGCGAACAGGTCCACGCGCCAGTGGCCCGGACGGGTCGGCACGAAGGCGGTGTCGACGCAGGCGTCCCAGGCGAGGAAGCGGTCGCGGACCTCGGCACCGATCTCGTAGCGTTCCGGGCCGGCGGCGGGACCGATCCAGGCCATCAGCCCCTGCGCAGGCGTGCGCATCGCCGCGACCGTGGCTTCCAGCATGCCGGCGGACAGGCCCGGCCAGCCGGCGTGGGCAGCGGCGATTTCGCTGCCGTCGTCGGCGACGAACACCACCGGCAGGCAGTCGGCGGTGAGGATGGCGAGGACGGTGCCCGGCGTCGACGTGACCGAGGCATCGGCCGCGGGTTCGGCGCCCTGCCCCGGGCCGTCGACGCGGACCACGTCGATCCCGTGCACCTGGCGCAGCCAGTGCGGCTCGGCCGGCAGGCCCGCGAGCCGCACCAGTTCGGCACGGTTGCGCTCGACCACCGCCGGGGCGTCGCCCTCGGCGGCGTAGCGGTTGCCGAGGTTGAAGCTGTCGAACGGCGCCTGCGAGGCGCCCGCGCCGTGGCGCAGGGTGGTGAAGGCATGGATGCCGGGCGGCGCCGGCCAGTCGGCGTGCAGGAACGGGCCCGGCCGCAACGCCTCGCTCACCGCGCGCGCTCCTCGGCCTCGGCGGTGTCCTGGCGCAGGGTCGCGACCAGGGCCTGCATGTCGGCCGGCATCGGCGCCGAGCAGCGGATCGGCTCGCCGCTGACCGGATGGGCGAATTCCAGGGTCTCCGCGTGCAGGGCCTGGCGCTTGAAACCACGCAGGGTCTCGACCAGCTCGCTGGTCGCGCCCTTGGGCAGCTTCAACGGCCCGCCGTACAGCGGGTCGCCGATGATCGGATGCTTGATGTGCGCCATGTGCACGCGGATCTGGTGCGTGCGCCCGGTCTCCAGCCGGCATTCCAGCAGGGTGTGGGCACGGAAGCGCTCGCGCAGGCGGTAGTGGGTGATCGCCTCGCGGCCGTCCTCGCGCACGGCCTGGCGCAGGCGGTCGCGTGGGTGGCGGTCGATCGGCGCGTTGACAGTGCCGCCGGAGACCAGCGCACCCAGCACCACGGCCAGGTACTGGCGGTGGACCTCGCGCGCCGACAGCTGCTCGACCAGCGCGGTGTGCGCCGGGAGCGTGCGCGCAACGACCATGACCCCGGAGGTGTCCTTGTCGAGGCGATGGACGATGCCCGCGCGCGGCAGCGCGGCCAGGGCCGGATCGCGGTGCAGCAGGGCATTGACCAGGGTGCCGGCGGGATTGCCGGCGCCGGGATGCACCACCAGGCCGGCCGGCTTGTTGAGCACGAAGACATCGGCGTCCTCGTGGAGGATGTCCAGCGCGATGTCCTCGGGCTCGGAATGGGTCTGGATCTCCAGGACCACGGTCAGGGTGACGATCTCGCCGCCGCGCACCGGGTCGCGGGGCCGGGCCTCGCGGCCGTCGAGCCGGGCGTCGCCGGACTTGATCCACTCCGCCAGCCGCGATCGGGAATATTCCGGGAACAGTTCGGCCAGGACGGCATCGAAGCGTCGGCCGGACGCGGCGTCGGGCACGACAGCCGTGCGCGGCGCGGACTCCGGGGGGGCAGCGGCAGGGGGGGAGGTGGTCATCGGAACTCCAGGCGAGCGGCGGTCGAACGGCGGGGCGGGACGCCGCGGGCGGCGCGCGGCGATCGGGAGGGGCCCGGGCGGCCGGTTGGGCCGGGTTAACGGGTCGCACCCGCCGGGACTGGTATTATCGCCCGCTCACCCGTCCAGCAGCAGCCCGCATGCCCCACCTCCGCCAGTCCCTGTCCGCCCTCCTGCGTCCGTCCCTGCTGCTGGTCCTCGCCCTCGCCGTGGGCACCTCCGGTTGCGCCAAGCTCAAGGGCGCGTTCAAGGACGAGAAGGAAAACGAGGGCCTGCCGGTCACCGAGCTGTACAACAAGGCGCAGCGCTCCGTCGCCAACCGCAACTACGACGCCGCGGTGCGCACCTTCAAGCGCCTGGTCGCGCAGTATCCCTACGGTGCGTATACCGAGCAGGCACTGATCGAGACCGCCTACGCGCAGTACAAGATGGGCAGCAACGAGGACGCGATCTCCACGATCGACCGCTTCCTGCGCACCTATCCGACGCACCGCAACGCCGCCTACCTCTACTACCTGCGCGGCCTGGTCAACTCCAGCCGCGACACCGTGTTCCTGCAGCGGGTCTGGAAGCTCGACGCCAGCCGTCGCGACCTGGCCACGCCGCAGCAGGCCTACAACGACTTCAAGCTGGTGGTCGAACGCTATCCGAACTCGCGCTATGCCGCCGACGCCACCAAGCGCATGGCCGACCTGCGCGACCTGTTCGCCCGCCACGAGATCGAAACCGCCCTGTACTACCTGCGTCGCGGCGCATGGGTCGCGGCGATCGAGCGCGCCGAATACATGGCCGAAACCTACCCGCAGAGCACCTACGACGCCGACGGCATCGCGGTGAAGGGCGAAGCCTATGCGCGCCTAGGCAATACCGCCCTGTCCAACAGCGCACGCGAGCAGCTGCGCCAGCGCGCGCCGCAGCACCCCTGGCTGACGTCCGACAGCGATTGGCCCGACTACCCGTCGAACCTGCGCAAGCTCAACCCGTTCGCCAGCGAGAAGTCGGCGCTCGATCGCGAGCGCAAGCGCCGCGAAAAGCAGGAGGACTGATCCCGGCCGCTGCCGGCATCGTCCGACCCTCACGCGAAAGCCGCCGGTGCAGACCGGCGGCTTTTTTCATGCAGGCGATCTGGCTGCGGGCGTCAGATCCGGTCGGCAGGCCGAAGGCTCTGCCCATCCTGCTCGATGATCTCGCCGACCAGCCACTGACTGAAACCCGTCGCCTCGAATTCGAGAAAACCCTCGGGCCAGTTCACGTCGATGCGCCAGCGCCACGGGCCCATGACTTCGCCTGCGTCGTCTTCACTGGCGTCGTCCTCGCCACGCAGCGGAACGCGGGTGATGCCGCCGATGGTGAACGCGCTCATGCCGGCACTGCAGGCGACGTAATCCAGCGCGAAACGCAGGCCGAACACCTCGTGGAACTGCAGCATCGCCTGGGCGAGGCGGAAGCGGAACCGGCCATCTCCGTCCTGGATCCATTCCAGGATGAAATCGATGTCCAGCTGCAATTCGGCGGTGCCGTTCTCGCCCTCGACGATGCGAAAGCCATGCACATGCACGTCGTGCCAAGACAACCCGTCGAAGTCGGCGGTGTGCCAGCGCACGATGCCGCCGTGGTTACGCGACGTAACCGTTGGTGATCGGATAGCGACGCTCGCGGCCGAACGCGCGCCGGGACACCTTCGGCCCCGGCGCGGCCTGGTGGCGCTTCCATTCGGAAATGCGCACCAGCTTCAGCACGCGGTCGACGGTGGCGGCATCGAAGCCGGCGCGGACGATCTCGTCGCGCGACTGTTCCTGGTCGATGTGGCGCTGCAGGATCGCGTCGAGCACGTCGTACGGCGGCAGCGAATCCTCGTCCTTCTGGTTCTCGCGCAGCTCGGCGGTGGGCGGGCGCGAAATGACGGCGGGCGGAATGACCGGCGCGCCGCCGACGGTGTTGCGCCATTTCGACAGCGAAAACACTTCGGTCTTGTACAGGTCCTTGATCGGCGCGTAGCCGCCGCACATGTCGCCGTAGATCGTCGCGTAGCCGACCGCGTATTCGCTCTTGTTGCCGGTGGTCAGCAGCAGGCCCCCGAACTTGTTGGCCAGCGCCATCAGGATCGCGCCGCGCGTGCGCGACTGCAGGTTTTCCTCGGTCACATCGACCGCCTGCCCTTCGAAGGCCTGCGCCAACGCATCGAGATAGCCCTGGAACGGTTTCTCGATCGGCACGGTCAGCATCTTCACGCCCAGCGCGCGGCACTGCTCGTCGGCCAGATCGTTGGACAGCCCAGCGGTGTAGCGCGACGGCAGGCGCACGGCGGTGACGTTGTCCGCGCCCAGCGCATCGACCGCCAGGGCCAGCACCATCGAAGAATCGATGCCGCCGGACAGGCCCAGCCAGGTCTTCGTGAAGCCGTTCTTGCGGCAGTAGTCCTGGATGCCGCGCACGATCGCGCGCCAGGCCAGCGCGTCGCGGCTTTCGTCGCCATCGTCGATCCACTGCACGGGCAGGAAGCTGCGCGCGTCGCGGTCGTAATCGACCACCAGCCACTGGTCGGTGAACGCCGCGGCTGCGGGATGGACGTTGCCGTCGCCGTTGGCGACGACCGACGCGCCGTCGAACACCAGCGCATCCTGACCGCCGACCACGTTGAGATAGGCGATCGCAGCCCCTGTCTCCTGCGTGCGCTGCGCGAGCAGGGCATCGCGCTGCGCATGCTTGTCGCGCTCGAATGGCGAAGCGTTCGGCACCAGCACCAGTTCGGCACCGTTGCGCACGGTGCTGGCGATGGGCTCGGCGAACCACAGGTCTTCGCAGATGATCAGCCCGACCGGCACGCCCTTGACCTCGAACACGCAGTCCTCGCGGTCGGGATCGACATCGAAATAGCGGCGCTCGTCGAAGACCGCGTAGTTCGGCAGTTCGCGCTTGCGATAGGTATATTCGACACGACCGTCGCGCAGCACGCTGGCCGCGTTGTAGACCACGCTGCCGGCGGCCTCGGGCCAACCGACCACCGCCGTGATGCCTCCGGTCGCCGCCTTCGCCACCGTCTCGATGGCCTGCGCGCAGTCGCGCAGGAAACCGGGGCGCATCAGCAGGTCCTCCGGCGGATAGCCGCACAGGGCCAGCTCAGGGAACAGCACGAGGTCCGCGCCGTACTCGTCGCGGGCCTCGGCGATCATCATGGCGATCCGCTCGGCGTTGGCGCGCACCGCGCCGACGGGGAAATCGAACTGGGCGAGGGCGATCCGGAGGGTCATGCGCGGCTCCACTGTGCGATGGCGCACAGTGTACCGCCCGTCGGCTCAGTCGCCGACCGCCGCCGGCCGGCCTTCGCCGTCCAGCGCGATCATCGTGAATCGTCCCCGGGTGCATAGCCGCCGCGTGCCTGCCAGCGGATCTTCGGCATGCAGTTCGACGTCGACCTGCATCGAGCTGCGTCCCACCACGGCCACGCGCGCCACCACTTCGACCAGTTGCCCCTGGCGGACCGGCACATGGAAATCGACCTGTTCGGAGCGCGCGGTGACCACGGTGCGCCGCGCGAACCGGGTGGCCGCCACGAAGGCGGCCTTGTCCATCCACGCCAGGGCCTGCCCGCCGAACAGGGTGCCGAGGTGGTTGGTGTGGTCGGGAAACACGATCTCCCAGATGCGTGCCTCGCGCGGCTGGTCGACGTGCTCAGAACGCATCGTCGAACGCCACCGCGCCACTGATGCCGACCTGGTAGGCGGAGACGCGGCGCTCGAAGAAGTTGGTCAGTTCCTGGACGTCCTGCAGATCGAGGAACGGGAACGGATTCTTCGCGCCGAACTCCGGGGCCAGGCCGAGCGCGGCGAGGCGCTGGTCGGCGACGTAGCGCAGGTACTGCTTCATCTCGCCCGGCGACAGGCCATTCACACCGCCCGACAGCACATCCTCGGCGAACGCGGCTTCGACCTCGATCGCTTCGTGCAGCATCCGGCGCACGTCGCGCTCCATCCCGGCATCGAACAACCCGGGATCCTCCTGGCGCGCGGTACGAATGACCTCGAACGCGAAGGCCATGTGCCCGGATTCGTCGCGGAACACCCAATTGGTGCCGGCGGCCAGGCCGGGCAGCAGGCCGCGCGAGCGCAGGAACCATACGTAGGCGAACGCGGCGAAGAAGAACAGGCCCTCGATGCAGCAGGCGAAGCAGATCAGGTTGAGCAGGAACTGCCGGCGCTGTTCGCGCGTCTCCAGCCGGTCGAGCGACTGCACCGAATCCATCCAGCGGAAGCAGAAGTCGGCCTTGGCACGGATCGACGGGATGTTCTCGATCGCCGCGAAGGCTTCGTTGCGCCGCTGCGGGTCAGGGATGTAGGCGTCCAGCAGGGTCAGGTAGAACTGCACATGCAGCGCTTCCTCGTAGAGCTGGCGCGACAGGTACATCCGCGCTTCCGGCGCGTTGATGTGCCTGTAGAGATTGAGCACGAGGTTGTTGGCGACGATGCTGTCGCCGGTGGCGAAGAACGCGACAAGGCGCTCGATCAGGTGGCGATCGGCGGGCGCGAGCTTGTTCTGCAGGTCGTTGAGGTCGATGCCGAAATCGATCTCCTCCACGGTCCAGGTGTTGCGGATGGCATCGCGGTACATCTCGTAGAAGGCCGGATAGCGCATCGGCCGCAAGGTGAGCGCGAAGCCGGGATCGAGCAGGTGTTGCGTGGTCATGGTGTTCTCCCACTCCCCCGCCGTGCGGGGGAGGATTGGGGTGGAGGGCGGCGAAGTGGGACGGGGCGATTTGCCCTGCCCCCATCCCGGCCTTCCCCCGCACGCGGGGGAAGGAGACAAGCGCGATGCTGGAAAGCGGAAATGCCTACTGGCACGCCTCGCAGGCCTCCGGGTTTTCCAGCGAGCAGGCCAGCGCCTCCTGCGGCGTGTACGTCGGCTGCGCCGCCACCGTCGCCTTTGCGATGCGCGTCGCCGGACGCGAGCGTAGGTAGTAGGTCGTCTTCAGCCCGGATTTCCAGGCATACATGTACATCGACGACAGCCGGCCGATGTTCGGGCTTTCCATGAACAGGTTCAGCGACTGCGACTGGTCGAGGTACGGCCCGCGCGCGGCGGCGAGATCGATCAGCGCCTTCTGCGGCAATTCCCATGCGGTGCGGTACACCGACTTCAGCAGGTCGGGGATGCCGTCGATGCCCTGCACCGAGCCCTCGGCGAGCTTGATCGCGTCGCGCGTCGCATCGGTCCACAGGCCGAGACGCTTGAGTTCCCACACGAGGTAGCGGTTGATCTGCAGGAAGTCGCCCGACAGCGTCTCGCGCTTGAACAGGTTGCTGACCTGCGGCTCGATGCACTCGTAGCAGCCGGCGATGGACGCGATCGTCGCGGTCGGCGCGATCGCGATCAGCAGCGAGTTGCGCAGGCCGTGCGCGGCGATGCGCGACTTCAGCGCGGCCCACGCCGCCTGTTCCGATGGCGTCACGCCCCACAGGTCGAACTGCAGCGCGCCGAGCGCGGCGCGGGTATCGCGATAGGCCGGATGCGCGCCGAGGCGCTCGGCGAGCTCGCACGAGGTCTCCAGCGCGTGCAGGTAGATCCGCTCGGCGATGCGCGTCGACAGCGCCAGCGCCTCGGCCGAATCGAAGGGCAGGCGCATGCGGAAGAACACGTCCTGCAGCCCCATCACGCCCAGCCCGACCGGCCGCCAGCGCAGGTTGGAGCGGCGCGTCGATTCGATCGGATAGAAGTTGAGGTCGATCACGCGGTCGAGCTGGCGCACGGCCACGCGCACGGTCTCGGCGAGCTTGTCGAAGTCGAAGGCATACGCGCCGCGCTCATCCTCGACGAGGTGCTGCGCCAGGTTCACCGAACCGAGGTTGCAGACCGCGGTCTCCTCCGACGACGTGACTTCGATGATCTCGGTGCAGAGGTTCGAGAGGTGCACGGTGCGCCCCGGGCCGACCTGGTTGCAGGTGCGGTTCGACGCATCCTTGAAGGTCATCCAGCCGTTGCCGGTCTCACCGAGGACTTTCATCATCCGCGCGTACAGGTCGCGCGCCTTGATGGTGCGCGCCGCGAGCCCCTGCTGCTCGGCCTGCACGTAGGCCTGTTCGAAGGCCTCGCCCCACAGGTCGACGAACTCCGGCACGGTGTTCGGATCGAACAGCGACCAGTCGCCGTCGCTCTCGACGCGGCGCATGAACAGGTCCGGCACCCAGTTGGCGAGGTTGAGGTTGTGCGTGCGGCGCATCTCGTCGCCGGTGTTGTCGCGCAGTTCGAGGAATTCCTCGATGTCCGCATGCCAGGTTTCGAGATAGATGCAGGCCGCGCCCTTGCGCTTGCCGCCCTGGTTCACCGCCGCGACCGAGGCGTCCAGCGTCTTGAGCCAGGGCACGATGCCGTTGCTGCGGCCATTGGTGCTGCGGATCAGCGCGCCGCGCGAGCGGATGCGCGAGTACGACTGGCCGATGCCGCCGGAGAACTTCGACAGCTGCGCCACGTCGCCGTAGCGCGCGTAGATGTCGGCCAGCGAGTCCTGCGGCGAATCCAGCAGGAAGCATGAGGACAACTGCTCGTGGCGCGTGCCCGAGTTGAACAGCGTCGGCGAGCTGGGGATGTAGTCCAGAGACGACATCAGCCGATAGAGTTCCAGCGCCTCGCCCGGCGTCTCGGTCAGCGCCACCGCGATGCGCATGAAGAAGTGCTGCGGCGTCTCGATCACCGTGCGTCGCTGCGGATGCTTCAGCAGGTAGCGGTCGTACAGCGTGCGCAGGCCGAAGTATTCGAAGCGCCGGGCCTGTGC
Organism: Lysobacteraceae bacterium 2PB; assembly: GCA_005502915.1. GTDB lineage: Bacteria > Pseudomonadota > Gammaproteobacteria > Xanthomonadales > Xanthomonadaceae > Lysobacter_I. The sequence continues at coordinate 131,513 of SCMT01000004.1, read as the reverse complement.
GATGTCGATGGCGTCGTTGAACTTGCGCGCATGGGTTTCGACGGCCTGGCGCACGCGGTCGTTGATCAGCCCGAGTTCCGCGCCCAGCGCGATCGACTGCGAGAACGAATGCACGCCCTGCCCCGCGACTTCCTTGTCGATGTAGCCCGACAGCAGGCGTGCGGCAAGGCGCGCGTACTGCGGTTCGTCGGCGGTGAACGCGGCGGCGGTGCGGATCGACAGTTCGTCCAGTTCGCGCGTGGTCGCGCCGTCGTAGATGCCGGCGATGGTCTTCAGCGCGACGCGCATCGGGTCGATGTCGTCCAGGCCCTCGCAGCAGCGCTGCACGGCACGCACGATCTTGCCCACGTCGACCGGCTCGCGGCGACCGTCGCGCTTGGTGATGGTCATGGTGGTGGCCGCGTGCGGCGGGGTCAGGGCGAAATCGGCCTGCGCGGTGGCGGGCGCGACGCGACGCGCGGACAGCGGGGCGTCGACGGAGGAATGGTGCATGGTGTCGGTGGTCATGGTCTCTCCGGTGTCGAATGGAGAGAAAGCGAAAGCGGTACGACGCGAACACCGGTCCGGCGCGCGACCGGACGACGGGACACCGCGACGGCACCGGCCCTCGCCCCCTCGGGCGAGCCTGCGTCGACGCGGACAGGAAGGACGACGGCGCACGACGCCCCCGACGGGCCGTCCTCGTGCTGCCTCGACTTGCGCTCCCCGCGGAGACGGTTGGCCAGACTTCGCCGGATGGCGAAGGTCGAGGCAGGTCTTCGGGCTCATGGGCACGCGGCCAGGCCGCTCCTACTGCGCGTCGCTTCCCGGCGGGCCCGTTGCGGGCGAAGCCAGTGCCATTGACGCGGGTCGTTCCCAACTACCGCTGCGGGGCAGCTCCGGACTGGGTTCGCGACCGAAGTCGCGCACCGCACCGGATTCCCATTTCAGTCGACTCCGGGCGGAGCCGACACCTTCGACGCGCACAACATAATGGGCTCGCCAGGATGGGTCAACACAAAATGTCGTGGCATCGATGAAACGGGGCCAAAACGAAGGCCGCCCGGAGGCGGCCTTCGTCGAACTGCGCGAAGCGCGAGCTGGCGCGGAGTTACTTGGCCAGGCGCTTGGCGATCGCGGCGCCGAGGTCGCCCGGCGAACGCACGGTGGTGACACCGGCCTTCTCCATCGCGGCGAACTTGCCTTCCGCCGTGCCCTGGCCGCCCGAGGCGATCGCACCGGCGTGGCCCATACGCTTGCCGGCCGGGGCCGAGGCGCCGGCGATGAAGCCGACGACGGGCTTGGTCACGTGCTTGGCGATGAACTCGGCCGCTTCTTCCTCGGCCGAACCGCCGATCTCGCCGACCATGATGATGCCTTCGGTCTGCGGGTCGTCCTGGAACAGCTTCAGCGCGTCGATGAAGTTGGTGCCGTTGATCGGATCGCCGCCGATGCCGATGCAGGTCGACTGGCCGAGGCCGGCGTCGGTAGTCTGCTTCACGGCTTCATAGGTCAGCGTGCCCGAGCGCGAGACGATGCCGATCTTGCCCGGCATGTGGATGTGGCCCGGCATGATGCCGATCTTGCATTCGCCCGGGGTGATCACGCCGGGGCAGTTCGGGCCGATCAGCACGACGTCCGGATAGCCCTTCAGCGTGTTCTTCACGCGGAGCATGTCGAGCACCGGGATGCCCTCGGTGATCGCGACGATGACCTTGATGCCGGCATCGGCCGCTTCGAGGATCGCGTCGGCCGCGAACGGCGGCGGGACGTAGATGACCGAGGCGTCGGCGCCGGTCGCCTTGACGGCGTCGCGCACGGTGTTGAAGACCGGCAGGCCGATGTGCTGCGTGCCGCCCTTGCCCGGGGTGACGCCGCCCACGACCTTCGTGCCGTAGTCGAGCATCTGCTGCGCGTGGAAGGTGCCCTGCTGGCCGGTGAAGCCCTGGACGATGACCTTGGTGTTCTTGTTGACCAAAACGCTCACGTTATTTCCTCTCGTCCTGGATCAGGCAGCGACGGCCGCGACGGCCTTCTTGGCGCCGTCGTTGATGTCGTCGGCGGGGGTGATGGCCAGGCCGGAATTCTTCAGGAGTTCCTTGCCGGCTTCGACGTTCGTGCCTTCGAGGCGCACGATCACCGGCACCTTCACATCGACTTCCTTCACCGCGGCGATGATGCCCTCGGCGATCATGTCGCAGCGGACGATGCCGCCGAAGATGTTCACGAAGATCGCCTTGACCTTGTCGCTCGAAAGGATGAGCTTGAAGGCCTCGGTCACGCGCTCCTTGGTGGCGCCGCCGCCGACGTCGAGGAAGTTCGCCGGCGAACCGCCGTTGAGCGAGATCACGTCCATGGTCGCCATCGCCAGGCCGGCGCCGTTGACCATGCAGCCGATGTTGCCGTCCATCGTGACGTAGTTGAGGTCGTGCTGGCTGGCCTTGACCTCGGTCTCGTCTTCCTGGCGGATGTCGCGCATCGCGGCCAGTTCCGGATGGCGGAAGGTCGCGTTGTCGTCGGAGTTGATCTTGCCGTCGAGGACGGCGAGGTTGCCGTCGGTGAGGATCGCCAGCGGGTTCAGTTCGACCAGCGCCAGGTCCTTCTCGTTGAACAGCTTGTACAGGCCCAGCATGATCTTGCTCAGCTGGCCGACCTGCTTCGCATCCAGGCCCATGGCGAAGCCGAGGTCGCGGCACTGGTAGGGCTGCAGGCCCTGCACGTAGTTCACGTGCAGCGTCTGGATGGCTTCGGGCTTCTCGTGCGCGACCTGCTCGATGTCCATGCCGCCTTCGGCCGAGGCGATGAAGGTGATGGACTTGCTGCTGCGGTCGACGAGCACCGACAGGTAGAGTTCCTTGGCGATGTCGGTCGCCTGGGTCACCAGCACGCTGTCGACCGGCAGCTCGACGCCGGCGGTCTGGTAGGTGGCCATCTTCGTGCCGAGCATGCCCTTGGCATAGTCGCGCACTTCGTCGTAGCTCCTGGCGAGCTTGACGCCGCCGGCCTTGCCGCGGCCGCCCGCGTGGATCTGGGCCTTGACGACCCAGAAATCGCCGCCGATGGCCTTGGCGGCATCGACCGCCTCTTCGGGGGTGCGTGCGACGCGCCCGGCCGGTACCGCAATGCCGTAGTCGGCAAACAACTGCTTCGCCTGGTATTCGTGGAAATTCATGTGGGTTCCATACGGGATGAAGACGTGCCGCACCCGGACGTGCTGCACCAGGCGCAGGGAGCCGCGCCGCCGGAAGGACCCGGATCGCCGCGGACAGACCGATATTGTCGCCCATGGATCGGTCCGGGGCTACCCCGGACCTTGGTCGGAGCCCGCACGAGGCCTCGCACGAAGCACGAGCCACCCGCCTATACTGGCCCCACGCCGCCCCGGACCCGCCATTTGAGCCGCAGCCCCCAGCCACGCCCGGCCACGCCCGATTACCAGCACAGGGAGTTGTCCCTGTTCTCCTTGTATCGGGTCCTCCAGGCCGGCGTCCTGGTCACGCTGACCTTCGGTCCGGTCGCCGCCCTGCCCCCCAAGCCGGGGCAGGAGACACAGCTGGCCGTCGTCGCCGTCTTCTACCTGCTCGCCTCGATGGGCCTGTTCGTCATGGCCCGGCGCGCGCGCAACCTGACCCCACCCACCATCATCGGCATCTGCATCGACGTGCTGGTCGCCTCGCTGGTGGCGCATGCGGCGCCTTCGGCCACCGCCGGCGTCGCTCTGATGCTGCTGTTCCATGTCGGCGCCTCGTCCCTGCTGCTCCCGCTGCGCGCGGCGCTGGGCATCGCGGTGCTCGCCGGTGCCGGACTGTCCATCGCCTTCCTGTGGACGCTGCTGGTCGAACAGCAGACCCCGCGCCCGTTCGCCGAGCTGATGATGTTCACCGTCAGCTACCTGGCGATCGCCGCGCTGACCCACCAGCTCCGCAACCAGATGCGCGCGACCGAGGCCCTGGCTGAACAGCGCGGCGCCGACGCCGTGCGCCTCGCCGAAGTCAACGAGCTCATCATCCGCCGTATGCGCACCGGCGTGCTGCTGGTCGACCGCGAAGCGCAGATCAGCCTGGCGAACGAAGCGGCCATGCTCCTGCTCGGCGACGGCGCGGCCGGCACCCGCAACCTCGCCGAAGCCGCGCCGGAACTGGCGCTGCGCCTGAGCGAATGGCTGCGCAACGGCCTGGCCAACGACACGCCGCTGCGCCTGGGCAGCGACCAGTTCGAGGTCGTCCCGCGGTTCGCGCGCCTGCTGGCCAACAGCGACAACACCCTGATCTTCCTCGACGACACCTCGCTGGTCTCGCGCCGCGCCGAATCGCTCACCCTGGCGGCGATGGGCCGTTTTTCCGCGAGCCTGGCGCACGAGATCCGCAACCCGCTGGCGGCGATCAGCTATGCCGCGCAACTGCTGGAGGAATCGAAGGAGCTGCCCGACGTCGACCGGCGCATGGTGCAGATCATCCTGCAGCAGTGCATGCGCACGAATACCATCGTCGAAAGCGTGCTCGGCCTCGCACGCCGCGAGCGCGCCACCGCCGAGCACATCGAGCTGGTCGCGTTCCTGCGCAACTTCATCGAGGAGTTCCGGCAGAGCGTCCCGGACGAGACTGACAACATCTCGCTGGCCGTCAGCCAGCCGCTGGTGTCCGCCCTTGTCGATTCGCGCCACCTGCACCAGGTGCTGACCGCGATGGTGCAGAATGCGCGTCGGCACGGGCACATGCCGGGGCAGCCGGCGCGCATCACCCTGCACGCCTACCGCCTCGACGAGACGCCGGTGATCGACGTGATCGACCGCGGTCCGGGCATCCCGGAGTCGGTGGTGCCGCAGCTGTTCCGGCCGTTCTTCACCACGTCCGAGCATGGCACCGGGCTCGGCCTGTACATCGCGCGGGAGCTGTGCCGCGCCAACGGCGCCTCGCTGGACTACGTGCCGCTCCCCGGTGGCGGTTGCTGCTTCCGGATCACGATGCCCGGCCAGCACTCCCTGTTGCCCGCCTGATGCCCATCATCCGCGGATCCCGGATGGGCGGCTGTCGCCTGTGCCGCAAATGGGCTAAAATTGACGCAGGAGGGCACCATGTCTGAACAACGCAGCGCGCTGATCGTCGACGATGAACACGACATCCGCGAGCTTCTGGTGGTGACGCTGGGCCGCATGGGACTGCGGACCGACACCGCCCCGAATCTCGCCGTGGCAAGGGAAATGCTGAGCACGGTCGCCTACGACCTGTGCCTGACCGATATGCGGCTGCCCGATGGCTCCGGCCTGGACCTCGTCTCCGAAATCGCCACGCGGTTCCCGACCACCCCGGTCGCGGTGATCACGGCCTACGGCAACGTCGAGGCCGCCGTGGAAGCGCTCAAGAGCGGCGCCTTCGACTTCGTCACCAAGCCCGTGGACCTGACGGTCCTGCGCGGCCTGGTCCGCCAGGCACTCGACCTCAACACTCGCCGCCAGGCCAATCCCGAAGGCACGACCCTGCTGCTGGGCGATTCGCCCGCCATGGTCGGCCTGCGCGACACCATCGCCAAGGTCGCGCGCAGCCAGGCGCCGGTGCACATCAGCGGCGAATCGGGTACCGGCAAGGAACTCGTCGCCCGCACCATCCACGCCCAGGGCTCGCGCGCGGCCGGGCCGTTCATCCCGGTCAACTGCGGCGCGATCCCGTCCGAACTCATGGAAAGCGAGTTCTTCGGCCACAAGAAGGGCAGCTTCACCGGCGCGCACACCGACAAGCTCGGCCTGTTCCAGGTCGCCGACGGCGGCACGCTGTTCCTCGACGAGGTGGCCGAGCTGCCGCTGTCGATGCAGGTCAAGCTGCTCCGCGCGATCCAGGAAAAGACCGTGCGCCCGGTCGGCGCGAACACCGAAGCCGCGGTCGACGTGCGCATCCTCTCCGCCACGCACAAGGATCTCGACGTGCTGGTCGCCGAAGGCAAGTTCCGCCACGACCTGTTCTACCGCATCAACGTGATCGAGCTGGACGTGCCGCCGCTGCGCGAACGCACCGGCGACCTGCCGCTGCTGTCGGACGCCATCCTCAAGCGCCTCGCCTACGCGATGAAGCGCCGCGCGCCCAGCCTCTCGCGCGAAGCGCAGGCGGCGCTGGAGGTCTATCCGTTCCCGGGCAACGTGCGCGAGCTGGAGAACATCCTCGAACGCGCCCTGGCCATGGCCGACGGCGACACCATCGACGCCCAGGACCTGCGCCTGCCCCACGCCGCGCCCCCGGTGGCAGCTACCGCCGCCGCGCCTTCCGCCTCCGTCGCACCGCAGCCGACGTCCGCGCCGCCTCCGGCCGCGCCCGTCGTGCCGGGCGTCCCGCCCCGCGACACCGGCACCGCCGCCCTGCCCTCCTTCATCGAGGAGATCGAGCGCAACGCGATCCAGCAGGCGCTGCAGGAACACCGCTACAACAAGACCAAGACCGCCGCCGCGCTGGGCATCACCTTCCGCGCCCTGCGCTACAAGCTGAAGAAACTGGGCATCGAGTAATCCGGGCCCGGGCCAGGCGTGTGCCGGCTTGTCGTCGGCACGGGGCTGCGCATAATCACGCGCAGTCCTTCCATCGCCTCTTGCCGCCATGACTCGCTGGAAAGCCTCTGCAATCCATTTCGCCATCAGTTTCGTCGTCCTGGCCACCATCTTCGCGCTCGTGCTCTGGCGCTGGTACCCACCGGCCTTGTTCGGGATGGCGAAAGCGGGTCCCCTGCTTTCCGTGCTGGCCGGCGTGGACCTCGTCCTGGGCCCGCTGCTGACGCTGCTCATCTACCGGCACGGCAAGAAGGGGCTGAAGTTCGACCTGGCCTTCATCGCCGTCGCGCAGGTCGCGGCCCTGGGGTTCGGTCTCCATACCGTCTGGGAATCGCGACCTGCCTATATCGTCGGCACGAGCGACCGCTTCCACCTGGTCTTCGCGAACGAAATCGATCCGCCGAGCGCCGCGAAGGCGCCCGCTGAATACCGTCACGCCCCATGGTTCGGCCCTGAAGTGGTGTCCGCACCGCTGCCCGACGATCCAAAGGCGCGCTTCGAAGCCATGATCGCAGCGATGACCGGACTGGAAATCCAGTACGACCCATCGAAATACGTCCCTTATCCCGCCGCCAATGGCGAACCCGCGAAGAAAGCGCTGCCGGTGCGTGACGTGCTCTCCGCGGCCGCACCCGCCGAACGGACGGCGTGGCGGAACGCCTTCGAACGGCATCGAGACGCACGGGACCCCGCCCTGCTGCCACTGCAATCGACCCGCGGCAGCGCCAGCGTGCTCGTGGATCGTGCAGATGGGCGGATTCTCGGCTATGTCGCACTCGATCCGTGGCCGACCGTCGAGGCAGCGAAGAAGCCGCACGGCGGGGCCGCGGGAGGCTGAACCGCACGGCCCCGGGGCCATGCCGCCCCCCCTCAACGGGGGGGCGCGTCATCGGTGTTCCGCTATTTTCCTGCGTGCGCGGAGGGTTTCGCCCCCTTCGTCGCCAACCAGGCGGAGAGATAGCCGCGGGCGATGCCGTAATACGCGTTGCTGACCCGCACCGATGCGCCGTGCGCCGTCTCGACGGCACGCGCATCATCAAAGCGCCCTTGCTGGAGCGCACCCAGCATCGCGATCACCAGGAGGTGGTCGCGCGCCAGGAGCGGCGCATTGCCTGCCTGCAGCACTTTCAGCCCTTCGAGGCCTGCATCGTGCATGGCCGCGCCGTTGCGCTCCGCCGCCGCTGAATACGCTGCGAGCAGGGCCGCCACCTGCGGATCGGATGCACGTTCGCCGACCCATGCGGGGTTTATCCACACCCCGCGCAGGTCTTCCGGCGGCAGATAGCCGATGCTGAAGTCGGCCACCACGGTGGCGGCGTCCAACCATTGTCCGATCGGCGTGGCGGGCGAAAGCAGCAGGTCGACCTTGGCGCGGACATTCGGGTCGAGCCCGACTCCTGCACCTTCGCCCAGCATCAACTCCCGGATACGCCTCGCATTGGCATGATCCGTCGCAGCCAGACTCCCTTGCGGCGCATGGATGGTGGCTGAGACTGGAACGGGACTGCGCCCACCGGTCAGCTCCAGCACGGGCATGCCGGCCGCCATCAGGGTGCGGATGCTCTGCACGGACTCGCCCTTGAAGCGCGAGCGCGGCGCATTCAGCGCTACGCTGGGCAGGTAATCGGTATGCACCGGCGCATCGAACAGCTCGACGAGCGCCGCCAGCACGCCGCGATCGGCGAAACGGCGCACGTCATGCTCCTCCGCCTTGGTCAGGCCGAGCCGCTCAAGCCCGGAAAGCAGCGCCGGATCCCGAAGTCGCCCGGCATCGAAGCGCGGGATCGGCTTGTGCGAAGCGATGAAGATCACATCGGCGGTATTGGTGAGGTAGGCCTGCACATGTGGATATTCCTCGATCAGCGCGGCGACCATCGAGTAGAACAGCGGATCATTGAGCTCGTAGGTCTGCATCCACTGCACGAGCACCCCATCCTCTTCCAGATGCGCGCTGAGGAATCGGTAGAACTCGCGGGTGAACAGGCTGGACACGCCGCTGACCCATGGATTGGAGGGTTCGGACACGATGACGTCATAACGCTTGCCCCCCGACGAGAAGAACGTGCGCGCATCGTCCAGGCGCAGGTTCGAACGCGGATCCGAATAGCCGCGTGAGACATGATCGCCGTACAGCCGCGCGCCCTGCACCATGGCCGGTTCGATCTCGATCGTATCCACGACCTCGGGATGGGCGCTACCCAGCATGGTATGCGTGCTCAGGCCCGACCCCCAGCCGATGATCGCGATCCGCTTCGGATCCGGATGCATGGCCAACGGCAAGGTCGCTGCCATCACCATGGTGTATTCGTCGTCGGTGGGCTCGCCTCCGGGACGCAACTGGATCGAAGCATCGGGCTTGCCGTTGGTCGCGATGACCCCGACCCCGGAGGCGTCTTCGAAGTAGGACACCGTCGCCGTCTTGCCGTCTCGCAGGTAACGCACGCGCACCGAAGAGTCCAGCTCCGCATGACCGTGCCGGAAAACGCCGGACGCCAGCGCACGCGGATCCGGATTCCCCATCAGCAGGCTGCCCGCCGTGACCAGCAAGGTCGCCGCCAGCGCACCGAAGTACCAGCGCGGCCTGAACTCGGCCGCGAACGCACGCAGCAACACCAGGCCCAGCAGGATGTCCGCAAGCGCTGCGATCGTGACGGCCAGCCGGAGGCCGACCATCGGGATCAGCACGTGCACGACAAGCATCACGCCGGCGATGGCGCCCAGCGTGTTCGCGGCATAGATTCGACCGATGCTCCGCTCGCCCGCCCCTCGCCGCAACAGGATCATCGTGAACAGGGGCAGCGTCATCCCCGCGAAGAACGCTGCGGGGAACATGATCAGCAATGCGATGGAGGCGCTGCCGAGACTATAGAGGTCGTAACCGCCATCGGTCCTGGGCAGCATCTCCATCAACCAGCCGACCCAGGCGAAGCTGTTTGCGAACAGCGGCAGCGAGATCAGCGCGGCCAGCCCCATCAGCACCTGCGCAAGACCGGCAGCATTCACCGGGTCGACAATGCGGGCGCTGCGCTTGCGCACCCACAGACCACCGAACGCCAGCCCCAGGATGAAGGCAGACAGCATCAGCTCGAACGAATGCACCGTGGTGCCCAGCGCCTGGTTGAGCATCCGGATCCAGCCGATCTCGTAGACGAACGAGCTCGCGCCGGTGATGCCGGCACCGAAGAGCATGAGCATGGACAGCCGGCCCAGCGACCCGCGATCCACCGCCGTCGCAGGCTCTTCGGGCGCCACGATCGCCGGTACGGCGTCCGGCATCGGCCCGATCGCTTCGGCGCGCAGGGAAACCCGCCATGCCAGCAGGCCCACCAGTACATTGATGATGCCGGCCACCAGGATCGCCCCGGGCATGCCGATCCAGGGCAACAGCAGGAAGGTGGCGACCAGCGCACCGGCAGCCGCGCCGATGCTGTTGGTGAAATACAGTCCGCCGAGGATCTGGCCGTCCTGACCCGGCGCCACGCGCAGGTAACCACCGCTCATCAGCGGAAAGGTCATGCCGAGCATGATGCTCTGCGGCGCGATCATCAGCGCTGCGGTCCCCCACTGCCACAGGCGGATGGAGGTCTCGCCCCCGAGCGCGGGCAGGACGGTCTCCTGGGACAGGGACAGATAGCCGACGAACATTGGATGGAACACCAGCGCCGTCAAGCCGATCAGCAGCTCGACGATGGCGTAGGCCTTGATCAGGCCTGTCCAGCGCCCTCCCCGGGCGCTGACCAGCCACGCTCCGAGCGCCATGCCGCCCATGAAGATCGCCAGGACCAAGGTCTGCGCATACGCCGCATGCCCCAGCACCAACCCCAGGTAATGGGACCAGATCGCCTGATACACGAGGCCCGCGAAGCCGGACGCGACGAACAGGAGAAGCAGCATCCGCTCCAGGCGGGCGACGGGCATCTGCATGTACGAACTCCACTCATCTATTTAAATGCGAGGTGAAGAATAGCCCAAAGGTCGGAAAGTCCCCCGGGCCATCGTCGGCCGCAGTGATGCTGCTTTGCAGCAATACGAAAGCGATCACACTGCATCGACAGCAAGGCTCGAAACACCGAATATTGTGATCGACGACACGCGAATGACTGCGCGGGTCAGCTCTGCAGCAATATGACGTTTTTTGTCAGAAACTGCCCCAAAGGAAAATGTGCGCCAGTTCTCGCATATGAGGACACTCCGGGACGGGAGTCGCGTCACATCATTTGGCATGGCTTATGCGTATGCTCTGCCTGCACGTGCTCGGCAGCACGGGCGCCCAAGGAACCGGACACGTCTGGCCGAGGGCACGTGAATACTTCGCAACACAACACTCCCGAGGGATCTCCCATGAAGAAGCAGCAAGGTTTCACCCTGATCGAACTCATGATCGTGGTCGCGATCATCGCCATCCTGGCCGCCATCGCCCTGCCGGCTTACCAGAACTACGTGGCCAAGTCCCAGGCGACGTCGGGCCTCGCCGACATCCGTGGCGGCGTGACCGCCTACGAAGAAGGCATCCAGAGCGGTGAGCTCACCGGCACCCCGACCACCACCCAGCTCGGCCTGTACACCCCGACGGCGGATTCGCGCTGCAGCGCCATCACGATCGGCGGCACTTGGGCCGACGCCCAGGACCAGACCATCCAGTGCACCCTGCGCGGCAACCCGAACGTCATTGGCAAGACCATCACTCTGCGTCGCACTGCCGACGGCCAGTGGCCGTGCACCGCTGGCGGCGGTCTGGCCGCTCAGCACACCCCGAACGGCTGCTGATAAGCAAGCCCCCGGCTTGCCACAGGCTCCGAAAAAGGGGGTGCTCACGCACCCCCTTTTTTATTCTGGTCCCCCAAGCCCCTCTGATCCGCCGAGGCACCCCATGATGCCCACCACCACGCGTACGCAGAACGGCTTCACCCTGATAGAGCTGATGATCGTCGTTGCGATCATTGCCATCCTCGCCTCCATCGCGCTGCCCGCCTATCAAGTCTACGTCGCACGATCCCAGGTGTCCGCAGGCCTGGCGGATATGCGGGGGGGAGTCGTGATCTTCGAAGAGGGCATCCAGAACGGCGGCAAAACCGGCAGCCCGGCCGATGCCACCGAGATCGGCCTGCATACCAGCACCGAACGATGCAGCAGCATCGCTCCCGGTGGAAACTGGACAGACGCCAGCGGCCAGACGATCACTTGCCTGCTGGCCGGAAACCCCGAAGTCACCGGCAAAAACCTGATATTGACCCGGAGCAGCGAAGGTCGCTGGGACTGCAGCTCGACTGTTGCTGCTCTGTATCGCCCGAGCGGGTGTTGACCCTCCCCGGCCGCCCCGCGCAGGGTGTGCGCCAAGTCTCGAATGGTCATTCCGGGACGGCCGCCACCCTCCACCTATAGCCCTTTCGATGTTATCGTCGTAAATGCATGATCCGACCATGGATCATCGGGCGAGGGGCCGTCAAAAGTGAACGTCGCGCACACTTCCAATCTGATCGGCATCACCGGCATTGCCCGGCGTCTGGTGCTGGACGGGGCGCTTGAAGAAAGCGTGGCACGCGAGGCGCTCGACACTGCGACGCGCGAACGCAAGCCCATCGCCGTCTACCTGCGCGAACACAAACTGGTCACCCCGCAGCAGCTCGCAGCCGCCAACTCGATCGAGTTCGGCATGCCCTTGTTCGATCCCGGGGTGATGGATCCCAACCAGAGCGCCATCCGCCTGGTGAAGGACGAGTTGCTGCACAAGCACCAGGTGCTGCCGCTGTTCAAGCGTGGCAGCCGGCTCTTCGTCGGCGTCGCGGACCCGACGAACACCGCAGCACTCGACGAAGTCAAGTTCCACACCAATCTCGCGGTGGAGCCCATCCTCGTCGACGAGGACACGCTCAAGCGGACCATGGAGTCGTGGCTGAGCGCCAACGATTCGATCGGCGACATGGACGACGCCGAAGGTCTCGACAACCTCGATGTCTCCAGCGGCGACGACGATGCCGGCGGCGACAGCGGCGTCGACGCCAAGGGCGACGACACGCCCGTCGTGAAGTTCGTCAACAAGGTGCTGGTCGACGCGATCAAGCGCGGCGCTTCCGACATCCATTTCGAGCCCTACGAAACCGATTACCGCGTCCGCCTGCGCATCGACGGCATCCTGCGCCAGGTCGCCAAGGCGCCGGTCAAGCTCAGCCAGCGCATCGCGGCGCGCCTGAAGGTGATGTCGCAGCTGGACATCGCCGAGAAGCGCGTGCCGCAGGACGGACGCATCAAGCTCAACCTCTCCAAGACCAAGCAGATCGACTTCCGCGTCAGCACGCTGCCGACCCTGTTCGGCGAGAAGATCGTGCTGCGTATCCTCGACGGCAGCGCGGCGAAGCTGGGCATCGAAAAGCTCGGCTACGAGCCGGACCAGCAGGCGCTGTTCCTCGATGCGATCAAGAAACCGTACGGCATGGTCCTGGTCACCGGTCCCACCGGTTCGGGCAAGACCGTGTCGCTGTACACCGCGCTGGGCATCCTCAACGAGGAGGAGCGCAACGTCTCCACCGTCGAGGATCCCGTCGAAATCCGCCTGCCCGGCATCAACCAGGTGCAGCAGAACGCCAAGCGCGGCATGACCTTCGCGGCCGCGCTGCGCAGCTTCCTCCGCCAGGATCCGGACGTGATCATGGTCGGCGAAATCCGCGACCTCGAAACCGCCGAGATCGCGGTCAAGGCCGCGCAGACCGGCCACATGGTGCTGTCGACCCTGCACACCAACGACGCGCCACAGACCATTTCCCGACTGATGAACATGGGCATCGCGCCCTTCAACATCACGTCGTCGGTCTCGCTGGTGATCGCGCAGCGCCTCGCGCGCCGCCTGTGCCCGAGCTGCAAGCGGGAGCAGCACCTGCCCGAGCACGCATTGCTCGCAGAAGGATTCACTGCGGACGAGGTGCGCGCCGGCTTCACGCTGTACGAAGCGGTCGGCTGCAACGACTGCACGGGCGGCTACAAGGGCCGTACCGGCATCTACGAAGTCATGCCGATGACCGAGAAGATCCAGGCGATCATCCTGCAGGGCGGCAACGCCATGCAGATCGCCGAGGCTGCGCGCGCTTCGGGCGTCAACAGCCTCCGTCAGTCCGCCCTGCTGAAGGTTCGCAGCGGCATCACCAGCCTCGCCGAAATCAACCGCGTCACCAAGGAATAAGCCATGGCCGCTTCCCGCACCGTCGCCAAGAACGCCCCCGCCGAACGCGCCGGCAACACGATGCCCCTCTACGTCTGGGAGGGCACCGACAAGCGTGGCGTCAAGATGAAGGGCGAGCAGCAGGCCAAGAACACCAACATGCTGCGCGCCGAACTGCGCCGGCTGGGCATCACGCCGACCGTGGTCAAGCCCAAGCCCAAGCCGCTGTTCGGCGCCGCGGGCAAGAAGATCAGCGCACGCGACATCGCCATTTTCAGCCGCCAGATCGCCACGATGATGAAATCGGGCGTGCCGCTCGTGCAGTCTCTGGAAATCATCGGCAACGGCCAGAAGAACGTGCGCATGAAGAACCTGGTCGACGCCGTGCGCACCGACATCGAGGGAGGATCGTCGATCTACGAGGCGATGTGCAAACACCCGACCTACTTCGACGAGCTGTACCGCAACCTCGTGCGCGCCGGCGAATCCGCGGGCGTGCTCGAAACCGTGCTCGACACGATCGCGACCTACAAGGAAAACCTCGAAACCCTCAAGGGCAAGATCAAGAAGGCATTGTTCTACCCGGCGATGACGATCGCGGTCGCGATCCTGGTCAGTTCGGTGATGCTGATCTACGTCGTGCCGCAGTTCGAGGATGTCTTCAAGAACTTCGGCGCCGAACTCCCGGCCTTCACCCAGATGATCGTCACCATGTCGAGATTCCTGGTGTCTTGGTGGTGGCTGATGCTGCTTGTCGTCGGCGGCGCGCTGGTCAGCTTCTTCTTCGCCTACAAGCGCTCGGCCAGTTTCCGCCATACGCTCGATAAACTGATCCTCAAGGTGCCGGTGATCGGCCTGATCATGCACAACTCGGCGATCGCACGCTTCTCGCGCACGCTGGCGGTGACCTTCCGTGCGGGCGTTCCGCTGGTGGAGGCGCTGGAAAGCGTGGCCGGCGCAACCGGCAATGCCGTCTACGAAAAGGCCGTGTGGCGCATCCGCGACGACGTGTCCGTGGGTTATCCGGTCAACATGGCGATGAAGCAGGCGAACCTGTTCCCGCACATGGTCATCCAGATGGCGGCGATCGGCGAAGAGGCCGGCGCGCTCGATTCGATGCTGTTCAAGGTCGCCGAGTTCTACGAGCAGGAAGTGAACAACGCGGTAGACGCGCTGACCAGCCTGCTGGAACCGCTGATCATGGTGATCATCGGCGTGCTCGTGGGCAGCATGGTCGTCGGTATGTACCTGCCGATCTTCAAGCTCGCCGCCACGATCGGCTGATCGAGCCAGAGACCGGATCCGCGCATCGATGGCATTCCTCGACCAGAACCCGGCCCTCGGTTATCCGATCGCGGCCGGGCTCGGCCTCCTCGTGGGCAGCTTCCTCAACGTCGTCATCCTCCGCCTGCCGCGCAAGCTGGAGTGGGAATGGAAGCGCGACGCGCGCGACGAACTGGAACTGCCCAACGACATGTACGATCCGCCGCCGCCGGGGATCGTGGTCGAGCCGTCGCA
Organism: Lysobacteraceae bacterium 2PB; assembly: GCA_005502915.1. Taxonomy (GTDB): domain Bacteria; phylum Pseudomonadota; class Gammaproteobacteria; order Xanthomonadales; family Xanthomonadaceae; genus Lysobacter_I. The sequence goes on along the minus strand of SCMT01000004.1, from coordinate 116,331 downwards.
CTGCCCGCACTGCCAGCACAAGCTGTCGTGGTACGAGAACATCCCGGTCTTCAGCTGGCTGGCGCTGGGCGGCAAATGCCGCAAGTGCAGGACGCCGATCTCCTTCCAGTATCCGGCGGTCGAACTGCTCACGATGCTGCTGGTGGTTGCCTGCGTCTGGCGCTTCGGCTTCGGCTGGCAAGGCTTCGGCGCATCGCTGCTGAGCTGCTTCCTGGTCGCCGGCGCGGGCATCGACCTGCGCAAGCAACTGCTGCCCGACCAGATCACGCTCGTCCTGCTCTGGCTGGGGCTGATCGCCAGCGTCGACAACCTGTTCGTGCCTGCGAAGGCAGCGATCGCCGGCGCGGTGCTCGGCTATGTGTCGCTGTGGACCGTCTACTGGGTCTACAAGCAGCTGACCGGCAAGGTCGGCATGGGTCACGGCGACTTCAAGCTGCTCGCCGCGCTGGGCGCCTGGGCCGGCTACAAGGCCCTGCTGCCCATCGTGCTGGTCGCGTCCCTGGCCGGTGCGATCATCGGTTCCATCTGGCTGTTCGCCAAGGGCCGCGACCACAACATCCCGATTCCGTTCGGCCCCTACCTCGCCGCTGGCGGCTGGATCGTCTTCCTCTGGGGCGGCGACCTGATGGCCCTGTACCAGCGCCTGCTGCCCTACTGATGGATCGATGGCGACTTACTGCATCGGGCTGACCGGCGGCATCGCCTCGGGCAAGACCGCAGTCACACGGGCGTTCGAAGCCCTCGGCATCGTGGTCGCCGACGCCGATATCGCGGCACGCGACGCAGTCGCACCCGGCAGCCAGGGACTTGCGGACATCGTCGCCACCTTTGGTCACGATGTGCTCGATGCCGAGGGCAAGCTCGACCGCGCCGCGATGCGTCGACGCGTGTTCGACGACACCGATGCGCGCCGACGACTTGAAGGCATCATCCACCCGCGCGTGCGCGCGCTGCTCGTCGAACAGTGCGAAGCCGCCACCAGTCCCTACGCCATCGCCGCCATCCCGCTGCTCACCGAAGTCGGCGGACGCACGACCTATCCCTGGCTGCAGCGAATTCTCGTCGTCGACGTGCCGGCCGAAACACAGAGACAGCGGCTGATCCAGCGCGACGGCATCGATGCCGCGCTCGCGGAGCGCATGATCGCGGCGCAGGCGACGCGCGAGCAGCGGCTCGCCACCGCGGATGACGTGATCGTCAATACGGGATCGCTGGAGGATCTGCAGCGGCATGTCGCTGCGCTCGATGTGCAGTATTGGCGGCTGGCTGCAGCCATTTGATCGGCCGACGCAACCGACTCGGCGGCGAGTCTCAAGGCCCCGCCCAATCCTCCGGCAACTCCCCTCGACGCACGTAACGATGAAAAGAGGAGAACGGCCAGTCTCGCACCGCATCCACATGGCCGTGCTTGACCGGATTGAAGTGGATGTAGTCGATATGCCGCCGCAGATCGATCTCGTCACGGATCGCATGCTCCCAGTAGCGTCGTTGCCAGATACCCCGCTCCCCGCGCGCACGCCTGATCGATGAGCGATATTCCGTTTTCGACATGCGGCGGCTGAAATCCGTCTTGATGCGGCGCCACCGCGTCGCGTAATCGGCATCGCCTTCGGGCAGTCGCCAGATGCAATGCAGATGCTCGGGCAAGACCACCCATGCGATCACGGAAAACGGCCGACGCGTCCGCTCCAGCGCAATGCAGTCTCGCAGGCAGTCGAAATTTTCCGTCAGCAAATCGTTGTCACGCCGCTGCAGCAGGTTCACCGTGAAGAACCATGTACCCCCAAGTGTCCAATCGCGTCGGTAGTTTGGCATGCCGAAAGCATGCCCGCGCCATGGCAAGCAATACATCAGCCGACATCCCGCGCCACCGTCGGGAAACCCCGACAACCGATGATGCTGCGTAGGGCGGGACCACCGAAGGTGATCCCGCCATGACGACACGCATATCTCACCGGATGAGTCACATGCTGGCGGAATTCGGCGGCATCCGCTACGCGGGTGCCGCCCTACGATTACGTCTTACGGCCTTACGATTACGCCTTACGGCCTTACACCTTACGGCCTTGCCGTCAGTAGATCGTTTCCGCGTCGCTGCAGCAGGTTCACGGTGAAGAACCATGTGCCGCCAAGTGTCCAGTCGCGTCGGTAGTTTGTCATGCCGAAAAGCATGCCCGCGCAACGGCAAGCAATACATCAGCCAACATCCCGCGCCACCATCAGAAAACCCCGACAACCGATGATGCATGCGTAGGGCGGGACCACCGAAGGTGATCCCGCTGGGACGTGATGCATATCTCACCGAATGAGTTGTACCGGCATCGGAATGCGGCGGCATCCGCTATGCGGGTGCCGCCCTACGATTGCGCCTTACGGCCTTTCCAGTTCCTGCCGGAGATCCGCAAGGTGATCTACACGACAAATGCGATCGAGTCGTTGAACATGGTGATGCGCAAGTTCACGCGGAACCGGCGGATCTTCCCGAACGACGAGTCGGCGCTGAAGGGGCTGTTCCTGGCCATCCGGGAAGCGTCGAGGAACTGGAAGTCGATCCATCACTGGAAGCCAGCGCTGCAGAGCTTCCAGGTGATGTTCGGCGAGGAGCGCGTGCCGTTGGCTGCGCTATGAAAACCGAGGTTACACAGTTCGTTTGACAGACCCCGCTGATGCCGTATGAGGCAGGCAGAAAAAATGGGGATACCTCAGGCTCAAGCCCGCCGCCTTGTGCGCCTTACCGTGTTGCGCCGTCACGTCAGATATCCTTGAGCCGCTCGCCGCCGCCTCAATCGGTGCGCCGGGGCGCACCGTAAACCCAATTCCTTGACACATAGGGCGCCCTCAAGCGCGCCGTTTTGTGCGGGCGGTGGTTTTGCATCGCTCGCATTCGGCGCGCCAGGGCGCGCCCTATGTGCGGGTTATGGCCTTTTGTACATCAAGCACCCAATTCTCAGGCAAATTATTCTTCAGACGATCAAATGAAATAAAATCGATGTCTTTTATGGAATTAATCCACGAAATCCACCTGCCCTTTTCATCAGCATCCATTGCATCACTTGTTTCCCTAAGCCAATTAATGCAATTCATTGTTGCGAAGAAACGAGAATCTGCCCATTCGCTTCTGTAATCGTTTTCGATGCACTTCCAGTAGTAACACCTAACCAACCGATGAGCTTCATTCCAAGAAAATTCAGGAAAAATTGCCTTTACTCTTATTTCATCGGTAATCAGGTCATAACAAAAACCGAGCAAATCAGGGTCATCACTTTCGAAACATCCAGCAATTAATTCTTTATCAATTCTCTCTCCGCGACGAAGCAGGTCATTAATCTCTTGTAATGCAATGCTCATGGCTACGCCTCACCCCAACCAGGAGCCATTTCAGGACACAACTCATAATTGGGTCCGCACTGCATACCCGGCGGATGAATCCAAATTGGCACTACTGGCAATCTCGGAACTGGAATTTGCTTGCATTTATCAGAGCACTTCTTAAATGCAATCGCGGAACATTGCGCATATGCAGACCACAACTCTTTTATCTCTTGATGATGACGATTTCCTCCGCGCGGCTTCGGATTTCTCCAATCCCACCATTGATGCGAGTAAATCATTCTTGCAAGTACAAACATTTTTCCAGTCGCTGACGAACATGTATCTGTCGACTTGCAACTCAGTTTCACTCTTTTGGGGGGATGATAAGGACCTCCATCTTTATCCTTATCTTTGGCCAAACCTAGCGCATCAGTGTCAATCAATGAATTCCCGCCAACATAGCCGTACGTGCTTAGTCCACCCTCCAACCCAATCGGATCACTCTCCACATACCGCCCGGTCGAGGCCTCGTAATCCCGGAAGTAGTTGTAATTCAACCCACTCGCCGCGTCATACCGCTGCCCCGGGAAGCGCATGTTGAACACGAACTGGGCCGCATCGCCATCCGGATCCTGATTCGGCGCCGTGTTGCCGAAGGCTTCACCCGCAAGATCCCACGTCCACACCACCGTGCCCGTCGAACCACGCACCGGGTCCACGACGACGCGAGGGGTGCCAAGCATGTCGGCTTCGACGTAATACAGCTTCTGCGACGTGGACGCGCCATTCAGCACCGCGACCGGCAGGTCGCCGAACCAGACTGTCTGCTGCACCGGCGCACCGCTGCCGGTGTAATCGCCGATCCAGCGACCGGCTTCGTCGTAGACACTGTAGGTGTCGCTGCTGCCCAGATGCTTGCGCACCTGCTCGCCGTGACCGTTGTAGACGTAATTCATCTTCGCCACGCCGGATTCGCGGTACTGGCTCATCCGGTTGAGGTCGTTGTAGACGAACTCCTTGGCCGTGCCGCCGATCTGCGTGGTGTTGCCGACGTTGTCGTAGGTGCGCGCGGTGGCGCCGACGCTGTCGAGACGGTGGCTGCCTGCGGGATAGCTGTACGGCGTGGTGGTCGCGCCGACGGTCGCGCTGGTGCGGTTGCCGGTCTTGTCGTAGGCATAGCCTTCCAGCAGTGCATTGCTGACGCCGTCGCGATTCTCGGTGAGGCGATTCAGGCCGTCGTAGCCGAAGACGCGACGCGGCGGATCGGCCTGGTCGGCGCCACGCAGGCGCTTGAGGTTGCCGACCTGATCGAACTCGTAGCCGAGACTGAGCCCGCCCGCGCCCACCACCTCGACGAAGCCGGGCTGGTAGTTCTGGTTGAGCGAACGCTTCATCAGGCGGCCGTTGCCGTAGCTCCATTCGGCGACAGGGCCGAAGGGGTAGTACGTGGCATTGGTCAGCACGACCTGACGCGTGCCGCCGGTCGGCGTGGCGCCGATTTCGCTGACGCGACCCAGCGCATCGTAGGCATAGTCGACCGACGCGCCATCCGGATACACCATGCTCGTCAACTGGCCAGCGGCGTTGTACTGGTAGCGCAGGACGAAGCTCTGCCCATTGGTGGTCTGCACCTTGCGGACCAGATCGCCGAAGCGGTTGTAGCAGTAGACCGTGCTGCCGCTGCCGTCGTTGATGCGGGTCAGACGACCGACGCCGTAACCCTCGCCCGACTGGCAGGCCGCCTGGGTACTGTCGTAGACATAGCCGATGTTGAGCGACGAAGTCGGCACCGACACCGAGGTCAGCCGGTTCAGCGCGTCATAGCCGTAGGTCGTGGTGACGCCACGCGCATCGGTCTGCGACGCACGGTTGCCCGCGCTGTCGTAGGTATAGCTGGTCGTCCCGGTGTCCGGGCTCTGCAACTGTGTCTGGTCGCCGAGGCCGTTGTAGGTGTAGGTGGTGTTCAGGCCCTTCGGGTCGTTGACCTGGGTCAGGTTGTCCAGCGCGTCGTAGGTGAACTTCGTCTCGGCGGCGATGCCGTTCATGTCCTGCAGGGTGCGGCTCAGGCGCCCCAGAGGGTCGATGTTGTTGTCGGCTACGCGGGTGAGCGCGTCCGTGGTTTGATCGAGATCGCCGTTGGCGTCATGCGTGAAGCTGGTCACGCGACCGTACGCATCTGTCTGCGACTGCAGATGTCCCAGCGCATTGTAGGTCCGCGACAGACTGCGCATCAGTGCGCCCTGGTCATCCTTCACCTGTTCAGCGGTGCGGTTGCCCGCGCCATCCAGCGTATAGGTGATCGTATTGCCTTCAGCATCGGCAATCGAGGTCAACCGGTGTGCGCCGTCGTAGGCATAGCTGGTGTAGCTGCCATCCGGCTGGGTGACCTTCTTGACCAGACCATTGGTCCAGTATTCGATTCGGGTGATGCGATCATCGGTTTCGGAGGCATCGTTGGCACCGCGAACCTTGCTCGCCGTCATGCGACCTGCATCATCGTATTCGGAATGGGTCGTGATGCCATTGACATCCTTGGACGTCAGCACCCTGCCCGCACCATCGTAGCGCAGGATTTCGCTGACTTGACCGGCCGCATTCGTCACCTTCCAGAGATCGCCCTTGCGGTAGGCACAGGTGGTCGGCGATGTCGCGCAGGCAGCGTCATCCACCATGCGATAGACATAACTCGTGACATCGCTGACGTCCGTCCTCGGACCGTCTTCGGATTTCACAAGCCCGACGAACGGGCAATCGCCATTGTCGACATCGACCTGCTCGCAATATGTTCTCGTCGTAGTGCGCGATGCAGAAGTCACCGGATCGGACACTGTGTAAGTGAGTACCTGGTTCCTCGCGTTGTAGGTGTAGGCATGCGCCTGTTTCGGCACATACGCCCCACCCACCTTGGCCTGGATCGACAGCGAGTCGACACGGTAGGCCGCGTTGCGCGACGTAACGCGCCTGCGCTCGAGCGCGGTACCGTACGCTTCGTACTTCACGGTCGAATACGTCTTGTCCGCGGCGTATTCGTAACGCGTGGCAGTGTTGAGCTTGTCCCGGTACTCCTGCACCAGGGCACCTGTCAACGTGCTGGAGGTCGACCCATCCGATGCCGACATGGCCGTGGCGCGACGATAGCCGCTGGTGCTGGACACTGTGTATGCACGGGACTCGCCGTAGTAGCCAATCACCTGGACCTGCGTGCCTCCGGTATAGGCAAGCTGGGTGACACCTACAGGGCCACTTGCGGTGTGGAACTGACTCAGGCGAACGCGCCCCTTGCTCTCGTAACCATAGCTGGCGTATCGCTGGCCGTTCTCACTGATACCGGTCAGCGCATGCGGATCGCCCGCATCGGACAGCCCGACTTCATTGTAGTGATAGGTCTTCACGGCACCGTCCGGATATGTCGCGGACGCCAGGTTGCGATTGGCATCGTAGGCATATGAAACCAGCGCACCGTCGGGCTGGCGGACGCCAGACAGTCGACCATCGGAACCATACTCGAACGACAGCTTGCGCCCCGTCAGATCCGTTGCCGAAACCAGACGCATGCCTTCGTATGCAAACGTGATCTTGTCGCCGCTATCACGCTCCTCAAGACGTAACAACCTGCCGGAGGCAGTGAAGTAACGCACCGTCGAGCCACCGCCCGACGTCACCACGTACTTGTGGGGCAACGATGCATTCGTCTCGATATCCAGCACGCTGCTGGCGTTGCCTTCCGAATAGAAGCGGTTGCTCGATCCTACCCGGAGGAAGACCTCGGCGTAGCCGCGATCATTGATCCACAGCAAGGGGTTGTATGCGTAGCTCGGGTCGCCCGTCACACGATCCGAATAGGAATGAACCCAGCCCGGTGCAAATTCCGGCAACTGCCCCAACTGACGCAGCGAATGGTAGGTGCGCTCGAACGGCTTACCGGCAAAGCTGAAATCCGTCTCGAATCGCGCCTTGTCGCCCGTGGCCGGGAAAGAGGGATTGGTGCCCTCGGCCGGGTTGGTCGGGCAATTGTTATCTTCGCACTTGGTTTGACGCAAGCGGGTCGAGATCCACTGGTCCGCAACAGTCGCCCGACACAAGTTCGGTGGATCAAGCACGGTCGTTTGCGTGCCATTGACGTAGCTCGGATGCCTTCCGGTGATACCTATGAAACCAGCACGGCACACGTAGGAGCTGACCTTGAAAATCTGAGTGTCCGTCGTCGTTATAGGGTTTCCATTGGCGCTGACAACCCGAACCCTCACCCATCGCTGGGCTGACTGAGGAAAGTTCTCGAGATTGTGATTCAACTGACCATAGGGCTGTTGACCAGCGGGCGGTGTTCCGGATCCTGACGATGAATAATAAGGACTCGCATATCCGCCCCACACTTCAGTCGTCACGGTACTGCCAGGCCAGGCAGCCTCATAGGCCGCCACATAGCCGGCAATGAAGGCGGACTCGGTCGCGCACATGGTTGGGTAGCGAGGGTTCGCCGAAGGCGAGCACCAGCTAGGTGCAGGGTTCGGTACATTGTTGCCGTTGTAGCCCGCAGCCTCGAAGGCGATCGCTGGCTGATCAGGCACCGTGTACTTGAGGTGCAGCGGCCGCAGCACACCGCTACCGGTACCAACACTGGGCTCTTTCGTCGGAACGAAAAAGCCTGCATAGTTCGGATGCGCGGCATTCATCGCCGCTTCTGCTGCCGCCAAGGTCGGATGACAGACGCCCGCGTAACAGTAATCGAAATCACCAGCCTGCGCTGATGCGCTTCCGCTCGGTGCCCATATCGCCAGTGCGGCGAGAGCCCAACCGTAGACAGACGCGTTCTGCAGTCCTTTCATCTTCCGCATGACGTTTCCCTGGTCCAAAGCCCGACGACTGTCAGGCAATTTCGGCGATCCATGTCTCATTTAGGGCCATCTTCACATCGGAACGCAGGCATACTGAATGCCATGGCTCTATGTGGATGAGGGCATTATTCGCTTCCATACTCGGAAAGTAAATCTCTCAGCAACCCGTCTCGCACCGTGCGGGTGCGAATGTCGCGCCCAGTACTACGCACAACCGAGGCCGCCCTTCCCGAAGTTCGCCAGACGAACGCCGGTGAATTCAACGTTGTCGCACCACCACCCCACCCTTCATCACGAACGCGACCTGCTCCAGCTTCGTGACATCCGTCGAGGGATCGCCGGGTACTGCGACGAGATCGGCGTAACGACCGGCTTCGATCGCGCCGATGTCGTTGCGGCCGAGCGCTTCCGCGGCGTTGAGGGTTGCAGACTGGATGGCCTGCACAGGGGTCATGCCGTAGCGGACCATCACCGCGAACTGCTTCGCGTTGTCGCCGTGCGGGAAGATGCCGGCATCGGTGCCGTAGACCATCTTCACGCCGGCCTGATGCGCGCGACGGAAGTTCTGGCGCTGGAGTTCGGCGATCTCGCGATCCTTGCGCAGGTTGTCTTCGAGCACGCCGTTCTTCGCGCCTTCGGATTGCGTGTAGTCAGTGTTGTAGATGTCCATCGACAGATAGGTGCCGCGCTGCTTCGCGAGGCGGATGCCTTCGTCGTCGATCAGGCTGGCGTGTTCGATGGTGTCGATGCCGGCGCGGATCGCTTCGCGGATGCCGGCGGCACCGTGCGCGTGCGCGGCGACCTTCAGGCCCCACATGCGCGCTTCGTCGGCGACCGCCTTCATCTCGTCGTAGGTCATCTGCTGCTGGCCAGGCTCGGTGTTGCGCGAGAAGACGCCGCCGGTGGCGCAGATCTTGATGACCTGCGCGCCGTACTTGCGCACTTCGCGCACGGAGCGACGCGCTTCCTCGACGTTGTCCGCGTTATATTCGTTGCGATCGCGCATCGATGGCGGGAAATAGGTCGAGTCGCAATGCCCGCCGGTGGCGCCGAAGGCATATGCGGCCGGGACGATGCGCGGGCCGACGACGCGGCCCTGGTCGATGGCCTGCTGCAGGCCGACATCGTTCCAGTCGTCGGCGCCGAGGTTGCGGATGGTGGTGAAGCCGGCCATCAGCGTCTTCTGGGCGTGGGTCACCGACACCGCAGACCAGAAGCGGTCGTTGAACTGCAGGTAGGAATAGCCGCTGAAGGTCGGGTCGCTGTCGATATGAACGTGCATGTCGATCAGGCCCGGGAGCACGGTCATGTCGCCGAGGTCATGGCGCGGCAGGCCCGCCCCGCCCTCCACGACGCGACCATCGCTGGCGACCTGCTGGATGCGTCCGTCGCGAACGAGGATCTGCACGTCCTTCAGCATGCGACCACTGCGGACATCGAGCATCCGCGCGGCGGTGACGACGCTGCCACGCGCCTCGGGCGCGGGTGCGGCGGAGGCCGCGAAGCTCAGGGACAAGATGGCGGCAGACAGCAGCGACAGGCAGGTGCGGCGCATGGAACGACCCTCGGCATTGGATCGTCCAAGCGTAGCGCCACCGCCGGAACGGGTCGAGTGACCATCCGGACAAGGGTGGATGCGATCAGAGGGCGGGCTTGAGCTCGAAGGCCGGTGCGGGGGCCAGCAGGGGCATCAGCCAGTGGTCGAGCAGGAGGAACGCGAACAGCGCCATCAGGTACACGATCGAATAATTGAACGTGCGCATGGCGAAGAATTCGTCCGGCGGATCGAGCAGGCGCCAGGCGTACCAGAGGAAGACCGCGCCGAGCACGAGCGCGCCGCCGAGGTAGAAGGCGCCGCTCATCTTCACCGCGTAGGGCAGCACCGTGACGATGACCAGCAGCACCGTGTACAGCAGGATCTGCCAGCGCGTGTATTGCACGCCATGCGTGACCGGCAGCATCGGCACCAGCGCGCGTGCGTAGTCGTCGCGGCGGAAGATCGCCAGGGCCCAGAAATGCGGTGGCGTCCACACGAAGATGATCAGCACCAGCAGCAGCGCGTGCGCCCAGTCCCACTCGTTGCGCATGCCGGTGACCGCAGCCCAGCCGAGCAACGGCGGCGCGGCGCCGGCGATGCCGCCGATGACGATGTTCTGCGGCGTGGCGCGCTTGAGCCAGGCGGTGTAGACGATGGCGTAACCGATCAGTGACGCGAAGGTGAGCGCGGCGGTGATCGGGTTGACCATCGAGATCAGCATCGCCATCGATAGCGTGCCGAGGAACACAGCGAACGCCAGCACCTGCGCGGGCTTGAGCGCGCCGGTGGCCAGCGGACGGTGCTGCGTGCGCGCCATCACCCGGTCGATGCGCTGGTCGATCAGGTGGTTGATCGCCGCCGCGCTGGAGGCGGCCAGCCAGATGCCGAGGAAGCCGAACACGCTCTCGCGCAACGGCGGCAGGCCCGGCACCGCCAGGAACATGCCGACGAAGGCGGTGAACACGATCAGCGCCACCACGCGCGGCTTGGTCAGCGCCCAGTACTCGCGCAACGGAAAGGTCATGGGAGGCCTTTACTCGTCGGTGGGCCGGCGCAGCCGCGCCAGCAGGCTGACCAGCAGCAACAGCAGCAGCGCCGCACCGGCGTTGTGCAGGGTCGCCACGGCGAGCGGCAGGCCCATCTTCACGTTGGCGATGCCCAGACCGACCTGGACCAGCGTGAGCGTGGCGAGGACGACACCGGTCAGCCACAGCCCCGGGGTGCGGATGAGCTTCACCGCAAGCGCGATCAGGTAGGCGAAGACGACGATCGCCATGATCCGGTGCGCGAGCTGGATGGCGATGCGCGATGCGCCATCGAGCACGCCGCCTTCGTAATCCACGCCCACGCCGCGCCAGAGCACGAAGCCTTCGCGGAAGTCCGTCGGCGGCACCCACTTGCCGACGCAGGTCGGGAAATCGTTGCCGCAGGCCAGCGCGGCGTAGTTGGCGCTGACCCAGCCACCGAGCGCGATCTGCACGCCCACGACGAACACCGCGCCGATCAGCCACCAGCGCATCGCGGTGGCGCCGGCGATGCGGATCGGCCGGTCGGTGGCTCGCCATGCCATCCACGACAGCATCGCCAACGTGGTCATGCCGCCGAGCAGGTGGGCCATGACGATGGCCGGCTTGAGCAGCATCGTCACGGTCCATTTGCCGAGCAACGCCTGGAACACGATCAGCATCAGCGTGAAGGCGGCGGCCCGCGCGAGATCGTCGTTGCTCCATCGCAACGCGGCCAGCAGCAGGATCAGTTCACCGATGCCTGCGGAGACCAGCGCCGCCGCAATGTAGCCGTGCATGTACAGCGGGATGCCGGCGGCGACGAAACCGGCGGCGATCAGGATCTGCGCGATGCCGAGCTTGCGCCTGCGCGCAGCCATGAGGCTCAGAAGCAGCACCAGCAGGCCGAGGATGGCGGCCGCATGGCGGTGGACCTGCTCGCGCCAGGCCTTGTGGGTCTCGAACGGGCGGATCTCGCTGGCGGAATGCGCTGCGGCTTCGGAGACTTCCTTCGGCCACGCCGCGCGACCGTAACAGGTCGGCCAGTCGGGGCAGCTCAGGCCCGCGTCGGAGAGGCGCACGAAGGCGCCGAACACGATCACGCAGAGCGTGAGCGCGACCGCAAGCCATGCGATCCGGTGGAAATGCTTGTGAACAGCAGGCTTGTGAACGGCGGGCTTGTGAACAGCGGGCTTGGGAGCGGCGGATGTATTCACGGCAGGTCGATGATCGGGAGGCGGGACGAAGGCGCGATGCAGGTGGCGTCGGTCATTTCAGTTTCAGGAGCCTGGCCACGTCGGTGCGCAGATGCCCGGGGTCGAAACCGGGAGCGTAGCGCAGAATCACGAAGCCGTTGGGGTCGATGACATAGACGGGAACGCCCTTGGGGTCGTCCACGCGCGGAAGGCCGGCACGCAGGGCGGGATCGTCGCGCAGCACGCGCAGGGCCGGGGTGCGCAGGCCTTTCGCCGGGAATTCGCCGATCCACAGCAGGTGGACGTGATCGGCGCGCTGCGCGAAGAGTTCGCGCACCAGTTCGAGATCCTGGGTCAACTTGACGCAGGGCGCATCGCAGCCCGGTGGTGCGGCCACCACGATCCGCCACATGCGTTCGCCCGGGTTCCAGCGATACTCGCCGCCATCGACCAGCGTCGGCACGACCTGGCGCAGGTCGCCGGGCGGGTCGAGCAGCTCGCCATGGTTCTTCATCCCGTCCGGGCGCCAACCCGAGAAGCGCAACAGGCCGGCGACGAGGAAGCCACCGAAGAACATGGCGAAGATCGCGATCAGCGCGAAACGGTTGCGGTTGCGTCGGGACGGGTCGAGCGTGGTCATTGCAGCGTTACTCAGGCGTGGGTCCAGGGGACGAGCGGAGGCGACGGGCACGGCGCACGCTCAGCAGCACGGCGGTCACCAGCACCGCCAAGGCGAGCGCGAACCACTGCACGGCGTAGCCGAGGTGTTTTTCCGGCGGCAGCGTGTTGGGGAGGATGTCGAAATCGCGCCGGTAGCCGAAGCCGGCCTCCGCTTCGGGCCGCAGCACGCGCGGCGCGAGCCCGGGCAGGCGCAGCGCACGGGCGATGGTCTCGGGCTCGACCTGCATCGCCAGCAGGGTGCCGTCGCCCTGCGGCTGCGGCTCGCCCAGGCGCAGGCCGCTGCCCGGCGGCGGCAGCAGCAGGCCGCGCAGCGCATCGCGTGCAGGATCGCGCGGCACCTGCGGCAGGGTGCGATCGGGCGGCAGGGCGACCCAGCCGAGATCGACGAGCAGGCGCGCGCCAGCCTCGGTCTCGAATGCGCGATACGCACGCACGCCGACGCGGCCATCCCGCTGCTGGTTGTCGAGCAGCACCGCAGGGGCATCGACGAAACGCCCCCTGACCTCGACCCAGTCGTAGGCATCGGCGCGGACGGGATCGACGATCACGGCGGCAGGCTGCGGGATGCGCGCGGCCAGGGCGCGCTGCGCGTCGGCGAGCATCTCGCGCTTGATCTCGGCACGCCCCAGCTGCCACACGCCGAGCGAGGCGAAACCCGCCATCGCCAGCAGGGCGAATGCCCACAGGAACACGGGATGTCGCCGAAGTCCGGGCATCACCCCCTCGCCTCCATCGCCTGCGATAATGCACGGCAGAACGGGCGCAACCGCGCGCCTGCGGAGGTGGTCATGAGCGATTCGTTGAAGACCCTGCTCATCGTCGGGTTTCTGATCCTGATTCTGTGGAACCTGGGCGCCGGGCTCTATTACATGCTGGTCGACAAGGGGCAGACCAAACGCACGGTCAACGCCCTGACCAAGCGCATCGCCTTGTCCGTGGCGCTGATCCTGCTGCTCATCCTGGCCATCTACATGGGCTGGGTCGAACCGCATGGCGTGGGTCGCAACCCGGCCGGATGAACCCGTTGACCTGATGTGCGGCCCGTGAAATCCATACGGAACACGGGCAATCACGGATTCGAACGCGACGCGACACCGACTGACTCAGACACGAAGGCCGGCGCAATGCCGGCCTTCCGCGTTTCCGTCGAACGGAGACCACTCCGGCGCGAAGCCGGAGCAGCCCGGGATCACAGGACGTAGACGAAGAGGAACAGGCCCAGCCAGACCACGTCGACGAAGTGCCAGTACCAGGCCACCGCTTCGAACGCGAAGTGGTTTTCCTTGGTGAAATGGCCCTTGGCGCAGCGCAGCCACATGATGGCCAGCATCAGCGTGCCGAGGGTCACGTGCGCACCGTGGAAGCCGGTGAGCATGAAGAAGGTGGAACCGTAGATGCCCGAACCCATGGTCAGGTTCAGCTCGTTGTAGGCATGCATGTATTCCTCGACCTGCAGCACGAGGAACACGCAGCCCAGCAGCACGGTGGCGCCCAGCCAGAACAGCAGGGCCTTGCGCTGCGCGGCCTTCAGCGCATGGTGCGCGAGGGTCACGGTGACGCCGGAGGTCAGCAGGATCAGGGTGTTGATCAGCGGCAGGCCCCAGGCCGGGATCGTCTGGAAGGTGCCGCCGACCTGGCCCGGACCGCTGCTCGGCCACGCTGCCGTGAAGTTCGGCCACAGGGTCGCATTGGTCATCGCGCCGTCGCCCTCGCCGCCGAGCCACGGCAGCGCGAACTGGCGGGCGTAGAACAGCGCGCCGAAGAAAGCCGCGAAGAACATGATCTCCGAGAAGATGAACCAGACCATGCCCATGCGGAAGGACACGTCGACCTGCTTGTTGTAGAAGCCGCTGACCGATTCGAGGATCACGTCGGCGAACCACTTGAACAGGATGCCGGCCAGGCCGAGCAGGCCGACGTAGAAGGTCGCCTTGCCCCAGCTGGCATGGTTCAACCAGCTGGCGAGGCCGAGCATGGTGACGAACAGGAAGACCGAGGCGAAGACCGGCCACTTGCTGCTGTGCGGCACGAAGTAGATCGCGGAATCGTGGTGGTCGGCGTGCGCTTGGGCCATGGCGGTCGTCTCGCGTGGGGCTGTCGGAATGGGTTGGAGAACGGGTCAGGGCGCGCTGCGCGGCGCACCTGAGGCCGCACCGGACGCAGGCTCGGAGAGCCTGGCGGTCAGCACGTCGTTCTTGAAGAAGGTGTAGGACAAGGTCACGGTCTTCACGTCGTCGGGCAGACCCGGGTCCACGATGAAGCGCACCGGCATGTCGCGCGACTCGCCGGCGGCGAGGGTCTGCGCGGTGAAGCAGAAGCATTCGGTCTTGTTGAAGTACTGCGACGCACGTGCCGGCGCCACCGACGGCGTGGCGCTGCCGACGATGTCGCGGTCGCTGCGGTTGCGGGCGACGTAGGTGGTTTCGTAGGGCTCGCCGGGACGCACCTGCATCGTCAGCACGTGGGGCTGGAACTCCCAGGGCAGCTTTGAGTTGACGTTCGAATCGAAGACCACGGTGACCATGCGGTCGTCGCGCACGGCCGCGACGGCATCGCCTTCCGCGACCGGGCCGCGTTCGAGGCGGATGCCGAACACCTTCTCGCAGGCGATGCGGTACAGCGGAACCAGCGAGAAGCTGAAACCGAAGGCCAACAGGGTCACCGCGACCATGCCGCCGATGCCGATGCGATGTCGCTTCGCGCTCATTTCGCCACCACGTTCAGGACGATGAAGCCGACGTAGACCGCGAACGCGATCGCCGCGAACACCAGCGCGGTCCGCCGCGCCGAAGCGCGACGGGCGGCGACCTGTTCCTGCGAAAGGGGCGATTGCGTGCTCATGCCTGTCGTCGGACGCCGATCAGTGGGTGATGTCGCCGTGGGCGAGATCGCCGTCCTTGATCACCGGCGGCGTGGTGAAGGTGTGGTGCGGCGCCGGCGACGGCACGGTCCACTCCAGGCCCTTCGCGCCTTCCCACGAGCGGGCTTCCGCCTTGGCGCCGTGCTTGAGCGAATGCCACAGCACGTACGCCATGATGAACGGCGTGGCGAACATGCCGAAGGCGCCGATCGAGCTGATCAGGTTCCAGTCTGCGAACACGACGTTGTAGTCCGGGATGCGGCGCGGCATGCCGGCCAGGCCCAGGAAGTGCTGCGGGAAGAACAGCAGGTTGACGAAGATCATCGACCACCAGAAGTGGAACTTCGCCAGCTTCTCGCTGTACATGCGGCCGGTCCACTTCGGCCACCAGTAGTACACGGCGGCGATGATCGCGAACAGGGCGCCGGTGACCAGCACGTAGTGGAAGTGCGCGACCACGAAGTAGGTGTCGTGGTACTGGAAGTCCGCCGGCACGATCGCGAGCATCAGGCCCGAGAAGCCGCCGATGGTGAACAGGATGACGAAGGCGATGGCCCACAGCATCGGCGATTCGAAGCTGATCGAGCCGCGCCACATCGTGGTGACCCAGTTGAACACCTTCACGCCGGTCGGGACCGCGATCAGCATGGTCGCGAACATGAAGTAGATCTCGCCACCGAGCGGCATGCCGACGGTGAACATGTGGTGCGCCCACACGATGAACGAGAGGAAGGCGATCGAGGCGGTGGCGTACACCATCGCCTGGTAGCCGAACAGCGGCTTGCGGCTGAAGGTCGGGATGATTTCCGACACCACGCCGAAGGCCGGCAGGATCATGATGTAGACCTCGGGGTGACCGAAGAACCAGAAGATGTGCTGGAACATCACCGGGTCGCCACCGCCGGCCGCGTTGAAGAAGCTGGTCAGGAAGAACTTGTCGGTGAGCAGCATGGTCACCGCACCGGCCAGCACCGGCATCACCGCGATCAGCAGGAAGGCGGTGATCAGCCAGGTCCAGCAGAAGATCGGCATCTTCAGCAGGTCGACGCCCGGGGCGCGCATGTTGAGGATGGTGGCGATGATGTTGATCGCGCCCATGATCGAGCTGATGCCCATCATGTGGATGGCGAAGATCGCGAACGAGAGGTTGTAACCGCCCTGCAGCGACAGCGGCGGATACAGGGTCCAGCCGCCGGCAGGCGCGCCGCCCGGCAGGAAGAGCGTCATCAGCAGCAGCGCGAAGGCGAACGGCATGATCCAGAAGGACCAATTGTTCATGCGCGGCAGGGCCATGTCGGGCGCGCCGATCTGCAGCGGCACCATCCAGTTGGCGAGGCCGACGAAGGCCGGCATGACGCCGCCGAAGATCATCACCAGCGCGTGCATGGTGGTCATCTGGTTGAAGAACTCGGGGCTGACGTGCTGCAGGCCCGGGGTCATCAGCTCGGTGCGGATCACCACCGACATCGCGGCGCCGATGATGAACATCACGAAGCTGAACACGAGGTACAGCGTGCCGATGTCCTTGTGGTTGGTCGAGAAGAACCAACGATCGATGAAGCCCTGCTTGTGGTCGTGACCGTGGTGGTCTGCGGCGTGATCGGCGTGAGTGGTGGCCATGGCTTACCTCGAATGTGGTGCGATCAGCCGGCCGTCTGGGCGGCGGCTGCGGGGGCGTTCTGTTCGGCGGCGGCGGTCACCGGCGCGGCGGCTTCGGCAGCCGGCGCGGCTTCGGTGGCCGGGGCTTCGGCGGGCGCAGCCGGCGCGGCGGGAGCCGGCGGCGCGTTCTTCGCGCGCTGCTCGGCGACCCACTGGGCGAACTCGGCCTTGCTCACGGCCTTGACCACGATGGGCATGAAGCCATGGTCCTTGCCGCACAGTTCGGCGCACTGGCCGCGGTAGATGCCCGGCGTCTTGATCTCGGTCCAGGCTTCGTTGGTGATGCCCGGGATCGCGTCCTGCTTCCAGCCCAGCGCCGGCACCCACCACGCGTGGATCACGTCGTCGGCCTGGATCAGGAAGTGGATCTTGGTGTCGACCGGGACGACCAGCGGGTTGTCCACGTCGAGCAGGTAATGCGCGTGGCCGGCGGTGCGGGCGTCGACCTTGCTCTGGCGGATCTGGTCGCTCTTGCGGTCCAGGCGGCTGGTGAAGCCGAAGGACTCGCCCGGCTTGGTGCCCGGGTATTCGTACTTCCAGAGCCACTGGTAACCGGTGATCTTGATCGTCATCTCCGCGTTGCGGGTGTCGTACATCGCGATCAGCTTCTTGGTGGCCGGAAAGGCCATCGCCACCAGCAGCAGGACCGGCACGGCCGTCCAGACGATCTCGAGTTTCGTGCTGTGGGTGAAGTCCACGTCGGGCTTGGCGCCCTTGGACTTGCGGAACTTGAACATGGCGTAGGCCATGGCGCCGAACACGATCACGCCGATGACCACGCAGATCCAGAGCGCCAGCATGTGCGCTTCGTACGCGTGTTTCGACGATTCGGTGACACCCTGCCCCATGTTCAGCTGCCAGGGCTTGGGATCGGCCGCCTGGGCCATCGCCGCCACCGGCACCAGGAGCGAAGCCAGGGCGATCATCGCCCGACCCCACGTTGTCCAACACGCACGCGTTTGCACCATGGCCCAAAACCCCAAAAGTCTGACTGCCCGAGTCTTCATAGGTTGCGAGGGAGGCCGAAGGACGCGTGTCGTGCCGACTGGACAGGCGCACGAGCGTCGATTCGACCCCGGGGAACCGAAGAATGGTATCCGTTCGCGCCCTGCACGGGCAAGCAAACCTCGCCGTTCTGCCATACCGTTATAAGCCCGGGGGTACGGAAACGCATGCGCCCACGATAGAATCCGCGGCTTCCTTCCGCACGCCGGGCTCCTGCCAACGTGACCGCCGATCCGATCCTGTCCCCCGAACTCCCGGCCCGGCCGGATCCGCTGCGCGCGGCGATCACCGCCGCCTGGGTCCGCGACGAGGCCGAGCATGTCCGCGAACTGCTCGCGGACGCCCGCCAGCCCCATCCCGACTGGAGCGCGAACGACCGCGCCGCCGTGCAGGCCACGGCCGCCGACCTCGTCCGTCGGGTCCGTGCCCGCGCGCAGGACCAGGGCGCGATCGAGGCCTTCATGCGCCAGTACGACCTCGGCAGCGAGGAAGGCGTGCTGTTGATGTGCGTGGCCGAAGCCCTGCTGCGCATCCCGGACCAGGACACCGCCGACAAGCTGATCCGCGACAAGCTGGGCGACGCCGACTGGAAGCGTCACCTGGGCCAGTCCGACTCCGTGCTGGTCAATGCCTCCACCTGGGGCCTGATGCTGACCGGCACCCTGGTCAACCTGGCCGACGACACCAAGCGCGACGTGCACAACGCCTTCAAGCGCCTGATCGGCCGCGTCGGTGAGCCGGTCATCCGCCTCGCGGTGCGTCAGGCGATGCGCATCATGGGCCACCAGTTCGTCATGGGCCGCACCATCGACGAGGCCCTCGCCCGCAGCCGCAAGGGCGACAACGCGAACTACCGCTACTCGTTCGACATGCTCGGCGAAGGCGCGCTGACCACCAAGGACGCGCAGCGCTACCTCGAGGCCTACCGCATGGCGATCCACGCCATCGGCAAAAGCGGCCCGAACGGCCATTTCCGCGATGCGGACGTGTTCGCCACGCCCAGCATCTCGGTCAAGCTCTCCGCCCTGCATCCGCGCTACGAACACGCCAAGCGCGCCCGCGTCTTCGCCGAACTCGGCCCGGGCCTGCTCGAACTCTCGCAGTTGGCGAAACAGTACGGCATCGGCCTGACCATCGACGCCGAGGAAACCGATCGCCTCGAACTGTCGCTCGACCTGATCTTCGGCGTGCTCGCCGATGCCTCGCTGCAGGGCTGGAACGGCTTCGGCATCGTGGTCCAGGCCTATCAGAAGCGCGCGCCGTTCGTGATCGACTACATCGCCGACCAGGCCCGAAAGCTCGGCCGCGTGATCCCGGTGCGCCTGGTCAAGGGCGCCTACTGGGACAGCGAGGTCAAGCGCGCCCAGGTCGACGGCCAGAGCGGCTACCCGGTGTTCACGCGCAAGCCCAACACCGACGTGTCCTACCAGGCCTGCGCATGCCGCCTGCTCAAGGCGACCGACGCCGTCTACCCGATGTTCGCCACGCACAACGCGCAGACCATCGCCGCGATCCATCGCATGGCCGCGACCGTGCTCGGCGCCGGCGCAGCGTCCGGCAACGCGACGTCGAAGTACGAATTCCAGAAGCTGCACGGCATGGGCGACGACCTCTACGCCGAGGTCATTCCCGCCGATCGCCTGAACGTGCCCTGCCGCGTGTACGCGCCGGTGGGCTCGCACGAAGACCTGCTGCCCTACCTGGTGCGCCGCCTGCTCGAAAACGGCGCCAACTCCAGCTTCGTGAACCGCATCACCGACGAGGCCGTGTCGATCGACGATCTGATCCGCGATCCGATCGAGGTCGTGTCGTCCTTCGACAGCATTCCGCATCCGCGCATTCCGCTGCCCGTGGATCTGTTCCGCAGCCAGGGCCATGAGAGAGACAATTCGATGGGTATCAACCTCGCCAACGACGCGCAGCTGCGCGCCCTCGCCGACCAGATCAACGCCGCCGTCACCGGCGACTGGACCGCTGCGCCGCTGGTGCCGGGCGCCAGCGTCTCCGGCGCGAAGATCGCCGTGACCAACCCGGCCGACCGCCGCCAGACCGTCGGCCACTGGCAGGCCGCCGACAGCGCGACCGTCGAGAAGGCGCTGCAGAACGCGGTCGCCGCGCAGCCCGCGTGGGATGCCACGCCGGCCGCCAGCCGCGCCGCGATCCTCGAACACGCCGCGACGCTGCTCGAAGCGCGCATGCCGGCCTACATCGCGATGTGCACCAAGGAAGCGGGCAAGACCATTCCCGACGGCGTCGCCGAAGTGCGCGAGGCGGTGGACTTCCTGCGCTACTACGCCGGCCAGGCGCGCAAGCATTTCGCGCCCGAAGCCCTGCCCTCGCCGACCGGCGAATCCAATACCCTGCAGCTCGCCGGTCGCGGCGTGTTCGTGTGCATCTCGCCGTGGAACTTCCCGCTGGCGATCTTCATGGGCCAGGTCGCCGCAGCGCTCGCCGCCGGCAACAGCGTGATCGCCAAGCCCGCCGAACAGACCAACCTCGTCGGCCATGCCGCCGTGAAGCTGCTGCACGAAGCCGGCATCCCGCAGGACGTGCTGCAGTTCCTGCCCGGCGACGGCGCCACCGTCGGCGCGGCGCTGACCCGCGACCCGCGCGTGGCCGGCGTGGCCTTCACCGGCTCCACCGACACCGCCCGCGCGATCAATCGCGCGATGGCCGCGCGCGACGCCGCGATCGGCGTGCTGATCGCCGAAACCGGCGGCCAGAATGCGCTGATCGCCGACTCCTCGTCGCTGCCGGAACAACTGGTCAAGGATGCGGTGTCCTCCGCGTTCACCTCCGCCGGACAGCGCTGTTCGGCCGCACGCGTGCTGTTCGTGCAGGACGACATCGCCGACAAGGTGGTGCACATGCTCGCCGGTGCGATGGCCGAGCTGAAGGTCGGCGACCCCGGCCTGCTGTCGACCGACGTCGGCCCGGTGATCGACGCCGACGCCCTGGCGCTGCTCGAAGACCACGCCGCGCGCATGGCGAAGGAAGCGAAGCAGATCGCGGTCGCGACCACCGACGACTCGGTCGCGCACGGCAGCTTCTTCGCGCCGCGCGCGTGGGAGCTGAGCTCGCTGTCGCAGCTGACGCGTGAAAATTTCGGGCCGGCCCTGCACGTGATCCGCTGGAAGGCCGACCAGCTCGACCAGGTCGTCGACACCATCAACGCCACCGGCTTCGGCCTGACCCTGGGCATCCACTCGCGCATCGACGAGACCATCGATCGCATCGTGCAGCGCGCCAAGGTCGGCAACATCTACGTCAACCGCAACCAGATCGGCGCGGTCGTCGGCGTGCAGCCCTTCGGCGGCCAGAACCTGTCCGGCACCGGCCCCAAGGCCGGCGGCCCGCACTACCTGCCGCGCTTCGCCACCGAGAAGACCGTCACCGTGAACACCACGGCGGCGGGTGGCAATGCGTCGCTGCTGACGCTGGGCGATTGATTCGTCACCACACCGTTCCATGCGTCATCGACACGGGCCGCACATGCGGCCCGTGTCGTTTCTGTCATCCCGAGCGCAGCGAGGGACCTGCTTTTGTTCGGGACAGCCGCGCATTCAAGACGAAAGCAGGTCCCTCGCTGCGCTCGGGATGACAGAAGCAGATCGCCTGACACATCCCAAGCCCCGGCGCCAGTCTGGTTCCCCGGGCGCCCGGCGGTGACAATCGGACCTCAGTCGTCCAACCACGAAGTCCCGATGTCCAGCACCACCGCCGCGCCCGAAAGTCTGCCTGCCCCTGTCCGCTCTGCCGCCAGCATCGCGACCGTCATCGCGGAAACCATCGCCACCGAGATCGAGGCCAAGCCGGCGCAGGTGCGCGCGGCGGTCGAACTGCTCGACGAGGGCGCGACCGTGCCGTTCATCGCACGCTACCGCAAGGAAGTCACCGGCGGGCTGGACGACACCCAGCTGCGCAACCTCGAAACGCGCCTGGTCTACCTGCGCGAGATGGAAGACCGCCGCGACGCGATCCTCGCGTCCATCGCCGAACAGGGCAAGCTGACGAAGGCGCTGCTCGGCGATCTGCTCGCCGCCGACAGCAAGTCGCGGCTCGAAGACCTGTACCTGCCCTACAAGCCCAAGCGCCGCACCAAGGCGCAGATCGCGCGCGAAGCCGGGCTGGAGCCGCTGGCTGACGCGATCCTCGCCGATCCCTCGGTCGATCCCGCGCAGCGCGCGGCAGGCTTCGTCGACGCCGACAAGGGCGTGGCCGACGCCGCCGCCGCGCTCGACGGCGCGCGCGCGATCCTGATCGAACGCTTCGGCGAAGACGCCGCGCTGGTCGGCGAGTTGCGCACCTGGCTGCAGCAGAAGGGCGTGCTGCGCGCGAAGGTCATGCCCGGCAAGGAACACGAGGGCGCGAAGTACCGCGACTACTTCGACCACAGCGAGCCGCTGTCGACGATTCCCTCGCACCGCATGCTCGCGTTGCTGCGCGGGCGCCGCGAGGAGATGCTGTCGGTGGATCTCGAACCCACGACCGACATCGACCAGGGCCACGCCTACGCCGAAGGCCGCGTCGCGCTGGCGGCGGGCATCGCCGCGCAGGGCCGCCCGGCCGACAAGTGGCTCACCGACACCTGCCGCCTCGCCTGGCGCGGGCGCCTGCTGATGACGCTGTCGCTGGAGCTGGTCGCCGCCGCGCGCGAGAAGGCCGAAGCCGAAGCGATCGCGGTGTTCGGCGACAACCTCAAGGACCTGCTGCTCGCCGCGCCCGCCGGCCCGCGCTCGGTGCTGGGCCTCGATCCCGGCCTGCGCACCGGCGTGAAGGTCGCGGTGGTCGACGCCACCGGCAAGCTGGTCGCCACCGACACCATCTATCCGCACGAACCCAAGCGCCAGTGGGATGCGTCGATCGCCACGCTGCGCAAGCTCTGCGCCGCGCACAACGTGGAACTGGTCGCGATCGGCAACGGCACCGCTTCGCGCGAGACCGACAAGCTCGCCGCCGAGCTGATGTCGAAGCATCCGGAACTCAGGCTCACCCGGATCATGGTCAGCGAAGCCGGCGCATCGGTGTATTCGGCCTCGGAGCTTGCCGCGAAGGAATTCCCGAACCTCGACGTCAGCCTGCGCGGCGCGGTGTCGATCGCGCGCCGCCTGCAGGATCCGCTGGCGGAACTGGTGAAGATCGAACCCAAGGCGATCGGCGTCGGCCAGTACCAGCACGACGTGAATCCCTACGCATTGGCGCGTTCGCTCGACGCGAAGGTGGAGGACTGCGTGAACGCGGTCGGCGTGTACGTGAACACCGCCTCGGCGCCGCTGCTGGCGCGCGTGTCCGGCCTGTCGTCGACCGTCGCCGAGAACATCGTCGCGTACCGCGACCAGCACGGCGCGTTCAAGTCGCGCCGCGAACTGCTGAAGGTGCCGCGCCTGGGCGAGAAGACCTTCGAGCAGTGCGCCGGCTTCCTGCGCATCGCCGATGGCGACCAGCCGCTCGATGCCTCGGCCGTGCATCCCGAAGCCTATCCGGTGGTCGAACGCATCGTGAAGGCCTGCGGCCGCCCGGTCGCGCAGCTGATCGGCGACGCCTCGGCGCTGCGCAACCTCAGGCTCGAAGACTTCACCGACGAACGCTTCGGCCTGCCGACCGTGCGCGACATCGTCAAGGAACTTGAAAAGCCCGGACGCGATCCGCGCCCCGAATTCAAGGCCGCGCGCTTCGCCGACGGCATCGAGACCATCGCCGACCTGCAGCCGGGCATGGTGCTGGAAGGCGTGGTCACGAACGTGGCCGCGTTCGGCGCATTCGTCGACATCGGCGTGCACCAGGACGGTCTCGTGCACATCTCCGCGCTGTCCGACAAGTTCGTCAAGGATCCGCGCAGCGTGGTGAAGGTCGGCGACGTGGTGAAGGTGAAGGTGATGGAGGTCGACGTGCCGCGCAAGCGCATCGGCCTGAGCTGCCGCCTCGACGACGTACCCGGCGAAACCCGCAAGGATGTGCGCGGCGGATCTCGCGACGATGCCCGCAACAGCGGCTCGGGCCGTCCGCAATCGCGCGATGCACGCGGTGCGACGCACAAGCCGCGCCCCGGCCAGTCCGCACCGCCCGCGAATACCGCGATGGCCGACGCCTTGCGCGCGCTGAAGCGTTGATCAGATGATGCGCCTGCCCCTCCGGGCGCAGGCGCATCGCCCACTCACTCGAAGACGTTTTCGCGCAGCCACTTCGTCGCCACCCACTTCTCGCCAGCCTGCACTGGTGCGCCGCCGTGCAGGCTCTTCGACGAGGGATCGGGCACGGGATAACTGAAGAACAGCGCGCTGCCGCGCCGGGGCGCGAAGCTCAGGCCGAGGTCGGGGAAGGTGGTGTCGCCACCGCGCTCGGGTTCGCGCAGGTACATCAGGAAGGTCGCCACGCGCTGGCCGCCGCGCGCCAGCAGCGGCGCCGCGCCGGGCTGGGTCGGATCGAAGTAATCGTAATGCGGCTCGTAGCGGTCGCCGGGCCGGTAGTGCAGCACCTGCAGGTGTTCGCCATGCGACGCCGGCCACTGCAGCAATTTCGCGATGCGCGCCTCGATCGTGCGCACCAGCGGCGTTTCGTCGCGATGGAAGAACATGCCGCGACTGGTGCGCACGGTATCGACCATCGTTTCGCCGGTACGCGGATCGGCGGTCATCGAGCGCTGCATGCG
This sequence comes from Lysobacteraceae bacterium 2PB, assembly GCA_005502915.1. Taxonomy (GTDB): domain Bacteria; phylum Pseudomonadota; class Gammaproteobacteria; order Xanthomonadales; family Xanthomonadaceae; genus Lysobacter_I. The sequence goes on along the minus strand of SCMT01000004.1, from coordinate 91,593 downwards.
CGGCCGCGCCGCCTCGATCAGCCGGTCGCATTCCTGCTTGCTGAGGAAATCGCCGAACAGCACGATCCGCGGTGTCGGCAGGTGCATCAGCACCGGGACGCGACGATCGCCGACATCGACATGCAGCACGCCGTCGTCGATCGCGGGCACGGGCATCGGTTTCGCGGTCTCCGGCGAATCACGCGCCTCCGCCCGCTCCGGCGATGTCGGCATCATCGGCGACGCCCCGGGATCCGCCGGCTGTCCCATGGCCTGCGCGATCAGACCCATGGCCACGTCGCGCCGCCAGCCGCGATCGCACATCGCCTGCAGCAGCACCTGCGAAGGTTGCCCCGCGCGGATCTGCTCGACCAGCCAAACCGTGATATTGCGATACTGGGTGTCGTTCATTCTCGATGCCGCTGCGTGCGTATACGGTCCGCGCGCGAATCCGGGCGCGGGTTGACGGGTAGAATGCACGGATGCCCGTCCGCTCCGCCAGCATCGCCGTCGAACACCTGCGCCTGTCCGTGGCGCCGATGATGGACTGGACCGATACCCACTGCCGCAACTTCCATCGCCTGCTCGCGCCGCACGCGCGGCTGTACACCGAGATGGTGCACGCCAACGCGGTGATCCACGGCACGGCGGACGAGAAGGGTCGCCAGAAGCTGCTGGGCAAGGACGACAGCCAGCATCCCGTCGCGCTCCAGCTCGGCGGCAGCGAGCCGGACCTGCTCGCGCAGGCCGCGCGCATCGGCGCGGATCACGGCTTCGACGAAATCAACCTCAACTGCGGCTGTCCGTCCGACCGCGTGCAGGCCGGACGCTTCGGCGCCTGCCTGATGCGCGAGCCGACCCTGGTCGCCGAGTGCGTCGCCGCCATGGTCGAAGCCGTGCCGGCCACGCCGATCACGGTGAAATGCCGGCTCGGCGTCGACGACGACCACGAGTGGGAGCGTTTCCGCGCCTTCGTCGACGCCATCGCCGACGCCGGCTGCAACCTGTTCGTGGTCCACGCGCGCAACGCCTGGCTCAAGGGCCTGTCCCCGAAGGAAAACCGCGAGGTGCCGCCGCTGCGCTACGACTGGGCCTACCGGCTCAAGCGCGAACGCCCGGACCTGCAGGTGATCGTCAACGGCGGCATCGCCGACGCCGAGGAAGCCACCGCGCATCTCGACCATACCGACGGCGCGATGCTCGGCCGGGCTGCCTACCACGACCCGTACCTGCTGCACCGCCTCGACACCCGCTGGTTCGGCGGAGAAACGCGATCACGCGCCGACCTGCTGCGCGCGTGGAAGCCCTACATCGAAGGCCAGCTCGCGCGCGGCGTCTACCTGAAGCACATGGCCCGCCACATCCTCGGCCTGTTCCATGGCGAACGCGGCGGCCGCGCCTTCCGCCAGATCCTCAGCGAAGGCGCGCACCGCCCCGGCGCGGACTGGTCGCTGGTCGAGCAGGCGCTCGCGGCGACGGCCATGCACGACTTCGTCTTCTGTCCCCCTGCTGCCTGAGTACCACGACGCCATCATGCTGACCCGCGATTTCAACGCCTTCCTCGACTTCGCGCGTCACTGCGCGCCCGACTTCGGCCCGTCGACCGCGAACGCCGCCTTTCTGGTCGCGCCCGACGGCTTCGGTCGCGCCATCGAATCGGCGTCCGACAACCACTACATGGCCGATGCCGGCGCCTTCGACGCCGTCCGCGCTTCCACGCAGCATCGCGAACTGCAGCGCGCGCTGTCCGACGTGCTGCCGACGATCTGCTTTTCCGGCGATCCGGCGATGCCCGATGCGGTGTTCCCGAACAACGTCTTCGGTACCGCCGCCGGCCGCCTGGTCGTCGGCCGCATGCGCCACGCCGTGCGCCAGCGCGAGGCCGGTCGCTCCGACATCCGCCAGTTCTTCGGCGACACCCTGGGCTATGCCGAGGTCGACCTGTCGCACCAGGAACACCCCTGCGAGCTGACCGGCGCCCTGGTCATCGACCGTGCGCGCGGGCTCGGCTTCTGCGGCCTCTCCGAGCGCTGCGACGAAACCGGCGCGGCACTGATGCACGAGGCCTTCGGCCTGCGCGCGACGCTGATGTTCGACCTCGCGCCCAGCGAGTACCACACCAACGTGGTGCTGGCGATCCTCGCCGGCCGCGCCGCGCTGATCTGCCCCGACGGCTTCGCCGACCCGGCGGCCGTGGATGCCATCGCCGCCTGCTACGCACCGCACGCGATCCGGCTGACCGCCACCGAGCGCGCGGCCTACGCCGGCAACGCCATCGCCCTGTCCTCGGACAGCGTCTGGATGAGCGCCACCGCCGCCGCCGGCCTGACCGCCGCCTCGCGCGCCGCGCTCGCCGAGGCCGGCTTCGCCATCCGCAGCGTCGAACTGGACGCCATCGAGGCCGCCGGCGGCTCGCTGCGCTGCTGCGTCGGCGAGATCTACTGACCACGCCCCGATCCGCAACGTGAACCTGCGGCATGGCGTAAAAAAAAGTTAAGGACGGATTCACTCCCCCCTGCCGAGAATGCCTCTCCAGAGCACGGCCAGCCCTCCGCCACGTCGTGCGTCCGCAGCAGAGCCTCCGATATGTCGCTTGTCCGCCGTTTCCCGTTGTCCAATGCCCTCGCCGTCGCGATCATCGTTGCGCTCGGCACCCTCGCCGCCCCGGACGCCATGGCCCAGCAGCGCGATCGGGACCGCGACGACCGCCCGTCGCCGCCGGACCGCACGCGCTCCGAAGACAGCCGCCACCTGTCCGACGCCGTGCGCCGCATCGAACGCGCCAATCGCGGCCAGGTACTCAGCGCCGAGCGCATGCAGTACGACGGACGCGACGTGAACCGGATCAAGGTGCTCGACGACGAAGGCCGGGTGCGCATCTACATGGACGAGCCGGCGCCCGCGCAGCGGCGCAACGACGACCGTCCGCCGAGCCGACGCGACGACGACTGACCTCGGGTCGGTGACCCTCGTTCCCTGCGCGACAGGCGAGCCCCGGCTCGCCTGTCTTCGTTTGGCGGCTGCCCCGCCGGGGCCCATGCCTTCGCCCTCCGCAGCGCCCGAGCATGCGGATGTGGCTGATCCGACAGCGATTAAGCGAAATATGAACGGCCCGGCCGACGAATGACCGGCGTGGCGTCCCGCACGGCTATCCTGCAATCCTGAACAAGAAAGCCGGCCTCCTGCCGGCGATGGAGTGATCGATGCGAATCCTTCTGGTCGAAGACGAAGCCCCCCTGCGCGAGACCCTGGCCGCGCGCCTGAAGCGCGAAGGCTTCGCGGTGGATGCCGCCCAGGACGGCGAAGAGGGCCTCTATCTGGGCCGCGAAGTCCCGTTCGACATGGCGATCATCGACCTGGGCCTGCCGAAGATGTCCGGCATGGAGCTGATCCAGGCGCTGCGCAACGAAGGGAAGCAGTTCCCGGTGCTGATCCTCACCGCGCGTTCGAGCTGGCAGGACAAGGTCGAGGGCCTCAAGCAGGGCGCCGACGATTACCTGGTCAAGCCCTTCCATGTCGAGGAACTGCTGGCACGCATCAACGCGCTGGTCCGCCGCGCCGCCGGCTGGAGCAAGCCGGCGCTGGAATGCGGCCCGGTGACCCTGGACCTGGCCGCGCAGACGGTCAGCGTGCACGGCGCCAACGTCGACCTGACCAGCTACGAATACAAGGTGCTGGAATACCTGATGATGCACGCGGGCGAGCTGGTGTCGAAGGCCGACCTGACCGAGCACATCTACCAGCAGGACTTCGACCGCGACTCCAACGTCCTGGAGGTCTTCATCGGCCGCCTGCGCAAGAAGCTCGACCCGGAAGGCACGCTCAAGCCGATCGAGACCGTGCGCGGACGCGGTTACCGCTTCGCGATCGCACGCACCGGCGAAGCCTGATCGACGCATCGGCGAGCACCCGCGAACGCCGGCCGCACTTGCGGGCCGGCGTTCGCATGGCCGACACCCTCCGCTCCCGCAAGATGCCCCGCACGACGCCTCGCCATGCCCTCGCGTGACCGACTCTCCCGCTGGCGTCCGCGCTCCCTGCAGACCCGCCAGCTGCTCGCTGCCAGTCTGGGTCTGGTCGCCTTCCTTGCGCTGGCAGGCTATGCGCTGGATCGCGCGTTCCTCAGCACCGCAGAAAATGCCCTGAACGATCGCCTGCGCGACTACGCACTGGATTTCGCGCGCGAGACCGAATTCGGCCGCGGTGGCGACCTGGTGCCGCCGTTCGACGACAAGCTGCCTGACCCACGCCTCAAGCGCCCCGGCAGCGGCCTGTACGCACAGATCGTGCTGCCGTTCGTGCTGTGGGAATCGGACTCCGCGCAGGGCCCGGAGCTGCCCGAGGTCCGCATGCTCGGCGCCGGCGAACAGACCTTCGAGGGTCCGCTCACGCTGGTGCGATCCAACGGCGAAGTGAGCCAGGCCTACCGCTATGGCCGTGGCATGGTCTGGCCGGGCGACGACATGTCCGACGAAGTGCCGTACACGATCTACGTACTGGAAGACACGGCGCGGCTGCAGAACCAGCTCACGGTGTTCCGGCGCGCGCTGTGGGGCTATCTCGGCGGCGCGGCCTCGATCCTGCTGCTGCTGCAGATGCTGATCCTGCGCTGGAGCCTGCATCCGCTGCGCCGGGTGATCGAGGAACTCAAGCGCGTGCAGCGCGGCATCGCCACGCGCATGAGCGAACGCCATCCGCGCGAACTGGAACCGCTGACCGAGAGCATCAACGCCTTCATCGAGAGCGAGCGCGAGAACCTGGAGCGCCAGCGCAACATCCTCGCCGACCTCGCGCACAGCCTGAAGACGCCGCTGGCGGTGCTGCGCACGCGCTTGGAGAACGGCGCGGACGGCCCCGAACTGCGCGCGGAACTGGGCGAGCAGCTCAAGCGCATGAACGACCTGGTGGGCTACCAGCTCAGTCGCGCAGCGTCAGGCGGCCACAAGCTGTTCGCCGCGCCGCTGCCGATCGAGGAGAACGCCGAGGAGATCGTGCGTGGCCTGGAGAAGGTCTATGCATCGAAGGGCGTGCTCTGCGAGTTCGAGATCGACCCGGAAGCGCGTTTCTACGGCGAGAAGGGCGATCTGCAGGAACTGCTCGGCAACCTGCTGGAGAACGCGTTCAAGTGGGCGCGTTCGCGCGTGCTGCTGACCGCGCGCGCCGGTGCGCCCGCACCCAACCGGCGGCCGGGGCTGGTGCTGATGGTCGAGGACGATGGCCCGGGCATTCCCGCCGACCGGATCGCGCTGGTCCTGCAGCGCGGCGTGCGCGGCGACGAACGCGTGCAGGGCCACGGCATCGGCCTGGCGATCGTGCAGGACATCGTGCGCAGCTATCGCGGCGAACTGAACGTCGGCGATTCGGACGAACTCGGCGGCGCCAGCTTCGAGGTGGTGCTGCCACCGGGCCTGTGACGCCGCACAACGCGGCGCCGAGCGCTCAGGCCAGCGGCGCGGGCCCGTAGAAGCGCGCGAGATGCGCGGCGACCTCCGGAAATGCCTCCTGCAGCAGGTCCGGCGCGCCGAAGTGGTATTCGGTGCAGACCGCGAAGAATTCCTCGGGGCACTCGGCGGCGTAGGGGTCGATCGCGGTCTCGTGCCCGGCATCGACCGTTTCGACGAAGGCGTCGTAGGCGCGCTGGAAATCGCGGGCCCAGCTGCGCTGCCAGTCGCGAGGCAGGGGCGGCGTGCCGTCCATCGCGCCATCGAGGATGTCGAGCTTGTGCGCCATCTCGTGCGCGGCGACGCAGAACCCAGCGGTGGGGTCGGCGATGTCGGACTGGACGTCGGCCCACGACAGCACCAGTGGCCCATGATCCCAGGCTTCGCCGATCAGTTCGTCCTCGCCCTCGTGCACCACGTCCAGGCCTGCGATGTCGCTGGCATCGGTGTGGCGCCGCTCGACGCGGAAGGCGGCGGGATAGACGATCAGTTCCGACCAGCCGTGCAGGCCCTCGGCACCGAACTCCAGCAGGGGCAGGCAGCACACGGCCGCCAGCGTGCAGCGCTCGTCCTCATCGAGCTGCAGGCCGTCGACCGGGGTGATCGCCTTGCTGGCCAGGAAGCGGGCCGTCAGCAGGGACAGCCGCGCGTCGCGCTCGGGGTCGAGTGCGGCGACCCACGGGAGGCCGGCCACCACGCGGCGCCAGCGTTCGGGATCGATCCGGGGTTCGGGTCGGGCCAGCAGCCCGCGAAACCAGTTCAGCAAGGACGACTCGGCGCGCGCGGGGGACGACTCAGCGGAACATGCCGGGCAGGAAGCGGTGCCAGCGCGGCGTGCCCCGCGACGGGGTGTCGCTGCTGCGGTAGGGCGTGGTCTGGCGGGACTTGCCGGCATCGCGCGACGTGCTGCGCTTGACCGCCGTCGATTTCTGCTGCGGTGCATTGTCGGCGTCGACCGTCTCGCCGGCCGACTCCGGACAGCCCGCGGGCTCGGTTCCGGCGGATGCCAGGGGCGCGGCCAGGGCCAGTGCCGGCGCACCGAGCAGTGCGAAGGCCGTGGCGATGGCGAACGGGGCAATCCGGGCGTGGCGGGAGGTACGCATGGCGGCTTCCATCATGGAGTCGCGGACAAGACGGCGACTATAGCGCGGATGTGACACGATCCGCGTGACATGATCGTGAATGGTCGATGCTGCATCGCAGCAGCACCCGGCACGAAGTTTGCGGCAGACTCGGCGCGTGAACACGCCCGTTCCACCTCCGTCATCGCCCTTTCCGCCCCCCAGCCGCCCTGCCGACGGGGCTTCCGAGCGCCGCCCGCACGGTTCGACAGGCGCGCTGACCGCCCCCGCCCTGCGCCGCGCCCTGATCGCCGGCGCACGCCGGGTCATCGCCGCCCGCGACGGCCTGAACCGGATCAACGTCTTCCCGGTGGCCGACGGCGATACCGGCAACAACCTCGCCTTCACCCTCGGCAGCGTGCTCAACGGCGCGCTGAGCCGGCGCAGCCGGCACATCGGCGAGCTGCTGCGGCGGATCGGCGACGATGCCATCGACGGCGCGCGCGGCAATTCCGGGGCGATCCTCGCCCAGTTCCTGCACGGCGTGGCCGAGCATGCGCGCAGCCAGCCTGTGCTCGATGCCGCCACGCTCGCCGCTGCGGTGCGCCACGGTGCCGACGCGGCGCGCGGCGCGCTGGCGCAACCGGTGGAAGGCACGATCCTCAGCGTGATCGACAGCTTCGCCGAGGCCATGGAGGAAGCCGCAGGCCAGATGCGCGACGATCCACGCGGCAGCTTCTCGCGTGCCCTCGCCCAGGCGCGCGCCGCGCTCGCGCGGACGCCGCAGCAGATGGCGCTGCTGCAGAAGGCCGGCGTGGTCGATGCCGGCGCGCAGGGGTTCGTCGACCTGCTCGAAGGCATCGCCGAATTCGTCGATGGCGGGCCACGCGCCATGCGCGTGCGAGCGCCGCTGCAGGCAGCCAACGAAGCCGCGGACGAACACGAGGACGACGTCCATCCGCCGCACGACGAGGTCGATCCCGAGCGTCGCTGGTGCACCGAGTGCCTGCTGATCGTCGATCGCGCGGCCATCGATGCCGGGGAACGCGAGTCGATCGACCGGGCCCGGGTCCGTGCCGCACTGGAGGCCATCGGCGCCGATTCGATGGTGCTGGCCGGCGGTGGCACGCGGATGCGCGTGCATGCGCACGTCGGCGCGCCGCAGCAGTTGTTCGACGCCTGCGCGCGCTTCGCGACGGTCGAAGGGATGAAAGCCGACGACATGCTGCTGCAGTCGCGCAGCACCGCGCATGCGCACAAGGTCGCGGTCGTCACCGACAGCGCCGCCGACGTCCCCGAGGCCATCGTCGAACGCCATGCCCTGCATGTCGTGCCGGTGCGCGTGAACCTGGACGGCCGCGACTACCTCGACAAGGTCGGCCTGAGCACCGGCGAGTTCTACCGGCGCATGGCCGCATCGCAACAGTTGCCGCGCACCAGCCAGCCACCGCCGGGCGATTTCCGGCGCAGTTTCGAATTCCTCGCCGCCCACCATGCGCAGGTGGTGTACGTGGGCCTGTCGCGGGCGATCTCCGGGACCCTGCAGTCGGCCGAGCACGCCGCCGCGCGCGGAGACGCGTCGAAAGTGCATGTGTTCGACAGCATCAACGCTGCCGGCGGCCAGGCGCTGCTGGCCTGGCGCGCGGCGGAGCTGGCCGACGCCGGCGTCGATGCCGACGCCATCCTGCGCGAACTCGAGCGCCTGCGTCCGCTCACCCTGACGTGGGCGATGGCACGGGACATCCGCCATGCCGTGCGTGGCGGCCGCATCCCTGCATGGGCGGAACCGGCGGTGCGCTTCACCGGGCTGACGCCGGTGGCGAAGGTAAAGCCCGAGGGCAAGCTCGGCATCGCAGGCGGACTGTTCGCGAAGGCCGGCGCGCCCGAAGCCTTCGCCAGGTACGTCGCCAGGCGCGTACGCAAGGCGTTCGGCCCGTCGGCGCGCCTGCGCGCCATCGTCGGCCACTGCGACGCGCGCCAGGATGGCGAACGCCTGCTGGCCGCGCTGCGCGCCCGGCTCGACTTCGTCGAGGCGCATCTGGTCGAGACCGGTCCTGCGATCGGCGCGCATGCCGGGCGCGGCACGCTGGTGGCGTCGGTGCAGCCGTTCGCGGGATGAAGTCGATCACGAGAACGCGGAGCGAAAGCACGCCTCTCCGACCATCACCGTGATGTCATCCCGAGCGCAGCGAGGGACCTGTTTTTACCTGCAGGAAGGCAAAAGACAAGCAGGTCCCTCGCTGTGCTCGGGATGACATACTTTCGGCCTCGCCGAACGAGCCTCAGGCCATTTCTTCCATGCTCGCCATCACCGTTGTCCTCGCCGCCTACCTCCTCGGCTCCCTCTCCGGCAGCCTGCTGCTCGGCCGGCTGCGCGGTGTCGACATCCGCACGATGGGCAGCGGCAATGCGGGCGGCACCAATGCCTTCCGAACCCAGGGCGCGGCATTCGCGCTGGGCGTGGTGGCCATCGACATCGGCAAGGGCGCGCTGGCGGCGTGGCTGGGGCTGCGCTTCGGAGCGGCGTCGAGCGCGGCCTGGCTGGACCACGCCTGGCTGGGGCCTGCCTGCGCGTTCGCGGCGGTGGTCGGGCATGTCTGGCCGGTGTGGCACGGCTTCCGCGGCGGCAAGGGCGCGGCGACGGCGGTGGGCGCGCTGGTCGTGCTGTGGCCGCAGTCGGTGCCGGTGATGCTCGCGGTGTGGATCGGCACGATCATCCTGAGCGGCTATGTCGGCCTGGCGACCGTGCTGGCCGGGCTGACGGCGGCGGTACTCGGCATGGCGCTGCGCGTGCCGATGCCACTGCACCTGCTCACGGTCGCGATCGCGCTGCTGCTGGTGTACACGCATCGCGCCAACCTCGCGCGGCTGCGCGCCGGCACCGAGTCGCGCTTCGACAAGGCACGGCTGCTGCATCGCTGGTTCCTGCGCAAGTGAACGGGGTCGACGCATTCGACGCTTCGTCGATCCTCGTCCGACTGGACGCTGCGACACACGCCGCCTTCGCATCGATCGAGGTCGTCGACGCCATCGATTCGACCAACAGCGAGCTGCTGCGCCGGCGCACGCCGGACAGCGGTCTGGTCGCGCTGTTCGCAGACCGCCAGCACGGCGGACGCGGACGCCAGGGCCGGCCGTGGGCGTCGCCGCCGGGCGCGAATCTCTACTTCTCCGTTGCCCGGCGTTTTACCGGCGAACTGGCACGACTGGGCGGGCTCAGCCTCGTCGCCGGCATCGCGACCGCCGAAGCGATGCGCGCGATCGGCGCCGGGGGAGTCGGCGTGAAATGGCCGAACGATCTGGTGGTCGACGACGCGGGCACGCTGCGCAAGCTCGGCGGCATCCTGATCGAAGGCGGGCTGCAGGATGGCGGCGTCCGCGCGGTGATCGGCATCGGCCTGAACGTGCGCATGCCGGCCGAGGCCGCGAGCGCGATCGACCAGCCCTGGACCGACCTGCAGGCGCAGATTGCGGGTGGCGCGCCGACGCGCGACGTGGTCGCCGCCGCGCTGCTGGTCTCGCTGGCCGAAGCGCTGGCGCGCTTCGACGCCGAGGGCCTGGCGCCATTCCTGCCGCGCTTCGAGGCGCTGGACGTGCTGCGCGATGCGCAGGTCGATGCGCAGGTCGCGGATCGCACCGTCACCGGCGTGGCCGCCGGTATCGCCGACGACGGCGCGCTGCGGCTGCGCACCGACGCCGGCCTGCTGCCGCTCCACGCAGGCGAAGTGCGCGTGCGCAGGCGCGGCGTTCCGCAGTCCGGCGCTTCACGGGCATGATGCGCGCATGAGTTCCGAGACTTGGCTGTTCGACCTGGGCAACACCCGCCTCAAATACGCCCCGCTGCATGAGGATGGCGGGTTAGGCGCCGTCAGCGCGATCGCGCACGACGGTGCGCAGCTGCCCGTGAGCTGGGACGCCGCACTGCCACCGCGCTTCGAAGCCGCGGCGCTGACCCTGGTCGGCGCGCAGGCGCTGCGCACGCAGTTGCTGGATGCGCTGACCGCGCGCTGCGGGCGGCTGTCGATCGCGCGCACGGTCGCGCGGCTCGATGGGCTGCGCATCGCCTACCCGATTCCCGAACACCTCGGCACCGACCGCTTCCTCGCCCTGCTCGGCGCGCGCCGGCGTGGCCCCGGGCCGTGGCTGGTGGTCGGCATCGGCACCGCGATCACCCTGGACCTGCTCGATGCCGATGGCCGGCACCACGGCGGCCGCATCGCGCCCTCGCCCGCGCTGATGCGCGAAGCCCTGCACGGTCGCGCCGCGCAGCTGCCCGAACACGGCGGTGCCTTCGTCGCGTTCGCCGACGATACCCTCGACGCCCTGCGCAGCGGCTGCGACGGCGCCGCGCTGGCGCTGATCGAGCAGGGCCTGCGCGACGCCGAAGCGCGCATCGGTCGGCGCCCGGACCTGCTGCTGCACGGCGGCGGCGTCGATGCGCTCGACGGCCTGGATCCGGCGGCCGCGCGCGCGCCGCACCTCGTCCTGGAGGGGCTGGCGGCATGGTCCCGTAGAATGACCGCATGACTCTGCGCGCCTCGCTCGTCCTGCTGGTGGTCCTCAACCTCGGCGTTGCCCTGTGGTGGGGCCTGCGTTCCGACGCGCCCCCGGCACCGGCCGAGGAGGCGCCCTCGGGCATCGCCCGGCTGCAGTTGCTGAGCGAGCGCCCGGATCCACGGCCGACAGCGCCCGCCGTCGCGGCATCGACGGAGACCTCGGCGGCACCCGCCGCGCCGTCCGCAACGCCCGCAGCGACGGCGACACCGGAACGCTGCTTCAGCGCCGGCCCCTTCGCCGACACCGCCGCGCTGGACGCCGCACGCACCGTGCTGGCGCCGATGGCCACCCGCCTGCGCAGCCGCGAGATCCGCGAGAACGGCGGTCGCGGCTGGCGCGTCTACCTGCCCGCCGCCGCCGATCGCGCCGCCGCCGACACCAGCGCCCAGCGCCTGCGCGCCGCCGGCTTCAACGACCTGGTCGTCGTCGGCGACGGCGCCGAGGCCAACAGCGTCGCCCTAGGCCGGTTCAGCACCGAAGCGCGCGCCCGCGCCCATGCAGCCGCGCTGAATGCCGCAGGCTTCGCGGCCCGGGCCGAGGCCCTGGGCGAAACCCGCAGCCGCTACTGGCTGGACCTCGTGGCCGGCCCGGGATTCGACCAGAACCAGGCACGTCGCGCCGCCGGCATGGCCGTCCGTGCCACCGACTGCGCCACCGTACGCTGACGGCATGACGGGCCTGTCGTAGAATCGCCGCTCCTCCGGGCCCACGCGGTCCGCGCACTTCGCCGGCATAGCTCAGTTGGTAGAGCAACCGCCTTGTAAGCGGTAGGTCGTCCGTTCGAGTCGGACTGTCGGCACCACATCCCCCTTCCCTGTCCGGATGGCCCCATGCAGCGCAGCTACCCGCCCGTGTCCCTGATCGGCGTGCCCACCGACATCGGTGCCGGCCACAGGGGTGCCCGGATGGGGCCGGATGCGCTGCGGATCGCAGACCTGGACAAGAAACTCCGCGAACGCGGCGTGGATGTGATCGATCGCGGCAACATCACCGGCCCGGCCAATCCATGGCTGGACCCCGTCGACGGTTACCGCCATCTCGACGAGGTCGTGGCTTGGAACAAGGCGCTGATGGAGGCGGTGGACGCCGAACTCGCGCTCGGCCGCATGCCGATCGTGCTCGGCGGCGACCACTGCCTCGGCCTGGGGTCGATCACCGCCGTCGCCCGCCACTGCCGGCGCACCGGCAAGAAGCTGCGCGTGCTCTGGCTGGACGCGCACGCCGACTTCAACACCAGCGACGTCACGCCCTCGGGCAATGTCCACGGCATGCCGGTGGCCTGCCTGTGCGGCCTCGGCCCGACCGCGCTCACCACGCTGGGCGGCAGCGCCCCTGCGATGCGTCCGGACGAGATCCGCCAGATCGGCATCCGCTCGGTCGACGCAGGCGAGAAGCGCCTGGTGAAGGACCATGGCCTCGACATCTACGACATGCGCTACATCGACGAAGTCGGCATGAAGCGCGCGATGGAGGAAGCGCTGGAAGGCGTCGACGAGGACACCCACCTGCACGTCAGCTTCGACGTGGACTTCCTCGACCCCAGCATCGCCCCCGGCGTCGGCACCACGGTCCCCGGCGGCCCGAACTACCGCGAGGCGCAGCTGGTGATGGAGATGATTGCCGACACCGGCCGCATGTGCTCGCTGGACATCGTCGAACTCAACCCCGCCCTCGACAACCACAACGCCACCGCCGAGCTCGCCGTGGACCTGGTGGAAAGCCTGTTCGGCAAGTCGACGTTGATGCGGGATTGAAGCGGAAGGCGATCGACCGACGTCTCGCTGGATGCACATCAAACTCGCCATCGATCGGATTTGCAGCGACCTGGGAACATGGCGAGGCGATGCCTACACCCAAGACTGGGCATGGGAAATGCCCTGTGACTTCAGGACCGACGCATGGCTCGAACGTTATCTGCAGGCGTTCGTTCGCAAAAATTACGGTCCGCATGAACGCCACGAACTCTTCGATCTGATCTTCGATATCGCGAATGACAGAATGCGGGAAGAGGGCTGCGATCGCGACGCGATCTGGCGGAACATCTGGTCAAGACTTGGCCCGCATGTCGATGAACACCGTGATCAGATCGAGTACTGGGCCTGTCTGGACGATGATCTGGAAGACGCGTTCGCATTGGCGCCGTTCGCTCGTGCCGTGCTGACTGAATCGTTTCCGGGCAACACGTCTTCGATTAGATGAAACAGCAACAGCGCCGGGGTTGATTGGCTGAAATGGCCCAGCTCCCGTGATTCGCGTTTCGCTGGAGGACGTTGGAGCGGAGCAAGCTCCGCTCTGTAAAGCGGGATCGCTGCCCCTCAACGACTCGCCTGCGTCTCTCCGGGCAGGATCGGGTAGACCTGCTTGATGGCACAGCCGGCCTGGTTGGCCAGGCTGCCCGCGAAACGGCTGGACAGGGTATCCGACGCCGACGCGCCGCCCCCTTCGAACGAGAACGTCACCCGGTCGCCGGGGTTGCCGCAGATCGCCGTGCCGCCGGTCGGGGACAGCAGTTGCACGGAGGTCGCCGTGGTCGTGGTGCTGCAGGAGCCCGCCAGTTCGACGCGGTAGAAGCGGTGGCCGCCGCTGCGCCTGGGCGCCACTTCCACGATGATGTCGCCGCCGTCCTCGCTCCAGCCGCGCATGAAGCGGGCATCGAGGCAATACGCGGTGGTCCCGCCGAAGCCGCGGCGCCGCTTGCTGCGCACCTCGATGGTCTCCAGGTCCCCGCCATCCGCTGCGGGGCGCTGCGAGCGCAGCGCGAGCTCGGCGAATGCGCGGGCATCGATCTTCGCAAGACCGGCCAGCGGGCACGCACGTCCGCCGGACACCACCACTTCGTCATTGCTGCCGCAGACCCAGCCGTGACGGCTGGCGATCTTCACCTTGTCCCGGCGCAGCGCACCGGGACAGGCATCGATCAGCTCCAGCCTATAGCGCGACTCGTCGCCCAGGCGCACGGCGATGGTGCGCACGTCGCTCTGCACCGCCTCGCGGATGTCGCGGGCATCGAAGCAATGCGCGGCCGGCGCGGGCGGGCGGTCCGCAGCGTTCGCGTCGCGGGTCGCAGCGGCGACACCGACGCCCAGGGTGAGCACAGCGGCGATCCATCGAGACAACATGCGGCGTGTCCTGGCAGGAGGGGAATACGGGGATCGAAACAAGTATCGCGCGGTCTCAGGCGGACAGGACCTGTCCATCGACCACGGCCACCGGCACCACGCTCAACGACTGTCCCCGGCACGGGCCTGCGACGCATGCGCCCTGCCCCAGCTCGAAGCTGGCGCCATGCACGGCGCAGACCAGCAGGCCGTCCTTCGAACGCAGGAACTTGCCCGGAGACCAGTCCAGCGGGCGCCCGGCGTGCGGGCAGATGTTGCGCCAGGCGCGGACCGCGTCGCCTTCGCGGAACAGGATCAGCGACTCGGCTTCGCCGCCGAGGGTAGCGTCGACCGCCACCGGCTCGCCTTCGGGCAGGTCGGACAGGCGGGCGAGGACGACGGGGGCGGCTTGGCGCATGGTGGCGGCAGCGGGGAGCGAGGACGACCCGCATTATGACTTAACGAAGTTCTCACACGCCCGCAGGATCACCACCCGATACTGGAACGGTCGGCCCCCCGGCCACCGTTCGCACCCTGCAGACCCATGCGCATCCCCCGTTTCTTCCGCAAGTCCTTCTCCTCCAGCACGATCTTCTCCAGCGCCGGCGTGCACTTCGGCCGTCAGGCGTTCCGCGAGTTCATGACGCCACGCAAGCCGCGCCACCGCGCCCTGCGCGTGCTGCTGACCCTCGTCGGCCTGGGCCTGCTCGCGGTGCTGCTGGTGTTCGGACTGGTGATCGGCGCGGCCATGCTGGGCTTCACCCTGGTCTCGCGCCTGCTGCGCCAGCGCGGCAAGCCGGTGGCGAAGGCAGGCGACGCGCGGACGCTCGATGGCGAGTACCGCGTCCTGCGCAAGCCGGTGCTCACCACGGGCCGCTGAGCCCGAGTGAGACGCCGCGCCGCCAAGGCGCACCCTCGACGCGATGCCGGCCCGCACGCGATCATGCGGGCATGAACACGACACCCCATGACCTGATCCCTGCACCGGCCCCGGTGCGCCTGCCCGTCGCCGGAAAGACCGTCTCCGGCCACTTCCCGGTCCGCCGCGTGTACTGCGTCGGCCGCAACTTCGCCGACCACGCCCGCGAGATGGGCGCCGCCGCGCCGGCATCGAAGGCCGAACGCGGCACCCCGGTGTTCTTCCTCAAGCCGACCGACAGCCTGGTGCTGGACGGCGTGGCCCACTACCCGCCGGGCACCCAGGACCTGCACCACGAGATCGAACTGGTCGTCGCGCTCGGCGAGGACGCGCCGCCGGGCGTGCTGGCACCCGAAGATGCCGGCCGCCTCGTCTTCGCCTACGGCATCGGTCTGGACCTGACCCGCCGCGACCTGCAGGCCGCCGCCAAGGCCAAGGGCCTGCCCTGGGACACCGGCAAGTCCTTCGACGAGGCCGCGCCGATCAGCGCCCTGGTCCCGGCCGCCGACCTCGGCGACCTCGCCCCGCGCACGCTGTCGCTGAAGGTCAACGGCGCGCTGCGCCAGCAGTCGACGCTGGACATGCTGATCTGGGACGTGCCGGAGATCCTGCACGAGCTGTCGAAGCTCTACGCACTGAAGGCCGGCGACCTGGTGTTCATGGGCACGCCCGCCGGCGTGGCCGCCCTGCAGCCGGGCGACGTGTGCGAAGGCGCGCTCGACGACGTGCTGCGCCTGGACTGCCGGATCGCGCCGCCGCGCTGAAAAAAGTCGCCGCCGGTGCCCTCGCCCGGCGGACGCGCCTCTACACTGCGCCTACCCCAATACTCCAGGAGAGCGCGGCATGGGCATGATGAGCGAGTTCAAGGAATTCGCGATGAAGGGCAACGTCGTCGACCTGGCGGTCGGCGTCGTGATCGGCGCGGCCTTCGGCAAGATCGTCAGCGCGCTGGTCGAGGGCGTGATCATGCCGATCATCGGCTCGATCAGCGGCGGCGTCGATTTCAGCAAGGCGGCCTGGGTGCTCAAGGACGCCGTGATCGGACCGGACGGCAAGGAAGTCGCCGCAGCGGTGGCGATCAAGTACGGCGCCTTCATCCAGACGATCATCGACTTCACCATCATCGCGTTCGTGCTGTTCCTCGTGATCAAGGCGATGAACCGGCTGAAGAAGGCCGAAGCCGCCGCGCCTGCAGCGCCCGCGGAACCCACCGAAGACGTGCTGCTGCTGCGCGAGATCCGCGATGCGCTGAAGAAATGATCGCACCGGCATAGCGCACCGGCCTGATCGTTCCCGGCAAGAAACGCCGTGTGCGATCGCGTCCTCATCCGGCGAAGCCGCGGGCTGCTACGCTCGCGGCTTCCTTTTTTCAGGACCGGGAATCGCCCATGCGTTCGAGCCTGTCGCTGGTCGCCGCCATCGCCCTGGCGGTGTCGTCCACCGTTTTCGCCGCCACGCCTTCGGGCACGGCCGTTCCCGAGACGCGCATTCCCGACAAGGCCTTCGCCCACGCCGGGCCGCTGCGCGACGCGACCCTGCAGGATGGCACCGCATGGCAGGTACTCAAATCGCTGACCACCGAGATCGGCCCACGCCTGGCCGGCAGCGAAGCCGATGCCCGCGCCGTGCGCTGGGCCGAAGCCAAGTTCAAGGCACTGGGCTACGACAAGGTCTGGCTGCAGCCGGTGAGCTTCCCGAAATGGGTGCGGCGCAGCGAATCCGCCGCCGTCGTCGGCGAGCACGCGCAGCCGCTCACGCTCACCGCGCTCGGTGGCAGCCCCGCCGGCACGGTCGAGGCCGAGGTCGTGCGCTTCGCCGATCTCGCCGCGCTGGAAGCCGCGCCCGCCGGCTCGCTGGCGGGGAAGATCGCCTTCGTCGATTACCGCATGGAACGTTCGCGCGACGGCAGCGGCTATGGCCCGGGCAGCCGCGTGCGCAGTCGCGGCCCGTCGGCGGCGATCCGTGCCGGCGCGGCGGCCTTCGTGATGCGCTCGGCCGGTACCGACAGCCATCGCAATCCGCACACAGGCATCACCCGCTTCGACGACGGCCTGACGCCGATTCCCTCGGCGGCGCTGTCGGTGCCGGATGCCGAGCAGCTGTCGCGCCTGCTCGCGCTGGGCAAGCCGATCCGCGTCCGCGTCGCGCTCGACTGCGGCTGGGATGGCACGGCCACGTCGCACAACGTCATTGGCGAAGTGACCGGCAGCGATCGCAGACTGCGCAATGAAGTCGTGGTGATCGGCGGGCATCTGGATTCCTGGGACCTCGGCACTGGCGCGGTCGACGACGGCGCAGGCGTGGCCATCACCATGGCCGCCGGGCACCGCATCGCGATGCTGCCGAAGGCACAGCGCCCGGCGCGCACGATCCGCGTGATCGCCTTCGCCAACGAGGAGCAGGGCCTGTACGGCGGCAAGGTCTATGCCGAGTCGCAGAAGGCCGCGATCGCCGCGCACCAGCTCGTCGCCGAAAGCGACTTCGGCGCCGGCCGCATCTACGGTTTCAACACCAGCGCCGCGCCGCATGCGCAGGCCGCTGCCGCGCGCATCGCCGAAGCGCTCAAGCCGCTGGGCATCGAAGCGCTGGCCAAGGGCGGCCCGGGCCCGGACGTCGGCCCGATCGCCGCGCTCGGCGCCGCCTGGGCCTGGCTGGGACAGGACGGCACCGACTATTTCGACCTGCACCACACACCCGACGACACGCTGGACAAGGTCGATCCCGCCGCGCTCGCGCAGAACACCGCCGCCTACACCGTCTTCGCCTATCTCGCCGCCTCGGCGGAAGGCGGTTTCGGCAGCGCGCCGAAGCCCGAGGCGGCGAAGCCCTGAGGCCGCGCACCGGGCTGCAGATGCCGAACTGATCCGCGCCGTCGCCGCGCGATGGCCTTACGATCCACGGGAAGACCGGTTCCGATGCGCATGACGCCATCGGAACCGACACACCATGACAAGGAGCGCACGATGGCTTTCCCCACCGCAGTGAATGACCAGATCACCGACGCCGTCACCCAGAACAACACGAAGGTCGTCGGCGAATCGCCGGCCATGGCGATGAGCATGATCTACCAGACCATCGCGCATTCGACCGGCATCCTGTTCGAGAATGCGGTCGCCGCGCAGCAGCAACAGAACACGCTGGCACAGGCTGCGGCCAACATGGGCGTGATGCAGATCTACAGCATCGATACCACGGCCGCTGCGGGCGCGACCGAGAAGATCGCGCAGACCGGCATCGCAGACAACCTCACGAGCCTGCTGACCGTGCTCAATGCGTTCAAGCCGTGGCCCCGCGAGAAGGGCAATGCCCCGGAGAGCGCGCTGGTGGCAACCGACGATGCATCGGCGACGGCCGCACAGCTCCCCGCAATCGACGAATCCACCGGACTCGCCGACGCGGTCAAGGACGCCGTGCGTTTCGCCAACGACACCGTGCTCGGCCATGCCGACGGTTTCAATGCGGCACTGCGCCAGAGCTCGGACAGCTTCGTGGACGCGCTGCAGCGGATCCAGCACGCCCAGGAAGAAGCGCTGCGCCGCGTGCTGCTCGACGCCGCGATGGCCGCCGCGCTGAAGGCGATGTTGCAGGAACCGCAGCGCGCCAAGGCGTATGAAGAGGTACTGCAGGCGATCAAGCGGATGGAATGAGCCGCAGCGCATGCGACGCATCGGGTGCGGTCCGCAGCATCCGATGCCTTACCCGCGCCTTGCCCACGCCGCCAGCAGCACCGCCGTGGCGGCGGCGACGTTGAGGCTTTCGACCGCGCCGCTGCCGGGGATCGACAGGCGCATGTCGCAGGCCTTGGCCAGTTCCGCGTCCATGCCCTCGCCTTCGGCGCCGAGCACGTAGACCAGGCGCTGCGGCAGTTTCGTCGAGAACAGGTCGCTGCCGCCGCGCACCACCGTGGCGGCGAGCGAGAATCCGGCGCCGCGCAGCTGCGCCATGGCATTGTCCTCGCGGCCGAGGCGCACGAAGGGCACGGCCTCGGCGCCGCCTTCGGCGACGCGCGCGGCGGCGCCGGACAGGGCGAGCGTGGAATGCTTGGGGATCAGCACGGCGCGCACGCCGAAATGCGCGGCGGAGCGCAGGATCGCGCCGAGGTTGTGCGGGTTGCCCACGCCGTCGAGCCACAGGGCGCAGCACGGGCCGGCCGGCAGGTCGCGCAGCCAGGCTGTGAGCGAGGCCGGTTCCTCGCGCAGCACGTCGGCGACCACGCCCTCGTGGTGCGCGCTGGCGGCGAGCTTCTGCAGATCGGCCGGATCGACCACGCGATAGCCGACGCGGTTGGCGACGCACCACTTCAGCAGCGGCTGCAGCTGCGGGATGCGGGCTTCGGCCAGGTACAGCTTGCGGATGGCCTGCGGCCGGTGCTCGAAGACGGCGCGGACCGCGTTCAGGCCATGGATGCGCAGCTCGGCATCGCGCTGGCTGCGGGCACCGCCGCGCGGGCCGTCGCCGGCGGACGCGGACTGGAATTTCTCGTAAGGGGATCGATCGGACATGGCCGGCATTCTACGCGCTGCGGCCACCGGGCCTGCGGAAACGTCAGGGCGCGAAGAGGATCCAGGCCGCCGCCAGGGCCATCGCGATCACCAGCCAGATCAGAAGCCCGCGTCCGCCCCGGTCGCCGGGCATGACCGTCGGCGTGCGCTGGCCGGACAGGAGGGTCTCGGTGCGTTCCCGGTTCTCGCGCTGCCCTGCGGTCTCGGGCTGGTGGTGCGGGCCGCTGTGGGCGCCGCTGCGCTTGGTCGCCTGCATCTGTGCGGCGACCTGCTGCACCATCTCCATGGCGGACTTGAGGTCGCCACCGGTCGCTTCACGCAGCAGCTTGATCGCTTCCATCTTGTCCCCGCGCAGCAGGGCATCGATCACCGCCTGCGGCACGTCCGATTGAACGCCCATGTCTCTTCCCCGTTGGCCGGCCCGAAGGCAGCATAGCGCGATCGCCATGCCACCTGCCCGCCCGTCATGCACCTCGAGATCAGCCAGGCCGACATCACCACGCTGGGCTTGGACGCCATCGTCAACGCCGCGAACGCCGCGCTGTCCGGCGGCGGTGGCGTGGATGGCGCCATCCACCGCGCCGCCGGGCCGGACCTGTCGACGGCCTGCAAGGGGATCCCGATGGTGCGGCCCTTCGTCCGCTGCCCGACCGGCGAGGCACGGATCACCCCCGGCTTCCGCCTGCCCGCGCGCTGGATCATCCACACCGTCGGCCCGGTGTGGTCCGGCGGGCGCGAGGGCGAACCCGAGCTGCTGGCCTCGTGCTATCGCAACACGCTGCAGCTGGCCCGAGAGTACGGCATCGGATCGATCGCCTTCCCTGCGATCAGCTGTGGCGTATTCGGTTATCCGCCGGACCTGGCCGTCGACATCGCGGTGCGCACGGTCCGCGCCCACGCGCATGATGGCCTGCGCGTGGTGTTCTGCGCGTTCGAACCCGCAATGGCTGAACGCTACAGGCAGGGACTCGCCGCAGGCTGAGCTGGCATGCAGCTGATCCTGCCGGGGCGCAAGTTGCGCTATTGATCGTGGACAGCGGATTCTCCGGGAACGGACAAGGACAGGCGGACATGCGAGACCAGGACGAACGGATCTACAGGACACATTTCCTGCTGCATGCAGCCTGCAGCCTCATCACCCTGCCGCTTCTGATCGTCTGCCTGCGCGCACTCGCACTGGACATGAACTTCCTGCCGGGCGGATTTTCGACCGAGACGGCCTCCACGATGATGATCTATGCCATGGCCACCCATCTTCTCGTCGCAGCAGGCGCATGGAAACGCGAACCGTGGATCTTCGAGAAATCCATCGTCCTCGGCTTTGCGTTGCTGTTCGCCCTGCCGTTGGGCCCGTTGATGGGGCTGGTGATTCTCAAGGCCAATTGGCCGCGTGATCGCGCGATCGCACGACGTCGCCCCCAGGTGCCGCTGAGCGAGGCGTGGCCGGAATCCTTCGACAAAACCAAGGAAAGGGAGCGATAGGCTGCGGCTCACGCACCTGGTCTTGTCATCGAGAGCAGTGCGTTGTGCCACGGCCTATCGCGTAATGCTCAATGCCCGCCCACCGGCGGCGTCTCCGCTTCCAGTTTCTCCAGTCGGTGCTTCACCGCTTCCGGCGAACGCGTGTACGGCGCGAGGCGACGGTAGAACGCGGGCACCACGAACAGGGACAGCAGCGTGGAGAAGGTCACGCCGAAGATCACGACGATCCCGATGGTGAAGCGGCTGGCCGAACCCGGTCCACCGGCGACGACCAGCGGTATCGCACCGACCACGGTGGCGACCGAGGTCATCAGGATCGGCCGCAGGCGCACGGCGCAGGATTCGATGATCGCATCGCGGATCTCGCGACCTTCGTCGCGCAGCTGGTTGGCGAATTCGACGATCAGGATGCCGTTCTTCGCCGCCAGGCCGATCAGCATCACGATGCCGATCTGGCTGAAGAGGTTGAGCGTGCTGCCGGCCATCCACAGGCCCAGCAGCGCGCCGCCCACGCCGAGTGGCACGGTCAGCATGATCACGACGGGATGGATGAAGCTCTCGAACTGCGCGGCGAGCACCAGGTACACCACCAGCAGGGCGAGCGCGAAGGTGATCAGCACGGCGCTGCCGGCCTTCTGGAATTCGCGCGATTCGCCCTTCCAGTCGACCTGCGCCGTGCCCGGCAATTCCTCGCGCACCACCTGCTCGGCCCAGGCGATGGCGTCGCCCATGCGGTAGCCCGGCGCGAGACCGGCGGAGATGGTGATCGCACGCAGGCGGTTGAAGCGGTTGAGGCTGCCGGCTTCGGCCAGTTCGGTCAGGGTGACCAGGTTCGACAGCGGGATCAGCTCGCCGTTGCTGCCGCGCACCTGGATCGCAGCCAGGTCGGCAGGCTCGGCGCGCAGCGTGCGGTCCGCCTGGAGGATCACGTCGTATTCCTCGCCGTTGTCGACGAAGGTGGTGACGCGGCGGCTGCCCATCATGGTTTCGAGCGTGCGGCCGATTTCGGTGACCGACACGCCGAGATCGGCGGCGCGCGCGCGGTCGATCACCACGCGCATCTGCGGCCGGGTTTCCTTGTAGTCGGAATCGGCGGCGAAGAAATTGGGATTCTGCTCCATGCGCGCCAGCACGCGATCGCGCCACTGCGCGAGCTCGCCGTACTCCGGCCCCCCGAGCACCAGCTGGAACGGCTGGCCGCCGCCGCGCGTCAGGCCGGTGCGCACCTGCGGATTCACGCGCACGCCGGGCAGCGCGCCCACTTCCTTGCGCACCTGCTGCACCACGTCGTCGGTGGTGACGTCGCGATTCTGCCAGTCGTGCAGGAACACGATCGCCTGACCGGTATGCATTTCCTCGCTGGCGCCGAAGCCGCCGGGCACGCGCGTGTTCACGCGCTGCAGCGGCTTGCCCTCGCCCACCTGCTTGAGCAATGCGCGCTCGACCTGCTGCACCTGGCCGACGGTGTAGTCGAAGCCCGCGCCTTCCGGGCCGACGATGGACGCGAAGAACACGCCGCGGTCTTCGGGCGGCGCCAGTTCGCTGGGCACCAGCTTGAACAGGAAGAAGGTGGCCGCGAGCGTGGCGACCATCAGGCCGCCGAACAGCCAGACGCGATCGACCGTGCGTTCGAGCAGGCGGCGATAGGCGTTCGAGACGCGATCGAGGAAACGCCCGATGCCGGCGTGGAAGCGGTTCGGCTTCTCGGTGTCGTGCGGACGCACCAGCTTGGACGACATCATCGGCGTCAGCGTCAGCGCCACCAGCGCGGAGATGGCCACGGCTGCGGCGAGCGCCACCGCCAGCTCGCGGAACAGGCGTCCGGTGTTGCCTTCGAGCAGGCCGATCGGCAGGAACACCGCGACCAGCACCGCCGTGGTGGAGATGACCGCGAACGCCACCTGCTTGGTGCCGCGCTTGGCCGCGACCAGCGGCGGCTCGCCGAGATCGGCACGTCGCTGGATGTTCTCCAGCACCACGATCGCGTCGTCGACCACCAGGCCGATGCACAGCACCAGCGCGAGCAGGGTCAGCAGGTTGATCGAGAAATCGAAGGCGTACAGCGCGATGAAGGCGGCGATCAGGCAGACCGGCACGGTCACCGCCGGGATCAGCGCGGCGCGAGCGCTGCCGAGGAACAGCCAGATCACGATCAGCACCAGCGCGATGGCCTCGAACAGCGTGGACCACACGCGCTCGACCGCGGATTCGATGAACACCGTGCTGTCGAAGGCGACGAAGATGCGCGTGCCCTTCGGCAGCGACGCCTGGATGCGTTCGGCCTCGGCGCGCGCGGCCAGCGCCACATCGAGGCTGTTCGCGGTCGAGGTCTTGACGATGCCCAGGCCGACGTTCGGCTCGCCGTTGCTGCGGAAATAGGCGCGGCGCTCGGACGACGCCAGTTCGACCTTGGCCACGTCGCCCAGGCGCACGACGTAGCCGTCGCTGCCCTTGCCGAGCGGGATCTGCGCGAAATCCTCGGGCTTGCGATAGCTGCGCTCGACGCGCAGGGTGAAGTCGCGGTCCTGCGATTCGATGCGACCGGCGGGCAGCTCGATGTTCTCGCGGCGCAGCGCGTTCTCGGCATCGGTGGCGGTGAGGCCGCGCGCGGCCAGCGCATCGCGGTTGAGCCACACGCGCATCGCGTAGCGCTGCTGTCCGCCGACACGGATCTGCGACACGCCGTTGAGCGCGGACAGGCGATCGACGACATAGCGCTCGGCGTAGTCGGTCAGCTGCAACGTGTCCATCGCGGTCGAACTCATGTTCAACCACAGGATCACTTCGGAGTCGCTGTCGGCCTTTTCCACTTCCGGCGGGTCGGCCTCCTCGGGCATGCGGTCGAGCACCCGACTGACCGCGTCGCGCACATCATTGGCCGCTGCCTCGATGTCGCGCTCCAGGGTGAACTCGATGGTCACCGACGAACGCCCGTTGACGCTGCGCGACTGCAGGGTCTCGATGCCCTCGATGCCGGCCAGCGCATCTTCCAGCACCTGGGTGACGCGGGTTTCGACCACGCCCGCCGAGGCACCGGGATAGGTGACGTCGACCGACACCACGGGCGGATCGATCGCCGGCAGTTCGCGCAGGGTAAGTCGCGAATACGACATCAGGCCGACCACGATCAGCATCAGGCTGAGCACGGTGGCGAAGACCGGGCGTTCGATCGAAACGTCGGAGAGGCGCATGGTCGACTCCTCAGCCCTGCTTCGCTGCGGGCGTTGCAGGCGGTGCGGGCGCGGGCGCCTTCGCGCCGGCAGGCGCGGCGGCGGCCTTGGCGCCGGCTTCGCTGATCCGGTCGCCGGGCTTGAGCTTCCCGGTGCCGTCGACCACGACGCGATCCCCCGTCGCCAGGCCTTCGACGATCTCGACCTTGCCTGCGCTGCGCGATCCCAGGCCGACCTTCACCTGCTCGACGGCGTCGCCGTTGCCGACGCGATACACATAGCTGTCGCGGCCGACCTGGGTCACCGCGATCTCCGGCAGCAGCAGCGCGCTGCGCGTGGTCCCGGAGATCTCCACGTTGATCAGCATGCCCGGGCGCAGCAGGCGCTGCGGATTGGGCAGGTCGGCGCGCACCTGCACGGCACGCGTGGCCGGATCGATGCGTGCGTCCACGGTCTGCACCGTGCCCTCGAAACGCTGCTCCGGATAGGCCACCGCACGCGCGTCCACGCGCTGGCCGGGCCCGACGCGCGACAACTGCGACTCGGGCAGCGGGAAGTCCACGTACACCCGCGAGATGTCGTCGAGCGTGGCGATCGGCGTGCCCGGCGTGACCAGCGCGCCGGGACTGACCTGGCGCAGGCCGAGCACGCCGGAGAACGGCGCGCGCACCACGCGGTCGGCGAGCTGCGCGCGGATCTGCGCGACGCGCGCCTGCGCGGCATCGCGGGCGGCACGCTGGTTGTCGACCTGGGCGCGGGCGATCAGCTGCTGCTGCACAAGTTCGGTCTGCCGGCGCAACAGGCGATCGGCTTCGTCGGCGCTGGCCTGCGCTTCGGTCAGCGCGGCCTGCTGCTGCCGATCGGACAAGGTCACGAGGGCCGCGCCGGCGCCGACCTCCTGTCCGCTGTCGAAATGCACGGTCTGCACGATCTCGCTGACCTTGGCGGTCACCGTCACCGACTCGCGCGCCTTCACCGTGCCGATCGCGATCAGGGTGTCGGTGAAGGATTCCGGCTGCAGGCGCACCGTAGTCACCGGCACCGGACGATCCCCGCCCCTGCCGCCACCCGGGCCACCCTTGCCGGGACCGCCGGCCGCCTCCTTGTCGCCGCACGCGGCGAGCGCGCAGGCCAGCAGGAGCAGCGTCGCCACGCGCGATGCGCGGGCACGGGGAGCGCGGGCACGCGGCGCGAGGAATCGGGGAGAAGACACCGTGGAAGCGAGGCGTGGGGACATCGTGCGATCCGGAGGACAATCCCGGGCGATTGTAGCGGCAGCGCATGTCCCGGACCGGGGCTTTGCGGGCAGTCGTGACCTTTGGCCTACGCGATGCCAAGATCGGGAACGATGCGTTCCGGACAGGGGGTCAACCGTGTCGTTCCGATTGCCTGCAGGCACCTGGCGCGGTCCTTCCGCGCGCCATCTGCTGATCGCCAATGCGCTGACCCTGGTCGCGGCGATCGTCCTGGACTGGTCGCCGGCCTGGCTGCTGTGGCCCTACTGGATCCAGAGCGTGGTCATCGGCTGGTATGCGCGCAAGCGCATGCTCAACCTCGACCGCTTCAGCACCCAAGGCTTAACCTCAGGCGGCAAGCCGGTGCCCGAAGACGACAGCGGCAAGCGCTCCACCGCAGGCTTCTTCGCCTTCCACTACGGTTTCTTCCACGTCGGCTACCTGGTCTTCCTGCTCGACAGCCACTGGGTGGACGGCCTGTGGAACTGGCTGGCCCTGCTGGCCTGCGGCGTCTCGTTCGTGCTGTCGCAGCGAGCGACCTATGCGGTGCAGCATGCGGCCGACCTGCGCGGCGTGCCCAACCTCGGACGGATGATGGCAACGCCCTACCTGCGCATCGTGCCGATGCACCTGATCGTGCTGTTCGGCACCAGTGGCGACGGTCAAGGCAACGCCGGGGTGCTGATCCTCTTCACCGTGCTGAAGACCGCCGCGGACCTGGCGCTGGATGCCATCGACCGGCGCTGGGCGGAGAAGAACGCGCTGCGCACAGGCGGCGCTTCCGATCCCGGCAAGCCCTGACGCCCCCCCGAAACGACAAACGCCGACAACTCTGTCGGCGTTTGCGGTGTTCTTGGCGTCGATTCGCTGTGCCGAATCGGGCCAAACGGCTTGTGGTTCGTTCAGCGCAACAGCCGCCGGAAAGATCCGGCGGCCATCGGCATGCCGGATGTCAGGCCGACCACTGGCCCAGCGCGGCCAAGCCGTTGTCGCGGGCGCGGGCGAACACGGTTTCCTGCGCCTTGGCGACGTTGCCGACCAGGTCCTGCGACCAGATCTTCAGCGCGGCGGACTGCATGGCGCGGCCGTACGAGAACGACAGCGGCCACGGGTGCGGGCCGAGCTTGTTCATGGCGTCGAGATGCGCGGTCGCCGCTTCGTCGCTCTGGCCGCCCGACAGGAACACGATGCCCGGCAGGATCGCCGGCACCGCCGACTTCAGGCACATCAGGGTGCTCTCGGCGACTTCGTCGACCGACGCCTGCTCGGCGCAGTCCTTGCCCGAGATGACCATCGAGGCCTTGAGGATGGTGCCTTCGAGCATGACGTTGTGCTGGTACAGCGCGTCGAACAGCGCGCGCAGGGTGACTTCGGTGACTTCGTAGCAGGTCTCGATGTCGTGGTCGCCGTCCATGATCACTTCCGGCTCGACCATCGGCACGATGCCGCATTCCTGGCACAGCGCGGCATAGCGCGCGAGCGCGTGGGCGTTGGCTTCGATGCAGGTGCCGGACGGGATGTCCTCGCCGATGTTGATGACCGCGCGCCACTTGGCGAAGCGGGCGCCGAGCTGGGCGTATTCCTTGAGGCGGTCGCGCAGGCCGTCGAGGCCTTCGGTGACCACTTCGCCCGGGCAGCCGGCGAGCGGATGCGTGCCCTTGTCGACCTTGATGCCCGGGATGATGCCGTTGTCCATCATCACCTTGGTGAACGGCACGCCGTCCTTGGTGGACTGGCGGATGGTTTCGTCGAACAGGATCGCGCCGGAGATGTGCTCGCCGAGGTTCGGCGTGGTCAGCAGCATTTCGCGGTAGGCGCGACGGTTCTCTTCGCTGTTCGGAATGCCCACGCTCTCGAAACGCTTGGCGATGGTGGCATTGGATTCGTCGATGGCGATGATGCCCTTGCCCGGCGCGACCATGGCGCGGGCGATGTCGGCAAGCTGTTCGATGCTCATTGGGAGTCCTGGAAGGGGCGGCGGGAAAGTCGGCCATTATACCCCGGCGGACGCGGCCCAAGGGCATGCAAAATCAATGACTTGCCCAGGAAAACGTGCCCATCCGGGCCGAGCCCCGGCCCCGGCGTGTCCTGTCGGACAGCGCGAGCCAGGACATGGCATGCGACGCAGGACCGGGCGCGCGAGGCACCCGGTCGATCGAACCTGCGCGGCCCGGATCAGATCGGGCAGCGCTGCTGCAGTTCGTAATACTGCAGTTCGGTGGGGACCACGCCCCAGCCCAGTCCCTGGGTGAGGCCGTTGGCGTCGACGTACGCCATCCGGATGCTCACGCCCGGGTATTGGCCGACCGAGATCGTCGCGAACAGGCTCTTGGCGCCTGCGGACTGCGCGTTGTAGGCATCGACGGCGGTCTTGAAGCGCGAGTTGGCCGGCGCGTTGCTGACCAGGGTACGCAGCGCACTGACGTTGCGGTCGAAGACGAACTCGATGTTGTTCGTCCAGTACACGTTCACGGCATCCGGATAGTAGATCGGCTTCGAACTCCAGTAGTGGTTGATGACGCGCTGCTCGCACTGCTGGGGATCGGGCGTGGCGGTCAGCGCATTGACGCGTCCGAGCGACTGCCAGCCCGCAGCGGACGCGGAACCGGAGAACAGCAGGGCGACGCACGCGATCAGGAGCGTTTTCTTCATGGAGGATCCTTTTCTCTCGATGGTCTGGATGTCGCGTCTCTCGCGACGACGGGATGTCCCTTGCGGGATTCGCGCGGCCTCTCGCCGGGCGAACGTCATTGTCGCCGGGGGGCATCTCAGGGTTCGCGACAGCGGGGGTTGACGCAGGAAGAAGGCGGATTCTCAGAACACATGCGCAAAAACCGACCCGCACTCGACAGCACCTTGCACCTATCGACAAACCGACCGATCACATTGAAACCAGAGAATCCCCAAGAGAAACGCTTCAGGGCGCGTCATTCTTTTCCAGCACAGGCTTGAGATCAGGCAGCATGCTCGAATACTCGTCTCGGCCAACTTCCCTGATCTGGGACGTGAATTCCATGACGTTATCCCGCCTCCTGTATTGAGGGTCGATCACGAAAAAACGCTCCTCATCATCGAGCACGGAAACAGGCAAGGACAGGGTCCTCATCCCGCATGGCGAAGAACAGATGACCTTGATTCTGTAGGCCCCCGGGGGCACTTCCAGTACAGCGTACGTACCCCTCCAGACAGAAACCCTCGTCTTTCTATCGACAACGACGACCATCGGGTGCAACCCTGCCGTCGGCGACCGCGTTCTTGCAAAGTGCAAGCGCGCATTCGATTCCGTCGCATGCACATGATGGATATGGGTTCCGGCAAAGACAATGCAGAGCCCAATCCAGCACGTTGCTCTCGCGAAACAACGGCCGAATCGATACGGAGACATTCGCGACATCGGCATTATCCCGGAAACGGCGTCATCAGCAGTCCCGCAATCATGCGCACGCCATCGAGGTAATGGTCGGTGCGGAGGTTCTCGTCGAAGCTGTGCTGCCCGCGCGCAGCGCATCGAACGCGGCCAGCAGCATCAGGATCGGTCCCTTGTCGTCGGATGCGAAGCGCGCGAACACGCTCGATTCCAGGTCGAGCACGGCCTCCTGCAACCGCGCCGTCGGCACCGGCATCCAGGCGCCCGCCGCATCGCGCTGCTTCACCACGGCCTGCAACGGACTCGGCTGCGCCCATTGCTCCGGCAGCACCGGCTGGCCATCGAAGTGCATGTAGAAGAGGATCGTCCTGCGGCCCGGCGCCGGCTTGCCGTACTCGGCGAAGAGCATCGGCTTGCCGTCGTTGGCCAGTTGCCGGGCGCTGAAGCCGCGACGCTCGAACGCACGCTGCAGCCAGTCGGCATTGTGGCGGATGTCGGCCGGCTCGATGGCGTCGTTCGGCAACGCGAGCAGCTCCAGGAATTCGGGGAAGCTCGCCCGTGCCGCCGCCTGCAGCTGCGCGTTGGACGGCGCGCGCGGTTGCGCGTTCGCAACTACCGAGAACAACAGGCAAGCCATGAATGCGATGCCGCCACGCATTCCACGAATCGATTCGATCATGCCATCCTCCCGCCGTCATCCTCCCCTGGTGCGAGAAGCCTCAATGAGACAACTGCAAGTCAGGCGCTACGTCAACGATCGGCAGCTTCTCTACATCATGGCTTCCAAGCCAAAGCCTTAGCCGATCGATACGACAAAACTCCAACAGTTTCTTATTCGCCTCATTCTGCTCCGCGACGGATAGACTCTTCTTCATGCCCTTGCCAAGAAAGGAGATGGTCACGCTCGTGAAAACCTCTGCCCGATCATGGTTTTCCGGCGCAGGCATGTACTTCACATTGTGCGCCAGAAAGTAAGCGATAAATCCTGAAATCTCCTCCCGACGCGAGATCCGCATCGCCTTCGACGAAGCAATTCTCAGCACCACTGGTCTAGTGGCATTTCCGCCACTATCAACGATGTAGCCGAAGCTTGCGCACCCATAACTCATGTCGCGCCCGACACCCATCGTAAATTCCAACTGATCGCCGCCAAAGTTATCGGGCAACCAGAACTTGGCCAACTCCGATCTCTCGACAATCTTGTGTTCTCTCGCCATGACTGCCGACGGCAGCACGAACAGCGAGAAGACAGCGCAAGCCTCAAGGAATCGACTCTTGATTCGTTTCGGGTAGGATAACCACCGCCACATCCGGCCGTTCATTACAGCTCGCCCAGCCCCTCGGCCTTGCCGTCCTCGCCCACTTCCAGCAGGCGCAGCGTGTTGGTGGCGCCGTGGGTTTCCATGTGCTCGCCGCTGGTGAAGATCACGCGGTCGCCGGTGCTCAGCAGCCCTGCCTGCACCAGCGCGGCGATGCTGCCGCGCGCGGCCTGGCGCGGGGTCTGGCCGCGGCTGTCGTAATCCATCGGAAACACGTCGCGCATCAGCGCCATGCGCCGGCGCGCGCTGCCGTGGCGTGCGAAGGCGAAGATGGGCGCGCGACCGCGGAAGCGCGACAGGAAGCGCGCGGTGCCGCCGGATTCGGTCATCGCGACGATCGCGCCCACGCCGATGTGCTCGGTAAGGAACATCGAGGCCATCGCGATCGCCTGGTCGGCGCGCTCGAGGTTGCGCGGCGCGGCCTCGAAGTCGGTGTCGTGTTCGAACTGGCGTTCGGCCCCCAGGCAGATGCGCGCCATCGCCTCGACCGCCTTGACCGGATACGCGCCGGCGGCGCTTTCCTGCGACAGCATCACCGCGTCGGTGCCGTCGATCACCGCGTTCGCGACGTCGAGCACTTCGGCGCGGGTCGGGATCGGGCTGCTGACCATCGACTGCAGCATCTGGGTCGCGGTGATCACCACCTTGTTGCGTTCCAGGGATGTGCGGATGATCTTCTTCTGCAGGCCCGGCAGTTCGGCGTCGCCGATCTCCACGCCCAGGTCGCCGCGCGCGACCATCACCACGTCGCTGGCGTCGACGATCTCGACCAGGTTCTCGATCGCCTCGGCGCGCTCGACCTTGGCGACCAGCGCGGCATCGCTGCCGGCGGCGCGCGCGACGCGACGCGCTT
This sequence comes from Lysobacteraceae bacterium 2PB, assembly GCA_005502915.1. Taxonomy (GTDB): domain Bacteria; phylum Pseudomonadota; class Gammaproteobacteria; order Xanthomonadales; family Xanthomonadaceae; genus Lysobacter_I. The sequence goes on along the minus strand of SCMT01000004.1, from coordinate 60,610 downwards.
CGTTCATGTCCTCGGCATTGCGGCAGAAACTGACCGCGATGAAGTCTGCGCCGAGTTCCGCAGCGACATGGATCAGTTCGCGATCGCGCTCGGTGATCGCGCCGAGCGACAGGCCGCCGCCGAGCTTGTTGAGGCCCTTGCGGTTCGACAGTTCGCTGTCGTTGAGCACGGTGGTGATGATGCGCGGACCTTCGACGGCCGTGACCTGGAGCTGCACCACGCCGTCATCGAGCAGCAGGACGTCGCCGGGCGCGACGTCGCCGGGCAGGCCGAGGTAGCTCACGCCGACCTGGGTCTCGTCTCCCGGCGGCGCATCGGCGCTCGCGAGCAGGTCGAACCGTTCGCCGGCGCGCAGCTTCACCTTGTCGTTCGCGAACTTCTCGATGCGGATCTTCGGTCCGGGCAGGTCGGCGAGGATGCCGACCTCGCAGCCGACACGCGCGGCGGCGGCACGCACCGCTTCGGCACGTGCGACCTGCCCGGAGGGATCGCCGTGCGAGAAGTTCAGGCGGACGACATCCACGCCCGCGCGCAGCAACGCGTCGAGGACGCCCGGGGCGTCGGTGGCGGGGCCGAGGGTGGCGAGGATCTTGGTACGGCGGCGCTGTTCGGTCATCGTTGGGCTCTCTTCGGATCGCCCAACGCTACCACGGCCCATGGCGATTTTCGCGATGGAAACGTCGTCATGCACAGCGTGTCGCGCATGTCCCGCGAGGACAGGCGCGGGACATGTCCGCAGGCCGGGCGTCAGTCCGCGCGACGGACCAGGGAGGACATCGCGACCAGTTCGTGCGGCGCCCGTGCCAGCGCATGCGCACCGGCGGCGCGCAGTTCGTGTTCGTCGCCGAACCCCCAGAGCACGCCGATGCCGCGCATGCCGTGATGATGCGCGCCGTCGATGTCGAGGTGGCGGTCGCCGATCATCGTGCAGTCGCCGGGACGCAGGTCGAGCCTGTGCAGGGCTTCGGCGATCAGTTCGGGCTTGTGGCTGATGCGACCGTCGGGCGTCGCGCCGATGATGTCGTCGAAGCAGTGCGCGAACGGCAGGGTTTCGACGATGCGCCGGGCATGCGGCTCGTTCTTGGCGGTCACCACCGCGAGCCGGTGGCCGGCCGCATGCAGGGTGGCGACGGTGTCGCCGATGCCGTCGTAGACCGTGTGCTCGGTCCAGCCGACGAGCTCGAACCGCTCGCGGTAGAGCGCGACCGCGCGTTCGATGTCGGCCGGATCGTCGAACAGCGCACCGAAGCTGACGCGCAGCGCCGGGCCGATCCACCGGCGCAGTTCGGATTCGGGGAGGCCCGGATGACCCATGCCGTCGAGGGCGTGGGCGACACAGCGGGTGATGCCGACGGCAGAGTCGATGAGCGTGCCGTCGAGGTCGAAGAAGAGTGTGTTCACGCGCGGCACGATGCCGATCGCGCTGCGCAAATGCAAGCCGGCGGCCCGTGTGCGACGGGCCGCCGGTTGCAGTCGGGCCTCGATTACAGCCCGGCGTTGGTACGCACCCAGGCGTTGAGGGTGCTGTTGGCCAGTCGCGTGTAGACGCCCGGCTTGTTCTTGCCGGCGCAGCCGCGGCCCCAGCTGACGATGCCGACCAGGGTATTGCCCTGGGCGATCGGGCCGCCGGAGTCGCCCTGGCAGCTGTCGATGCCGCCGGCCAGGTAACCCGCGCAGAACATGCGGTCGGTAATCGCGCCGCGATACACCTTGTTGCCGTTGCACACGGCGGTCGAGATGCGCGGTGTCACGGCCTTGTACAGCTCGGTCGGATAGCTGGTGCCCGAGATGCTGGTGTTGCCCCAGCCGGTGACCAGCAGGTTGGTGCCGTCGGCGACATCGGTGGTGCCGATGACCGTGGCGAGCGGCAGGCCGGTGGCCGAGGTCGACAGCGTCAGCACCGCGACGTCGTAGTCGAGCGTGCTGTTGTTGTAGCTCGGATGGATGCGGATGCTGGAGACCGCATGGCGGGTGCCGCCGCTGCTCAGGCTGCGCGTGCCGGTGAGCACGTCGATCTGGCCGGCGCTCGCACCGACCACGCAGTGCGCGGCGGTGACCACGACATTGGCCTTGACCAGCGAGCCGCCGCAGAACTGGGCGTCGTAATTGTTGGCGATGCTGCGGCTGAGCAGGGCGACCTGGAACGGGTTGTCGCCCGCGCCCGCCAGCGAGCCGCCGATGATCCGGGCGTTGAGCAGGCGGTCGGCTTCGGCGGCAGACAGGGGACGACCCGCGTGCTTCAGCGTCATCTGCATCTGGCGCAGGACGACCTGGTCACGAAGCGGGTTGTTGCTGGCAGTGACGACGGGCTTCGCCCCCGGCTTGGCGAGCGTCAACTGCGAGGCCTTGCCGGGACCGGCGGCAACCGCGGCGCCGATCGCGAGCGTGGACAGAATGGCGACGGCAAGGCCGGAAAATGCGCTGTATTTCATTGTTCGACTCCATTGGAACGTGATGGGATGCGTGGCAGGCACCGGTCGTTGCGTGGCGGTCGCTGGGTGGAACAACCATCGCACGGGGCACCTGGCAGCATGCGTCGCTTCGCCCCGGGGGAGGCGCGAGGCCGAAAGCCTCGCCTGCGAAGGCGCTTCATGCGCATGGACTTGGTAGCAGAACCGCAACGCAGCATTCAACTCCGAAGGTCCCGCACGCGGCCTTCATGAAGAACCGCCATGAATGGTTTCGTCGAAACGACGAAAAAATCCTCGGCATGCAGCGATGCGGCGACGCGCGCCTGCGTCTTCGCCCATGCGTTCAGGCAAGGATGCGGCGCTGCAGCAGAACGCCTGCAGCACGACGCTCGAAGCGAACGAGGCTGTGCAGTCGGAGAGACCGGTGCGTCGCGCGCATCGACGACGGACACGCAAAGGCCCGGACGCGCCGGGCCTCTGGACACGCATGCCATCGCTGCTCGCGACGGCGGAGACGATGACTCGAACGGCTCAGTAGGACGCCGCGCACCCCTGCGAGAACGTCCTGTTCGCGGTGACCGCACCCCAGCTGCCGTCGAGCTCGCCGCAGCCGACGGTCTGGCCACCGACGAGGCGACCGTTGGCATCGAAATAGTGCCAGGTGCCCTGCAGGCAGCCATCCGCGACCGCAACACCGGACAGCAGCATCGAGGCGACCAGTGCGCACATCAGCATCGCGCGACGCGATGCAAGGTGAGACTTCTTCATGGAGGCATTCCTTCGCAAGCGCGGCGGGATCGCCGCGCGTGAAGCGTAGCCATCTGCGGTCGCGCGAAGCGAGACGCGGCGCCCATCCCGGGCACATCCCGGGGAATGGACGCCACGTCGTTCATCACGCGGTGCGGGACGCGCTGCAGAGCCGATCCAGCGATGTCACTGCCCGGATCGCGGGGCGGTCTTATCGCTCTCGCCCGCTTCGCTCTCGCACGCCCGCAACAACCCGGGCGAGCCTTCCGGAAGCAGGCCGTTTGCCAGCCGCTCCATCAACGGCCGGAAACCCTCCGGCGGATCGCACTTCGGAATCAGATAGACATCGGGCTGCGCCGACCGAATGCGGCCATCCACCATCACGGTGAGGACATAGTGTTTCCACGCACCGATATCGCCGGTTCCGGGTCCTGCCCTGTAGGCCGAGAGGTCCTGGGCGGCGATGCCGGCCCAGACCTCGTCGAAGCGCTCGCGCGGATACTCGGTCCTGCGGCGATCCATCGGCGTATCCGGCTTCGAAGTCATGACGGAAGCCTCGATCCAACGTGCTCCCGCACCGACCGTGAGCACGTGCAGGCCGTTGCGATCCTGCGTGGTCAGCGACAGCATGCGCAAGCTCTCCTGCGCCCACGCACCGCCCGCAAGGAACAGCAGCGTGAGCACGAGGCATCGCGCGATGCGCATCGACATCACCCCGAACGCGCCGCCAGCGCGGCCACTGCCGGCAGGGTCTTGCCTTCGAGGAATTCGAGGAAGGCGCCGCCGCCGGTGGAGATGTAGGACACCTCGTCCTCGATGCCGTACTTGTCGACGGCCGCGAGGGTGTCGCCGCCGCCGGCGATCGAGAATGCATTGCTCGCGGCGATCGCGCGGGCCAGCGTTTCCGTGCCCTTGCCGAAGGCGTCGAACTCGAACACGCCGACCGGGCCGTTCCACACCACCGTGCCGGCGGCCTTGATCAGCTCGGCATAGCGCGCGGCGGTGTCGGGGCCGATGTCGAGGATCATGTCGTCGGCCTCGACGGCATCGACCGCCTTCACCGTGGCCGGCGCATCGGCGGCGAAGGCCGGGGCCACGACGACGTCGGTCGGCACCGGGATGTCGGCGCCGCGCGCCTTCGCGTCGGCCATGATCTGCTTCGCGGTGTCGATCAGGTCGGTCTCGACCAGCGACTTGCCGACGCCGTGGCCCATCGCGGCGATGAAGGTGTTGGCGATGCCGCCGCCGACGATCAGCTGGTCGACCTTCGACACCAGCGACGACAGCAGTTCGAGCTTGGTGCTGACCTTGCTGCCGGCGACGATCGCGAGCAGCGGGCGCGCCGGGTGTTCCAGCGCCTTGGCCAGCGCGTCGAGTTCGGCCATCAGCAGTGGGCCACCCGCAGCCTGCGTCGCAAACTTGATGACGCCATGCGTCGAGGCCTGCGCGCGGTGCGCGGTGCCGAAGGCGTCCATCACGAACACGTCGCACAGCGCGGCGTACTTCTGCGACAGGGCTTCGTCATCCTTGCCTTCGCCGACGTTCATGCGACAGTTCTCGAGCAGGACGAGCTGGCCGGGCGCGACTTCGACGCCGTCGACCCAGTCCTTCACCAGCGGCACGTCGCGGCCGAGCAGTTCGCCCAGGCGCGCGGCCACCGGCGCCAGCGAGTCGGCTTCGCTCCACACGCCTTCCTTCGGCCTGCCCAGGTGCGACATCACCATCACCGCCGCGCCCTTCTCCAGGGCGAGTTTCAGCGTGGGCAGCGAGGCGACGATGCGCTGGTCGGAGGTGACCTTGCCGTCCGAGACGGGCACGTTGAGATCCTGGCGGATCAGCACTCGCTTGCCGGCGAGGTCGAGGTCGGTCATGCGGACGATGGGCATTCGGGGCTCCGGAGGAACAGGTGCGCGGTCAGGGGGCGCGTATTGTCCCTTTTCAGGCGGGCCGGCATCAAACCGCGCCACCGGGCGCGGCGCCGAGGCCGCCCGGATGGTCTCCGAGGCATCGGCCTCGTGGTCGTCGCTGCCGGCGCGCTGGCGCATCAGCACCAGGGCGAAGCCGCCCACGGCCGCCGCGCCGCCGACCAGCAGCGCCCACAGCAGCCAGCGCCGCCAGTCGATCGGCGGTTCCGGGACGACGTAGGCCTGCTGCCCCGCCGATTCCGCGCGCGCGCCCAGCACGGCCAGCGGCGGTGCCCACTGTGCGCCGAGGCGCTGGCGCAGCGGCGACAGCGCCTGCTCGACCGGCAGGTCGTCGCGGCGCGCGACCACGCTGCCGGCCGCCAGCGTGTACGGCCCCGGCCCCTGGGCGAGGAAGACGAAGCGGTCCGGCTGGTAGAACACCTCCAGCAGGGGCGCGGGCGACAGGGCCACCGGGCTGCGCAGGCGCCATTCGCGCGCGGCATGGGGCACGCTGAGCACCAGCGGCTCGTTGTCGATGCGCAACCCGTCCTGGCGCAGGCGGAACAGCAGGGTCTGGCCGACCGGCACCCAGCCCTGCGCATCGCCCGGCTGTTCGGTGGCGGTGCCGCGCTGCGCATCCACCATGACCCGCGCCGTGGCGTTGTCCGCGCCGAGCGTGATGCCGACCCTGCTCACCGGCAGCTTGGCCGGCAGGCGGTAGCGATAGACCTGGCCGCTGCCGAACGGGTCGGGCGCCGCATCGACGAACCGGGCGGTTTCGCGCTGCCAGGCCGGCGCGACGGCGCCCGCGCGGGTGCGTCGCGCGGTCACCTGCAGGCCGGGCACCGGCGTGCCGTCGACCTGGCGCAGGCGCAGGTAGCGCAGCGCGCTCGGCGGGAATTCCACATCGCGACGCTGCAGCACCGCATCGCCGCGGCGCAGCGACACCACTGCGACCTCGGGCACCACGGTCTGCCAGTAGACCAGGTCGTCGCTGCCTTCCAGCACGAAACGCGCGCGCACGTCGCCGCGCTCGGGCCAGGAGAAGTCGAGGCGGTCCACGCTCGATGGCCGGCGCGGATCGCGACGCATGTCCGCATCGATCACGTAGTCGATCGCGAGCTGCGCCGGATCGGCGGCGGTTTCGATCTGCAGCACGCGCAGTCGGCCATCGGCGTCGCGCTCGATGCGCAGCGCCAGGTCGTCGGGCGTCGCGGTCGCATCGGCAGCACGGGGCAGCGCGTAGGCCGGCAGCGACACCTGCGCCACGCCGGGCATCGCGGCCGGGTCCACGGTCAACCGCGCCACGGGCACCGGCTGGCCCTGGGCGTTGAAGACCTCGAAGTCGCGCAGCCCTGCATCCGCCAGAGCCGCATACACCTCGGGCGTCAGCGCGAACTGCCACGCCGCGCTGTCGCCCTCGACCTTCAGCGGCCAGCGATACGCGTAATCGCCGGGTTGCCCTGCGGAAGCAACGGGTGCGACGCCGAGGGCGCAGACCACGCCCAGAACGCCGCCGACCACGGCGCTGCGGATTCGATTCATGCCTTGATCTCCGGGGATGCCGACCTCCGTGGGGGCGCCGGCGCGAAGTACCCTACCGCAGTGCAGAGCAGGCCGTATGCGAGGAAGGACACGATTCCGAACAGCGTGCCCAGGTGCTGGCGATCGATCAGCACTAGTTTCAGCAGCACCACGCCCATCAGCACCGCACCGGCGGCCCACAGCAGGCGGTCGCCGCGACGCGAGCCGAAGATCCAGCCGAGCACGCCCAGCACGCTCCAGACCACGGTCAGCGCGGTCTGTACCTCGTTGTGGCCGAACATCGACGGCGACCAGGCGATGTCGCCGATCTGGTGGGTCGCACGCAGCGTCGCGAAGGTGATCCACGCGAACGCGCACAGCGCGAACGCCGGCACGCGCGGCGAGGTTCCGTTCGAAGCACGCGCGCGATCGCCGCGCCAGGCCCAGTGCGCCAGCAGCGCCAGTACCGCGATCTGCCACAGTTCCAGCGGATTGAGCAGCGGCAGCCACGGCAGCGGCGCGCTCTCGCCCGGGAAGAACAGCGACACCACCCACAGCAGGCCCAGCACCAGCGCGGCGGACACGTCGAACAGGCCGCGATAGTCGTCGAAGCCATCCGACAGCGGCGGCGCGAGCAGCGCCGGACGCAGGCGCAGCACCAGCGCGAACAGCAGCACCGGCAGGCCGAGCGCGAGGATGCGCCAGCCGTCGCCCATGTCCGCGGCCGTGCCATCACTGCGGTAGACCAGATGGAACGCGGTCAGCGCCAGCATCGTCACCCACGACCACCACCAGCCGCCATGCGCGACACCGCGCACGATGGATCCGGTCTCGCGCAGGCACACCAGCGCGCGGAAGCCCAGGGCCGCGAACAGTGCCCACGTCGCCCCGCCCCACTCGCCCAGCGGATGATCGTGCTGAGCCGCCTGGCCCAGCGCGAACGGCACGCCCAGCGCCAGCGCGATGGCGGCGATGCCGCCCAACGCCGACATGCCTTCGATGCGACGCCGTCCCTCCGCCGCCATCCAACCGGTGAACAGCAGGAAGGCGAAGCTGGCATCGATGCGGTGCTTGCCCGGCACGAAATCGAAGATCTCGCCGAAACCCGCCACGCACCACCACAGCAGCGACCACAGCGTGAACAGACCGACCACCACGCCCGGCAGCGCGCGACGATAGGCCCAGGCAGTGACGAAACCGGCGATCGCGATCAGCAGCGCGCTCATGCAGTGCGCATTGGCGATCGGCGTGCGCGCGATCAGATCACTGACTGCATCCCATTCGTTCGACGGCATGCCCGCAACGAACGCCACCGCTGCACCGAACTGCAGCAGCAGTCCCGCGAACTGCGGCAGGCGCTGCTGCTGGCGCAGACCCAGCCAGACCAGGCCCGCGCCTTCCAGCGCGAACACGCTGGCCGTGGCGTGCGCCGACAGCGCCAGCGGCACCGCCAGCGTGGCGAAGCCGACCGCGAGCACGGCATAGACGAGTACCACGCCGTCGTAGCGCGCGCGGTTACGCAGCAGCCCGGCCAGTGCGGCGTAGATCGCGGCCAGCCCCAGAGCCGAGAAGGCCAGCGGCATGCGCTCGCCCTGCAGCAGTCCCGCCTGCAGGGCGAACGCGACCAGCGGCGTGCCGAACACCAGCGTACCGTCGACCAGGCGCTGCGTCGCGTCGTCGCCATCGTCGCGGCGCGCGTGCAGGAGCGGGATCAGCAGGTACAGCGCGAAGAACAGGATCAGGAAGGGCTCCGTGCTGGCGAACTTCGCCGGCTGGTAATCGAGCACGCCCCAGATGGTGCCGATGCCGAAGGTGAAGACGAAGCCCAGCAGGTTGAGCAGGCGCCACGAGCGATGCCAGGCGATGCCGAAGATGCCGAGGTTGAGCACGGCGTAGTACGAGAACAGCGCGACGTGGTTGCCGCTGCCGGTGGAGAGCCAGATCGGCGCGAGGAAACCGGCGAGCAGGCCGAACACCGCCAGCGCCAGCGCGTTCTGCAGGACCGCAAGCGCGCCCAGTCCCGCGACGAGGAGGACGGTGATCGCGAACGCCGGTCCGGCCTCGATGAAGCCGTACAGCTTGAACGCCGCGAACGTCACCAGCATCAGCACGCCGATCGCACCGCCCTGCAGCGACAGCGCGAACGAGCGGCGCGTCTCGCGCTGCCGCCATGCGAACACCAGGCCGGCGACCGCCGCAGCGGCGATGCCGCCGAGGCGCAGCTCCATCGGCACGCTCACCCAGCCCTGGTCGTTGGCGTATTTCAGCAGCGACGCCACGCCGGCCAGCAGCACCAGCATGCCGATCTTCACCGGGATGTTGCCCTCGGTGAACCAGGCCTTGACCTTGCCGAACAGGATCGACACCGGATCGGGCGTTTCGCGCTCCGGGCGCGGACGCGGCGCCTGCGGACGCGGCGCGGCCGGCGGCAGCGCGTCGGCGCGCGGCGCTGCGGGCGGCATCGGCGGCGGCATGGTGGGACCCGGCTTCGCAGCCGGCGCGGCCGGCGGCAGGGGCGCATCGGGCACGTCGAAACGCGCGCGGCCGGTGATCGGGCGCTCGGCTGCAGGCTCAGGGGGTTCAGGGACGGAGGTTGGTGGCGCGGCGGCCGACGGCTCGGGCGTCGGCACGGGCTCGGACACGCGCTCGGACAAGGGCGCGCTGACGGTCGCCGGCCGCGCCGCAGCCGCCTTCGCGGCCACGCTCGCCGCCAGGGCCTCGGCGCCCGCATCGGCACGCGCCTGCTCGACCCGCGCCAGCCGGTTCTCCAGCTGCGTCACGTCGCGCTCGAGCGTCTCGATCCGCAGCTTCGCGTTGCCGATCTTAACCAGCGCCATCACCAGCAGCAGCGGGACGGCGAGAACCGCCAGCCCCACCAGCATCAACAACCCGACGATGCCATCGTCCATATCGAGCCGTCCTCGTACGGCGTTTCCCCGACCGCGCAAGGCGGACATGACCGGAGCGTCGGCGATGCCCCCCGCTTTTGCAACCCGCAGCGGACCGGTTCAGCCCACCTCCCCCGGGGGTAGCGGGATCCGATACCCCACCAGAGAAGACGATGGAGAGGGCGTGGTCGAGCGGAGCCCGACGTTTCGTCAGAGCACCCGCGTCGGCGCCTCGCGCGCGGCCATCGCGATGGCAGGCTCCTGCGTCCGGGCAAGCTCCGCCTGGCGCGTCTGCTGTTGTTCGATGGCCTGCGCCTGCTGCAGCGACTGTTCGACCGGGCGCCCCACGGCATCGGCGGTGCCCATGTGCGCCAGGCGATTGGCCGGATCGGATGGATCCTGCCCCTGCACCAGGATCACGCGCGAACCCGCCGCATGCTCGGTGCCCTGTCGGTTGAGCACCAGATGATCCACCGACGACAGACCGCGCTCGGTCGCCAGCGCGTAGAGGCTCATCGTCATCCGCGCGTTGGTCTCGGCCGGCACGCCGCCAGCCTGCGCGCTCAGCCGCTCCACGCCCTGCTCGATCTGCTGGTACATCGCATGGCGCGGATGCTCCGGCATGCGCGGATCGGACGGCGCGTGGTCGTTATCGGCCAGCGTCCACGGGCTGCGCATGATCGGGCGATTGCGGTTCGGGTCGGCCGGATGGAAATCGTCGCGCATCTGCTGTCGCTCCATACGGACCGCACGCGCGTCGTTCAGTTCGGCGATGCGCGCCGGATCGGTGACCTCGCGGATGTGCGGCATGCCCATGCCACCGCCGGACACCAGGGCCCAGCTGCCGTCGCGCGGGCTGTACATGTGGTAGACGCTCGTCGCACCGATCACGTTCGGATCGGTGTTCGCCCGCGACACCGCCGCTTCGGCGCGCGCCTGGGTCACATCGGCGAGGTAGGAAGCGGCGTTGAACTGGGCGTCGTTGTAGCGATGCGCGGCATCGCCCAGCGTGCCGATACCGCGACCGATGCCGAGGTAACTGTTGTCCATCATGCCCGTCCAGACGCGCTCGGCCTCGGCCTCGCCGCCATGGCGGCGCGAGGCATCGAGCAGCAGGCGCGGTGTCCACGCATCGGGGCTGATGCCGTGCGCACGGAAGGTGTCGTCATGCGCACGCTGCACATCGCGCACCGGCAGGTTCAGGGCGAGGTCCGGGCGCCCCGCCTCCAGCTGGCGCTCGCGCGCGGCCAGATCGGCGCGCACCAGGTCCACGCCAAACTGCTGCCACTGGCGTTCGCCCATGTTCACGCCGTCTTCGCGCGCCCGGTTCTGCGCGTAGATGTTGGCGACCTGGCCAGGCACGTTGTCGTTGCGCACCACGCCCAGCGCGAGCAGGCCGTAGCCGTCGTTGCCGCGCTGCTGCGCGAGGTAGTTCCAGTACAGCTCGCGATTGCCCTGCTCGGCATAGTGGCGAAGGATCTCGAGGTCCTGGCGATTCAATCCGCTCATGTCGATGCGCTCATGTGTCGTGTTGCGTTGGCGATGCTTGGATGACGTGCGGCGCGCGCATCATCGGCGCGCCGCCGCCTTCGCCTCGCGCAGGCGCGCGGCGATGCGGGATTCGATGGCGCGCCACTGCGGCAGGTGCACGCGCGCATAGCGCAGGTGCACGGCGAGGTCGTCTTCGAGCAGGAAAGCGTGGTCGCAGGTCGCGATCATGCCGCCGTCGCCCTGCTTCACTGCGCGGCCGTCGACCAGCGCCACGCCATCGGGCTGCGCGCGCGGCGTGCATTCGATGAAGCTCGGCACCGGCCGCTGCGTCTGTGGGCCGAGGAAGCGATCGCGCGCATCGCTGCGGGTCGATGCGTCCTCCGCGACCGGAAACGCGCGCAGCCCGTGCGTGGAATCGCCGGTCACGCGCGGCAGATCGCCGCCGAGCGGATCCGGCGACGCATCCGGCGGCGACTCGCGCAGCCAGAACGACAGCATGTGCGACACCGGCACGCCATCGATGCGCACCACCTCCACCGACAGCAGCATCGCCTGCTCCACGCTGCCGGGCACGGGCTCCACCGCCACCGGCGACTGCTCCGGCAGGCGCAGCATCATCTCGAAGCGCCGCTCGCCCTGCGGCGCGATCCCGTAGCGGAACATCTCCACCGGCATGCGGAAGCGATGCGATCCGAGGCGCGCGTCCGCCATCTCAACCTGCCGAGCGGCCTGCGGCGCTTCGGCTGGCCGGGGCGAAGCACAGGCCGCAGTGGTCATGGCAAGCACCAGGCACCACGCCAGGGAACATCGCTTCGGATCGATCATCGCCTTCCTCGCTGGCCGGACGGGGGATTCCGGAGCGGGCCATGATGCGGAAGATGGTGAGCGGCCACAAGCTTGCGCATGGGCGATATCTGCGGCATGGCGCGCGCCGGTCCGTGCAGCATGCCGGCGGGAATCGCGGTCGCTGTGCGCAGCGACAAATCAGGCATGCGCTGCGGTCGAACGGCGTCGGGTTCGCTTCATTGCGAAGCGAACCCGATGCGGCGCATGCGTCCGTCCCAGTCGCTCCCGTCCATGGACCCGGCCTCGCCTACCACGCCCGGGACGATGGCGTCACTGCTTGACCAGGGTCGCGACCGAGATGTGCGGCCAGTGGATGCCGTCGAAGTCGAGGATCACGCGCTGCACGTACTGCAGCTGCTGGAAGGTGGTCTGCCCAGTGTTGACGGTCTCGATCCAGAAGATCGAATCCATCTGCACGGTGTCGGCGTTCTTCACCACGAACGGAATGTTCAGGATGCCGCCCTGGTTCGCGCTGGAGACTTCGATGACCACGGTGCGATCGATCTGCTGGTGCGCAATGGCTTCCTGCAGCAACAGCACCGGGTTGGCGACGATCTCCGCTGCCGAATGCTGGGTGATCACGCTCGGCGGCAGCTTTGGATTCAGATACGGGTCGACGTAGCCGAGTTTTTTGATCGGATCGGGGTTCGGCACCTGGTTCAGGCCCGGAATGGGCGTGCCCGGCACGATCAGGAACGGCAGGCTATCGACGGGTGCCAGCACCGGCGGGCCCGGCACCTCGGTGGCGAACACGCTCTGCGCCACCAGCGAGTCGCCGTGCGGGATGGTCGACAGGCGCACGTAGGACTCGTCGGCAGGCGGATCGGTCGTCGGCGGAACGTGCAGCCAGAAGCCCGGCTCGATGTGCAGCGGCGCGTAGGTGTCCAGGTCGCTGACCCGCTGCAGGTAGCTCAGGCCATGGATGAAGATGTCGTCCTGCACCGATCCGCGATTCGGCACCGCGCCGCCGATCGGCGTGAACTCCAGCGTCTCGCTGGTGCCGTTGAGCATCAGGAAGAAGACGCTGCCGCCCTGCTTGTTCGGGCGCGCAATCAGATTGAATCCCCTGCCGACCCAGGTCCCGGTGAACTCGGCCAGCAGGCCGAGGTTGTCGATGACCTGATCGCTCGCAGGCGCGATGCGCTGCAACAACTGGAATTGCCTGGACATGTCCGTCTCCTGTGCAATCGGACGCACGGCGTCACGATCGCGCCGACGTCGGGGATGGATGGAAAGGTGATTGGGCCGCACGCGAAGATCTCCGCGTGACGACCTGCGTAGACGCCGCATGTAGTCAGTCAGCGCGCGGCCCCTGCCGGGCCTGACGCGGCCACCTTCATTGCGGCGAATCCGGAACGGGATTCAACGTACCTGTCTCCCTGCAAGCGGTTCTGCCTTGAACCGGACGACACCATGCTTCCATGGCACCCTGCCGCCGGACAGCACACTTCAGGATCATTGCGGTATCAGATTCCGGACAGGACAGGCGTAGGCCGACCTCGGCATGTGGTCGCAAGGCCGCTGGGCGTCATGGAACGCTGCACGGAGGGTTCCGCACAAGCGGAATCCATCCTGCCGGACTCACAGGCGCCGCACACGGGTTGCCCAACCCCGTCATCCCGGCGCAGACCGGGATCCCGCTTTTGAAGCGCTCAAGGCTGGGCCCCGGCCTGCGCCGGGACGACGGTGAAAGATTGCGGGTGGCAGTGAATCCATCATGCGCCACGCCTGGACGAGCCAACATCAGCACATTACGGTGCAACTCATCGCACCGGCTTTTCGTACCGCCACGGACAAAGCGTTGCACCGAGGCATCACCATCACGAACCAAGGCGCGGGATGAGCCGCGCCCGGTGAAGCATCACGCGGCGGGGCCGTCCAGCGGCACCAGCCGGTTGTCTTCATCGTATTGCAGTCTTAGGACACATAAGCCGAAGGCGTCATGCGCCGTCATGATTCACCGATTCCGTGCATTTCAGAGAAGGCGCATTGCTCGCCTACAGTCCGCGACTCGAATTCAGCCATTCCCGCGGATTCCACTGCACAGTAAAAGCACCAAGATCTGGAAACACGATCGCAGGATTCTCGGATTGCAACAGAACGAGGAATCGGCGACCGAAGAGCAGGTTGAGTCGAACCACATCAGCCAAAATCTGGAGGACGAAGTGAAACCACTCGCATTGCAGATGGACATCACCTGCATTGCGAATGACAAACACGAGCCCTCCATCCAAGGGGACATCGAAATCCCTCATGCAATCATTGAATGCATCGAGATTGCTGCCGCAATAGGAAGGAAATTCCAAGGCGCGTGAGATGCTTTCATGGAAAGCGGATTCATTCGACCATGCACGCCCATCGAACTGCAGGACGAGGTATCCCTGGCGCTCGAACCACTGCAGATCATCAGCAAGGACCGCATCGGCATGATAGGCAACGACGCCACCATCTCTCAGCAGCCTGAAATCCAGATCAGACCACGGGAATGAATCTTTGTTGAAAATCGTCATCGATTTCGACCCGCACTCTTCGCGCACCCCCCCGGACAGGCGTGCAGATGTGTGAAGTGTAGCGCGCCGCCCTGCAAGGCGCCCCCATGCCGCGAAGATCCCGGGCGCGGAAGCGACCGCGCCCGGGCCACCCTCATGCCCCTTAGCTCTCCAGCGGCACCAACCGGTTTTCTTCATCGTATTGCAGACCGCAGACCATCGCGGCCATGCCGCACAGCGCGGCCTGCGGGCTGACGCCGCTGGCTTCGCACAGAGCGATGAACTGGGGCGGGACTTCGACCAGCAGGACATTGGACGACTGGAACTTCTGCTGAGACTTGGACATGACGGTACTCCGTTTCGCCCGACGCCCGGAGTGGGCGCCGTTGGCGAATCCAATCCGCATCGCGCGCAGGCGCGTCAAGGTCTGCACCGCAGCTCGCCTCGACCTTGACGCGCCGAGCACGATGCGATGATGGGACGACAACGGGGAACACCTCACGACACAGCTTCCGCGCAGGCTTTTGGCTTTCGTAGGGCGCATAAGCCGAAGGCGTCATGCGCCGTCATGACTCGCAGATTTTGCGCGCCAAAAAGGTGCATGACGCTTCGCTTATGCACCCTACGAATTCGCGTTAAGGCCTTACCAAAAGGCATCTTTCTCGAACGGCTTATCAAACCACTCGGTCTGTGCATCACATAAAAAATGCAAGAGTTTCGCGTGAAAGACGCTTGTCGTTTTAGGCCGTATTCGCCTATCTCGGCCGCAAGCCTCAATCACACATTGATCAAGAATAAGCGCCTTAATAAGAGGGTGCTTTGCCCCTGTAAGAATAAACGTTCTCCACGCCAGCCAGGGGCCGCTGAGATGAGGGCTGTCGTGTTGATCCCCATATGCAACGCATACCTCATCGTATAGGTCAAGAAAGAAGTACGCGAACGATTTTGCGCGATAATACTCGCCCGCCTGACTTCCTTGCAATCCAATTAGCGCCTCGTCATTCCATGATCGTGCATTTACAAATCTGTCAAAGCTCTGTGGGTTTGCAATTACAAGTTTATTTAGTTCGTATAGACGGTCGACAAATTTTGCAGATAAATTCCGCCTATGGATTCTGTACGTGGAGAACGCTGCAATGGCCGATGCCAGCGCGAATAGTGCACTCCATGTTGCAGGTGAGTTGAGCAGAGTATGCATCGCTATCACAGGATGATGAGGCCTAACAATTGAGCTAGTATTTAGGCGCACACATCATTTGCGCGCCTTGTTCAGTATCGCTTGCCACTCCGCATCGCATTGCTTGAACGGCGGGAAGACATCAAACCTCATCCGAACATCATCAACAAGACTCACTGGAGGCAATTCCTTGAAATCCCGACGCCACTTCTCCTGCTCCAACGCAACTTGACGATCGAACTCTGCGCGCTGAAGAAGAATTATCCTGTGCTCTAGATGCTCCATGAACCGCTGATTTCTTGACGCATTAGCGCCAACCACAAAAATCGTTATGCACGTTGATAGACCGCACATTACGACGACCACAGCAATCAGCTCAATAAGCGAAACCATGAACATCACTCCTTAATGCACACGAGCCTTACAAGAAATAGAAACGCCTAACACCTGAGTCAAGCCGCGCCGCGAAGCGGCGTCGGCTTAAACGAATTGTTAGCCATCAAAGGCCGAGCATGCTGGCAGCGGCCTTTGCAGACTTACTTGCCTTGGTTCCGTTTGAGCGAATTATGCCTCGGATGCTCCAGCGTTCCTGCTTAGTCTTCTTGATGTTCAGAAGCTCGTCATTCACTGATAGTGCCGACTGGATTAGGAAGTTTTCCAGCAGGTCGATTTGATAGGTAGGCGCCTTCTTACCAGATGGAGATTCGAACAGAAAGAGGACCAAGCTCCCTTTTGAGTAATCCGCGAGAATCTCGTTGCACTTGGCAAGCTTGTGGGGAGTAAAACACTCTTTCCCGAAGCTCTTTGTAGCCTTTCCCACGTACATTGGGGTCACTCCGCCGCCCGATCGCATTGCGAAGAGATAGCAACCAGACTTTGGTCTGAGCGACGGGTGCTTTCGGAAGAATTCGTCCCCTTCTTCACCACGAACAATTCTTCCGACCTTTCCCTTATAAAGCGGAACAAGGTGAGGCCCGGAAACCACGAACTCAGTCATCATTCCCCCTTGATGGCTAACTACGATTAGACCCCAAATTGACGCATAACACGGCACCGGACAACAAGTCGGACGCGGCTGTTCGCGCAAACCATGAGCGGCGGCCTGCCATGAAAATCAAATAGATAGTAACAGCAGGCACTCCACGCGGCCTACTACTCATTTATTTATCCGGCATCGGCACAACCTATCGCCCCCCACCCACCAACCTGTCAAATCAGACAGGTCTCTACCTTTCACTCCTCCACCCGCTTCCTCCTCCGCACCCACCGCCACATCCGGCGCAGCAGCCAGATGCCGACGACCAGCGCGATCAGCACCGGAATCAGTGCTGCGATGACACGGACGACGACGGCGGTGCTGGTGGCCATGACGCGGCCGGTGTCGGCGAGGGCTTCGGCGACTTCGCTTCGGCCTTCCTGGGTGGCGTGGGGGGAGAAGCGAATGGTGAGCAACTGTGTTTCGAGGCGGCGGCGGTGGCTGGCGGCGTCGCGTTCGGCGGCTTCGAGTTCGGCTTCGACGCGGGAGAGCTGTTCTGACAGCGCGATCACGTCGTCGACCTTGAGGTCCTTGCGATCCTGGAATTCGAGCAGGCGCGCGTGCTGCTTGCGCAGGCGGTCGCGCAGGAGGGTGTTATCGCGGACGGCGACGGCGAGGTCTTCGGCTGAGGTGTTGCGGGCGACGATCTCGCCGCCCTTGCCGCCGGACGAGATCAGCGGCTCGATCGCGCGGGGCTCGGTGCGCATGCGGAGCGCACCCTGCGGATAGCGCCCGCCGCTGCGCTCGGCGGAGAGGATCTGGCAGGCACCGAAACGCTTGCTCTCGCATGCAGCGCGCACGGCGTCCAGGGTCGGCTCGATCTTGTCGGCGTCGAGGCGCACTTCGACATCGTGTTCGTAGGCCAGCATCGAGGCTTCGCCGTCGCTGTCAGCCTGGGCAGGCTTGGCGCGCGGCGATGAATAACTTGCATCCGCCGCCGGGGCGCGCGTGGTGAATTCGCCGAGCACATGATCCGTGCCCATCTGCTTCAGCGCTGCTGCCGAATTGCCCGCTGCATCGGCAGCAGGCACCGCTTCGGACTCGTACTGCTCCGCGCTGCTGCAGCCTGCCAGCAGTATCGCCGCAATGAATCCCGATACGACGAATCGACGCATGATCTTTCCCCTTGAATGGACAGGCGACGGCGCACTGCGGCCCTGCCAACGTACCGCAACCGGGGGCGGGGTCAAGCGATCTGGAGAGAAACGGATGGCTTGCTTGATGCATTTGGCAAGCAGGTTCGAATCATTCGCAGGATCAAATCCATCCCCACCCCAACCCTCCCCTTCAAGGGGAGGGTTGGGGTGGGGATGGGTTCGCTGTTGCGCGCGACACCGCATGCCCACTCAACAGGCAGTGACACACAGGCCGAGCGGAATGTCTTCAAGAACGATGCTGGGCTACCAAAAACTGATCCCTCCCCTCGCTTTCGCGAGGGCTAAAGGCCTGCGGCTCGGGATGACAGGGGGTTCGATCAAGCATATGCCGATGATCACCGCACCCCCAAAACACACGGGCCGCCCGAAGGCGGCCCGTGCAGACAACATTGAAACGCATCCAGCCGATCAGAATTCCTGGCTGAACTTGATGCCGATGGTGCGCGGCTGGGCGGTGGTGGCGTACACCTGGGCGCCGCAGACGGTTTCCGGGCACTGCACGCCGCGGTTGTACTGCGCGTTCTCGTCGAACAGGTTCTTGAAGTACAGGTCGACCGACCAGTTGTTCTTGCGAACGCCGAGGGCCATGTCGAACAGGGTGTACGACGGCAGGTCGCCGAGGATCTGGCGCTGGGCCAGTCGGAGGTCCGAGGTGCGGCGGCCTTCGTACACGAACGAACCCTGCCAGTAGGCTTCGTACGAACCGATGTCGAAGGTGTAGCGCGCGTTGACGTTGCCCTTGTAGTCGGCGGTGATCGGCAGGCGCGTGCCGTCCGGTGCCTGCGGGGTGGCGCAGTTGGTGACCGGGTTGCCGCTGCCGTCGACCTGGCCGCAGTAGTTCTCGGTCAGTTCGGCGTCGTAGAAGCCCACGCCTGCGGACAGCTTCAGGTTGTAGGTCGCGGCCCAGTTGATGTCCATTTCCAGGCCCTGGATGCGCGCCTGGTTGGCGTTGCGGATCTCGGTCAGGCCGTTCTGGCCGAGCACCGGGAACTGGAAGTCGTCCCAGACCTGGTGGAAGGCGGCGCCGTTGAAGGTCAGGCGGTTGCCCATCCACGCGGTCTTCCAGCCGATCTCGTAGTTGGTGAGGAACTCGGTGATGTACGGCGGCAGCGTGCCGCGACGGTTGATGCCGCCCGGACGGTAGCCTTCCGACCAGGTGAAATAGATCATCTTGTCGTCGGTCAGCTTGTACGACAGGTTGAACTTGCCCAGCGTGTCCTTCTCGGTGATGGTCTTGTCGAAGAACGAACACGGCGCGCCGTTGAACGACGGCCAGTTGGCCGGGTTGGCACCGTACTGGACGATGCACGCGGCTTCGCCGTAGCGGTTCTGCGGCAGCTGGCTGCCCTGTGACGAATAGCCGTTGGCGAAGCCAAAGAAGCCCTTCAGGCTGTTCTCGCTGCGGAAATGGCGGAAACCGGCGGTGGCGGTGAGCTTGTCGGTGAAGTCGAAGCTGACCTCGCCGAAGATCGCCTGGTCCTTGTCGCGACGCTCCTGCTTGGTCAGCCAGATGGTGTCTTCCCAGCCGCGCACGGACAGCACCGAGGCGAGGTCGTCGACGCGGTAGCGCTGCTGGATGTCGTGGAAATGCTCCATCCAGAACAGGCCGCCGACGAAGCGGAAGCGCTGATCCTGCGGCGAGGCGATGCGCAGTTCGTGGCTGGTCTTCTTGTAGCGGTCCTCGGCCTGGATGTACTGGGCCGGGTTCACCAGGTCGCCGTTGTCGTCGTAGAAGTACGCGCCGTAGCCGAACAGGGTGTCGTACCAGAAACCGTAGTCGCTGTAGTCGGACTCGCTGTCGACGTCGCGCTTGAGGTGGGCGAAGGCGTAGGTGAGGTCGAAGTTGCCGACCTTGCCCTGCACCGTCAACGCGGCCTGTGCCCAGCGGTCGTCGGACGACTCGGGGTAGGCGTGCATGATCTTGTCCTGGCCGATCGTGGTGTCGTACGACCAGTTGCCGGTGGTTTCCTGGCGCTGCCCCATGATGGTCGGGGTGATCGTCCAGTTCTCGCCGAGGTTGAAGCGTGCGGCGAGGCGTGCGCCGACGGTGTCGGCTTCGTTGTAGTTGTCCTCGGCGCGGTCGAAGTTGTCGTCGACGATGCCGGAGGTCGGATAGGTGCGGGTGCCGCGGACGTTGTCGATCCAGCCGGCGTCGCGCTTCTGCCAGCCGACCAGGCGGATGGCGGCGCTGTCGCTCATCGGGATGTTGACGAAGCCTTCGGCGACGTGGCCGATGCCGCCGCCGTCGACGCTGTTCACTTCGAGGCCGTAGCCCGCGGCGAAGCCGGTGGTGTCGGGCTTGCGGGTGACGATCTTCAGCGTGCCGGATTCGGAGCTGGCGCCGTACAGCGTGCCCTGCGGGCCGGACAGCGCTTCGACGCGTTCGATGTCGTAGACGTGCAGGTCGAGCGCGCCCTGGATGGTGGTGATCGGCTGTTCGTCGAGGTAGACGCCGACGCTGGGGGCGGAGGCCGAGTGGTTGCCGTCGCCGCCGCTGACCACGCCGCGCATGTAGACCTGGCCGAAGCCCGGGCCGGAGGGCGTGATCGACACGCTGGGCAGCAGCTTGGCGTAGTCGTCGAAGTCGTTGACCTGCAGCTCGTCGAGCTGCTGCTGGCCGATCACGTTCAGGCTGATCGGCACGTCCTGCGCCTTTTCGGTGCGCTTCTGCGCGGTGACCGTGATGGTCTCCAGCGACGGTTGCTCGTCTTCGGCCTGCTGCGCCAGCGCGCTGCCGGCGAAGGCCATGCCGCCGAGCGCGACGCAGATCGCGGCGGTCAGCGGCATCCGGGCCATGACGCCCGGACGTTTGGATGGATGACGTGTTTGACGCATTGCACTCTCCCCAGGTTGTGGATCATCAGAACAGGTGGTGGAAGCTCCCCGCATCATGCGGTGGAACCGGTTTTGAAAGGCGGAATGTCGGGAACGCCGGGATAGGCATCGAGCACCGGACCGAGCGCGGCTTTCAGCGGACCCAGCCAGGGTTCGTAATGCCGCCACTGGTCGATGCCGTCGCGGTTGATCGGCCGGCGCACCTGCTCGGAGCTGGCGGTGCGCACCGGACGATCGTTCTCGTAGAAGCGCAGGCAGCCGTCCTCGAAAGGCAGGCCGCAGTGGTCGAGCAGGCGGCGCACTTCGGTTTCGGTGTCGTCGACCAGCTGCTCGTGGATCACGCGATGCACGCGGCCGGGCAGCACGGCGTCGAAGTGCGCCATGAGTTCGACGTAGTCGCGGTAGTAGCGGCCGAGGTCGTCGAGGCTGTAGCTGAAGTTCTGGCCGCGCGCGAAATGCTGCTTGAAGCCGGAGAAGCAGCAGGCCAGCGGATGCCGGCGCGCGTCGATGATCTTCGCGTTCGGCAGCATCAGGTGGATCAGGCCCAGGTGCAGGAAGTTGTTCGGCATCTTGTCGATGAAGAACGGCGCGCCGGTCTTGCGCTGCACGCGGGTGCGTTCGAGGAAGCGGGCACCGAGCGAGGCGAACGCCTCCGGCGGCAGCGCGGCGAGCGCGTCGTGGTAGCTGGCCGAGGCATCGGCGGCGCGGCGCAGCGCGCGCGTCATCGCGATGATCTCGGGCAGCTCCATCGTGCCTTCGACCTGCGAATGGCTGGACAGGATCTGTTCGAGCAGGGTCGAGCCCGAGCGCGGCAGGCCGACGATGAAGATCGGATCGGGCGAAGGATCGCCACAGCCGGCGCGTTCGGCGAAGAATTCGCGGGTGTAGAGCTGCTTCGCCTTCGCCACGCGGGCACTGGTGTCGGCGGCGCGATACGGCACGGTCTTCAGGCGCAGGGCGTTGCCGGCGGCGTAGTGCGCGAAGGACGCAGCGTGCTCCTTGCGATCCTCCAGCGCCTTGCCCAGGGCGAAATCGAAATGGAAGCGATCCTCGGCCGACAGGTCGGTGCGCGCCAGCTGCGCGCGCATCGCGGCGATGTCCTCGTCGCCGAAACGGACGGTCTTGAGGTTGGCGAGGCTCCAGTAGGCCTCGCCGAAGCGCGGTTCGAGCGCGATGCTGCGCCGGTACGCGGCGATGGCCTCGTCCTGGCGGCCAGCGGTCTTCAGCGCATGGCCGTGGCTCATCCAGACGCGGGCGTTGTTGGGGTATTCGCGCAGCACCGCGTCGTACAGGGCGATGCCCTCGGCGTAATCGCCGAGCCGGCACAGGATCGCGGCCTTGAGCGTGCGGTTGCCGGGGTTGTCGGGATCGTCGACGAGCAGGAGGTCGAGCTGCGCCAGCGCCTGCTCCGACTGCTGGTCGCGATGCAGCACCAGCGCGTAGTGCTGGCGGGCCTCGCGGAAGCCGGGGGCGAGTTCGAGGCAGCGTTCCAGCAGGCCCAGCCCTTCCTCGTTGCGGCCGACGCGCACCGCCAGTTCGGCGAGCATGCGCAGTGCGGCCACGTCGGTGGGATGCTGGCGCAGCCAGTCCTTGAGCAGGGATTCGGCTTCGGGCAGGCGGTTGGCGGCCAGGGCCTCGGCAGCCCGCAGCAGGCGCGGGTCGCGGGCGGAGTGGCGGACGTAGGCGAGGTAGGCGGCATCGGCACCGTCGCCATCACCGACCGCGCGCAGGTGGTCGGCCAGGGCCAGCCAGGCCTTGGCCATCTCGGGTTTGAGCGCGACGGCGCGGCGCAGCGCAGCCAGGGCCTCGTCGCCGCGGCCGACGCGGGCCAAGGCCAGGCCGAGTTCGTAGTGGACCGGGGCGGCGGCCTGTTCGGCGGCGAGCGGTTCGAGCAGGGCCAGGGCGGATGGGGCATCGCCGCGCAGGCGATGCGCGGTGGCGAGGATCAGGCGGGCCGCGGGATGGCCGGGAACGACGCGGAGGATCTCGCCGGCCTGCTCGGCTGCCAATGGGGGATCGCTGGCGAGCAGGCGCGAGGCATGGCTCAGGGCGACATCGAGACTGGCGGTGGCTTCGCTCAAGAACAGTCCTGCGGCTGGTGATGGACGCGTGCGGCGATGTGCGGATGCATACGGCACCCCGGCCCGCCCCCCGACAAGCCAAGCGGACAATCTACGATGTGCCGAATCTGGCCGTCCAGCGCCAAAGGTCCGGGTGGCGTCCGGGATGCGGCCCCGGATACGGCGTATACGCCATACGCCTCGCGACGACCCGCTGCGTTAGCATGCCGCCATGCCACGCCCGCCCCGCCACGCCCCCGACGACACCGGCACGGTCCTTCCCTACGACAAGCCGGCCGGCGGCTGGGATGCGCTCAAGTCCTCGTGGGACGCCCTGCGTCGCCAGGACGCCGTGCTGCGCGGTCCCGGCACCCTGCTGCGCACCAACCAGCCCACCGGATTCGACTGCCCGGGCTGCGCCTGGCCGGACCGCAACCCGCACTCCACCTTCGAGTTCTGCGAGAACGGGGTGAAGGCGGTGGCGAACGAGGCGACCTCGAAGCGCGTGGACCGCGACTTCTTCGCCGCGCATCCGGTGTCCTGGCTGGCGCAGCAGGACGACGAGTACCTGGAGGCGCAGGGCCGGCTGACCGAACCCATGGTCTACGACGCCGACAGCGACCGCTACGTGCCGATCGGCTGGGACGAAGCCTTCGCGAAGATTGCCTCGGCGCTGCAGGCGCTGTCGTCGCCGGACGAGGCGATCTTCTACACCTCCGGCCGGACCTCGAACGAAGCGGCGTTCCTGTACCAGCTGTTCGTGCGCGCCTACGGCACCAACAACCTGCCCGACTGCTCGAACATGTGCCACGAGCCCTCGGGCGTGGCGATGACCGAGCAGATCGGCAGCGGCAAGGGCTCGGTGACGCTGGACGACTTCGAACGCGCCGAGGCGATCTTCGTGTTCGGCCAGAACCCGGGCACCAACCATCCGCGCATGCTCGGCGAACTGCGCCGCGCGGCGAAGCGCGGCTGCCGCATCGTGGTCTTCAACCCGCTGCGCGAGCGCGGCCTGGAACGCTTCACCGATCCGCAGTCGCCGGCGGAGATGCTCGGCGGCGGCTCCACCGCGATCGCCACGCATTATTTCCAGCCGAGGATCGGCGGGGATCTGGCCGTGGTGACCGGCATCGCGAAGGTGGTGGTCGAACGCGCCGAGGACGCGCTGGACCGGGCCTTCATCGATACGCACACCGTCGGTTTCGACGCGTTCGCCACGCATCTGCGCGCCATCGAGTGGGACGCGATCGAACGCGAATCGGGGCTGTCGCGCACGCAGCTGGAACAGGCCGCCGAGGTCTACATCGACAGCCGCGCGACCATCGCCTGCTGGGGCATGGGCCTGACCCAGCACCGGCGCAGCGTGGCGACGATCCAGTCGCTGGTCGCGCTGCTGCTGATGCGCGGCAACATCGGCAAGCCCGGTGCCGGCCCGTGCCCGGTGCGCGGACATTCCAACGTGCAGGGCGACCGCACGATGGGCATCTACGAGAAGCCGTCGGAGGCGTTCCTCGACAGGCTGGGCGCCGAGTTCGGCTTCGAACCGCCGCGCGCGCACGGCTTCGACACCGTGGACGCGATCCAGGCGATGCACGACGGACGCGGCAAGGTCTTCTTCGCGATGGGCGGCAACTTCGCCGCCGCGACGCCGGATACCGCATTGACCCATGCCGCCCTGCGCAACTGCGCGCTGACCGTACAGGTCAGTACCAAGCTCAACCGCTCGCACGTGGTGCACGGGCGCGAGGCGCTGATCCTGCCCTGCCTCGGCCGCACCGAGATCGACCAGCAGGCCGGCGGCCTGCAGGCGGTGACGGTGGAGGATTCGATGAGCATGGTCCACCTGTCCTCCGGCATGAATGCGCCGGCCTCGCGCGCGCTGCTCTCGGAGCCGGCGATCGTCGCGCGACTCGGCGCGGCGACGCTGCCCGACTGCGGCATTCCGTGGCTCGCGCTGGTCGAGGACTACGACCGGATCCGCGAACGCATCGCCCGCGTGGTGCCGGGGTTCGAGGACTTCAACGCACGCGTGCGAGCACCGGGCGGCTTCCACCTGCATCATCCGTGCCGCGAACGCGTGTTCCCGACGCCGGACGGCAAGGCGCGGTTCTTCGTGCATCTGCTGGTGGATGATGGTGGGGAAGAGGATCCCGCGAAGAGCTCGGGGCTGAAGCCCCTCCTACAGCCCCTCCTGCGACTGATGACCGTGCGCTCGCACGATCAGTACAACACCACCGTCTACAGCGCCAACGATCGCTATCGCGGCGTGCATGGCCTGCGCCGGGTGTGCTTCATCTCGCGCGCCGATCTCGATGCGCAGGGGCTGTCGGATGGCGAGCATGTCGACCTGGTGTCGGTCTGGGACGACGGCGAGCGCGTCGCACGCGATTTCCGCTTGGTCGAGTACGACATCCCGGACGGCTGCCTGGCCAGCTATTTCCCGGAAACCAATGCGCTGGTGCCACTGGCGCATCACGCCGACCGCGCGCGCACGCCGGCCTCGAAGTCGATCCCGGTGTACCTGCGCCGCGCCACGGCCGCGCCCGCGCCGGCGCCCGCAGCTTCGGCATGAACGATGCGCACGCGCTCGCCCTGCTCCGCCTGCTCGCCGAGGACGGCGAGGTGTCGCCGGCGCGCGCGGCCAAGCGGCTGGACCTCAGCGCCAGCGAACTGAACCGCCTGCTGGTCGCGCTGGGCGACAATCCCCGCTTCGACGGGCTGGACCTGGTGGAACGCATCGCGATGCCGCACCGCGACGGCACGCGCGAGCGTCTGCGCCTGACCGCACGCGGGCGCGCGCTGTGCGCGGACGCGTCGCAGGGCCGCGACGCATGAGCGACGGTCTGCGCATCACGCGCGCGCTGCGCATCGAACCCGGTCGCAGGCTCGAACATGACGACGCCGTGATCGAGGAGTCGCCGGTCGCCCTGCTCTACAACGGCCTGCCGTTCGCGGTGATGATGGCGACGCCGGTCGACCTCGAGGACTTCGCGCTGGGCTTCGCGCTGTGCGAGGGCATCGTCGGGAATGCCCGCGAATTCTCGCTGGTCGACGTGGTGCGCGACGACGCCGGTGTGGCCCTGCACGCTGCGATCCCGCAAGCGCGCTTCAACCCACTCGAAGACCGCAGGCGCATGCTGGAAGGCCGGAGCGGCTGCGGGCTGTGCGGCGTCGCCGAACTGCGCGACGCGATCCGACCGCCGCCGCGTGTCGCTGCCGGGCACCGGATCGCACCCGACGATATCCGTACGGCACTGCATGCTGTCGCGCAACGGCAGCCGATGAACGCGCGCAGCGGCGGCGTGCATGCCGCCGGTTTCGTGCGCGGGGACATCGTCGTGGTGCGCGAGGATGTCGGCCGGCACAACGCGGTCGACAAGCTGGTCGGCGCACTGCACCGCACGACGCCGGCCATCGATGCCGGCGACGGCATGCTCGTGGTGACGTCGCGTGCGTCCTACGAGATCGTGCGCAAGGCCGCATTCGCCGGCATCCCGGTGGTGGTCGCGATGTCGGCACCGACGGCGCAGGCCATCGCGCAGGCCGAAGCCGCCGGGATCACCCTCGTCGCCTTCGCGCGCGATGCGCGGATGACGGTCTATGCGGGACAGGAGCGGATCGCACGGACCTAGCGCCCCGTGCCGAGACGACGCGACGGCGAACGCGTGCGGCAACGTCTCCGGCACATGCGCGTCGTGGCGTATACGTTCTATGCTTCGGCCTTTCGTCCCGCCGGATCCGATCATGCGCCTGACACCCCTCGCCGTTGCCCTGCTCACCGTCACCCTCGCCGCCTGCGGCGGAGACGCCACGCCCCCCACCGCCGCGCAGCCGGACAAGGCCGCTGCAGCACCGGCCGCGGATGCCGCCGTCCAGGCGAAGTTCGCGGAGATCAGCAAGCGCTGGCTGGACGGCTGGCTCAAGCGCAACCCGGTGACCGCGACCCAGCAGGGCGACCACACCTACGACGCCGAACTGGACGACCTGAGCGCGGCTGCGCGCGAGGAATACGTCAAGTTCAGCAAGGGCGTCCTGGCCGACCTCGACGGCATCGATGCGAGCAAGCTGTCGCGCGAGAACCAGATCGACGCGGCGATCCTGCGCAACCAGCTGCAGGGCGACATCTGGAACCTGGAGACGATGCAGAGCTGGGCCTGGGATCCGCAGGTCTACAGCGGCCTGGCCGGCGGCGCGATCTACAACCTGATGGCCCGCGACTACGCGCCGATGGCGCAGCGCCTCAACGCCGCCGCCGCGCGCATGGAGAAGATCCCCGCGCTGCTCGCGCAGGCGCGCGAGAACCTCGATCCGGCGCGCGTGCCGAAGACCCACGCAGAGACCGTGGCCAAGCAGAACAAGGGCGTGCTCTCGCTGATCGAGGAGTTCATCAAGCCCAACGCCGACAAGCTGCAGGGTGAGGAGCGCAAGCGTCTCGACGCGGCCGTCGCCACGCTGACCAAGGCCGTCGAGGAACACCAGGCGTGGCTCGACAAGACCCTGGTGCCGAACGCGAAGGGCGATTTCCGCATCGGTGCGGAGCTGTACGACCAGAAGCTGAAGTTCGCGCTGATGTCGTCGCTGTCGCGCGCGGAGATCAAGCAGCGCGCCGAGGCCGAGATCACCAGCGTGCGCGAGACGATGTACAAGATCGCGCAGCAGGTGCTGAAGGACAAGCCGAACGCGCCGGAGCTGCCGGACAACCCGAGCGACGAGCAGCAGCAGAAGGCGATCGAAGCCGCGCTGGAACTGGCGTACGCCGAGAAGCCGGCGCGCGACAAGGTGGTCGACACCGCCAAGCAGACACTGGAACAGGCGACCGTCTTCACCCGCGCCAAGGACCTGGTGACGGTGCCTGACGATCCGGTCGAAATCATCCTGATGCCGGAATTCCAGCGCGGCTTCTCGGTCGCGTACTGCGATTCGCCGGGTCCGCTCGACAAGGGCCAGAAGACGTATTACGCGATCTCGCCGATCCCGGACGACTGGACCGCCGAGCAGACCGACTCCTTCCTGCGCGAATACAACACGCGCATGATCCACCTGCTGTCGATCCACGAGGCGATGCCGGGTCATTACCTGGAAGGCGCGCACTCGGCGCGCCATCCGTCGGTGCTGCGCGGCGTGCTGCGCTCGGGCATGTTCGCCGAGGGCTGGGCGGTCTACACCGAGACCGTGATGATGGAGAACGGCTACCTCGACAACGACCCGCTGTTCCACCTGATGCGCTACAAGTTCTACCTGCGCGCCGTCGCCAACGCGATCCTCGACCAGGGCGTGCACGTCGACAACTGGACCCGCGAGCAGGCCATGGACCTGATGACCCGCCGCACCTTCCAGCAGGAGCGCGAGGCCGCCGGCAAGTGGATCCGCGCCCAGCTCAGCAGCGCACAGCTGCCGACCTACTTCGTCGGCGTGCAGGAACACTTCGACCTGCGCAAGGCGGTGATGGCCAAGCGCGGCAAGGACTTCCAGCTGAAGGCCTACCACGACCAGGTGCTGTCGTACGGCGCTCCGCCGGTGCGCTTCGTGCGTTCGATGATGCTGGACGAGCCGATCAGGTAAGCCGGCCCGCACGCGATGCCGCCACCGCCGAAGCCCCGGGCCCGCCCGGGGCTTCGTGCATCCGCCACCGCATGGATCTCACCCGACTGTGCCGGGCTTGGCCGTACGGACGCGCCGCCGCTATGCTTGCGGCCGTCCGCACCGGGCCCGGAATGTCGTATCCAGGGGCAACGTATCCACAGGCGCTATCCACACGGACACGCAAGGTCCGCACGCACGAGAGGTCGTCCAGGGTGAGCATTTTCGATTCCGTCAAACGTCTGCTGGGGCGCGACAGCGCACCGACCACGCCCGCTGCCGCGCCGTCCGCGCCACGGCCGGCCGTGCCCGCGCTGGCACCGACGCCACCCGCAGCGGTCGCGCCGCCGCCTGCCGCGATCGACGCGCCCGCAGCGACCGCGATGCCCGTGCTCGCACCCTCGCCCGACGACGTGACCGACAGCGCCATCGAAGCCGCCGCCGAAGCGCACGTCCCGCTCGACGACAGCTACCAGGGGCCCGAGCGCCGCGAGCGCAACCGCGTCAACGCCCGCCCCGGCACGCGCGCGCTGATCGTCGACGACTCCACCGTGGTCGTCGCGGTGCTGCGCAAGATGCTGCAGCAGAACGGCTACCAGACCTACGAGGCCTACACCGCCGAGGAAGCGCTGGAGCTGGCCAAGGTGCTGGTGCCGGAGATCATCTTCCTCGACATCGTGCTGCCCGGCATGGACGGTTTCGCGGCGCTGCGCGCGCTGCGCCGCGACCCGGCGACGAAGGATGTGCCGGTGATCATGATCAGCGGCAACATGCTCGCCACCGAGCAGTTCTACGTGCAGCGCATCGGCGCCGACGACTTCATGAAGAAGCCCTTCTCGCGCCCGGAAGTGTTCACCCGCATCGAGCGCCTGCTCGACGACGACGGTATCCCGCGCCGCGTGGGCATGCCGGCGCAGAGCGCCTGACACACCACGCATTTGTAGAGCGGAGCTTGCTCCGCTCGTGCTTTTGATCTTTGCGGAAGGTTGAACAGTCATTTGCCGTGACGCGAGCGGAGCAAGCTCCGCTCTACAGGAAGCGACAGGGCCCAACCACCTCGCTCAGCGCTTCTGGCTCATCACCACGCCGCCGAGGATGAGCACGCCGGCCAGCGCCATCGTCCAGGTCAGCGGTTCGCCAAGCAGCCACCAGGCCCAGGCCACGCCGAACAGCGGCACGAGGTAGGTCGAGGTCGCCGCGCGTGGCGCGCCGATGCGCGCGATCAGCCGGTAGTACATGACGAAGGCGATGCCGGTGCAGAGCACGCCGAGTGCGGTCACCGACAGCCAGCTGCGCAGCGGCACGGGTGCGGTCGGCCAGTGGGCGATCGCGAACGGCGTCGCCAGCAGCGCCGCGCACAGCAGGGTCGCGCCCGCGACCGCCGTCGCCGGCAGGCCCGCAAGATGGCGCTTCACCAGGTTCGCGCCGATGCCGTACAGAAACGCCGCCATCGTACCGGCCGCGACCGCGGGACCGACGTCCGCACCGGCGACCTTGCCGCTGGCGAGCACGACCACGCCTGCGAAACCCGCGAGCAGCGCGATCGCGCGGCGCACGCCGATCTTCTCGCCGTAGAACAGGAAGGCGATCAGCGCGACGAACAGCACCGCCATCGAATTGGTGATCGCGCCGACGCCGGCCGGCGCGCGCTGCGCGGCCCAGGCGAACAGCGTGAACGGGATCGCCGAGTTGATCGCGCCGATCAGCGCCAGGCGCGGCCACAGCGTCGGCGGAAACGCGCGCCGTGCGTGCCACAGCAGCGGCAGCAGCACCAGCGCGCCCAGCCACAGGCGCATCGCGACCAGCGGCGTGGCGCCGAAGTCCGGCGCGGCGACGCGCATGAACAGGAACGACGCGCCCCAGATCGCGCCCAGCGCGGTCAGTTCGAGCGGCGTGAGCCATGCCGGGGCCGTGCGCACCAGCGGTGCGCAGTCGGACGTTACTGCGTTCATCGGAACTCCGTGGGGGAGGTGCGTGTAGCGTGGAGCGATTCGGAGGATCAGCCCTGCTGCAGGTGCAGCCGGCCAATGAGGACATCGGGATTGCCCCCGGCGCCGAGGAAGGCGTCGGGTTCGAGATGGAAACCGACCAGGCGCGCGCCGGTCTCGCTGCGCGGGCGATGGCGCCCACCGGGCGAGATCACCACCTGCGTGCCGGCGGGATGGCGCACGCCATCGTCGATGACCTCGCCCTGCAGCACGAAATAGGCCTCGCCGGTCTCGGCGCGGTCGATCCACGGCCACTCGCTGCCCGGCGCCATGTCGACCAGCCAGGCGCGCGCACCGGGCGGCGCGGGCAAGGCGCGGCGGACGCAGCCACTGCCGAGCAGCATCGGCGGCAGCGCCTCGGCATCCACCGACTGCGAAGGGAGCGGGGTCACGGCCGCCACGCGCTGGCGCGGCAGCTCGGCCAGCGTGCTGCGCCTGGCGGCCCCGGGACGAGCTGGGCTCGAGTGGGTATGTCGCGGCTGTGCTGGCATGGCGAATCCTCCCGTGGGCATGGCCGGTACTGCGCCAGCCGATCATCTGATCCGTGTCTGGCGTCGATTATGGGCTGCGCCACAGCCCCGACAAGCGCATACTTTAGGCCTCAGACACAAATCAGGCTTGAGGCTCGACATGACCCTCCGGGCGGACTGGCTGCCGGCGCTGGCGGCCTTCGAGGCGGCGGCGCGGCACCAGAACTTCGCGCATGCCGCCGAAGAGCTGCACCTGACCGCCAGCGCGGTCAGCCACCACGTCCGCAAGCTGGAAGAGCGGCTGGGGATGCCGCTGTTCCAGCGCCATGCACGCGGGGTGATCCTCACCGCCGAGGGCCGACGCCTGGCCGATGCCGCCGGCAGCGCGCTGAGCGATGTCGAAGGCACGCTGCAGGCCCTGCGCAAGGGCCGCGACGACGACCAGCGCGTGCGCATCACCACCCTGCACTCGCTCACCCATACCTGGCTGCTGCCGCGCCTGCAGGACTTCACGACGCGGCATCCCGGCGTGCGCCTCATGATCGACACCGAGGTCACCCTGACCCGCTTCGACGACGGCGGCCCCGACCTCGGCATCCGCCACGGGCCGGGGCACTGGCCCGGGCTCACCGCGCACCACGTCATGGACGACGCGCTGATCCCGGTCGCCGACCCGGCCACCGCCGCCCGCGTCGCCTGCGCCGCCGACATCGCCAAGCTGACCCTGATCGGCGACCACGCGCGCCAGGGCTGGGCCGACTGGTTCCGCGCCGCCGGCGTGCATGGCGTGCAGCTCAACCTCGGCCACAGCTTCAGCGACAGCACCGACGCCATGGAAGCCGCCGCGCGCGGCCTGGGCGTGGCGCTGTCGCGCGAAAAGATCGTCGGCCCGTGGTTCGACAGCGGTCGCCTGCGCCAGTTGCCCGGCCCGGTGCTGCCGACGCGCTGGAGCTACCACATCGTCTATCCCTCGCACCGCCCGCTGCGTCCGGTCGCGCGGCTGTTCGTGGACTGGCTGCTGGAGACAAGCGCGCCGGAACGGCAGCGTCGATAATGCGCGCCACGCGCCGTCCGAATTCCCGGACATGGCCCATGCACAAGACCCCTCGCCCGACATGACCGACGCATCGGCAAGCGCCGCCCGCACCCAGCGCACCGCGTGGTTCCAGATCCACTTCTGCGTGCTGCTGTGGGGCTTCACCGCGATCCTCGGCAAGCTGATCACGCTCGGCGCGATGCCGCTGGTGTGGTGGCGCATGGCCATCGTCACCGCCTTGCTGCTGCTGGTGCCGCGCGTGTGGCGCGGGCTGCGCGGGATGACGCCGAAGCTGCGCCTGGGCTACGCCTGCGCCGGCACGCTGATCGCGCTGCACTGGCTGACCTTCTACGCGGCGGTGAAGCTGTCCAACGCCTCGGTCGGCGTGATCTGCATGGCGATGGTCACGGTGATGACCGCGCTGATCGAACCGATGTTCACCGGCAAGCGCATCTCCAAGCGCGAAGTGGCGCTGGGCGTCGCCGCCCTGCCCGGCGTGCTGCTGGTCACCGATGGCGTGCCCGACGGCATGCTGGTCGGCATCGCGGTCGGCGGCGTGTCCGCGCTGCTGGTCGCGATCTTCGCCTCGCTCAACAAGCGCCTGCTCGAACACGCCGACCCGCTGTCGGTCACCGCGCTGGAAATGGCCAGCGGCGCCTGCGTCCTCGCCCTGCTGGCGCCGCTGACCGGGCTGATCCTGCCGGCGCTCGGCGGCAATCCGTTCGAACTGCCTGGTGGCCGGGACGCCGTGCTGCTGCTGGTGCTGGCGATCGCCTGCACCCTGCTGCCCTTCGTGCTGTCGCTGATCGCGATGCGCCACATGAGCGCGTTCGCCGCGCAGCTGGCGATCAGCCTGGAGCCGGTCTACGCCATCCTCCTCGCCATCGTCTTCCTCGGCGAGCAGCGCGAGCTGACCCCGCAGTTCTACCTCGGCGTGGCGATCATCCTCGGCGCGGTGCTGGTCTACCCGCTGCTGGTGCGGCCGAAACCGGCGAAAGGCGAGGCAGCGGCGCCGGAACATCCCGAGCTGCTGGCGGTCAGTGAGTCCAAGACCCTCGATTAGTCGCCCGGACCGCGCTGTGGCAGTCTAGGCGCCCCTGTTCCCCTGCCCGCCAGCGTCGAAGCCCGCCATGTATCTGGAGTACTACGGCCTCGAGCAGACGCCGTTCTCGATCACCCCGGACCCGCATTACGTGTTCCTCAGCGAACACCACCGGGATGCGCTGGCGCACCTGCTGTACGGCATCCAGCAGGGCGGCGGCGGCGGTTTCGTGCAGCTCACCGGCGAGGTGGGCACCGGCAAGACCACGCTCAGCCGCCTGCTGCTGAACCAGTTGCCCGGGAACACCCACGCGGCCCTGGTGCTCAACCCGCGCCTGGACCCGGTGGAACTGCTGCAGACCATCTGCGAGGAGCTGAAGCTGACGCCGGGCGAACCCGTGCAGCCCACCGCAGACGGTGCGCAAGATGCGACCGCGGCGGAACAGCACGACCAGACGTCCGCATCCGCACCGGCAGCCTCGGCCGTGCCGGCCGGCGGCAAGGTCTGGTTCGACCGGCTCGGCGCCTACCTGCTCGACGCGTATGCCAAGGGCGACCGCGTGGTGCTGATCATCGACGAGGCGCAGAACCTGTCCGCCGACGCGCTGGAGCAGGTGCGCCTGCTGACCAATCTCGAGACCGAGACCCAGAAGCTGCTGCAGATCATCCTGATCGGCCAGCCGGAGCTGCGCGATTCGCTCGCGCGCCCGGAACTGCGCCAGCTCGCGCAGCGCATCACCGCGCGCTACCACCTGCGACCGCTCGACGAACACGGCACCGGCGCCTACCTGCGCCATCGCCTGACCACCGCCGGCGCGAAGCGCTTCCCGTTCACCGCCGACGCGGTGAAACGCATCCACCGGCACAGTGGCGGCGTGCCTCGCCTGATCAACGTGATCGCCGAACGCGCCCTGCTCGGCGGTTACGCGCAGGACCTGCTGGCGATCGACGCGAAGACCGTCGACCGCGCCGCGTCGGAAGCGCTGGCGCCCGGCGGCAGCGATATCCGCAAACGCACGCAGGACCGCATGCCGCTGATGATCGGCGGCGGGCTGGTGCTGGCGGCCGTGCTGATCGCTTTCGCACTGTCGCGACGCGATGCGTCCGATACGACGGTGCCGGTCGCCGATGCGAAGGCGCAGCCATCGTCCGTTTCGCCTGCTGCACCGTCCACAGCGGTTTCACCTGCCACTGCCGCCAAGACCACACTCGACGGCGAGGCCCTGGTTGCGCGCGTGCAGCAGGCCGCGCCGGACGCCGCGCGCGAGTGGCAGAACCTCAACGCACGCTGGAAAGCCCCGGCAACGGTACGCAAGGTCGCCGCCGACGCCTGCCCCGCGCAGCCCGCGCCCGGCTGGCGCTGCCTGCGCAGCCGCGCGACGCTCGACCAGCTGCTGCGCGTGGATCGCCCGGTGCTGCTGCGCCTGCGCGCCGAACCGAAGGCGACCTGGGCCTCGCTGCTCGGCGCCAATCCCGGTGCAAATCCCGTTGCCAATCCAGGCAGCGTGCGCCTGTCGATCGATGGCAATGCCTTCGATGCCGACCGCGTCGCGCTCGCGAGCCTGTGGAACGGCGAATACCTTGCGCTGTGGCCGGCACCGGACACGATCGAAACCCGCTTCAATGCCGGCGACGCACGCGCGGTCGCGTGGGTGCGCGCACGCCTGCGCGACGACGGCATCGATGCGCCCGATCCGGTCGTCGGCCTGCGCAGCTTCAAGCTGCGTCACGGCCTGCGCAACGATGCCGCGCTCGGCGGCGACACGCTGTTCGTGCTCGCCAGTCGCGGCAGCGGACCGCGCCTTTCGACCGCAACCGGCACCGGAGGCTGACCGCATGTCCTTCATCCTCGAAGCCCTGCGCAAGTCCGAAGCCGCGCGCCGACGCAGCGAGACGCCGGACCTGTTCAGTGCGATGCACGACGCCCCCGCGCCGGCGCGCGAACGCCGCAACGCGCCGGTGTGGATCGTCGGTGTCGTCGGCGTGCTCTCGCTGGGTGTCGCCACCTGGCTGGTCCTGCAGCGCGAGCCAACGCCGTCCGAGCTCGCGCCTGCGCCTGTCCAGGCACAGCCCGCGCCTCTCGACACACAGGTCGCCGCGCCCGCCGCGAGCCCGCCGGTCCCCGTGACGCCGCCTGCACCGCCTGCGGCACCCGTCGCGAGCACGCCACCGCCGACGCCGCCCATCGCCACGCCCACGCCCGCAGCTGCAGCCATCGCGACGGCGCCAGTCGCATCACCGCGCCTCGTGCCGCCACCGGCCGAATCGCTGCCCGAGCCGCCGCCCCCTCGCCCATCCGCATCGCGCGGCGACGCGCTGATGGCGCTGTCCGAACTCGACGCCGGTTCGCGCAAGCAGCTGCCAGCGCTGAAGATGAGCATGCACATGTGGAACCAGGACGCGGCCCGCCGCTTCGTGATCCTCGACGGCCAGCGCCTGAGCGAAGGCGATCTGATCGGCGAGGCGCAGGTCGAAGCCATCACCCGCGACGGCGTGATCCTGAACTGGCAGGGTGCGCGGCTGCGCCTCGATACGCGCTGAGCGCCACCGCCGGAGACCCGGCTACCACTCGCCCTCGCAGTCGTAGCCACGCAGCATGTCGGCGAGCGTGCGTCCGGGCTCATCGCGGAAACGCTCGGCCAGCACCTCGATCGCGACGATGCGGTCGACGCGGAAACTGCGGAAATCCTCGCGGGTCTCGCACCAGGCCGACAACGTCCAGACGTTGCCCCAGAAGAAGCAGCCCAGCGGCCGCAGCGTGCGCGTGGTGCGCGCGTCCTTGAGATCGAGGTAATCGATGCGCAGCTTTTCGCGACGCTCGGTCGCCTGGCGCAAGGTCTGCAGGCGCGCCCGCGTCTCCGGATCGGGGCCGACCGGCAGCGCATACAGCGACAGGCTCTCGGCGGCGGCGCGCTCCATCGCGGGCAACACGCCGAGGATCTTGGCCAGTGCATCCTCTGCGCTGCGCGCCAGGTCGACATCCAGGCGCGACTGGGCGACGCGGACGCAGGCCACCAGCGCCTGTGCCTCGCGGCTGTCGAACATCAGCGGCGGCAGATCGAAGCCGCGACGCATGCGATAGCCGACGCCGGCCTCGCCTTCGATCGGCACGCCCTGGGCCTGCAGCGCGGCGATGTCGCGATAGACCGAACGCGGCGAGATCTCCAGGCGCTCGGCGAGGAACGCGGCCGTCGTCAGGCGACGACCACGGATCAGCTGGACGATCTGGAACAGGCGGTCGGCGCGGCGCATGGCGGGCATGGGAGGGAGGCGACGACTATGCCACGACGGCTCATTGCAGGGCGTGCAGGCCCACGCGGTTGCCTTCGCTGTCGATCACGTGGGCGAAACAGCCCAGGCCGGCGGGCAATTCGGTGCGAGGCAAGGCCACCGAGCCTCCGGCGGCCTCGACGCGGGCGAGCACGGTGTCGAGCGAAGGCAGCGCGTTGAGGTAGACGGTCGCGCCATCGGCGGACGGTTTCGGTCCCTCCGCGCTGCGCCGCAGGCAGCCGCCGACGCCGTACTTCTCGTAGGGGAAGACCGCGAGCGCCGCGTCGCCATCGACGCGATCGCGCAGCAGGGGGGTGGCGAACAGGATCTCGTAGAAGCGCTGCGCGCGATCCAGGTCGAGGACCGGGATCTCGAACCAGGTCACCGCGTTGTGTCGGCTGTGCAGCATGCGCGTCTCCTTGTCCGGACGGTGTGCACATGCTGCGACCGGGCTGCTGACAGCGTGCCGTCAGCAACCCGGCACGGCATGGCTGGGACTCATTCGCCCATGTAGCAGCAGTTGAGCTTGTTGCCGTCGAGGTCGCGGAAATAAGCGGCGTAGAAGCCGGGCGAGCGCTGGCCCGGCGCGCCTTCATCGGTGCCGCCCAGCTCGATCGCCTTTGCATAGACGGCATCGACCTGTTCGCGGCTGGTCGCGCCCAGCGCGACCATGGTGCCGTTGCCGACGGTCGCCGGTGCCTTGTCGAAGGGATAGGTGATGCCCAGGCCCGCGCCGTGTTCCGAATTGCCCCAGGCGATGTAGTAGTCGGGTTCTTCCATGAAGCGCTTCGCGCCGAGTTCGGCGAGCACGGCATCGTAGAAGGCGGCGGCGCGCGGCAGGTCGGCGGTACCGAGCGTGGTGTAGGCGATCATGGTCTTGTCCTGTGTGAGGGAGGGAACCGCCGGCAGCGCCGGCGTGACGACAGCATGCGCCGGGCCTGCTGACACCGGCGTGTCAGCAGGCGCGAGCCACTCGGCTATGCTAGGTCTCCTGCCCGCTGCGGCCGCCCGTCCCGATCGTCATGCCCAACCTCGTCTTCGACCTCGACCGCGACTTCGTCGAACTCAACCAGCTGCTCAAGCTCACCGGCGTGTGCGACAGCGGCGGCGCCGGCAAGCACCTGGTCGCCAGCGGCGCGGTGCGCGTCGATGGCGACGTCGAGCTGCGCAAGACCTGCAAGATCCGCGTCGGCCAGGTGGTGCAGGTCGGCGACACGCGCATCCAGGTCGTCGCCGGCTGAGGTTACGTCAGCGCGCATAACATCGCGACCGCTCAGGCCAGCGGCAGGCTCTGGTCGGCGCGGCAGAACAGATCGTGGACCTCGCGCACCGCGATCGCCTCGGGCGCTTCACCGCCCTGACCCAAGGCTTCGACGAAACGGCAGGATGCGTAACGGGAGGCTGCGGCGTCATAGCGCCGGATCCACTCGCGGCGTTCGCGCAGGTCGGCATGCTCGGCCCGCCAAACGGCGGCATATGGCGCATGCAGCCGCTCCAGTCCCATGCGCCACGGCTTCGGACTGATGCGCGCGCGGAAGCAGTGCTGGTTGAAGCACATCCGCGCATAGGTCGGATCGACGCCCAGCGCGTCGAACATTTCCGCCACCTCGGGATCGCGCGGATCGAAGGTGCGATGCATCGCGAGCAGCCGGAAACCCGCCGGCGTGCGATAGACGCGCAGGGTCCAGTCGCGGCGGGCATCGACGAACGCGCGGATGCGGGCGAGCGCCTCGGCATCCCAGCGCTCACGGGCGTCGCGTGCGCGCGGGCGTGCGACGAAGCGCGCATGCAGCCAGTCGACCAGCCTGGACAGCACCAATGCAAAAACGAAAGCGATGCCGATCGCCGGCGCGAGGCGCTCCATCCCCGCCAGCTTCAGCGCAGCGGCAAGGACGATCGTGGCCACGATGATCAGCATGCAGCCATGCCGGAAGGACAGATCCTGCTCGCCGGCATCGATGTCCGCGAACAGCACGTCCGGCGTGTTGAGGCACAGCGCGCCATAGCCGTTGCGGGTGATGACGTTTTCGCCGTGACGGTCCACGATCTCCTCGCGGATCGGCACGCCCTCGGCGCCGTTGTAGGCGACGCGGCGCTCCCTGCGCGGCAGGTCCTCGCCGGCCAGCACCCAGTCCATCGCCTCGCGCACGCGCAGGTCGGCATGCGCCTGGGCAGCGGCGTCGCTCTCGTCCGACCAGCCGAACCGGCGCAGGGTGACCTGACGACGGCCCTCGCGGTGCTGCAGGCGCGCTTCGGCCCAGTACTTCGGAATGATCATGTCTCACGCCCCATACCGTCGCCTCCGATCGAGATGACGGGCGCGTCAGTCCTTCGGCTTGAAACCGGACGCCGAGCCCTTGCGGTGCGGCGGCTTCTTCGCCCCGCCGGGCTTGCCTCCATGCGGACGCGACGCGGAC
The DNA here is from genome assembly GCA_005502915.1 of Lysobacteraceae bacterium 2PB. Lineage (GTDB taxonomy): Bacteria > Pseudomonadota > Gammaproteobacteria > Xanthomonadales > Xanthomonadaceae > Lysobacter_I. The sequence goes on along the minus strand of SCMT01000004.1, from coordinate 22,243 downwards.
GGACGGAAGCCGCCACGCGGCTTCGCGCCGCCGCCACTGCCGTCGTATTCGTCCAGCTTCTGCAGGCGCAGCGCCTGGCCGGCGACGCGGACCTTCTTCAGGTACATCAGCAGCGGCTTGGGCATGCCTTCGGGCAGGTCGAGGATCGAGTGGTCGTCATGGATGTCGATGCGGCCGATGTACTTGCTGTCGAGCTCGGCCTCGTTGGCGATCGCGCCGACGATGTTGCCCGGCTTCACGCCGTGCATGTGGCCGACCTCGATGCGGAAGGTCTCCATGCCCGGCTCGGGCGGCAGGCGCGGGCCCACGTCCTTCTTCGCTCGCGGCGCGGCGCCTTCGCGCTCCGGACGCGGCTCGCGCGCCGGCCGTTCGCGACGTTCCGCGCCGCGCTCTGCGCGTTCGACATACTCGCGCTGCTGGCGGAAATCCTGCGGCTCGCGCTTGCGCTCCGGCGCCAGCAGCAGCGGCGTGTCGCCCTGCAGCAGCTTCGCCAGCGCGGCGGCGACTTCGATCGCCGGCACGTTCTGTTCGCGTTCGAAACGTTCGACCAGCTCGCGGTAGAAGCCCAGCTCGCCGCCGCTGCTCTCGTCGAGCGCGAGCGTCTCGCTGATGCGCGAGAGGAACTTGCTGACGCGCGCGTCGTTGACGCTTTCCACCGTCGGCAGCTGCATCTCGGCGATCGGCTGGCGCGTGGCGCGCTCGATCGCGCGCAGCATGTTCTTCTCGCGCGGGCTGACGAACAGGATCGCTTCGCCGCTGCGCCCCGCGCGGCCGGTGCGGCCGATGCGGTGGACGTAACTCTCGGTGTCGTAGGGAATGTCGTAGTTCAGCACGTGGCTGATGCGTTCCACGTCGAGGCCGCGCGCGGCGACGTCGGTGGCGACGAGGATGTCGAGCTTGCCGTCCTTGAGCTGCTGGATGGTCTTCTCGCGCTGCGCCTGCTGCACGTCGCCGTTGATCGCGGCGGCGGCCAGGCCGCGCGCCTGCAGCTTCTCGGCCAGTTCATCGGTGGCCGACTTGGTGCGCGCGAAGATGATCATCGCGTCGTAGGGCTCGGCTTCGAGGATGCGGGTCAGCGCGTCGAGCTTGTGCAGGCCACTGACGAACCAGTAGCGCTGGCGGATGTTGGTCGCGGTGGTGGTCTTCGCGGCGATGGTCACTTCCACCGGCTCGCGCAGGTAGGTCTGGGCGATGCGGCGGATCTGCGACGGCATGGTCGCGGAGAACAGCGCGACCTGGCGCTGCTCCGGCACCTTCTTCAGCACCGCCTCGACATCGTCGATGAAGCCCATGCGCAGCATTTCGTCGGCTTCGTCGAGCACCAGCGCCTTGAGTTCGGACAGGTCCAGGGTGCCGCGGTCGAGGTGGTCGATCACGCGGCCCGGGGTGCCGACGACGACATGCACGCCGCGCTTGAGCGCCTGCAGCTGCGGGTAGTAGCTCTGCCCGCCGTAGATCGGCAGCACGTGGAAGCCGGGAATCTTGTTGGCGTAGCGCTGGAAGGCCTCGGCGACCTGGATGGCCAGTTCGCGCGTCGGCGCCAGCACCAGCACCTGCGGCTTGCCCTGCTTCAGGTCCAGCCGCGACAGCAGCGGCAGCGCGAACGCGGCGGTCTTGCCGGTACCGGTCTGCGCCTGGCCGAGCACGTCGCGACCGTCGAGGAGGGCCGGGATGGTCGCGGCCTGGATGGGCGACGGGGTTTCGTAGCCGACCTCGGCCACCGCTGCCATCACGGGCTCGGCAAGGCCCAGGTCGGCGAAGCGCAGGGAGGGGGTTTCGGTCGACATGGCAACTCTCGGGACAGCGGACTGGACCGGACATTGTGGACGCAGGGGGTGGATTTGTCGCTCTAACCCGGACGCATGGCAAATCCGCGACGTCCGGCCACAGCGTCCGGGCCATGGCCGGACGCCGGCGAAACCCATTGCAAATCAGATGGATATGCAGGATTTCCGGCCACCGCTCCAAGGCAGGGCTGACGACAGCAACGGCCCGGCGCATGACCGGAGCCGGGCTTGGCGGCACACTATGCGCGTCGGCGCCCGGGGGATCCGGAGCGCCGGCAGCTGAACGGAATCTTCACAGATGGGTGTCCTGTCCTGTGCTTCGCCTGCGTTCGGAACAAGCAGGTGGCCAAGGCCATCGTCCTCCACAGCCCACCTCACCAAGGAAATCGACCATGCTCAAGCGCCTCTCCTTCCTCATCGCCGCCTCCCTGCTCAGCGCCAATGCGATGGCGTCCGACAACTGGACCGGCTGGTACATCGGCGGCAATGCCGGTTACAGCCGCGGCTCTTCCGACGTCGACACCACGCTCAGCGGTGCCTGGACCTCGGAGTCGACCGGCTTGCGGGACTACGTCACCAACGAAATGTCGCCGAGCCTGGATCCGGACGGCATGCAGTACGGCGTGCAGCTGGGCTACAACCACACCTTCGGCAATTTCCTGCTCGGCGGCGAGCTGAGCTACAACCGCATGAACATGGACGACAGCCGCCAGACCGGCGCGAAGCCGACCACGCCGTTCCCGTCGCTGACCTATGACGTCGGCAACCGCGCCGAAGTCGACGACGAACTGGCCCTGCGCATCAAGCTGGGTTACGCCAGCAACCGCCACGCGGTGTACGGCACGGTCGGCATGGCCCGCGTCGACACCAGCTTCACCGCCAGCATCGTCAGCAACGGCCTCTACAACAAGCGCAACAGCGAAGCCGACAACCTGCATGGCGTGCAGTTCGGCGCCGGTTACGAATACGACTTCGGCAACAACTGGTCGCTGCGCGCCGAACTGCTGCGCACCAACCTCGAAGACACCGACTTCGTGACCGAGTACCAGCCGGGCAGCAGCTTCGTGACGCCGGCCTACATCGAGAGCGTCAACCAGGACCTGGACTACACCACGCTGCGCATCGGCGTGAACTACCGCTTCTGATCCAACAGGATCGCAGGCCCGAAACCGCCGGTCGCAGGACCGGCGGTTTTTTCATGGGCGCTTTTTGATGGGCGGTCGCGATCAGATCGCCTCGGATTCCACCACATGCCTGCCCGGCGCCGCTTCGATGGCGGCGTCGAGCAGGCGGCGGGCGATGGCCTCGGCTTCGACCACGCGCCAGCGCGCCGGAATGACCGGTGCGCAGGCGCGTCCGATGCGCACCGCGATGTGTTCCAGCGTGCGTTTCCGCACGCGCTCGCCGCCGATCATCGACGGTCGCACGATCGTGCACGAGGGATAGCCCAGCGCAGCCACGGCGTCTTCCGCCTCCGCCTTGCAGCGCAGGTAGAAACCCAACGAGGACCGGTTCGCGCCCGCCGAGGAATTGAGCGCGAAGCTCCGCGCGCCGGCCTCGCGTGCGCGACGCGCGGCCTCGACCACGTACTCGACATCCACGCGACGGAACGCCTCGCGTGAACCGGCGTCGCGGATCGTGGTGCCGAGCGCGCAGGCGACCGCGTCCACGCGCCACCACGGCGCATCGCCGGGCAAGGCATCGAAGTCGACCACCGGGGCTTCGAGCCTGGATGGGATGGCGCCGCGGGGCATGGCCAGGGCCCGCCGCACGGGCGCGACGACGCGATCGACGCGGACGTCATCAAGTGCCAGGCGAAGGAGATGGCCACCGACCAGGCCGGTGGCGCCGAGGATGAGCAGGGAGGCCATGCCGACAGGCTAACCGATCCAACGGATCGCGATGCATCGCTCGCGCCGCCGCCGAGGTCACGCGCTCATGCGTCGACGGCATGAGCAAACGAGACTGGTGTCGCAAAGCGCGGTCAGCCATGCCCAACGACATGCTTGGCCGACCATCGCAAGCAGGTGCTGCAATGCAACAGCGCGGCACGTATACCGTCTGCGCGAACCATCCCCGCCGACCATGCGCAGCCGCGCGATCGGACAACGTTCATCCTGCAAAAACAATCGCTTTCCGCCAAACCGCGCAAGGTGGCCTTGCGCCGTCCGCCCGGGGCGATGCAGCCGACCGCATCCGCTTTCGCGACGAAAGTCCGCGGATTTGCAAATCACCAACTTTCACGGCAAACACGCGACACCCCCGGCGCTTCGCCACACGCACGTGGCTTTTCTGCACACATCGCTGTTTGCACCGTTTCAGACAATTCAAACGAATGGAGACGTTATGAAAGCCCGCCTGTTCCTGGGGGCCGCGCTGCCTGCGGCCCTGTTACTCAGTATCACCCAACCGATCGATGCCGCACCGCATGCGATGGGCGACACCGCCACCGCTGCGCAGGACGAACTGTCCTTCGTGACCATCCGCTACCGCGATCCGTCCCAGCTCAGGCAGGTCGGCGCGATGTTCCAGCACCTCATCGTCGACCAGGCCACGAAGACCGCCCGCGTCGAAGCCAGCGCGGCGGAAATCGCGCAAATGCGCGCGCTCGGCCTGCAGGTGACGATCGACCACGCCGCGACCGCGCGCATCCGCAGCGCCGAGCGCGCGATGCGCACCGGCATGTTCGGCACGCGCAGCATCAGCGGCTATGCCTGCTACCGCACCGTGGAAGAGACCTACACCACGATGAACCAGCTCGCGAGCAGCAAGCCCGCACTCGCGACCGTGACCAACATCGGTCCCTCGTGGCTGAAGTCGCGCAACCAGGGCGGCTACGACATGAAGGTGCTGCGCCTGACCAACTCCGCGACGAACGCCAGTCGTCCGAACAAGCCGGCGATGGTGGTGTTCGGCTCGATCCACGCGCGCGAGTACACGCCCGCCGAGCTGACCACGCGCTTCGCCGAGTGGCTGGTGAACGGCTACGGCACCGACCCGGAAGCCACCTGGCTGATGGACAACTACGTGTTCCATCTGGTGCTGCAGGCCAATCCGGACGGCCGCAAGAAGGCGGAGGCCGGTTCGTCCTGGCGCAAGAACGTCAACAACACCAACGGCAGCTGCAGCGCGAGCAGCGTCGGCGTCGACCTCAACCGCAATTTCCCGTTCCACTGGAACACCAATGGCGGTTCGAGCAGCAATGCCTGCGCCGAGACCTACCACGGCCCCAGCGCAGCCTCCGAACCGGAAACGCAGAACCTGGTGCGTCTGGTCGCGGGCACGCCCGGCGCAGGCGGCACCTACAGCGGCGGCATCTTCCCCGACCGCCGCGGCGATGCGGCCAGCAGCGCGGCACCGGACGACTACCAGGGCCTGTTCCTCGACATCCACAGCTACTCGCAGCTCGTGCTGTGGCCGTGGGGCGACACGACCAGCCCGGCGCCGAACAGCACCGCGCTGCAGACCCTGGGTCGGCGCATGGCCTACTTCAACAACTACAAGCCCGAGCAATCGGTCGGCCTGTACCCCACCGACGGCACCACCGACGACACGATGTACGGCCTGCTCGGCGTGCCCAGTTACACGATCGAACTGGGCGTCGCGTTCTTCGAGTCGTGCTCGACCTTCGAGGGCACCACGCTGCCGCGCAACCTCAATGCGCTGAAGTATTCCGCGCGCAACCTCACCGCGCCCTACCGCTACCCGGCCGGGCCGAACACGGTCAGCGTGTCCGCGTCGAGCAGTTCGGTCGCCGCCGGCACGCCGGTGACGATCAGCGCGGTGCTGGACGACAGCCAGTTCAACCAGACCAACGGCACCGAAGCCACGCACGCCATCTCGTCGGCGCGCGTCTACATCGACACGCCGCCCTGGGAGTCTGGCGCCAGCGCCATCACGATGTCCGCGAGCGATGGCAGCTTCAACAGCACGCGGGAGACCGTCACGGCCAGCGTGTCGACCACCGGCCTGAGCGCCGGCCGCCACATCTTCTACGTGCAGGGCACCGACGCCTCGGGCAAGGTGGGCACGCCGAACGCGGTGCTGGTCAACATCACCAGCGGCGGTGGCGGCGGCAACGTCGCGCCGGTGGCGAACTTCACCGTCAGCACGTCCTCGCTGACCGCGACGTTCACCGACACCTCGACCGACAGCGACGGCAGCATCGCCTCGCGCAGCTGGAATTTCGGCGACGGCACCACGTCGACGCTGGCCAATCCGACGAAGACCTACGCTGCGGCCGGCACGTACACGGTCACGCTGACGGTGACGGACAACGGCGGGCTGACCCACACGAGGACGCAGTCGGTCACGGTGACGAGCGGCAGCGGTGCGCAGACCTACAGCAACGGAACCGATGTCACGATCAGAGACAACGCCACGGTCGAGAGCACGATTACCGTCTCCGGCCGCACCGGCAACGCACCGTCGGGCACCCCTGTCGCGGTGAACATCGTCCACACCTACATCGGCGACCTGAAGGTGGACCTGATCGCGCCCGACGGTTCGATCTACGTCCTGCACAACCGGACGGGCAGCAGCACGGACAACATCAACCAGACCTACAGCGTGAACCTGTCGACCGAACCGCTGAACGGCACCTGGAGGTTGCGCGTGAACGACAACGCCACGGCCGACACCGGCTACATCAACAGCTGGAGCGTCACGTTCTGACATCCGGCGCGAAGCTGCGGATGACGAAGGCCCGGGCATGTCCCGGGCCTTTTTCTTTGTCGCACGGCCATGGCGCATGCGCTGCGACCGCATGGACGCACGGCACGAACGCAGTGTTCCCCGGGCGACCAATGCCGATGCAATGGGTCGCAGCCGGTGCGAAGCCGATCAGGAGAATGGTCGCCAAGGAAGAGAACACCCCATTCGCGACCGACGGGATGCGTGCCCGCGGAGCCCTCGCGAATCGCCGGGAACGCGGCAGGACGCCGCGTTCCGCAAGGACGCAACCGAAGCGGGCGTCGTCGCCACGGAGGGCGACGACGCGGCGGAGGACGGCGCCACACGCAGCGGCGGACGCCGAAAAGCCGCACACCACGAGTAGGCACATTCCCAAGGAGCAACACATGCCCAACCTCGTCCAGGAACTCAACAGCCTCGACTTCAGCGTCTACATCGGCGGCCCGCTGCAGGCCGCCGTGGATGCGCAGCACGCCGCGTCGATGTCGCAGGTCAGCTTCATCCAGGAAGTCGGCTTCAAGAACGTCGGCACCGCGCAGGCGCCCGACTACGAACTGCGCTACGTCGACTTCAAGTACACGAAGAAGGTCCCGAACCCGACCTACGATCCCGCCGCGACCACCGCGCCGAACAACCAGCCGTTCAACGAAGCGGAAGTGCTGATCTCGGTGCCGTTCCTGACCATGCTGACCATCCCGGCGCTGCGCATCGAGGAAGTCAACATCGACTTCAACGCCAAGCTGACGTCGACCGAAACCAGCAACGTGTCCAGCGAATTCGCCGGCAGCGCGGAAATCAGCGCCAAGTTCTGGAAGGTGAACTTCAAGGCCTCGGCCTCGTACAAGCGCACCTCCAGCAGCGGCACGAGCACCGAGCGTACCTACACCCTCGGCGTGCGCGTTCGCGCGGTGAACGACGAACTGCCGGCCGGCCTGGACCGCATCCTGACCATGCTGGAAGACAGCATCGCCGCGCAGTAACGGCATCACCTGCGTCACCGGGGCCGGCCATCCGGCCGGCCCCACTTCCCTCGCATCCGTTCACAGGACATCGACATGCCCACCCTCAACGAATACCTCGGCGGCCTGATCGCCAGCGTCACCAATGCGCGCGTGATGGCCGATGCGCAGACCGTCGCGGTCGCCGAACAGTACGCGCGCCACGACCTGCTCAAGCACTTCGCCGTGCCGCGCATGCGCATCGGCGACATCGAACTGACCATCCCCGTCGCGATCGAAGGCCTGGTCGACCGCGTCGAGTACCAGCTCGCGCCGATCGGCAACGATCGCTTCAGGACCGAGATCTATCGCGAGGTCTGCGCCAGCATCGGCGCGGCCGAGCTGCCCCTGCTCGCGTCGAACGACATGGTCGCCGCGCTGTCGGAGGAAACGCCCGCCCTGGTCGAACTGCTGCGCCAGGATCCGTCCGACAAGAGTTTCTTCGTGTTCTCGGACAGGACCGCCCAGTGCTTCGCCGAGATCGCCGAACGCCACGACCTGTTCAAGGTCATGCCCGGCATCGAATTCAGCCCCGAGCGGATGATCGAGCGACTGACCAAGCGCTGCGCCACCCTGGTCACCGGCGTCGAGCAGAAGACGTCGCTCGACCAGCTCCAAGTCGTCGCCGAATCGCATCGCCTGCGCGAACAGCGCCCCGAGGACATCGTCCGCATCCGCCTGAAGATCGGCGAGGACGGCATGGAATGGCAGACGATCGAGAAGAGCGACGGCACCATCGAACGCCGCCTGCTGCCGGAGTGACGCCATGTTCAGATCGACGCTGCAATTGACCCGGCAACTGTCCGACGCACTGCTGCAGTTCCCGGCGCTGGTCCGTCTCTTCGAACGCAGGTCCTCGCAGGCGCTGCCGCAGCTGCTCGCCTGGATCGACGCCACCGAGAACACGCTGTCCGGCCACCGGCTGGTCGCGGCGGCGGACATCGCCGGCTACAAGTCGCGCGTGCTCGCGCCGATGTTCGACGACGACAGGCGCGGCACGCTGCGCCGTCGCCAGACCGCCGCGGCTTCGGCCCTGCTCCACGAGCTCCAGCACAGCGTGCAGGATGCGCTGCAGCCGCACGCGATCAAGGTGGAACAGGCGCGCGGCATCGCCCGACAGCTGCTGCAGATCGTGGCGCAGAGCGGCGCCGTGCCCTGGGATCCCGCATCGAGCTTCGAGGACATGGTCGAGCGCATCTGGCTGCTGTGCACGCAGCACGATCAGCTCAAGCCGCTGTCCGTGCAGCTGAAGACCCTGCTACCCGCCAGCGACATCCGCCTGCTGCTGGCCGAGGAAATCGATCCGGCGGATTTCGTGCCTGCTCAATGACCCGGCATCGCCGACGCGACCGGCCCTCGCATCCGGAACATGCACGATGCATCGCGACGCGACGTTCGCCCCCTTTGAAAAAGGGGGTCGACGCGCGAAGCGCGGCGGGGGGATTTGCCATCCCGGAGCGTGGATCCATCCGCGCCGCCATGAGCGAAGGGACGCAAATCCCCCGCGGACGCTGCGCGCCCGCCGCCCCCTTTTCCAAAGGGGGCTTGCACGCCACGACTGCGACATCGACGGTGGGGACTTCACGCCTCGCGTCGCAGCGCCCAGAAGCCGATGTCGCGGCGCACCCGGTAGCCGATGCGTTCGTACAGCGCCTTGGCACGCGCGTTGGCGTGGCTGACGTGCAGATACGGCGTTCGGCCCTGGGCGAGGATGTCGTTGGTGAGCAACGCGGTGAGCCGGTGCGCATGGCCGCGCCCGAGGTGATCGGGATGCGTGCAGATCGCGCTGACTTCCTGGAAGTCTTCGGTCGCCAACCGTTCCCCGGCCATCGCGGCCAGCGCACCGTCGTCATGGATCGCGAAGTAGCGGCCGAGCGTCATGGTGCGTGGCCGGAAGTAGTGCGGGTAGACCAGGGCGGTCAGGGCCAGCACGTCGTCGCGGTCGTCGTCGTCGAGTCGGCGCACGGTGCCGCCCTCGGGCACGTCGACCGGCGTTTCCCGGATCATCTGCGCCAGCGGTGCGAAGGCGTCCAGTCGCCAGCCTGTGGGCACATGGGCCGGCGCGATGCCGAGCAGATAGACGCTGTCGCCCGGCGGTACCAGTACGTCGAAGGCGTCAGTCACATCGACATCGGCATGCGCCAGGCCGAGGAAGGGCGCGATGTCCGCCGGGTAGCGCGCCACCTCGCCGTGGCGCAGGGCCAGCGGCGCATGACGGGATGCGAGCGCGGTCCAGAACGGGTTGTCGAGGGGGGCTTCGGAGGCGTGTGCGGACATCGCCGCAGGATAGCGTCGCTGCCGGCGATCAGGGCGCCCCGGCGGCAGACCAGGGCATGCCGCCTTCGGCCATGGCCCAGATCACCGCAGCGGCCAGCGCCGCGCCCAGGACGACACGTGCGATCTGTTCGAGCTTCGCGGCTCGATTCGAGGAACGGGTACTGCTCATGCGACCTCCCCAGAGGGAAGCGATGAAACGCCGATTCGCGACGACCGACCGCGACGGGCTTCACGCTTCGGCACATGCGGCAGAGTACGTCACTCCCATAAGACTGATCACGTGACGTACGACCGTTTTCGGCATGACGCAAGTCGCCCCTGTCATTGGTTGGGTGACCAATGCCGCGTGGCGACACCGCACAGCGGGCGCATCATTCCGGGCCATGGCACTGCCCCTGCCCGGACGCCCCGCCCTGATCGCCACGGCCGTGGCGCTGCCGGCCTATGCGCTGTCGCTCGCGGTGCTGGCGCGCATGCCGGATGCCAGCCTCGTCGAGCCGCTCTTCCTGATGGCCATCCTGGGCGGCGCCTTCCCCGCCCTCGCCTGGCTGCTCACGCGTGGCCGCAGCCGTGGCCACGACGACCGGCCGCGCCTGTCGGCACCCTCGAAGCGGCTGGCGGGGCCCCTGCTCTACCTCGGCCTGTTCGCCGTGCTCGTGCTGGGCTGGGGCTTCAGCGCGCTGCAGGCGCAATGGCCGGACGAACCCGCGCAATCGATTGCCCAGACCGTGCTGAAGCTGGCGACGATGGTCGTGCTGCCCGTGCTGCTGTTCCTGCGCGGCAGCACGCTCCGCCCGCGCTTCGGCAACGCGCGGCTGTGGTGGGTGTTCGTCGGCATGGCCCTCGCTTTCGTCGCCTTCCAGGCCGTGTTCGGACGCGGACTCACGACGCTGCGCGAACTCGCACCGACGCTCGGCACGCTGCTGTGGGCGATTCCACTCTGCTGGCTGTGGCAGGTCGTCGAAGCCGGGCTGTGCGAGGAAGTGCTGTTCCGCCGCGTGCTGCAGCAGCGCATCGCCGATGCCACGCGTTCGCAGGTCGCGGCCGTGCTGTGGGCCTCGCTGCTCTTCGGCCTCGCCCACGCCCCCGGCCTGTACCTGCGCGGCGCGCACGCGATGGAAGGCGTCGCCGAAGCGACGCTGCCCTGGGCCGTGGCCTATTCGATCGTGATGATCGCGCCCGCCGGCATCGCCTTCGGCGTGCTGTGGGCGCGCACCCGCTCGCTGTGGCTGGTCGTGGCCCTGCACGGCACCGTCGACCTGCTGCCGCAGCTCGCGCCCTTCATCCGTGCGTGGACGAGCTGAGGCCGGGAGATCAACGATGGCAAGGGCCGCAGCCGCCTCAGCGCTTCGGCGGCCACGGCACGAACGACGAGGTCGTCCGCAGGTATTCCGCATAGGCCGGCCGCCGCTGCTTCAGATCCGCCTCCAGCAGCGGCACGCCCGAGACGCGCAGCAGCAGGAAGGTCATCAGCACCGGCGAGAACACCGTCCACGCGCCACCGAGACTCGACGAGGCGATCCACACGCCCCACCAGAACATCGATTCGCCGAAATAATTCGGATGCCGCGTGTAGCGCCACAGGCCGCGATCCATCACCTGCCCCGCCGAGGCGGGATCGGCCTTGAAGCGCGCCATCTGCGCATCGCCGATGGTTTCGAACAGCAGGCCGAACACCGCCACGGCCATGCCGATCCAGGTCAGCAGGTTGGCGTCGCGCGCGCCGTTGAGCGCGGGCAGCAGCGGCATCGCGATCACGAACGCCAGCACCGCCTGCAGCAGGAACACCAGGTACAGGCTCTTGAATTCGAAATTCGGCTGGTTCCGCGCGCGGATCGCCTGGTAGCGCCGGTCCTCGCCATGGCCGTGGTTGCGCCAGGTGATGTAGATCGACAGGCGCAGCGCCCAGGCCGCGACCAGGGCCAGCATCGCCAGCGTCGCCGGCGAACGGTCGCCGAGCCGCCACACGAAGACCAGCGCGAACAGCAGGAAGAAGATCGACCAGGCGCTGTCGACGATGCTCACGTCGCGCAGCTTCACGCTCAGCAGCCACATGAAGACCGCGAGCGCCACCATCACAGCAGCCGGCCAGCCAAGATGATCGAGTCCGATGAAGTTCATCGCGCTTTGGCTCCCATGCGATTCACGGCGAAGGCGATCGAGGACACGCTGCACGTCAGCACGGTGCCCCAGGCCAGGTCCACCACGGTGATCAGCAGCGGCCAGTCGCGGATCAGGGCGAGGCTGGTCAGGTCGAAGGTCGCATAGGTCACGAAGCCGAAGGCCGCGCCGTTCAGTGCTGCCTGCTTGAGCGACTTCTTCTCGACCGCCGGCATCAGCACGAAATGCACGATCCCGGCGATGAACACCAGATAGAAGGCGATCGCGGCCGTCCAGTTCACGTCGGCCTTGAGCAGCGCGCCGATCTGGGCATCGTAGAGATCCTTGGCCAGCAGACCCAGCCAGACCAGGTCGATGGCGAAGAACGCGGGCAGGACGATCAGGTAGAGCTTGGCGAACAGTTTCAGGCGCATGGGTCGACTCCGGGTTCGTCCGCCCACAGACTCCCCTGCAGGCGATCCACGGTCAATGCCTACGGGCCGCACCCGTGGCCGGATGCAGCCTCCGTGCAGCGCCCTCGGGGCGCATGACACAATCCCGCCCCGGCCGCCCGCCAGAGTCCCGCATGTCCGATCACGCCCCCTATGTCGCCAGCTTCAACCCGCTGGTCCGCCGCTACATGCTGATCTACGTGGCCTGGATGCTGCTGATCACCGTGGTCCTCAGCCCGCTGATCCTGGTCTGGGTGCTGGGACCGGGCCAGTGGTGGGCCGCCGAGTACTTCCGCAAACTCAAGTGCGAACTCGACGACAAGGTGCTGAGCTTCCGCAAGGGCATCCTGTTCCAGGTGGAGAAGACCATCCCGCTGGAGAACATCCAGGACGTCACGTTCATCGAAGGCCCGCTGCTGCGCCAGTTCAACCTCAGCCTGCTGCGCATCGAAACCGCCGGCATGAGCCAGGGCCAGGCGCACAGCATGCAGCTGGTCGGCATCGTCGACGCCCATGCCCTGCGCGCCGAGATCCTGCGCCGTCGCGAACGGCTGCGCGCGCAGCCCGCCCCCCTCGCCGCCGGCGACGACGACCGCCAGATCAAGCTGCTGGAAGAGATCCGCGACCGGCTGGAGGAGATCGCGGGGTTGATGCGGCAGCGGGGTTGAGTGGCCGCGCTGAGCTGCATCAGCGGTCGCATCAATCCAGCGAGAACAACAAACGTCCCGCTACCGCATCGAAGCGGCCGGACAGAACCAGATCCTGCGCTTGTCATGTGCAAGCATGCGGAAGAAGCGACTTCAAGCTCGCAAGACAACCCATCCCCACCCCAACCCTCCCCTTGAAGGGGAGGGAGCAGAGCGCGCTGCATTCAAAGCTTCAAATCGATTAAGAGCAGGTTAGCAAGCGCGCTTGGACAGGCGCCATGGAAAGAGAAGAGAGTCGCGCTTTTCAAGCCCTCCCCTTCAAGGGGAGGGTTGGGTGGGGATGGGTTTCATGAACGATCAGCCTGCACCGATCGCGCCCGAAACAGGACGCGATCGGTGTGCCGGTACTCATCCCTGCAGAGAGAACAACAGCTCCGCCGCCACCGCATCGAAGCGCCCGGACAGCACCAGGTCCTGCGCGGCCTGCAGGTCCGGGGCGAGGTAGCGATCCTCGGCGTAGAACGGCACGCGTTCGCGCAGGGCGGCGTGGTACTCGGCGAGGGTGGCGGAGGTCTTCAGGCCCGCGTGGAAATCGATGCCCTGCGCGGCGGCGAGCAGTTCGATGCCGACGATGTACGCGGTGTTTTTGGCCATCTCGGTGAGGCGGCGGCCGGCGAAGGTCGCCATGCTGACATGGTCTTCCTGGTTGGCCGAGGTCGGCAGGCTGTCGACGCTGGCCGGATGCGCGAGCGACTTGTTTTCGGACGCCAGCGCGGCGGCAGTGACGTGGGCGATCATGAAGCCGGAGTTGAGGCCGGGCTCGGGCACGAGGAAGGCCGGCAGGCGCGACAGCGAGGCGTCGATCAGCAGCGCGATGCGACGCTCGGACAGCGCGCCGATCTCGGCGATCGCCAGCGCCAGCGTGTCGGCGGCGAAGGCCACCGGCTCGGCGTGGAAGTTGCCGCCGGACAGCACCGACCAGTCGCCGTCCTGCTCGAACAGCAGCGGGTTGTCGGAGACCGCATTGGCTTCGGTCGACAGCGTGACCGACACCTGGCGCATCAGGTCGAGGCAGGCGCCCATGACCTGCGGCTGGCAGCGCAGCGAATACGGATCCTGCACGCGGTCGTCGCCGACCAGATGCGAGCGGCGGATTTCCGATCCTTCGAGCAAGGCGCGATAGCGCGCGGCGACCGCGATCTGCCCGGGCTGGCCGCGCACCGCGTGGATGCGCGCATCGAAGGGCGCATCGGAGCCGCGCGCGGCGTCGACCGACAGCGCACCGGCGGCGAGCGCCGCGGCGAACGTATGCTCGGCGAGGAACAGGCCCTGCAGCGCCAGCGCGGTCGAGGCCTGGGTGCCGTTGATCAATGCGAGACCTTCCTTCGCGGCCAGCGTGATCGGCGCGATGCCGGCGGCGGCGAGCGCAGATGCGGCGTCGCGGACTTCACCGTGCACGCGGACCTCGCCCTCGCCCATCAGCGCGAGGGTCATGTGCGACAGCGGCGCGAGATCGCCGGAGGCGCCGACCGAGCCCTTGGCCGGGATGCACGGCAGGATGCCGGCGTTGTACGCGGCGATCATCGTTTCCAGCAGCTGCGGGCGCACGCCCGAGCAGCCGCGCGCGAGGCTGGCGATCTTCATGGCGAGGATCAGGCGCACCACGGCATCGTCCATCAGCGCGCCGACGCCGACCGAGTGCGAGCGGATCAGGTTCGCCTGCAGGCGCTCCAGCTGGTCTTCCGGGATGTGCGAGCTGGCGAGCTTGCCGAAGCCGGTGTTGATGCCGTACGCGGGCTTGCCGGCGGCGACGATGCGGCCCACGGCGTCGGCGGAGGCGCGCACCGGGCCCCATGCGGAGGCGTCGAGCGCGATGGCGACATCGCCTTGCCACACGCGGCGCCACTGCGCCAGCGACACGGCACCGGGAACGAGGGTCAGGGTGGTCTTCATGTGTCGGTGTGTCCCGTGGTCAGCGCTGCATCGGCAGCTTGAGGCCCTGTTCGCGCGCGCACTGCTGCGCGATCTCGTAGCCGGCATCGGCATGGCGCATCACGCCGGTGCCGGGGTCGTTCCACAGCACACGGGCGATGCGCTTGTCCGCTTCCTCCGTACCATCGCACACGATCACCACGCCGCTGTGCTGGCTGAAGCCCATGCCGACGCCGCCGCCGTGATGCAGCGACACCCAGGTCGCGCCACCGGCCACGTTCAGCATCGCGTTGAGCAGCGGCCAGTCGCTGACCGCGTCGCTGCCATCCTTCATCGCCTCGGTCTCGCGGTTCGGCGAGGACACGCTGCCGCTGTCGAGGTGGTCGCGACCGATCACGATCGGCGCCTTCAGTTCACCGTTGCGCACCATCTCGTTGAACGCGAGGCCGAGCTTGTGGCGCAGGCCCAGGCCGACCCAGCAGATGCGCGCCGGCAGGCCCTGGAAGCTGATGCGCTCGGCGGCCATGTCCAGCCAGCGATGCAGGTGCGCGTCGTCGGGAATGAGTTCCTTGACCTTCGCGTCGGTCTTCGCGATGTCCTCCGGATCGCCGCTCAGCGCGACCCAGCGGAACGGGCCCACGCCACGGCAGAACAGCGGACGCACGTAGGCCGGCACGAAACCCGGGAAATCGAAGGCGTCCTTGCAGCCCATCTCGAACGCCATCTGGCGGATGTTGTTGCCGTAGTCGAAGGTCGGGATGCCCATGTCCTCGAAATGCAGCATCGCCTCGACGTGGATGCGCATCGAATGCTTCGCCGCTTCCACGACTTCCTGCGGCGCGGTCTTCTGCTTGTCGAACCACTGCTCCAGCGTCCAGCCGGCCGGCAGGTAGCCGTGCAGCGGGTCGTGCGCGCTGGTCTGGTCGGTCACCGCATCCGGACGCACGCCGCGACGCACCAGCTCCGGGAGGATTTCCGCCGCGTTGCCGAGCAGCGCGATCGACTTGGCCTCGCCCGCGGCGCAGTACTTCTCGATGCGGGCGAGCGCGTCGTCGAGATCGGTCGCCTGTTCGTCGACATAGCGCGTGCGCAGGCGCATGTCGATGCGCGACTGCTGGCATTCGATGTTCAGCGAACACGCACCGGCCAGCGATGCCGCCAGCGGCTGCGCGCCGCCCATGCCGCCGAGGCCGGCGGTGAGGATCCACTTGCCGGTCAGGTCGCCGTCGTAGTGCTGGCGGCCCATCTCGACGAAGGTTTCGTAGGTGCCCTGCACGATGCCCTGCGAACCGATGTAGATCCACGAACCGGCCGTCATCTGGCCGTACATCATCAGACCCTTCTTATCCAGTTCGTTGAAGTGCTCCCAGGTCGCCCAGTGCGGCACCAGGTTGGAATTGGCGAGCAGCACGCGCGGCGCGTCGGCATGGGTCGGGAAGATGCCGACCGGCTTGCCGGACTGGATCAGCAGGGTTTCGTTGTCTTCGAGGTTGCGCAGCGATTCGAGGATGGCGTCGTAGCAGTCCCAGTCGCGCGCGGCACGGCCGATGCCGCCGTACACCACCAGGTCTTCCGGACGCTCGGCCACCTCGGCATCGAGGTTGTTCTGGATCATCCGGTACGCGGCTTCGCTGAGCCAGCTCTTGCAGGTCTTTTCGCTGCCGCGCGGCGCGCGGATCTTGCGGGACGGGTCGTGGCGGTTGGAACCGAACGGGATCGACGGGCTCATGGGGATCATCCTTCGCGACAGGCGCGGGTGGCGTTGCGGAAATTATCCCGCCGCGTGCCCCGCACCCATCATCGAGACCTCGGCCAGGACGGCCCAGCCCGCTCGCAAGCCATTGATTCTCGACCGACTTGCGCCGGATTGTGTACGCTGTATACATGACGCAACCCGCCACCGCCGACCGCATCCTCCACGCCGCCCGCATCCTGTTCGAACGCGAAGGCGCCGCCGCGATGACCATGCGCCGCATCGCGCAGGAGGTCGGCATCACGCCCATGGCGATCTACCGCCACTTCCCCAACCGCGACGCCCTGCTGAAACGCATCTGCGACGACAGCTTCCAGGAGATCGCCCACCACTGGCACGCCCGCAACAGCGGACCCGACGTGATGACCCGCATCGTGGCGCTGCAGGAGATCTACCTCGACTACGCGCTCGCCTACCCCCACCTGTTCGACCACGCCTTCAGCGCCCGCCGCGACGACGCCCGCCGCTACCCCGACGACTTCCGCGCCCGACGCTCGCCCACCCTCAACGAAGTCGCCGATGCGGTCGCGGATGCGCAGGCTGCGGGCGCGCTGAAGCAGGACGACCCTTGGGAAGTCGCGCTGACGCTGTGGGCGCACTCGCATGGCCTGATCGCGCTCTACCGCGCCGGTCGGTTCAACTGCGACGCGAAGGAATTCCGCGCGCTGCATGCGCGGGCACTGCGCAGGTTGCTGGAGGGGTTGGCGGTGATTGTTTCGTAGATGTGCAGGGGGGGCTTTCTACCCACCATCGCGAGCAACACGCATCGGCCCGCGACGATCGGAATCAGGCACTGCACGTCACGGGAAAAGCGATGGGCAGAATGCCCACCCAACTGCGCTGCCGACGCTGCATCGCAACAGGCAGTAACATCGAGCCGGCGATGCGGCGGCGCCGAGCCGCGCCGCATCACGCCCACCTGCACAGCGGCTCGCATACACCACAAGGAGATGGTTCCATGCGCAAGATGCTCGCCCTTGGTCTGACCGTGTGCGCCCTGGGTCTGGGCATGTCCGTTACGGCGACGGCCAACGACATGCTCGACCCACCCGGTGATGCCGGATTCTACGAGTGCAATGACGCCAACAACGGCATGGTCATGCGGTACGCGGTCGGGCTTCCACCGATGCAGACGGTGTACGTGTACCAGTGCTCGGGAGGCACGTGGAACCTGATCGACATCGAATATTACTGATCGCCATCCGGGCTGATGCAGCATCCCGCGACACCCATCATCGCCGATGCATGGGTGTCCTTTCTCCTTGATCGATGCCGACGATGGATCACGCCAGCCAGCCGCGCGCGATGCCCCGGCGAGCGAGCACCACCAGGCCGATGCCGACCGCGAGCACGATGCCCTGCATGACCACCACGGCGGGGCCACCGAGTTTTGCGCCATCCACGAGGATGAAGAGGCCGAAATCCTGCACGAGGATGCCGAGCAGGGAGATCACGAACAGCGGCAGCGCCCACCGCCTCCCGAGCAGCAGGCAGAGGCAGCCGAGCGCGCCGCCGAACACCGCCGCGCCGGTCGCCATCACCGCCCAGCCGGGACGCGCGGCATACAGCGCCTGCTGCGCTTCGGGCAGCTTGGCCACGTCTTCCGGCGAAATGGCGAGATCCGCGAAGAACGCCACGCACCCCAGCAGATTCCACAGCAAGGCCACGACCGCGACGACCTTAAACCACGCAGGCGACTTCATGCGGCTGTTCATGCGGTTTCTCCCCCAGAGACCCGATCCGGCACAGCATAAGCGCATTTGCGGACGGTCGACCACGAGCCGCCGCCGGGTCCCCGACGTGCGGTCCGCGACGCTCAGGGCGACGACAAAGCCGCCTGCAACTGGCCGATCTCTTCCAGCGCGGCGATGCGCCGCTGTTCCGGCGCGGTGAACATGCGCGCGCGCAGGGCGGCGATCTCCTGCGTGCGCTGCGCAGGGGCGAGTCGCGCGTCCTGAAGGAGGCGGTTGCGCGCCTCGATGTAACGCAGCACGCGGGCATCCCAATCGGCCTGCTGCGCATCCAGCGCGGCCAGGCGCTGCGCCGCCTCCGGGCCCCACAGCGCGCTGCGTTCCGCCTGCCGTTGTGCCGCGTTGAGACCACGACGTTCGATGTCCTCGGCCTGACGTGCGGCCAGATCGGCGACTTCTGCATCGGCGCGCGCGTCATAGCCGGCCTCGCGGTCCAGCGCGTCAAGCAGTTCGCGCTTGCGCTCGGCGCTCAATGCGGGATCCGCGACGATATCGCGCCGCTTGAGGCTCAATTCGGCCAGCGCTTCTTCCTCGGCGAAGAAGCCCTCCGCCATCGCCTCGCCGAGCAGGCTGCGGCGCAGGCGCCTGGCTTCCGCGAAACGCACGGCGGGATCGCTCGACCGCGCGCCGGGGGCATCCATCAGCGCGCGCTGGTAGGCGACATAGCGGTCGAAGACGGCCAGCACGCGTTCGGTCCGCGTCACGTCGAAACGCGATTGCAGGTAGGTCCGCAGCAGGCCACGCACACCGGCAGCGTCGGTTTCGCCCATCGTGCTGAGGAAGTAATCAAACAGGCGACGCAGGCCGGCATCGGGAATCACGCTGCCGTCGGCGGCGAAGCGCACCTCGCCGTCGACCTCGGTGCCGCGCAGCGAGCCGACCTTCAGCGGGTTCGCCGCTGCGTCGCGGCCCGTGCCGGGCGCCGTGCCCGCGTCCGACTGCACCGATGCATCGGTGCGCGCAGTTGCCGACGCCTCGCCGCCGGTGGGCGTCGATCGCGACACCCACCACAGCCCGGCCGCCAGCGCCGCCGCGAGGGCGACGCCGGTGGCAAGTGTCGACCGCTTCACAGGCCGAGGTTCTTCAGGCGGTTGGCCTGAGCGCGGTACACCGCACGCGGATCCGGCGTGAACAGGCCGCGCAGGCCGAGGAACTGGTTGACCTCGTCGAGGTGGTTCCACGGATAGTCGTCGCGCAGCACCGTGCCCCAGCGCGACGAACAGCGGCCCACCAGGCCGTCGTTCTGCTCGAAACCGAAGAACAGGCCGCCGGCACCCAGCGCCGCGTCGCTGATGTCGAGCACGTTGGTCAGCACCCGCGTGCCGCCGATCGAGTAGTAGCGCACGCCGTTGACCAGGTTCGCACCGCTGCCGCAGGACGTGGTCGGCCTGCCCTGCGGGTGTCGATTGTTGAAGCTGGCCGCCCCCGGCGAGTTGAGCGAACCCAGCGCGCCCAGCGAGTCCTGCGGATCGAGGTTGCCCGACAGCGCACCGATGAAACCGGCGAAGGCATTGACGAACCCGGCCACCAGCGGACGCAGCGGCGAACCGACCGGCAGCGTGTTGCTCACCCCGTCGGCGACCGGGGAACCGAGGTTCGGCGCGCCGGTCAGCGTGACCGAAGCCACCAGGTCGGGGCGCACCGAGGCAACGTATCGGATGGTCGGCCCGCCGTGGCTGTGGCCGAGCAGGTTGAACTTCGACTGGCCGGTGATCGCGCGCAGGCGGTCCAGGTCGCGGATCAGCTGTTCGCCGCGCACTTCGCTGGAATTCGCGGCGGACACGCTGGCGGTATAGACCCTGGCGCCACCGGCCCTCAGCTCGTCGCCGATGCCGTACCAGTAGTCGTAGACGCCGAGCACCGAATCGAAACCGAACAGACCATGGACCAGCACGATCGGGTATCGGGTTTGGGTATACCCGGTCTGCGCCTGCGCAGGCAGGGCAGCGAGTGCGAACAGCACGAACGAGAACGCGAGACCGATGAATCCACGACGCATGACTCCCTCCAGTTGGACGCAAGTGGAACCGCAAAGGGCTACGGTGTCGCGGCGTTCCCCCTGAGCGCTCCTGCGCGGACGGTACGCCACCGTATGGCCGGAGCGGACCTTAGCAGAGCTTTCGCGAAGGGCTGTTGTGCGGAGCAGCATGCGTGAGCTGCGATGCGCAAGTGCTTGATTGGAAGCGGGGAGGTTGTGCTGAACCCACGGAGGGTCGGGCGTGAGGACATTTCGTGTCGACCGAGGACACAGCGAATCCCGTGAGCTACGACAGACAGGCCCGCCGTCGTGCTCGGGTTATCGCTTCAATCTGCGGCGGAAAGGTGCAACGGCCCGGAGCGCAGCCCCACGCCCATTCCGCCCGTCGGCCCGAAGCAAACGAATTCAGGACGCTGCAAGCACATCAGAAACGGTCCTTCATCATCGTAGAGGAAGGTTTTCCACGCATGAAGGAACATGCCCCACTGCACCTGCACTGCGTTCTCCCGCGACCAGAAGAAGAGGGCCTCGGTGGTTGCCGGCCAGGGGACGCGTGATCGAAGAAAGTCCGCCACGCTGTCAGGCAAGTCGGGCGCATTCCAGATCGCGTGCCAGTCAGGCCCCGTGGCGGTGACATTGCCGATCCAGTGGCCTGCAGGCAGAAGCATCGGGTGGCGCTCACGCGGATTCGCAGACACGAACTCCGCCCACACCATCCGCGCCGACGAGTCTTCCAGAGGTTGGACCTTGATGCGGTGCTCGGAAGCAAGCGAATGCATCTCGTGGAAGAACATCCAGTCCTTGTGCTTGTCCAAAGGCCTGAATTTCAATTGCATCATGCGCTCTACCTCATCCATCCGCTCAGTGGCTAGATGAATTCCCTGGGAGTCGGATCAGCCCCAGCGGCCACCAGCACATCGACGATCGGCGCGAAGCCGGCTTCCATGGCCAGATCCACCGCGCGGTAGTTGCCGCCACCGACGAGATTCGGATCGGCGCCATTGGCCAGGAGCAACTCGAGCATCGCCAGGATCGCTTCTCCTCTGGAAGAGCGTTCCGACAGGAACATGTAGAACAACTGGCGAAGATAACCTTCATGGTATTCGCCGCATTCGCCGCGCCCATCCGGACTCGCCCCAAGCCGCAGCATGGCTGCGGCCAGTTCGAGGTCCAGCGTATCCACCGCGTGGTCCATGTGGTCGGCTCGAAACGCAAGAAACTCCGGAACTCCAGCCAGGCGGTCCAAGTCTTCGAGAATCTGTTCGCGCGTGAGCTTTCCGTACGCTTTCATCGAGAGTGCTGACGCCTGAATGCTGAAATGGGATCCGATCCGCCAGAGCCCGCCGTCCTGGATGCTACTGCCGTCGCGATCTGGCTGCCAAGATGGCGCCCAGCTGGCTTGTAGGCTGGGCGCTCGGCACCCAGCGATTGTCGAACAGAAAATTGCTGGGTCGATGATCCAGCCTACAACCCTTGAGCTCGCCCTACGGCGCTGACCCGCTTGTCTTGAGAAGCGCGGTAGACGGGCGCTTCTGGCGCGACGCCCGGAGTGGGCGCCGTTGCCGAGTCCAAATCGCATCGCGCGCAGGCACGTCAGGATTCGCATAGGGTGCGCCCTGGCGCACCGGCTTTTCGTACCGCTGGGACCAAAGCGGTGCGCCGAGGCACACCCTATAACGAAATCCGGGCGCGGGAGCGACCCGCGCCCGGGTGGCGGTCACGCGGCTTCGGCCTCCAGCGGCACCAGGCGATTGCACTCGTCGTGAAGCGTCCTCGCTAATTCGATCCACTTGGAAGTAGAGTTCCCACCCAAGGAGCTCCACATGAAGAAGTCGCGATTCACGGAAGAACAGATCGTCCGTATCCTCAAGGAGGT